>JAYRWX010000001.1:0-9169 GCA_041917795.1 Verrucomicrobiales bacterium
CCCTCCCTCGTCGCCCGCGAGAAAGCCCACGCCCTCAAAAGCGGCGGCTTGCTCGAAGTGATCGAGACCGGGGCCACCCTCGACGCCATCGGCGGACTGGACAACCTCAAGGCCTGGCTCATCAAGCGCAGCGAGGCCTTCACCGAACGCGCCCGGACCTATGGACTGCCCGTGCCCAAGGGCATGCTCGTGCTGGGTGTCCCCGGCACCGGCAAGTCGCTCACCGCCAAAGCCACCGCCAGCGTCTTCGGCGTGCCCCTGCTCAAGCTCGACGCCGGCCGCCTCTTTGGCGGTCTCGTTGGGCAGTCCGAGGCGAATGTCCGTTCCGTCATCCAGACCGCCGAGGCCATCAGCCCCTGCGTGTTGTGGATCGACGAAATCGAGAAGGGCTTCGGCGGTTCGGGCGGATCCGGCGGCTCCACCGACGGCGGCACCAGCGCCCGGGTCTTCGGTACGATGCTGAACTGGCTGCAGGACAAAACCGCACCCGTCTTCGTCGTCGCCACGGCCAACGACGTCAACAAGCTCCCGCCCGAGATGCTCCGCAAGGGGCGCTGGGACGAGTTGTGGTTCGTCGACCTGCCCGACACCCGGGAGCGCGCTGCGATCTGGGACATCGTCATCGAAAAGTTCGGTCGCGAGAAGACCGCCTTCGACACCGTGGTCCTGGCCCGGGCCAGCGAACTGCACACCGGTGCCGAGATCGAGGCCGCGTTTGTGGAGGCTCTGCACCGAGCCTTCGCCGAAGACCGCGAGCCCGGCGAACTCGATCTTGGTCAGGTGCTCAGCGAGTCGGTGCCCTTGGCGGTGTCGATGAGTGAGTCGATCGAGCGGCTCAGGCATTGGGCGAAAGGCCGGGCGCGATGTGCTACGGGCACGGAGTTGCCGGCGGCGAAGGGAAGGAGAATCGAGCTTTGCTGAAGCTGCGGTTCCTTCGAAAACGAAACACCCGACAAACCTTACAACCCCAACAACGCCCGCGAGGGCATGCAGACACGTCCGAAACGTGTCCGCCGTGACCGAATACTCCCGAATGCGTGAGGGAGATCCGGTCCGGGAAAACCCGCCTGCATGAAGGGGCGGGTTTTCTTTTAGCTGGTCCTTCGCAGGAATGAACCAATGACCGCTCCGACGGCAACTCCGACCAAAATTGACATGAGAGGGTTTCCCGCACGAAGCAGAGGAGCTGCTGCAAACCGAATTCCCGGGCAAAGCGACCCTGGTGATCGTGTCCGATCACGGCTTTTTCAATTATCGCCAGATCGTCCGTCCGAATGTGGCGCTGCAGCAGGCGGGTCTGCTGACGGCTTTTGGCGGCAAGGTCACCGGGGGCCGGACGAGGGCTGCAGCCAAAGCGGCGCGTCGCTGGTCGACGTCACCGACGGGGAGAGCCGCGATGCCTTGATCGGCCAGATCACCGCAATTTTTACGGAAACGGAAGGAGTGGCCCGGGTGTTCACGCCGCAGGATTTCAACGATTATGGGCTGGCAAACCCCTCGAAGATGCCGCAGGCACCCGGGGGGAGCCATGGCTACGATCCACAAGAAGACCGTCTGCATGCGAGTTTCATCGCCAGCGGCGCAGGCACCAAGCCCGGCACCAGTCCGGGAACAATCGAAAACACCTCGGTGGCCCCCACTCTGGCCACCCTCTTGTACCTGAAGATGGAGGATGTTTAGGGACGGGTGCTGGAGGAGATCCTGGAGCCGTGACGATCGGTTTCCAAGATGGCACAGGGGGCCTCTGTCAGCGCGGCTGAGCGGCAAGAATCGCGACGAGGGGCTTGCCGACTGAACCGCTGGGTTCATTCATCCGAAGAGCGGCACACAGAGTGGGGGCGATGTCGGTGATGTGAAACTCGTCGGCGTAGCGCCCCGGTCGGTATGCCGCGCCATAGAAGATCACGGGGATGTGCGTGTCGTAAGCGTAGGGAGTGCCATGGGTGGTGCCGCTGTTGCCTCCGCTGAACAGGACGTAGGGTGCGCCGACAAGGACGATGTCGCCGCTGCGTCCAGAGTGGTAACCCTTGATGACCCGCGAACCGAGGTCGCCGGGAGCGCGGCCTTCGAGGATCTGCCGGCGGCTGTAGGCGGCCTGATAGTCCCCACTTTCGAGAGCCCATTCGCGAATGAAATCCGCGAGGTCTTCCTCGAGGAGATTTCTCTCTCGAAGGGCCTTGTGATCGAAGTAGAGGTTGCCGTCGGTGATGCGAGGAGTCCGCAGGAAGACACCGGGCCCGAAACGTCCGGACAGTTTCCCCAGCAGATCGCGCATCTGGGCCACGGGATCGACCCGGCGGCCTTCGAGGCCTTGGGCAGCGGCGAACTCTGGAGTGGGAGCAACTCCGTGGTCGGCGGTGAGGACGATTTGAACGTTCGCCAGACCGATGCGCTGATCGATCTGCTTGAAGAGTTCGGCCAACTGGAGATCGAGTCTGAGGACGATGTCCTGCGCCTCCTGCGAATAGGGACCGAAGCGATGGCCGGCGTAGTCGGTGGAGGAGAACGAGATGCTCAGCAGGTCCGGCCCGGCGCCCTTACCAAGCTGTTCGCCGTCGAGGGCGGCCAAGGCGAACTGGAGTAGCAGCTCGTTTCCGAAGGGGGTGGGGATGATCGGCTCGAACCCTTCTTTTTCGGAAGCCACGATGTGGTGGTCGAAGGTCACGGTGTCCTCGCCGTCCAGTCGACCTTCGCCGGCCGCCTCATCGGGCCATTGATAGAGGGCGGGATCCAGCAGGCGCTCCCAAGTCTGTCCGATGTATCCCGCGGGCAATTTGCGTTCGTTGAATGTTTTCACCCAATCGGGCAGGTCTTCCCGATAATAGGTACTGGTGATGAAGTTCCCGCTGCCCGAATGAAACCAGTAGGCGCCCGCGGGCTTTTTGCCCGCCGGGAGGATGGCTCCGCGATCCTTGTGCGAGACGCCAATGACTTTGGATTGGAATCGCAGGCGCATTTCGTCCGCGAGATTCGAGCCAATGAAATTGCGCGGAGAGCGCCGCCCCGATTCGTCGTCAGCCCCGACGCCCTTCACGGTGGGATCGCTCACGCAATTGACGCCGGCACCGGTTCGGGGATCGAACCATTGGTTGGAGATGATGCCATGGACGGAAGGTGGTGCACCACTGAGGAAGCTGGCGTGGCCGGGCCCGGTGATGGTCGGCATGTAGTCGTAGTGGGCGTTGGCAAGGAAGGTACCCTTGTCCATGAGCAGCCGGAACCCGCCTTCGCCAAACTGATCGTGAAACCGTTCCAGGTAATCGTAGCGGAGCTGGTCTACCAGGATAGCGACGACCAGCTTCGGTGGCTGGGATGAATCGGACGAAAGGACTTTCATCGATCCAGTGGCGAGAAGCAGGAAGGCGGGAATGATAATGCGGATGAACATGGAGGCAGTAGGTGGCAGGCAGATAACAGACTAACACGCGATCATCAATCCCAGAAATGCGCCGGGGATTTACTGATGTGCTCCTCGATCTCGATGGGTGCAAATTGTGCAGGAGCGACGAGCTGATCAGATAAAGGATTCTTTTAGAAAAGAATTGCCGGGCCGTGGCATTTCCAGTAAACCCGCGGAATGAATCGGCCATCCCTCCTGCGCTCCCTCCATTCTGTCCTTGTTCTTGCGGTCATCTCGAGCGGCGGCTTGGCCGTGACGGACGTGCATGCTGCCGGGCGTGATTTGATCCGAAACGGTCGATTCCAGACCGGCAACCTGGCGGGCTGGAAGATTTCGACGAGCGAGGGGGGACTGCTCGGCAACTGCTTCAATTCCGGCGTAGGAAATCCGACGCCGATGACCAACAGCCCCACTCCCTCCAATCCGCAGGGAGGAACGAGGTATGCGGTCTTCGACCAGACCGGCGCGAGCTTCCAGACCATGACCCAGAAATTCCGGATGCCGCGCAAGTTCAAGCGGGTGATCCTCTCCTATCAGATGTTCGTGCAAAGCCAGGCTGCGGTGGTGCTCAACCCTGCGGGTTTTGACCTGACCAATGCGAACCAGCAGGCACGGGTGGATCTGCTCAGCGGGTCGGCCGCGACCCTCTCCACCTCCGCGGGCCTGATCCGGAGGCTCTACGCGAAAGGCGCGGATGTCGTGCCGCCCGCCACCTTGGCACCCTACAAAAGCTACCGGATCAACATCACCCGATCGGTTCGGAAAAGGAAATTCTACCAACTCCGCTTCGGGGCCATCGGGAAGGCGGACACGATCAACCTGGGTGTCGACAACGTGAGCGTGAAGGTCTATTGAGCCACGGCGAAGTTCACGGGACTAACGGCCCCTTTCCGGCAGGTGCGGGGGCTGTCGACGGAGGAGGGCCGGGATCGGATGAGTCGGTGAAAAAATCCGCGAAATCCCGGGCTTCCTCGGCGAGGGGGTGTCCGGGTGTTTTGGCGATGCGTTCGGCGACGGGGACGGAGACGGATTCGTCGCGATTGTGGAGGTCGGCGAAAAGGATTTCGTAGATCTCCTCGGGCAGCCCGGTATTCGTGGAGAGGGCGAGGGCATCCTCGAGGTAGTTCGCGTCTTCAAGGAGGTTGAACCCGTGCTCGGCGGCATCGATGCGGAGTTGCCGGGGACCCTGGGAGTCGCCGGCCATGGCGAAGAGTTCGCGCGCGGCGGCGCGGGGGGAGATCGCCTGGTTGGAAAGGAGTTCGTCGATGCGGGCTTCCCACTGTGCCGGGTCGGCCGTTTTCACCTGAGGAGGCGCTCCCGAGGGCGTGAAGGTCACGGCAGATGCCGCGCCGCCAGCTGGAGTGGCCTGACCGCCAGCGAAGCCCGGGTCGGAAATTTTTGCCGGGACGCTCTGAGGCAAGGCGCTGGCTTCTTTTTCGGTCCGCGGTGCACGGCGGACGCGAAACATGACGAGGGCGATGGTGGCGAAGATCGCCGCTCCAGTGATGAGAGCGACGGTCTTGGTGGAACTCCCGGGAAGTTTCATTTCGATCTTCCTCTCCAGCGGATGGACGACGAACTCGATCCAATCCGCGGACGAAAGTGGCAAGCGATCCAGTTTCGCGCAAGCATAAATCGGATTGACGGAGCCTATGCGATTTGCGTAAAAACGGGCGAAGTTGGGTATTCCAAACCCGATAGAGTCCGTTTTTACAAACTATGAATACGCACTCGACACACCCCGTCCGCATCGCGATGCTCGCCATCCTGATGTGGGCAACTGGCGGAGTTGCTTCCGCCGGGCCTGCCAAAGGCACCTATGCCGGGCGACTGCCGTTTTTCGGCAGCTTCCCCTCTGATACCCATCTGACGAACGGTTATATCAGTCTCAGGGTCACCGCCAAGGGCGGAGTCTCTGGTTCCATCTCCTTCGCCGGATACCTCTACCGGATGAAAGGCGAACTCGTGGGAGGAGTCCTCGGTCCCATCGCCATTCCCCATCGGACCGGACCCGGCATCGTCTTTGCCATCACCGCTTCCGACGAAACAAAGATCGAGGGAACCGTCCACCGTGAAGGCCAGGAACCCGTCGTATTCTCCCAGAACCACGCGCTCTCGTTGGTGCCAGCGTATACTTCCGCCTCTCCATTTCCAAACTGGGGCCTCTACACCGTGGGCCTGGACCATGTGAAGAGCGCGTGGAGCGGCGAGATGCACGGCGCTGATCAGTGGGACCACGACGACTTCCTCGGCGAAAAGGGTTTTGGTTTGATGCAAATCTACAAGACCGGTCGTGCCATCATCAGAGGTCGGCTGCCCAACGGAGCCACCTACACCTCGTCCACTCGTGCCACCGCCTTCGGCCCGCAAGGCTTCGAGGTCTGGGTATATGCGATTGCCTCAAGAGGGTCGGGCAGCGCGGTTGGATACATCCAAAGTCTGCTCAACTACAGTCTTCCGACCGAAATCCCGAGTCCTGACGCACCTCTCATCCTGAACGGCGCGATGCGGTGGTACCCTGATCGATTCACCTTCCCGGAGCGCTCCTGGCTGGTCGCCACCGGCTCGGAATACAACCCGCCGGCCCCGGGCGAGCCGATCCTGGACATCCTGCCCGACGAAGCTATTTCGCTCCTGCCCGAGGAGACAGGCGGCATGGGTGGACCTGGATTGGGAGGGACCGTAACCCAGAAAAATTTCTGGGGTCCCGGAGGCGGAATGAATCACTCGAACCTCTTCGCCACGATCGGCGGAGCTCCAGCCGTGACCAATCCGCTCACGCGCTATGGCGTAGTGATGGGGCCTTACAGCGGTATCCCCTGGGTAGGACCCGGCCCTTGGACCGTCGATGTTGACTTTACGGTCAAGACCGGCGGTTTCAAAGTCACCTTCACCCATCCCGGCACCTTCAAAAGGACGATCGGCTATGGAGCCATCATCCAGCACCGCGGTGATTACAGCCCGGGCTTCATCGGAGGAATTTTGCCGGGCTTCGGCTACGGAGTATTCACCAACATCGTGATAATGAAGAATCGAACCTCGGTCTCGTATCCCGGATGGATCCACCTCGCCCCTTCCTCCGGTACCGCGACGGGACCCTTTTCAGGGCCGGCGCTGACCCTGTCGGGCAACCTGAGCTTCGGCAACAAGACGATTGGCACCGTAACACGCAGGACGATGCAAATCCGCAATAGCGGCGACACGCCGATGCTCGTCAAGTCCGTGCGGATGCCCTCGCCCGTTTTCTCGGGATCCTTCCAGGGGGTGCTCCTGCCCGGGGCGGTCCGCTCGGTCGATGTGACCTTCCGTCCCCGGAGTGCGAGGAGCTATCGCGGCAATGTGATTGTGCACGCCAGCGCGGGTAACTCTCCGAGGGCTCTCGCGATTTCCGGAGTGGGTCGACCTCGGTAGTGGACGGTTATGGCAGCCTGCTCGGCGGCTCGGTCGCGATGATCGAGCGTGTGGGAATACGCGAAAACCCCACAGGGTCATGCGAGAAATGTGATCCGATAGGCTGGCAGGATTTCGGCGAGATAATCGCAACCCGCCAGCCATCGTCCTCGGCACCGGCAAGTCGCTCAGCGCCAAGGCCACCGCCAGCGTTTTCGGCGTGCCCCTGCTCAAGCTCGACGCGGGCCGCCTCTTCGGCGGTCTCGTCGGGGCAGTCCTAGGCTGGCGTTCGTTCCGTGATCCAGACCGCCGAGGCCATCAGTCCCTGCGTTCTCTGGATCGACGAGATCGAGAAGGGTTTCGGGGGTGCGGCTCCGGCAATTCCACAGACGGCGGCACCAGTGCCCGGGTCTTAGAAACGATGCTGAACTGGCTCCAGGACAAAACACATCCCGTCTTCGTCGTCGCCACCGCGAACGACGTTAGCAAGCTCCCGCCCGAGATGCTCCGCAAGGGGCGCTGGGACGAGCTTTGGTTCGTCGACCTGCCTGACACCGGGAGCGGGCCGACATCTGGGACATCGTCATCGCGAAGTATGGCCGCGAGAAGACCGCCTTCGACACCGTGGTCCTGGCCCGGGCCAGCGAACTGCACACCGGTGCCGAGATCGAAGCCGCCTTTGTGGAGGCCCTGCACCGCGGTTTTGCCGCGGAGCGCGAGCCCACGGAACTCGACCTCGGTCAGGTCCTTGGCGAGTCGGTACCCTTGGCCGTGTCGATGAGCGAGTCGAACGAACGGCTTCGGCATTGGGCGAAGGGCCGGGCGCGATGTGCTTCGGGTGCGGAGTTGCCGGCGGGCAAGGGTAGGAAGATCGACCTTTGCTGAACCTGAGGTTCCTTCAAAAACGAAACACCCGATAGTCCGACAACCCCAACCAACGCCCGCGAGGGCATGCAGACACGACCGAAACGTGTCCGCCGTGACCGAATACTCCCGAATGCGTGAGGGAGATCCGGTCCGGGAGAATCCGCCTGCGTGCAGGGGCGGGTTTTCTTTTAGCTCCGTCCTCGAAGGAAAGAACCGATCACGGCTCTGGCGGAAACCCCAACCAGAATGGAAGTGAGAGGGTTTTTCCGAACGTAGGAGAGACCGCATCCATAATCAGCTCGCAGTTCCTCACGACCGCGAGCCAGAACTTCACGGGAATGATCGAGGGAGGGATCTTGTGCCCTTTCCCAAGGTTGCGACATCGTCTGCGATCACTCGAGGAGTGTATCATCCGAGACTACCGGCTCTGGATCGACGAGGTGGTGCCCTCACCCGCAAACCGAATGCCTTCTCGAGGGGCAATCAGTCGCAAGATGGAAAGACCTTCGAGGCTCGCTCCGCCTGATGCCTCGCGCCCAGAGAAGGGCGGGGTCTCCCAAAACCGTGTTTCCGAACCTGCTTTCCTAACCTTTTCTCTCCAAAACGTCATGGACTTGTGACAGCATCGTTACCGAAACATGACCGCAAGTCCCAAACCCGTTTTCCAGGCCGCACCGTTTCTCACCACACGGTGGACGCGGGTCTGCCTGGCGAAGGCAGACTCGGAAGATGGCCGTCTTGCGCTCGCGGAGCTGTGCGGTGCGTATTACGAGCCTGTCGTCGCCTATCTGAGCAGTGTGCTGAGGGAGCCGGATGCGGCCCGGGACATGAGCCATGCGTTCTTTGCCGAGATGTTGGCGGGTGGCACCATCCACACGGCGGACCCCGAGCGAGGAAGGTTTCGCTTCTACCTTCTCGGAGCAGTGAAGCATTTTGTGGCGCACCGGCGGGAGGCGGATCAACGCCTGCGGCGCGGAGGTGGTGTGCGGCCCTTGTCGCTTGACGCCGAATCCCCCGATTCTCTGGCGCTGAAGGTAGCGGACGATGGCTGCCTTTCTCCCGAGGACGCCTTTGACCGCCAATGGGCCGTCACCGTGCTCGCCCGCGCGCTGGGGGCGCTGCAAGCAGAATGCGAGAGGCAAGGCAAGTCGGCGGTGTTCCAACACCTGAAACCTTGGTTGCTCGGCGAGTCGGAATACGGCGATCAGGGCACCGTGGCCGAGGAGTTGGGCCTCAGCGCGGCGGCGATGAAAGTGACCGTGCATCGCATGCGACATCGCTTCCGCCAGTGTGTGAAGGCGGAGATTGCGGGGACTCTGAAGGATCCGGCTGCGGTCGAGGACGAGATGGGTTCCCTGCTCGCGGCTCTGAGCGGCAAAAAAAGTCTGTAACCCTTTTTCCGCCTCACGGCATGGTCAAGTATGCCCCCCTCATCGTCACCGGATTCCCAGTGCCCGCGCTGCGGCGAGCTGCTCCCCGCCGATGCGGTGGTCGGTCTCTGTCCGCGCTGCC
>JAYRWX010000002.1:0-53807 GCA_041917795.1 Verrucomicrobiales bacterium
ATTGCTTTGGACTATCGGACCAGTATTACGGACCCGCGAGTAATCGGCACTGACTGGGTCACTCACGGTGGTATCGGTTGCCACTGGAGGGAAATCGCACCTACCTTCACCGAATTCGCAATACGGTTCGCCGAATCAACAACGACGCAGAACACGGGTCGGCAGGCAACGGCTTCGCCGTCGCCTGCGACCTGACGTGCCGGAAGAGAGAAGATGCCCGCGCACGCCTCCAGAATTCCAGAAGTTCGCCCGCTTTCCGAAGAGGAGCGCACGTTGATTCGCTGGATGGTCGAGGAGAGTGCGGGGATCGGTTCGAGTCTTTCGGCGCAGCTTGAACGCACGACGGTTGCCGCTCGGTGTGGCTGCGGATGTGCGAGTATCGATCTCGCAGTCGATGGCACTGAAAAAGATAAGAAAGAGCCCATGGATTTGATCGCGGATTACGCGTGGAAGACGAAGGCAGGTAATTTGTGCGGTGCGTATTTGTTTACGCGTCGTGGTCATCTCGCCGGTCTTGATTTATGGAGCATCGACGGAGCTGAGACGCCGTCCGCGCTGCCGAAGATTCAAGCGCTGTTCTCGCTGGCTAACCTCCAGAAGGGCGATCCAGTCGGCACAGACAACTCCGGGGCTGCGCCCAGTCGTGTCTGACCTCAATCGTTCCCAACGCCTCGCCGACAGGCTGACGGCTGCCGCTCCTCACAACCCCAACCCGCGCAGGGTTTCCAAGATGGCGGCGATCTGATCTTCGCGCTTTTTGTAGGCCCGGCCGAAGCGGGCGGAGAGGGCGGCGGGATCGGTGCCTAGCTCGGGGATCAGGGCGCGGATGCGGGCGACCTGCTCGGGCAGCTTGTCAGGCCAGGTGAGCGCGGTGGCCGTCGAGGACGCGGCGGTCGGAAGCGTGGCCGCTTCCGCTACGGGGAGGAGATCCGCTTGCTCCTCGACGGGGGCGCTGGCGGCGGCGGCGGGGTTTTGATACTCGGGGCGCAGCCAGCGGACGAGGCCGCGCTTTTCCTCGGCGGCGCGCTCGTGGTTGAGGGCGACGAGGCGGGTGAGGAGGTCTTCTTCGAAGGCTTCGGCAAGGAGGCGGGACATTTCTGTCCCGCGATCTTGGGGATCCGACGCGACATCAAGGCGGACAGGAATGTCCGCCCTCCTCAAGTCATCCCATCCGTAGGCCTCGAGGACGGCGGCGTCGATGTCGTCGTGGATCCCGCGCAGCAGGGTGACGAGGCCGTCGTCGTGGATCTGCTTTTCCTTCGCGTTGAGGGCTTCGCCGGAGCGGAGCTTTTCAAGGACGTTGTAGATGCCGGTGAGGGTGAGGTGGGGATGCAGGGCCTGCTGCCGCTTGCGGTGGGCGTCGAGCCGCTCGCCGAGCTCGCGGAGCCGGGTCTTCAAGGGGCCTTCTTCGAGGGCGGGGAAGGGGAAGATTTAAGGCAAGCGGGGGAGAGGGAGACGGGCCTGACAGCACCGCTGATGGGCGCTGAGAGGAAGGACAAAGAACGAAGTCACGCCCCCAGCTTCGCCAAGATCGCCTCGACATCGTAAACACATCCTCCCCAGGTCCCGCCGCTGACATTCTGCAAGGCGGCCCAGAGGCGGGTGTCGTCGGGGACGTTGGGCAGGCGGTGGAGCTTTTCGTTCACGGGACGTGCGAGGAACTCCGGCTCGTCGCCGACGAAATCGACGCTGCCGGTGAGGTTGCGGCAATCGACGCGCACGCGGATGCGGTCGCCGTCGCGGACTTTGCCGATGGGGCCTCCGGCCCAGGCCTCGGGAGAGATGTGGCCGACGCAGGCGCCGGTGGAGACGCCGGAGAATCGACCATCGGTGATGAGGGCGACGTGTTTGCCCCAGGGCAGATGTTTCAACGCGATGGTGAGCTGGGCGGTCTCGGGCATGCCGCAGCCGATCGGTCCGAGGCCGATGAGGACGATGACGTCGCCTTCCTGGATGCGATCGGGTCCGGTCGATTTCACCGCGGCGATGGCGGAGGGCTCGGAGGCGAAGACGCGGGCCGGTCCCTCGTGCAGGTAGATGCCGTTTTCATCGACGAGGCTGGGATCGATGGCGGTGGATTTGATGACGGAGCCCTCGGGGGTGAGGTTGCCACCGGGGAAGGTGACGGTGGAGGTGAGCCCGCGCGCGGCGGCGGAGGCGGGCGACATGATGACATTGTCAGGGTCGATGCCGTCGAGCTGGGTGAGCTTTTCGCGGAGGCGCGAACGGCGTTCGGATTTCTCCCACCACTCGAGTATCTCGCCGAGGGTCTTGCCGGAGACGGTGAGGGCGTCGAGGCGGAGGAGGCCTGCGTCGCGGAGGTGCAGCATCACCTCGGGCACGCCGCCGGCGAGGAAGACCTGGACGGTGGCGTAGTGTTTCGGTCCATTCGGCAGGGCATCAACGATGCGCGGGACCTTCGCATTGACGCGACGCCAGTCCTCGACATTGGGCCGATGCACGCCGGCCTGGTGGGCGATGGCGGGCAGGTGCATGATGAGGTTGGTCGATCCGCCGAAGGCGGCGTGGACGGCGAGGGCGTTTTCGAAAGCGGCGTCGGTGAGGATGTCCTTCGTGGTGATGCCGCGTTTTTCGAGGGTGACGACGGCGGCGCCGGAGCGGCGGGCCATGTCGCGCCAGATATCAGCGCCCGAGGGGGCGAGGGCGGAGTGGGGCAGGGTGAGGCCGAGGGCCTCGGCGATGACCTGGCTGGTGGCGGCGGTGCCGAGGAACTGGCAACCGCCTCCGGGGGAGGCGCAGGCCTTGCAACCGGCCTCGGCGGCGTCGGCGTAGCTGAGGGTGCCCTGAGCGTAGCGCGCTCCGATGGTCTGAATGCGGCCGAGGTCTTCGTCGGTGTCCTCGCTGAGCAGGGTGACGCCACCGGGAACGAGCACGGTGGGCAGGTCGTGCATCGCGGCGAGGGCCATCATCATGGCGGGCAGGCCCTTGTCGCAGGTGGCGACGCCGACGACGCCTTTGCGGGTGGGATGCGAACGGATGAGGCGGCGGAAGACGGTGGCGGCGTCGTTCCGATAGGGCAGGGAATCCATCATCCCATCAGTGCCCTGGGTGCGGCCGTCGCAGGGATCGCTGACGAAACCGGCGAAGGGCACGCCGCCGAGCGAGGTGATGGTTTTCGCGACTTCCTCCATGAGGAGGCCGACCTCGAAGTGACCGGTGTGGTAGCCCAGCGCGATCGGCTTGCCATCGGGTTGCCGGATCCCGCCCTGGGTGGAAAGAATCAGGTAATCGCCGCCGGCGACCTGATCGGAGGGCCAGCCCATGCCGACATTCTGCGTCCAACCGAAGAGGTGACCGCTGGGATGGGTGGCGAGTTGTTCCTGGGTGAAGGGGAGAACCCCGGTGGGCCCCGGGGCCTTGGTGCGGAGGGTGTAGATGGATTCGTCGCGGGAATCGAGGAGGGGGTTCATTCGCCAGTTGAGAGACGGTGGTTGAGAGTTGAGAGAAAGACCGGAATCCGAGATGGCGGAGGCGCTAAAGAGCCAAACCGCTAATCGCTAAACCGCTTCAACCGTATTCCGGAGCGTTCCGATGCCTTCGATCGTGATGGCGACTTCGTCGTCGACTTGGAGGGTGAAATCGCTGTCGGGGACGACGCCGGTGCCGGTCATGAGGAGGGCGCCGGTGGGGAAGTGATTGCACTTGTAGAGCCAGCCGGCGAGTTCCTCGAAGCTGCGCTTGATCTGCGAGAGGGCGGTGTCGCCGGAGAAGACTTCCTGCCCACCGCGCGAGATCGTGATGGAGATTTTTGTCTCGGCCGGGGGCAGGGGACCGACGACGAGGCAGGGACCGAGGGCGCAGGCACCGGTGTAGTTCTTTGCCTGAGGCAGGTAGAGGGGATTCTCGCCCTCGATCGATCGAGAGCTCATGTCATTGCCGATGGTGTAGCCGAAGATCGTGCCGGCCGAGTTGATCGCGAGGGTGAACTCGGGCTCGGGCACATCCCAGGTGGAATCGTGGCGGATCCCGACGTGATCGAGCGCACCGCGGGCCTTGGAGGCGGTGGATTTGAAGAAGAGCTCGGGACGCGGCGCCTCGTAGACCTTGTCGTAGAAGATGTCACCACCGGCGACCTCGGCTTCCTCCATCCGCGCGGTGCGGCTGCGGTAGTAGGTGACGCCGGCGGCCCAGATCTCCTGATCACTGATCGGGGCTTGGTAAGGGATGTCGGGATTGAAAGAAATCGCGTCGCCGGCCTGATCAAAGGCTGTGCTGGTGTAGGCCAAAGGATCTTCCGACGTGAAGAGCGCGGTGAAAGAGAAGTCCGGACCAGCAGGCCGAACGAGCCCGGGGGCATCGGTCGATTCGAGGAAGACGGCGGTGGAGGTTTTGAAGATTCGGAAGGGCATCGCGCGAGCATATCGTAAAACCCCGCGAGCGCCAGCCCCGCGATTTTTGCGTGACAAGGGAGAACGCCTGCTTCCCAGATGGGCATCCCGGCGTATCGTGGTTGCGTGTCCAAACTCCCGCTCCTCATCGCTGGTCTTGGTCTGGCCTGGATCCCGCACGCCGCGGCGAAGGGCGGCACCGTCGCCACGATCGAGCCGAGCGATCTCGTCGAGTATGAGACCGAGACGCCCGAGGTGAAAAAGTTGATCGAGGTCTCGCTCGAACTGACCCGGAAGAAACTTCGTTACCGCTTTGGTTCCAATTCGCCTGACAAAGGCGGGATGGACTGCTCCGGCACCGTCCAGTGCGCCTTGAGCGGCTACGGTTTCACCGAACTGCCGCGCTCCTCGCACGATTTCTGGACCTGGGCGAAAACGTCCGAGACTCTCAAGCCGACGCCCGGAGTGGTCTCGACGACCGATCCCGTGTTTCAAGACCTGCGCCCGGGTGACCTGCTTTTCTGGGAGGGCACCTACGAGACCGGCGACCTCGTGCCCCCGATCTCGCACGTGATGATTTTCCTCGGCACCCTGAAGGCGGACGGCCAAGGAGTGCTCTTCGGAGCGAGCGAGGGTCGCTACTACCGGGGCAAAAGGATCGACGGGGTCAGCGTGTTCGATTGGGACCTGCCCAAGCCCGGTTCGTCGTCGAAATTCGTCGCTTATGCCAGGATCCCGGGTCTGCGGAAAACCGAAACGGCTCCAGCGACCACTCAAAGTTCCGGAAATGTCATCAAAACCGTGCTTGATAAATTATTTAAGAAAAGCGAAACTTCTTCACCATGAAAAACCGCATTGCCTTCATCCTCGCCCTCGCTGTCACCTCCACGTTCATCAGTTGCACCCCGACCCAGAAGGGAGCGGCCACCGGCGTGGCTGCCGGAGCCGGGATCGGAGCCCTCGTCGCCGGTGACGGCAACCGCGGCACCGGCGCCCTCATCGGTGGCGCGGTCGGCGGTCTCGGCGGTGCCGCGATCGGTGCCAACCAAGAGAAGAAGCAAATGCAACAGCAGCAATACTACGGACCCCAGCCGCAGCCCGGTTACGCTCCGCAGCCCGGCTACGCCCCGCGCTACTGATTGCGACCGCGGATCATCCCCCGCGCCTTTTTTCAAGACCGGACCCGGGTTCAGCGGGTCCGGTTTTTTTGTGCCCTCAGGCCGAGAAGGTCGGCAGCTGCGCCGGATCCCAGGCCGAGGCATCCAGCCCGCATTCCTCGGCAAGGTGGATGAAACCCTTGACCTCCGCCTCGGTGAAGAGCAAACCACCGGCCTGCTCGCTCAGCCTCGCGCTGTTCGCCTCGATCGTGCCGGGCAGCATGCATTTCTCGTTGCCGTGGCCGAAGATGTCCTGCAGCACCGTGGCAATGTTCTCTTTCTGATCGCGACCGTTCGAGAAGTCTCCACCTGAGATCGCATCGGGGTGCACGATCTGGAAATAGAAGGCGCAGGTCGTCTTTTCCCCCGTGCCCTCGGCCTTGGCGGCACGCCCGCGCAGGGTCGGTAGTGATCCGCCGATGGCCGCACCGTAGAGCTCGTTGAGCAGACCGAGGCCGTAGCCCTTGTGGCGGCCGAAAGGCAGCAGGGCGACGACCGCAAAGGGATCATCAGTGGCGTTGCCGTCCTTGTCGACGCCGAAGGGTGACTCGAGCTTGCGGTTCTCGCGCTTGTACTGCTCCACCTTGCCCATGGCGATCTCCGAGGTCGCCCAGTCGATCACGACGGGATAACCGAGTGCTTCGGTGGTGGGGAAACCCCAGCTGTGCGGATTCGTGCCGAGCGTGGGAAACTTGCCGCCGAAAGGAACCACCTCGGCGAGGGTCGAGGTGCAGTTCGTGTAGGCGATGTAACCGCGTTTCGCCGCGTCCATCACGTAACCGCCACCCCAGAGGTAGTGGAACGCATTGTCGATCGCGACCGTGCCGCTGCCGTATTGGTCGGCGAGGCGGATGCAGGTCTCGATCGCCTCGCAGGCCACCGCCTGGCCAAGCTTGCGATGGGCGTTCCAGCTCTGCACGGCGGGGAATCGTGTCTCGCGCACTTCGATCTCCGCGCCCGGCACGCAGCCACCGCTGCCGCTGCCGAAGAGTTCATCGAGGTGGAGGGCTTTCAGCGCATTGTGGGTGCGGATGCCGTGCCAGGAGGCTTCGCTGCAAGTATGCGCGGCGGCGGCGGACTCTTCGGAACCGTAACCACGATGGCGATAGGCGGCCGCCACGAGATCCTCGTGCTGCTGGCGGGAAACGACGAAATAAACGGGGTTGGACATGCCCGAAGCTATGGCGCGGAACGCCCCGGCGCGCCACCGGATTTTTCCCCGCCGCAAGCGCGGTCTTGTCACGAGCCCGACGACCCGTTAAAAAAGGCGGCATGAAAACCGCCCTCATTGCCGCCCTTTCCCTGCTCACCCTCAGCGGAGTCAATGCCGCCGATCCCGCCACCTTTGATGCCGCATTGCCCGAAGGGTGGAGCATGGCCAAGGGCGAGTGGAAAGTCGCCGAAGGAGCGCTGGTCGGCTCCGAACTCGCCGCCGACAAACACGCCGCGGTGCTGAACATCCCGGACCCTCACAAAAACTCCAAAATCACCTTCCGCTATCAGGTCGATGGGGCGAAGAGCTTCGCACTCAGCTACAACCACGCGAAGGGACACCTGTTCCGCATCACTCTCTCCGGACCGAAGCTGAGCGTTTCGCTCGACAAGGACAAGAAGGATCCCGCCTCGAAGGCCGAGGTGCTCGGCACCGCCGAGATCGCCGCGAAACCGGGGGAATGGATCGAACTGGCCTGTGAAATCACCGGAGAGACCGTGAAGGTGAATGCGGGCAGTGCCAGCGTCACCGCGACCCATCCGAAACTGGCGATGGAGAAAACCGGCTACCGTCTCGTCGTCGCCGGCCAATCGGTGAAGATCGACGATCTCGCCTACTCGGGATCGAAGTGATCCGCGTGGCGCGCGGCCGCCCCGGACGAACTCACCCCTTCACCCGCTGGATCTTCTGGGCGGGAAAGGGTTCGAAATCCGCCGGCACGCCCGGGAAGTTTTCCTCGCGGAAACGATCCCAGGTTTTCCTGGTCTCCTCCGAGAGCACCGCGTGCATGTCCTCCATGCAATCAATGCAGATCAGGGCGCTGTCATGCATGCGGTCGCCGCGGCACATGCCGACGACGCCAAACTCTTCGTTGCGCACCTCCGCGCGGGTCCTGACGCAGAGCGCGCACTCATCGAAGCCCGAGACATCGCGCTGACGCTCCTCCTGGAAGCGCGCGAGATTGCGCTTCGATTCCTCCGAGGCCTCGTCGAGCATCCGCAGCAGGCAGGGCATGCAGAGGGCGTATTCGATCACGACCTCGCCCTTCTTGAAGTTCTTCGAAATGCGGTAGCCTTCCTCGAAGTCGGCGAGCGACTCCCCGCAGCGCGTGCAACTCACGAAGGCGCGGTCCTGATAGAAGGAGTGCAAGACCTCCGGAATCGGCTCGCCTTCCGGTTGTGGATCGTCACTCATGAACCCTGTCAGGTGCGGGACTCAACCCTCTTTGGGCAGGCCTTCGTTGAAGAGGATGTGGGTGCCGCTCTTGCCGGGCACGGCGATGTCGGTCCAGCCGTTGCCGTCGAGGTCGGCGGTGCGGATCTGGAGGCCGATCCCGGGACCCTGGCCGGCGGGTGCGTCGCTGATCAGGTTTTTCGTCCAGGTGCGGTTGTCAGGATTCCAGTCGTAATACTGCACGGTGATGTTGTCGTTGGCACCGGGATCCTTGCCGGAGTGGGCGTAGTAGCGTTTGCCGGTGATGAGCTCGGGCTTGCCGTCCTGATCGATGTCTTCCCAGGCGAGGGCGTGGGACTGGGAGAACTTGTCGTCGATGAGGTGCTGACGCCAGGTCGTGCTGCCGTCGGGCTGCGGGGCGAGCTGTTGATACCAGTAGAGGCCGTAGTTGTGGCCGTTGCCGTAGATGAAGTCGTTTTTGCCGTCGCCGTCGAGATCGAGGATGAGCACGGGGCAGCTGGCGTGCGGGAGGACGAAATCGGAGTGCAGGGTCCAGGGCCCGGAGTAGGGACCGTCTTTCGGACACTCGTACCAGCCGTTGCCGAAGAGGATGTCCTGTTTGCCATCTCCGTTGATGTCGCCAAAGCCCATGCCGTGGCCGTTGCCGCTGGCGGCGACGACATGCTTCTCGGCTTTCACCATTTTGTCCTCGCCACGGACGAGGCGGAAGATCGCCATCTCGTTCGTCGCGACCCAGGAGTTCGTGATCCACTCGGGCGTGCCGTCGCCGTCGATGTCGTGCATGAAGGCGGCTTCGTTGGCCTTGATCGTGGTGTCGACGAGGACGTGGCCTTTCCAGCCGTCGGCGCCGTAGTTGCCCGCGCCGGGGTTTTCATACCACATCAGGTTCGGTTCGGTGAAGGCGATCGTCACGACGTCGAGGTCCCCGTCGCCGTCCATGTCGTGGAGGTGCTCGGAGCTGTTCTGCATGTAGTCGACGCCGAAGGGCGAGATCTTGCGCAGGGGCTGCGGCTTGAAGTCGGGTGCGGCATACCAGAACTCGCCGGAGGTGATGTCGGTCTTGCCGTCGCCATTGATGTCACCGATGGCGAGGCCTTCGTTGTGGTCCTTGTGGAGCTGCTGGATGCGCCACTTGAGCGATGGGGCCTTCTTCTGTCCCTTCTGCTGGGCGACGAGGGAGACGGTGGCGATGGCGAGGAGCGCGATCGGGAGAGTTCGGGAGAGTTTCATGAGAGGGCGGGGATGGACCCGGGTAAAAGGGGGAAGATGAAAGGTTTCTGGGAATCGCGGTAGTTTAAATTGAAAAATCTCAAAGCGAATGGCCGCAAATGACACGCGAATGGCCGCGAATCTTCAGCAACGACGGTTTTGATATCAAAATTCCTTCACCTGCAACAGTCCCGCTTTCGCGGCGTCTTCGAGGACTTCGAGGGTGAAGGTGTCGAGGCCGAAGCCACGCAGACCGGCGATGGTGAGCTTCTGTTTGCCGGGCGACTGGATCTCGAAGACGACTTCGGCTTCGTTGCCTTGATCGGGCAGGGGCACTTCGGTCTCGCCGAGGAAGAGCTCGAGGTCGGCGAGCTTGCCGGTGAGTTTCACTTTCACGGGACCGGCGGCTTTCACATCGAGGAAAGAGCGCACGACGCCGAGTCCGTTTTTGCCGCGGCCTTGCACGGCGGGCAGTTCCTCCACGGGAACAGCTCCTCCAACAGTGGCGTAGACGGGCATCCAGACATAGTCGGAGACGGCTTCGGTGAAGATTTTCGATCCGTAATGGCCGATGCGATCGCGGGTCGAGGGATGCGGCATCAGAGCCTGCCAGTGGCGCACGTAGCGGTTCGACGGTGTCTTGTAGGCACCGTCCTTGCCGAGTTCGGAGAGGAAACGGACGAGGTGGATGAATTCGTCCTCGCGTAGAGAAGCGGTGAGTCCCGGCGGCATGAGCGAGACGGGGCTGATTTGGTTGCTCGCGATCTCGGCTTTGGGAAGACGGTTCTCGTTGCCGACGGCGTCGCGGATGACGAGTTCGTTCGCATCCTCGCGGGCGATCGCGCCGGCGACGGAGTTGCCGTTCTTCAAGGTAACGAAAGTGGTGTGGTAGCCCTCCTTGATCTTCTTGCTCGGCTCGAGGAGCGAATCGATGAGGTAATCGACGGGAGCGCTCGCCCCGATGCTGACGAGGTCGGGACCGATCACGGCGCCGGCGCCACCGATGGCGTGGCAGGCGGTGCACTGGAGGGCGACGCGACGGTAGATGGCCTCGCCCTGCCTCGCATCGCCCATGGCCGCGACCTGTTTCATCATCGCCTCCATCTCGACGGGGGTGAGAGCGGTCTTCATCGGCTTCAGTTGACCGGCCTTTTGCAGAGCGGCGACGAGAGCCTCGGGACGCGAGGCGGAGCTCGATGCCTTGTTCACCCCCACGAGGGCGATGGCCTGGGGCAGGGTCGCGCCTTCGAGCGCCTTGGAAAGGGCATCGGGGCCTTGCTTGTTCGCGAGGAACGCGTCGTAGATGCCGTGGGGATCGGTGCCGTTGGGGGCATCGGTCAGGACGGCGAGGGCGAGTTTGGCGCCTTCGTTAGGGTTCATCTTCGTGCGTCCGATCACGGCGAGGGAACGCAGCACGTAGGGCGCGGCTTGATCCTGCGCGGTGGCATCGAAGTATTGCGCGGTGGCGGGCCCACCGAGGGCGATCAGTCCATCGAGGGCGGCGCGGGCGCGGGCTCCGTCTTTCGGCGCATTGAGGAAGGCGGCCTTGAGGTTTTCGCGGGCGGACTCGAGCTTCCAGAGACCGGCGAGCGAGGCGGCGCTGGCGAAGGTGGCGGCGTCGGAAGACTCGAGGAATCGGCTCAAACGAGCGGTGTCACCGGCGGGTTGGAGCTTGCGCAGTTTCGCGGCACTGTCGAGGGCGGTGAGGACGGTGTGCTGTTGGGCGGGCGTCGCACCATCGCGGAGGCCGAAGACGAAGAGACGCTCGAGATCGGCGGCGGATCCGACTTTCGAGATCCAGTCGGCGATCCCTGCGACTTCGCCATCCGCGGCGAGCGCTCCGGACTCCAGGGCACCGAGGATCTGGTCGACGGCGACGGGTTCGTTAAGGGCGCGCACGGCGTAAAGGAGTTGGGCGGGCGTGGCGAAGGGATTGCTGGTGGTCGTCGCGGGTTTCCAGCGCGCGGAATGCTCGCGGCAGATCGACCAGACCGCGAAGTCGAGGAAATCATCGACGGGCACGCCGTCGAGGGCGCGCAGGGCGATTTTCACGGTGTCGGGTGAGTCGAGCTGGGCGAGGACGCTGACGGCCCAGAGGCGCACCTGGGGATCGGGATCGGAGACGGCTTTTTCGGCGACGCCGAGAGCGCCTTCGATCGTGGCGGCGTCGTAGTAAATCGCGCGAAGGGCGGCGGCGCGGACCTTGGGATTTTTGGCATCGGTGAGGGCGATGGCGGCGGCGGAATCGAAGCGATTCACGCTCTGCGCGGCCCAGACTTTGCGGATCGCGAAGAGCTCGGCATCGACGCCATCGGGGGCTTTTGCTGCGGAGATCGCGGAAAGGACGGCATCGGGTTTGCGAGTCCTGAGCTCGGCGGTGGCGGCGTTGCGGGTCCAGCCCTCAGGGGCATTGAGCGCGGTGATCAGATCGGCTTCGGACGCCTTAGCGATCTCCGGCTTCTTCAAGAGCTCGCGGCCGTCGAAGGTGATGCGCCAGATCCGTCCGTGGGCGTGGTCGCGGCGGGGATCGCGGAAATCGACCTCGCCATGCTGGATGATGGGATTGTACCAATCAGCGATGTAGACCGCACCATCGGGTCCCATCTTCACATCGATGGGACGGAAGGCGCCGTGGCTCGAGGTGACGAGATCAGCGATCTGCGTCGAGGTGTAGGCACTGCCGTTGTCGGTGAGTTTGAAAAGATTGATGCGGTTGCCGCGGAAGTCGGGTGCGGCCATGGCGTCCTGGAGCGCGTCGGGCACGTGGCGTCCGGTGAGGAATTCAAGGCTGCAATGCTTCGGCTGACCGGGATTGAGGCCTGAAAGGATGCGGGTGGCACCGGGCGAGGAGAGGAAGACGCTGCGGGGAAAGACAAAGTTGATCCCCTGGCCGCCGGCCCCGTCGGTCATGAAACTCTGTCCGTAGGTGTCGAAGGCGTGGCCCCAGGCGTTGACGAGGCCCTTCATGAAGACCTCGGCACGTCGCGTCTCGGGACGGTAATGCCACATGCCGCCACCGAGGAGACGGCGCACGCCGTAGGGCGTCTCGAGGTGGGTGTGGATGTAGATCGACTGGTTCAGCCAGAGCATGCCCTCGGGTCCCCAGCGGAAGGTATGGACGAGGTGGTGGGTGTCCTCGGTGCCGAAGCCTGACAAAACGACACGGCGTTCGTCGGCGACATCGTCCCCGTTCGTGTCGCGGAGGAAGAGCACCTCGACCGAGTTCGCGACATAACACCCCCCATCGCCGGGCAGGACCGCCGTGGGAATGTGCAGATTCGTCGCAAAGTCGGTATGTTTCTCGGCGACGCCGTCACCGTCGGTGTCCTCGAGGATGACGATCTTGTCCTGCTCCTCCTGTCCGGGTTGGATGTGCGGATAAAGCGGGCTGCTCACGACCCAGAGACGCCCGCGGGCATCCCAGTTCATGTGGGTGGGATTGGCGACGGCGGGCTCGTGGGCGAAGAGATTGATCTTCGCGCCCTCGATCAGCTTGAAAGCCTTGAGCTGCGCCTCGACCGCGGTGTCGGGAATGTCGCGCAGGCCGTTTTGGGCGGCGAGGGGAGACGCGGCGAGCAGCAGCGCGGTCGCGAGGTGGGGAAGTTTGGGAGTCATGGGGCGTGGGGGCGGTCGCCGCGGTAAAAGGTAAAAAGGGAAAGGTAGAAAGTAAGGAGTAGAGCAGTCAGTTCTTCGGCATTCCGGCAAATACCAGCGCCCGCGCCTCCTCGACGACCTGCTCCTGCGCGGCGATGAGGGGATCGAACATGGGGATCTCCTTCGCATTCTGGCCTTGCTCGTGTTTGCGGAAGAGGAAGAGGTAGGTCTCGTTGGCGGGGCGCCAGCGGTGGAAGAAGAGGCGATCCTTCTCGATGATGGCGGCGCGGAGTTTGGCGAGGGCTTCGTTGTCGTTTTGTGAGAGCGGGCTCTCGGGGTAACCAAGGCCTTTCACGAGTTCGCGTGCGACGAGGGCGTGGCCGGCGTCGCCGTGGTTGACGCCGTCTTCGGTGATCGGAGAGCTCGCGACTTGTCCATCAAAGGCATCGCCGCCGAGGGCCGCGAAGAGATCGACGAAACGGGCCTTGTTTTTCTTCGCCAGCTCGCGGACGCCGTCGCGGATCGAGGCCAGGTTCTTGTTGTTCGCGGTCTGGTCGGGGAGGGGATCACCAAGGTTTTCAAAGGGCGGCGGCGAGACGAGGACGATCTCGCGCAGTCCTTCGCCCGAGGCGGCACGGGCGGAGTCGAGCAGGGCCTGATAGCCTTGGAGGAACAGCGCCTTGCTCGCCTCAAGGCCGGAGCCGGAGACCTGGTTCGCCCCGTTCGCGGTTTCGTTGGTCCAGCCTTGGTCGACGGAGAGAGCCGTCTCGGTGCCATACCAGAGCAGGACGACGTTCGGTTTGATCTCGCCCAGGTTTTTGGCGAGGCGCTCGCGTCCCTCCGCAGGGGCTCCGAAGTAGGAACGGGCGTCGCCAAAGACCGAGTCGCCGCTCCAGCCGAGGTTGCGGAAGATCAGGCCCTTCACCTCCGGACCGGCCGCGAGTTGCAGCGAGGCCTCGAGATGCCCGAAGAGCCGGGCCCGCTCCACGAGGGTGTTGCCGATGAAGACGACGCGGTCGCCGCTCTGGAGCAGGGGCTTTTCATCCGCCGCCGACAAGGAGGCCGCGGCAAAGAGGGTCAGGAGCGGGAGCAAAGAGGGTTTCATGTCAGGGAACGAAAATACGGCGAGACTAGACAGGTGGACTCCTCCCGGGTCCAGTGCCCGTACGCGCCAAAAGAGGGTCGAAGTTTGTGAGTGTGCCAGTGTTCAGTTTTCAGCGGCGGAGGCGAGGTCAAAAGCGAAGGGAGCGCACTTTTGTTCTGGGGCTGCGGCCTGGTTTCCGGTAAAACCGCGAAATGCTGAAACCGCCCCCACCCGTGCCGAATCCGTCTCCCGCGACTCCGTCCAAAGGCCTGCCCAAAGGCTGTGTGATCGCCATGATCGTGGCTGCCGCCTTGGCGGTGATTGCGATTCCGGTGATCGCGATCCTCGCTTCGCTGGCAATCCCGGCGATGAACCGGACGGTAGCGAGGGCCAAGGAGGTTCAAGCTCAATCGACGGCCGCCCAGCTCGAGGTCGCGATCGAATCTTATCGCGCCGAGTATGCGAAGTATCCCGGCGAAAAGGCGGGGGAGGACCTCACGACAGAATCCAGAGGAAGACTCCTCGCGACTTTGACTGGCGATCCCTCGGAGGCCGGCCCCGCGGGTTGGAATCCCCGGCAGGTGGCCTTTTATATTGTTGGAGTGGCATCAACGCAGTCCGATCCAAGCATTCAGCTCGATCCCTGGGGAAACGTTTACCGGATCCGGCTCGATACCGATGAGAACAACGGGATCGAAGATCCGGAAACGGGCAAGATCATTCCTGCCCGCGTCTTGATTTGGTCCGCCGGACCGGATGGCCAGGAAGAAACCTGGGACGACAACGTGAAGTCGTGGGAATAAGTTTGCGAGGTTTCAGTTTGTCAGTTTTCAGCCCGGACTCCGGAACTGAACACTGAACACTGAACACTGACAAACTTTCCCAAACTTCTACCAAGGCAGCTCGCGGATGTAGAGGTTCTTGAAGTAGAGCTCGCTGCCGTGGTGCTGCAGTTCGATCTGGTCGGCGCGGGCGAGGGGTTCCTTGCCGGTTTTGTCCCAGAAGGGTTCCAGCTCGGTGCGGTCGACGACCTGCTTGCCGTTCAGCCAGATGCTGACCCGGCTGCCGACCATGCGGATGTAGAAGGTGTTCCATTCGCCGATGGGATTGTCCGCCAGCACGAGCGGCTGGTTGCGGGCGCGCTTGTTGTTCCAGAGTCCGCCCGAGCCGAGGTTGCGGCCGGTTTTGTAAGACTCGACCCACTCCTGCGGGGTGGTCGGCTGTTTTTTGGTGCCGTCCTTTTGTTTGATCGAGGCATCCCAGGGATCCCAGATCTGGATCTGTGGCGTGCCGCGCAGGTAGATGCCGCTGTCGGCGCCCGCGGGGATCTTCCAGTCGCAGTAAAACTCGAAATCGCCGTAGTCCTTCGCCGTGCAGAGGCTGGCGCCCTTGCCGTCGTAGACCAGCATGCCGTCTTCGACGCGCCAATGTTCGTTCATCACCGTGTCCGCCTTGGCTTGGGCTTCCTTGAGCGCGTCGCCCTTCAGGGCGCGACGCTCCACGGCGTTGTTATGGGCGAGGCCCTTCCAGCCGGCGAGATCCTTGCCGTTGAACATCGCGGTGAAACCGGCGGGCGGCGTGTTGTCGGGGTTGTCCTTCAGCACGGGCGCGGAGGGGGTGAACTCGGCGACCTTGATGTTGCGGAAATCCATCGGATCACTGTGGCCCGCGAGGGTGATGCGTCCGGTCCGGCTCTTGCGACCGTTGAATCCCTTTTCGAGAGGGGCCTGCTCTTCGAGGAAAGTGTCGACGATCACCGCGCCGTTGAGGATGACCATGATGTGGTCCTCGATCGCGACGATGGTCTGCTGGTTCCATTCACCCACCGGCTTCAGGTAGCCCGTCTTCGCCGGTACGTGGCCATAGACCGAGCCGTGGACCTGCCAGGGTTTCAGCCAGGAAAGCTGGCGCGGCTTGCCCGCGACCATCGCTTCGCCGCCGTAGGCCGAGCCTTCGGTATCGAGGATCTGGATCTCGAGGCCATCGTGGGCCGCGTGGCCGCCCGCGGGAACCCGGATGCCGATGCCATTATTGGCGCTCTCCTGCATCTTGAACTCGAAGGAAAAGGCGAAATCGCTGTAGTCTTTGGCCGTCTCGAGGTTCTTCGCCCCCGGGTTGCAGGTCAGGACGCCGTCCTTGACCGTGTAGCCGCTGGTGTCGCCCACCCAGCCTTTGAGATCGCTGCCGTTGAAAAGGTCCGACCAGTTGGCGGATTCAAGAATCGCCAGCGGGCGCTTCGCGGCTTCGCGGTTCGGGTCGGGCTTGGGGGCGGCATCCTGGGCAAAGGCCGGGGCCGCGAGGACGGCGAGACCGAGGAGACGGAGCGGAACAAGGGTTGGGGGGCGTTTCATCGACCGCATCTGATCACGGACCAGCCCGGTCAACAATGACGTGGTTGCGGCGAAGTGTGGCGCGAGGGCGGAGAGCCGCCATCCGCCACATCATTCACCGCCACGCATCCCGCCACATCTCGGGATACCAGCGGCCCTCGTCCATCTCGATCAGGTCGAAATCCGTCAGCACCCGCCCGTCGTCCGGCAGCCCGTACTCTCGGATCATCGCGGGGATGAACTCGTCGCTCTCGTCATCATGCCAGCCGCGTTTGCTCATGAAGCTGTTGTAGATCAGGATCTCCTCGCCGGTTAGGCGGCGTCCGTTCTCGTAGCACCAGGCCAGCACCTCGGCATCGCTCTTGCCCGACAAGACCTGTTCGCGCACCTCCTCGTAGGCCACGCGCAGGTAGCGGCAGGTGCGCCCGTCGAAGCCCTGGCCGAGCATTTCGTGATAGTCCTCCGGCAGCGACCCGGCGGCGTGCAGCCGGATTTTCGAGCACATCCGCGCGAAATAAAAGAGGCCGCCCGTTTTGGCGAAGCAACCCTGGATACCTTCGATGATCATGGGAGGAGATAGGATGGGTCTTCTTGCGGACACGCCGGGTCCGTGGAGGAGAGCACGATCCACGGGAGGCGATCCTCCGTCCAGATCGAAATTTCCGGCGGGTAGGGCGCGGGATCGTCCAGCGTCGCGATCGTTACGCCGATGGGTCGACCCTCGATGCCTTCGTTAAAAAACAAAGGCGTGCCGCAACAGCCCGCAAAAGAGCGGATCCGGCCCGCGTGCGAGACCGTCCGCACCTCTCCTGACAACACCACCAGCGCATCCCGCGGCACCGAACCCCAGGTCACGTAGGCCGCCCCGCTCGCGCGACGGCAATCGACACAATGGCAGTCGCAGAGGTGGTCCGGAGCTACCAGCAATTGATAGCGGACCGCGCCGCAGAGACAGCCGCCGGGGAATGGGGGAGAGGAGGGGGTGGGCATGGGTCACGAATCGGAGCGAAGCGGAGATAGACGGCGCGAAGCGGAGTCAATCACGGGTCACGAATCGGAGGGGAGTCAGTCGTCAATCGTCCGTAGTCCGTAGTCCTTGGTCGCGCAACTCGGTGGAAGCAACAAAAACCAAGAACGGAGTCCGAGACGCGTCCCGGACTGGATGACGTCCGTGCGAAGGGTTGCCCCGCCGGACCGGCGTCCGCCGTTGGGCCGACCAAGAACCCAAGCACCCGCGCCCATCTACGTAACCGAGGAGGGGCGACATTGCCTCGCTTCGCTCGCCCTTTGGGCAGCCTACGGCTGGCGATCTACGCTTCGCTTCGATTCCTGTCGCCCCATCGGGCGACCAGTCCGGGCCGGCGACAGGAATGTCGCCGCTCCTTGCCCCCACATCGCGCCAGAGGCGTCCCGCCGGTGCGCCTGACCAAGAACCAAGGACACGGGCAAAGCCCGCTCCACCCATCCGCAACTAAAAGGGGCACAACGTTTTTCACTTCCACGTCGGCTTTTTGTCACGTAACCCACTACGGTCATGCCAAACTCCTCCAATGGCTCAACCAACCGCCTCGTGTCGACCGGGATCGACGGACTCGATGACATCCTCGAGGGCGGGTTCACGCCCAACCGGCTCTACCTTTTCTCCGGTAATCCCGGGTCGGGCAAAACCACGCTCGGCTTGCAGATCCTGATCTCCGGGGCCGACGCCGGTCGGCGAGGTGTCTACATCACCCTGTCAGAATCGGCCGAGGAGATCAAACACTCCGCCCTATCCCACGACTGGGACCTCGATGGCTCTGACGGTCTGGAGATCTGCGAGGTGATCCCCGCCGAGGACATCCTCGATCAGGACACCCAGTTCACGATCTTCCACCCATCGGAGGTGGAGCTGACGGAGACGACGAAGTCGATCCTCTCCGAGGTGAAGCGGGTGAACCCGTCGATCGTGGTGCTCGATTCACTCTCGGAGATGCGCTTGCTGGCCCAGGGCTCGCTGCGCTACCGGCGACAGATTCTCGCCCTGAAACATTATTTCGCGGGTCTCGACTGCACCGTGTTCCTGCTCGACGATGGTACCTCCGAGTCCGACGACATGCACCTGCAGAGCATCGCGCACGGGGTGATCGATCTGGAGCAGCTCGCGCCCGAGTATGGTGCGGAGCGCCGACGGCTGCGGGTGCTGAAAATGCGGGGTCGCAGCTACCGGGGAGGTTATCACGACTTCGTGATCGAGCGGGGCGGCCTGCGGGTGTTTCCCCGCCTCGTCGCCTCCGAGCACAGCGGCGACTTCTCCCGCGACGAGGTCTCCACCGGTCTGCCCCGGCTCGATCTGCTGCTGGGCGGCGGACTGGGTCGAGGCACCAATACCCTGCTGCTCGGCCCGGCTGGGTCGGGCAAGTCCACCCTCATGGCCCAGATCGTCCATGCCGCCACGCTCGAGCGCGGGGAGCATGCCGCCATCTTCACCTTCGAGGAGAGTCTGCCGACCTTGCTGGCGCGCTCCGAAGACCTCGGAATCGGGCTCGCCGACGGGATGGTGCGCGGGCGCATTTCGGTGCAGTTCATCAGCCCGGCCGAGATGTCGCCCGGCGAGTTCGCCCATCGCGTCCGTCACGCCGTCGAAGTCGATGGTGCTCGCACGGTGGTGATCGATAGCCTGAACGGCTACCTCAACGCGATGCCCGAGGAGCGTTTTCTGATCATCCAGCTTCACGAAATCCTCTCTTATCTCGGACAAAGGGGGGTCGTGACGATCCTGGTGATGGCCCAGCATGGCTTGCTCGGCACCGAGGTGCTATCGCCTGTCGATGCGAGCTACCTCGCCGATACCGTGATCCTGCTGCGTTTCTACGAGGTCCATGGAGAGGTGCGCCAGGCCATCTCAGTGGTCAAAAAGCGCAGCGGCATCCACGAACGCACCATCCGCGACATTTCG
Source organism: Verrucomicrobiales bacterium (assembly GCA_041917795.1). Taxonomy (GTDB): domain Bacteria; phylum Verrucomicrobiota; class Verrucomicrobiia; order Verrucomicrobiales; family DEV007; genus Arctic95D-9. The sequence continues at coordinate 19,066 of JAYRWX010000002.1, forward strand.
ACCGAAGGAGGCCGGCTCGCGCTGGGCGAACCCCTCCGGAATCTCCAGGGGGTGCTCGGTGGCAACCCCTCGGAATACAACGTCCCGGTCGAGACGCCCGCGCCCCACCTGCCATGAGCGTCGAAGAGGGGGAGAGGCGGGTGCTGTTTCTCGCACCCACCCTGCGGGACGCGCAAGTGACCGGTAGCATCTTTGAGAACGCTGGCATTCCCATGGCTCGGTGTCCGACCTTGGCTGATCTTTGTCAGGAGATCACCCGCGGCGCTGGCGCGGTGTTGCTGACCGAGGAGGTTTTGAGTCGGCCCGAATTCGAACATCTCGAAGCCCTGCTGCGCGATCAGCCACCTTGGTCCGACCTCGCCGTGCTGATCCTGACCCGGGGCGGACGCGATTCGCGCGCCGCCGCCCGGGCCATGGACACGATGGGCAATGTGACGCTGATCGAGCGTCCCGTCCGCATCCCCACCCTCGTCAGCGCTGCCCGCAGCGCGGTGCGTTCCAGGCTGCGACAATATCAGATCCGGCAGCACCTCGAGGATCGCGCCCGAGCCGAGGCCCGCCTGCGCGAGGATGATCGCCGCAAAAACGAATTCCTCGCGATGCTCGCGCACGAGCTGCGCAACCCCCTTTCCGCCATCTCCAACAGCGTCCACCTGGTCCGTCCCCCTGCCACCCCTGAGCAGCAGGGATGGGCCGCCGACATCATGGAGAGCCAGGTCGGCCACCTCGCCCGGATGATCGACGATCTGCTCGACATCTCCCGCATCACCCGGCAAAAGATCACCCTGAAACGCCAGCGGGTCGACTTGACTGAAGTCCTCCGCTCCGCTGCCGCCACCGCCCGGCCCACCATCGAGGAGCGCCGCCACGAGTTCATCCTCGACCTTACCCGTGGCTATTTCCCCACCCATGCCGATCCCACCCGGCTGGAGCAGATTTTCGTCAACCTCCTCACCAATGCCGCCAAGTACACCGAGCCCGGGGGACGCATCGAGCTGCACTCCCGCGCCACCATGAGCGAATTCATCGTGACGGTGCGTGACAATGGCATCGGGATGTCGCGCGAATTGATCGATGGTGCCTTCGACCTCTTCGTGCAGGGCGACCGCAGCATCGCCCGTACCGAGGGCGGGCTCGGGATCGGTCTCACCCTCGTCCGGACCCTGGCCGAGTTGCACGGCGGCACGGTCACCGCCCGCAGCGACGGTGCCGGGCAGGGGAGCGAGTTCATCGTCTCCCTGCCGATTCCCCAGACCGGCATGACTGCACCGATTGCGCCCGTCGTCCCGCCACCCCGGCAGGCGGCGCGCGCGCTCCGCATCCTCGTCGTCGACGACAATGCGGAAGCCGCCGTCTCGCTCGCCGAACTTCTCCGCATCAGCGGGCATCTCGTCCGGATCGCCCACGATGGCTATGCCGCCCTTGAGTCGTGCCGCGCCTTCGACCCCGAGGTCATCTTCCTCGATATCGGCCTGCCGGGCATGGACGGCTACGAGGTCGCCCGCACCCTGCGGGCCGAGGGGTTCAAGGATCTCCGGCTCATCGCGGTCTCGGGCTATCGCGAGGATGCGAGATCGAAGGACGCCGGCTTCGATCATCATTGTGTCAAGCCGGTGAAGTTTGCGGTGCTGAAAGAGCTGATTGCGACGGCCTAGGCTCCAGGCGAGCCCTCATTTCGCCCCTTGCAATGGACGGGCAACTCACGGAATCTCCGGCATGAAAATCCCCCGGGTCTTCCTGCTTTTTGTCGCCGCTGCCTTGCTTCCCCTGACCGCCGAGGACGGCGCGACGGCGCTCTTCAACGGCAAGGACTTGAGCGGTTGGCGGAACCCCTACGAGTGGGGCCAGGCCGAGGTCGTCGATGGCGAAATCCATCTGACCGCGGAGAAAAAGTTTTTCCTTGTGACTGAGAAGGAATACTCCGACTTCGTCTTCGAGGGCGAGGTCCACCTGCCCGAGGGCCCGGCGAATTCGGGTTTCATGTTCCGCTGCCATGTCGAGCCGAACAAGGTCTACGGATACCAATGCGAGATCGACGGCTCGGACCGGCGCTGGTCGGGCGGGCTCTACGATGAGGGCCGCAACCAGTGGCTTTGGCCCAGCCAGAAAGGCCGCACCAAGGTCGAGGCGGCGCTTGCGCACGAGGCGGAGTCGCAGGCGCATTTCAAGAAGCCCGAAATCCAGAATGCCCTGAAGCGGAACGACTGGAACCACGTCCGCATCACTGCCAAAGGCAACACGATCAAGATCGAGCTCAACGGGGTCGTGACCACCGAATACACCGACGAAACGGATGCCAAGGGCTACCTCGGGATCCAGCACCACGGCGAGAAGGGGCAGACCTACCGCTTCCGCAATCTGAGCATCAAGCCGCTCTGAGACCGATGCGACTCGAGCTCCCGAAGTGGTACGACCTCCACGCCCACTTCCGGCAGGGGCCGAACCTGGCCCTCTACCTGGCCGATCACCTCGCGATGGGCTGTGCCGGGGTGCTGGCGATGCCGAACACCAAGCCGCCGGTCTCAACCCTGTCTGGTCCGGAATCCGACAGGGTCTGGTCGATCGAGGGCTATCGCGGACGGCTCCTCGCGGCCGGGGCCGATGCCTTCGAGGATCTGATCGTGCCGCTTTATCTGACAGCCGACACCAGCCCTGCCATGATCGAGGAGGGCGCGAGGTCCGGTCTGCTGCGTGCCTGCAAGTATTACCCGCCCCACGGCACCACCAACTCGGAACATGGGGTGCCGATGGAGCAATGGATCGGCGGCGATGTCTTTCGCGCGATGGAGGATCAGGGCGTCGTCCTTTGCATTCACGGAGAGCAGCACGGACTCGCGGGTCCGGCTTACTTCGATCAAAGCCGCACCGCGGAATCGGTTTTCTATGAGGAAACCCTGCCGCGGCTGCTCGAGGCCCATCCCCGGCTTCGCATCGTCTGCGAACACATCACCACCGCGGTCGCGGCGCGATTCGTGGCGGGTGCTCCGGACCACGTGGTCGCGACGATCACGCCCCAGCACCTGCTCTACACGGTCGGCCACCTCGTCCAGGGCCTGCGTTACCACCTCTATTGCCTGCCGCTCGTGAAGTTCGAGGCCGATCGCGCGGGACTGCGCGAGGCGGTGTTGCAAGCAGGGCAGACCAAGTTTTTTGCCGGCACCGACAGCGCGCCCCACAGCAAGAAGGTCACCGAATGCGGCTGCGCGGCGGGTTGCTACACCGGCGCCTGCGCCCCGCAGCTCTACGCGATGGGTTTCGAGCAAGCCGGAGCACGTTTTGACGAGGCGGCGTCGGTCGATGCCTTCCGCCGGTTCCTTTGCGAAAACGGTCCCGCCTTCTACGGGATCGAGTCTTCGTCTGCGACCTTCGTCTTGGTGCGGGAAGCATCGGAGACCTCCATCCACGAGACGGAAGAGGGTTCGGTGGTGCCGCTGCCGTCCGGGCTCGGCTTGACGCTCGAGTGGAGCCTCGCCTGACCGCTCAACGTCGGCGCAGCACCACGACGAGGTCGGAGTAGGCATCGTCAAGTCGGCGGGTCTCGGCCGGATCGTGGCGGAAGTCGTGATAGGCGACGGGCTCGAGTTCGGGCACGGCGTGGAGCAGCGTGCGCAGTTGGGCCGCGGTGTAGGAGCGCACCTCCCAGTTGGTTTCCTGAAAGTAGGGCGGCTGGCCCGGGCGCAGCACCTTCAATCGCGAACGCATCGGCTCGAGGCGGGTGCCGGGGCGCGCCGGCCAGGTGCGGGTGTTGCAGATCACCTCGACTCCGTCGCGCGAGGCGGTCCAGCGTTCATGGCTCGGCTTTTGGATGGAGGGATCGGTCAAGTGGACCCCCAGCACGAAAAGACCGCCGGGTTTCAGCACCGCCGCCGTCCGCGCAATGCAGGCGCGGGCGTCGGCCTCGGTGAGGAGGTACTTGAAGGTGCTGACGAGGCAATGGGCGAGGTCGAAGCGTCGTCCGCCGGGGACCTCAAAAGACTCCATCCGATCCTGCCAGAGCGTGGCCTTGAGTCCGTCGGTGCAGAGGCGGTCCTTGGCGAAGCGCAGCATCTCGGCGTTCAGGTCGAAACCCGCCGAGCGCCAACCCCGGCGGGCGAATTCGGAGACGTGGCGCCCGCTGCCGCAGGCGAGTTCGAGCACGGAGCGCGAGCGGGCCAGCCCGTGCCGCCGCACCATCGCTTCGAGGAAGTCGGCTTCCCTGACTGTGTCCTCGTCGAAGATGATGTCGTAGTAGAGCGGCGTATCGTACCAGTCGCGGGAAACGGGAGCGGGCATCGTGAAAGGTCGGGCAGGGGAGCGCGTCAGTGCGAAGATGGAAACGTCTTCGCGGGATTTCGGGACCGTATCCCGACTTTGACCGCTCTGCGCTTTTCCCCTAAAATCAATTGAGAAACCATGAAAACATCCATCTCCCTCGTCGTGACCCTTTCCCTCGGCGCTCTTGCTTCCTGCGCCGACGCCGATGACGAAAAGCCTGCGACTGCCGCCGGCAAGGACACCATCATCGAGGTGCTGAAAGAAGCACCGGCCCAGCCCACTGCTCCGGTGAAGAAGACTGATGAGGAGTGGAAAAAGATTCTCACGCCCGAGCAATATCGCATCCTCCGCGAGGCGGGCACGGAGCGTGCCGACGGGCAGGTTTACAAGGAGTTCAAGGCGCAAGGCGGAGGCACCTATTACTGCGCCGGTTGCGGAGCGGAGTTGTTCTCGTCGAAGGAGAAGTTTGATTCCCACTGCGGTTGGCCCTCTTTCTACGATCCCTCCAAGGCCAACGTGCTCTATGAGACCGATTACCTGCTTGGCTATGCCCGCACCGAGGTGCGCTGCAAAGTCTGCGACGGCCACCTCGGCCACGTCTTCGAGGGGGAAGGCTTCTCCACGCCGACCGACAAGCGCTACTGCATCAATGGGACGGTTTTGAAGTTTGTTCCTTTCCCGGAGGGGCAGGCCGAAGGGAAGAAGGAGGAAAAGAAAGACTGAGTCATTCTGACACCACTGGCCGACCTGGGTTTTCCTATTTGTGCCATAATGACGCGGCCAGCCTTCGGGTTGGCCGTTTTTGTTTCGTCGTAAGTATCTGATTTAAAGCAGTTAAAACTTGGATTGAGCCTTCTGGAACGGGTTTTGCGTTGGAGCTTGTCGGGTTCACAACCTGAAACCTCAACCCAAACCCAAGCTCAACCCGATATGAAACTGATCCGATACACCCAACCTCTCCGGAGTGTCCGCGACTGGGATTTCCTGTTGGGAGATCCGTTCCGGACCTTCGCTCCGCTCCTCAACCGCACTCTCGGCGACGTCCTTCCCGCCGCGCCCTACGGGGTCGCCTGGTATGAGGACGACACGCACTACCACGCGAAGGTCGAACTGCCTGGCGTGAAGAAGGAACACCTCCGCCTCGATGCCGAGGACGGACTGCTCCGGCTCACCCACGAGGTCCGCAAAGACGCTGAAAGCGAGGCCCGTTCCGCGAAGTCCGAACTCGTGCTCCGCTGCCCCGAAAAGGTGCGGATGGATGGCATCGAGGCCCGGCTCGCCGACGGCATCCTCGAGCTCTCCCTCCCCAAGTTGGACGTGCCGAAGACCTTCTCCGTGGCGATCTCCTGAAGTGAAACCTCTCACCCCTACTTCTCCCATGAACGAAATTCAGAAAAACGGATGCAACACCCTGGCTTGTGCCTCGCAGATCCACCGTCCCCATCACACCTCGCGCTATGACGCCGAGGCCTGGGAGGTCGCGGTCCACCTGCCGGGCGCGAAGAAGGAAGACGTCAGTGTCACCGTCGAGAACGAGGTGCTCGAAGTCGACGCCACCCGACGTTTTGAAACCCCGGAATCGTGGCGGCCGATCGGCTACCAAGAGCCCGTCAAACGCTGGCGCCTGCGACTTGATGTCGGCCCAGAGGTTGACGAAAGCCGCATCTCGGCCGCGCTGGAAGATGGCGTGCTGACCCTGCGCCTGCCGCTCCGCGAAGAGCTGAAACCGCGCAGCATCGAGATCCGCTGATCGCCCTTTGCGTGTCGGTTGCGCCGGTCGTCCCCTCGAGGGGCGGCCGGCGTTTTTCGGGTCACGGGTCACGTGTCACGGGTCCCCCTTCCTCGAGATCGCGGTAGACTCCGAAGTCGTTGAACCAGATGCGCTTGGCCCAGCGGTAGACCGGATGTTTTTCGGGGATCTCCTCGCCGGTCGGCAGCCACTGGCTGTTGCGCGGGGTCATCGCCTCCAACTCGGCGATGGCGGTGTGGCGCAGAGTCGTGTCGGTGGCATGATGTTTTTCGGCAAGCGCCTTCACCAGATCCGGACGCTCCAGCACGATGCAGCCGCGGGTGTGCCGCGCCGCGGTCTCGCGGAAATCTCGGAGGAATTCGGACTTGGTCAGGGTCTCGTAGATCGAGCCGTCCTTGATGTTGTCGGTGGCGAATTGGATGATGGGGCAGGGTTCGATCGCGCCGCTGGGTGAGATGTGGTGCGAGATGCCGTTGGCCATGGGGCAGAGGGCGCGGCCCTCGCCATCGTAATAGGCGTCGATGATGCCCAGAGGCAGTTTCGTCCGCATGTTGACGACGAACTCGCGGATCCGGCGTGCTTGGGCGGGAGTGAGCGCGAGGTCTTCGTTCGGCTTCGGCCCGACCGGCCGGTAGCTGTGATACCAGGCGTAATGAACGCCGCGGGCGATCAGCTTGCGCAGCCAATCCTCGGTCAGGAGCTCGTCGATGTTCGTCCGGCACAGGCTCGTGGCCACACCGGTGAGCAACTTCTCGGAAAGGCAATGATCAAGGCCACGCAGGGATCGCGAAAGCACGTCTTTGCCTCCGCGGCGCTCGTCCGCGACGAGTTCGGTGCCCTCGATGGAGATCAAAGGCGTGGCGTTTCCGATCTGCCGGAGCTGCTTCGCTTTTTTCTCCGTGATCATCTGCCCGTTGGTGAAGACCTGGAAAAAGCAATCGGGATGCTCGGCGAGGAAGTCGAGCAGGCCAGGATGCATGAAGGGCTCTCCGCCGAGGATGCCGAAGAAGGAGTTGCCTTGCTCCTTGGCCTCCTTGACGACGCGGTTGAGGTCCTCCAGATCGATCTTCACCTGCGGTTTGTCGACGTCGACCCAACAGCCTTGGCAGCGGAGGTTGCAACTGTTGAGGATGGACAGGTAGAGGAAGGGCGGAAAGTAAACGCCCTGTTCCATCCGCCGCTTGTAGAGGTTCACCGAGCGGATGCCCTTCACGCCAAAGTTCCACATGAACTTGGCGAGGTGGCGTTTGTCGGCGGTGCGCAGGATGCGGCCCGCGTACTGGAGGCTGGGGATGATCATTTCCTAAATTTCTTCATCGTAATCTTCTTCTTGATCTTAATCGGAGGCGGGGGAGACTGGATTAAGAGTAAGATTAGGATTAGGATTAAGAGGTTCACGAAAGGCACTTCAGGGCCGAATCCACCGATGCATTCTCATGGACGAGGGCGTGGAGGGCTTTGGCGATCCTGTCGGGTGCGGGGTGCTGCCAGACATTACGTCCCACGGCGATGCCGGCGCCTCCGGCGTCGAGGGATTGTTTCACCATTTCGAGTAAAGCGCGATCGTCGCCGAGAGCGGCACCTCCAAGGATGATGACCGGCACGAAACAGGCGTCCACGATCGCCCGGAAGGCATCGGGCGAGGCGTTCGTCGGGTAGGCGGTCTTGACGACATCGGCCCCGAGCTCGGCGGCGGCGCGCACGGTGAAGCCGATGTTTTCGGGGGTGTAGTCGGCAGGTCGGCCGATGCCGAAAGGCAGCGCTTCGAGGATCACCGGCACATCCGACTCGAGGCTCTCTCCGATCAACTCGGCCACCTCCCGGGTGATGCCGGTCTCGTTCGGATGATGCGAGTAAAGCATGTTCATCATCGCGTGGGCTCCGCAGATGAGGGCCTCGTCGGCGCCGTAGAGCCGGTAGCTGCCCTCGTCGAGGTTCTCGCCGAAACGCGGCTTGTAGCAATCGGTCCGCAGGCAGATGCCTTTGCCGTCGAGGGCCTCGGCCGCGGCGAAAGCGACGCCGAGATTCACCACGTAGCCGTCGACGTAGGGATTGAGTTGCTCGATCAGGGCGGCGGGGTCCTCGAGGCCGGGCACGGGGATGGCGGTGCCGTGGTCGATGGGCAGGATGAGGGTACGCCCGTCGTTCTGGAAAAATTTGGCAAGGTTCTGGTCACGATCCATCCGGCAATGGAGCCGGGTACGGCCAAGGAATCAAGGAACGCGTTCACTGGCTTTCGACCACTGCGTTGTCGAGCCGGAGAAATGGGCGCACCTTTTCCAGCGTGGCAGGACCGATTCCGGGCACGTCGTCCAACTCCTCCAGACGCATGAAGGGACGCATTTTGATCACGGCATCAGCGACGGACTCCCGCAAACCGGCTCGGACCAGATCCTCCAGCGGGGCGGTGTTGACATCGACCGGCTCGCTCGGCGGCTGGACCGTGAGGGCGTCGTCCACCGCTTCGAGCGCGCGCATTTCTTCGCGCTCCGCCTCCCGCAGGCTGACGACTTTTTCCGGATCGCAGTGTTTCCAGATGCCTCTGCCACGTAGGGCGGCGGCCAGTTCCAGATCGGCGAGAGCGGCGGCCTGATTGTCACGGGAAAGGCCCGCCGGGGTTTCACGACCGACCCCGAAGGCCCGGGCGAGACCGCCTTTGACGAGCAGAGCACCGAGATCTTCGCCTTTCGCGGTGGTGACAAAAGCGTAGTAGCGCGGTTTGCCGGAACGGCCCATCGCATTCGCGTAGGCGGTGTGGATCGTGAAGGGCTCGGCCAAGGCGGCGGCGGTGTAGTCGGCCGCCTTCTTTCCGAAATCGAGCGCCACGGCGAAGTCCTCGACCCCGAAATAGCGCGCCTGCTCGCGGAGGCGGCGTTTGCCGGTGATGTCGGCCACATCCTTCTCGACGCTGTCGACGAAATAGAGGCGGAAGACCTGCTTCTTTCCGTCGGGCATCCGCACTTGGAAGGAATCGCCGTCGGCCCATTCCACCGGATCCAATCGGCAGCCGCTGATCACCTCAAGGTCGGCCGCGAAGAAGGGGGCCGGGACCAGCACGAGGCTCACGGCGATGGTTTCAAGGCAGGCCCGGAAAGCTTTCCACATATTGGATCTTAAAATCAGGGAAGCTGTCGACAAGTTGAATCTTGAAATCGGGGAAGCTGGTCACGATCTGCCACTTGCCAGCAGCGTTGGGAAAGGCCGAGACCTTCTGCACTTTCAGGTCGGGAAAAGAGGTGACCACCTGCACCTTGTAGTCGGGAAAGCTGTCGACGAACTGGATCTTGCCGTAGACCTTCGCGACCTCGGCGCGGGGAGCGGGGTCCGCTCCGGCTGGCAGCAGCAGGGCAAAGGTCAGCCCGAGAGGAAGAGGCAGGTCGCGGATCAGCGAGGTCAGGTTCATGGGCGTTCGACGAACGCAATTGATGAAAAGGCTTCTTGATCCTCCGGGCAAGCCGGAAAAGGATGCCGCATGGCCGAATCCGCATCCCATTCGCTCGAACGCAGCATCTCCGGCTGGCAGGTCGCCCTCTACGGACTCGGTTCCATGCTCGGTGCGGGCATCTACGCCCTGGTTGGCAAAGCGGCGGGCACGCTCGGCAATGCGATCTGGCTGGCTTTCTTCGCGGCGATGATCGTCGCGTTGCTTACGGGGCTTTCCTACGCCTGCGTGGGGAGTCGCTTCCCCAGGGCCGGCGGGGCGGCCTACGTGACCCAGCACGCCACGGGCCTGCCCTGGCTCAGCTACGTGGTCGGCATCTGTGTGATGATGAGCGGTCTCACCAGCATGGCGACCGGTTCCCAGGCCATGGCGGGAGCGATCGGAAAAGGACTCGGGATGGAACTGCCCGTGAAGCTCGTCTCCATCGGCATCGTCTTCCTCGTCGGATTGCTCATCTTCCGCGGGATTCGCGAAAGCATGTGGGCGAACGTGGTTTGCACGGTCGTCGAGGCAAGCGGGCTTCTCTTCATCATTGTGGTGGGGACTCGTTTCTGGGGTTCCGTTGACTACTTCGAAATGCCGTCGGAACGGGCCTCGTTTGACGGGGTCACCTTGATGCTGATCCTGCAGGGCGCGGTGGTGATGTTCTTTTCCTTCATTGGCTTCGAGGACATTCTCAACGTCAGCGAAGAGGTGAAGAATCCCTCGCGGAACGTGCCCTTCGGCATTGTCACCGCGATGATCCTGGCCACCATCATCTACATGGCCGTGGCCATCACCGCGGTCTCGGTGGTGCCCTGGCATGAACTCGCGAAGAGCGAGGGGCCGCTCATGGACGTGGCGAAACGGGCCGCCCCCTGGTTCCGCGGGATCGATTCGGTCTACCTCGTCATCACCCTCTTCGCGATCGGCAATACCGCCCTGCTCAACTACATCATGGGCTCGCGCCTGCTCTACGGGATGAGTCGCCAGGGTTTGCTGCCGGGCGCGCTGGGCCGGGTCCATCCGGTGCGCCGCACGCCGCATGTCGCGATCGTCGTGTTGTTCACCATCGTGACCACGCTGATCCTCGCGGGTGGGGTCAAGGAACTCGCCGAATCCACCGTGCTGCTCCTGCTGATGGTCTTTGCGGTGGTCAATGCCTCGCTCGTTCTGGTGAAACTTCGCAAGGGCGAGGAGCGCGGTGCCTTCGAGGTGCCGATGTTCGTGCCCGTGCTCGGCTGCGTCGTTTGCCTCGTGTTGATCGCGGTTCGCGTCAGAACATCCTGGTCGGTCGAAGGCGGTTTGACCGCTCCCCTCGTCGCGCTGGGCATCGTGGCGTCTGCCCTGGTGCTCTACCGCATCACCAAACCGGCGAATCCCGTGCTGAGCGATGAGTAGTCAGGACTTTTTCGGGGCCTTGGTCGGATCATAAAAGATCCGGATGTCGGCCTCGTCCGTGCCGAGCAGCTCTTGGGCGCGTTTCAGCGCGTTGCGGGTGGAAAGGTTCGGATTGCGCGGATGATTGACGAAAATGTTGTCGCGTCCGATCACCTCGACCGATCCCGCGTTCTTCAATACGCGATAGACGTCCTTCGTCGCGCCGCTGATGATGACGTGGCGATCGTGTCCGCGGAGGAAATGGACCATCTCCTCGAGCGCGAGCACGCTCGTCGCATCGAGATGCCTCGCGTTTTTCAGCCGGAGGATGATGACCTTCAGCGAGGGATCGAGGGAGGTTTTCTGGATCTGGGTTCGGAAAATCTCCGCCGCTCCGAAGAAAAGGTCGCCCTCGACGTGGACGATCGAGATCGCGGGGATGACCCGTTTGCCAGCGTCGGCCTCGACGAGGTCGCCGGTTTCTGAAAACTCGTATTCGATCAGGTAGGGGCGGCTGGCGGCACGCAGGTAAAGCATGATCGAGATGCCGACGCCGAGGAAGATCGCCACGTTCAGAGGCAGCACCAGCGAGGCGACGAAGGTCGTGACCAGCACGGCCGCATCGCTTGACGTCGCCGCCAGGGAAACGCGGATGTTATGGCGGTTGATCACTGTCATCGCGACGCAGACGACCAGCGTGCCGATCACCGTCTTCGGCACGTGGTCCATGTGGTTGCCTAGCAAGAGCACGCCGCCCGCGCAAAGCAGACCGCTGAAGATGCTGGAGAGACGCGAGACCGCTCCGCTGCTGAAGTTCAAGGCCGAGCGGATCATCGAGCCGGAGGCCGGCATGCCGCCGGTGAAGGCATTGGCGATGTTCGCCATGCCGAGACCCAGCATGTCCTGGTTCACATCGGGGCGGTCACCGACGCGGCTGGCGAGACTTTTTGACATCACCGAGTTTTCCATCGCGGCAAGGAAGGCGATCGAGAAGGCGATGCCGACGAGCCGGCTCAGGTCGGAGAAAAATCCACGTTCGCCGAAGGCGGGCAGTCGCGGCACGAGATCGGCGATGTTGAAGGCGGCGAAAGTCGGCAGGTGCCAGCCCGAATAGCGTTCCAAGAGCACGTAGGCTCCTGACATGACCACCAGGGCGATGGCGAAGGCGGGCAGCTTGCGGAATCGCTTCTCGAGGAGGAACCAGATCGCGAAGGTGCCGAGCGAAAGCACGACGGCCTGCCACTGGACCTTTTCGAGGGAGGCGAAGGTGGTCTGAAGGGTGGTGAAAAAGGTCTTGGGCGCCGCCGCCGGATGATCGGGCCTTTCCAGTCCCAGCACCGATCCGAGCTGGTTTGCGATGATGAGCAGGGCGGCTCCGGTCACATAACCGACCACCACCGAGCGGCTCACATACTGGACCAGTTCCGCCACGCGGAAAAAAGCGGCGGCCGTCAGGAGGAGGCCGATGAAAAGAACGAGCAGCGGCAGGTAGAACAATCGCTCCGGCTCGGTGAACTCCGCGAACTGCGCGAACAGCATGAAGGCCGTCGCATTGGTGGGACCGAGGATCGTGTGCCGCGATCCGGCGAAAAGTGGAGCGACGATCGAGGCGACGGCTCCGGCGACGATCCCATGCTGGATCGGCAGATCCGCGATCGCCGCGAGCGCCATGCCATGGGGGAAGGAGACGAGGGCGACGCTCAGGCCCGAGGTCAGGTCGGCGCGCAGGTCATGGGGACGGTAGCCCGCGAAGCTGCTCCAGATCGGGAAGAGGTCGATCGTGTTGGAGCGGGCGAAGTCGCCGGCGCGATGCGCGAAGCGTCTCAGAAAATAGCGCAACTTCCTCATCCCATGGGTACCAACCCAATATCCGGTTACGCGGCGGGAAGACAATGCGAAACCTTCCCCACGGCCCGTGCCGGGTGGGTCAGCCCAATTCAGGGATCAGGCGTCCGTCACTCAGTGCGAGGGGGCGACCGATCGGCGTCATCAATTCCTCCTGATAGTGGATCCCGAACCGGTTCAGAATCGTCGCGTGGAGGTCCTGGACGCGGATCTCGCGGGCCGGTTCCTGCTTTTCACCGCTCGGATCGGTCTCGCCCACGGCGATGCCGCCACGGAAGCCGCCTCCGCCTAACAGAACACTGAAACCGTGAGGCCAGTGGTCGCGTCCCTCGGTCACGTTCAGCTTCGGAGTGCGTCCGAACTCGGTCGCGACGAGCACGACCGTGTCGTCGGAGAGCTCGCGCTCGCGCAGCATCCTGAAAAGCGCGGCGAGGGCCGGATCGAGGATGGCGAGCTGGGTCGTCTGGCCCTCGGCATTGTTGATGTGGGTATCCCAACCGCGCAGGGTCACCTCGACGCAGCGCACTCCGGCCTCGACGAGCCGCACCGCGGCGAGGCAACTGCGTCCGAAAGGCGTATCGCCGAATCGGCCACGCTCGGCGGCGGGCAGGTGGCTGACATCGAAGGCGGCGAGCTGCTCCGAGCTCATCATGCGGCGGGCGCGCTCGATCGAGCCCTGGTGCAGGGTGCGCTCGGTCTCGAGGGTCGCGAGTCGGCCGCTGGCGAAACGTTTTTCCAGGACCGCGAGCGAGTCCATCCGCTGGGTTTGCAGCGAATCCTTCGTATAACTCCGCAGATCGGGGAGGGGTTTGTCAGGGTCGTCGGTCCGGAAGGCGTCGAAGCGCGGACCGAGGTAACCGCCGCGACCGGCGTGTTGGCCGGCAAGGATGGAAATGTGCGCGGGGAGATCGAGCCCGGCGGCGGGCAACTCGTGGCAGAGCACCGCCCCGATCGCGGGATGCTCCAAGCCGGCGAGCGGCCGGTAGCCGGTTTTGGCATTGTAGGTGGCCCGGGTATGATCGCCCTCTCGGCTGGTGACCGAGCGGAGCACCGCGAAATCCCGAGCAACCTCTGCGGTCAAGGGCAACCCCTCCCCGAAACGGACCCCGGGTGCGGCGGTGGCGATGTCTTTGGCACCGGCGGCGATCACACTGCCGGCATGTGGATCGAAGCTGTCGAGCTGGCTGATCCCGCCCTCCATCCACAGCACGATCAGCGATTTCGGACGGGTCTTGCCCGACTCCGCGGCACGGGCGAGCTGGTGGGCGAGGGGGGTGAACCAACTGGCACCGGCGAGGGCCGTACTCTTCAGCAAGGTCCGACGGGACGTCGGGGCGTAGCGGCCGCAGGTGCCGTCACCGGGAGTGGAGGGATCGGTCTTCATCGGTTCCAGGAGAATTCGGTGCTGTTGATCAGCGACCAACACAGACCAGACAGGGTTTGGTCGCGCACCTGACCCTCTTTGCCCGCGAGCAGGGTGGTGAAATGATCGAGCTCGGCTTCGTCCGGATAACGCGTCAGCGTGGCGAGGAAAGCCCCCTCGACCGCGGAGCGGTCGCCCGACGATTGGTGCGCGAGCCGCGATGAGGCATTGAGCAGCGGATTCGGTTCGGTGCGTTCACGGACAAGTTTTCCGTTCATCAGCAGGAGCCGCTGCGGGATCGTGCCCGATTCGATGGTGAATTTTTCCTCGCCGGGATCGCCGTAGCGTCTCACGAAATCGCGGGTCTCGCCGAAGCGGCGTAGCTTTTGCAGAAAGTGGGCGGAGTGATCGATCGCCTGCAGGGTCGAGGACTGGATGATGCTGCCGGCGACCTGCTCGGGACGGAGCGGGGTCACCGGATAGGCGGCCCAGTGTTGTTCTTGGTCGGCGGATACCGGATTCGCCGGGTCGCCCGTGGTGCTGTCTCGCGCGAAGGCGGCGGAACCGGCGATCACCCTGACAAGATGCCGAAAATCGTGCCCGCTGGCGGTGAACTCTTCGGCAAGGATCTCCATCGCGGCGGGGTAGGGGCCGTCAACCGGCAGATCATCGATCGGCTCGATCAGGGGTTTGCCAAAGAGCAGCGCCCAGGCCCGATTGACGGTGGCCCGGGCAAAAGCGGCATTGCGATTGTCGGTGATCCAGCGGGCGAGACGTTGGCGGCGCGGACCTTGATCCGGCAGCAGATCGGGAGCGAAAGGTACGGCTGGCGCGACCTTCGTCTCGTCTTTCTGACCCAGGTAGCGGGTCGCATACTCGACCTGGCGGTCGTCGTGCAGGCCGGTCAGCGAGGTGTTGGCCTGGGCGAAGAAGGCGGCGAGTTGGTGGAAGTCCTGCTGTTTCCAGCGGTCGCCGAATTTGTCATCGTGACACTGCACGCAGTCGAGGCTGATGCCGAGAAAAGCGCGCGAGGTGCGGGCGGCGAGTTTGATTTCATCCGGGCCGCGTTCCTCGCCGGCTTCCTGCACGACCGAGACGGTGATGAAGTTCGTCTCCGGCCGCGTCGTCCAGAGTCCCTCGCTCGCGATGAGGTCGCGGACGATGGCATCGTAGGGTCGGTTCACCGCGAGCTGGTCGGCGAGCCAATTGACGAGGCGCCGTCGCCGGTAAACAAGAAAGGGACCCGTTTCGACTCCGACGAAGACCCGGGCGAAACGCTCGGCGAGGTAGTCGGCACTGCGGCGGTCGGAAAAGAGGTGGGTGAGCCAAGCCTCGACCGGATCGGAGCCGGGCGGCAGCGCCTCGAGCCTCCGGATTTCCTCGAGCGAGGGCGGAGCACCGGTCAAGGCGATCGAGAGGCGGCGGGCCAGGGTCAAGGCATCGGCCTCGCGGACCGGAGCGACCGCGGCCTGGCTCCACGATTCAGACAGGACCGCGTCCAGCCGTGTGATTGCCGCGGCGACCCGTGGATCGGTTGCCATTTGCGGCAGCGGTTCCGGCTTTTGGGATTCGAAATGACGCCAGAGCAGGATGCCAGCACCGGTCACGAGCAAGGCGAGACCGCCGAGCCGGATCAAGGTGCGTGCCAGGATGAGGAACATCGCGGGAAGGAGACGAGAAAGGCCGGGGGCACGTTACAAGCAAGCCGTGATTTCGCGAGCGGCGGCGGGGGATCGCGAGTAGCTTCCCGGGCCATGCCCAAGGAACGCCTCGACCAACTGATGCAGCGGCGCGGTCTCTGCGAGACCCGTGAGACCGCGAAGCGGCTCATCCTCGCGGGCGAGGTGCGGGTCGTGGGCCACGAGGGCGTGCTCAAACCCGGGTTGAAGGTGGAGGAAGACGCGGCGATCGAGGTGAAGAATCGCCCCAAGTATGTCAGCCGCGGTGGCTTCAAACTCGAGGGCGCGCTCGATGCCTTCGGGATCGCGGTGGAGGGCAAGGTCGCTCTCGACGCGGGAGCCTCGACCGGTGGGTTCACCGATTGCCTCCTGCAACGCGGAGCGACGAAGGTCTACGCCTACGATGTCGGCACCAACCAACTCGCCTGGAAGCTGCGCAGCGATCCTCGCGTCGTCTCGCGGGAGAATTTCAACCTGCGTCATCTTCAGACTACCGATCTGCCCGAGACGGTCGATCTCGTGGTGATGGACCTTTCTTTCATTTCGCTGACGCTGATCCTCGGACCGGTCTTCGGGGTGTTGAAACCCGATGGCGACATCGTTGCGCTGATCAAGCCGCAGTTTGAACTGAAGAAAGAACAGATCGGCAAAGGGGGCATCGTCCGCGATCCCGCGCTGCACGAGGAGGCGGTGGGGCGCATCCAGACCCATGTCACCGCGACCTTGGGAAAAAGCTGGCAGGGCCTGATCCCGTCGCCTATCAGTGGCACCGACGGAAACACTGAATTCCTCGCATGGCTGAAGCACCCCGCATAGGGCTCCTCGCGAACCCGGAAAAGACCGGCGCCGCCGCGCTGCTGCACGACCTCGTCGGACACTTCTCCGGTGCGGGACGCCCGGTCCTGCTCGACACGGAAACGGCTCAGCTCGCCGGATTGCCGGGAGGACTGCCTTTCAAGGAATTCTGCGCCGCGGTCGATCTGGTGATCGTGCTCGGTGGCGACGGCACCCTGCTCTGGGTGGTGCGGCAGATGGGTCGCAATCTGAAACCCATTGCCGCGATCAACACCGGCAGCCTCGGATTTTTGACTTGCGCGACGGAGGAGGAAAGCAGCGCGCTGGTCGAGTCCATTCTCTCGGGCAGTTATTCGATCTCGAACCGGCTTCTCATCGAGGGCACGCTCCAGCGCGAGGGCGAGCCGGATGAAACCTTCCTCGCGCTGAACGAGGTCACGATCTGCCGGGCGATCGCTTCGCGCGTGATCCACGTCGAGGCGAAGGTGAACGGGGTGTTTGCAAACCGCTACACCGGCGATGGATTGATCCTCTCGACTCCGACCGGATCGACCGCTTATTCGTTATCCGCGGGCGGTCCGCTGGTGGCTCCGACGGCGAACGTGTTTGTCGTCACACCGATTTGTCCGCATTCTCTGGCGAACCGTCCGCTCGTCGTTGATGCCTCGAGCGAGTTGATGTTTGAAACGCCGAAGCAGCGGGATGATTTGTCGGTGCTCGTCGATGGACAGCTCGTCGCCTTGCTCTCGAAGCCGGCCAAGGTGCGCCTGCGCCGCGCTGAAGTGAGTCTGCCGCTGATCAATCTGCCGTATCAGGATTTTTACGGCATTCTCCATCGGAAGCTGGGGTGGAAGGGCACGGCTCTGGGTGAGTAGGAGGGAGCCTGTAGAGAAACTCGCCAGAGTTTCTGCGTGGCGGGGACGGACGACGAAGTTCTTGGCGAACTTCGCTACGGGGAGGGGGGATGCTGTAGAGAAACTCGCCAGAGTTTCTGCGTGGCAGGGATGGGCGACGAAGTTCTTGGCGAACTTCGCTACGGAGCGGGGGGATGCTGTAGAGAAACTCGCCAGAGTTTCTAGGTGGCGGGGATGGGCGACGAAGTTCTTGGCGAACTTCGCTACGGATTCCGCGCCTCGTGCTTCTTGAGGAGGTGATGATACAGGCGCCAGAACCGGATCGGGAACTCCTCTTCTCGGGGATCGAGATCGGCATAACCGACCACGAGCGTGCCGGAGTAAGGCCAGGACCGGTAGTCATCGCAGAGTTTTGATCGTACGGGATTCTCAAGGATGTATCCTCGGATCCGCTCAAAGGCATCGCGTCCCCGTTCTTCGTCGCGCAGGACGTGGTCGTAGGCCTGCAGGTCGAGTTTGGCGGCAGGGCTTGCTCTTTTCAGAATCCCGTTCCAAACGCGACGGAATTCGCGGATGGCGGGCCGTTGGTCGCTTTCCGGAGAGAGCCCGCCGATCAAAAAGTGGGCATGATCGGGCATCAGGCAATAGGTGGCGCAAACGAGAGCTTCACGCGCGAGCGCATGGCAGAGGGCTTCGCGGACGCGAGCGTGGTGGAGTTGTTCGAGCCAGCCTTGAGCGCGGTTCTCCGTGGTCATCGTCCAATGCACCCAGGCGAGCCCCTGGTAGTGACCCGGGGAAAGGCGGCGCAGCCGCCCTTGGTGCTTGGCGGGGTCGTAGCTCATGGGACGAAGTTCTTGGCGAACTTCGCTACCGTGGCGCTGCCGCCGATGCAAGTAGAGAAACTCGCCAGAGTTTCTGCGGCGCGGGGCGACGAAATTCTTGGCGAATTTCGCTACAGATCGGCTCCCGCCACGGTCATCGCGGCGATTTCCTCCTCGCTCAAGGCGCGATCGAAGACAGCGATCTCGTCGAGACGGCCTTCGAAGTTGCCTTCGCCGGTGCTGCTGCCGCCGAAGAAGAAGGTGTCGGGCTTGGATTCATCCACGGATGCGCCGCCAGGCATCGCGAGCGCTTTCCCATCGAGGTGGACGCGAAGCTGTCGGCCGTGATTCGAAATCACCAGGTGGTGCCATTTCCAACGTTGGATCTGTCCGTCCGCGAGATCGCTGGTGCCATCAGGGCCGATCATCCGAAGCACCCGACGTCCGTCAGTAACCCCGAGGCCGACGGCGTCTCGTGCTGATCCGTATCCACTCCCCCGGGAGAAGAGGCATTCGGTTCCCTCCAAGGCGACGTCTGACGATCCGCTCCAGAACCAAAGCGAAACCGTGTAGTCCGTTCCTGTCATCCTTGGAATCCGCGCACTGATCCGATCGCCTGCAAAAAACACGCTGCGGTTGATCCCGCCCTCTGCAAACGCCTCATCATTCGGCCCGGGTAGGTAAAACAAAACGCGCGGTTCAATCAAGGCATCGATTCCGTTCGGTGACGAGTCGATCGCGCGCGGTCCCGCGAACTCGTCGAGGCGCCAGTAAGCTTTCGGTTTCATCGCAAGGGTTTTCTCCACTGCCGGACCTGCCGTCTCGCGCCGATCCACCCGCATCTTGCCGCTCGCCTGTTCCAGCATCTGCACCGCCGCCTCCGCGATCTTCGGTTCGGCGGTCACCTCGAGCCCCGCCGAGCGCGCCGGCCAGGTGTTGTAGCCTCCGAGCAGATGCTGCTCGGGGGGCGGGATGTAGCCGTCGCCGCCGTTGGCGAGTTCGATCACCATCGTGTTCGGCAAAGGACTGGCCGCTTTGATCTTGAGCCCGGTCAGGGCGTAAGTCTCGTTCGGTGTCGTGGCGATACCGATGTGCTCTCCGATGCGCAGGCCCTGCACGACGATCTCGGTTTTCTGCCGTTCGTGGAGGATGATCTGCTCCTTCGCGTAAACTTCGGGCTGGGTTTTAGGAAGGCGGTCGCCCATCTCCGCGACGATCTTCTGCGCCCATTCGAGCCGTTGTTTGTCAGGAACGCGGTAGTTCAAAGTCATGCGGGTCTCGCTCATGGCGAGGGTTTCGGGGCGTTCGTAGTCGATGCCGTCGATGGCTTTCAAGGCGAGAGCGATCATGTCCGCCGAGTAGCTTTCGATCGTTGGTCCGTCCTTGCCACGCTCGGGACTCTTCTCGTAATCATGACGCCAGATGTCGCCGCTGCAGCCGTGCGACATCATCGCGACAAAGCCGGTCTTGCCGGGATCGAGCCGGTCCTGGAGCCCGTTCGAAAAGAGACCGAAATAATCCGCGCTGATGTCCTGATCGCCGAAGTAGTGCATCGAGAAATTCGCGAGCAGCCCGAGCGGTTTTCCCTCTGCCGTCTGCACCGAGATCACCTGCAGCATCGGATCCTCGGGACCGCTCGGACCGGTGACGTGGTCCCAGTTCGTCGCCGCGTGCATGTTGGCACGGACGGTGAGATTGCCGAAAGGATCCTCGCGGATGAACTTCGGATGCAGCACCCATCGGCGCAACGCGGTGTAGTCGCCCGCATCGATTTCGCCCCATCCGATCTTGGCGGGCCGCAGTTTCGCGAGCGGCGCGAGGATGGCCTCGACGAGTTTCTTCACAAGGAAGGGTGAATACACCGGATCCGCGTCGGTGCCGAGACAGCCCATGCTGGAGGGCGCGGTGTGGGTGTGTGTCGCCGAGATGAGGATGCGCTCACGCGGGATGCCGGCTTTCTCCGCTGCGATCTCCTTCGCCTGGTCGAGGAGGTCGCGACCCATCATGCAACTGTCCACGACGACGATGACGATTTTCTCCTTTCCGTCCGAGAAGGCGAGGGAGCGGGCGTTCACCGGCGTCTTGATCTTCTCGACTGATCGGCTCGTCATGCCCCCGTTGACGAGGACGGGGAGCTGTTTCGGCGTCACATCGGTGATCGCGGCCCCGGCGAGGAATTCAGCACGGGCGAGGGGTGCAGCGGCGAGAAAGAGGCCGGCGAAAAGGAAGCGGTTCAGGCTCATGGCGCGAGCGTAGGGGAGGGGCGTCGAAGGGGGCAAGCCCACTTTCGGCGCGTTGGCGTGAGGAGGCTTACGTGAATCACTTCTTCACCTTCAACAACTCCGTCCGCCATTCTTCCGGCAAGGTCTCACTCGATTGGATCCACTTCGTCGCGGCCTCGCGGTCGGCGTTGAGCCAGCGGCGTCCCTGGTCGAGGACGGTGGCGCGTTGTTTGGCCGCGTCCGAAACCTCGAAAGCCCAGGTCATGGCGGCTTCGCGATCCGCCCAGCGGGCGTTCTCGACGAA
The DNA here is from genome assembly GCA_041917795.1 of Verrucomicrobiales bacterium. Lineage (GTDB taxonomy): Bacteria > Verrucomicrobiota > Verrucomicrobiia > Verrucomicrobiales > DEV007 > Arctic95D-9. Next base: position 39,754 of record JAYRWX010000002.1, read on the forward strand.
CTGCACGACGGCGAGGTCGCGGAGTTCCCCGCGCTCCATCGTATCGAGTGCCTTGGCCGAGGATTCAAGGTTGGCGTTCGACCAGCCGCCGAAGAGGCCCTCGATGGCCTGCTTGCGCATGGCTTCGTTCGGGAGGGCGAGGGCTTTGCTTACAAAGTCTTCTCCGCCATGAGCGTATCCCATTTGCCAGAAGGCATGTCGTGCCAAAGGCGCGACCGAGGAATCGGAAGTCTTCTCAAGGTAGCTCAGAAACTGGTCGGGAGCACGTTCCGCCCATCGGTAGGCCAGACCGCTGTAGGCTTCGGCACGGAGTTTTTCCGGAAGCTGCCGGGCGCTCTCGACTGCCTCGAGCGGGTTGGAATTGGCCCAGGAACTCATCACAAAACGCACCGCGTCGTTTTTTCCTTCTCCGTCCTTCAAGTTTTCCATCGCCCAGGCGAGGGCACCCGAGGGATCGTCTTTCCCCGCGAGATTGCTGAGCGTTCCGGCGATGAACAGGTCGGTATCGTGTCCGGCAGGAAGCAAGGCGCTTGCGCGTTCCAAGGCGATTTTTGGATCGACATGCGAGAGCTGGTTCAGGGCTGCCTTGGACAGCACCTTCTTATTTTCGTCATCGGGAAGGTCCGTCAACAAGTCCAGCACTCGTTGTGCCTCTTCGGAACTCCAACTCCGATCCCGCCAGAGCATGTTGTCGTCGAGCTTCACGGAGGCGCCGTGGGTCTGGAACCACCGCATCGCGTCGCTTCCGGGATCCTTGGCGAGCCATTTCACCCAGGCTTGTCCCGCCATCTTGGCCATCGTCTCGTTTCCTGCGAGGGACGGTCCGATCTGTGTGAGAAAGGCGGAGGGATCCTTTTCCGTGAGCTCCTGAACCAGTCGCGGAACGAGGTGATCCTGGAATTGGCCGGGAGGCTGTGCCAGAAGCCATTCCATCATCGCTGGTGTATCGCGTTCGCCCCAGACCTTGAGAAGAGCGGTCAGCTGGTTCTGGTATTCCCAATTGCCCCGCTTTTCCGCGAGGAAACGATCCGCGAGGATTGCCAGCTTTTCCGGAGCAACCACTTTCGCGAGCCGCGAGACGAGGGAGGTCGATTCGAAGATTTGAAAACTGCCCACCGTCAACCCGTGCTCCACAAGATGTCGTTCGACGAGATCGGGGGAGGTCTCCAGGACCGTGTCGAGCAAAGCGAAGCGAGCGGCGTTTCTGGCTTTCGTATCGGTGAGGAGCATCATCCAAGCCTCGGCTCCGGTCGGGTCCATTCCTGCCCAAGCCCGTACCAGGCCGGACACGCCATCGGTCTTTTTGGTTCGTCGGAATTGATCGGTCCAGATCCCGACGGCCTCGTCGAGAGAGAGACTGGCGAGACGCGCGTAGGCCGCCTCGAGAGCGGCGGAGCCCGCTTCAGCCGTCCCGTCTTCCGCAAACCAGGCGATGAGATCCTCCCGGGTGGCCAGGGCGAAAATCGTCTCCAATTCGAGCAAGTCCTGCCCGGGGCGCCGACCTTCGATCTGCGACTTGAGATTCCACGACTTCGACGTCAGTTCCCGAAGTCTGGGAAGCTGTTCGGAAAAGTCGGCTTCGTTCCGAGCCGCGGGTTTTGAAACGTCCGGCTTTGTGATGACAGAACTTTCCGCTGGAGCCGCCACTCCCTCGGAAAACGGAGCGATGCGGAGACCCATGAGGTAGCCGACACCGACGAGTAGCAGAAGGAGGACGGATCGTTGAAGGGAGTTGCTCATCGCGATCTCATTTGAAGATTTCCGCTTTCACCGAGTCGGGAATCCCCGCATGGGCGCGGATCGTGGCCTCGGCAGCCGGCCGGTCCCTGCCTAGCCAATAACGACCTCGGTTGATGAGTTCCTTGTCCCGGGTGGTTGCCACCGAGATCCGTGTGGCGAGGTCGATGGCCAGCTTCGGGTTTCTGCCGATCGCATAGCCATTGAAACCCTGGATCGCGGCGTCACGCAGGCTTCCTTCGGGCACTTTCTCGATCGCCGCCGCACCGGCATCCGCATCGGAAAGTGCCCACCCGCCGAAGAGCCCGCGCATCGCATCGTGCCGCATCCGGCCCGGTGGCATCGCGAGGGCTTCGGGGAGATACTGCGCTCCGCTGCGATTCTCGGAGAACTGGCGGAAGGTCGCCTGGGTCAACGAAGTGACGGCAGCGGCATCCGGTGTGGATTTCAGGAAAGCCACTGCCCCGGCCGGATCCGTTTCAGCCCAGGCGTCCATCCCGAAAAAGGCCGAGTTGCGCTCCTTTTCCGGGAGGGTCAGAGCGAGCTCGGCGGCGGCTTGTGGATCCACTTTGCTCCAGTGGCTGAAGGAGAATCGCAGGGCGACTTCACGCGCTCCATCGGAATCGAGGTGCTCGAGGCTCCAGCGGACCGCTGCCTCGGGCTCAGTCTTCGCCCAGTTCCCGACCGCATGGGAAAGGGTCATGTCCGACTTTGAGCCCAGAGGCAAATGATCGACCGCGAATTCAGCAACAGTCTTTCCCTGATACCGGGAAAGCCGCTCCAGAAAGTCCTGCGAAAATGCCGTGAGGGAGTCGCTCTGAGGCAGAGTGGCCAAGGCGGTGAGAACGCGCTTGGTACGCTCCGCAGTCCAGTCCTCCTGATTCGCGAAGTGGTCGGCGATTTGCCAACTCCCGAACCCGGTAGCCGAAGCGCTGTTTTCACGCAGCCATTCGATGGCCTTTTCCTCCTCGCCGTCGGTGGTGATCCAGGCCCACCAGGCTTGGCCTGCCGAATGTTGAAGCGCGGGCTGATCGGCGAGTTTGGGTGAAAGAGTCTCGAGAAATGTTTTCGGATCCTTGGCGATCAGTGGAAAAAAAGACTGCTGAGCGACATCGGGGCCGAGGGACTCGAGATCTTGGGCGAAAAGCCACGCCATCATCGCTTCGGCGTCGCGCGTTCCCCAGGATCCAAGAAAGGTCGAGAGCAGGTTTTTTTCTGAACTGGTTTCCAACAACTTTGACGCGGCTTCGGGACAGCGTTCAAGGTCAAGGGCCAGGCCAAGCGTTTGTGTGTTGAAGGCGAGTCCTGGTTCGCCTGCGTCAATCTTCGAGAGCGCAAAACCGGGATCGGTTCCCGCTTTCACCGTGAGAAAGGCTCCGCGCGCCGCCGTTCGGAGCAAATCGTCGCCCAGGCCTTCGATCCAGCGCTCCAGCGCTGCCGAGTCTTTCGATTCCCAGACCCGCACCAGTGTGAGAAGGGAATCGTCATAGAGGCTGTGGTCACGCTCGAGTTCGAGGAAGGTTTGAGCCGTGGCCTCTGGCGAAAGTCTCGCGAGGACTCCGATGGCCACACTGAGAACTCCGTCTATTTCGCGGGATTGATCGAGCCCCTTGATCCACTCAATCAGTTCTTCTTGTTTAGCCAGACCGAGGTGGCGCTCGATCTCCTGCAGAAGCCGCTCTCCGCGGACGGGAAGCTGATACCGTTCGAAAGGCGTCAAAGCTCCAAACTCCAAGATCAGGGAATCCAAGCGCGGTATTGCCTCACGGAAGGTTGAAAACTGGAAGTCTCCGGACTCGCCGATTCCAGGGCTCGAAACCCCTTTGCCTGTGAAGGTGATGGCTTCGACGCTCCCCGCGTCTGCCGCATTGGGGGAGTCAATCTGCCCAGCCCTCCAATTCCCCGCCGCAAATCCGATCCCCAGGGCAAGAATGCCGGTCACGATGTTCAAGGCGGTGCTCATCGTCGTGATGATGCTCAGGCCGGGGGCGGCGGCGCAACAGAATTCTGGTCACGAATGGCTGGGTGTGAGTGGAGGGCCGTGGAGGCAATCAGGATTGCCACCCTACCCATTTGCAATCCATCCCCGCGCGTGAAATGCTCCCGGCTCGCGTCCCCTTGTCATTTCCATGAGCGATTTCGCCTACCACAAGCCATTCCCCCTCGGCCCCGACACCACCAGCTACCGCCTCGTCACCACCGAGGGCGTCTCCGTCACAGAATTCGAGGGACAGGAAATCCTCAAGGTCACGCCCGAGGCCCTGACCCGGCTGGCGAACGAGGCCTTCAAGGACATTTCCTTCATGCTTCGGCCCTCGCACCTGAAGCAGGTCGCGGCGATCCTGGATGATGCCGAGGCGACCGACAACGACCGGCTCGTCGCCCTCACCCTGCTGCGCAACGCGGAGATCGCGGCGCGGGGGATTTTGCCGATGTGTCAGGATACCGGCACGGCCATCGTGGTCGGCAAAAAGGGGCAGCAGGTCTGGACCGGCGGACATGATGAAGAAGCCCTCGCCGCAGGCATCTGGAAGACTTATCAGGAGGAAAACCTGCGCTACTCGCAGCTCGCTCCCATCACGCTGTTCGACGAGAAGAATACCCGCACCAACCTGCCGGCCCAGATCGAAGTCTACGCGGCCGATGGTGCCGAGTATGAGTTCCTTTTCATTACCAAAGGCGGCGGCTCGGCGAACAAGACCTTCCTCTACCAGGAGACCAAGGCGCTGCTCTCTGAGGAGCGTTTCGTGCCTTGGGCGATCGAGAAGATGCGCTCGATCGGCACTTCGGCCTGTCCGCCCTACCACCTCGCTTTTGTCGTCGGCGGCACCAGCGCCGAGGCGACGCTGAAGACGGTGAAGTTGGCCTCGACCCGCTACTACGACGCGCTGCCGACCGAGGGCAGCGACAAGGCCCAGGCCTTTCGCGATGTCGAGATGGAAAAGACGCTGCTCGCGAAGGCCCGCGAGATCGGGATCGGCGCGCAGTTCGGCGGCAAATACTTCGCCCTCGATGTGCGGGTGATCCGCCTGCCGCGTCACGGTGCGAGCTGTCCGGTTGGTCTGGGGGTGAGCTGCTCCGCCGATCGCCAGGCCAAAGCCAAGATCACAAAGGAGGGCCTCTTTCTCGAACAACTCGAACCGAATCCCGGCCAATACATCCCCGACAAATGGCGCGACCACCAGTTCCATGGCGTGCCGGTCGATTTGAATCTCGGGATGACCGAGACGCTCAAGACGCTCTCGAAGTATCCCGTGACCACCGCCCTCGAACTGACCGGCAACATCATCGTCGCCCGCGACATCGCCCATGCGAAGCTGCGCGAGCTGATCGAGCGAGGCGAGGAGCTGCCTGCCTACATCAAGGAATATCCTGTTTATTACGCCGGCCCTGCCAAAACCCCCGAAGGCATGCCGAGCGGTTCCTTCGGTCCGACCACGGCAGGGCGGATGGACTCCTACGTCGACCAATTCCAATCGCAGGGCGCCTCGATGGTGATGATTGCGAAAGGCAACCGCAGCCAGCAGGTCACCGATGCCTGCAAGAAACACGGCGGCTTTTATTTAGGTTCGATCGGAGGCCCCGCCGCGATCCTCGCGCAGAACCACATCCGCAAGGTCGAGGTGCTCGACTTTCCCGAACTCGGAATGGAAGCGGTCTGGAAGATCGAGGTCGAGAAGTTCCCCGCTTTCATCCTCGTCGACGACAAGGGCAACGATTTCTTCAAGGCGATCAACCAGTGTCCGGTGGCGTGAGGCGATGACCTCGCAACCCGAGATCGTCCTCGCCGAGCCGGGACGCTTCGAGCGGCGCAGCGGCACTGTGCCCGATCCGCTTCCCGGTGAAGCCCGGGTCCGAATCCGCCGCATCGGGGTCTGCGGCACCGACATCCACGCTTTCCACGGGCGGCAGCCTTTTTTCGAATACCCGCGCATCCTCGGACACGAACTCGCGGCCGAGGTGGTGGCGGTGAACGGCGCTTCGGATTTCAAAGCCGGAGAACTTGTCGCGGTTGAGCCCTACCTCAACGATCCCGCTTCACCGGCTTCGCGCCGGGGCAAGACCAACTGCTGCGAATCGCTCCAGGTCCTCGGCGTTCATTGCGACGGCGGGATGCGCCCGGAGATCAACATACCGGTGGCGAAACTCCACCGCGCCGCCTCCGCGACTCCCGATCAGCTCGCGCTCGTCGAGATGCTCTGCATCGGTCGCCATGCCGTGAACCGCGCTTCCATCTCCGCGGATGAGGTGGTGCTCGTGTCAGGAGCCGGTCCGATCGGGCTCAGCGTGATTGCCTTTCTCAAAGGTCTGGGGAAACGCATCGTCGTGAGTGACCTCAGCGCAGCGCGATTGGCGTTTTGTCAGGAACAGTTCGTGGTCGAGGCCATCGCCATCCGGCCCGATCTCGATCTGGAACGCGCCTTGCGCGATGCCTGCGGCGGCGGACTGCCCGATGTCATCTTCGATGCGACCGGCAGCGGTGCCTCGATGAACGCGAGTTTCCGGCTCGCGGCGCATGGCGGCCGCATCGTCTTCGTGGGTTTGTTCCAAGGCGAGGTGGTCTTTGACGATCCGAACTTCCACCGTCGCGAGTTGACCGTGATGTCGAGCCGCAACGCCACCTCGGCGGAGTTTGGTCAGGTCATCGCCGCGATGGAGAGTGGTGCGGTGGACATCGGGCCTTGGATCACCCACCGGCTGCGGATCGAGGAGGTGCCGGAACGCTTCGGCGCGGTGGTGAACGATCCCACGCTGCGCAAGGCGGTGATCGAGCTGTGAGTCAAGAGGGTTGGGTCCACCATGTGACCCTCTTGAATCACACCACCGGGAACAAGCGCTCCTCCCCCTTCAGGAACCTCGCGATTTCTCCCGAGGCTTCGAGTCGGCCCCGGCGGCGTTGTTCGCGGGTGGCGCCGCCGGTATGCGGGGTGAGAACGACGTTTTCCATGCTGAAGAGGGCCTCGTTCACGACCGGTTCCTCTTCGAAGACATCGAAGGCGGCCCCGGCGAGTTGGCCGGATTGCAGGGCGGCGACGACGGCGGCCTCGTCCATGGTTTTGCCACGGGCGACGTTGATGAACAGCGCGGAGGGTTTCATCATCGCCAACCGCTCCGCGTTGATGAGATTTCTGGTCTCCGGCGTCAGGGGCACGAGCACCACAACTAGGTCCGAATCGGCGAGGAGCCGCTCCAGCGGGCGGTAGCCGGGATGATCGTGCGGCGTTGACTTCGTGTGGATCACCTCCATGTCGAATGCTCGCGCGCGGGCCTCGACCATCTTGGCGATGCGGCCGTAGCCGATGATGCCGAGGGTCTTGCCTCCGAGCAGGGTGCCCTCCCAGCGGAGCGGTTCGAGTCCGCGGCGGGCCCAGTCGCCGGTCCTGACAAAACGGTCCCCCTCGGCGATGCGGCGGGTCAGGGAAAGAATCAGGCCGAGGGTGTGGTCGGCGGTCGATTCGGCGAAGGCGGCGGGCGTGTTGCTCGCGGCGATGCCACGACGGCGGAGAGCGGCGAGGTCGAGGTTGTCGATGCCCATGGCGGCGTTGGCGACGAACTTCAGCGACTTCGCCGCGTCGAGGAACTCATCATCGACCCGCAGTTCCCCCTGCGAGAGCACCGCGATGCAGTCGCCGATCTGCTCGAGCACCTGGGCGCGGGGCGCGGCGCGGACGCCGTTGTCCGGCATGATGATCTCGGCAATTCCGTCGAGCGGCGAGAGGTGTTCGAGCGGGATGTTTACGGTGACGAAGACTCGGTTCATGAAGTTTGTGAGGGTTCAGTGTTCAGTTTTCAGCGGGTGTTGTTCGGAGGTCAATGGTTCGGACTGAAGACTGACAAACTGAAAACTTTTCATCTTTTCTTCACCGACACGCCGGGATGGTCTTTGGCGAGGAAGCGCCATTCGAGTTCTTGTCCGGAGGAGATGCCGATGCGGCTGTCGGTGATGATGTCGAGAGTGGTATCTGATTCGCGGAGGCAGAAGCTGTTTTTCTTGACGAGCGATTGGCCGTGATGATCGCCGGCGATGCCAAGGGCTTGGGTGAGTTTGCCAGGGCCGGAGCAGAGCTTCAGCGGATGGTTGGTGCCGCGCCGCTCGATCATGTGCGGAAGACCGGCTTGCGGTTCGAGCGCGCGGAAGAGGACAAAACCGGCCGCTCCGGTTTTTTCATCGAGGCAGAGCACGTTGACGAGCCAATGCACGCCGTAGTTGAGATAAACGTAGGCGGTGCCGGGCGGATGGTTACGAGCAAAGGCGCGGGCCGAGGGCCGGGTGAAAAGATGGCAGGCGGGATCTCCGATCTCGTGGTAGGCCTCGGTCTCGATGACGAGGCCGGAGCATTCGCCGTGGACCAGCATGGCCCCGATCAGTTCGCGGGCGCAGTCGAGCGGGTCGCGGGCGTAGAAGGCCTCGCTGAAGCGTCCGGCGGCACGCGACATCGCTGCGATCAGGGCTGCAGGATGACCTTCATGAGGCCTTCGGTGTTGCGATGGAGCCGGGCGAACCAATCGCCGCCGTCCTCGAGTTTCGCGACGGCGGAGATGAGCGGCTCGACCTTGATTTTTCCCGAGGCGACAGCTTCGACGGCCTCGCCGTATTCACCGGCCGAGGCGCAACTGCCGAAGACGCTCAGCTCGCGGGTGACGAGCGCCTGGAGCGGGAAGGGGACCTCGGCCTTGAGATTGCCGACGCAGCTGATGCTGCCGCCTTTGCGGACCGATTCGACGGCGAGTTTGATGGTGGGCCCGAAGCCGACGACCTCGAGGGAGTGGTCGGCACCGTCGGGGTTGCCGACCAGTTCGCGGACCTTGGCGGGCACGTCGTCTCCCGAGACGAGCGTGGCATCGGCGCCGAGTTCCTTGGCCAGAGCGAGGCGCTTTTCATCGAGATCGACCGCGACGACGAAGCCGGCACCCTTCAGCTTGAGCGCCTGGACGATGAGCAGACCGATCAGGCCCGCGCCGATGACGACGGCGGAGTCGCCGGGTTTCAGGGGCAGGCGATTGACGCCGTGCAGGGCGATGGAGACCGGCTCGGCGAAGGCGGCATGGTCGTAGGAAAGTTCGCCGGGGATCGCGTAGAGGATGTGCTCGGGCACCTTCACATATTCCGCGAAGGCTCCATGACGGCGGTAGTCGCCGCAGGAGACGCCGAGGACGTTGCGGTTCGGACAGAGGTTCATTTGTCCCGAGAGGCAGGACGGGCATTTCCCGCAGTACACGGTCGAGTCGAAGGTAACGCGGTCGCCGATCTTCCACGAGCGCACCGCGCTGCCGACTTTGGAGATTTCACCCGCGGCTTCGTGGCCCATGATGATGGGCGGGATGCGGCGGCCGGAGCTGCCGTCCATGCCGTGGATGTCGGAGCCGCAGATGCCGCAGGCTTTCACGGCGACGAGCACTTCGTTCTCGGCGATCTCGGGTTCGGGGGCGTCGCCGTATTCGAATTGCTCGTAGGCGGTCAGGGTGAGGGCTTTCATGGGTGAAATTCGGACTTGAAGGCAATCCCTAAGCGCAACAAGGTGCCACTTCAATTCCCAAAAGGGTCCCGGTTTCATGTCTCCCCGCTTCCTCATTCCGCTCCTCGGCCTCGCCGGCCTGCTCGGTGGCTGCGAGACGATGGACTCGGGTCCGGCGGGCGGGGCCGGGAACATCACGGTGCAGGGCACGCTTTTTTATCCCGACGAAAAGGGATTCACCTACCGGGTGCCGAACGGCGCCCAGATCATCGGCGCGGGCGGGATCGATTGCATTTACATCATCGAAGAAGGCGGCTCCGTCGTCGCGCACTCCGGCGAGGGCAACAGCTACCGCGTCAAAACCGGCGGACATTTTCGCGGTTTCGCGAACCCGGCGAACAACTGCACCGTCACCTACGAGGCCGGGGCCATCATCGAGCAGGAGCAGGCCGGACCGGGCACGACCTTCGTCGGGTCTTGATTCGCTTTCACCCGAGCCGTTCCATCAGGACGACGCGCTCGCGCCCCTCGCGACCGGGAAAGGCCTGTTCCGGCGTGGTCGCCGCGAGGATGCGGAAGTGCCCCGTCTTTTCAAAGCGTTCGGACAGTTCGTCCAGCGTGCATCCGTGGGGCGGTCCGCCCCCGGGCTGGTGTTCGTCGTCGTAGGGATCGAGGTAAAAGGCCCCGAGGAGATGCCCGCCCGGTTTCAGGGCTCCGTGGACTGCGGTCACGTAGTCATCGCGCAGCGCCGGAGGGATCGCGCAGTAGCAGGTGTGCTCCCAGATCCAATCATAGTGGCCGAGGTGGTCGTCGCCGAGCGCGAAGAGATCGCCGACCGAGAAATCCTCCGGACCGATCTTGGGAAAACCTCGCGCCGCCTCGACCGCGGTGGGGGAGAGATCGAGCCCGATCACGGCCGAGACCTCGGGCAGGGCGGCGAGGGCGCGCACATCGTGGCCCAGACCGCAGCCCGGCACCAGCACCGCCCCGCTGATCATGCCCCGGTGTTGCACGATCCACTCCAGCAGCGGCGGGGCCGGCACGCCTTTGTCCCAGGGTTTGATGCCCTCGCGGTAGAGCTCGTCCCAATTCGGCGTGGTTTCTGTCGGTGGATTCATGGGGGGAACTGTGCTATCGGAAGAAACCATTTTCCATGAGCAAAGCCAAATCCTTGAACGAGGAACAGATTTCCAAGATCCGCGCCTGGGCCGAGTCCGGCGACGGCGTGCCCGAGATTCAGAAAAAGCTCCGCGACGAGTTCGACATCCGCGTCACCTACCTCGAAACCCGCTTCCTGCTCGAGGACCTCAAGATCGAGCTGCTGCCCACCCCCGAACCCGAGCCGAAGAAGGAGGAGGAACCCAGCGACGAGCCCGAGTCGCTCGATGAGGCCGCTCCCGCTGCCGAGGGCGCGGTGAAAATGAGCGTCGACAGCCTGCTGCGTCCCGGAGCCCTGATCAGCGGCAAAGCCGACTTCGGCGGTGGCAAGGTCGTTTCGTGGTGGCTCGATCAGATGGGCCGCCTCGGCATGGATGCCGGCGATCCCGACTTCCGCCCCAGCGAGGAGCAGGTGCTCTCCTTCCAGACCGAGTTGCAAAAGGTGCTGCGCAAGAGCGGCTACTGAGCGGCCCCCGGTCTCAGGGCCACCAGCGGCACCCCGCGGATCTCCAGCTCGACCCGCTCCGCGACCGCTCGCGTCCCCAGCTTTTCCCGCATTGCGGGCTCCGCTTCGACCCGCCCCACGAACAGCGCAGCGTCCGCAGGCAGGTCCCCGCTCTCGCCGATGCCCTGCGACGGCTGGCGCAGGTAATAAATCAGGCGCAGGTGCCGGGTCTCGCGATTACGCACCTCGCGGTCCGCGTAGAAGACGATCCGTCCGCCCGCCGGGGCCCGCGCCGCGAGCTCCTGCGCGCCCTTGCGGAAGACATCCGTCTCGTCTTGAAAAGCCGGCATCAGCGGCATCGCCACGCCCGCCCCCGCCGCGACGAGGAGCGCCGTCTTCAGCAGGGCATCGCGTCCTTTCCAAGGACCCAGGATCAGCCAGGCAAAAAACAACATCGCCGCCGCGGCCCCGGCGTAGGGCCCGACCGGGATCTCCTCGCCGCTTCGCCACATCACCACCCCCAGCACCGGCACCGCGATCAGCAACGCCGGCAGCAGGATCGCCAGACTGATCCGGCCGAAGCGCTCGTAAATTTCCTGTTCCTCGGAACCGAGTCTGAAGTATAGACCCACCGTCGCGTAGGCCACCAGCGGATAAAGCGGCATCAGATAACGCGGCACCCCCAGCGGGATCAGCGCCAGCGCCACCATGCCGAGCGCCAGCGAGGCGAGACCGGCGTAGAGCACCCCATCCTCCCGCGAGCGCGACAGACGCAGGCGGCCCCGACGGATCTGCCATAGGAGAAAGATCAAGGGCACCGACCAGGGCAGCAGGCCGCCGAGCGTGCGGAAAGGATTCTTCAACCAGCGCGCCCATTCGAACTTCTCCAGATTGCCGCGCTCCGCCACCTCCGCCACCCAGTTGCCCACCGACTCGTCGCCGTAGCCCACCGCCCGCAGATTCAGCAGCACCCAGGGCAGGAAGATCGCCGCCATCACCCCCAGCCCCAGCCATTGCGCCGGATGCAGCAGCCCCCGCGCCTCCCCGCTGCGCCCCATCGCGATCCCCACGAAAGGGAACCAGAACAGCAGATGCACCGGCCCCTTCAGCAGACAGGCCAGCCCCAGAAAGATCCCCGGCACCAGCCACAGCGCCCAGGGCGAGAGGCGGACCGTCCACGCGCGGATCCAGAAAAACGCCGCCAAGCCGAAGAGCGCCGTATAGAGCGCCTCGATCTCGATCAGCCGGCCCTTCGCCATCATCGAAAAGGTCGTCAGCACCACCAGCCCCACCAGCGCCGCTCCGTGGGGCGAGAGCGGACCGCGCAGCAGCAGCGCCGCGCCCAGCGCCAGCACCAGCACCGCCAGCGCCGAGACCAGCCGCGCGCTCCTCTCCGTCTGCGAGCCCGTCAGGCGGAACATCCCCGCGATCGCCCAATTGATCAGCGGCGGTTTGTTCGAATAGACCTCGCCCGCGATCCGCGGCACCATCCAGTCCCCGTTCGCCAGCATCTCCTGCGCCGGCAGGATGCGGCGCATCTCCTCGCCGCGCAGTTCCGGCTCCCCGAGACCGGGGAGGTAGAGCAGCGACCAGATCGCCGGGATCAACAGCAGCACGCGCCAGGCAGGCATCGCCGCTACCTCGCGCCGGGCGCCGCCCTTTTCAAACCGCAAATCCTCCTCAGACCGCCCAGCCCTCGCGGTACTCCGTCCGCTGCCAATACTTCGCCCCCTCCGGCGAGTCGACCAGGCTGCCCGTCTTCGGATCCACCTGCACCGCCCCGCCCGCGCGGTAGGCGATGTTGCCCAGGTGGCAGAGCGACGAACTGATCTGCGCATCCGCGATCGTCTGGTGCAGCTCCGTCCCCTCGCGCACCGCGTCCGCCAGATTCGTGAAATGCGGCACATCACTCGGGTTCTCCACGTGCTTCTCGATCTCCTTCCCGTCCATGTCGTAGGCCGTCCAGCCCGCCCCGCTGCCGATGTCCATCTTCCCGCCCGACCCGTAGATCACCACGAAAGGCAACTCTTCCGGCTTGCGGCGGTGGCAGGACGACCCCTCCCACGTGATCCCCATCTTGCCGAAATCGTAGACCGCCGTCGTTGTGTCCGGCGTCTCCTGATCGTCGTCGAAGTGGTAGCGGCCCCCGTTGCAGGTCACCCGTTCAGGATAGTCCACCCCCAGCGCCCAGCGCGCGATGTCCAGACCGTGCGGCCCATTGTTCGCCAGCTCGCCGCCGCCGTAGAGCCAATGCCAATGCCAGTTGTAGGGCACCAGATTGTCCTTGTAGGGTGCCTCCGGCACCGGGCCCTGCCACATCGTCCAATCCAGCTCCGCCGGCGGTGCCACCACCTTGCCCTTGCCGATCGTCGCCCGGTTGCTGTTGTAAAAGCAGCGCGCATAGAGCACATCGCCGATCAGGCCAGCCCGCAGCTTCTCGATCCCCAGCTTCGTACCCGGGTAGGACCGGCGCTGGTTGCCCATCATGATCTTCCGGTCGCTTGCCGCCGCCACCTCTGTCAGCCGCCGCGCCTCGTGCGCGCTGTAGCTGCCCGGCTTCTCCACGTAGACGTGTTTCCCCGCCTGCAGCGCCAGGATCGCCGCCGGCGTGTGCCAGAAGTTCGGCGCCGCGATCGAGATCGCATCCACGTTCGGATCGTCCAGGATCCGGCGGAAATCGCTCACCTTCTCCGGCGCTTTCTCCTGCCGGCCCTCCGGGATCGTGCTCGCCCCCGTCACCAGCCGGGCCGAATCCACGTCGCAGAGGTAGGCGATCTCCGTGTTCGGCACGTCGAGGTAGGCCTTGATGTGGGCGCGGCCGCGGCCCAGCCCCATCACCCCCACGCGGAAGCGCGAGTTCGCCCCCTTCGCCTGCCCGAGCAGCAGATTCGGCCCCGTCACCGAAGCCACCGCACCCGCGGCGAGAGAGGATTTGATGAACGAACGGCGGGAGGCTTGAGGGTTTTCCATGCCCCGAGTGTAGGAGGGCGCCACGCCAGGAGAGAAATGGAAAAAAGGGCGTGTTTGCGCAGCGCCCGGGGGTGCAGTCCTTGGTTCTTGGTCAGTCGTGGCTAAGAGCTAAGAGCTAAAGCCTCCCCTCATTCGCGTTCATTCTCTTCCATTCGTGATGGCATGTAGTCGGCATGCAATCGGCGCTGGGCAAGCCGCGAGGTTTGGTTCAGTGTCCAATCGGAGTCCGCGGGTGCTGCAACACGCGCGGGCGGCCGAAGGTCCCATGGGTTCGAGAATGTCCATGA
>JAYRWX010000003.1:0-31751 GCA_041917795.1 Verrucomicrobiales bacterium
CACCTCGGCAAACTCGACACTCTCACACTCGGCACGCTTCTCGCGGCTCGCCTTTACTCGTTGGAATGACCTCTTAGGCATCCGGCGAATCTACCGGCACCCCTCCGGCCTGACCACGGGGTCAATCAATTGACGCTTACTGAACTCCGCGTTCAGGTCGGCGTGAATGTAGAGCGTGAAATCCGCGGACCCGAACGGTTGGCACAGCAGTGGGTGAAGGTTCTGCGCGAGGCGGAAGTAGCTGTTGGAATCCAGGAGAATCTTTGTCTGCGCCATGGTGTCTCCTCCCGGCGCTGGCTCACACGGCGAATGCCTCCAGATACGCCTTGGCGTCCATTGGCGTGACTCCCAGAATGGTGGCGATCACGCCGGGGCCCGGGTCGCGTTCGCGAACGTACTGGCCGAGGGCGTTGTAAATCTTGGTGTCGAAACTCTGCTGGGCCAGGCGCATGAAGTGATCGGCCGAAGGACTCGAGTCGTCGAAGAGGGTCGCGCTGACGGTCCTGTAGTTCTTATTGAACCCGGCGATGTAGGAATGGAGAACCGGTCCCGCGATAGGAGTGAAGGCGACCCCATGAGCAATGGCGTATTTCTCGATTTCCCGATGAACCGAGAAGGGCGAGATCGTGTGTTTTTCCGCCCAATGGCCAAGCACATCGAGCCGTCCCCGATCGTCGCTCGCCTTTCCATAGTCCGCGAATGCGAGCCCGGCGAGAGGCTCCGGGAAGAGGAGTGCGCCCGCGAAGGCATCGGCAAAATCCTCCGCCTCTTCGGTCCTGCCCTCGCGGAGCAGGTCCAAGGTCATGACGTGCCCGAGCTCGTGGGCCATCCAGAATTTGAAGTCGTGAATCTCGACATCGAGATTCAGGTAGATCCAGGTCGTCTGCGTCTCGGGGAGATGGATGTGGATGGCGTTTTCGTGCTTCGACTTGTGCCCCCAGAGTGTCGGGATAATGATCGCCTGGTATTGGTGGAAGAGGCCGATCAATTTTGTGAATTCGAACGGAGCCCGTTCCGCGATGTCGAGATCCCGCCGAATCTTGGCGGCCAAGTTCTGGAGGTAGAAGTAGTCGCACGAGGGATTCTTCAGACTTGGAGGGCCTATGAATTTGTCGACATCGAGGAACTCGACCAATGGCTGCAGGAAACGCCCCATGTTCTGAGCCCGCTCCAGATGTGCTTCCGTCGTTTTGCATGACGCCCGTTTCCGGAAGGCGACGAGTGGCTCTTCACGCGGGACAAGGCGCTCGACCAGTTCTTCGTGCCGAAGTCCGAGGAGACGCCCAAGCTTCAGCAGCTCGGCAGGCCGGGGGAAGGACTTCCCCGTGAACCACTTCGAGACTGCGGCTCGTGTCACGCCGAGCGCCTCGGCGATAGACGTCTGGCTGATCCCGAGATCAGCGGCGGCCGCTTCCATCCTGGCGGCGTTCAGTCGATGGTTCATGTTTGTGGGGCGCGCTGATTTTGACAGCGCTGTCAACTTTTGTCAACTTCTCGTTACTGGACGTTCAATGATTCGTTAGAAAGGGGATGGGTGATCCGGGATAGCCGAATCGGGACGGTGGCTTGCGGGCTGCTCAACTCATGATCTCCACCCGACACGCCCGCCAGGTGCGGCATTTCCGGCAGATCGGAGTCCAACCGGCGCGTCCGCACCCGAGTTCCCAGGTCTGGTCATCACTGCGAAAGTAAATCCAGCGCATCGGCCGGGCACATCGGGGACGGGGCGCGCTCGCCGCTTTGGCAAGGTTCTCCTCGATCTCGGACCAGTCGTAGGGCGGGGTGTGTTCCGAATCGTCCGGATCGGGCTGAAGTCCGGCAGCATCGCTTCGGCGCTGCACTGCGGGAGGAACGGGCGGGAGGCGCGGGGGGTGGTCATGGGAGACTGCGGATCCGGGATTTGGGATGGGCCGCAGCGATAGCGAAAGAGAGAAGTACGACAGATAGCCGGGGTTACCAAGGGAGGAAACACTTTGACTTAGTCATCAGGCTTAGTCTATTCTTTCATCATGCCGCCGACGACCGTGAACATCCACGAAGCCAAGACCCACCTTTCCCGGCTGATCGAGCGGGCGGAGCGGGGTGAGGAGATCATCATTGCGAAATCGGGAACTCCCAAGGTGCGTCTGACACCCATCGTGAAAGAAGGAATCGAGCGTCGACCGGGTCGGTTTGCCGGATCGTTGAAAGTCACGTCGGCCTTTTTCGAACCGCTTCCCGAGGAAGACCTCGCCAGTTGGGAAGGCAAGAGTCTCCCTGAGGGATGAAATTCCTGCTCGACACCCATGCCGCGCTCTGGTGGTGGGAAGACTCGCCGGAGCTGAGCGATCTGGCACGGCGGAGTCTCTCCGATCCGGCGTCCGAGATTCATTTCAGCGCGGTTTCCGGATACGAGCTTTTCCAGAAAGTTCGGATTGGAAAGCTGAGTCTGCCAATGCCGCTGATGAACGATCTCCCCGCCGAAGTCAGGCGCGAAGGTTGGCACATTCTGCCTCTCGGACTTCACGAGTCCCTCGCCGCGGCCCGATTCGACACCCCGCACCGAGATCCCTTCGACCGTCTCCTCGCCGCGCAATCGGCCGCCAACGGCCTGACCATCCTGACGGCCGACCCTTTCTTTCGTGAGGCGGGATTTCCGACCCTTTGGTGAGTTTTCCCTGAAACTCCCAAGCCCCGACTTTTTCCACGCGGCTTGGAACCGGTCCTGCATCGTAGTTTCGCAAAACGCCGGCCAGCCGGGATCCAAAACCGCGATCCTCTGGACAAGCGCGCCGCCCCCACTAGTCTGAATCATGCCGACACCGCCGACTTCGCACCGCCGTCTCCTCGCCTGGGTCGAGGATCTGAAAACCCTCTGTCGTCCCGCCGAGGTCATCTGGTGTGATGGATCGGACGAGGAGTGGCACCGCCTCTGCGGCGTGCTCGTCGAGGCGGGGACTTTCCGGAAGCTGAATCCTGACAAACGTCCCAACAGCTACCTCGCCCTTTCCGATCCCGCCGACGTCGCCCGGGTCGAGGACCGCACCTTCATCTGCAGCCGCCGCCAGGCCTTCGCCGGACCGACCAACAACTGGAAACCGCCCGGCGAGATGCGGACGAAGCTGAAGGAACTCTTCACCGGCTGCATGGAGGGACGCACGATGTACGTGATCCCCTTCTGCATGGGGCCGCTGAACTCGCCCTACTCCATCATCGGAGTGGAGGTGAGCGACTCGGCCTACGTCGCCGTGAACATGAAAATCATGACGCGCATGGGCAACGCCGTGCTCGAGCGACTGGGCGAGGATGGCGATTTCGTGCCCTGCGTCCATTCGGTCGGCGCTCCTCTCTCGCCCGGGCAGGCCGATGTGCCCTGGCCGTGCAATCCTGACAAATACATCGTCCATTTCCCCAACGAGCGCGAGATCTGGAGCTACGGCAGCGGCTATGGGGGCAACGCCCTCCTCGGGAAAAAATGCCTCGCCCTGCGCATCGCCTCGGTCATCGCCCGCGAGGAAGGCTGGATGGCGGAGCACATGCTGATCAGTGGCGTCGAGAACCCCGATGGCGAAAAGCGCTACGTCGCGGCGGCCTTCCCGAGCGCCTGCGGGAAGACGAACTTTGCCATGCTGATCCCGCCGCCGGTCTATCGCGAGAAGGGCTGGAAAGTAACGACGGTGGGCGACGACATCGCCTGGCTGCGCCCCGGCAAGGATGGCCGTCTCCGTGCGATCAATCCCGAGGCCGGGTATTTTGGGGTCGCTCCGGGCACGTCGGAGAAGTCGAATCCGAACGCGATGGCTTCGATGCGGGAAAACACGATCTTCACGAACGTGGCCCTGACTCCAGACGGCGACGTCTGGTGGGAGGGCATGACCGATCAAGCGCCGGAGGGGCTCATCGACTGGCGCGGCAACCTCTGGACACCGACCTCGGAAACACCCGCGGCGCATCCGAATTCGCGATTCACCTGTCCCGCCTCGCAGTGTCCCGCAATCGATCCCGAGTGGGAGAATCCCGAAGGCGTGCCCATCGACGCCATCATTTTCGGCGGACGCCGTGCCACGACGATGCCGCTGGTCTTCCAGGCCTTCAACTGGGTCCACGGTGTTTTCCTCGGCGCGAATCTCGGATCGGAGATGACGGCGGCGGCCGAGGGTGCGATCGGCAAGATCCGCCACGATCCTTTCGCGATGCTGCCCTTCTGCGGTTACAACATGGGCGGCTATTTCGCGCATTGGCTCGAGATGCGGAAATCCATCCCCGAACTGCCGCGCATGTTCCACGTGAATTGGTTCCGCAAGGGCAAGGACGGCAAATTCCTCTGGCCCGGCTTCCAGGAAAACATGCGCGTGCTCGAGTGGATCTTCGACCGGGTGCGTGGCCAGGGTCGTGGCCACGAATCGAGCCTCGGCTGGGTGCCTCGTTACCACGAGCTCAATTGGGAAGGCCTCGATTTCACCGAAGCGCAGTTCCACGAGCTGATGCACGTGAGCCGCGAAGAATTCCGTCAGGAACTGCTCTCCGAAGCCGATCTCTACCTGCGACTCTACGATCACCTGCCGAAGGAGTTGATTTTCCAACGCGAGTTGTTGGCGGGGAGGATTTGAGCGAGAAGAAGAGTCGCAAAGGGTCCTTGATTCCCTGCGACTTTGCTACTCTGCTACTCATCTCCCCATGCTCGAAGAAACCGAAGCCAGGCGTCGCATCCTCGACCGGGTCGAACCCGGAGCGGTGATCTGGCTGCCTCTGGAGCTGGGGCTCGACCAGATCCTCGCGCAGGATGTCGTCGCGGTGATCGACTCGCCGCCCTTCGACAACTCCAGCATGGACGGCTACGCGGTGCGCGCCTCCGACGCGAAGACCGGGGACACGCTCCGCGTCGCCGATGGAATCCAGCCGGCCGGAGGCGATCTCGGACTGAGCCTGGAACTCGGCGAAGCGATCCGCATCTTCACCGGCGCACCGATCCCTGCGGGAGCCGACGCGGTGATCATGCAGGAGGACGTCGACTGCGACGGCGAGAACATCCGGGTGAACGATGGCGTTGTGCCGGGCGAAAACATCCGCGTGCGCGGCGGCGATGTCTGCTCGGGACAAAAACTGCTCGCCCGCGGCACCCGATTGACGCCTACCCGGATCGGGATGCTGGCCTCGCAAGGCTTCGCCGAGATCCCCGTCCACACGAAACCACTCGTCCACATCGTGACCACCGGCGATGAATTGGTCGAGCCGGGAGCCCTGCTCCTGCCAGGCGAGATTTACAACAGCAACTCGCCGATGCTCCAGACCGCGGTGCTGCAAGCCGGAGCGACCGGCGGGGCCTCGCATGCCGTCGATGATCCGGACGAACTCAAGGCCGTCCTCGCCGATGCCCTCGCGGCCGCCGATCTCGTCGTCATCGCCGGGGGCGTGTCGGTCGGTGAGCGCGACTATGTGAAGGAAACGCTGAATGATCTCGGCGTGGTCACCGACTTCTGGCGGGTCCGGGTGAAACCGGGCAAACCTTTCCTCTTCGGGTATCATCCGGACGGCACCCTGGTCTTCGGTTTGCCCGGCAATCCCGTCTCCGCTTACGTCACTTTCTCTCTCTTCGTCGCGCCGGTCATCGCCAAGCTGCGGGGACAGGAGACCGAACCCTCTTCGGTCGGGCTCGGGACCCTGTCAGGTCTGGCGGACGAGCCGATGGAAAACAAGGGCGACCGTCCCCATTACCTGCGCGGCATCCTCGAGAACGGTCGGGTCCGCCTCTCCGGCACGCAGCAGTCGCACGCCATCTACGGACTGAGCCGCGCCAACTGCCTCGTCCGCCTCGACGCCGGCCAAATCGTCGCCCCCGGTGACCCCGTGACGTGCTCTTGGATTTGATCCGATTACTGATTACTGATTTACCGAAAATGCCCGATCAAGTTTCCGATCTCAACGTCCTCTTCAACGTGCCGCTTCCGGCACCGGCCCTGCTCATGCATGAGCGTCCGCGCACCGATGCCCAGGCGGCGACGGTCTTTGCGGCTCGCCGCCGCATCGAAGACATCCTCCACGGACGCTCCGATCGTTTTCTCGTGATCGTCGGTCCTTGCTCGATCCACGATCCCGCGCAGGGGATCGCGTATGCGGAAAAGCTCATGGCCTTGCGCGATGAATTGCAGGACCAACTCGAGATCGTGATGCGGGTCTATTTTGAAAAGCCGCGCACCTCGGTGGGATGGAAGGGGCTCATCATGGATCCCGATCTCGACGGCACCGCGAACCTGGCCGAAGGGCTCCGCATCGCCCGCAATCTTCTCCTCGAGATCGTGGGCATCGGCATGCCGACCGCGACCGAGTTCCTCGATCCGATCACGCCGCAATACATCGCCGACCTCATCTGCTGGGCCGCGATCGGCGCGCGCACCGTCGAGTCGCAGACGCACCGGCAGATGGCCTCGGGTCTGTCGATGCCGGTGGGGTTCAAGAACACGACTTTTGGCGGCATGACCGCGGTGGTGAATGCGCTGAAGGCGGCGAGCGCGCCGCAGACCTTCTTCGGAATCAGCCCCGAAGGGGTCGCCTCGATGGTGAGCACGCGGGGGAACCGGAATTGCCACACCGTCCTGCGCGGTGGGGATGCAGGGCCGAATCACGATGCCGCTTCCGTCGCCGCGGCCATCGCCGAATTGGAAAAAGGGAAGGTCAACCCGGCCCTCGTGATCGACGCGAGCCACGCGAACTGCTCGAGGGATTTCCGCAGGATGCCCGGCGTTTTCGAAGAGATCGTGGCCCAGCGCGTCGCAGGGAACCGACAGGTGGTCGGGGCCATGCTCGAAAGCAATCACCTCGAAGGCAGTCAGGCCATCCTCGAAGACCGCGCCGCGATGACCTGGGGCCAGTCGGTCACCGATCCCTGCATCGGCTGGGAGACGACCGAACGGATTCTGCGTGAGGCGGCGGAGCGCTTTGCGCGGTAAAAGGTGAATCGGAGCGGAGATAGACGGAGTGAAACGTAGTCAAAAGGTAAAAGGTAAAAAGTAGAGTGAAGGAGACGGGTCAACTCAAGGAGGGGCGACATTCCTGTCGCCCGATCAGCCGGGCCGTGGTTGCCGGGCGACAGGAATGTCGCCTCTCCTTGGAGCAAATCGATTTGCTCGTCGAATTCAAAGGGTAATTGGAATGGAGACGCCCTTGGATCGAAGTGAGCTCCTCAAATCCGTTTCACGCTCTTTTTACCTGAGCCTGCGCTTCCTGCCGGCTGAGATGCGGAGGCCGGTTTCCTTGGGGTATCTGCTGGCGCGGTTCAGCGATACGCTCGCGGATGCGCCGGGTCTGGACGAGGCGGAGCGGCTTGCGTGGCTGGAGGAATTGCGATTGATCGTGCAGGGAAGCAGGGAAGGCTTCGCGAAGGATCCCGGTGCGATCGCCGATCGTCTATCACACGAAGGCGAGCGCGTTCTCGTGACGCGGGCCGATGAACTGATCGACGCGTATCGCTCGCTCGATCCTGCACCACGCGATCATCTTTTCGAGGTGCTGCTGACGATCCTGCACGGCCAGATCTGGGACCTGCGCGCTTTCGCCGACGGCCCGTTTGCCTGCCAGACGGCCGATGATCTGCTGCGCTACACTTACTGGGTCGCGGGGTCGGTCGGGGAATTCTGGACAAAGACGGCCTTCACCGTGCTGGATGTGGGATTCGCGCCTCCTGACAAAGCTACCGCGATGCTGATGAGCGGTCGCAAGCTCGGACAGGCTCTGCAACTGACGAACATTCTCCGCGATCTGCACGAGGATCTGCCGAGGGGACGCTGTTACCTGCCGGCGGATGAATTGAAGGCGGCGGGTTGGAGCGGAGAGGGGATGCCCGGCGTATCCACGGTCGAGCCGGTGTTCGAAAAATGGCTCGGCGTTTGTCGCGGTTTTTTAGAGGAGGCGGAAGGCTACATCAAGGAAGTCCGTGAACCTCGGGTTCGTTTCTGCACACGACTGCCGCGTCTCCTGGCCGGGAAGACGGTGGATCTGCTGGCGGAGGCGGGAGCGGAACGGGTGATGAAGGAGCGGATCAAGATTCCGCGGAGCGAGGTGTTCCGGTCGGCGGCTTGGGCGGTGTTTTGTTAGTCCAACTCCTCCCCATCCTCCCACTTCCGGATCTTCTGACGGTCCTTCCTCCGATCGGCGCGGTGTTCGATTTGCCGCAATTGTTTCGGCGTCAGTTCCTCCTTTTTCCGCATCCACGGAGCCGGTCCGGAGTCGCCGGCCATGATGCAGCCGAGCGGGGTGATCTCGGCGGCGATGTCGGCGAGCCCGAATTGTTCGATCTGCGCGCGCACTTGGGCGGCGGGTTTGTAGCCGATGGGGCTCTCGCTGAGATCCGGTTTGCCGTAATACCAGCGGATGTCGAGCCCCCTGGTCACCGCGGCGACGGCACGCTCGATCGCCTTCTCATCGGTCTCGCCGTTTCTTTTCCGAAACTCGCGCATCGTTGCGGTGCGGGATTGATTCCGACCGGCGCCGTGCGGGGCGAAGCTGAGGAACTCCCTGTTGTCTTTTCCTAACGTCACCAGAATCGGCGCGGCCATGTTCAGCGGGATCAGGCCAAGGAGGGGGCGTCCCGCCTCGTCCTTCCACGCGGGAGTCGCGCCTTTGCCGTGCAAATAGGTTTCGCCGCGTTTCCAGACAAAGTTGTGTTCGTTGCCAAAGGCGGTCACGGGAATCGCGCCGGAGCGTTCGAGAAAGCGGGCGTGGATGGATTCGTGATTCGCCTTGGTCCATCGGGAGACATACTGCAGCGCGTCCCAGTAGTCCTGTCCCTCCGGCGTCGTCGCATCGAGCCAGGCTGCGGCGTCGGGGATGCCGTCGGCGATTTTGCCGGTCTCGCGCATCGCCGCCTTGTGGCCGCGGGCGAAAACCTGCGCGCCGAGTCCGCGCGAGCCGTGGTGGGTGACGAGCACTCCGAATTCTTCTCCGGCGGCGTCATGCAAGGATCGGGCGATCTCCTCGTGTCCCGCCTCGTCGAGGGCGCGGATGAACTCGCGGGTCACCCGGATCTTGCCGAGGTAAGCGAAGTGATTGCCGTCGCCCTGGTCGGCGAGGTGTTTTGCGGCGTGTTCCTCGAGACCTCGGAGAAAGGGATTCGACCAGACCGGTTCGTGAAGGACGCGATGAGCGACGCGGTCTTCCTCCTTCCTTCCCCCGAAACCAAAACGGGTCGAGGAAGTGAGATCGTCGAGCATCCGCGCGGTCGATTCACCGCAGCGGAAAAGGGTCGCGTGCATCGAGCAACAGATATCGGCGCTGTGGGCGGCGGGGAGGATCGCGTTTTTCACGGCGATGGCCCCGCCCACCGGAATCGTCGCGGTGGCGGCCCCGGCGGGACAGGCATCGGGCATGACCGCGCCTGACTCGATCACCGGGACGCGGAGGAGTTGGTCCATGAAGCGCCGCACCGCCGCGATGTTCGACTCGTCGAGTTCACAAGTCGCCTCGATTGCCTCGGTGAATGGCACGGCCGATTCCCGCAGGCGCAGGCGCGGCACGTCCCTTTCGAAGTCGCGCTTGAGCAACTTCAAAATGTAGGACGGATCGTGGATGCCGCGGGCTTCGTAGTCCGCCGCCGCCATGAGCAGGGCGGGGAACTTCGGGCCGGGAATCCAGCCGGCCTCGACGAGGTCGTCTCCGGTGATGAGAGCCATGGTTTTCCTATGATGAGTCCCGGAGAGAGGTCCTGCAAGGAGGCGCTTCCCGTTTGTCGCCGCCCGGAGATCGGATTATTGTTTCGGGAAAATCTCCCGGCCGATGCCTCCGCGTCTCCTTCTCCTCGCCCTGCCCCTTGTCCTGCTCAGCGCCTGCGTGACCGACGAGCACCATCTCGTGCAGGTCTCGGTGCCTCAGCAGCGCCTGTTCGTCTACCGCGACGGGGCGCTGATCCGGGATTATCCGGTCTCCACCTCGAAGTTCGGCACCGGAGACGTCAAGGGCAGCAACCGCACCCCGCTCGGGAACTTCCGCATTGCGAAGAAAATCGGCGACGAGGCGCCGGCCGGGACCGTCTTCAAGTCGCGCAAGCCCACCGGCGAGATCCTGCCGCCGAACGCGCCGGGGCGCGACCCCATCGTGACTCGCATCCTGTGGCTCAAGGGACTGGAACCCCACAACGCGAACGCCTACAAGCGCTACATCTACATCCACGGCACGCCGGAGGAGGCCACCATCGGCACCCCGGCCAGTTATGGCTGTGTCAGGATGAAGTCGGCCGACATCATCGACCTCTTCGAGATCGTCGGGCGGGGGGCCCGGGTCCGGATCGAGGAGGCCGCGACCGCTCCGATCCCCTGATCCGGCCATTCCCCCCCGGGCGACGAAACTTGGGGCCGCATTCCGGGTTTTTCTTCCCTTGGATTGCGAAACCGTCTAAAGATGGTTTGTTCCCGCTTCCCCCCGGGGTCGGTCCCCGCCCGCCCGCAGACCTGCAAGAATGAAGTACGCCATTTTCGGAGACATCCATGCCAACCTCGAGGCTCTCCAAGCGGTCCTCCAGCACGCGGCACAGATGGGCTGTACCGATTACGTCTGCGTCGGCGACATCGTGGGTTACGCGGCCAATCCCCGGGAATGCCTCCAGGTCATCCGCGAAATGGGCTGCCCGGTGGTGAAAGGCAACCACGATGAGGAGGCGGTGCTGAACACCTCACTCGAGGGCCTCAATCCCCTCGCCCGCCAGGCGATGGAATGGACCCGCGCCCAGCTGACCGAGGAAGACCGGGCGTTTTTAAAGGGCTTGAAACTGGTCCGCCAGGTCCGCGACTTCACCATCGTGCACGCCACCCTCGACACCCCGGGGAGCTGGACCTACGTGACCAACAAGTTCGACGCGATGGCGAGCTTCAGCTACCAGTTCACCCAGCTCTGCTTTTACGGGCACACCCACACCCCGCGGATCTACGTCAAAGGCGACACCGTCGAGCCGGTGGAGGCCATGTCGGTGAAGCTCGAGATGGGGCGGAAGTACTTCATCAACACCGGCAGCGCGGGCCAGCCCCGCGATGGCGACTGGCGCGCCTCCTACGCGACCTACGACGCCGCCACCCAGGAGGTCGAGATCCACCGAATCGAGTACGACATCCAGCGCGCCCAGGACAAGATCATCGCGGCGGGGCTGCCCGAAATGCTGGCCCACCGCCTCTCACTCGGCAAATAAACGGCTCCGGTGAACCTCTCCGCCTGCGAGCGCATCCTCATCGTCAAGCCAAGCTCGCTCGGCGACATCGTCCACACCCTGCCCGCCGCCGCGGCGATCGCCAAAGCAGCACCGCGCGCGCGGATCGACTGGCTGGTGAATGCCGAGTGGCAGCCGCTGATCGCGGGCGCACCCTTCCTGCACGAGGCGATCGCCTTTCCCCGCCGTGAGCTCCGCGGGATGGCCGGGCTGTGGCGGGGGAGGCAATGGGCCGATCAAAAACTGCGCGGAGCCGGCTACGATCTGGCGATCGACTTCCAGGGACTCTTCCGCAGCGCCTACCTCGCCCGCCGATCGGGCGCGCGCCATGTCGCCGGATTCCGCCGCAGCCGAGAGGGAGCGCGCTGGTTTTACGACCTCGCCGTCGACGTACCGGACTGGGACCGCTGCCACGCGGTAGAACGCAATCTGCGGCTCGCTGCGGCTCTCGGGGCCGATGCGTCCGGGCCCAGCTTTCCTTTCCCGACCGGCAGCGCTCCGGCGGCCCTGCCCACGGTGCCGGCCAACGCGGTGCTCTTGCATCCTTGGTCGCGCGGTGCCGGCAAGTCGCTCTCCGACGCGGAGATCGTGGCGCTCTGCGAGGCGCTCGCGCCCTGCCCGGTATTGCTGGTGGGAATCCCCGTGAGCGATGCCAAGCCGGCCTGGCCCGCGAATGTGGTGAATTTGTCAGGGCAGACGACCTTGGCCGAGCTCATCCACCTGATCCGGGAAGTGGCGTGGACCCTCAGCGTCGACAGCGGACCCATGCACCTCGCCGCCGGGCTGACCGACCGGGTTCTCGCCCTGCACACCTGGTCGAATCCCGCGATGGTCGGACCCTGTCGCCCCGGAGCGTGGATTTGGCGCGAGGGCCGGATCGTCCAGGTCGGCGAGCTGGATCCCGCCACCTTTCCCGAGCGCCGCGAGCTCGCCGCCAGCTATGCGGCCCGCGGTCGCATCCTCGAATCCGTTGACATCGCCGCGATCGCCGGATTCATCCGCGAACAGCTTTCCCCCGCATGAAACGTGTCGAGATCTACACCGACGGCTCCTCCCGCGGCAATCCGGGCCCGGGCGGCTACGGCACCATCGTCCGCTACGGAGCCCACACCCGCGAGCTCGCCCAGGGTTTCGTGAAGACGACCAACAACCGCATGGAGATCCTCTCGGCGATCGCCGGTCTCGAGATCCTGAAGGAGCCCTGCCATGTCTTCATCCACTCCGACTCGCGTTATTTGATCGACGCCGTCAGCAAGGGCTGGATCGAGAGCTGGAAGGCACGCGGCTGGCGCAAGGCCGACAAGTCGGCGGTGAAAAATGTCGATCTCTGGATGCGCTTCGAGCGCGCCGCCGCCGGGCACAAGATCGAGTGGACCTGGGTGAAGGGCCACGCCGGGCACGCCCTCAACGAACGTTGCGACGAGCTCGCCACCAGCGCGGCCGATGGCAAACACGGGAAGCGCATCGTCGACGAGGGCTTCCAGGAATCGTAGCTTTGTCAGGGTGCGGCATCCGCGGTCGGCAGCAAATCCCCGAAGGGCGCGATGACCTCGCGGCGGAAACGCGGCATCGGCACGAGGAGGTGCGGGCGGGCCGACTTCGCCCGCGAAGGAGCGAAGAGCATCCCCGCGAGCCGCGCCGGATCCAGGGCGCGGCCGGCACCGTCGAGCGCGGGTGGCAGGTGCCCCTCGCGGCCGAGTTGCATCGCCGCCGCATCGGCGAAACCAAAGTAAACCTCGCGCGAGGTTTCGGGACCACCGATCCCCTCGCGCTCGTGGCAGGCGTAGCAATTCAGCAGTTTCATCTGCCAATCGATCGCCCGGGCCGGTTCCATCGCAAGACGCTGCGGCAAACGACCAAGAGCCGCCGTGATGGCCCTCCGCTGCACGAGATCGAGCCCATAAAACGGAGCACCGGGGACGGGGCGCTCGGTGAGGCAACCGCCGGTGGAGAGCGGATCCAGCTCGCCCAGCGGCTTCGCCGAAGGACCCGCCACGACCCGATCCTCGCCGCCGGGCACCGCATGGCAGGCGTGGCATTGTTTCGAGACAAAAAGCGCGCGGCCTTTTTCAATCAGTGCGGCTGACTCCGGGGTCTCCTCGACCGCGAGCGCCTCGGTCAGATTCTCCGGCAGGGTCAGGTCGGGGCCGGCTTTCAGGTAGGCGGCAAGATCGGTGGCATCGGCGAGGCTCAGTTGAAAGTCGGGCATGCGACCCGAGGGACGGTGCTCGTTCGGATGCAGGAGAAACTCGGTGAGCGCGTCGAGGTCGTAGAGGTCGGCGAGGTTCATCGGCACGCTCGGCAGTCCGGCCAGTTCGATCTCGGCGAACTCGGGCAAACCCGGAGGACGGTAGCCGACCTCCGGCGCGTGGCAGGCGGCACAGCCGATGCGATGATAAAGGGCGCGGCCCCGCTCGATATCGCCACGAGGGTGCTCGGGAATCTCTTCGACCAAGGTGCCGAGCCAGGTGCGCAACGCCGCGACCTCCTCGAGATCGCGGTCAGGGCCGGCGAAGAGGCTGGGCATCAGCGTATCACGCTTCACGAAGCGGGGATTGCGCACGAAGATCTCCAGTTCGATCGGTGAAAGGCGCGATCCGACCCCATCGAGGTCGGTGCCGACGACACCGGGAAACTGCTCGCGGAGCGCGGCGGGTGGAGCGTGGCAGCCGACGCAGTTCAGCTCGTTCAGCAGGATGAAACCGCCCTCGGCGAGGTAGTCCTCGTCGTCGAGGCCGCTGTGGAATCGCTCGAAGCCGATCACGAAGGGATAGTTGACCGGCTTCGCATGGGCCGGGTGGGATCGCGCGACCGGTGCCCCGATCAGGACCAGGAGCCCTGCCAGAACACCCAACCCTCTTTGGTCACCGACCATACCCTGTCTGGCCGGAGGTTCAGGTTCAGACCGAGATGACCCCGTCGACGAGGGTGACGGTGCGGTCGCCGGAGCCGGCGAGGGTCTGATCGTGGGTGACGACGAGGAGGGTACGCTTTTCCTCGTTCACCAGTTCCATGAGCAGTTTCATGACAGCGGAACCGGTGGCGGTGTCGAGGTTGCCGGTGGGTTCATCGGCGAAGATGATGGCAGGATCGTTCATCAAGGCGCGGGCGATCGCGACGCGCTGTTGTTCGCCGCCGGAAAGCTCGGTGGGCAGGTGGCCGGTGCGCTCGCCGAGGCCGACACGGGAGAGCAGCTCGCGGGCGCGGTCTTCGCCTCTCCGCCCGCGGATCATGGAGGGGACCATCACGTTCTCCAGCGCGGTCAGTTCGGGCAGGAGGAAGAAGCTCTGGAAGACATAACCGAGCGTCTGGTTGCGGACCTTGGCCTGCTCGGCGCGAGGCAGGCGATAGAGGGAGCGACCGTTGATGATGACCTCGCCTTTGTTCGGCTTTTCGAGTCCGGCGAGGGTGTAGAGCAGCGAGGTTTTGCCCGCGCCGGAGGGACCGACGAGAAAGAGGGTCTCACCGCGCTGGACCTCGAGACTGACGCCGCGCAGGACTTCGATCTGACTCTCGCCGATCTGAAAGGTGCGATAGATGTCGCGGGCGGCGATGGCGATCGCGTCGGTGGCGGAAGTGGGGGCTGGTGTGGACACGCGGGAACGATGCCCCGGCTTCCACGGGGAGACGAGTTTTTTTTACCGACGAAACCGCGGCGGAGCGGCGGCGGCTCAGCCTTTCAGTCCGTCGCGACGCGCTTTCTTGGCGAGGTCCATGGCCTTGGTATCGCCGTAGCGGGTGATGGAGAACTTCGCGGTGCGGCGGCGTTCGTCGCCGTCGACCCAGGCAGCCTGCCAGTATTCGTAAATCTTGCCCTTGGGCGACTTGGAAACGACGTGGGTCACGCCGGTGATGCCGGAGTGTTTGATGCGGCGCTTTTTGCGGCAGGCGGATTCCTGCTTGTAGCGCGGCATCTTGTCGAGGATCGAGTCCCGGAAGGCACGTGCCGCCTTGAGCGCCTTCGGCTTGCCGCCGAGCGACTTGTCCGGGAAGTACTTTTGGACTCCCTTGCCACGGTGGGTGATGCGGACGTAGTAGCCGTGGTTTTTCTTCTCGGGTTGATCGATGCGGGTGATTCCGTAGTTCGGGCGGGGCTCAGTCATTTTTACGCGGGATCAATAGGTGGGTCCGATGGTGTGGCGGTTTCGGCCTGGCTCTGATTTTGTCTAACGGTTTTCCAAATCAGCGACAAGCGAAAAGGATCATTTTCAACAGTTTGTCAGTTGACGCTTCCCTTCGTAAAGAACAATTCCCGCCGCAGTTGCGAGATTGAGGCTGCGACCGGCCTGTTGAGGGATGATGAGGCAGTCTTCGGGATGCGACCTAAGTAGACTTTCGGGGAGGCCGCGGGTCTCGGATCCGAAGACGAGGTAGTCGCCCTCGCGGAAGCGGGCATCCCAATAAGGACGCGTCGCCTTCGTAGTGAGCAGGTAGGCGCGGGCATCGGCCGGCACTGTCGTACGGAAGCTTACGTAGTCGGGCCAGATCCGCAGATCGACATCCTGCCAATAATCCAAACCGGCGCGGCGAAGCGCTTTCTCCTCGAGCGAAAAGCCGAGCGGCTCGATGAGATGCAGGGTCGCGCCGGCGGCGAGACACAAGCGCCCGATATTGCCGGTGTTCGGCGGAATCTCGGGGCGGTAAAGAACGACGTTCAGCATGGAACGCCGGCGGCGTGGATCAGACCGCAGCCGGATCGACGTTGACGCGGCGACCGTCCCGGTCGAAGCGCACGGCACCGTCGACGAGCGAGTAGATCGTGTAGTCGCGGCCCATGCCGACATTCTTGCCAGGATGCCACTTCGTGCCGCACTGGCGCAGGATGATGTTGCCCGGCACGACTTTCTCGCCGCCGAAACACTTCACGCCGCGGCGCTTGCTTTGGCTGTCGCGTCCGTTCTTGACGGAACCTTGTCCTTTTTTGTGGGCCATGACGAGAGAGAGGTTCGGAGTGGAGAGAAGTAAATCAGATCGAGACGATCTCGAGACGGGTGAGGTGGCGGCGATGGCCCTTGGTCTTGTGGAAGCCTTTACGGCGCTTGAACTTGAAGGCGATGACCTTCTTGTCGCGCCACTGATCGACGACCTTGGCGGTGACCTTGGCTCCGTCGATGAAAGGAGCGCCGAGGGTGAGCGAGTCGCCCGAGCCGGTAGCCAGCACTTCGCCGAGGGTCACGGTGTCACCGACCGAGGCGTCGATGTGCTCGACGTCGATCTTGTCGCCGGCAGCGACACGGTATTGTTTTCCACCGGTTTTGATGATTGCGTAGGCCATGGTTTCGTCCCGGGTTCGGGGGCGGGAAAGTTGCCACCGGTCCCCTACCCCGGCAAGCGTTTTTTTAAAATCGCGAAAGGGCGGTCCCGGCAGTCACGAAGCCCCGAGCTCCTGCGGGTAGAGGAGCCCATCGGGGGCGATCTCGGTGGACTTCGGTCCGGGCGTCCACGAGCCAGACTCGGGATCGGCGGGCGAGTGACTGAGCCAGAGCCGGTCGTCGCGGACCCTGCCGGCGATCCCGGGAAGGAGGCGCCCGATCGCTTTCGGGTCGGATCCGATCTGGGTCTGATGGCGCACGGCATCGCCGATGTTGGGATCGGGGCGGCTCAGGGAGAGGATGCGGCTGCCGTAGGAGGCCCCGCGGCACAGGGGGATCTCGAGCCGGTCTGCGAGCTCGCGAAGACTCCAGGGCTCGACCGGCCCGAAGAGGTGGCCGTATTTCACCGACTGCACGGCGATGGCACCTTCGATGCCGCGGTAGAAAGTTTCGTCGCCGGCGAGCAGGGTGACGCCCTGCTCGAGCAAGGTGCGCTCGAGGCAGTCGGAGTCGTCACGTTGGGAAAGCGAGCGGCAGACGCTGCGTTCGCGCCCCAGAGCCGGGGCCCAGCAGCCGAAGAGGAGGCCCTCGGGCCGGGAGAGCGGCAATTCGCTGAAGAGGACATCTTCAGGCCGGGCGAAGTTCGCGGCAAAGACGCGGCGGCTGTCGTGGTGGAGCTCGGCCGAACTGAGAAAGACGGGATCGTCGCCGGGGCGTGGCACCAGTCCGACTGCCTCGCGGTTGCGGTCGCGGCGGTTGAGATCGAGCCGCCAGCAAGTCAGCCAGGCGGGCTCGATCGCGGCCAGGAGCTTTTCAAAAACCGGCAGGGTCGCGCCGGCCGCGGCGATGACGGATTTTAAATCAATGAAGACGCCCTCTTCCCCATGCCAGAAGTCCATCAGATGCGGCATGAAGGCGCGCGAGGTGATGACGGTGCGGATGCCGAGCGGAGCGACGCTGCGGGCGATCTTTTCGGTCTCCCGGGGATCGATGGTAAAAGGCAGGTTCACCGGGGTCTTGCCGCCGAGGAAGAGGCCGAGATTGATCAGCGAGGTCATCGGCCCCGGTGGCAGGAGGATGCCGATGCGCTGCCCGGGGTCCCTGGGATCGTTCATCCAACGTCGCGCCAGGGCAACGGTCATCGCGAGAATCTGCGAGCGGGTCCATTCGCGCGGCCCGTTTTTCGCGTATTCGGCGTAGAGGAGGTTGCGGCGGTTCTTCTTGAGGGCGCGGATCAGAGCGACCTCGAGGGGCGGTTCGAACTCGCGGCGGCGCCCGTAGGCCTTGACCGATTGCTCCCACACGCCGAGGCGCACGGTCTCGGTGACGGCCTCAGCCGGCGGGATGGGTTTGCCGAAGCTGACCTGAAGCCGGCAAGGGATGCCCTGGGGTTTCTTCTTAAAGTAGCGCCCCCGCTCGAAGGAGAAAATGGACTCGAAGAGTCCGTCCATGTAGACCGGCACGACGGGGCAATCGGCCTTCCTGACAATGAGCTCAAAACCCTTCTTGAACTCCGTGGTCACGCCGAGCCGGGTCAGTCCGCCCTCAGGGAAGAGGCAGACGACGCCGCCATCGATCAGGGCCTCGGCGGTTCTCTGGATGGCCTCTTTCGCCTTTTCGGGCCGGATCGGGATCCCGCCGAACAACTTCACGAACCAGGCGATGCCCTTGACCTTCGTGTAGTTTTCCAGCACCACGAAACGCACCGGCCGCGGGCAGGCGTAGTAGAGGATGAAGGAGTCGATGTAGCTGACGTGATTGCTCAGCAGCAGCACCCCGCCTTTTTTCGGAAGGTTCTCCCGGCCGAAGGGACGGATCCGGTAGAGGAACCAAACCGGCAGGAAGAAGAGGATCTTGAAGAAGATTCTCGCGAGCGACTTCATGCGTGGTGCAACGCGGAGGCCTTGAGCATGCGGTGCAGGACCAGACTGACCAGCAGGATCAGCGGGACGAACACGAGGGTCTGCGTGGCCACATGGATGCCGCCCACTTTCATCAAGGTGCTGGCGAGGATCGCGGCGATCCCTGAGAGCGAGACGAGCAGGTTCTGGGCGGCGAGGACCCGACCACGTTGATCGGGCTCGATCTTGTCCTGGAGATGAGCGGTCATGGGCACGAGGAAAAAGCCGCTCGAGAAGCCGGTCAGGACGATGGCGGCGAACCAGGGCGCGGTTTCCGCGGCAAAAAGGCCCATCGGGGCAAGTCCGGCGGCCATCCCGATCCCGCCGAACACCGCGAGAGGAGGGCGGTTGCCGTTGCGCGAGAGATAGGAGACGAAGAGACTACCGACGATGAGACCGCCCCCGAGGATCATGAACATGCGGGCCGCCGATTTGGCTACGCCGCCCTCGACCGCGTCGGGATGGAGTTCCTTGGCGAATCCGAAAAAGCTCAGGCCCACGAAATTCGCGACAAACCAATAGAAGGCGATGAACAGCGCGGTGCGGCGCAGGACCGGTGCCCTGAACAGATACTTGAGGTCGCCGAAGTGGCTCCACAGCACCGAGGGATGAAACCGCTTCTCCGGATGATCCGGCGTGCGGGCGATGAAAAAGCAAAGGATCACCGGGATCAGCGAGGCGGCGGCTCCCCAGGCGAAAACATGGAAGGCGGCGGTCCACCCGTTTTCCACCGACACGCCCAGCGCGGCGTTGCGGGCCACCAACTCGGCATCAAACCACCAGCCGGCCAGCGCCATGCCGCCGAGGATCCCGACCATCAGGAACATCTGCATCTGGCCGTTCGCAGCCCCGAGACGCTTCGACCCGACGATCTCCTTCACGATGCCCTGCTTCGCGGGAGAGAAGAGGGTGGACTGCACGAGGAAAAGAAAGTCGGCCACGAGGGCGAGCGGGATCGATCGCAGGGTCAGGGCGACGAGGAAAAGACCGAAGATGACCACCTTCGCGATCAGGGCGATCGTCATCACCGAACTCTTCGCGTAGCGGTCGGAGAGCCATCCCGCGAGCGGAGCTAGCAGGATGAAAGGCAGCGGAATCATCGCCGCGAGGATGTCCTCGATGTACTTTGCCAGGGTGGTGCCGGCGGCGACGATGCCGGTCAGGCTGATCAGCACGATCTTGACGAAGTTGTCGTTGAAGGCGTTCTGCGACTGCGCGAAGAACACCGCGAAAAGCGAACTCCGGGACCCCGCCGGGAGGGGCTGGTCGCTGGGGGCGTCGGTCGGATCGGACATGGCACCTAGGTAGCCGAGATCGCAGCGTTGGGCGAACGGATTATCCGGCTCCTTTCGAACTTTGCCGGAGCGTCGGGACACGGTAGAGCCCCAGCACCTGGAGCAGCATCGCAAAGCGCCCCGCCCATTTTCCGCCGTAGGGGCGGCGCGGCGTCATCGTCCGCCAACCGCGCTCCGCGCCGATCGCGGCGAGGCGGGCGCCGGGATGGATCATCACCGCGTGTCCGGCGAGTTCCAGCAGGGGCAGGTCGGCCGGGCTGTCGGAGTAGGACCAGGAATCGGCCTGCACCGCCTGCACCTCCGGGAGCAATCCCGCCGCGCGCATCGCCGCGATCTTGGCCTCGTGTTTGTTGTTCGGCCCCGTGATTTCCGGGAGGACGGAAAAACGCTCCGGCACCGGCACCACCGTGCCGAAAGAATGATCGAAGCCGAGTTTCGCCGCGATCCCCCGAACGTAGAAGTCGGGGCTCGCGCTGTTGAGCACGAGCACGCGCCCTTCGACGCGATGGCGTTCGATTTCCGCGAGCAATTCGGGATAGACCACCTCGGGCAGCACGTTTTCCAAGAAGTCGCGGACGTGGGCCTTGAGCTGCCCCTCTTTCATGCCCACGAGGTAGCCGAGAAAGAGACGTTTCATCGTCCGTAGGCTGAGGAGGCGGAGCAGGGCCAGCGGCACCGCGGGCAGATACCAGAGCAGCCAGATCCGTCGCCAGCCCTCGCGCCGGAGCACGTGATTGCAGAACAGCGCCTGGGTGTCGAAAGGGATCAGGGTATGGTCGAGGTCGAAAAAGGCGAATCGCTCGGACATGACGGCCGTCACTCTAGCGCGATCGCCGCCGGCCGCTCGGATTATGGTTTGCACGACCCCGTATCCGGCCGAAATTGCCGCTTGAGAAGCCGGTTGTTTCGGATTCCTTAACTAAATCCCCCTTGTTTTCCCTGACCTGACATGAAACAGCCCTACGATCTCTTCCAGGAAATGAAGCCGGAGACGGCCCTTTCCGTTTTCCAATACCTCCGCGACGAGCAACGCGAGGTCTACAAGGCAACAATCTCCTCGCTCGCCGCGAACCGGAAACTCCGGCCTGTTTTCGTCCAACGGAAACCTGTCCCCGAGCAGATCGACTGGATGCTGAAAAACGTGAAGCTGCGTGGCTCGGCCGAGGTCGCCACCCAGATCCTCCAGCTCTGGCTGCTCAAGGCGAAGACCGAAGTGCTGACCGACTTCCTTGACGGTCTCGGCATCGAGCACGACGGCCAGGGTGCCGCCGACGACCTGCCCGAGGCGCTCGATGCGAAAAAACTGAAGAGCACGGTCGCCGGGATGCTGAAGAAGCACGATCCCGAGGTGGTCGCGATCTACCTGCAGATTTTCCAAACCCAGCGCTCCGGCGGTTGGGAGACGCTCACCGCGCTGATTGCGGAAACCCCCGAGCTGCGTTTTGGCGATGCCGAGGCCGCCCCGGCCGAGGCCACGGATGAACCCGCCTCCGCGGAGACGGTAGAGGTCGCCGAAGCTCCGGCGAAGAAAGCCCCGTCCAAAAAGGCGGCCAAGAAAGCTGCCGAAGAAGCCGACGACTCCACCGGAGCCTGAGCCATGAAGAGCGCCTACGAACGCGCCATGGAGCGCTTCGGTCAGAACGAGCCTGTGCCGACCCTGACCGACGCCCAAAAGGCGGAACTCGCGGCCATCTCCGATCGCTTCCGCGCGAAGATCGCGGAGCGCGAACTCTTCCTGAACGACCTCATGGCCAAAGCCGCCGCCGAGGGCCGCTACCACGAGATCCCCGAGCTGAAAACCCAGCTCGCTCGCGAGATCGCGGGTTTTGAGGCCGATTGCGAGGCGGCGAAAGAGAAGGTGCGCCAGGGCTGAGCGCCTCAGGGTTTGACCGCGAAACGCGGATCGTCCCAACGGAAGGGCTCTCGCTTGCCGAGAAGCAGGTCGTAGATTCCGTGGTTCGTTTTCATCATCTCCGCCAGCATCGGCTTCCACGGTCGGTCGGCCACACTGATGAGCCCCGTGTTGTAGCTCTCGCCGTTGTATTGGCTGAACCATCTCCCGGTCGCGGCCTGATCGACGAGGGTGAACCACTCGATCCCGACGACAAATCCAAGGGACGCGCTCTGCTCGACGTAGTTGCGATAGGCGAGTCCACGCTCCTGCTGGCTGGAGACGGAGCGACCGCCGACGAGCCCGCTGTCCGGGGGCGAGGACCAGAAAAATTCGCTCAGCATCATCGGTTTGCCGCCACTCCATTCGTGATAGCGGCGGAGCGCGGAGGCGTCGACACCGTAGGTGTAGTAGTTGTAGGAGATCACGTCGAGATGCCGGCCCATGATCTCGCAAAGGACCTGGTTCTCGATGGTGACCGGCTGGAGCCGTGAGCCGATGAGGAGATGGTTCGGATCGTGCTTGCGGAACATCGTCGCGATCTGCGCGAAATAGGTCTCAAGGAACTCCCCGACAAAAGCCTCGACATCCGCCCGGGCCACGTCGGTGGATACTTCCTGGGCCTTTTCCGCGACTTCCTCGAACGAAGCAGCTGGGGCGTTCCAAGCCGCGTTGAACTTGGCAATCTCGCCGTATTTTTCCGCGAGGAACTCCGCGAAGCGACGCTTGCAGGCATGACCACCATCCAAGGCGGGAATCACCCGCGGCAACTCGTCGTAGCGGGGTTCGTTGACGATGAACCAGCCGATCAGCAAAGGATCCTTGGCCCGGCCCGGCAGCTCGCGGGCGAGGTTCTCCTCCATCTTGGCGACGGTCGCCATATCGTAAGGATCCCAGACCTCGTGCGCCCCGGGGATCCGCGGCACGCCCTCCCAGACGTTGATCGGGAGATGCTCCACGTAGGGAAAGTCCGCCGCGACGTGCGCCCGCTGCGGCGTCGGCGAGAAGGCCCCGATGGAATTGAAGCCCCACTTCCGCAGCCGGCCAATCATGCGCGAGGCATGAGTCTCGTAGTCGTAGGGCTCCCCGAACTTGCGGATCGTGTTGGCGAGGTAAAAGGAGAAATTCGCCCCGCCGTCACCGGGACGGAAGGCGCTGGAGAAATCCCCCGATACCGGCGGCAGCCACTCGTAGATGCCCTCGCGCCCCTTCACGTAGGTGTAGTCGTCGTTCGGGGCGAAGCCGCAGACGCCGAGGTGGAAAAAGGCGTTTCCGTCAGGATTCACGAGCCACCATTGATCCCCCTTCTTCTCGACATGGAAAAACCCGGTCGCTTGCAACCCCAGCACCTCGCGGCTGCCGGGCGCTCCGCCGAAGCGGTCGAGCACCGGAGGGTTGATCGACTCGTAGTAGGTCCGTTCGCTCTCGAGATCGGCCTTCAGTTCCATTTCATTGCCAAGCTTGACTGGAAAGGAATCAGCAATGCTCTGTCCATAGGGGTCGATCAGGGCCTTCACGGAGGCGAGGTCGCTGGCGACCGCAAGCTTCGCGGTGGTTTTGTCAGCGAGCACCGGGGTGAAGAACTGCCACTGGTAGATCGCCCAGTTCCATTCCCGGTTGTCCGTGAGCTGCTGGAAGGATCCCTCGGGCGGAGTCAAAGCTAGGCTCTGGCCCTGGGCGTTTTTCAGTTGGAAGACCTTGCCGTGACGGCTCGCGATCTGCGGAGGCGTCACCTTCTCGAGAGGAAAGGAGCCCTCCAGCTCGTCGATGCGCCAGATGCCGCCCTTGGCGAACGCGATGTCGATCAAGGTGGACATCTTCCAGGCCTTGGCGCCTGTGGGGAAAGCGGAAAAGGCCACGCCGACCTCATCGCCCGACAAGCTGATGCGCGCCTCGAGGCCGCCCTCGTAGCGAACCGTGGCGTTCTTTCCATCGGCCTTCACCTCGACGACCGGCCGCGGCGGGTCGAACTCAGGATAGGTCAGGGTGAAAGTCCCAAGACTACCCGCGAGGATCTCGATGCCGGCCGGAGTGGTTTTCATTTCCGCCCCGCGGGCCGGGAGCAGAGAGAGAATGGAGGCAACGATCAACCAAGGGCGCATCGTCATCCGGTCGCTGTGAAGGACGCGCCCGGCAAGGGGATTTCGCGACCTCGGCCGTTCCGCTGGCGGGGATGGAAATCTGCGCTAAATTCCGCGCCTTCATGCTCGCCGTCGATCGCGTCACCGTCCAATACGGGGCCCGGAACCTCTTCCGGGACCTCTCCTTCACCGTGCGGGCGAAGGAGCGCTGGTCGCTCGCCGGGCCGAACGGAGCGGGCAAGTCGACCCTGATGAAAATCATCGCCGGGATCGAGAAAGCCGACACCGGCGGGATCATCAAGGCGAAACAGACCACGGTCGGCTACCTGCCGCAGGAGGGCGTGCAGCATAAAGGGACCACCGTCTTCGACGAAGTCGCGAAGGCCTTCGACGACGTCATCCAGCTTCAGGAGCAACTCCGCGAAGTCGAGGCCGAACTGGAGACGGCCGATCCTTCCAGCGAGGAATACGGCGATCTCCTGGAAGTCTACGGCGATCTCCAGATCCGGCTGGACCACCACGACATTAGCAAGATGCGACCGCGCATCGCCACCGTGCTCGGCGGCCTCGGTTTTTCCAAAAACGACTTCGAGAGGCAGACCGGCGAGTTCAGCGGCGGCTGGCAGATGCGCATCGCGATGTCGAAGCTGCTGCTGCGCGAGCCTTCCGTCCTGCTGCTCGACGAACCCACCAACCACCTCGACATCGAGACGGTGCAGTGGCTCGAGCAATGGCTGCGCAACTACGGCGGCGCGATCATCCTGATCTCGCACGACCGGAGCATGCTCGACAACTTGACCAACCGCACCCTTGCCTTCGAAAACGGCGGCGTGCAGCAATACTCGGGCAACTACAGCTTTTACCTGCAGGAGCGGGTCGCCCGACGCGAGCAGGCCGAACGCGCCTTCAAGAACCAGGCTCGCGAGATCGAGAAAGCCGAAAAGCTGATCAACCGCTTCCGCGCCAAGGCCTCCAAGGCGCGCATGGTCCAGTCGCGCATCAAGCAGCTCGAGAAGGTCGAGCGCATCGAGCTGGAGCAGGACGCCGCGACCATGGACTTCCGCTTTCCCCAGCCGGAACGAAGCGGCCAGACCGTGTTGAAGCTGGAGAAGATCTGCAAGAACTACGGCGAGAAGGAGGTCATCAAGAACCTCGACTTCGCCATCGAGCGAGGCGACAAGATCGCCATAGTCGGGGTCAATGGTGCCGGCAAGTCGACCTTTTCCCGGCTCATCGCCCGGATCGAGCAACCGTCCTCCGGCAGCATCACCGAGGGCCACAAGGTCGGCATCGCCTACTTCTCGCAGACCCACGCCGACGAGCTCGATCCGACCAAGACCGTGCTCGGCACGATGGAGGGCAGTGTCACCGCGGCCGCTGCCGGGAATCTGCGCACCCTGCTCGGAGCGTTTCTCTTCCGCGGCGACGACGTCTTCAAATCCGTGAGTGTTTTGTCAGGAGGAGAGCGCGGCCGTCTCGCTCTCGCCCGTATGCTGCTGCAGCCCGCGAATTTCCTGATCCTCGACGAACCGACCAACCACCTCGACCTCCAGTCGCAGGAGGTGCTCCAGCGCGCCCTCGCCGACTACAGCGGAGCCTTCGCGATCGTATCGCACAACCGCTCCTTCCTCGACCCCATCGTCACCAAGGTGCTCGAGTTCATCCCCGGTCAACAGCCGAAGCTCTACTACGGCAACGTCAGCGACTACCTCGAGAAAAAGAAGGCCGACATGGAGCTGGAGGCGGGTCGGATGCCGTCCGCCACCGCTCCGGGCAAAGCCACGACCACCGCGGAGGCCGATTCCGGAGCCAACCGCAAGGAACAGCGCCGCCTCGAGGCCAAGGCTCGCGAGGAGCGCGCCACCAAACTCAAGCCGCTCAAGAAGGAGTTTGAAACTCTCGAAGCCGAGATCGCCTCGCTCGAAGAGGAAAAAACCACCCTCGACGCCAAGCTCGCCGACCCGGACTTTTTCAAACAAGGCGAGGAGTCCTCCGCCGCGATGAAACGCTACTCCGAGATCGAGGAGCTTCTCGAAAAGCGCTACGGCAAGTGGGCGGAGCTGAGCGAGAAGATCGAGGCGCTGGAGAAAGTGTGAGGCGATGAAACTCCCGATCGACGCAGAGATTCCTTTGTCGAAGATCAGAGATTATCTCCTGGTCCCTCGGGCCCGCTCGGACAAGTCAAAGTGGCTGAATCTTGCGGGCTATTCTCGAGATGACCCGTTTTCGCTGATCAATGACATTCGAAGCCAATTGTTGCCATTGGACGCCGTCCCCAACCGATCCACCGAGTTTGGCGAGACCTATGAAATTCGGGGAATTTTGCGAGGTCCCGACAGCTGCGGTATCTGGGTGAGAACCATCTGGCTGAAAGACCCCTTGTCCGGAAGGTATCGGTTTGTTACACTAATTCCACTCCCCAATTCCCGCAGGATATGAAACTGGAACTCTACAAGGACGCAGTCATTGCATCGGACCTTCCGGAACACGGTCTGAAAAAAGGTGACGTGGTCACCTTGGTTGACGAATTGAGCGGAGCCGATAGTTCCACAGGTTATGCGGTTGAGGTTTTTAATGCCCTCGGAGAAACCCTGG
The DNA here is from genome assembly GCA_041917795.1 of Verrucomicrobiales bacterium. GTDB lineage: Bacteria > Verrucomicrobiota > Verrucomicrobiia > Verrucomicrobiales > DEV007 > Arctic95D-9. The sequence goes on from JAYRWX010000003.1 coordinate 26,243, forward strand.
ACGTGCACTTCCTCCCCGCGTCCGCTCTGGAAGCGCTGCGAGAAGACGAAGTCTACTGCGTCCGCTCGGTTACGGCGGCCTGAATTCCCGCACCGGTGCTTTGGCGGGCGATGCCAGGTGACCTACCTACCCCCCGCCGCGCCGATCTGCCTCACGACGCGGTCCCGCAGCGCGGGATCGCGCAAGGTTCCGGCCCAGGCCAACGCCGCCTCGTGATCCTGCGAAGCGACCCGCATGGCGAAAGGCGCGGTGAGAAGATCGTAGTTCGGGATGCCCGGATTTTCCTTCAGCCAGCTCGCCATGGCCCCGGGGTTGGTGCTGATCCACTTGGCCACGGCCCGGTCGGTCAGACGATCGACACCGAGGATCGATCCCGCACCGGGGTCGACCGCGAGATGCTTCAGCAGGCCATCAGGCCTCCCCTCGGCGAGTCGATCGTGGAGCTGGGTCCTGGTCCGCACCGCGCCCTGCGACTGGTTTCCGAGCTCGTCGGCCCAAGCCAGGGCCACGTCGAGGGGCGCCCGCGTGTAGATCTGAGTTGTGGCACTCATGACCCGGCCGAAATCCGGATCGGTCTCCGCGAATCCCGCGTACCATTTGCCGACTGCGCCGAGCCCGTCACGCATCTGGAACTGGCGGGCGACCTCGTTGAATCCAAATTGCAACTGGTCCGGCGCGAGATCGGTGTTCATCAGGAAACGTTGCGCCGCTGCGGGATCGCGCTGCGCCCATCCCTCGATGAGACCTTTCACCATGCCCTCGCGGAGCGGGATGTCTTCCTGCGCGAAAAGCCAGGCACGGGCCGCGTCGGGATCGTTTTTCGCCCAGGTTGAGATCGCGAGCTTCGAGAGCAGGGTTTCGCGGAAGCGGTTGTCGCGCTGGAACATCGCGGCACTGGCAGCCTCTCCGTCGATCTCGGCCCAGCGCTCCCAGAACAGCTTGTCATATTCATTGACGACATAACCGCGCTGACCGAGTTCGTTGAAGAGGGCGATCAGGGCGGGGGCATCCTCGGTCGTCATCTTTTGCAGCAAGGCCAGGTAGGCGAGCTTGCCCTGGGTCGATTGCTCCAAGATCGTGTAGCGGATCGCCTCCACCGTGCCGATCGGCACCTCGTTCCTGCTGGCCTCGATTCGGGTAAAAAAACTCAGCAGGCCTTTTGCCTTCGCGTCTCCCCCATTTGCTCCAGTGCCTCCATCACGGGAGAGAGTGACCGATCTCACCGCCGATTCGCCCTGCTCCGCGGCATCCGCGGCAGGATCAAGGACTTCCTTGTCCCGAGTCAACCAAATGGCTCCACCCCCGGCGACGATGCCCAAGAGAAACACCCCGACGACAACGGGAAATGCAAATCCCTCACGCTTCATCATTCCGAAATTGCATCCGATGTCAGGTCCCGCGTCAAGCGCATCATCCCGCTTCCTTGACTTCCCCCCTTCCCCGCCGTTCCCTTGCAGCCATGGCCGATGGCACCAAACGACTCTTTCTCCTCGATGGCATGGCGCTCGTTTACCGGGCCCACTTCGCGCTGATCCGTTCGCCCATTTACACCTCGAAGCGCCTCAACACCTCGGCTCTCTTCGGCTTCGCCAACACCCTGCTCGACCTGCTCGAAAAGCAAAACCCCTCGCACCTTGCCGTCGTTTTCGACACCTCGCACCCGACCCCGCGGCACGAGCTCTATCCTGCCTACAAGGGCAACCGCGACGAAATGCCCGAGGACCTCGCCCTGCAGATCCCCCACGTGAAACGCCTCATCGAGGCCTTCCACATTCCGGTGATCGAATGTCCCGGCTGGGAGGCCGACGATGTCATCGGCACCCTCGCGAAGCGGGCCGAGGCGCTCGGCGGCTACGAGACCTATATGGTGACGCCTGACAAGGACTTCGCCCAACTCGTCACCGACACCACCTTCATCTACAAACCCGGCCGGCAGGGCAGTGCCGTTGAGATCCTCGACAAGGCGAAAATCTGCGAGAACTGGGAAGTCGGCGATCCGCTCCAGACCATCGATGTGCTCGGCCTCTGGGGAGATGCTTCCGACAACATTCCCGGTGTGCCGGGAGTCGGCGAAAAGACCGCGAAGAAACTGATTTCCGAGTTCGGCTCAATCGAGAATCTCCTCGCCCACACCGATCAGGTGAAGGGAAAGCTGCGCGAGAACCTCGAGGCGAACCGGGAGCAGGCGCTGCTCTCGAAACAACTGGTCACGATCCTGACAAACGCACCAGTGGAGGTCACCTTCGAGCAGATCGAGCTGAGCCCGCGCGACAACGAGGCGCTCGCCTCGCTCTTCGTGGAGTTCGAATTCAATTCGCTCGGCAAACGGCTCCTCGGCGACCAGTTCCAAGCCGGCCGCGGCCACACCGTCACGGAAAACGAGGGCGGCGCACTGGTCGCCGAACTCAAGACCATCGCGGACTTCACGAAACACTACACCTATCTCCGAGCCAAGGACGCGAAGGGACGGGAGGCACTGATCGCGGAGCTGAAGTCGCGGAAATCCTGGTGTTTCGATCTCGAGACCACCGCGCTCGATGAGAAGACCTGCGGCGTCATCGGCCTCGCTTTCTCCTGGGAGAAGGACCACGGCACCTATGTCGAGATCCCCTGCGACGAATCCTGCAAGGCCACCCTCGGTGAATTCCGGGAGCTGTTCGCCGACCGCTCCATCGAGAAGATCGGCCACAACCTCAAGTTCGACATCGCCGTGTTGCTTTGGCAGGGCATTCCCGTGGTGCCGCCGCTCTTCGACACCATGCTCGCTCACAGCATCGTCGAGCCCGAGCAGCGCCACAAGATGGACTACCTTGCCGAGTCCCTGCTCGGCTACACCCCGATCCGCTACGACGAGGTCTTCAGCAAGCCGGTCGAGAAAACGGGGCAGCTCAGCCTCTTTGAAGATGATGCCATGAGCGGAGCGCCGGCAGCGCCCTCCGGCCCCGCCTTCGAGGAGGTGGCGAGGTACGCCTGCGAGGACGCCGACGTGACCTGGCAGCTTGCGGAGATTCTGCGCAAACAAATCCATGAACTCGGCCAGGACCGCGTCCTCCTCGAGATCGAGTGCCCCCTCATCCCCGTGCTCGTGGCGATGGAAAAGGAAGGCGTTCGCGTCGATCCGGCCGCTTTGGCTGAGACCGGCCAACTTCTCGGCGGACGCATCCTCGAATACGAGCGGGCCGTCTACGCCGCTGCGGGATCCGAGTTCAACTTGAATTCACCCAAACAGGTCGGCGAGATCCTTTTCGAACGGCTCCAGTTGATGGGCAAACCGAAGAAGACCAAAACCGGCCAGTACAAAACCGACGAACAGACCCTCGTCGCCCTCGCCGTCGAGCATCAGATCGTCCGCGATCTGCTCTCCTACCGCGAAGCGGCCAAACTGAAGAGCACCTACATCGACGCACTGCCGCAATCGATCTTCGACGGCACGGGACGGATCCACACGACCTTCCATCAGTTGATGACGGCGACCGGCCGGCTCGCTTCAAACAATCCGAACCTGCAGAACATCCCGATTCGCTCCGAGCAGGGCCGCGAGGTGCGCCGCGCCTTCGTGCCGCGAGGACCGGAGTATGTGCTGCTCTCCGCCGACTATTCCCAGATCGAGTTGCGGGTGATGGCCTCGCTCTGTGCTGATCCGGCGATGATCGAAGCCTTCCAGTCCGGAGCGGACATTCACCAGGCCACGGCGGCCCGGGTCTTTGGGGTGGCGCTCGACGGCGTCACCTCCGAGATGCGGCGGACTGCCAAGATGGTCAATTTCGGCATCATCTACGGCATCTCCGCCTTCGGGCTCTCGCAGCGGCTTAATGGAGAACTGTCACGCGGCCAGGCTCAGGAGGTGATCGATGAATACTTCCGACAATACGCGGGGGTGAAACGATTCCAGGACGAAACGATCGAGCAGGCCCGCCGTGACGGCTACGTCGAAACGCTGACCGGCCGACGCCGCTACCTCCGCGACATCAATTCGAAAAACGGCATGATCCGTTCCGCCGCGGAGCGCACCGCGATCAACACACCGATCCAGGGTACCGCCGCCGACATGATCAAGATCGCGATGGTCCGAGTCGGCGAGCTGCTCGATCCAGCCCGCTACCGCACCCGCATGCTGCTGCAGGTGCACGATGAGCTGGTTTTCGACCTGCTCCGCGAGGAACAGGATGAACTGGTGCCGAAGATCGAAGCGGCGATGAAAAACGCCCTGCCGCTCTCCGTCCCGGTGATGGTGGAGTCCGGGACCGGAGAGAACTGGCTTGAGGCCCACTGAACTCAGGCTTTTTTGGCAGCCGACTTCTTCGCCGGGCTCTTCTTGGCTGCTTTTTTCGAAGCGCTCTTTTTCGAAGCGCTCTTTTTCGAAGCGCTTTTCTTCGAAACCGACTTCTTGGCGGCAGCTTTCTTCGCCGCCTTTCTCTTCGGAGACTTCTTGTCCGCCTTTTTCTCGAGGGACTCCGACATCTTGTCGAGCGAGGCGGCGAGATTGTGCTCCAGCTTGGTCAGCGCCTTGGTAAAGCTGTCGGCCCGCCTGCGGACCTGCTTGAGCGCCGAGGCCCCCTTGCGACGGAGGCCGGACTCACCGCTCTGGATCCATTCGTCGAGGGTTTTCCTCGCCGCGAGGGTGTGTGCGGAGGTTTCGTTGAGTTTCAGTTCGAGCTCGTTGATGAGCTTGCGCGCCTTGTCGAAGTTGATTTGCATGGATCCGTTTTCGTGTGTTTCGACGCGATAGTCCACGCGCGGGGCCGTTTTGGTCAAGTGACGTTTCAATTCCGTCACAAATAAGCCCTCGAATCATCACGAAAGCCGCCGACTCCCGGGGGCGGGAGTTGAAAGCTTCACGAACGCGGGATCACGGCTTCACCAGTTTCACGATCACCGTACGGTAGATGGTATCCAGTCCGGAGCTGTCGGTGATGAAGAAGCTCAGGGTTCCACCACCCACCCGGCCGCCTCGGACCTTGATCTCGGCGTTTTGCGAAACGGATACGGTCCCCTGACGGAAGAGGTTGAATTCAGCCACGCCCTTGGTGTAGTGGGAAAAGGGAAGATTGAGACCGGGGGCGGAGAGCAGTCCCGCGCCCCGGATGCGGAAGGTGATGGAGCGGTTTTTAATGTAGCGGGGCACCCCCGCCGGAATCGGGACCACCGTGGTAGGTCCGGCGATCCCGACCTTCTGGGTGGAGTCCACCCGGCTGACTTTCAGTTCGAACCGGTCTCCGGATTTCAAACCGCCGATGTTTTTGGCAAGAGCGGTTGAACTCGGGGAGAAGATGAGGGCGACGGCAAAAAGGAGGGGAATCGATTGGTTCATGGGATAGACTGTCTGCCAAAAGTCCGTTCGCAAATCGGATTCGTTTTTTGGGCTTGAACTCTTGCTCGCTTCGCTCGGATCTCTTTCCCAACCGGCCGGAATTCACGCTTCCGGCGTTGCTCCTCGGTCATGGAGCCCGCTCCACTCCCTCGTCGCGCCTTGGCATCGCGAATTCCGACTCGGCCGATTCACGAACGG
>JAYRWX010000004.1:0-22472 GCA_041917795.1 Verrucomicrobiales bacterium
CAATGCCTTGAAGTCTTCAGCACGACCGTCACCCAAGCGAAAGTGCCGCACCGCTTCGGCAATGATCTTCTCGCCATCCCGGAGCGCATGGTCACGCGCCTGATCGCTGCTGCGAAAATCCTTCGCCACGGGCAGGTCTCCGCCTTTGAGCTGCTCCAGCATTTCGAGCAGGGACTCCTTGAAAGCCTCGCCTCCCCAATACCACCCTTTCCTCAGGGTGCTTTGCAGGGTCTGCCCCTCGATGTCAGACAAATCGCACCTCTCCGCCGCCTCCGCTTTCATTCTCTCCTCGAGCCGCTCCACGAAATGCCGGCGATCGGCGGTGCGGTCTTCACATTGGAAGAGCGCGAGCCCCTCGGCCGCCGCCATCCACGGCTCGCGGGCCTTCGGAGCCACCGCATAGGCACGGGCGAGACTGCTCCAGGGGTAGCCCAACAGGCCTGGGGAGCTTTCCGTTGGCACCAGGCCGGCGCGGACGGGATTCAGGTGGATGTAGTCGAGCAGGGTCCGCAAATACAAATCGCCGCCGCTTCCTCCCGATTCGACGAGAACGGAGTTGACGGACTGACGTCCGCCCTTCGTGCTGCACCAAGTGCAGTCTGTCTCGCTCACGCTCGGCTGTAGCGGTCGCCGAAAAGCCGGCCCCATTCATGGTGCCGGGAGTTAAAGCGTCGTGTGTAAGTGTTCTGGAGCCACGCCATGCCCTCGACCAGGTTGGCTCTCGGGGTCTCAATCAGAAAGTGGTAATGATTTCCCATGAGCACCCAGGCCCAGATCCGGAATCCGGTTCGCTCGCAGCATTCCCCAACGGTCTTCAAAAAGAGGGACTCATCGGCTCCATCTGGCGAGGCGAAGATCCGGTTACGGCGGTTCCCTCGGGCCATGACGTGGTAAAGGGCACCTTCATACTCGATGCGGACTTGTCGGGGCATGGGGAAGGATTCGCGGAGGATTGGGATACGTCAAGACCGGAATTCGTTCCCTGACCCCGTTTCTAGACGTGAACGTAGTGATCGATATCTTAGAATCAAACAATATTCTCGTTCGATTCGGAGAAAACCTGAAGTTCAAGCATAGCTATTGGATATTTTATTTTGCCTCAGCATACATGTTGCATGACCCTGTGTTTGCTAAAGAGATTCTTGGGGATCGAAAATACGTGAATTATCCAGAGATCATTGAGTTCTACACGGGAAGCGACGGACGCAGGGTGGATGCCGTGGAGTCATTGATTACTGACACTGCTCAGCTCGTAGGCACAGTCGATAATAAGATTGGAATCGATAAAGATTTCAATCCCTACGAGGGAATCGTATGGGATCCGTCAGATCAGGCCATCGAGGCAATGAGAGCGGAACTTTCGAAAACTGTCGAAACCTCAAACCTTCCGGACAAAATCAAGGACTGCTACGCTGATGAGGTTTACGATTCCACTGCACCTTACGATCAAACCATTCGAAACTTTCTACATGAATATTCAATTACCAGCCTTGTACAGGCCACGAGGGCTGCATCGCGCGCCTTGCGAAATAGTAAGTTTGTGGATTCCGAATTAAAGCTCGAAATGCTAAAGTGCATTATTCAAGGTTGGGCGTCATTGGGGCGTGTATTCTTTGCGCTGGCACCAACTCTTGCCCAAAGCGGTAGAGCAGCTTTCGATGGTTTTGGCTTGATTCTCGGGAAGGAATTCGACGGTTCATACCAAAAGAAATTGAAGGATATCTTGTTGGCAGGGCCATTTAACGTTGTTCGTTACATGAAGGATGATCTTTCTTCTGCGAATATCGGCCCATTGGTTGGCGCGTTGCTTTCAAGTGACATTGACAGTCTTCAGAAGCACTTTTTAATTCGGTTTTTAATTTCAGAGCGTCCTACTGGCTGGTATCAGATGGTGTTTGAACACATGAACAGCCTTCATCGCAACTCCTTTTATCTTTGGGCTCTCTCTGGCGCCATTAAGACCGAAGTTGAAATTGGATTCACTTCTACGGATGATAAGAATAGACTGAAGAGGTTGAGAGAATTGGTTGCGGCCAAACATATTGAGAGACCTCACGAGAACGCTTCGAAAGAAAAGGGGTTGCGCCCAGGTCAAGTTATAAGTAGTGAAAACAAACTTCCGATTGATAAGATTAGATCTGCATCAAAGAGGAGGTTTCCGAGATAGTTCTAGCGCTGATGATGGAATTCAGTTTGTTTGAACGGAGTAGAAGTCGCATGAATGTGTGGGCTTTTTTTACGTCAGTGTTCCAGATGTGGTACCAACCCATTTCAGAGTCATTCAGAAATTACCTGCTAGTTTCCTTGCCCACGAGCCCTCAATCGATAAGATAAAGGTCGTCTCCAAGCTAATACAAATCGGCGAAGAAGCATTCCATTGTCACGTTCTCCAAATGCAATACCCCCCATCGACAGCCCTCCATGAGTTTCGCTCATTTCTCTCCGCGACTTACCCGTCGATCGTGGAAAATAGCGCATATTCCGTAATGGAGGCAAATTGGCACGACGTGCTGAGGCGAGTCGCGCCGGTGATTGCAAGTCGTCCCTGCCCGAAATGGCCTCGATTAAGCGAGGACGAAAGATCAATTATGGTTGAATCTTTGACGAGCGTTGGTGATCCGGCATCAACGCTTAGGAGTTTGCATTTCGGCCTCCTATCCTACATGGTCTTGGTGGACATTAAGAATCGCGATACGGTTATCCCCAAGATCGACGTCTTCGAGTTGGCGCGTGCTTGGGCAGCCGTATCAAAAGACGCAGGCGATTCCTTCAACTCGGCAAAGTCAGTCGGTCCGATTTGGGAAAATGCTCTGCCGAAGGTTAACGTCCTTGGAAGCAAATACTTGGATCATTTCATTAAGCCAAATATAACGAAGAGGGCCTGTTTCAACGAGGCGCTCTCGTGGTTCGCTGAGCATTTTCTTTCGGGTGCGCTGCTTGGAATGCGATTAGATCTCTTGATTTTGAAAGCATTAAGAGGATAGTATTCAGCCATCCAAAATGCGCATTTGAGCCTGACCGGGTCTCCCATTTTTTTCCGCCGGGATGCGCTGCGGCCAATTGGCACTACAAATCATCTCGGAGCCTTATGTCCAAGGCATTTCGAATGTTTCGGGAGGGTATAACTACGGCAATGCCTGTGTTAACGTGATTCCTTGTAGAAGATTTGGTCGTTGTGAGTAGATCATCTTCGTCAACGTCAAAGTGGCCGTGCACTAGTCCAGCCACGAGCCAATATGGTTCAGAAATGACGCGTGGATGCTCTTTGTTGTAATCCCGGTCGTCGTATTGAATTTTCACGAAGACGGGCGAACCGCTGAGACCGCCAATTGAGTGGACCTCAGCCAGATGTGCGTCCATTAGTTTCGGAGACAATTTCGTTTTTACCTTTGAATTGAGTCCTACGATGTGCCCGAACCGTCCGATAGGTTGAATGCTTCCATTCCCCGGAACACTTGAGAACAATCCCGTTATACAGATTTCCTCTCCGATTCCGAATTGCTGGTGCATCGCTTCAAGTTCTGATTCAACTAAAAGGAAACCACTTCCGAGTGCTCGATGTTTCCAGTCATCACTCCATTCGATCCGTGCAACCGCTACGTCCGTTTCAGACGCGGGTGAAAAGTGCCAATCGTCAAATTCGATTTCTAATGAAACGACTGTTCCTTGTTTCGTGTTCAACTGTAGTATGACTGCTTCAGCGGAAGTTTCTCTTGCTTTCGCAATATTATGATAGGCTGTGACAACAAAACATGCGCTTCTTTCGGTGTCTAGCGTTGTCCTCGTTGGATCCGCCGTAAAGAGATCCTCTTCTTCCGGGAGGAATGTGTGTTTTATGAAGAATGCCGTGCCCCGACATTCAATTTCCCCAGTATTTTGGTTTTTGAGACCGAGAAAGGCGACGCATTCGGTGAGTTCACTGTTTATTGCCATGACATCCAGTGAGCTTACTCACACTTCAAGATTCGGCGCCAGCCACTTCTCAGCTATCTCCAAACTCATCCCCTTCCTCCCCGCATAATCCTCCAACTGATCCCGCCCAATCTTCCCAACCCCGAAATACCGCGCCTTCTCCCCAAAGAAGTACAACCCGCTGACACTGCTTGGCGGGAACATGGCGTAGCTGGTGGTCAACTGCATCCCCACCTTCTTCTCCACGTCCAGCAAATCCCACAGGATCCCCTTCTCCGTATGATCCGGACAGGCCGGATAGCCCGCGGCCGGGCGGATGCCGCGATACTTCTCATCGATCAACTCCTCGACGCTCAGGTTCTCCCCGATCCCGAAGCCCATGAACCGCCGCACCTTGCGGTGGAGCCATTCGGCGAGGCCTTCGGCGAAGCGGTCGGCGAGGGCCTGGATGAGGATGGCGGTGTAGTCGTCGTGTTTGTCGCGGAAGGTCTTCGCATACTCCTCGACCTCGTTCCCGGCGGTGACGGCGAAGGCGCCGAGGTAGTCGGCGCGGCCGCTGTCGAGCGGGGCGACGAAGTCGGCGAGGCTCTGGAAGGGCGTGCCGGCCTGGACCTTTTCCTTCTGCTGGCGCAGGAAGTGGAAGGTCGTCAGAACCCTGTCCCGTGACTCGTCGGTGAAGAGGCCGACGTCCTCTCCGGTGGAGGCGGCGGGCCAGACGCCCCAGACGCCGCGGGCGTGGACGCGCTGGTTGGCGACGAGGTCATCGAGGATGCGGCGGGCGTCGTCGTAGAGTTTCTGGGCCTCGGCGCCGTGTTGCTCATGCTTTAAGATCTTGGGGAAGACGCCGCGCAGCTCCCAGGCGTGGAAGAAAGGGGTCCAGTCGAAGACCTCGACGATCTCGGCGAGGGGCACGGGGTCCTCAAGGAAGGAGCCGATGGATTCCGGCGTGGCGATGTCGGCGGTGGCCCAGTCGATCGCGAATTTCTGGCGCTTCGCCTCCTCGTAGGGCACGTAGACGGCGCTGGAGCCTTTGCCGGCGAAGAGTTCGCGCTCCTTCACCTCGCGGGCCTGGTGCTCGGCGAGGAAGGGGGCGCGGAGATTCTCGGAGAGGAGGGAATTGCAGACCCCGACGACGAGGGAGGCGTCGACGACGTGGACGACGGGCTGCGAGAAGTGCGGGGCGATCTTGATGGCGGTGTGGGCGCGCGAGGTGGTGGCCCCGCCGATGAGGAGGGGCTGCTTGACGCCGCGCTTCTCGAATTCCTTGGCGTTGTAGATCATCTCATCGAGCGAGGGCGTGATGAGCCCGCTGAGGCCGATGATGTCGGCCTTGTGTTCCGCGGCGGCGGCGAGGATGCGGTCGCAGTCGACCATGACGCCGAGGTCGACGACCTTGTAGCCGTTGCAGCCGAGGACGACGCCGACGATGTTCTTGCCGATGTCGTGGACGTCGCCTTTGACGGTGGCGATGACAAAAACGGGGGCCTTGTCCTCGTCGCCCTCCTTTTTCTCGGCGAGCATGAAGGGCTCGAGGTAGGCGACGGCCTTCTTCATGACCCGGGCGCTCTTGACGACCTGGGGGAGGAACATCTTGCCGGCTCCGAAGAGCTCGCCGACGACCTTCATGCCGTCCATGAGCGGTCCCTCGATGACGGCGAGGGGTTTGCCGAGGGCGGCGCGGGCCTCCTCGGTGTCCTCCTCGATGTAGTCGGTGATGCCCTTGACGAGGGCGTGGGTGATGCGCTCGAGCACGGTGCCGCCGCGCCAGGCGAGCTCGGTGGCGGCGCCCTTTTCCTTCTTGTCCGCGCCGGCGGCCTTGAGGGCCTCGGCGTAGTCGATGAGGGCCTCGGTCGCGCCCGGGTGGCGGTTGAGGAGGACGTCCTCGACGAGTTCCTTCAGCTTCGGCTCGATCTCGTCGTAGACCTCGAGCATGCCGGCGTTGACGATGCCCATGTCCATGCCGGCCTGTCCGGCGTGGTAGAGGAAGGCGGCGTGCATGGCCTCGCGCACGACGTTGTTGCCGCGGAAGGAGAAGGAGATGTTCGAGACGCCGCCGCTGACCTTGGCTCCGGGGAGGTTCTGCTTGATCCAGCGGGTCGCGTTGATGAAGTCGACGGCGTAGTTGTTGTGCTCGTCCATCCCCGTGGCGACGGTGAGGATGTTCGGGTCGAAGATGATGTCCTCGGGATTGAAGCCGACCTCGTCGACGAGGATGCGGTAGGCGCGCTCGCAGATGCGGATCTTGTCCTCGTAGGTGGCGGCCTGGCCCTGCTCGTCGAAGGCCATGACGACGACGGCGGCGCCGTATTTCATGACGGTGCGCGCGTTGGCCTTGAAGACCTCCTCGCCTTCCTTCAGCGAGATGGAATTGACGATGCCCTTGCCCTGGAGGCACTTGAGGCCGGCCTCGATGACGGACCACTTCGACGAGTCGACCATGATGGGCACGGCGGCGACGTCGGGCTCTCCGGCGAGGAGATTGAGGAAACGGGTCATCATCTCGACGCCGTCGATCATGCCCTCGTCCATGCAGACATCGATGACGGGCGCGCCGTTCTCGACCTGCTGGCGGGCGATGGCGACGGCGTCCTCGAGCTGGCCCTTTTTGACGAGGGTGGCGAACTTCGGCGAACCAGCCACGTTGGTGCGCTCGCCGATCATGAGGAATCCCTTTTCCTGGGTCTGGTTGAAGGCCTCGGATCCGCTGAGGCGCATCGCGGGGGCGGGATGCGGGACCTCGCGCGGTCCAAAACGCTCCGCGACCCGGGCGATGGCGGCGACGTGCTCGGGCGTGTTGCCACAGCAGCCGCCGATAAGATTGACGAGTCCGGCCTCGGCGAAGCGGGCGATCTCGCGCTCCATGTCATCGGGGAGGAGATCGAAGCCGGTCGGGGCGAGGGGATTCGGCAATCCGGCGTTCGGGTAGACGGAGACGTAGGTGCCGGCGACGCGGGAGAGCTCGGCGAGGTGCGGCTCCATGAGATCAGGGCCGAGCGAGCAGTTCAGCCCCACGGCGAGGGGTTTGGCATGGGCCACGGCATTCCAGAGGGCCTCGGTCTTCTGCGCCGAGATCATGGTCTCGCCCCCGCGGCCGACGGCGGCGGAGACGATGATGGGGAACTCGACTCCATCCTCGTCGAAGACCTCGCGCAGAGCGACGAGGGCGGCCTTGGCATTGAGCGAGTCGAAGATGGTCTCGACCATCATGATCTCGGAACCGCCCGCGATGAGGGCGCGGACCTGGTGTTTGTAGGCCTCGCGGACCTGGTCGAAGGTGATGACGCGGAAGCCGGGATCGTCGGCGTCGGGCGAGTTCGTGAGAGAGACGGTCATGGGTCCGATCGCGCCGGCGACGTAGCGGCGGCGGCCGGTCTCGTTGCCGATGCGGTCGCACCACTGGCGGGCGAGCTTGGCGGACTCGTAGTTGATCTCCCAGGCGAGGTCCTTGAGGAAGGCATTGTCGCAGACCTCGCGGGCGAAGAACTCGGGGTCCTTGCGGCCCTTGCCGGTCTCGCGGGGGTCCTCGACGAAGAATTCGCTCTGGGCGAGGGTGGTGCCGGAGAAGGTGTTCGTCTCGATGATGTCCGAGCCGGCCTCGAGGAAACGCTTGTGGATGTCGCCGATGACGTCGGGCCGGGTGATGGAGAGGATGTCGCCGTTGTTGAGGAGGTCCTTGCTGTTGGACGCGAAGCGCTCGCCGCGGGCCTGGGCTTCGGTGAGTTTGTACTGGCGGATCGTCGTGCCCATGGCGCCGTCGAGGACGAGGATGCGCGACGCCAAGGCGTCGCGGAGCTCTTTAGCAATTAGGTCTTTAGCCATTTAGGTGGAGCTGGTTAGCTGGTAGCGATTTGGCTGTTTAGCGTTTTTGGATTCTGTGAAAGGGTAGGCGGACTTTACCATTCTGGCTAAACAGCTAAAAAGCTAATGGCTAAATCGCTTCGTGCGCTTTGCGCACGTCACTTTCCCCACACGATCCTCACTCCCCCAAACGCCCCCAGGCCGGCGGCTTCAAAGCCCGAGGTAGTCTCGTAAGCGAGGTCGAAGACATTCTCGAGACGTCCGTAAATCTCCACGGTGTCGCTGACTTCGTAGCTGCCGAAGACGCGGGCGACGGTATAGTCATCAAGGACCACGCCGGGGCTGTCGAGGCGGTCGTAGGCACCGGTGACCTCGGCACCCAGCTGCCAACGGTCGCCGGAGACAACGATGCCGCCGGAGAGGGCGAACTCGGGACGCCGGGGCAGGCGATCACCAGGATCGCCGCCGAAGCCGCCTAGGTATTGGCCATCGGTGACCGTCGCGTCAAGCCAGGTGGCGTTGGTGTAGAGGCGGACCTTCTCCACGGGCGAATAGACAAGCTCCAGCTCGAATCCGCTGGTCTCGGTGTCGACGATGGCGGGGTCGACGAAGGTGAAAGGATCGACGTCGATGAGGTTATCGATGGTGGCCTCGAAGTAAGTGAGCGACACGCTGCTGCGCTCGTTGAGGACGGGTTGGCGGAAGCCGAACTCACGGGTGAGGCTTTCCTCGGGGAGCAGGGTCGATGGATCGAGCGTGGGGGCGAGGAAGATGAAGTCCTGCCCCGAAGGCGCCTTGTAGCCGGTGGCGGCTTTGGCGAAGAGCAGGGTCCGGGTCGCGGCGATCTCATAGTCGAGCTGGACGGTCCAGGTGGCCTTGCTCTCGAAGGAATCGTGTTCGTCGTGCCGGCCCGAGGCGAGCAGGTGAAAGTTCGCCGGCAGTTTCACATCGCCCTGGGCGAAGACACTGCCGTAACCGTAGTCGAAAGCGGCGGCGGGATTGAAGGGTCCGGGAATGAGCGGGAAACGCTCGAAGCCGTAGGTGTAATGCCCCGCGCCGAGGGTCCAGGTGGCGTCTTTGTCAGGGTGCCAATTGAAGGAGGCCTCGAACTCGTCGCCGGTCTGCTCGAGGAGGCTGTCATTGAAGAAGGGATCGCGCGTGGCGAGCAGTTCGTTGCGGGTGCGGCTGTAGAAGACGCTGAAATCCCAATCGTCGCGGACGATGCTGAAGCGCGGCGAGAAAAGCGAGGACTGGTTGGCATTGAGTTGGCTCTCGGGGAAGCCGGGGCTGAGCGAGGAGCCGGCGACCTCGAGGTCGGAATCCTGGATGTAGCCGAGCAGATCGAAGTGGACGCCGTCGGCGATCTCGTAGGCGACATTGCCGCGCAGCACGCCGTTTTCAAAACCGGAGAAAGGCCGGTCGTTGGCAGTGTCGACGATGCTGGTGTCCAGCGCGATGCCGAGCGGACCGTCGCGGAGGGTCAGCTTGTGCCCGGTGCGGAAGGTCTCGAAGGAGCCGCCCTCGACAAAGGAGTTCAATGTATCCTCGCGCACATAGCGCGCGTCGGTGGAGCGCAGGTCGATCGCGCCGGCGAGCGCATCGGACCCGTAGAGCGAGCTGCTCGCGCCGCGGAGGACCTGGACGGACTCCAGGGTGGCGACGTCGAGGTATTCGAGCTGGTAGATCCCGGCGAGTCCGGGAGGCAGGCGACGACCGTTGAGGAGGACGACGGCGTGGTTGCTCTCCATGCCGCGGATGAAGAGGGAACTCTGGGCGCCGGTCTGACCGGCCTGGACGAGGTGGACGCCGGCGGTGTGATCGAAGATGTCGACGAGGTCGCGGCGCTGGACCGTGCGGATCTCGCCGCCGCTGATGGTGTCGATGGAGGGGAGGAGTCGTTGCCTTTCCTCGGCCGGCTCGGGTTTTTTCGTGGCGATGACGGGGGTGTAGGCCTCCTGCACGATCGCCTCGCGCAGAATCAGGCTCCGCTCCGGGCCAGTCTCAACGACAGTGAGATCGAGTGTCGCGATCGGGTCAGAGAGGGTCGAAACCGTTTCCTGTCCGAGGAGGAGGGACGGACCGGAAAGCGCAGCTGAGATAATACAAATCAAATAATCACGATTCATAGATTTGATCTATTCCCAGCCGGCGATTCACGCAAGGATTTTTTTTGTTTCGCACGGCGTATGACAGACGCGGTCCTTGCGGAAAGCCGCAGCCTGGGGAAAACTCTCGTCAGCATCAGGAGTGGCCCGGCGAAAGTCGGGTCCGGCAACCGGGCTTGGAGAAGCCAAGGTGCCTTGGATGCTGCGGGGAAACCCGCAGTCTCCGATGTGCGGACCCTCGGGCCCGAACAGATCTTCTCCAGGGAAAACACCGCGCGACGCGGGAAAACCCTCGACCTGATGCGGTAACTGAATCCCACGGAAACTGCATCAAAATGACCTACCTCGACTTGCTCGAACCCCACGTCGGCGCTGGACCGGTCGCCACCGGAACGCTCGCAATCCGTCCGGCGAAGGATCCCGGCGATGCCACCAATCCCGACCATCACCTCTGGAACAACCGGGGGACCTGGTGGTGCCATTTCACCCTGCACCGCCCCGACTACACCGCGGAGCGGGTGCGGGTGTCGCTGCGAACCCGCGACCTGGCCGAGGCCCGCGAGCGCCGCGATACTTTGCTGGCGAGTTTCAGCCGCTGAGGAGAGCATGAAACAGAACTCCCCCGCCCCAGTCGGACCACTGCCGGTGAATTTCACAGCATGGCCCCTGCCGATGCAGCGGCGCTACCTCCGCCACGCGCTCGACCGTCACTCGGAATTGCCGAGACCCAGCGAGGTGCGCGCGGCCCTATATTTGTCGATCGCGTCCCTGGTCTCGCGCAGCCTCTGAGCGGCGAGCGAGGTCTCGGTGTTGGTGAACTGCAGATAGAGAGCGGCGGCTTCCTGGACGTCTTCAGCGGAGTCCAAGAGATTCTTGGCGGCAGGCGGGCATTCGCCCCGGAGCTTGAGAAAACCGGTCCCGATGCCCGTGCCGGCGTCACCATCCGTGCGGGTCGAGTCTTCCAAGACGAGGAGCGGAGCGATGATGGCGTGCACCTTGGCCCCGAAGGCGGCGATCGTCTCGGTCTCGGACATGGGCGTACCGCCGTAGTCGAGCATGACCCGCGCGGAAAGGTGCTGAGGACAAGCGGCAAGAAGAGAGCGCAGGCGATCCTGGGCGGAAGGGTTGCGGGCCAGCTCGGGCAGGGGCATGCGCTGCTTCGCGCCCTCGATCTCCGCGAAGATTGCGCTGGCGGAGGACAGATCGGTGCCGGTGGGATTGAGGAGACGGGCGGCGGCATCACCGGCATTGGCGTAGGCGATCAGTTCATGGGTGAAGAGCAGATCGAGTGCTCCGCTCGACTTCACATGGCTGATGAGGGCGGCCACGGCTCCATCGGGGACGAGCAAGTACTTCCCGCCGGTCGCCGGAGCGGCCTCGATCTGCGGAATGATGCGGCCGTCGAAACGGGCCACGCCCGAAATCGGATCGATGTCGCCGAGCAGCACGAAATCCGGGTTGATGGTCTTGTTCGAGAGGACGCTCTCGGCAAGGACGATGGCCGGCAGGGTTGCGGAGGAATCGTGAAGCCGTCGCTGTCCATCGATCGGTCGCTCGGGAATGAAGCGCACCTCGCCCAGCACGCCCTCGGGCCAGTTCCAGCCTTTTTCTTTGGCCATTCCGGCGGGGATCTCGAGTCCGGTCACGGGTAGGTCCAGGTCGGAGGAGAGAAAGGGCAAGAGCTGGTGCTGCGTCAGTTTTTCAACGAGCCAGCGACTCTCCGTGCCGCTGTCGGGCAGACGCAAAGTCAAGGAAACCGTGCCAGCCAGCGGAACACCGCTCTCGAAGTTCGCCCACCTCACCACGTTGAGGGACCGGCTCACCGGAGCGAAGTCGGGCCGCGGCAGGGTGGGTTCGGGAGACTTCGTTTCCGGCCGGAGCTGAGGCTGAATCGGCGCGCCCACCATCTCGCGCTGCTCGCTCTCGACCTTGCCCATGGCGCGGCGGAAGAGGCTGGAGGCCCGCGCCGTCGACGGATTGCTGTCGCGATGAAGGGTGATGGCATTTTTCCAATCCGGCGCCTCGCTGCCGCAGACTCTGCCAAAGGCAGTGAGACGCTCGGCGGGCGGATCGGGATGGGTCACCAGCGCCAACTCGAGCAAGTACTTCGCGAGCCGCTTTTCCTCGGGATCCACCGGGGGCTGGGCGAGACGGGTGCCGGTGGACCAGAGGGTCTCGGACAACGCCGGCAGATTGTCGAAAAAGGGCGTGTGATCGGGCATCGTCCCTCGTGCCAGCGCGCGGATCGCCTGACGCGAGTGGTAATGCAGCGGATCGAGGCCGAGGGCGAGGGTGAGCGCCTTTTCGCGGAGGTCATCGTCGACGAGGGCGGAACCCGCGAAATTTGACGCGAGCGCGGCAAGGGCCTCCAGCAGGCTGGAACGTTCGTCATTCGCCAGGAAAATCCCGTCCCGCGAGTAGAGCTCCACCGAGAAATCCGGCAGGTCAAAAGCGCGGGCCCGCGGGCAGAATCCGGCGAGGATCGCGAGGACGGCGATCCCGGCAACATGCCTGTTGGTCCATGCTTTCACTGATCCAAGGGAAGAGGCTACCATGGGAAAACCGGGTGTCGCCGCAAAGGTTTCGTCACGGAGCGAAAAGCGAAGCAGGAAAGGGAGCCTGCGCCGAACCCTCGCGCTTGCGCAGGGGGTAGAGCTCACCGCGATCGGGCAGCAAGGGAAGATCCTCGCCTCCGGTGGCGGCGAGGGTTTCAAAGAGTCGCGCGTTCATCTCGGCGATCCGAGCCTGTTGGGCGGGGTCGTCGATCAGGTTGCGGCTTTCATCAGGATCGGACTCGAGATCGTAAAGTTCGTCGCGGTCCCAGATGCCATGGTAGCGCACGTATTTCCAGCGGTCGCCGACGAGCCCATGCATCGTCGGAGTCTGCGGGTAGTTGCGCTCCCAGTAGTATTCGTAAAGCGTCTCCTCGCGCCAGTCACCGTCCCGGCCCCCCAGCTGGGGGAGGAAACTCCGACCGTCGAAATGTTTCGCGCGCTCTTCGGTGAGAGCTCCGGCGATCTCGAGCAAGGTCGGGGCGATATCAATGTTGGCGACGGTGTGTTCGACGACGAGCCCGGCGGGCACCCGGGGCCCGCGCATCAACAAAGGCACCCGGATCGAGGACTCGTAAGCGGTGCGCTTGTCGATCAGCCCGTGCTCGCCGAACTGGAAGCCATTGTCACCCATGTAGACGACGAGGGTGTGATCGAGGCGGCCGGCCTTTTCCAGCCAATCGATGAGCCGTCCCAGGTTCTCATCCACGGCCAGCAGGGCCTCCATGTAGCGGCGGTAATAGGTGGCCACGTCGAAGTCGGGCAGATTGTAGCCGAAATCGACGCCATGGCGGCTGTTGCGCTGGTCGAGCACCCAGCGCGGCCAGGAGCCGCGGCCGGCAGCGTCTTCGGAAAGCGTGGGCGGGGCGGGAAAGGGCCGGTCCTGATAGTGGCCGCGATGCCGGTCGTGCGGCACGAAGTCGGAGTGCACCGCCTTGTGCGAGAGGTAGAGAAAGGTGGGTTTGTCAGGATCGCGCGACCCGAGCCACTCGATCGCCATGTCGGTGAGCTCGTCGGTGATGTAACCCCGCTGCGGGCGCCGTTTCCCGTTCTCGTTGAAACCGGTGTAGTCCGTCTGCGGTACCTCCCGGGTCGTGCCGCGCCCATCGGGCCAATAGGTCCCCTGCCCTTTGAAAACGGCCCAATGGTCGAAGCCGCGCTGGGGCTCGTCGGTCTCGCCCATGTGCCATTTGCCGAGGAAGGCGGTCTCGTATCCGGCCTCCTGGAGCATCTGGGGGAAAAATACGAGCTCCGGAGCAACCGGATGGTAGTTGTCGACGACGCGGTGGTTGTGGGCGTAGCGCCCCGTCAGGATGCTGGCCCGGCTCGGGGAACAAAGCGAGGTCGTGACCATCGCTTTCGGGAAACGGGCGCCTTCGCGGGCGAGGCGGTCCATCGCGGGAGTTTCCACCCAGGGATGGCCGGCGCAGCCCATCGCATCGTGGCGATGGTCATCCGCCAGCACGAAGATGATGTCGGGTGCGCGCTCCGCCGCACCAATCGCTGCGGGCAAGAGGGCGACGACGGTCGTCAGGAATCGCCACATGTTCAGGAACCCGCCGGCTTTTCCGAAACGGCTTTGAGGTTGGCGAGTCCTTGTTCGAAGGGCGGTCCGAGCAGTTTCTCGCAATCCATCACCAGCGAGAAGGCCTTGCCGATGAAGTTGTTGGTGCCGCTCATCGTCCACGTCACCTTGGTGCCCTGACCCTCGGTCTTGAAGACAAACAGCACCTCGTTGGTCGCCTTCGTCGGCTTGGAAAAGTCGAGCCGGATCCGGATCAAATCGTGTGGCACGCTCTCGACGATCTCCTGACGACCAGCACCCACCTCGGCATTGCCCGACCAGGTGAAGGCCGCTCCGGAGCCGGACGCCGGCCCCTCGAAAGCGGTTTCGGCGGAGGGATCCAGCTTCGCCCAGGGGGACCAATCCTGCCAGAGATGGAAATCATTGACCTGGGTGAAGACCTTTTCGCGCGGAGCTGCGATCGTGGTCGAGCGGGAGATGCTGAACCCGGCCGGGCGCGTGGAAATGAGAATGGCCAGCGCGGCGAACACGAGGACTACAATCACCGCAAGGGTGAGGAGGATGCGTTTCATGCTCCTGCGGTTTAGCAGAGCGCCTCTCTGCCTGCAAGGCGTGACTTGCACAGCCGCGGATTTGGCGGCAAATCATCCGCGATGATCAAGTTCCTCCACACCCGCATCCGCGTCAGCGACCTCGACCGCACCATCGCCTTTTACGAGACCCTGGGCTTTCACCTGACCCGGCGCACCGACAAGTCCCCCGCCGGCAACCAGCTCGCGTTTTTGGAGCTGGAGGGCAACGACCATTTCCTCGAACTCTGCTACTCGCCCGACTTCGAGGTCAAGTTCCCCGAAGATCTCATGCACACCGCCTTGGGCGTGGAGGACATCATGAGCTACTGCGATCGCGTGGAGAAAGCCGGCGTCGACATTTGGCCCTCCGACTGGCGCGAGGCCTTCCCCTCCGGCGCAAAAATCAAGATGGCCTTCGTGACCGATCCCGATGGCTACGAGGTGGAAATCCTCGAGCGCAGCGACAAGCTCGCTAAGCCAAGCTGATTCTCAGTTCCGATAAGTTTTTAAATTTTCCTGATTAAATTTTGCGGAGCCCTTTGAGCACCGGTAAAGTTCCTGCTGTCTCTTCCCGAACCCTGCTCAAGACCATGAAGCCTGCTTTGCTCATCCCGGTGGCCTCCTTCGGCCTCGCCCTGATGATCCTCTCCTCGTGCAACACGGGGCAGACCGTGTCCTCGAAGAGCCAACTCTGGGAGCGCCAGCTCGGAGCAGTGGCCGAGTCGCCCTACAATCCCGCCGAGGCCCAGAAGGAGCTCAACCTGAAGGTCGACCTGATCCCCGAGGGCAAATATGGACGCCGTCTCTTTCGCGAGATGACGCCCCAGTACATCACGATCCACAGCACCCAGAACCCCACCGGCGATGCCTATGCCCACGCGAAGGCTCTGAACCGCGGGGCCCTTCGCGGCGGGGTCTGCGGTTACCTCTGCTGGCATTTCACGGTGCAGGGCGACACCGTCATCCAGCACCTGCCCACAAGCGAGCGGGGCGAACACGCCGATTTCGACGGACCGGGCAACCGCTACTCCATCGGCATCGAGATGTGCGAACACCAAGGCAACGACCAAGTCGCGACGATGGAGCGGACCGCCAAGCTGGCCGCGTCTCTGATGTATTACCACAAGATCCCGATCGAGAACATCCGCGCGCACTACCACTGGCCGCGCGAGGGTTACTCGACCCCGAACAAGGATTGCCCGCATTTCCTGCTCGAAAACGGCCAGCCCGGACCGACCTGGCGCTGGTTTGTCGGTCGGATCAACCGCCATTACCAGCGGTTTCAGGCCTACGACGAGGCCGCGAAGCAGCAGAAAATCAAAGACGACGAAGCCGCGCGGCGACGCCAGATGGTCCAGCGTCTCTGGCACAAGGTCACCGAATTCATCGGACTGAGCTGAGTCTCCCCAGGTGCCTGTTCCCGGGGCTTGCGCCCTCGCGCCGCCCGGATACCTTTCACCCCGGACCGCCGCCGACCCTAACCCTCCCATCATGACCCGATTCTCGCTCTTCGCCGCCCTCGGGATAGCCGCCGCGGTCCTCTCCCTCCTTCCCACCCGGGTCGAGGCGGCTCTCAATCCCAACGACGAATACATCATCGTCTCGGGCGGTCCCTCCCTGACGAGCTGGGAAAGCTACCGTCGCGAAGAGCACCGCCACGACCGTTGGTGGGGCAACTTCATCCGCACCGCCCGCATCCGCATCGAGCAGCTGCAGAAAGCCAGCAAAGGAGCGGTCAACATCACCTGGCTCGTCTACCGGCCTGCGTACGAGTCCCGTCAAGCCGAGAGCGGCGAGACCTTGATCTCGAACATCGAGAGCGTTCGCGACAAATACAAAATCCGGCTCGTCTGGTTCACCACCACTGACGAGCTCATCAATTACATCAACGCCGGTCAGAACCGCGGCGCGGTCAGGATTTCAGGCTTCGAATATTTCGGACACTCGAACAAATACTGTTTCGTCTTCGACTACAGCAATCACGTCCTCGGAGCCTCGCGCACCTTCCTCCACCAGAGCCGCCTCAAAGAGATCAACCGGCGCGCTTTTGCCCGCGGGGCCTACTGCAAGAGCTGGGGCTGCCACACCGGCGAGGCCTTCAGCGCCGAGTGGCGGCGCGTCACCGGCGTGAAGATGATCGGCGCGATCGGCAAAACCGACTACTCGGCGACCTGGCAGGGCACCCTGCCCTTCGTCTCGGGCGGCGGGCGCTGGGGGAACTGATTTTTTCGGGCAACAAAGGGGTGAAATTCGCCGAAACCGTGGTCCTGTTCCGGGGCGCGGATGAGCCGCGCGGATTCTAGTGATGCAGTTCGACGAACTTTTCCAACTTTACCAGCTCCCCTTCTTTGATCTGATCCAGCGCTCCCGGCGGGTGCACGAAGAACATTGGTCGGGGAACGAGGTGCAACTCTGCACCCTGCTCAGCATCAAGACCGGCGGTTGTTCCGAGGATTGTTCCTACTGTGCCCAGTCGGCCCGCTACTCCACCGGGGTCGATGCGGAGCGGCTCATGGAGACCGAGGCCATCCTCGAGCGCGCCCGCCTCGCCCGCGAGCAGGGCTCGACCCGTTTCTGCATGGGCGCGGCCTGGAAGGGCGTGCGCGAGGGCACGAAACGCTTCGAACAAGTCCTCGAGATCGTCTCCAGCGTCAGCCAGCTCGGCATGGAGGTCTGCACCACCCTCGGCGAACTGGGTCCTGAAGAGGCCCGCAAGCTCAAGGAAGCCGGAGTGACCGCCTACAACCACAACATCGACACCTCTCCCGAGCACTACACCAAAATCGTCTCGACCCACAGCTTCCAGGACCGGCTCAACACCCTGCGCCACGTCCAGGATGCCGGCATGTCGGTCTGCTCCGGTGGCATTCTTGGTCTCGGGGAGAGCACCGAGGACCGCATCCGCATGCTGGAGATCCTCAGCAATTTCAATCCCCAGCCCGAGAGCGTGCCGATCAATTCCCTGGTGCCGATCCCGGGCACGCCGCTCGCCGAGTCCCAGGGCGTCGATTCCTTCGAGGTCGTGCGGATGATTGCACTGGCTCGTATCGCCATTCCGCAGGCCAAAGTGCGGCTCTCGGCCGGTCGCAAGCAGATGAGCGAGGAACTCCAGGCCCTCTGCTTTTTCGCCGGGGCCAACTCCATCTTCTACGGCGACAAGCTCCTCACCACCGGCAATCCCCAGGCCGAGGCCGACTTGCGCCTGCTCGAGAAACTCGGAATGAAACCACAGCAGCCGAACCGCGAGCTTGAGGCCCCTGCGGCGGAGGCTTGCCGCCCCCTCGCCCCGGCTTTGGGTTGACGAGCCTTTGCTTTCGCTTCCCGCGCCCGCCTGCACTGATGAGATGGCGTTGTCTCGACCTCACCCTCGATCTCACGCATCGGGGTGAGATCATGGGCATCGTCAACGTCACTCCCGATTCCTTTTCAGATGGTGGTCGTTACGCGACGACGGAGCAGGCGATCGTGCAAGCACGCCAACTGATCGCCGAAGGTGCGGCCTTGATCGACATCGGCGGTGAATCCACCCGTCCTGGTGCCCTCGATGTCTCGGTCAAGGATGAGCTCTCCCGCATCGTTCCGGTGATCCGCAGCATCGCCGCCGAATTCCCGGACATCCCGGTATCGGTAGACACCTGCAAGGCTGAAGTCGCCCGCGCCGCTCTCGCCGCTGGCGCCCGCGTCATCAATGACGTGCGCGGCTTCCGCGATCCCGGGATGGTGCAGGTGGCCGCTGAAAGTGGGGCGGGCCTCGTCGTGATGCACATGAAGGGCACCCCCCGCACCATGCAGGAAGCTCCGGCCTACGAAGACCTCGCCCGCGAAATCATCGCCTTTTTCGAGGCTCGTCATCAAGCCCTGCTCGCCTCCGGGATCGATCCCGAGCGCATCGTTTACGATCCCGGCATCGGGTTTGGCAAAACCACCGCTCACAACCTCGCCATCCTGCGCGAACCGGCCCGCTACACCGCGGCTGGCCGTCCCGTGCTCCTCGGCGTTTCGCGCAAATCGATCCTCGGCCGCCTCGGAGGCAACCCCGAACCCGCGGATCGCGACTGGAGCACCGCCGCCGTCACCGCTCACGCCCGCGAACTCGGCGTGCACCTCCATCGCGTCCATGCCGTTCGCCCCAATCTTGAAGCGCTCCGCATGATCGAGGCTATCCTCGATGTCGACCAAGCCGGCGCGTGATTTCGCATTTCCCGGGGCGGAAAGCTGCACTAGAGTTCTCGCGCCGTGACCTTCCGCCGCAAGCTCCACATGCTCCTCATCCTCCTCGTGGGAGTGAGCTGCGGGATGCTCGTGTTCCTCAGCCTGCGCAAGGCCAACCGGCTCACCTTCGAACTGATCCAGGAGAAGGTTTACTCCATTGTCGTCAGCACCGCACCGCGCGTGGACGGCGACCTCGTCGCCACCCTCATCGAACCCGCCCAGGATCAGTCGACTGACTACGAGGCGGTCGCCTCACGTCTCCGCGAAGTCCTCACCGCCAACAGCACCGGCGCACTGCCGATCCGTTTCATCTACATCATCCGCAGCCTCCCCGAAAGCGGCTGGGAATATGTCGTCGATGCCGAGACCGACCCGAAGGAACGCTCCCGCCTCGGCGATCCCGTTGAGTTCAACGACCCTCGCGAGATCCCCGTGAATGGCGTGGCCAAAGTGAACCAACACTACGCCCACGACTCTTTCGGCACCTGGCTCACCGCTTTTGCCCCGGTGAAAAACGCCGCCGGCGAGCCCGTCGCCATGCTCGCCGCCGACATCGCCGCGGATCGGATCGAGTCCCTGCTCCAACGCCTCCTCTGGGGCGACCTCATCGCCATGGTGGTCGCCCTGAGCCTCGCCGCCGCTCTCGCCGCCTGGCTTTCCGCCCGGGTCGCAAAGCCGTTGACGGAGTTGCAGACCTTCGTCCGCGGCATCGGCCGGGGCGACTTATCCTCGCGTCTGCAACTGAAACGCGATGACGAGTTTGGCGAACTGGCCCGCGCCATCAACCAAATGGCCGACGGACTCGAAGAGCGCGAGTCGCTGAAGGGCGCGCTGGTCCACTACGTGCGATCCCAGGCCGCCGACGCCAAGGTCGGGAACGACGGCGGGACAGATGGAGAAACCCCTCGCCGCATCACCGTGCTCGTCGCCGAACTCTGCGGCTTCGGCCAACTCTCCTCCCGGCTCGGTGGCGAACGGGTCTTCGCCCTGCTCAACGAATACTTCTCGACGATGATCGACATCGTGCTGCGCCACCAAGGTTGCCTCGAAAAATCTTCGGACGAGAGCGTCATCGCCATCTTCGGCTCTTCCCACGACAATCCCCATCAGGAGCGGCTCGCCATCCAGGCCGCATTGACGATGCAGGATGCCCTCGACCGCCTCCTTCGCGAGTGGCGCGTGGAAACCAACCTGCCCATCTGCCTCGAGATCGGCATCCACAGCGGCACTGCCCGGGCCTTGGTCAGCAACTCCGGCGACACGCTCGATTTCGAATCGGTCCGTCAGGTCATTGAGACCGCCACCGGCGTCTGCGCCGCCGGCAAACGCCTCCGCAACCGCCTCAGCGTCTCGTCCGAAACCGCGAAACCCGTCAGCCACACCTTCCCGTTCACCGAGGTCGAAACGGCCGAGGACGGAGCAGCCCTTTTCCGGGTCGAAATGCCCCGCCCGGTGCGCTGAGCCCCTTTCAACAGGGTCGCTTCTTCGACCCAACCCTCTTCAGTTCCCGGCGAGGGATCACTCCTCGGCCATGAAGTAGGGCAACTCCGGCGGAGTCGGCTGCGATGCGAGGAAACTCTCCACCCAGCCGATGTTGTAGTCGCCGTTGCGGAAAGCGCTATGCTCGAGGATGGAGGCTTGGAAGGGAATCGTCGTCTTGATCCCGCGCACCACGAACTCTTTGAGCGATCGCAGCATGCGGGCAATCGCGATCTCGCGCGTGGCTCCGGTCACGATCAGCTTCGCGATCATCGAGTCGTAATTCGGCGGCACCTCATAGCCGCTGTAGACATGCGTGTCGACGCGGACGCCGCGGCCGCCCGGAGCATAGAAAAGGGTGATCTTGCCCGGGCTCGGCGCGAAGTTGTTGTAGGGATCCTCGGCATTGATGCGGCACTCGATCGAATGCCCGCGCGGCACGCTGTCCAACACGTGTCCTGAAAGCGGGGCACCGGCGGCAATACGGATCTGCTCCTTGATCAAGTCGCACCCGCGAACTTCCTCGGTGATGGGATGCTCCACCTGGATCCGGGTGTTCATCTCCATGAAGTAAAAATTTTCCTGCTCGTCGACGAGGTATTCGATCGTTCCGCAGTTCTCGTAGCCGATGTTTTTCACCAGTGACTCGGAGGCTTCGGCCATGCGGCGGCGCAGTTCTGGCGTCAGCAAAGGCGAGGGCGTCTCCTCGATGATCTTCTGGTTGCGGCGTTGCATCGAGCAGTCGCGCTCGCCGAGCTCCTTCACGTTTCCGTGGCTGTCGGCGACGATCTGGAACTCGACGTGGTGGGGGTTCTGGACGAGGCGCTCGATGTAGACATCGGGACAACCAAAGCAAGCCTGGGCCTCGGCGCGGGCCGCGTGGAAAGCGCTCACGAAGCTGGCCTTGTTCAGCGCCGGCCGCATGCCGCGCCCGCCTCCGCCGGCCGTGGCCTTGATCATCACGGGAAACCCGATCTTTTCCGCCACCTTGAGGGCCTCGGACTCGGTCTCGACGATCCCCTCCGAGCCCGGAGTGACCGGCACACCGTACTTTGTAGCGGTGGCACGGGCCTGGTTCTTGTCTCCCATCAGCGAGATCACGCTGGCCGAGGGACCGATGAACTTGACATTGCAGCTCTCGCAGAGTTCCGCGAAGCGCGGATTTTCAGAAAGGAACCCGTAGCCCGGGTGGATCGCATCGACGTTGGCGATCTCCGCGGCCGAAAGGATCGCCTGCATGTTCAAGTAGGAATCAGCGCTGCGGGCCGGGCCGATGCAGATCGCGTCGTCGGCGAGGTGCACGTGCATCGAATCCACGTCGGCCTCCGAATAGACGGCGGTGGTGCGGACGCCCAGCTCCTTGGCGGCGCGGATCACCCGCAAGGCGATCTCACCGCGGTTCGCTACGAGGATGTTTTTGAACATGACGAAGGCAAGACTCTTTTTCCCGGCGTCACCGGACGAGGGATCGGACTCAGGCGGTTTTCACCCGGAAAAGCGGCTCGCCGTACTGGACCGGAGTGCCGTTTTCCACGAGCACCTCGACGATTTCGCCGCCAAGATCGGCCTTGATTTCGTTCATCACCTTCATGGCTTCGATGATGCAGACGGTGCTGTCGGGACCGATCTTGGCACCGACCTTGACGAAAGGTTCGGAATCCGGAGAGGAAGCGGAATAGAAGGTGCCGACCATGGGCGAAGTGATCTCCTTCACGTTCGCGGGCAAGCCTTCCTCAATGGCCGGGCCAGCGGCACCGCCGCCCGAGGCTGCCGGGGCGGGTGCGTAGGAAGCGGAATATTGGGGGGCAGGAGCCGAAGCCATCCACTGCTGGATCGCTTTCATGTCGAGTTCCCCGCCCTTTTTGAGTTCCAGCTTGGTGTCGTCCTGCTCAAGCTTGAAAACGGACAGCCCATGCTGGTCCATGAGCTCGACGATGCGTTTGATTTCTCGGAAGTCCACGGTGGTAGGTGCCTGCGGCGGTTGAATCTGGGGTGCGGCCCCGGGGTCGGCAATCCTGACCCACATCAGTCCGGGTTTCCAGCGAAAAAAATCGGCTTGCCAAGTGCGGCTCAAACGTCCGGAGGCGGCGGACCGACCACATCCTTCCGCAAATCGCGCAGCACCCGCAGCTCGCCCCAGTCCGCTCCGCGCATCCGGCGCGCTCCGCTGGTCCGTTTTTCCCCGAAGCGTCTCCTCAGACTCTGCTCGCGTTCGAAGACGGCGTTGACGAAATCGATGGTCCCGAGCACGGCTCCGTCGCAAAAGTATCGCACCCGCTGCCGCAGCACGGCGGGCAGGGGCTTTTCTCCCTGCGTG
>JAYRWX010000005.1:0-74109 GCA_041917795.1 Verrucomicrobiales bacterium
ACAATCACCCGTGCTACAGCAACGGCACGGGCGGACCATCCCCACGCGAGTGGGGAACACGGCCTTCGGCTTCGCGTCCTTGGTCCTCGGTCCGGACCATCCCCACGCGAGTGGGGAACACGTTGTGGCCGGCCCCGGTCACGAAGACGTGCTCGGACCATCCCCACGCGAGTGGGGAACACGCGGCACCTTCGACAAGGGACACGTTTCCCGCCGGACCATCCCCACGCGAGTGGGGAACACCGCCCTAACCGCCGCCTAACATGCCAACACCGCGGACCATCCCCACGCGAGTGGGGAACACCCAGTGCCGCAGACCAGCCGATGTCCGCGTGGCGGACCATCCCCACGCGAGTGGGGAACACACCCGTGACCAGCTCCGCCCGGCGCAGGGCTTCGGACCATCCCCACGCGAGTGGGGAACACCCGCGAATCAGAGAGGCGAGCGATTGCGCGAACGGACCATCCCCACGCGAGTGGGGAACACCTTCTCGACGCACGAAACCCCGTCCTGTCCCGCGGACCATCCCCACGCGAGTGGGGAACACTTTGGGATTGCCGCTTGAAAATGCATCCCATCCGGACCATCCCCACGCGAGTGGGGAACACATTGCTCCCTCGGCACTCTCCGAGCTTGTTGCCGGACCATCCCCACGCGAGTGGGGAACACACGCTGGCGGTGCGCGGGGTGGCGGGCTCGGTCGGACCATCCCCACGCGAGTGGGGAACACTCGGAGAGGTCGAGTCTCTGAGTGCCTCGGAACGGACCATCCCCACGCGAGTGGGGAACACTGATCTGGATGCTCATCTCACTCGGCCGCCGGCGGACCATCCCCACGCGAGTGGGGAACACCTGCAGCGCGGCGATGGTCTGGATCAGGTCCGCGGACCATCCCCACGCGAGTGGGGAACACTCAAGCCCTGGTCGAGCCGGGCAACCCGGCGCCGGACCATCCCCACGCGAGTGGGGAACACGAGAACCGACGCGAGCTCCATTGTTTGCCTGCCGGACCATCCCCACGCGAGTGGGGAACACCAAGGAGCTCAAAACTCGGGATCAATCAATTCCGGACCATCCCCACGCGAGTGGGGAACACTTGGTGTTAATTCGCAACTCCCTCCGTTTGCACGGACCATCCCCACGCGAGTGGGGAACACTCGGTGATGAAACGCCGGCCTTGCTCGGTGAACGGACCATCCCCACGCGAGTGGGGAACACCGGGTCCGCTGATCGCGGCGGCGCATGTCGTCCGGACCATCCCCACGCGAGGGGGGAACACGACGCCCCGCGTTCCGAGTAGCGGCTGTTCGGCGGACCATCCCCACGCGAGTGGGGAACACGGTCTCTGACGAATCGGGCGGCGCGACGCCGGCGGACCATCCCCACGCGAGTGGGGAACACGATCGCGAGTGGGCGAAGCGTGCCGACGAGGACGGACCATCCCCACGCGAGTGGGGAACACGCCCAGCCATGGCTCGAGCCGGGCGGTGATCTCGGACCATCCCCACGCGAGTGGGGAACACTTCCACACATCGCGGCACCCCCGCCCCGATCGCGGACCATCCCCACGCGAGTGGGGAACACCGACTCCTCGGCATCGGCGAGATCGAGACCGACGGACCATCCCCACGCGAGTGGGGAACACCTGGCCAACGAAAACCAGAAGAGCAATGCTGTCGGACCATCCCCACGCGAGTGGGGAACACAGTCGCCGGAAGCATCCCGGAATGTTCAGCCGCGGACCATCCCCACGCGAGTGGGGAACACTGCATCTGTCTCACCCAGACCGTCATCATCCTCGGACCATCCCCACGCGAGTGGGGAACACTTCAGCGTGTCCAGCTCTCGCAGGTCAGAATCCGGACCATCCCCACGCGAGTGGGGAACACTGCAAGAGTGGATGCAGCAGGGCGGCGGGGATCGGACCATCCCCACGCGAGTGGGGAACACCTCGCCTACTACTGCCCCGGCACCATCACCGTCGGACCATCCCCACGCGAGTGGGGAACACCTCCGTCACCTGAACGAGATCAAGCCCGACAACGGACCATCCCCACGCGAGTGGGGAACACGGCGCGAGATCGTTCCACCTCGGCGAGGGGACCGGACCATCCCCACGCGAGTGGGGAACACACCCGGCAGAACCGGCAGAATCGGCGAAAAAACGGACCATCCCCACGCGAGTGGGGAACACGGCCTCGGCCGCGCGCACGTCGAACATGGTGTCGGACCATCCCCACGCGAGTGGGGAACACGAAGATGCGGAGACCGATGTCGCGGGCATCCTCGGACCATCCCCACGCGAGTGGGGAACACTCCGCCGCGCTGGTCCGCACGCCCGTGGTTTTCGGACCATCCCCACGCGAGTGGGGAACACAGTTCATTCTTGGAATGCCTCTTCCCGGATCGCGGACCATCCCCACGCGAGTGGGGAACACTTCGAGGTAGCGGTGGTCGCAAAATTTCACCTCGGACCATCCCCACGCGAGTGGGGAACACACGTCAGCGAACCCGGCACTAGTGCCGCACTGCGGACCATCCCCACGCGAGTGGGGAACACACGTCAGCGAACCCGGCACTAGTGCCGCACTGCGGACCATCCCCACGCGAGTGGGGAACACTGTGACAAACTCAAGCAGTTACGCCCATAAAATCCAGAAAATCATCACGCCACCGACTTGACTGACTTGCCGAAAAAGACGTCAAAACGGCGAATTTGCATTCTCTTCGGTGGAAGTGGGCGCTTTGCCCACCTTCTCTTGTAGGAGCGGGATCCCCGAAATTTCAAACTCGTCCCGGCCGGCGAATCCAGCCGGACCGTGTCTTTCAATCCGATAGCCCTGGCAATTCGGGGCGGAACTGACGACAAGTACGCCGAAGTCGACCGGAGCATTTCTCAAGATGTATGCCATCACCTTCCCATGGGTGCGGGCGTTGAGCGTGCCAACGAACACGTTTGGGCGCGGCTCGATGAACCACCGTTTGAGCATCCCCCGGATTGCATCGGGCGTGTCGTTGGCGACAAGCACTGTCATTTCGATCCTTCCTTGGCTCCGATCAAACGCAGGAGATCCTCGGGCATTCTTTTCAACAGACGCGACGCGTCGATGCGCTCCTTCAGCTTTTTCCGGGCAAGCGTTCCGTCGTCCCGTGGATCAATCGCGATGGCCTCAAACGCGGCTGGCCAACTCGTTTCGTGTTTGTAGAGGTCAGCTACGTCGTAGACAAAAGGCAGCGTTCCCGCGTCGTGGACGAAACCAAGCTGGGGAATGAAGCCCATGGAACAGACGACGGCAGCGGTTAACGCATAAAGGCTGGCGTTGGCTGCTGAAAGCGCTCGGTTGATGCCGTCGGCCATGTCCCAGTTTTGCGCATTGTAGTCGCGCCCCTTCCAGGTCACGCCGTGCCTAGCACCGAGGATCGCATACTCGCGCTTCACACGCTTTCCCTCCATTCCGCGGAGCTGCTGGACCGTCGCGCTGTCTACCTCGACATCCTCGAAGCGGAAGCGGAACATGTCGCGGGCGATGCGGGTGCGTTCCTTTGGGTCTGCCCAGACGGCGGCATGCCTGCGGGCCATGGAATTCTCGTGGTTCGGCGTGATGCCGAAGGCGTAGAAGCGCATTCCCTCTTCACCCATCCAGAAAACCGGGGTGTTGCAATCGGCGCATGCTTTGACAGCGGCATGGGTGATCGTTGTGCCGGGACCAAGGATGAGCGCGCTTACGGTTGCGACGGGAAGGCGGACGACGGACCCGTCCTTGGAAATCCATTTCACGCTCGAATCGTCGATCTCAAGCCGACCATGCTCGAGGTAAAGGGGAGTCCACCGGTCCTTCGCCGTCGCAAGGGTGTCGAGGGGAGGCTTTTCGAAAATCGGCATGAATGGAAGTGGATTTGTGACTGCTCCGGTCACTCATCAGGGATCGAATCGAAGAACGCTTCGGAAACGGATTCCGATTCGAGTCCGAATCTCGACGGGTCCACGAATCGGAAATGCCGCACGGGCCGGTCGATGAAAGACCGGGCACCGAAGGAGACCGGAGCATCGGGCAGGAAGAAATCGCCTTCGGCCGGATCCGGCCTCTCGGGTTCGTCCCACCGCTCCAGCGCCTTCGGTTCGTGAGCCTCGCCGCCATCCCATTCCTTGAGCAGGGAGAGCAGTGCCGCGAGCGCCTCACTGGACGAAGCGGCGACGACGGGAGAAAGCGGCAGGGCGGGCAAGCAGGCTTTTCGCCCGAACCAGACTCCCCAGACGGGGTTTGCGACAGCGACGGCGGCTTCTCGGATCGTGGTGGAGTCTCCCGAGAACACGGCCACAAACCGGGCGTCGGTGAGGTAGGTACGCCGGGTGATGACCGTACCGAAAGGCGGTCCGGACGCTTTGCGCGGGATGCTAAGCTTCTCGAAGGTGGATGCATCCTTGTCGTATCCACCACCGACGGTGTGGAAGTCGACGAGCCGGGAGACACTGGATTTCTTTGGCACCCGATAGACAGTGGATCGCAGAAGGGTGAGAGGTTTGATCCTCTCGGATTCACTGAGAGCGTGCTTGTCAATGCCGAGCGCGGCTGCAAGCAGGCCAACCAGACCACTCTTCACCGGAAACGATTCGGTCTCTCGGCGTTGATAGCGCGACGACACACCCCAAGCTTGCAGGGGCGCGTCGATCAGGATGGCGAGTGCGGCTGTATTAGGCATTGTCGGCGAGGAGTTGATCGAGGAAGGCGGGGAGCGGGGTCGATTCGTCGAGCCAGACTTCAACGTCGTTCTCAAGGCCCCAGACTTTCTTGAGGCGGTCGTGGTGGGCGCGCATCGCATCCTCCGATGAGGCGAGCAGTCCCCCGCCGTTGACGCCGACGGGCTTTTCGAAGGCATTGATGAGTTGCAGCGGTTGCCCTTTCGATTTGCGGACGCCGAGGACCACTTCGGGGAGAGTAGAGCCGTTCATCGAGTTCTTGCGAGCGGAGGGCACCGCAGTGAGCGCCGCTTGAAGGAAGGCTCGAAGCACTACCGTCCGCTTGCCGGAGTCGAGGCCGCCGAGATGAGCGTCGTCTGCAAGCAGATCGAGGTTCACCGCCGCATAGCGATAGTAGGTGGCCGAGCTGTATTCGAGCGTGCCGATCATCCCGGCCCCCGCATCCTCGGCCTCGCCCTTGTTGTCATCGACTGCGGAGAAGAAGTCGATCTCGTTCGCCGTTCGATGAGTGGAGAGTGCGTGCGAGAACATCGCGGCCCCTTCGACGTTCAGCGTCGCGTCGTTCGCCACCATCCGCCCAAAGAGTGCGATGTCGGCTGCGTCGAGACGCTGGGCTTTCTTCACCGCCTTCTTTGCGTCCTCGCCGGAGGCTACGGACACCGCAATCTGTTTGATTTCGCCCGGCGAGAGATAGACGGCGGTGGTCACCTGATTGGGGTCTTTGCCATCGATCTTGCTGAACGTCTCGCAGACGACCTTCGCTTTCTCCGCGGCTTCGGCGGCCGGAAGCCCTGCGGCGACGAACGCGTCGCTGAAAGGGCCGAGGAGCAGGCGACTGCGGACACCGGCAAAGGTTCCGGGGTCGGAGGCTTCTCGCGCGGCGAGGCGCGTCGCCCGCTTGAGGCACTGGCTGGAGAGCCTCGCCCGGTTCACTCCGCCGAAGGTCGCCGACTTGGGCGATCCGACATCGTCGCGGTTGAGGCAGGTCACGGGGAAGGATTGCAGGATGTGGAGCTCGATCAGATTCATGGGTATTCGTTAGGGTATTGAAATCAGTTGGCGGAACCGAAGTTGGGATTTGTGACAGGCACCAGACAAAGCAGGCCGAAGCCGAAGGCCTTGGCGGATCCGACGCCCCGGGCCACGGCGTTGCGGAAGGCGGCGGCATCGGTCACCTGAAGTCTGCCGATGAATTCTGTAGCCGTGTGGATACCGCTGTGGCGCTGCGCGTCGTCGCGGCTCTTTTTCACGAAGACCTGGCGCGGGCGAGGCACCGTCTTCAGCGTCTCTTCGTCAAAACGGAAACCGTGTTGCTCTCCTTTGCGTCCCAGCCAATCGAGGAGGGCGGCGCGGACGTCGATCCGCGTCGCCGGGTCGATCTTTTTTGCAGGATCGTAAAAGATGGGAACGCGGCGGCTGTTCTTCAGCAATTCGCCCTTGGAGTTCGATCGCACCTTGCGCGTGGGGTTGGCGATCAGCGAAAAATGGAATTCTCCGTGATCGAAGAACCCTTCGGGAATGGCCTTTGATCTCCACGATGGCTCGGGACAATTGGGCGGGCGCGTCGGAGCTACTGGCGACTGGATCAGAAAGCGGAAACCGTCTCCGGTGTCGTCGAGGCGGGTGAGGAAGTCGCGGGCCGCGGTCCGCCGTCCTGGAAAGGCGTCCCATGCCCACTGATGCCAGGCGTAGGCATCGCGCACGCCGACCTTCCAGGCAGTTTCGTAGTCGATGTCGATACGGGTGAGGAAGAGGCTCATTCTGCGTTGGTTTCGGGATTTGCCTGCCAGAAATCGAGGGACCAGCGGGTCTTCACGGCGTCGGGATTCTTCCCCCACTGCCGCAGATCTCCGAGCAGCTTTGCGTAGTCGAGCGGAATGCCCTCGCCTTCAAGACGTTTTACGAGCCGGTGCAGTTGTTCACCCACTTCGTCGAGGGTTTGGCAGGCGAGAAGGCGTCGGAAATGACGTTCGGTCGATTCGTAGGCGCCTCCTTTCGGTCCTCCCGCGACTTGGAGGAAGGCGGTGCCGGGGGACGGCCCGCCAGCCCGATGTGCCGGAGCGCCGTCGCGGTCGTGCGTGGCGAAGAGCGCGGCGATGAGCTGCGTTCGATCGTCGTCGATAGCCCGTAGCGCCCCGAACACGGGAAACGCGTAGTGTTTCGTCCGATCGCTCCAGTAGCGGCGCAATTCAGCTCGTGTGCCGCGATCCTTGCACTCTCGAACAAGGCGGGCAACGAACTCTTCGTTTTGCTTTTGATAGTCAGATGGTTGTCCCATGGTTCGACAGGGTTAGATAGCGGAGGCAAGAGGATTGGAGGATGCGGTATTTTTCGGTTTGGCAGGTTTCGGCAGAAGCACGCGCAAGCCGACCGCGTAGGCCTGGTGTTGCCGGGGCGTCTGGCGCGGGCAGGTGGCATCGTAGGCCGAGCGCAAGGCGGAGCGGACGGTTTGCGTCCATGGGTCGGCCTCGTTCCCGGGGCCGCGCCCGAACTCCCGTCCTGCCATCGCGTCGGGATCGCCTGACAACGCCAAGAGAATGTGTGCGTCGCGGTCGAGGGTGTGCCAAAAGTGTGCTTGGGCATCATCGACCGGAGCCGACTCGTGCTTCATCGTTGCTGAGTAGGATTTGACCGCACCGTAAAGGCGTTTCGACAGATCCTCCGCGAACGCGACACCGCGTTCATAGTCTCGTTGCCCTTCGAAGGTATCGAGCAACCGCGAAGGGATGGTGTAAGAGCTTTCGATGGTGTCGAGGATTTTTGCCTTCAGATCAGTCACGAGTGCCCCTGTCCAGACCCGCGCCGCCCGCAGGTCGGAATCGGCAAGCTCAGCCGCATGGCTTTGCAGGACCAACGGAGCGGCCCCGGATGTTTCGCCATCGGCTACCCGCAGGGCGCATATGAGGTGCAGATCCCTCCAAGTGGCCCGATGGAGCCGGGCCGGCAACAGACGCCGCTCTTCCACAGTCCCCTTCTTGATCACGACAACCGTTGCCGTGGGTTCGATGGCCGCCTCGAAGGTCGGATATACCATCGACTTCGTGTCGAGATGAAATCCGCTGCCGTCGTCCGCAAGGAGGACGTTCCGATGACGCGGGACAAGGCGCCCCAGATAGGTCTCAGTGGCATTCGCTTCGAATCCTGAGGATTTTTCATCGAGCACCCAAATCGGCTTTCCAATGCCCTTGGGGAACTGCGACGAAATAGTCTCCGCATCGAGACAGTTGAGGAGGATCGATTCCGCGAGGTTATCGCCACGCAGGAGGAGGTGCAGCATGTTGCCGTCGACGCAAGGCCCCTTACCCTTGTAACCTGCACCATAGAGCGGATAGAAGGACTGGAACACAAGCAATCCAAGAGCAAGCCGTGAGGGAGTTTCCGTTCGCTTGGTGCCACCAGCATGGTCGTAGAGTGTAGGGTTGTTTCCGGTGGCGAGGTGCGGGAAGAGCTTGCTGGCGGGCACGGGTTCCGCCTTTTTCGGAACCGAGACTTGGAGGAAACGCGGGCCATGGCCGAGTAAAACGAACCTCCCGTGGATCTCCGTTCGACCCAAGTAGCTAGGAATGGAAGCGGCCAAGTCGTTGCCGAAGCCCGCCCAAGCCCCCGAATGAGGCGGCGCACCGATGGCGGCTTGGGTGATGCACACAAGCAGGCGCATCAGCGAGACGCGCTCGGCGGGTGTGGCGGAGAGGTCTGCAATCTGGTTTGCTTGCTCGAATAGCCGTCGCAGACCCACAAGTGGCTCGATGTGAGCCTTGTCGGTCCAACGCACGGGAATCCAAGGATCGTCGATGAGGTTGAAGGCAGCCATGGAAGGAATGAGTGTATCAATACCAAGAGTCGTCCTCGGGAACGGTCCATAGAGTATCCACAGCGACTGCCTCGCTACGCAAGCCCAATTCCGAGTTATAGGTAAAGGCGTAGTGATTGTCGGGACAAGTACTCAAATCAACTGACAGAGTGCCTCCGGAAGTGATCCCAAAGACCGAATCCTCGATATGATCGGCCATCCACGATGGCTGGCTCGCCACTCCCGATTTAACCCAATGCCATGGCACTCGAACGGCGTTCTCGTGCAGGCTTTTAGCCAGAGGGTATGAGAACTCGCCCGGCCGCATCGAGACGGCTTCACCGTCCCTAGGCACAATCTGAATCCGTCCCGCGGAGGCGACGGGGTACGCACGCAGCAGGACAACAAAGCCGGAGCGCTGCGCACCCCACCGGGTTTTGGAACCCTCGACGTCCGGCAGTGTCGCGGCATCCAGCCATCCCTGCCGTGCTGCGGAAAGGGCCATGTCGCGGTCTCGTCCGTGCAATGCATCCGCAAACCGCGACGCTCCTCCAGGTAAGTCTCCCGGCACCCGGTCGGACTCCTCCAAGACTTCACGAATTTCCCTCGGCAACGCAAGTTCCACCCGCTGGCTGAAAATGCGTTCTGCTTGGAACAAGGCGAAGGGCGGATACACCCAGGCGGATGGTCCCAGCGCCGCCTTGATCTCCTTCTCGCCCGCATCCCAATCGACTTGGTTCGTCCAGAGCCAGCACGTGGGCGTCTCAAAACCGGCAGGGCGCGATCCCCTCTCATGGCGGTGGAGGCGACCGAGTCGCTGGATCAGCAGATCGACCGGAGCCAGGTCGGTGACGAGTAGATCGGCGTCGATGTCCACGGACTGCTCGACTACCTGGGTGGCAACCAGGATCGCACCATGTAATGGACGCGCCTTCCCGTCGCGCCCCAATTTCTCCATCCAATGCTTTTCGTTCCTTTGCCGGTCGAGGAAGGTGAAGCGGCTATGAAGCAGACCCATTTCGACTCCGGTTCCCTCGCGAACGCAGGACTTGAGAGAAAGGTAGGTGTCCTGGGCCAAACGAACCGTGTTGCGGATCACCAGGACGCAGGCGCCGGCCTCCGCCGCGTCCGCAATGGCTTGAAGTTCGGACGGATCATCGGGGGATCGCCGCTCGATCCGCACCGTTGTTGCGGACGGCGCCTCCCCCAAGATGCGGACTGGTTCGGCCACTGAACTTCCCTGCTTCACGCACGTGATCAAGGGATAGTCATCCGGCATTTCGTCAGGCACGTGCGCCCCGGTCACTTCCACTAATTCGCGCCGCCGCCGCGCGGTGAGCGTGGCGGAGAGGACGAAGACCGTGCATCCCACCTCGAGCAGATTCTTCACGAGACTGTCCACGAGGGCGGAAGTGTAGGGATCGTAGGAATGGACCTCGTCGATGACGACGGCTTTTCCCGACAAGGCGAAGAGCCGCAGTGCCGCATGTTTCGCCGCCATTACTGCCATCAGAGCCTGATCGATCGTACCTGTCCCGAAAGGTGCGAGCAAAGCGCGGCGTCCCGATGCGAACCATCGGTGCGCGTCGGTGGCGTCTCCGCCGGTGCTCGCATGGGTCGGCTGGAGCGGACGAATTCGATCCGGGAAGAGCCATGCGTTTCCATGAACCAAGGCCTGAACCGAATCGCGATCAGAGACGACACGATCAAGGAAGCTTGTGATTCGGTCGTGAATGCGGTTGCTCGTGAGCTGCGTCGGCAATGCGAAGTAGAGCCCGCGCTCTCCGCCTTCACTCCATCTGCGGTAGGCGGCGGCGAGGGCGGCTTCCGTCTTGCCCATGCCCATGGGCGCCTCCACTATATAAAGGCCGGGAGAATCGGTTGCGTTGATGAGCGACTCCTGGAGCGGTCGTGGC
The DNA here is from genome assembly GCA_041917795.1 of Verrucomicrobiales bacterium. Classification (GTDB taxonomy): domain Bacteria; phylum Verrucomicrobiota; class Verrucomicrobiia; order Verrucomicrobiales; family DEV007; genus Arctic95D-9. The sequence goes on from JAYRWX010000005.1 coordinate 10,407, forward strand.
GTTAGCGGGCGACCATCCGGCAGGGGTTCGAAGAGTGCTTCAAATTTGCGTCCCTCCGAAACGTTGTGCCGTTGCCAGCCCAGCGAACCGACGGACAATTCCGCCCGGTCACGCGCTCTTTCTATCGGCCATGCGTCCGTGAGTGACTGGGATGACGAAAGCTCGAACCAGTCGGAGTTCGAGCCGATCCAGTCCGCGAAAGTGACGAGACCCGTCAACCAGTGCAGTCGGGCTGAATCTCTGGCAAACTCCTCCGAGACCGGCGGTCCGAAGTGTTCCCGAAGGTGGTCGAACAGCTCGCGACGCAAGGCAGCCGCCCACGGAAACCGTTCTCGCTCTGCACGCAAGTCTCGGCTCAGATTTGCGAGGTCGGGATGGTATGAGCCATGATGCGCTCCGACACAAAGGATCCAAGCCAGCGCACGGTGGTCCGATCCGCGCAACTCCGACAAGGACGCGAGCCACGCTTGCCCCAGCTTCGCGTGGTCACCTTCGTACCTGATGGCCGAAGGATCGCAGAGGACTGCCTGTGGGCATTTCGATTGGAAGCCTGGAGAAATCTTCCCGATGTCGTGGACGGCGGCAACGAATGCGGTTCCCGGTGAGACCATCTTGAAACAAGCGGGAGCCAGTCTCTGCAAAATTGCCTCCGTCACGGCCCCCACGACGATGCAATGGTCCAGCACCGTCAAAGCGGGAAGACTTGTTCGTGGATCGGTTTTGGCCCAGCAGTTGGCGAGCGTAGCGAGCATGATTGAGTTTACTTTCGTCCCGCGAGCTAAGGGAAACAGCAGAATTGCCACTAACTGTTTTAGGCACGCCAACTAGTTTCGCGTAGGGGGTGAGACATTCACGGCGCACCCAACGCACTTTTTCAAGAAATTTTCACTCTTCTCATTGCGCCGTCAGCGGACGAAACCTGACGGTTCAAAATCTCCCGACCGCCACCCCCTAAAACGCCACCTCGAACAGATTGCTGTAGTCATCCGTCCACACGATCGGCCGGGTCTCCTCGCGGTCCCAGTCGGTGATGCGTTCCGATGCCTCGAGCGCGGTGATGAAATCCGCGCTGTCGGTGATCAGGATCCAGTCGGAATAATATTTGTGATCCTCGTCGATCTCTGGGCTGTGGTCGACGCGGAAGGCTTGCTTGCCGAGCGCAGCGGCGAGGTTGCGGACGGGGTCGGAGAGGTCGAGGTGGAGGTTGGTCACGTGGACGACGAGCACTCCGCCGGGCTTGAGGTGTTTGAAATACAGCTCGAAGGCCTCCCTGGTGAGGAGGTGGATGGGAATCGAATCGCCGCTGAAGGCATCGACAAAGAGGGCGTCGAACTGCTGCGAATCACCTTGGGCGAGTTCCCGCTCCAGCGAGATCCGCGCGTCGCCGAGGACGACGGTCTCGTCTCCCTGGCAGTCGGACAAATAGGTGAAGTGGCTGCGGGCCAGTTCCTCGACCTGGGGATTGATTTCGTAGATTCGGAAACGATCACCGGGATTGGCATAGGTGGCGATGGTGCCGACTCCGAGTCCAACCACGCCAATGTGGACGGGTGCGGCCGGTTCGGAACTCCGGGCCGGGAGACAGTCGAAGACGGTGCCGACACCGCTCTCGGTGCTGTAGTAGGTGGTGGCGAGGGTCTGGAACTCCTCCCCGGTGTATTGGCGTCCGTGGCTGATCCGCCCGTGGTAGAGCGAGCGATAGGGATTGTCGATGAGTTCCCCCGTCTCGGCGACGCGAAGCACGCCGTAAAACCCGCGCTTCACGGCAATGGAGTATTCCTGGCTCTCTTTGACATGCTGAACGAGATGGAAAGCCATGAAGCCAAGCGCGGCGCACCAGGCGACGGCGCTGCCGGTGATGAGCCAGCGGTTCCTGCCATTCAATCCCTCCCAGAGCCGCAGGGTCGTCAGGATCGCTAGCAGCACGAAGCCGAGATGCAGTTCCCAATAGCCGTCGAAGATGCGGGGAGCCACGAGACTGACAAAACCACCACCGAGGGCCCCGCCCAGCGAGATCGCCAGGTAGAAACCCGTGAGGTAGCGAACCGGCGGCTTGAGGCGCACGACCTCGCCATGGCAGACCAGGCAGCAGAAAAAGACGGCGGAGCAGTAGATGAGAATCTGCCAGACGAGGTCCCACTCGAAGGGGGCGAACTGGAGGTTCATCAGCCAGATCGTCATGCCGACGGCGATGGCGGCGAGGGGGACGGCGATGGGTCGGTAGTACCAGCGCTCGTGGTCGAAGGCGATCACGAAGGTCAGCAGGTAGAGCGAGAGCGGCACGACCCAGAGAAAGGGGACCACGGCGACGTCCTGGCACATCTGGCTGGTCAGGGCGAGCAGGAGGATGGAGCCGCAGGCGCTGAACGCGATCCAGAGCAGCACCGAAGCCGCGCCGGGGCGCACGGCGGTTTCGGTCCGCTGCCCGGCATTGCCGCGGGGATGCCTTTTCAAAAAGAACAGCGCCGTGGTCGCTGCGATCACCGCGTAAAGGGCGAAGCCCCAGGACCAGAATCCGGTCTGCTGGTTGATCTTGAGGAGGGGCTCAAAAACAAAGGGATAGGTGAGCAGCCCTAACAAACTGCCCAGATTCGAAACCGCGTAGAGCCGGTAGGGCGACCGCGTGGGATAGACCTCGCCGAACCAGTGTTGCAGGAGCGGGCCCGACGCGGAGAGGAGCAGGTAGGGAAAGCCCACGCTGCGGAACAGCAGCCAGACGATCCCGGCGATGGGCTGGGCTTCGGTTCCGTCGGGTTTGGCATCGGCCGAGGGCGTGATCGGCAACAGGGCGCACGCGACGATGAGCAGGGCGAGGTGGATGCCCACCTGGAGACGCCGTTTCTCCCTCAGGAAGGTGACGAGCCCATGGGCGTAGGCATAACCCGCGAGCAGTCCGAACTGGAAAAAGAGCAGGCAGGTCGTCCACACACCGGGGCTGCCGCCGTACCAAGGCAGGATGTAGCGGGCGATGACCGGCTGCACCTGGAAGAGCAGAAAGGCACTGAGGAAGACAGCGAAGATAAAAAGCGGCATGGCGACAAAGCCCGCCTTTTTCGCTCCGGCGCTGCCCGAGGTCGAGCGAAATCTCTCGATGTTGCGCGTGGCGTGCCGGGATCGGTGGCATCAAGGGGCGGCGTCGAGCCCGAAGCGAAATTCGGTGCGCTGCTCGTAGATCGCGCCGGGGCGGAGGATGCAGGACGGAAACTCCGGCTGGTTTGGTGAATCGGGATAGAACTGCGTCTCGAAACAGATGCCTCCCCAACGCGGATGCGGATTGTCCTTGAAGGAGTTCGCCGTGAACATCTGCACCCCGGGTGCGGTGGTCGCGATCTCGAGGCTGCGGCCGGAGGCTGGATCGACCAGCCGACCCACCGGCTTCAACGTCCCTCTGCCCCCGGGTACCACGAAGCAGTGGTCGTAACCACCGCCCGCGATCGAATCAAGATCCTGGCCGATGGCCTTCGGCGTCGAAAAGTCGAAGGCACCCCCCGCGGTCGGGAGCAGCCGACCCGTGGGGATTTTCTTCTCATCGACCTCGAGTATCTCGCGGCTCGTGAGTGAGAGCTGATGCTCCCGCACATCGCCGCCACCGGCGAGGTTGAAATAAACGTGGTTGGTCAGGTTCAAGGGAGTCGGCGCATCGCTCGTTCCGCGATATTCGAGGCGCAGCACGTTGTCCTCGGTCAGGGTATAGGTCACCGACACGGCGACGTTTCCGGGATAACCCTCGTGACCGTCGGGACTCGACAAGGTGAAGGACACCGCGGAGTCACCGGTCGCTTTTCCATTCCAGAGCTGCCGCTGGAATCCCGTCGCGCCACCATGGATGTGGATGCCGTCGCGATTGACGCTTTCCAGCTCGTAACGACGACCCTCGATGGAGAAACCGCTGCCGCTGATCCGGTTCGCAAAGCGCCCGATCACCGATCCGAACACCCCGCCGGCCAGCGCCTCGTCGAGCGAGCGATAGGACAGGGTCACGTGGCCGACTCGACCCTGTTGATCCACCGTTTCCACCGAGACGAGCAGGGCGCCATATTCGGCCAGCACGACGCGGGTCCGGGAGGCGTTTGTCAGGGTGAAGGTCTTCACTTCGCGGCCATCCGGCAGCGTGCCCCAGACCGACTCGGAAACCGCGCCGCGGGCGGGCCCAGCGAGGGTTGTGGCAATCAAGAGAAGGCTTGCGAAGGTCCGGATTTGCATGAGTTTAGGGGCATGGCGATGCTGCCCTTTTCGATTCCCCGCGTCAACCCGGCACTCCTCCTGACGGCCCTCCTCGTCCCCGATGGAATCGAACCGACGGCCGGTGCCGCCGACTGGCCCCGTTACCGTGGCCCCTCGCAGAACGGCATCTCGGAGGAAGGCGGTCTGAAAACGAAGGGCGAGGCGAAAGTGCTTTGGTCGGCCGAACTCGGTCTCGGCTACAGCGCCCCGGTCGTCGCCAACGGCAAGCTCGTCGCGACCGGCCATGCCGATGGGAAAGACACGATCTTTTGTTTCGACGCCGCCAGCGGCAAGGAGCTCTGGCGCCATAGCTACGAGCAGCCGGTCGGCGCCCTCTATTTCCAAGGCGGCACCACCGGCACACCCACGATCGCTGATGGCCGCGTCTTCCAACTCGCCCGCGAGGGCGAAGTCTTTTGTCTGGACCTGAACGACGGCAAGGTGGTGTGGCAGAAAAACCTGCACAAGGATTTCGGTTATTCGAAGCCGACCTGGGGTTTTTCGGGTGCGCCCGTGGTCTGGGAGGACTGGCTTTTTCTCAACGCCGGTGACTCGGGCATTAACCTGAAGAAGACCGATGGCTCCGTGGTCTGGAAGTCGAAGAACGAGGAGGCCGGTTACTCGAGCCCGCACCTCGTCTCCAAGAACGGCTGGCGTCTCGTCATTTTCTCGAACAAGCGCGGCTATGTCTGTGTCGATGCGAGCAACGGCACCGAGGTGTGGCGGCACAAGTGGATGACCCGCTACGGAGTCAACGCGGCCGATCCTGTGATCTCCGGCGACCACGTCCTGATCTCGAGCGGTTACGACAAGGGCGCGACCCTGATCGAGTGGAAGGAGAAGGGCGCGATCGAAGTGAAGTGGCAGAACCGCGAACTCTGCGCCCAGATGAATGCTCCGGTTTTGATCGACGGACATCTCTACGCCGTCAGCGGCAACGAGGGACAGGATGGCACCGGCCTGGTCTGTGTCGAACTCGCCACCGGCACCGTGAAGTGGAACGTACCCCAAGTCGGCCACGGCGCCCTCGCCGCGGTGCAGGGGCAATTGCTGGCGATCACGGAAAACGGGGAACTGCAGGTCGCTCCGGCCAGCACCTCGGGCTACCAACCGACCCTGACCCAGAAGGTCGTTCCGGGGAAAGTCTGGACGGTGCCCGTTTATTCCCACGGCCGGGTTTATTGCCGGAACAGCAACGGCGCGCTCGTCGCGCTCGACATGAAGAGCGGCGATTGATATTCTCCGGGAAAGGTGGCGAACGAAATCACGCCGCCGAGGTCAGATCCCGGAACATGAACCATCGCGCCGCTCCCGTCTTCGCCCCGATCATCGGACTCCTTTCGATCCTGATCCCCATGGCCCGAGCGGAGACTCCCGCTCCGCCGCAGCCGGGTCTGCCGCTTCCCGCGGAGCCCGCCGAACCGGCTCCGGACTACGTGCGTTACCACGCGGCGACCGATCCCGCCGCCGCCGATGCAACCGATCGGCTTCAGACGGCGCTGGTGCGTTTTGAGAAGAACGGCATCGTGGTCGATCTCGTCGCCGTCGTCCACCTCGCCGACGCCGCTTATTTCAAGTCGCTCAACGAGCGGCTCAAGGTTTACGACGTGGTGCTCTACGAAATGGTCGGCGGTCCTCATCAGGGCACCGATCCCGCCGGCACCAGCGCGGCCGAGGAAGAGGTCGGCGCGGTGCGACAGTTGCAAAAGATGGCGAAATCCTTTCTCGGTCTCCAATATCAACTCGAGGGGATCGACTACACCGCGCCCAATTTCGTCCATGCCGACGTGGCCTGGGACGAAATGGGGGAGCTGATGAGCTCGCGCGACGAGTCCCTGATGACCCTGTTCACCCGCGCCTCGGAGATGGCGAAGCAAGGCGGGGTCGCCGGTGTCCCCACGGATGCCGCGGAGACGGAGGTGATGATGAAGCGCATCTTCCAATCGATCATGAGCGGCGACAGCGGTGGTTTGAAGCGCACCGTTGCTCCCTTCCTGAGCGAGGCGGAGAGTTTCATCACCCAGATCGAGGGCGATCAGGGCAGCGTGCTTGTCAGCGAGCGCAACCGGGTCGTCATGGAGAAGCTCGCGAAACTCCAGCAGGATCGGGGCCGGGGCAGCTACACCATTTTCTACGGAGCCGGCCACATGCCCGATTTCGAGAAGCGCCTCCTCGAGCAGGGCTTCCGCAAGTCGGATCCGATCTGGCTGGACGCCTGGTCGATGCCGCTCCATCAAACCACCGTGGGCGCGATGTCCCAGGTCTCGCCGGCGGAGATGATGCTGAAACTGCTCTCCGAGAATCCCGAAGTCATGACCGGCCTGCAGGAGCTCGGCTCGGCGCTCGAGGACCTCGGGGGCAAGCTGAAATCGATCGAGCCGGCCCCTGGTCAATAAATCGGCTTCAGGCGAAGACCTCCTCAAGGGCGCGGCGCATCACTCCGGCGTCGGGCGTGCGACCTGTCCAGTATTCAATGCCAATGACGCCCTGAGCCACCAGCATGCCCAGCCCATCGATGACCCGGCAACCCTTGGCCCGGGCGGTGCGGACGAGGTGAGTGTCGGGCGGATTCGGGATCACGTCGGCGACGATCACCCCGGGATCGATCGAGTCGAAGTCGAGCGGCACTTTGGCGTCAATGTCAGGGTAGAGTCCGATGCAGGTCGCGTTGACGAGGATGTCGGTGCCCCCGGGCAGGGTCAGCGGGCCGTCCCAAGGCAGGTAATTGACCCGCAGATCAGAGCCGAGGTTTTCGCGGACGGCCTCTCGAAGTTTCCCAGAGAACAGCGACTCCAGTTCGCGGCCACGCGCTTCGCCGCGGTTGACGAGGGTGATCTCGGCGCAGCCGGCCAGGGCCATCTCGACGCCGATGGCGCGCGCGGCTCCGCCCGCGCCGAGCAGAACCAGCGACTTGCCGGCCGGGTCGGCGAGCTCGCGGAAGCTCGCCACAAATCCCTTGCCATCGGTGTTTTCGCCGATGAGACGGCCCCCGCGGTTGACCACGCAGTTCACCGCGCCCATCAGACGCGCCGATTCACCGAGATCGTCGAGGTGGGAAATGACGGCGACTTTGTGGGGGATCGTGCAATTGAAACCCTGGAAACCGAAGGCCCGCGCCCCCGCCACGGCGGCGGCGAGGTTGGCGGTGGAAACCTCGAGGGTCAGATAGCGCCAATCGAGCCCGAGCGCCCGGAAGGCCGGCTCGATCATCGCCTGGGTCGGATTCTCCGCCACCGGATCGCCAAAGCAGCCGACCAGCTCTTGTTTGAAATTCAGTTCCTTCGCCATGTCAGGCCGGATTCTAGGATGGCGTCTCCGCCCGGCAAGTCCGCATCGCGTCTTTTTGCTTCCCACCGGGCCGGATTCTGGTCCAATTTCCGCCCATGCACGCCAGCGCGATCATCGAGCGGAAGCGCGACGGACGGACTCTCGAGGAATCCGAGATCCGCTGGCTGATCCGTGCCTATACCGAGGGCGAGGTACCGGATTACCAGATGTCGGCCTTTGCGATGGCGGTCTATTTCCAAGGCATGGACGCCGCCGAGACCGCTACTTTGACCCAGGCGATGCTGGATTCGGGCGAGCGATTCCAGTGGCCGGAGGCGGCACCCCGAGTCGTCGACAAACACTCCACCGGCGGGGTGGGGGACAAGGTCTCGCTCATTCTCGCGCCGCTGCTCGCCTGCGACGATCTTTGGGTGCCGATGATCTCCGGCCGCGGGCTCGGCATCACCGGAGGCACGCTCGACAAGCTCGAGTCCATCCCCGGATTCCGGGTGGCTCTGTCAGGGCAGGAGGCGATCACGCAGCTCGAGGCGATCGGCGTCGTCATGATGGGCCAGACCGAGGCGATCTGTCCCGCCGACCGCAAGCTCTACGCCTTGCGCGACGTGACCGCGACCGTGCCGAGTCGTCCGCTGATCGTGGCCTCGATCCTTTCCAAAAAGCTGGCCGAGTCGCTCGATGCTTTGGTGCTCGACGTGAAATTCGGATCGGGAGCCTTCATGAAAACCCGGTCCGAGGCTGAACTGCTCGGCGAGGCGATGCGCGAAGTCGGCGAGTCCATGGGCGTGGCGACGAGGGTGCTGTATCATGCCATGGACGAGCCGACCGGCCGCGCCGTCGGTAACGCGCTCGAGGTGGTCGAGGCGATCGAGTGCCTCCGTGGCGGCGGACCCGGGGATCTGCGGCGCATCGTGCTCGACCTCGCGGAGACCGTGAGTTTGGCCGATCGGGCACGGCTGGAAGGATGGCTCGACGACGGCAGCGCCCTGCGGAAGTTTGAGGCCATGGTGGAATGTCAGGGTGGCGAGGCCGGCCTGCTGGCGGATTTCAGCAAAGTCCATCCCGCAGCGGCCGTGCGCGAAATCCGCAGTGACCGATCCGGCATGGTGACCCGGGTCGATGCCGAAACGGTGGGTCGTGCCGCGAATGCCCTCGGCGCAGGCCGCGACCGCGCCGGCGACGCCGTCGATGGTTCGGTCGGCTTCGATCGGCTCGTCAAAACCGGCGAAACCGTCCGCACCGGCGACTGCGTCGCCCGGGTTCACGCACGTTCCGAGGATGAGGCGGACGCGGGCGAGGCGGCTTTCCGATCTGCTTTGGAGGTGGAATGAAAAACCTGCTCTCCATCCTGCCCTTCCTGATCCTGGCCGCCTGCGAGCGTGGTACGGCACCCCAGGTCGTGATCGAGCAAGAACCCTCGGTCGAGGCGCTGGTGAACACGGTGCTCAATGGCGGGGGCACCTTCCGCGACGTGCCCTTTTCAACCTTGATCCAGGTCTCGACGGGACGGCAGGTGATCCCGATGAACCCCGAGGACCCAGCCGACGCCGAGATCCTCGATGGCATCGACGAAGCCATGCGCCGGGTCCTGGAACGCTTCAATCAAGCGGATTCCGTGACCCATCGCGAGAGCCGCATCAACGAGGTCAGCGCTTACTTCGAGACCGCCTTGATCGAAGAGATCGATCGCATCCCCGAGCTCGAGTGTCACTATCCGCGCACCGCCGAGGGTAACCTGCAGCGTGCCGGTTATCCCGATCTGATGATCCGGCATCCCGAAAGCGGTCGGGTCGTTTACCTCGACCCGAAGCTCGTGCAGGAGGGCTCGCTCGAGTCCGATCTGCGCACCTTCTATTTCACCCCGACGGTGCAGACGCGGAAGGTGCTTTACGACGCCAGCCATCTCCTCGTCGGCATCGAGCACGACGGCAACACCGGCAAATGGCGCTACCTGCGCTGGCACCTCGTCGACCTCCATCATTTCAAGGTCCGTCTCAAGGCCGAGTTCCAGGCCAGCAACCAGGACCTCTACCGCCCCGAGTTGATCATCCGCTCGGGCGAAGCCCCGGCACCGTGACCGCGGCTCAACGCGTGATCGGCTTCATCAGGAACAGTCCGTGGGTCGCCTGGTAGGCGTGGTCGGCGTCGATGCGCTTCAATTCGTGGCCGGCCCCCCAGGAGTCCGAGAACAGGATCTGCTGCTTTTCGAGATTGTAACCGATGATCATGCGCATGTGGCCGCCGCTGGTCTGGATCTCGAGTGGCGGCTCCTCGGGGAAGACCCCGACCTCCAGCGACCACAGCAACGGGATGCCTTCGCCGATGCTCTTGCGGATCATCTCGTGATACTTCGACTCGGGCACGGCGGGCCCGACGTAGCGGCCCTCCAGCAGTTCCACGAGGCCGCGGGCATCGCGCACCGCCAGGCAGGTGAACCTGGTCTTGAACAAATGATCGATGCGACCGAGCTCCTCGTTGATCGCGAGGGTGCTGGTGCCGCGGTTGGGGTCGGAGCCGGCGACCTGGGCGAGTTGGTGCATGTCGCAGGCGATGCCGTAATACTCGAAGAGCCGCTGGGCCGAGGCGACGACGCAATAACCCTTGGCTCCCTGATCCACCATCGGTAGACCCGCGATGTAAACGTCGCCCTCCGGAGTCTTGCGGACATGCCCGGGCAAATCGGAGAGCTTCACCGACGCGCCGGCGCGGTCTTGCATCGCCGCCTCGTAGGCGCCGCCCGCGTCGCGTCGTGCCAGGCGCATGCGGAGGAACTCGGTCCTGCCGGGCGCTTCCGCGTTGTGTTCCAGTACCGCCTTGCCGCGGGCCGAGATCCAGGTGAATCCCGAGGTCAGCAGTCCCTGGGTCGGCTTCGCCTCGCGCTTCGTCGGGCGGATTTGGAGTTGCTGGCCGAGATGCCGGCCCATCGCCTGAAAGCGGGCGTCGAAATCCGAGCGCGAGATCGTGCCGCCATCACCTCGGTTGAAAAGCGAGATCGTCACGCCGACAAATTTCCCGTCCTTGAAGTCCACGATCGCCTCCTCGGCCGTGACCGTACCTTTCAGCAGGCTCAGTTTGACTTGGAGATTCGCCATTTCCTTCTTCTGGAAAATGGCCCGGCTGCGGTCCGTCGTGAGCCAGGAGAAGTAGGGGTTCCGGTTCCATTCGCCTTTCTCGAAGCGCTTTTCGAGATCGTCCGGAGTCAGTTGGTAGGCATCCGGCAGGGTCACGAACACGTCGAGGTCCGCCACCAGTTCCTTCTGGGCATGGACCGGACATGGAGCCAGGCAGGAGAGAGCGAGCAAGCCGGAGAGGGCGAGGGCGGAGAGCCGTGACATGGCGGGCAGTGTACCGAATTCCGCCAATTGTGTCCCGCAAATTTGTCGCTCCCTTATTTTCCGTTTGTTTTCCGGGGCAATGTCTGAGAGAACAAGGCCCCTTCCCGGCCTCCCGGGCCTTCCCTTTCGATGAAAAAGCTCATCAACAACCCCCTCAAGGTCGCCGACGAACTCGTCGAAGGACTCGTCGAAGCCTACAACGGAGAGTGCCGTCTCGCCGGCACCCGGTCCATCGTCAAGAACGACATCCCCGAAGGCAAGGTCGCCCTGCTCATCGGTGGCGGCAGCGGACACGAGCCGATCTATCACGGACTCGTCGGGCGTAATCTCGCCGACGGCGCCGCCTGCGGTGACATCTTTGCCGCGCCTCCGCCAAACATCGTCTTCGAGGCGACCGAGGCCGTTTCGCGTGGCAAGGGCGTGCTCTACCTCTACGGCAACTACGCCGGCGACGTCCTCAATTTCGACCTCGGTGCAGAACTCGCCTCGGACGAGGACATCGAGGTTCGTACCGTGCTGATCTGGGATGACGTCTGCTCCGCCCCGCCCACCCAAAAACACAATCGCCGCGGCATCGCCGGTCTCGTGCCCATCGTGAAGCTCGCCGGGGCCGCCTCGCAGAAGGTGTCCACCCTCGCCGAACTCGAGGCGGTCGCAAAAAAAGCCGTGCTCCAGACCCGCTCCGTCGGCGTCTCGATGGCACCCGGCTCCATTCCCGCCACCGGCAAACCGACGTTCAACATCGACGAGGACAAGATCGGTCTCGGCATGGGCATCCACGGCGAACCCGGGGTGGGGGAGATCCCCATGACCAGCGCCGATGATCTCACCACGCAGATGCTCGACCTGATCTTCGCCGACTTCGAAAAGGATGATGAAGTCGCTCCGCTCGCCGCCGGCGACGAGATCCTTCTTGTCGTCAACTCCCTGGGCGCCACCACGATGATGGAACTCCTCATCGCCCTGCGCAAGGCCAAGACCATCCTCAACGAACGCGGCATCAAGATCTACGACGTGCTCGTCGGCGATTTCGTGACCTGTCAGGAAATGTCCGGCATCTCCTTCTCCATCACCCGGCTCGACGACGAGCTCAAACCCTACTGGGACATGCCTTGCCAATCCGTCTGCTACAGCAAGATGGAAGGCCACTACGGCGGCTGAACCGCGCCCCGGTCCGGACCGAAGAGGGTTGCATCCCCGACCAGACCCTCTTTATTCCACCAAAACACCGCCATGGGAAAATCCTCGCTCTCCATCAACGAAGTCCGCGACATGATGCTCGTCGCCGCGGACCAGATCATCGCCTCCGAACCCATCCTCACCGACGCCGATCGCGCGCTCGGCGATGGTGACCACGGCGTCGGCATGGAGCGTGGCATGACCGCGGTGAAGGAGGCCCTCACCGGCAAGGAATTCCCCAGCGTCGGCAAGGTCTTCCTCGGGGTCGGCACCGCGATGATGTCCAGCATGGGTGGCGCCTCGGGCGCGATCTTCGGCATCCTCTTCCGCTCCGGCGGCAAGGCCCTCGGCGATGCGACCGAACTCACCGCCGCCGGACTCGCCACCCTGCTGCGCGAAGGCACCGACCAAGTCATGACCAAGGGTGCCAAACCCGGTGACAAGACCATGGTCGACGCCCTCCACCCCGCCGCGGAAAAGGCCGCGGAGGTTTCCGGATCGCCCATCGATGAAGCTCTCGTCGCCGTGGCCGCCGCCGCCGCCGCCGGTCGCGACGCCAGCGAAGGCATGATCGCCACGATGGGGCGCGCCAAGACTCTTGGGGAAAACTCGCTCGGCAAGCCCGACGCCGGAGCCGTCAGCGTCGCCATCATCCTGCAGGCGATGAGCGATTTCGCGGCGGCTTGATCCGCTGAGACGCCCGGACGGGGCGGGAAGTGCGAGGTGTCCTGCGCTCCTGTGTGCATGAAGCGCCTCTTCGCCCTCACCCTCTTCCTCGCGGTCCTCGTGATCGTGCCTTTCCTGATCTGGGGAGGCTCGATCGAGGCGGCGATGGCGCCGGACCGGTTGGGTGCGGCCTTCCAAGACTCCCGCGAATGGGCCTGGCTCGCGGGGGTCGGGCTTTTGATCATCGACCTCTTCCTGCCGGTCCTCGGGACTGCGGTGATGTCGGCGCTTGGCTTCGTTTATGGATGGTTCCTCGGTGGAGTGCTCGCGGCGCTCGGATCGGTCGGGGCGGGACTGCTGGCCTACGGCCTTTGCTTCCGGCTCGGTCGTCGCGGCGCACGCTGGCTCGCGGGCGAGGAGGGGATTGTCGAGGGCGAGCGGCTTTTTCGCGGTGAACTCGGTGGTTGGCTCGTCGCGCTTTCGCGCTGGATGCCGGTGCTGCCCGAGGTCGTCGCCTGCCTCGCGGGGATCACCCGCATGCCTTTGCGGCGTTTTGTCCCCGCGCTTTGCACGGGAAGCGTGCCGATGGGCTTCGTCTACGCCTGGATCGGCCATCGCGGTGTCGCCTCCCCCGGTCTCGCCCTGGGTTTGAGTGTGGTGCTGCCCCCGCTGATCTGGCTCGCCTTCCGCTGGTTTTACCTGGGCCGGATGCGGGACCAGTCGCGATGAAGACGTCGGCATGGCTCTTTCCCGGTGTTTTTCTTCGTTAAAATCGACGCGGAATCGGGGATAAATGGTGGGAACGCAGACCATGTTTCCCGGAGATTTTCAAGACCATCGATCGATGACGCGAATGGCCGCAAAGTTCCGCGATTGGGCGCGGCTCATGTGGGTCGTTGGCTACGCTGGGTTGGCGATGGCAAGCCACGCCAGTCCCGTCGATTTCGTCCGGGACATCCGGCCGATCTTCGAGGCCCATTGCTACGACTGCCATAGCGGCGACACGCGCAAGTCAGGGCTGAGGCTTGACGTCAAGGCCGCGGCGATGAAAGGCGGTGATCAACATGGGCCTGACATCGTGCCAGGGAAACCGGAAGAGAGTCCGCTGATTCATTTCGTCACCACGGGGATCGATGGAGAGCTCATGCCGCCGAAAGGCTCACGTCTCACCGCGGAGGAGGTGGGGCGACTCACCCGCTGGATCGCCGAGGGCGCGGTCTGGCCCGATGGCGTCGATCGCGTCACCTTGAAGGATCCCGCCGACCACTGGAGTTTCAAACCGCTCCGGCCTGCTCCTGAAGGTGCCTCGATCGATTCCTTCATCGATGCGAAGCTCGCCGAGCACGGTTTGCGCCGTTCGCCGCCTGCCGGTCCCGCGACCTTGCTGCGGCGGCTCTCGCTTGATCTCACCGGGTTGCCGCCGACGCCGGAAGAGGTCGGAGGTCGGAAGTCAGAGGTCGGAGATCAAGTCGACCGCCTGCTTGCATCTCCCCAATACGGCGAACGCTGGGCGCAGCATTGGCTCGATGTCGTCCGCTACGCCGACACCCATGGTTTCGAGGTGAACACGGAGCGGCCCTACGCCTTTCCCTATCGCGACTACGTGATCGACGCGTTCAACGCCGACCTGCCCTACGACCGCTTCATCCGCGAACAGATTGCGGGCGATGCCCTCGGGGCTGATGCGGCCACGGGTTTCCTCGTGACGGCGTCGGTCCTGCTGCCCGCGCAGATTGGCAAGGATGAACCCTCGATCCGTCTCGCCCGTCAGGATGCCATCGACGAAATCGTGACCAACATCGGCCAGACTTTCCTCGGGCTCAGCGTTGGTTGTGCGAGATGCCACGACCACAAGTTCGATCCCGTCAGCGCGCGCGACTACTATGGCATGCAGGCCTTTGTCGCCGGGGTCGAATACGGCGACCGCGAACTGCGGACGCCTTCGGCGCTGGCCGCGAAGGAGGAGGCGGCGGCAATGAAGCGGGAGCTGGCGGAGATCGACCGCAAGCTGGTCGGTTTGGTGCCTTTGGCCGGATCGGGAGTGACCCGGGCGATGGTCTCCGCACGACAAAACCTCGAGCGATTCGCGCCGATACCGGCCAAACGAGTTCGTTTCACCATCCTCGCCACGAACCGGCTCGAAGCCTGCATCGACGAGTTCGAAGTCTTCGGCGAAACGGGTGAGAACCTTGCCCTCGCCTCGCGTGGCGTCGAGGTGCGTTCCTCCGGCGACACCATCGTGGCGGACCGGCACGACTTGAAATACCTCAACGACGGACGCTACGGAAACTCGCGGAGCTGGATGGCGAACGCCGTCGCCGGGAGCTGGGTCGAGATCGCCTTTCCTGAAATCACCACCATCGACCGGGTCCTCTGGGGCCGTGACCGCGAGGGTAAGCTCAAGGACCGCCTCGCCACCGCCTACCGCATCGAGGTGGCCGGCACCGACGGCCGATGGAAGACCGTGGCCGACTCCAGCGACCGTTGGGCGTTCAAGGAAGGTCCGGAAGAGAAGGCGGAATTCTCCACCGAGGGCCTTTCCTCCGCCGAAGCCGCCGAGGCCAAGGCGCTCCGCGAAAAGCGCGACCAGCTTCAAGGCCGGATCCAGGCAAAGGATGCTGCCATCCTCGCTTTCGCGGGCAAGTTCCGCCAACCCGATGAGATCCGCCTGCTGCGCCGCGGCGATCCCGAGCAGCCCGGTGACCCGGTGCCGCCCCTGGTGCCCGCGGCCCTCGGAGCGTTGGTCCTCGATCCGGCGACGCCGGAACAGCAGCGCCGCCTCGCTCTCGCCGATTGGATCGCCAGTCCTGACAATCCGCTCACCGCACGCGTGATGGTCAACCGCATCTGGCAAGGGCACTTCGGCACCGGGCTCGTTGCATCACCGAACGATTTCGGGAACAACGGCGTGCCGCCCTCGCATCCCGAGCTGCTCGACTGGCTCGCTGGCGAGTTCATCCACTCGGGCTGGTCGGTGAAGCACATTCATCGCCTCATCCTGACCTCGGAGACCTACCGGCAGGCCTCGGTGGCGAATCCCGATGCCGCGGCGAAGGATGCGGACAATCGCCTGCTCTGGCGTTTCCCCTCGCGGCGGGTCGAGGCGGAGGTCCTGCGCGATTCTATCCTCGCCGCGAGTGGCCGGCTCGATCCCCAACGCTACGGCCGTGGCTTCAATCTCTTCGACAAACGCGGTGGCCTGAGCGGATTCAACCCGGTCGAGTCTCCGACCGGAGAGGGTCTGAGGCGGATGATCTACGCCCACAAGGTCCGCCGCGAGCCCGAAGCCGTCTTTGGCGCCTTCGATTGTCCCGACGCCGGCCAGGCCGTGGGACAACGCCGCGAATCGACCACGCCGATCCAGGCGCTCAACCTTTTCAACAGCCGGTTCATTCTCGATCAATCCAACGCCTTGGCGCAACGCCTGGAAAAGTCGGGCGGCGCCAGCATCGAAGACTGCATCCGCGAGGCTTATCGGATCACCCTCTCGCGCGAGCCGTCACCGGAGGAGATCGCCGAGGCCGCTCCTGCCGTCACCGAGCACGGCAGCGCCGTGCTGGCCCGGGCCTTGTTCAACAGCAATGAATTCGTGATGCTGCCGTGAGTCAGAAGTCGAATGGATTCACCAACTCGACTCCCGTCCCTTCGAAATCCTTCGTGTTGCGCGTCGCAATCGTCATCCGGAATTCCAAGGCGGTCGCGGCGAGGAGTCCGTCGATCACAGGCAGCGAGCGCTCCGCGGCGAGGCGGCCCCAGCGATCGATGACCGATGCCGAGAGTGGCAAGACATCCCGTCCGTAGTCTTGCCCGAGGCGCTCGAGCCAACGTTCGAAAGCCGGGCATTGGTCGGGAGTCCGACGTCTCAAGGTCTCGATGCCCTTGCGAATTTCGCCGAAGCTGAGCACACTGAGGCAATGCCGGTCCTTCGCGGTGGCGGCGGCCCACCGCTTGACCGCTTCGTGGCAGCGGTGGCCTTTGCGGAGTTCGGAGAGCACGTTGGTATCGAGGAGGTACATGATCACTCCGTTTCAGCCCAGGTCGATTTCGCGCGATTCGGCCTCCCGCGGCCGGCTCCAGTCGAGTTCCACATCCGGAGCGACCTCGCCTTCGGTCGAGGTGAGGAACTGGATCAAGGTCGGTTTTCTCTCCTCTTCGCGCGAGAGTGCCTCACGGAGGATCCGACGATGCAGTTCCTCGGCTGACAGACCTTGGGCGGCGGCTCGCCGCTTCAATTGGTGAACCAACGTGTCTTCAATCTCGCGAACCAGCAACTGCCCCATGGAGAACCGTGATATCAATGATAGCGTTTGTCAAGCTGGCCGGGTTGGGAGCCGGAAACAAACGGCGCGATCAGGTAGGACGTGTTCTTCGCGTTAAAAGGGCAGAATGCGTGGAGAGAAAAGAGTGATGATCCCCTCCTCCGAACATCTTTCCCCCGCCGGCCGCTTCCTCCTCGACCGGCGTCGTTTCCTTTCCGACAGCGCGACGGGGCTCGGGTCGGTGGCTTTGGCGAGTTTGTTAGGGCGGGATGGATTGCTGGCGGCCCCCTCGTCCGGGAACTTGATCGATCCGGCGAATCCCTACGCGCCGCGGCGGCCGCAATACCCCGCAAAGGCGAAGAATGTCGTTGTCATCTTCTGCGCGGGCGCGGTGAGCCAGCTCGAGACCTGGGATTACAAACCCGAATTGATCCAGTGGGACAACAAGCCGCTGCCCGGTGGTCCGGCCGTGACGTTCCAGGGTCCCGCCGGCAATCTGTCGCGTCCTCAATATGCCTTCCGCCAGCGGGGCAAGACCGGCAAATGGGTCAGCGACATGATTCCCCACCTCGCCGAACTGACCGACGAGATCGCCTTCATCCATTCGCTGACGAGCAAGTCGAACACCCACGGTCCCGCCGAGAATTTCCTCTCGACCGGCTCGGTCCTCGATGGCTTCCCCAGTCTCGGCGCGTGGACGACCTACGCGCTCGGCAGCGAGAGCCGCGACCTGCCCGCCTACGTCGCCATCCCCGATCCGCGCGGTGTCCCGCAGAACGGAGCGAACAACTGGGGTCCGGGTTTCCTTCCCGCGGCGTTCCAGGGCACGACGATGAGCTCGAAGAGTCCGGTGCGCCACCTCGCCGCGCCTGGCGTTTCCCCGTCGGCCGACCGGGCCGCCCGCGACCTGCTGCAGCGGATCAACGCGCGCCATCTCGAGGCCAATCCCGGTGATGGAAAGCTCGCCGCCCGCATTGCCAGCTATGAACTCGCCGCGCGCATGCAGCTCAGCATGCCGGAGCTCTCGGATCTTTCCTCCGAGCCCGCTCACATCCTCAAGCTCTACGGCGCTGACGACGTCTTGAACCCTGACAAAGCCGCCTTCGCGAAAAACTGCATCCTCGCCCGCCGCCTCATCGAGAAGGGGGTGCGTTTCGTGCAGCTTTTCAACGGTGCCTACGCCAGCGGCGGCAAGCTGAACTGGGACGGGCACAGCGAGCTGAAGGACCAATACGACGTCCACGCCGCCATCCTTGATCAACCGGCCGCGGCCTTGATCAAGGATTTACGTCAGCGTGGCCTGCTCGAGGACACCCTCGTGGTCTGGTGCACTGAGTTCGGACGGATGCCGTTCTTTCAAAAGGGCGCGAAGGGCCGCGACCACAATCCCGACGGCTTCACTTGCTGGATGACCGGGGCGGGAGTGAAGCCTGGAGTGAGCCACGGCGAGACCGATCCCTTTGGGCAAAAGGCAGTGAAAGACGTGCACCCGCTCTACGACTTCAACGCAACCATCCTTCACTTGCTGGGGCTGAATCACGAAAAACTCACCTTCAAGCACAATGGAATCGAGCGCCGGCTCACGAACGTCGAGGGGCATGTGATCCGGGAGGTGGTGGGGTGAGTGGGGCGGTTGGCGCGTGATCGTCCCAAGACCCTTCCCGACTCGAATCCAAACGGCTTTCTCAAGGATTGCCAAGCCAAATAGGTCGATTTAGTCCTTGTCAAATACGGTGGCTTTTCCGCATGGTTTCTCCATGATTGAATCCCCTTTGCGTTTCCCTGGGTTCTTCCTTGGCATGTCCGTCCTTTTCACCGGATTGGCGGCTGCCGCGCCCGGGGATCTCGACAGCGCGCACAGTCCCCCGGCAGGGCTGAATAACACGGCGCTCTGCGCCGCGCTTCAGGTTGATGGCAAAGTCATCGTGGGTGGCTTGTTCACTGATGTGGGCGGCGACACGGATCTCGATCATCTCATCCGCCTCAACGAAGACGGCACCGTCGATACGGGCTTCAATCCGCCCGCCCTGAACGGACAGGTGCATTGCTTGGCCATCCAGCCCGATGGAATGGTGATCGTAGGCGGGCAATTCTCCGATGTTGGCGGAGAGACCGGGCTGGACTACATCATGCGTTTGAATGCCGACGGTACCGTTGACACGAGCTATGCGAACGTGTCCGGCGGGCAGGGGCAGTTGAACAACTTCGTCACCAGCATCGCCCTGCAGGAAGATGGCCGAGTGATTGTGGCGGGATCTTTCACCGATGTGTCCGGGGACCCGGATTTGGACCGGGTCGTCCGACTCGATTCCGACGGCTTTGTGGACGCAGGGTTCGACCCGCCTGCCGGCATCAATGACTTTGTTGCCTGTGTCGCTCTTCAAACGGACGGAAAGGTCATCGTCGGGGGTACGTTTACCGATGTAGGCGGGGACACGAACCGTGACCGGCTCGTCCGTCTCAATTCCGAAGGCACCCTCGACACGGGCTACAATCCGATCGCGCCCGCTGGCCTGAACAACTCCGTATTCTGTGTCGCACTCCAACCCGATGGAAAGGCGATCGTGGGAGGGAACTTCACGGATGTGGATGGCGATTTGGACCGTGACCGGATCATCCGACTCGACGCAGATGGCTCACTCGATACAGGATATGACCCGCCAGTCGGACTGAACCACTTTGTCTTTTCCATCGCTCTCCAAGCGGATGGCAAGGCGATCGTCGGCGGCGCTTTTACGGATGCGGGCGGGAACGGGAACCGGGATTCCCTGATCCGATTGGATGCAGCGGGCGCCCTCGATACGGGTTTTACTCCGCCAGCGATCAATGGCTCACTCTCCTGTGTCGCTCTCCAGGCCGACGGCAAGGTATTGATCGGGGGGAGTTTCACGGATTTGGGCGGTGATCCCGATCGCGACCGACTCGTCCGCCTCGAGAACGATCTGCCCACGGGCGAACTCACGTTGCCCGATGATTCCTCCGTTCTCTGGACGCGCGGTGGTTCTGCTCCCGAGGCCAGCAGGACGACCTTTGAGATTTCAACCGACGGAGGGGCCAGCTACTCACTTTTGGGTCATGGCACGCGCATTCCGGGTGGATGGGAGATCACCGGGGTATCAATTGTTCGTGATGCCATCGTTCGAGCTCAAGCTTTCACATCGGGAGGGCTCTACAACGGCTCGGCGGGGATCGTTGCGGACTTCGTCAATACCCCGGTTTCCCGGGCGCCGACCCTGCGTATCAGCGGAAAGAAGTCGTTCACAACTTCACGGTCGCGCATCACACTCCGTGGTACTGCGAGTGACGCGGATGGCGATCTCGTCGCGGTATCCTATCGCGATATCAGAGGCGTGCACCGCGCGAGCGGACTCGCCAACTGGTCGGCTGCGGTGGTTCTGAAACGCGGCACCAATAAGATCCTCGTCGCTGCCAGCGATGCGAACGGACTGACGTCTCTAGCCCAGCAAGTCACGATCCGACGCAAGTCAATGAGGCGCTGACTCGGATTCTCCTACCCGTCCGATCCCGGGCGCCCGAGCCCCTCAGCACTCCTTCTCCAGCGACGCGGGTGCCTTGTATTCGGGATAACTCCGGCTGAGCTCCTGGGTCAGCTCCTGGGCCTTCGCTTGGTCGCCGAGCGTGCGGTAGGCGTTGATGGCTTTGGTGAGGGCCTTGGGGGTGATCTCGGGATCCATGAAGATCTGGCTGACGACGAGGTAGTCCTTCACCGCTTCGGAGAGGTTGCCGCTGGCGGCGGCGATGTCGCCGAGGAGGAGGCGCGCCTCGGCGTTGGTGCGGCCTTCCTTTTGTGAGCGCAGGCTCTCTTGGGCGCTTTCGCGGGCGGCGGCATGGTCGCCGAGGCAGAGTTGGGCGACGCCGCGGTCGAGGTAGGCGGCGGCGCGTTCGCTGGGCCGGTCGGTCTGGAGGAGGTATTGGTCGAAGGCGGCGATGGCCTCCTGGTGTTTTTTGAGCTGGGCGCGGGCCTGACCGAGGATGCGCCAGACGGAGGCAGCGGTCTTTTCCGGTTTCGAAGGATCGGTGAGGGCGGTGAGGAAAAATTCGGCGTCCTCGTATTTCCCGGCTGCGGCGAGTTGCCGCCCGAGGTGCTCGAGGACCTGGGGTGGCAGCTCGCTCCGTACCGGGGCATCGGGAGCGGGTTCGGCGGGGGCGTTCTTGAGGTAACGCTTCGCCTCGACGGCGAGGGCGTCGATCTGGTCGAGCTGGTAGTGGGCGATGGCGATGCGGAAGGTGGCTTTGTCGTCGAGGGTGGGATCGAGTTCGCGGGCCTTTTTGAGGGACTCGACAGCGGCGGCGAAGTCCTCGGTGTCGAATTGTCCGATCCCGAT
Source organism: Verrucomicrobiales bacterium (assembly GCA_041917795.1). Taxonomy (GTDB): domain Bacteria; phylum Verrucomicrobiota; class Verrucomicrobiia; order Verrucomicrobiales; family DEV007; genus Arctic95D-9. The sequence goes on from JAYRWX010000005.1 coordinate 31,701, forward strand.
CCAGTAGTGGGCCTCGCCGGCGCCTTCGGTCTCGGGGAATTTGGCGAGGAGGTTCTGATAGCCCTGGATCATCTCCGGGATTTTGCGGAGGTGGGCGTAGATCAGCGCGATCTGCTGGAGGGAAAACTCGAGCTCGGGTGAGTCGGGGTAGCGTTTGGCGATCTCGAGGTAGTCGCCGAGGGCGAACTGGTGATCTTCCTGCGCCTGGTAGGCCATGGCCCGCTTCGCGAGGGCGGAGGAGGCGAGGGGACTTTGCGACTGCTGCTGGATGAAACGGGAAAGGGTGAGGATGCCCTCTCCGGTCTGGTCGCTCTCGATTTCGGCCCAACCCTGCTTGTAGAGGCGGGCTTCCTCGTATTTTTTGTCGACCTTCTCGGGCCGGACCTTTTTGTAGGCGGCGGCGGCGTCGCCGTAGTGTTTTTTGGCGAATTCGGATCCGTCTCCGCTGGCGGAGTTCTCGGCCTGGGAGAAGTGCCACTCCGCGGCCATGAGCCAGGCCATGTCGATGAAGGAACTCTCGGCATCGACGCGGCGCTGTTTCTCGGCGAAGGCCTTGGCGGCGGCGGGCAGACCGGGGCTGCCCTGTTGATGGAGGATCTGGAGCTTCCGGTAGCCGGCCTCGATGCCCTCCGGGTCGTTCGGATACTTGGACTCCACGAGGGTGTAGAGCCGGAGGGCGGACTCGAGGTCGCCCTGGATGCGGAAGGAATGGCCGACGACGAGGAGCATCTTGGCGCGCGACTCGTTCTGGTTGGTGTCGGTCTGGCCGGTGTTGTAGAGGGCGATGACGCGGTCATGCTCGCCGCGCGCAAAGGCATTGAAGATGGCGCCGGTCTCGGCGAGCGACTTCCAAGGGCTCTGCGGGGGGAGCTTGAGGGCCTCGGCAAGCAGGGTCTCGCTGAGTTCGGGCTGTCCCGCTTCGGCGGCGAGCAGGCCGGCGCGGACGATGGCCTCTTCCTTGAACTCGGGGGTGGTGCCGGTCTTGGCCACGGTTTGGAAACGCTCGAGGGCTTTTTCTTTTTCGCCGATCTCGTAGAGCAGGCGGGCGCTCTCGAGCAGGCCGCGTTCGTGGAAAGGATTTTCGGCGGCGGGTTTCGCGGCGAGGACCTGGTCGTAATTCGCGAGCGCCTCGCGGGCCTGGCTGGTGAGCTGCAGGGAGCGGGCGTAATAAAACTGCGCCTGAATCTTCGCGTTGGCGTCCTCGAGCTCGTCCTTGGAGACCTTGAAAAAAGCCGCGGCGTTGCGGTAGTCCTTTGCGTTGAAGCGCAGTACGGCGAGGCGGTAGGCGGCCGATCCAACGAAGGGGCCGCGCTTGTACTGGTTCACGAGGAAGTTGAAGGTGGTGACCGCGTCGTCGGGCTGGTTCACTTTCAGATAACATTCACCGAGCCGGAACCAAGCGGCCTGGAGGTTCGGGCTCTCGGGCTTTTCGCGGATGAAGGTCTGGTATTGCTGAGCGGCGAGGGCGTACTGTTCCTTGCTGAAGAGCAGGTCGGCGTAAGAGAGAACGTCCTCGACCGGGCGGGCCGTGACCTGTGCCCGCAGCCATGGAGCGACCGCCAGGCCGACCGCGCAGAGCAGCGCTCCGAAGATGCGGAAAAGGCGGAGCGGCTGGAGGTGGAACCGGGACATCGGTCGGAGCGCGAGGGTGACGGGCTTACGATTCGGGTTTGGTCGTGGCGAAGGCCACGTTCCAGATGCCCGCTTCCTTGATGACGTCGAGCACGTTGATGATGGACTGGAAGTCGGCCTCCGACGAACCCCGCAGGATCGCAGCCTGGTCTGGATAGGCGTCGGAGATGAGTTTGAGTTTGCCGAGCAGTTCCTCCTCGCTCACGACGAGGCCGTTGAGCACGATGGTACCGTCCTTGCGGACGTTGATGATGATCTCGCCGGCCTGCCGGTCCTTGTTTTCCGCCTGCTCGGCCGAGGGCACGGAGATGTCCATGTCGCGCTCGAAGCGGGCGAACTGCCAGGTCACGATGAAGAAGATGAGGAGCTGGAACACCACATCGATCATCGGGGCGAGCTCGAGCTCGGTGGGCTGCTGGTCGGCGAGGGCGTCGCGGAATTTCATGGCGTGCCTGTGGCGGGATCAATCACCATCGCCGGCGTCGCGGCGGGCCGAGGCGCGGTAATTGGCGCGCTTGTACTGGGCGGCAAGCAGGGCCATGATATGGGTCATGGCGGCCTCGAGCTCGGCGACGAGCTTCTGGACCTTGCCGCGGAAGAGGGAATAGAAAATGAGGGCCGGGATGCTGATGATCAGTCCGGCGGCGGTGGTGATGAGCGCCTGCGCGACGCCGGGGGCGAGTTCCATATGCTGGACGCCGGAAGATTTTCCGATGCCCTCAAAGGCTTTGATCATGCCCACGACCGTTCCGAGCAGGCCGACCATGGGCGCGACCCGGCCGATGTCGTTGAGGTAGCTGATCCGGTTGCTGAGGATGCTGGCCTGGCGGGTGCCTTCGGCCTCGGTGACCTCCCGGACTTCGTCGAAGCTGGCGGTGGGATTTTTCGTCGCGAAATCGAGGGTCTTGTAAACGATGCGGGCAATGCACTCGTTTTCGCGGTTGCAGACGGCGATGAGCCCGAGGTAGTCCTGCTTCCGGATCAGGGCATCGGCGGCATTCATGAACTTGTCGCTGACGACGGTGCCCTGGCGGATCGTGAAGGTGTAGAAGATGATCAGGAGGACCGCGAGAAAGGAGAGCGCCGCAAGCGGGATCATCAGGACGGGGCCGCCCTCCATGAAATAGTCGAGCATCGTCTGCGCGTAACTCTCTGGACCCGGGGCAGGGGCAGCAGGCGCTGCCGGAGCGGCAGCGGCCGATGCCGCCGGAGCTGTGACCGCGGCGGCGTCCTCGGCGCGAAGTCCATAGGGAAGGACGAGGACGGACAGGATCAGGAGGAAGGGAAGTCGGTTCATCCGATGGAGCATGGGCGGAGCGATCGCGGTGTGGGCGGAAAAAGGAGCCATCCGGCTCGGGCTCGAGCCCGTCGGTCCCGCGGGAGACGGGGAGAGCTTACTCCTTCCAATCGGCCTTGCAATCGCGCCTTGGGACCTGTCGAGAGGTTTCAACAGTCCTCTTTCGGCAGAAATCAAGCCTTCTGAAATATGGAAAGTGTGGAAATTCTAGGAAATGGCTTGAGAATTGTCCGGAGTTTGTTAATTTCCATCAATTCTAGAATTATCAGCTCCTTCCGACCCGAATCTTGTCCTATTCCGACCCCCGGATGAATCCCTACGGTGCAGGCCCATCGCAACCCGCGTCCTCCGAGACGCTCTTTCCGGGTTTCCCCACACTCGACCTCGGTCGGCTCGCCGGGGTCGTCTGGAAACGACTCTGGCTGGCGATGGTGATCGCCGGGGCTTTTGTCGGCCTGGCCCTGTTTTATGTGCTGACGGCAACAAAGATCTACGAGTCCTCGGCGGTCATCTACGTGGACCCGAAAAACGAGGGAGCGGTTTTCGAGGGGCTCAAAGGAGTCCGTCAGGCGAGTTGGGAGTCCCTCGACGCGCTCAAGTCGATGGCCGAGGGCATTCGCAATGGCACCGTGATCCTGCGGGTCGTCGACAAGCTGAAACTGCGGGAGGATGGCGAGTTTCTCAAGCCGAGGGAAGGAGGCTACTCCGATGCCGAGTTGGTGGAAATAATTGGCAAAAAGGTGCGGGCTGATCTGCGGCGAGGCACCCGCCTGATCGATGTCTCGGTGCGGGATCGCTCGCCGGAGCGGGCCCAGGCGATGACGGCCGCCTTCATCGAGGAGTTTCAGGAATTGATCCGCGAGCAGAATCATCACTCCGCCGAGAAATCGCGCGCCACCCTGGAGAAGGAGGCCGCCAACCAACTCACCCGCGTTCATGAGGCCGAGGAAAAGCTGCAGGCCTTCCGCAAGGAACACGCCGACGTGCCGCTCGATGAAAACCGGGATCTCACCTCGACGAAGCTCGAGGATCTCGATCGTCTCCTCAGCAGCGCGGAGAACGACGTCCTGTTGCGCCGGGCCGAGTACGAACAATATCAGACGATTCCGAAGGAGGACGTCGAACGCGTTTTTGAAATCGGCGAATACGGCAGCCAGGAGCACGTCCAGAAGCTGATCCTCTCCCGCAACCAGAAGCGGGCCGAGTTCGTGCGGATCAAGGACCAGTTTCAACCGACCCACCCCACCTATCAGGCCTACGAGGGAGACCTCCGCGGTCTCGAGGAGGAGGTCCGCTCCGTAGCTCTCGGCATCGGGGAATCGATCGAGAAGGGCTACACCCGTGCCGTCGAGCATGAAAAGAAGCTGCGCGAGACGGTCCAGGGCCAAAAGCTGAAGCTGATCGAGGTGGACGGGATCATGAAGGAGTTCCGCACCTTGCTGCGCTCCGTCGAGGCGGCTTCCTCCACCTATGAGCGGCTCCTCGACCGGATGAACGATACCGATGTCACCCAAGGCATCGATGAGTCCGTGGTGCGCACCTTCTCCGAGCCGCTCGTGCCCTCGAAAGCGGTGTCTCCGAAAAAGACGCTCACCGTGGCGGCGGCGGGGATTTTCGGGATCATGGTGGGGTTCGCCGTGGTGATCGGCATCGGCCTGCTCGACCGCACCCTCAACAGCCGCCGGCAGGTCGAATCGACCCTGGGTTTGGCGGTGCTCTCCGAGGTGCCGCGGGCTTTTGATGGCAAACGCGGGCTGGCGGACACGCCTTTTGTGACGCGCGATCCTTCCTCCCTGGTCAGCGAGGGCATCCGCTCTCTCCGCACCTCGCTCTCCGCCTACGCTCCGCGCAGCGTGCTCGTGACCAGCGCCTCACCCGGCGAGGGCAAGAGTTTCTGCGCCGCGAACCTCGCCCTGCTCCAGGCGAACATGGGATATCGAACCCTCTTGGTGGACGCCGATTTCCGAAAGCCGCGCATGGCCGAGATCTTCGTCGATCCGATGCGGGGAACCGCCGCGCCCGGAGCGGTGGCGACGCAGGGACTTTGTCAGGAAACCGCCTACAAGAACCTCTTCCTGATTTCCTGCGGGCGCTTCGCCTCCGACACCGGTGAACCGATGAGCGGCGAAATCTTCGCCCGGATGCTGCACGAGGCCTACGCCTCCTTCGACTGCGTGATCATCGACACGAGTCCGATCAACGCGGTCAGTGACGGTCTCACCTACTCCCGGCATGCCGACGCCGTCGTGCTGGTGGTGCGGGCCGGGGAAACCCAGGCCGATGCTGCGAAGCAGGCGGTGCGAGAACTCCAGCGCATGCGCGCCAGCCTTGTCGGCGTGGTCCTCAACGGCATCGACGAAGCCAGCGTGACCCGCTCCGCCTACGTGAAGAGTTCGATGCGCACGCTGCCCACCACCGCCCCCGGATTCTCCACCGCGCGCACCGCCGGTTGAGACGCCGCCTTTTTCCGATGAGTGACCGGACCTCCAAACAGCGCGTCTCGCCAAAGCTGCCGCTCCGTCAAACCGCGGAGACCTCGCGGTCCCGCTATCACACCCTCGTGGCAGGCGCTTTCATCGCTGACTTGCTCGTCGTGACCGCGGCCCTCCTGCTGGCCCAGTGGATCCGCTTCGAGACACCCGTCTCCGGTTTCGGGGTGCCGGTGGAGGATGTCTTCCGCGCCCGGGACTATATCGGCCACATCATCCTCGGCGTCGCCCTGATGATGGCGATGCTGACAAACTTCCGCCTCTATTCGCGCGAGAACCTGCTCTCCTACACCAACACGCTGCGCATCCTGTTCAAGGCTTCCTTCGTGTGGATCCTGCTCTATCTGGCCCTCACCTTGATGCTGAAATTCGATCCGCCGATCTCGCGGGTTTTCTGCGCGCTTGGTCTTGCCACGACGCTCTTGATGCTGCCACTGTGGCGTGGATTGCTCTGGCGCGTCATCAGCCGCGAGGAGCACTCCTCAAGCCTGCGTCAGCGAGCCCTCGTCGTCGGGTGGAGCCGCGATTTCGCGAGGGCGGTGAAGGTCTTTGGCAACGCCCCGGACCGGCCCTTCGATATCGTCGGGGTGATCGCGCCGCCGGGAGGTGAATTCCAGGAAGCCGTGCCACCGCACATGCCGGTGATGGGCAGCTACGAATCGCTCGAGATGCTCCTCCAACTCGGCGTCTGCCAGATGGTCGTGGTCGCCGATGACGCGCTCAAGTCCGGCACCCTGATGCACATCGCCACGGTCTGCGAAAAGGAGATGATCGAGTTCAAGCTCGTGCCCACTTGTTTCCAAGTGCTGCTGAGCGGACTGCATCTCGAATCGGTCGGCGGCATTCCCGTGCTGGGAATCTCCCGCTTGCCGCTGCACTCGACCGTGAACCGATACATCAAGCGATGCGTCGACATCATCGGCGGGCTGGTCGGGATTGGGCTCGCGGCGCCGGTGATTGCCCTCTTCGGCATCCTCATCTATCGCGAGAGCCCCGGGCCGATCTTTTACCGCCAGCGCCGTCTCGGGGCGAACGGGAAGACCTTCGACATGATCAAGCTGCGCAGCATGAAGCTCGATGCCGAGACCAAGGGAGTCGGCTGGACGGTGAAAGACGATCCCCGCTGCCTCCGCGTCGGTGCCTTCATGCGCCGCTGGAACATCGATGAAATTCCGCAGTTTTGGAACGTGCTCCGGGGAGACATGAGCCTGGTCGGCCCGCGGCCCGAGCGTCCCGAACTGATCCGCCAGTTCAAGGAGGAGATCCCGCACTACAACGCCCGTCACAACATCAAACCCGGCATCACCGGATGGGCCCAGGTCAACGGACTTCGCGGCGACACCGACCTTTCCGAGCGGGTCCGCTTCGATCTCCACTACATCGAGAACTGGAACATCCTCCTCGATTTCCAGATCATGTTCCTCACCTTCATCAAGCGGGAGGGGGCGTGCTGAGGAAATGGGTCACGAGTCACGAGACATGGGTTGAGTATTGTGAACTGGATCCAAAAGGTATTTGCCAACGATCAGGCGGAGATCGACGCGCCGGCGCAGCCGGTCCTGAAAGTGTTCCGTCTCCTCTTTGTCGCCTTCCTCTTTTCCTTCGTCTTCGACTACAAATCGCCGGACCTCGAATTCGGTGCGGAATCGACCGGGGGATCGCTGTTCCAGTTCGCCTTCCTCGGGATGGCGATGCTCTCGGGCGGATTGGCGACTCTGTTAGGGTGGAAGAAGCTCCTCGTGCGGCCCGGTGTCTATCTGGTGATCCTCTGGTGGTTCTACGTGGTGATGGCGCTCTCCGTCGCTTTCCTTTGGGGGAACGAAACGGGACGCGTCCTCCGTCTCGCCATCCCCTTGCTGCTGGTCGGTTTCGGTCTCAACGCCACCCTGATCTGTGCGGTCTCGGGGATGCGACCCGGCGAGGCGGTGCGCTGGTTTCTCGCGGCGGCCCTCGCCAACGTGGCCTGGCGGTTTGTTTTCGGAGCGACGATGACAAACACGCCACTCTCCGAGATCCGGATGGAGATCCTCAGCCCGGCGATCGGCTTTCTCTTTGCGTGGACCGGTTGCGCCTTTTTGCTGCGTCACCGTTTCACCGCATGGAGCCTCCTCATTCTGGGGCTGCCTCTCGGCGTGGCGGCTGTTTCCGTGACGCGCAGCCTTGCCCTGCCCTTGTTTGTCTCCTTCGTCACCGCCGCCTTCTGCCTCGGTCTCGCGATGCTGTGGAAGATGTATGATCTCCGCTTTCCGCTCCGCAAGATCGGTCCGCTTGTGGCGATGGGGGTTGCGATGGTGTTCGTGATCGCGGGCGTCGCCGTGGCCCAGCCGAACCTCGCGGACCGTTGGTATCAGCGGATGTTCGACAACCGTGGCGAAGGCGGCGCCACCACCGAGGACCTTTCCTCCCTGATGCGCAAGGCCGAAGCCAAATCAATGTGGGACATCCTCGCGTCGCAGCCGCACAGCTTCATCTACGGCCGCGGGCTGGGCGCCGCCTACTATTGGGATGAATCCTATTACCCCGAGCTGTTCCTCGTGTATCCCGAGGACCGCCACCAGTTCCCCGACGAGATCTTCAGCGCGGGGCATAGCATCTGGACTTACACCCTTTTCTCCACCGGAGTCATCGGCATCGTCATCACCCTGCTCTCCTTCTTCGTGCCGATGGGGTTGAGCCTCCATTCGGGTTGGCTGATCTCGCGAACGGTGATGGGTCCGAGGGCCTGGGACTCCTTCCTCGTCTTCCTGCCCTTCGTCGCGATGTGGGCGACCCTCAGTGAAAGCGTGACCCGGAACCCCTTCGACGAGCGTTTCACCGGCGTGCTGTTCAGTTTCATGATGGCGCTGCCGCAGTTTTTCTACAACCGCGCCTGCTTCCTGGGCTATCGCGAAACCGTCGGCCAGGCTTCGCCCCAGATCATCATCGACGAGGAGACCGCCGCGAGTCTGCACCAGTTCGAGGACGAGGTGGCCCGCCCGCTCTTTCAGGGGCGCGAACCGCTGCCTCCGGCACCAGGGGAGGCGCATCATCTCGTTTCCTGCCGCTACGAGTTTGAAAAGGCCGGTCATCCGCCCGACCGGGGAACATGATCACTGCGATCCTCACTCTCTCCTTCTGGGGCAGCGTGGCGCTGCTGGCACAGACCTATGTCATCTATCCGCTGATGATGCGTCTGCTCGCGCGCGGGCGCTCGCTCCCTCGGGTCGAGGAGCCTACTGACGCCGACCTGCCCGAGGTGGCGGTGCTGATGGCGGTCTACAACGAGGAGGCGGTTCTCGCTGATACCCTGCGGTCCATCCTCTCCTCGGACTATCCTGCGGAGAAGGTCACGCTTTTCATCGGCTCGGACGGCTCGACCGACCGCAGCGACTCGATCGTGAAGGATTTCGCGAAGTCTCATCCCCGGCTGCACCTCGTGCCCTTCGGTGGACGCAACGGAAAGATCCGCATCATCAACCAGCTTGCCGCGACGGCCGGGGCCGCGTTCGATGATCCTGACAAAGCCATCTTTCTCCTCTGCGATGCCAACGTGAGCTGGGGCCCGCAGACGCTGAGGCTCTTGGTTTCGCACTTTGTCAGGAAAGAAGTCGGGCTGACCGCCTCGGTCGTGCTCGACCGCGTCCGCGAGCACGCGGGCATCGGCGACCAGGAGGAGGCCTACATCGGCAATGAGAACCAGGTCAAGTTCGCCGAGGGTGTGCTCTGGGGGCGTCTCATGGGCGCCTTCGGGGCCTGTTACGCGATGCGCGCCCGGCTTTTCACCCCGGTTCCGGCCGACCACATTGTCGACGACTTTTATCTGACGATGTCCTGCCTGGAGCAGGGCTACGATGCCATTGTCGAACCCGCCGCAATCGTCCACGAGGCGGTCTCGACCGACATCCGGGAGGAGTTCCGCCGCAAACGCCGCATCACCGCGGGCAATTTCCAGAACCTGCGCCGCTTCTGGCAATTCCTCCAGCCATGGAACAGCGACGCCGCAACCTGTTTCGCCTTCTGGTCGCACAAGGGCCTGCGCTGGCTCGGCCCGCAACTGTTGATCGTTTCATTCCTCAGTTGCCTCGTTCTGACCTTCCTCAATCCGATCCATGCTTTGCCCTTGGCGGGATTCGCGGCGCTCGCGTTCGCCGCCTTGTGCGACGGAATCCTTGCCCGCGCCGGGAAGGGCTCCTGCAAACCCTTCCGCTTCGCGCGCTATTTCCTGTCGATGAACCACGCGCTTCTGCTCGGCTGGATCGACTACCTGCGCGGACCCAAGGGCAGCGTCTGGGAACCGACCCGCCGGGAAGGGATCGCGCCATCTGCGGCTTTGCCCACCGCCAAGCCCGAACCCGCCTTGCGTCGATGAAACCTCGCCTGCTCATTGCCCATCCCTGGATGGGCCGCGGCGGTTCGGAAGCGACCGCGATGTGGACGATCGAGGCGTTGCTGCCGGATTTCGACATCACATTCGTGACCGCCGCGCTGCTGCAGGATGCCGACTGGGGTACCCTGAACCGCAGCTACGGCACCTCGGTCGATCCGCGACGGATCCATGTCATCGAGGCACCGAAATTGCCCGGGGCGACCGGGCCGCAAAAGCTCGTGCACCTTCAGGTGCGCTGGTTCGAACGCTACTGCCATCAAATCGCCGGCGATTACGATTTCGCGCTGAGCGCCTACAATCCGATTCACTTCGGGATTCGCGCGATCCATCTGATCGGGGATTTCTCCTTCGATGAGTCGATGCGCCGCCGGCTGCGCACGGGCGGGGAGGAACCTCGGCGGCACCGTGCCGGACTGCTCCGCAACGCTTATCTGGAGTTGGGCCGCCGCCTTGAAATCCAGAGACCGCCGCTGCGGGAGTGGGACGACCTCATCCTCGCGAACTCCGCCTGGGCCGCCAAGCAGTTGGAGGAGCACTTCGGCCTCTCACGCCCTGGGGTGCTGCATCCGCCGGTTCCTTTGTCCTTCGCTTCGGGAAAAGGCACGCGCGATCCGCATGGCTGCGTCTGCCTCGGACGGGTCGTTCCGGAAAAGGAAATCGAACGCATCATCACCATCGTTTCGCGGGTGCGCGAGGCTGGATTCCCCATGACCCTGACCATGGTCGGTGCCTTCGATCAATCCGACTACTCCCGGCGGGTGAAAGAGCGGATCGCGAGCGAGGGAGACTGGATCCGGACCCCGGGTTTCCTCGACCTCCAGCAAAAGCGTGCCTTGCTCGAAACGCAGACCTACGCGATCCACGCCTGCCGCATCGAGGCCTTCGGCATCGCCGTGGCCGAGATGGCGGCGATGGGCTGCGTGCCGGTCATCCCCGAAGAAGGCGGCGCCGGCGAGATCGTGGCGGATCCCGCCCTGCGCTATCGCGACGAGGATGAAGCCGTCGCCATCCTGCTCGGCCTGGTGCGCGCCCCGGAGCGCGTCCTAGCGATTTCCGCGAGCTTGCCGGAAGGCATGGCCCGCTTCGCACCGGAAGCGTTTCAGCGACGGCTCCGGGAATACGTGTTAAGCTTTTTCCGTGAACCGGAAGACCGGATCCATGAAGCAACTCCTTCGGAAAATCTGCGTGCGACTCACTGATCCGGTCTTTTACCGGAAAAGGACGCGCGACTTGATCCGGGGATTTCGGTCCTTCGGTCACGCTGAATCATCCAAAGCCCAGGTCTTGCTCCGCGGCGTGAGGCGCGCGGTCATCGTGGTCGCGCACCCTGACGACGAGGTCTTCTGCTCCGGGCTGATCTGCGAGATGAAACACCAAGGTGTCTTTGTCAGGGTGCTGTGCCTGACCAAGGGCGAGGGTGGGCCGCTTGGCGGACACGCCCGTGAGGATCTCGGCCGGGTGCGATCCGAGGAGATGAAACGGGCCTGCGACGTGCTCGGGGTCGATGAACTCGTCTTCCTCGGCCATATCGACCCCGAGGGCCGCGGCTACAAGGTTTATGCGCCCGAAGTCTCCGTCGAGACGCTCGCGGAGCAGTTGTCGCCCCACCTCGCCGACGCGGATCTGTTGCTCTCCCATGGCAGTGGCGGCGAGTATTGGCATCCCGCCCATCTCCTCGTGCATGGAGCGGTCAGGGAATCTCTCATCCGGCGTGGCGAAGAGGGGCCCTCCTGGCTCAGTTTCTCCGCGCGCCTGCCCGACCATCCGCTGCCCGAGTTGGTCAACTGGGACGATCCCGCTTTCTTCACCTTCGATGGCACCCGCTATGAGCGGACCCGGCTACGGGCGCTCGATTGCCACCACACCCAGCTCGGTCTTTTCTCCAAGTTCGCCAGCGGCGAGCACGGCGACTTCATCCGCTACACCGCGAGGGAGGCTTACGCGCTGCAAAGACGCGGCCGTAAGCTAGAGATCCCGGAAGCGGCTGATGAAAGCGAAAGCGATCGGAATGAGCCCGCCCGCGGCGAAGGCGAACACGCCCAGGCCCGTGCCGAAGTCCATCCACGCCGCTGATTCGATCATCCCGGCGCAGAGCAGCAGCACGGTGCCGATGACGAAGATCCCGAGCGGCGCGATGCGACGATGCAGTCCCTTCACATCGAGGTGCTGCCGGAGGGGATCGAAATATTGATAAGCAATCGCCGCGACCAGGATGGGAGAGAGTGCCGCGTATTCGCCCATCACCGGCATCCGGCTCAGGCCGAGATAAAGGGCGTGCCCGGCCACGACGATGAGGAACACCAGCAAAAAGTCCTCCCACTTCCGGAAGGACCGCGACAGCATTTTCCAGAGCGCATGACCGGCCACACCGGCGAGGGAGAAGTGGAGCACGTTCTCGGTGAGAAAAGCGGTGCCGGCGTGCCAGGAATGCTGCGAAGAGGCAAAGGCGATCGCGTTGTCGTGGAAGGAGACGCCAACCCCGGTCATCCCCGCGAGGATCAGGACGAGCAGATCGTCAGACGAGCGTCGCAGGGCGAACGCGATGGGTAGAAAAGCCAGCAGCTTCGCCGTTTCCGCGCGCAGGGCCGGGCCCGCGAGGAGTTGCAGGATCTGCCGACCGATCGGGTCCTCGCCTTGGAAACGGAACCCGCGCAGATCTTCCTGAAATACCCCGCAGCAGCTCGCCACGAACCCCGCTCCGATCCCGAGCGCGAAGGCCGAGATCGACCAAATAAAAAGACGCCGCCCGGGGGCATGGAACGACGTCAGGATCGACGCCCAGACCAGTGCCGCGAGCAGGGCCACCAGCGCCAGTGGCGAGGCGAGCGAAGCGAGCAGCAGCCGGGCCTGCGCCGCCACGATCGGCACCGGACGCGACAACAGGATTTCGAGTTCGAGCCGTTCCGCGGCATTCAAGGTCCCGCGATGGACCGGATTCGCGAGCAGTTCGCGCAGCTTGGGCAGATCTTCGCTGAAGCGGGCCAGATGGATCGCGCTGCGGCTCGCGTAGCCATCGCCGGGGTGGGTGGCGGCTTCGGCGAGGTAGGCTTCGATCGCCTCGCCATATCGCTTGCCGACGTAAAGCAGGTCACCGCGGAACTCCTCGCGCCAGCGTTGCGTGGACATCGCCTCCAACCCTGACAAAGCACTCTTTAGGTCACCTTCCGAGATCCCCCGCCACCAGGTCTCGATCATCGGCAGGGCCGGATCGCGGTTGAAATCCTCGTGGGCCGCCTCGATTTCCTCGAGGAAAAGATTGCCCGCGAGCGGGTTCATGATCTCCGCGCAGGAGCGTCCCTCGTGACCTCCAAATCGGATCAGCGAAATCAGATCTTCCGTGCTCTCCACCCCCGCACCGATCGCTTGGATTTTTGACCGTGTCGCCATCCCGGAAAGACCGAAGGCCGCCAGCGTCGACACCGCGACGAGCACCGCCGCCGTCCGCAGCAAAAAACCGCGGTCGCGCGAGCGTTGCGTCCATTTTCGTGAGGGGGGAACTGCCATGGATTCCCGATGCTAGGACCGTTTCCCGAAAGCCACAAGCGGCACCTGCGGGGGCGCGCTTCCGGGAGGTGCGCCCGTGCCGGACCCATGGCAGATTTTTGCCGCTGCGATGTCTTTCTGGATTCGAACCGCCCTGATTTTTCTGCTCCCTTGCACGGTCTTGGCACAGGAGTCGCCTTTCTTCACCGCGCCCGCTCCCGTCGGTGGCGAGGATTTCGCCTCGCTTGTGCAGACTTCGCCCTTCCTGCGATCGCTCGACCTCTCGCAATCGCTCCAACTCACCGGCGTCGCCCGGATTAACGGCGACCTCGTGGCCACGCTCCGCGACCGTGAGACCAGCAAAACCCACATCGTGTCCGGAGTGGTCAATGACCAGGGCTGGCGCATGGTCGGGGTCGAGGGGGAGCAGGCGAATTTGGAGACCGTCACCGCGCAGATCGCGATGGCCGGAGGCGAGACTTTCGCGGTGCGCTTCGATGAGAAGCAACTCCACCCCACCGAGTTGCAGATGCCGGGAGCCAAGGGCTCGGATTCGCGGAGCCCCTCGGACAAGGGCGCACCGCCGCGCTACGCGAGCTTTCGCGAGGGCGTGTCCGGCGACGGCTTCCGCGGGCCACCGCCTCCCGAGCTTGTCAAGAAACTCGAAAAGTTGAACGACACGACCCGCGACAAAATCATCCAGCAGATTGGCGAGATCCGCGAGCGCGGCAATGTCGGCAGCGAAGAACGGCAAAAGATCTTCACCCGCATGGTCGATGAGGCGTTGCAGCGGCAGCGTTGAGGTTCAGACCCGCAGCGATGCCCGGAAGCCGCGGGCGCTGTAGTAGGACTGCGCTCCGTTGTGATAGAAAAAGACGCGTCCGAAGCGGCGGTCGCCGAAGAGGGCGCCACCGAGTTTTCGCATGGCGGGATCGGTCGCCAGCCAGCTCGAGGTCTTCCGGTCAAACTCGCCGAGCGTCTGGAGATGCGAGTAATCCTCTTCGGTGAGCAGAGCGACGCCCATCCTGTCCGCCGTCTCAAGCGCGCTGGATCGCGGCTTGGGTTCCTTGCGCGACTCCAGACCCTCGCGGTCATAGCAAAGACTGGTGCGGCCCGGGGGACTCTCCGGCGAGCAATCGAAAAAGATCACCTCGCCCGAGTCCGCATCGCGGCCGACCACGTCGGGTTCTCCCCCGCTCGACTCCATCGCCGCGAGTGTGGTGACTTTGTCAGGATGCCGCTCGAGACGGGCGAGCACCTCCGACCAGACCAGGTCCGGGTGGCGCGACGGGTTCGCTTCGAAGCGGGTCTCGAGGATCGTGATCAGCGCGGTCCGTTCCGCCACCGGGAGCATTTTCCGTGTCATCAGGGGAACGAGGATACCCTGCATCGATCGCGCCAAGCAATTCCGATTGTCGCCTTTGTCGCGGCCACTTACCCTCGCCGCCATGTCGACCCGCCTGTTTCTTGCCCTTGCCATCGGCTTCACCGCGCTTGTAAGCGCCGCGGAGCCCTACGCCTTCCCCTCACTCGAAGCCGAGGCCACCCTGCCTGGTGTCGGACCGCTGCGACGCTATGAAGGACTCATGAAACGTTGGCCCGAACTGCGCGCGAAGTGGGCCGGCGAAGTCGCTGCCAACCAGGGGGCGGTCGTTTTTTTGGGAGATTCCATCACCCAGGGATGGGGCCAGAGCCTGGCGCAGCGTTTTCCGGAAATGAAAAGCGCGAACCGCGGCATCGGGGGCGACACCACCCGGGGCATGCTGGTCCGGCTCGACGATGTCTTCGCCCTGAAGCCGGCCGCCATCATCATTCTCGCCGGCACCAACGACATCGAGGTCGGCCTCGAGCCCGCCGTCGCGGCGGAAAACCTCGGGTTGATCCTAAAAGCCATCAAGGCGCATGATCCGAAGGTGCCGGTGGTGCTTTGTCAGGTGTTTCCGAGTTCGCCGGAGAAGAGCAGGCCGAAGGAAAAGATCCAGGCTCTCAACGCGCTTTACGCTGCGATGGTGCGGGGCGATCACCAGGTCACCCTGCTGGACACCTGGACGCTGTTCGCCGGTCCCGATGGCGAGGCCGATCCGCAATGGTTCAAGGATCTGCTCCACCTCAATCCCGCGGGTTACGATCGCTGGACCGCGGCCCTCAAACCCGCGCTCGCCACGCTCGGGCTCGTCGAACTTGACCCTGTCGAGTCTCCGACCGAAGAGGGTTATGTCAGTCTCTTCAACGGCCGCGACCTGACGGGCTGGGGATTCCGCCCGACCGAGCCACGCAAGCCGGCGAAGAATCCGAAGCCGGACGCGCCGGTTTTCGTCGAGATCGCCGAGGCGGAGAATTTCGACGGGAAAACGGAGAGCTCGGACGGTCGCTATGCGGCGATCAACGGACGACTGGTCGTGAAGACGCCGGTCGAGGGGCGCCGCATCCAGCAGATCTGGACGCAGCAGGATTTCGACGGGGATTTCATCCTGAAGCTGGAGTTCCGGGCCACCCCCAACGCCGACAGCGGGGTTTTCATCCGCAAACCGCAACTCCAATGCCGTGACTTCCCGCTGGCTGGTCCCTACAAGGAGTTGAAGAACTACAAGGCGCAGGACTGGAACGAGTTGATCGTCGAGGTGAAGGGCGGTAAGGCCCGCGCCACCTGCAACGGCGAGCTGCTCGAGGAGGCGATGGAGGTTCCGGCGACGGGCCCGATCGGGCTCGAGGGCGACCGTGGCCAGATGGAATACCGCCACCTCCGTCTGAAGCGGCTGCCCTGAAAAATCCGATGGGAACGTGCCGTGACGTGGGGGTGATTCGTAGTCACTCCGGGGATTGACTTTCGTCCGGTCCCTCATTCAGTGACGTTCTCTCCTCCGATGAAACCGAAAAGCGCGATCCTCGATCCTTCCAGCGGTGGCGAACTCTCGCCCTTCGCCTTCCTGCGACCCGAACTCGACCGGGTCGAGTCCCGGATCCGGGCGCAGGCGACCGCCTTCGATCCCGCGGTCGAGCCCTACGTCGCCTACATCCTGAACACGTCGGGCAAGCGGATTCGCCCAGCCCTCGCCTTCCTCTCGGGCGGTGCCACCGGCGAGGTCACTGACGATCACCACAAGCTGGCGGTCGTCCTGGAGCTGATTCACGTCGCCACCCTGGTGCATGACGACATCATCGACGGGGCGGAGATCCGCCGCCAGGCCCCGACGGCGAACGCAAAATGGGGGAATGCTCTCAGTGTGCTGCTTGGCGATTGCCTTTTCTCCCACGCGCTGATGCTTTCGAGCGAGTTCGGTGAAAGCATCATCGGCCGCAAGGTCGCGATGGCGGCGAACGAGGTCTGCACCGGCGAAATCATCCAGACCCAGCGGCGTTTCGACATGCAGCTCGGTCGCGAGGATTACTTCGACATCATCCGGAAGAAGACGGCGGCTCTGTTCGCCGCGGCGATGGAGCTCGGTGCCCGGCTCAACGGCCAAGGCGAAGCGACCTGCGAGGCGCTCGGGGATTTCGGCCTCGAGATCGGCACCGCCTACCAGATCTACGACGACTGCGTCGACCTGATCGGAGACGAAAAGGAGTACGGCAAGACCCTGCGGACCGACCTCCACAAGGGCAAGCTGACCCTGCCCATTCTCAACCTGCTCGGCAGCGCGAACGAGCGCCAGCGGGAGAAGCTTCACCGGCTGCTGCTCCAGCGCGAGCCCATCGACGTCTCCGCTCTGGCGAACATCGCCGACTACGTCGGGGCGATCGAGGCCTCGATCGACACCGGGATCGCGATGATCGAGGAGGCGAGGGGACGGCTCGTGGTGCTGCCGGAGAGCGAGTCGAAATCGGCGCTCCTGGGCATCACCACCTACCTCGAACTGCTCTTGGCTGGCTGCCGCCAGTGATCCGAGGCGAGCGAGGAAGCCCCCGACTTTTACCGCGGAGAATCTTCAGGGGTGTGTTGACAAGTGGCATGGAACTTGCTTTCGTTCCGCCCGGTTGCTCAACCCGAAGTTCGTGCCGTAGGCGCAGGATGCTCAGGCAGTTGCAGGGCTTCGAATCCTAAAAAAACAAAGACTAGTTACAATGGCAAAAATCAAACTGGAATACATCTGGCTGGATGGATACGAGCCCACCCCGAATCTGCGGGGCAAAACCAAGATGGTGGACGGCGACCCCGCGAAGTTCACCCTCGAGGAGTGCCCGATGTGGGGATTCGATGGCAGCTCGACCCGCCAAGCCGAAGGCAAGAGTTCGGACTGCATGCTGAAGCCCGTGGCTCTTTACCCCGATGCGACGCGCACCAACGCCTTCATCGTCCTCGCCGAGGTCATGATGCCCGATGGTGTCACGCCGCACCCCTCGAACACCCGTGCCACCATCCCCGACGATCCGGGTCTGTGGATCGGTCTCGAGCAGGAATATTTCCTCTTCCAGGACGGTCGTCCGCTCGGCTGGCCCGATGCCGGTTACCCCGACCCGCAGGGTGAATACTATTGCGGCGTGGGCAGCAAGCAGGTCGGTGACCTCGCCCGCTCCATCGTCGAGGAGCACCTCGACATCTGCATCGCCGCCGGCATCAACCACGAGGGCATCAACGCCGAGGTGGCCAAGGGCCAGTGGGAGTTCCAGATTTTCGGCAAGGGCGCGCAAACCGCGGCCGACCAGATCTGGGTGGCCCGCTACCTCCTGATGCGCGTCTGTGAAAAGTACGGTGTCGATGTAATCCTGCACTGCAAGCCCTTTCAAGGCGACTGGAACGGCTCCGGCATGCACTGCAACTTCTCCACCGACTACATGCGCAGCACCGGCGGCAAGGAATACTTCGAGGCCCTCATGGGTGCCTTCGAGAAGTATCGCGACGAGCACATCGCCGTCTACGGTCCGGACAACCACCTGCGCCTCACCGGTCACCACGAGACCCAGTCGATCGACAAGTTCAGCTACGGCGTGGCCGACCGCGGTGCTTCCGTCCGCGTGCCCCACTCCTTCGTGAACAACGGCTACAAGGGCTACCTCGAAGACCGTCGTCCCAACTCGCAGGCCGATCCTTATGCGATCGTTGCCCGCGTGTCGAAGACCATCGCCACCGTTCCCACGGCCTGATCCTGCGCGGAACCCGCTTGTTTTCGAAAGCGCCGCAGTCTTCGGACTGCGGCGTTTTTCGTTATTCGGACCCTTCCTCCGAGTGACGCTCGAATCGCGCGTTGCGGACGAGCATGGTAAGACGCTCGTCGAGTTCGATCCTGCGCCTCGCCGCCCGGCGGAGCAGTTTTTCCGCGGCGGCGGGCCGGTGGAAGATGGAGGCCTCCAGCCAGATCGCCTTTTCGTAGGCCTCCCGCTCGTCCGGGTAGTGTTTGAGGATCTTGTGATACTCCGCGAGCGCCTCCTCGTAGCGGGCCTCGTTCAGGTAATGGGCAGGCAGCTTCAAATTGAGGACCGGTTTCGCCAGCTTCGTCCGGGGAAAGATCAGCGAGTCGATCAGGGCGGTCAGTGGCAGCGTGGCCAGCCGGAAGACATCCGCCCAGATCAGGGCGGCCCCGATGAGGAAGGAGAGCGCTGCCAGCAGGATCGGGCCCGGGTCGGCCTTCGCCTCCAGTTCAGCCAGCGGCACGATCTTCCGCCACGCGAAGAGGAAGAGACCGATGGCCAGCAGCCAGCGGAGCGTGGTTTTGACGGTCTCGCGGGTCATCGGGGCATTGATAGCAGGGTTCGATGGGGAAGGGGAGCCGAAAAGCGGTTTCCGACCCTCCCGCGCTCGGGATTGGCCCGCTCCCCTTGTATCATTTTCCTTCCCCGTGCTTCCGGCGCTGTGGTAATCTCCCGGCCCCGGTGCTAGACTACCGGTCGTTCCAACATGGCAAGAAGAGCAAGTTCCGGAGTCAACGTGGGCCAGATCGCGGGCATCGCCGCCGCCTTGCTCGGATTTGTAGTGGTTGCGGCGCTGCTCGTGAAACTGATCGCCGGTGGCCTCCTCGGGGGCGGCGAGTCGAAGGGCTCCGCAAAACGCAGCAGTGGCAAGGCCGCTCCGCTCAACCTGATGACCTACCGCGACAACGGCAACAGCCTGCGGGGCAATGTTTACCACGTCGAGGGCAAGGTCGAGGAAACCCTGCGCTGGACGCCGGACCGCGGCCGGCTCATCAGCTTCGAGGCCCACGACGCGACCGAGGTCCTGCCGCTGCCGGTGCTGGTGCCGGAGGAGTTCGGCAACATCAACATCGAGCGTGGCACCGAGCTCGGCATGGTCGTGCGGGTCGACCGCGACGGCACCCTCATCGCCGAGTCCATCGACGAGTGAACTTTATCCGTTCCTGAGATCTCCCCATGAAAATCCCGGCCCTCCCCGCAGCGCTGCTGCTCACCACCGGCTTCGCCGCCGCGCAGGTCTACACCCCGCCGACTCCCGCTTCGGGCGGAGGAGGTGGGGGGGGCGGTGGCGCCGCGCCGCAGTCGAACCAGACCACGATCGTCAACCAGGGGGGCGGAGGCTCGCAGGGGAATCAGCAAGTCGTCGGCAACGACGTGCCTTACTTCGATCCGACCACCGACGTCTTCACCTTCGATGGAAAGAGTTTCAACGTGAACGACAACCGGGTCTTCCGGGCCCGCTTTGAGAAATACCTCAACGCCGAGGCCTCGACCTCGGCCGAAGATCTCGCCTACCGCGAATCGATCCGCCAGATCCTCGACACCCTCTCGCCGCACAACCGCGACGCCAGCAAGTTCCCCAAAGCGGTCGCGCAGCTCCAGTTCACCTCGCAGTTCGCGCAGGATGGCCGCCTCTGTGAATCGCTCGCCAACGCCGTCTATCGCGTCTACCTCGCCCAGCGCAGCCAGACGCAACTGAAGGTGCTCAATCAGGAACTCGACAAGCAACGCAAGCAGCTCGACTGGAACTACGACGCGTGGAAGGTCGGCGACGCGGGCGGCACCGAGCGCAAGCTCAGCGACGATCCCAAGCAGGAGGAAAACAAAGCCGCCGATCCCACCAACGCCGGCCACATCCAGCGTTACATCCAGCGCATCGCCGAGGTCGAGGCCGAGCGGGTCGCCAACAAGGCGAAGATCCAGCTCTCCGAGGTCGAGGCCAAACTCGAGTTCCAGGCGCTCGTGGTGCAGTTTTTCCTGCAACGCCGCTTCGAGCACGTCGTGATGGCGACGCGGTTCTACACCGAGTTTTTCAAGGACGGGGCGGGCCGCCTCGAGTTCGAGGAGGGCTCCGAGGTCGAGCAATCCTTCAGCAAGACGATCGGATTCAACCCGACCATCACCACCCTCGACGCCTTCGCCAACGAGGCGATCCGCGACGTCGGGCAGTCGGTCGAGTCCTTCACCTTCCTGATGGACACGGGCAAGACGGATGGCGCCCTCCGCCAGCTCCAGCAGGCTTTCGTGATGGGCGAGCACCTGCCCGCCGTTCAGAGCGTGCCGCGCGAGCGCAAGGTCGCGATCCTCGACTACGCGCAGAATTCCTTCCAGCTCGTCAACGCCATCGAGGTGAAGGATTACGGCCTCGCCGAGGAACTGGTCGGCAGAATGAAGGGCCAGGCCGGTGACTTCGATTATTCCAAGCCGACCGCGGCGATCGAGGCCGCCAAGCTGAGCAGCAACATGCGGATCCGCACCGCGAAAAACGCCGCGCTGAAAGGTGACAACCAGGCCTACGAGGACAACATCAAGGCCGCCGCCGAGATCTGGCCGCAGAATCCGATGTTGAAGGAGCAGTTCGACCTGATCGCCGACTCGGCCGATGTGCAGCAGCAGGCGAAGCTCGAGTTCGACCGGCTCCTCGGCACCCAGAGCTATCGCCAGATCTTCACCGACAAGGCCCGATACATGGCTGCGACCGCCGACGATCCTGAACGGCTCAAGGCCCTCGAGGAGATCGTCGGAAACATCCAGGAGATCGAGACAGTCATGAAGCAAGCCGACACCCTGGCCAAGGCCGGCAACAACCACGCCGCCTGGGAGATCGTCGAGAAGACCTTCCAGCGATTTCCCGACGATGTCGCCCTCAGCGCGAAGCGCTCCGATCTGGCCACCGATGTCGCGCCTTTCGTGAAGGCCCTCAAGAGCGCCGAAAACCAGGAGCAGCGGAAACAATACGGCTCCGGACTCGCTTGGTTCCTCAGCGCCCGTCAGATCTACCCGCAGAGCGAATTCGCGAGCGAGGGCATCAAACGCCTCGTCGACCAGATCCTGCCCGAGGAAGGTGCCTCCGTCTCCCTCGGCGACGACGCTTCGACCCCGGCCTCGGCTGGAAACGGCACCCTTTGAACCCGTCCGGGACCGTCCTGACGGGCGAAAAGCAGTTGACGGAGCGGGGCGGGGAGGCCATGGATTTGGACCATCCTTGCAAACCGATATGTCGATCCGTCCTTTTCTCTCCCTCGCGATCCTGGCGATCGGGTCCACGCTGCTGAGCTCCTGCGGCGTGGAGCAGAAGGCCTCCTCCGAATGGTGGGGCAACGATTTCATCGCCATCCGCAAACCTGATCCGCGGCCCGATACCCGCAAGCCGCGTCTTTCTCCCGAGGAGCAGGACCTGCGCGAGCGTCGCGCGGCCATCGCTGAGAGGGAACGCAAGCGCGAAGCGAAGCGCCAGGCCACCCTCGCCGCCCGCCGCGGTGTAACGGTCGCTCCGGCTCCCGCAGCTCCGGCCCCGGCTCCGTCCTCCTGGTTCGGGCGCAGCACTCCGACGATGACCGAACAGGTTTCCATCGCCACTCCGGGCGAGGTCCCCGGTGCCGCACCGAAGAAACGCGGCGGATTCTTTTCCGGCTTCGCGAAACCCCGCAAAGAGGAGCACGACGGCCACGCCATCTTCGTGAACCACGAGTTGCTCGAGACCATGCAGCCGGCCAACGCGCGCATCGAGATCAGCCTCGGCGAGCAGCGCGCCCGCCTTTATCAGAAGCACGGCCGGACCATGCACCTCGTCGTCGATACCGCCATCTCCACGGGCAAGCCGGGCCACGAGACGCCGACCGGTACCTACAAGATCGGTGAAAAATCCGTCGAGAAGAAGTCTTCCATTTACGGCACCTGGCTGGACGCAAGTGGCACTCCGGTGCCCAGCAGCGGCGAGGTGACCGCCCGGCCCAGCGGGGCCTCGACCTTCGTCGGTGCGGACATGCCCTACTGGATGCGCGTCACCGGTGGCATCGGCATGCACATCGGCGAGGTGCCAGGCTACCCGGCCAGCCACGGCTGCATCCGCGTGCCCGAGGCCATCCAGCCTCTCATCTTCTCCAAGGTCCAGGTCGGCACGCCCGTGACGATCTTGCGTTGACCTCGACCGTGGGTCGGCATGGTTCCCCTCGGAAGCGGGCAGGAAATTTCGCCCCGCCGCGGCGATTCCGCATTATGCTAGGGATATGGCCCAACCCCCGGCTTCCCCCATGAAACTCGGCGTCAACATCGATCATGTCGCCACCCTGCGGCAGGCGCGTTATGCGCCCGATCTCGATGCCCCGAATGTCGAACCTTCGCTGCTGGCGGCGGCCCACGAGGTCGAGGCGGCCGGGGCGGACTCGATCACGATCCACCTGCGGCTCGACCGGCGCCACATTCAGGACCGCGATGTCTTCGAACTGCGCGAGGGCATCCACACGAAGTTGAACCTCGAGATGGGCAACTCGCCCGAGATCCTCGAGGTGGCGCTGCGGGCGCGGCCCGACTTCGTCTGCCTCGTGCCCGAGAACCGTCGCGAAATCACCACCGAGGGCGGGCTCGACGTGGCCAATGCCGACACCTCGCTGACCCGCACGATCCGCACGCTGCAGGATACGGGCATTCGTGTCAGTCTCTTCATCGATCCGGAGGCGCGCCAGGTCGAGGCCTCGGCGAAAGCCGGGGCGGACATGGTCGAGCTCCACACCGGGGCCTTCGCCAACGCCCAGCTCGACGGCGGGGATGCCGAACTGGCCCTGCTCGATGCCGCGGCGCGGCAGGCGCACGCGGCCGGCCTGCAGGTGAACGCGGGTCACGGGATCAACCTGCACAATCTGGTGAAGCTGATGCGGGTGCCGCAACTGGCCGAGCTGAACGTGGGCCACCACCTCGTCGCCCGCGCCGTTTTCCTCGGGCTTTCGCGCACGGTCTCCGATTTCCGCCGAATGATGGAGGCTTATCCGCTGATCCAGCGGGGCGACGCCTGATCCGGGCCTCGGAAGGGTTGATTCCGGTTCTTGACCGCGGCCCCGGTCCGGGTGTTCACTGTGTCCGCTTTGAAGGCCTTCCAGGAAAAATACCAGTGCCTCGCCAAGGGATTCCTGGGCAAGTCGAGCCTGTGGCTGGCCGAGGATCATCTCGTCCATGTGAAAGGCCGCGGATTCCTGATGACTTTCGTGGAGGATTACCAGCGCTTCCGCCTCTCCGAGATCCAGTCGATCAATGTCGCGAAGACCAAACGCGGTGGCCTGACGACGCTCTATGTCTCGGTGCTGGTGATCGCCGCCTTGATCGCGACCCTTGTCCTCGTGGTGAACGACCGGACCCCGGGTGTCGTCATCGGTGCCTCGATCTTCCTTGTCATCGCGCTCGCCGCCTTCGCCCTGCTGCTGCGTCACCTCATCCTCGGACCCACCTGCGTCTGCGACCTGCAGACGCGGATCACCCGCGAGCGGGTGCGGCCGCTGGTGCGCTACCATCAGGCGGTGGAAACGGTGCGCCGCATCGAGGGGCTGGTGCGCGAGAGCCAGGAAAAGGTGGTGATCCCCGACGAGCCCGGGGCGGAGCGCATGGTGCGGCTTGCCACCGTGCGGCGGGCGGACTTTTTCCAGATCCCGCGACTCGTGCCCATCGTCTTCGCGGTCTTCATCGGTCTCGCCGTGCTCGCGCTGGCCGCCACGATTCTGGAAAGCGTGCTGCTCGTGGGTCTGACCTTGCCCGTCTTCCTCGCCGCCAGCCTGCTGCTCTCGATCTCGCTGCTCGCGGTGGTGCGGCAGCCGACGCCGCAGTCGATCCGCGCGGTGCTCTGGCTCTTGCTCGGCCTGCATTTCATCGTCGTCGGCGGAGCCACGATCTATTACCTCGTCGCCTCGGTTCGCGACCGGGCTTATGCCATCGGCATCACCGGACCGCTCGAGGCGCTCGCGGGCATGGCGAACGAGGGCGGTGTCGTGGTGTTCTCCAGCCTAGCCGGGCTCTTTCTCGGCGAGGCCGTGGCCGGCGTTGTTGGATTGGTGCTGGTCGCGAAATGGAAAAAACGCATCCGGCAGGCAGCCGCCCTGGCCCACGCGGATCCGGCATGAGCACCGCCCCCTCCCTTTCCAAAACCGTCTGCACGGTGCACGGGGAACGGCCCGCCACGGCGCGCTGTCCGCAGTGCCGGCGATTCTTTTGCAGCGAGTGTGTCACGGAGCACTCGGGGCGGCTCATCTGCGCCTCCTGCCTCGCGTCTACCCGCGAAGCGCCGAAAGTCGAGCGCCGGAAGATCCGCCGCTGGAATGTGCATCCCGCCGCATGGTTGCAGCTCGCCTTCGCGATCGCCGCGACCTGGGTGATGTTTTATTTCTTTGCCCGGTTTCTCGGAGAGATCCCGGATGCATTCCACGACGGCACGATCTGGGAGTGATCAGGCATGAGCAAGGCCCGCCGCAGAGTGAAGTCAAAACGCAGGGAAATTCCCGCCCTGCAGATCCTCGAGGAGGCCTTCCATCTGGTGCGCTCCGCCGAGTTGAAGGACCTCTGGTATTATGCCTTCGGCCTGGTGCCCTGGTCGGTAGGGCTGCTCTACTTCCTCGCCGACATGAGCCGCAGCAGCCTCGCCGCGCGCGATGCCGCCGTCTCCGCCCTCGTGCTGACGCTGCTGTGGTTGTGGAAAGGGTTCGCCCAGGCCCGTTTCTGCGAGGGGCTGTGGTCGCACCTCAATCCCGGCGGCTTGCCCGGACTCTCGCGTGCCGACCGACGCCGCGCCCTCTGTGCGATGTGGCTGCTCCAGACCTTCCGCATCCCGCTGCTCGCCGCGGGACTCTTTTTCGCCATTCCCTTGGGCTGGGTCATCGCCTTTCTCCAGAACATCCCGGCGCTCACGCTCACCCGCGAGCCCACCCGGCAACCCCTGCGCGATCTCGCGCTGCGCGCCCTACGGAACTGCCACGACCAGTGGGCGCAAAACCACCTCATCCTCGTCATCTTCTTTTTCGTGACCCTCTTCACCTGGCTGAACCTGATCGCAACCTGCCTGGTGGTGCCCACCTTGGTGAAAGCCGTCTTCGGCATCGAGAGCGTCTTCACGCTCAGTCCCGAGACCAGCATGGGTAACACCACCTTCATCTTCGGCTCGTGGCTGCTGACCCAACTGTTGCTCGGGCCGCTCTGGCATGCCGCCTACGTGCTGCGCTGCTTCTATGCCGAGTCGCGCACCAGTGGCGCCGATCTGCTGAGCCGTCTCGCCTTCTGCCGCGAGAAGCGCGAGCGCGAGGAGCGGCGCGAGCGTGGTGCTCTCGGCCGCGTTGCTTTGGTCGCCGGGATCCTGCTGCTGGGCGGATGGCGCCCCGCCCTCGCCGAGGAGCCTCCGCCGGCCCCGCGGCCTGCGATTTCGGCCGATGCCGTCGAACTGCGCTCGGCCATCGAGGAGACCCTCGAAGCAAAAAAATACCAATGGCGTCTCTCCCGCCGCGAGCTCGTCACCGAGGAGGATGAGGAAAAGTCCTGGCTCGCCCAGCGGCTCGAGGAACTCACCGAGAGCCTGAAAGCCAGCGGCGAGAAGTTCAAGAAATGGCTCGGAGAGCTGCTCAAACGTTGGTTCGAAAACCGGCGCCCGTCCTCGGGGAGCAAGCTCGACACCGAGTTGCTCAAATCGATCGGCAACGCCCTCTCGATCGGGCTTGTCGTGCTCGCGATCGCCTTGTTGCTCTGGTTGGGCTGGATTCTCTACAAGCGCCAGCGTGGCCGCGAGAAAAAGAGCGCCACGGTGTCCGGTGGCAGTGCCGTCGTTGATCTCGCCAGCGAGGACATCGTCGCCACCCAGTTGCAGGAGGAGGAATGGATGCGCCTCGCCCGCGAGCAGATCGAGCGGGGCGACGAGCGGCTCGCCGTGCGCGCGCTCTTTCTCGCCACCCTCGCCCATCTCGGGGAGAAAGGCCTGCTGCGCATCGTGCGGTCCAAGTCGAATCGCGACTACCGACGCGAGCTCGAGCGCCGCGCCCGCCACCTGCCCCAGTTGCTCGCCGCCTTCGCGGAGAACACCCAGATCTACGAGCGCGGCTGGTATGGCCTGCACGAGATCGGCCCCGGCCGCGTCGAGACCTATTTGAAGAACCACGAGCACATCGTCTCGCAATCCGCCACCGTCGCGCCGCGCGAGCCTGCCCTGGCCCATTGAGATCGCATGAAGCTACGGACGACAGCGCTGCGGGCGGGCATGGCGGCCCTCGTCATCTTTCTGGTCGCGGGTTTTGTCCACATCCTCGAGCAGCGATTCAGCCAAGGCGACATCTACCCGCACTACGCCAGCTATCGCAACGATCCCCTTGGCACCAGCGTGCTTTACGAAACCCTCGAGCGCCTCCCAGGCGTCAGCGTCAGCCGCAACCGCACCGACCTCAACCTGATCGGCGACCTCGATCACGACAGCGTGCTCCTGCTGCTCGGTTTTCCACGCGACGAGATCGAGGACCTGCGCACCCCGACGGGCGACCCCGTCATCGATGCGATCAAAGCCGGGGCGCGGCTCGTCATCGCCATCAATCCCCAGCAGGTCCCGGTCGCCTTCCGGCGCGACCGCTCCTCCGAAGAGGAAGACTGGTTCGAGCGCCGGCGCAAGCTCCAGGAGCAGCACGACAAGCGCGATCGCACCGGCAAGAAATCGAAGGAGGAAATCGCCGAGCGCAAAAAGAAGGAAAAAGAGGAACGCGAGAAACTCGAGAAAGAGGAGGAAGCAGCCCGCGGCCAGAGACTCACCGATCTGCTCGGCTTTGAGCTCGAGTCCGCCATCTACGCCGAGCGACCCGAGTCGGGTTGGGAGACCGAGGCCGGCAAGGACCTGCCCGCCGCCATCGTCGAGGAGTTGCCCGACTGGTTCTCGCAGTACCGGCTCGCGATCGAAGCCGAGAAGACCGGCGGGCGTGAGATCCTGCGCGTTGGCAAGGAGCCCGTCGTCCTCGAATACCCCCATGGAAAAGGCACCATCGTCATCACCACCGACAGCCATTTCATCAGCAATGAAAACCTCCACCGCGGCGCCCAGCCCGGCTTCCTGCTCTGGATGCTCGGCGGCAAGTCGCGCGTGATCTTCGACGAGACCATCCACGGCACCGTCGAGACCGGCGGGGCCATGAAGTTGATGCGCCGCTACCGCATCCACGGCGTCTTCTTCGGGCTCATCGTCTTCTTCGTGCTCTGGGCCTGGCGCGGGGCCGTGCCCCTCGTCCCCGGTAGCGACGACGCCGACCGCGGCCTCGTCGACACCACCGGCACCGTGCTGGGCGAGGAGTCCGGCAGCGGCCTCGTCCGCCTCTTGCGGCGCAGCATTCCCGCTGGCAACCTCATCGCCCAATGCGTCGAGATCTGGAAAAATGCCCAGACCGCCCGCATTGCCCCCGCCGTCGAACAAAAAATCGGGGCCATCGTCGAGCGACAACGCGACGACGCGAAACACTTCGCCCCCGCCGACGCCTACCGCGCCATCGCCGAGATCGTCCGAAAACGTTGACAAGGCCCGGGTCGTCCGCGAAGAAAGCGGCATGCAGCGCCTCCTCCTGACCGCCCTCCTCCTCGGCTCCACCCTGTGCCTGAGCAGTTGCGGCATCATCAGCCACCAGATCTCCCGCGCCACCAACCTGCTCCGCGTCCCCGTCCGGGTCGGCCAGGCCATCCCCCCGCTCGACGGCGCCGACCACCGTGTCCACGACGTCGCCTGATCGGCCACCCCCACACATCGCGCCTCCCTCGCGTCGTCGCATGAACTTCTGGTACTGGGCCGGGCACACCCTCGCCAAGATCGTCTCCAAAGTCTGGTGCTCCTTCCGCGTCCAGCACGCCGAGCGGCTCGAGGGCTTGCCCGAGGGCCTCCTCATCGTCTCGAACCACGTCAGCTTCCTTGATCCTCCCTTCATTGGCGGCGCCTTCCGCGAGCCCCTTTATTATTTTGCCAGAAAGACCCTCTTCGACCACCCCGTCTCGAACTTCCTCTTCACCCGGGTCAACGCCATCCCCGTCAACCAGGACAAACCCGAGCTCTCCTCGCTGAAGCTCGTCATCGAACTCCTCCGCCAGGGCAAGAAAGTCCTCATCTTCCCCGAAGGCGAGCGCAGTTACGACGGAGTCATCAAGGAAAAGGGCGAACCCGGCGTTGGCATGATCCTCACCAAATCCCGCGTGCCCATCCTGCCCGTCCGTCTCTACGGACCCGAGCGCGCCCTGCCGCGCGGTAGCAACAAGCTGCGCCGCCATCCCGTCACCCTCGTCGTCGGCGAGCGCTTCACCGTCGACGACCTCATCGAAGACTCCAGCCTCTCGCCCAAAGACCGCTACCAGGCCATCGCCGACCGCGTCATGGATTCCATCCGCGCGCTTGAGCTGCAGGATAGTCGGGGGGAGTAGGGAGGGAGGAGTTTGCGAGTGTTCCGTTTTCAGTGTTCAGCAACGCGCAGCTCCCGCTGAAAACGGAACACTGACAAACTCCCAAACTTACCGCTTCACCGACTCCAGAAGATCACCAGATTCTTCGAACTGCGGCCCGAGACGATGATGTCCGCCTTTCCGTTCTGGTCGAGGTCGGCCACCTTCAGATCCTCCGAGGCGACCAGGTCGCGCGCCACCCAGAACGGCTGCTCCCACGAGCCGTCTTCCTTCTGGAAAAAGATCTTCACCCCCACGTGGCCCTCGGCATCCGGATTCCGCCAGCCCACCGCGATGTCCTCGCGGCCGTCGCCGTTGAAGTCGCCCAAGCCCAGCGCGTGGCCCTGGTTCAGCGCATCCGTCACCAGCGTGCGCGTCCAGCCTTCGCCCGCCTCGCGGTAGACCACCAGATCATTCCCGTGGAAAGGCTCCACCGCTGCGATGAAATCCTTCCCCTTCGCGATCTCGCCCACGCCGCGCGTCGGGGGATTCGAGTTCGCCGTCGTGATCAGCGCCGTCGACTCCTCCGCCCCGATCTTCTCGCGCACCACCCCCTCGGCCCCGCCGATGTAGAGCAGGCCGTCGCGCACGTCCAGATTGTGCGTCACGTGCAGTTTTGCCCCCAGCACCTCGTTGCTCCAGGCCACCGCATCGCCCGCCTGCGCCGGATCGACCCGGTGCACGCGCACCTTCACGGTGTTCTCGCCGGCGCCATCCTTGTTGCCGATCCCGTGCAGCGGCAGCACCACCAGCGCCGGTTTGCCCTCGCCCACCACCCAGCGCATCCGGTGCGTCGTCGGATCGTGCGGCAGCCGCACCGGCGTCCAGGGCTGGCCCTCCGCCGCCGGGCGTTGCAGATAGAAAACCGCACCCGACTGCTCCGCATCGCTCGTCTCGCCCGGGTTCCACTGCGCCCCCGCCGCGATCTCCACCTTGCCGTCGCCGTCGATGTCCGCCACCGCCGCGCAGACATGGTCGCGCAGGCTCAGGTTCTTCACGATCGTGGACTCCTTCCAATCCGGATTGCGGAACCAAGAGATCTCGCGCTTGTCCACCAGCACGATGTCGCTCTTCCCGTCTCCGTCCACATCGCCGATCGCCACGCCGTAGCCGATCTCCACCGCCTCGTCGATCACCTGCGCCTCGAACTTCGGCAGGTTCGTGATCGTCGTGTTCTGCGCGAGGAGCGGCGAGGAAACGAGCGTGAGGAGGAAAAGCGGGCGCATGGGGGAGGGGAGTGGTCGGTGAACGGTAAACAGTGATCGGTCACGAGTGAAGCGGAGGCGTCGCACCATTGCCAGCCAAATCCGTGGCGGGAATCCGTGGGAGGATCCCATCCCCCAAAACCAAACAGGGTCAGGCGCAGCACCTGACCCTGTTGCACGAGGAGCTAAAAGCTAATAGCTCTCCTCACTTATACACGTTCACCATCGCGGCGTTGTCCGCCTTGTCGCCACTGGTCAGGCGGAAGCCGATCGTGTCGTCGCGGTCGCCGCCGCGCGAGACGCCGGCGAAGAAACGCTCGGTGCGGAGTTGATAGGTCACCGACACCGATCCACCCGCGGGCACCACCGGCGCATAGCGGCCGGCCAGCAGGGCGGCGGAGATGTTGTTGCCTCCGGCGGTCGCCGTCACCCGCATGCGCGGCAGGGTGTCGCCAAAGGTCCGGAGACGACAGGGGGCGGCGCTGCCACCATCGTTTTGCAGGGCCAGGTAGACCGTGGAGGTGTTCGTCTGGAAGACACCGCGGGTGTACTTGACGGTCTGCTTCGCCGAGGCCTTCTTCGCATTGCGGATGCCGTCGCCCTTCAGCGCACCAGGCTTCTTGCCGATCAGTAGATCGGGCAGGGCGGTGGTGTCGAGCACCAGCAGCTTGCTGGTGAATCCGCCGCCCGCCTTGGGCTTGAAGACGAGGGTCTGCATGTCGAGGTCGAAGAGGGCGTTGGTCGGATCATTGGTGTGCTTCCAGACCTCGTAGATCGTGTCGGTGTCCGTCGATTGCGGGTTGGTCAGGTCCACCGTGCCGGGATCGGTGCCGGTGCTGCCGCTGATGCCCACCACGATTCCCTGATCGAGGCTGTCGATCAGGTCTTCATCTTCCCCGTCGAGGATGCCGTTGTAGGAGAAATAGATCGTGCCGTTGGCGAAGATCTGGACCTGGAAGGTGCTGAGGTGCTCTTCCTCCTCGTTCGTGCCGACCTCGTTCCAGGTGAAGACGGCCCGGTTGCCGAAGTCCTTGAAATGGACCTTGCCCGTGGTGTCCAAGTCGATGTCGGTGTTGAACGGCGAGATGAAGGGGTAGCCACCGTCGTCCAGGAACTGAGCGAGCGAGGCCGCGTTGTCGTAGTCGATGTGCCCGTCGGTGCCGAGGTCTCCGAGCTGGATGCCTCCGTTCGTGCCGACCCAGACTTCGGTGTAGGTGGTTCCTTCGTAGGGGAAGGGGAAACTCAGGGTCACTTTCTCCTCATCATCGTCTTCCCCGGTCAGTCCGGTGATTTCATCCCCGAAA
The DNA here is from genome assembly GCA_041917795.1 of Verrucomicrobiales bacterium. Taxonomy (GTDB): domain Bacteria; phylum Verrucomicrobiota; class Verrucomicrobiia; order Verrucomicrobiales; family DEV007; genus Arctic95D-9. Next base: position 63,023 of record JAYRWX010000005.1, read on the forward strand.
TCGCTTTCCCAGGCCGGCGGAGCGGCCAGGGCGGATCGGGCGGGGGTGAGGAGCAGGAGGGCGGCGAGGGCGAGGAGTCTGGTGTTCATCAAGTGAGTTGCTGTAAAGCGGGAGGGCGGTCACCATAAGTAGGAAGCGGGCCGATGTAAAGGGCGGCATAGCCAACGATCCGGGGCCTTGATCCGTCGGACGACCGGCGGGACGCCGGTCCCACGTGGCAGCGGCGGTCCGGCGGTCAGGGCTGACCAAGAACCAAAAACGACGAACCGTAGGGCGCTGCGCGCGCTACGGATTGCGACGCAGTGCCAGGATCAGATCGTTCAGCTTGCCGCGCATCATTTCGTAGTCGTCCACCGTCGGCGGATTGTTCGGGGCGGTGTCGAGGGTGGCGACCTGATTGCAGTTGGTGCTCGTGCCCTGGATCGCCGCGGCCAGCTGGGCGTTGGTCACTTCGCCGGCCGGGACGGCGTCGATCAGGGCTTTCAAGCCGTTGAACTGCGAGCGCAGCGGAGCCGATTCGATCTCGGCGTCGGTTGGGGGATAGGTGGGATCGAAGGTCATCTGCGATGGGTTTTTGGTTCGGAGTTCTTCGTTCTTGGTTGGGCGGGCGGCGCCCGTGTCCTTGGTCCTTGGTCGCGCATTCGTTGGACCCAGGACCAAGGACAAAGCGACTAGGGACGCGCGCAGCGCCCCGCGCTCAGCTCACGCGCTTCACCGCCTCATCACTCCACGGGCCGGGGCCGGCGGCGCCGATGGCGCGGACTCGGAAGGCGTATTGCTGGCCCGGGGTCAGTCCGGTGATCTTGGTCTTGCGCGCCGTGGTCGACGATTTCGTCTCCCAGGTGCTGCCCTCGGTGTGGAGGCGGCACTGCCACTCGTAGGTGCCGGCACCGTCCACGACCTCGCACGTCAGGTCGGCCTGGCCTTCGTAGGCGGAGTCTTTCACCACCAGATTGCCCGGTGCGGGCAACTGGCCGATGGGGGAGGGGTTCGCACGCAGCGGCAGGGCCGTGCTGGCCAGGGCGACGAGGTCGGTCGGGGTGACCGACTCGCAATGGTTCGCGCGGGCGGTGATCACGATATCCCACGCCGCCTCTTTGGCGTCGCGGTTTGCCTTCGCGGCCTTCAGTGCCGTCTCGGCGGCATCGACCTCCGCTTGCGCGTCGACCAGTTCATCCTGCGCGGTCTGCATTTCCGCGTCGGAGGGTTTGCGATCCGCCACCGGATAGGTGGCGAGCGGGCCGGCTCCGGCCATGGCGGCGATGTGGGCATCGCCCAGCATGATCTTTTCAGGGACCGGCTTGCGGCTGAGTTGGAGTTTGAATTTGTTCATGAGCAGGGTCTTTCCAATCAAGGGTGGTTGAGGCCCCTGACCCGCCGCCGCGTCGTAGTGCAGGCCGGCGTCGTAGCGCAGACCGGTATCGAAGCGGAGCGAGGCCATCGGGCGTGTTTTTTTGAGATTTCGTAGAAATCCAGCCCCCCGGCGACCGGCCGGGTGCTGGTGTCGTCGCTGGGTATTCCACCACGACGCGCCCGCTTGCGCATGACCACAATTGTCAGGGTCGCACCTTTTTCGGAGGCTTCGGAAACAGCGTCTCCAGGGCGGGTTCGCAGCCGCTGCGCTCCCACTCGTCGGCGATGCGTTCGACCTCCAGCGAGAGCTCCGTCTTGAAGATGCCGAGGCCTCGGCTGACCCGCTTCAGGGTGGTCCCCGAGGGGTTGCGGCGACCGTGCTCAAGGTGTTGGATTTCAGAGACCGATAGACCGGCCCGACCGGCCAGTTCCGCTTGGGTCAGGCCGAGGGCGAGCCGGCGGCGTTTCACGCTGTAGGCGAGGGCGCGGGCCTCCCGTTGATCCGCTTCGTCCAAGATCGCATGCAAGGATTTTGCCATGACCCCTTCCCCGGGTTCTGGAACGACCCACCCTGACAATTGTCAGGGTCGGGCAAATTCTGCGGAAAAACACCCCGTTTGGGAAGGAAATTCCCCCACTCATGGCAGGTTTTTGCCCAGTTCACGACCCCGCGATCGGACCCGCTTCCGAGTCACGCCGACCGGTGCGCCGAGTGCCCCGACACCCGCCCCAACCGGGGTGACATGGGGCCAATGTCACCCGACACGGAGCCAATGTCACCCGACATGGGGCCAATGTCACCCGACACGGAGCCAATGTCACCCGACATGGAGCCAAAGTCACCCGACACGGAGCCGATGTCACCCGACATGGAGCCGATGTCACCCGACATGGGGCCAAAGTCACCCGACACGGGGACGATGTCACCCGACATGGGGCTGATGTCACCCGACATGGGGCCGATGTCACCCGACACGGGGCCGATGTCACCCGACATGGGGCTGATGTCACCCCGTTTTTCCGCCGTCAACGGTCGGATTGGGCACGGAAGGGATCGAAATGGCTTGAGTCTGAGCGAGTTGCGCCGTTTTGGCATCTTGGAGCCGGAAATGGCCCGCGGCAATGACGCCGCGATCGGGAAGTTCGGAAAAGTGAAGGATTCCGGGGCTTGGGGATTGCCGAGAGAAATCGGGAAAGGTATAAGGCATTTTGCCCATGCCCCGAGTCGCCAAAGCCAAGACCGCCGCCAAGGATTTCACCGCCCATCTGGGGTTTGAGGCCAAGCTCTGGCTGGCCGCGGACAAGTTGCGGAACAACATGGACGCGGCGGAGTACAAACACGTCGTCCTCGGCCTGATCTTCCTGAAATACATCTCCGACAGCTTCGAGGCCCACCACACGAAGCTCGAGGCGGGAGAGGGCGATTGCGCCGGAGCCGATCCGGAGGATCCGGACGAGTACCGCGCCGAGAACATCTTCTGGGTGCCGCAGGAGGCCCGCTGGTCCCACCTCCAGGGCCGCGCCAAGCTGCCGAGCATCGGCAAGGACGTCGACGAGGCCATGGACGCGATCGAACGCGACAACCCACGGCTCAAGGGCGCTCTCAACAAGAACTACGGCCGCGCCGATCTCGACAAACACCGGCTTGGCGAGCTGATCGACCTGATCGGCTCCATCGAGCTGAAGGAGGTCGACGACTACGTGCGCTGGTCGTTCGGCGTCCCGCCTGTAGTCAAGTTCCCAGGGTGAAATGAAATGATTGAGATCAAAAGTTATCCCGCTAAAAACGGAGATGCCTTCCTAGTGAAGGCGTCAGCTACTCCATTCTCCATGCTCATTGATGGCGGATATGCGGAAACCTTTCACCGACACATTAAACCCGATTTGAAGAGCCTCTCAACGAGCGGCCACTCACTCGACGTCGTAGTCGCGACACACATCGATGCGGACCATATATCCGGCCTCCTGTCGTTTTTCCGTCTGAACGGACCCGCTCAAGAACCAGCGATAATTCATGTGGGCGAGGTGCTGCACAATAGTCTCCGCAGTTTGATGCCACCGACCGAGGAGCAAGCTGCGATGCGGCGAGATGATCTTGCGCTTGTGCACGACATACGACTGAGAGGCTACCCTCAGCCAGACACAACGAGCTCCCAAGAGCATGACATTAGTGCACGCCAAGGAAGTTCACTCGCACAATTGTTGCGCGATGGGGGCTATCAATGGAACACGCACTCGGGAACCATTCCGATAGGTGGAGGAGGACTTGTCAATCTGCGATTGCCGCAGGGAAAGATCACCTTTCTTGGCCCTACTAGGGCACGGTTGGATGCCCTGACGAAATGGTGGGTTTCGGAAATTCGCCGTATGGGATTCATCGGCTCTTTAGACGGGCTTGACGATGTCTTTGAATATCTCTGCGCCCACGAAGTGGTTGATCCCGGTGAGCAGTTGCTCGCCTCATCCGATGACTTGGCGAACGCATTTGTCCCCGACAATTCTGTCACAAATGGCAGTTCGATCTCCTTCGTTTTGGAAATTGAAGGCTGTCGCATATTATTCCTCGGTGATTCGTGGGCCGAAGATACCACCGCCGCATTGGCAGGGAACGGAATGCAGTTTTTTGACGCTATCAAGGTCGCGCACCATGGAAGTGTGCGGAACACCAGCGTAGAGTTGCTCAACCTTGTGGACAGCCCTCACTTCTTCATCTCTACCAATGGCGAAGGTCACAAACACCCTGACTTCGGGGTGCTCAAGGCGATCGTCGACAGACCGGCGGCATTCATCCGAACCCTGCATTTCAACTACTCCACACCAGCATCACGCAAACTGAGAACGTATCCGAGCAAGACTGGCACTGGCTTCGTGGTAAAGGAGGAAGAAACGGACTGGGTAGCAATCAATTACCCGAACGCGATATGATCGAGCATCTCATCAAAGCGGCAACCTGCCGAGTCGCTTGTGGCGCTGAATCCGGAACCGGCTGGTTAATCGGGCCTGATCGCGTTCTCACAGCGCGCCATTGTGTTCTTGCTGGAATAGATAATGGCGAACAGGTCGCATTGTTCTTCCCAGAGTTTCATGATGCTTCCATATATGGCAAGATCGTAGACCACTCGGAAGACTGGGATGCATGCATTCTGTCTCTGGAAATTGCATCGGATGCCGAGCCTCTGCCTGTGAGCTTGAACTTGCCTCGTGAAGGCGAGGCATGGCAGACGTTTGGCTACCCTGGAAGCAAATCAGCTATCGGACACCGGCTAAGCGGGACTATCGCTCAAACTCTGGATGTTCCGATACAAAAAGTCGACATCGACCTTTCCATTGACCCGTCGACGGCGTTGCAAGCGTACAAGGGTATTTCGGGCGGAGCAGTGGTTTGCAACAGCGTTGTGGTCGGCATCGTTTCCAAGAAGTTCGATGGCACTGTTGCGGCTTTGAGTCTGAAGCAATTAGAGACCTTCTTGGCCGAGAATGGCGTAACCGTGACCAGTGAAGCGGAAGTTCCGTCCTCATCTTCGTTCGCCGACCGGGGAGATTTCCCGGAAGAATTTGAAGAAGCTGTGAGGAAACGTTCCGGTGGCTATTTGTTCCTTGAAGGCGCACACGGTTATGGGAAGTCGACTTTCTGCCGACACTTCCGGGCCGACGAAAAGAAGGTGATCAGTTTAGGCGCTTATTGTCTTTCCGATCCAGAAAGTGCGTTGGGTGCGAGCTATCGAGCGCAACCTCAAGTCTTCTTGGATTGGTTGGCCACCAAGGTTTCTGGACTCATCACAGGGCAGCCGCCGCGAAAGGAAGAAAAAAGCTATCCCGAACAGATCCGGCAAACGTCCGAATATCTCGATGCGTTCTCCAAATACTGCTCACAAAGCGGGCGGCAGGGAATGTTCTTCATCGATGGTTTGAACGAGATTCCCGCAGGAAGGATGCTTGATGAGCTACTCGGTTTGCTTCCCGCCAAACTGCCACCTAATGTCAGCGTAGTGTTAACTGCTCCAAATTTCGACAACATCGCGGTGCCGTTAGCGGGAAAGGTGAAAACTAGCGACGTTATAGAGTTGCCTCCTTTGCCCGACTCCGCGTGCTATCGCTACTGCCGAATAGCATTGATGCCCGAGAGGTGGTCAATTGCACTGGCTGACCAAATATGTGGAAAGGCTAAGGGCCATCCATTGTATCTGAGATACCTGATCGAGTATGCCAACCTTCAGGCAACTGATGACGCTCTAGACGAGTTCCCGGTCCTGACGGGGCCAATCGAAGAATATTATCAGGGTGTCTGGGCCAAGCTGGTGCCGGATGGTGACGCCCTGAACTTGCTCGCATTGATGGCACGTTTGCGGTGGGGGGTGTCATTGGCTGACTTCGCCAAGACTCTAAATCCAGGTGAACAAGCGCAGTTCGTCCCCGTCATACGCAGGATTCGGCATTTGTTGGCAGACGACGATCATACTGCCATTTATCATGCATCGTTTGAAGCCTTCATCATCGAGCAGACAGCAGAGATTGATGATTCGGCGAATCGTCGCCTTGCGAAGTTTTGCCGCGACGAGCCTGGGGTCCGTTATTGTGCACTGAACCGGGTCTTTCATCTATTACGTGCGGCTGACAATGCGGTCTTTTCAGAGTGTCATCAGGCTTGGTTCGACTCGGCGGTAACGCTCGGAGTGGAGCCCGATGCTCTCATTGCAGATGTCGATGCCGTGGTCAAACGCGCTGCCATCGAAGCGTCTCCAGACGAGTTTTTTAGGCTCACCCTCTTGGCACAACGAATCGGCTTCCGATACGATACTCTGTTCGCCCAGTCGGCACGCCTGATCGCTGAGGCTCTAGTGGTTACTGGGCGTTCGGAGGAAGTGCTCCAACATGTCATGCGCCTGAAGACGTTGATCGTTGGTCCAAACGATGCACTTGAAATCGCCTTTCTGCTCCATTACTACGGGCACGACGACGAAGCACTCACATTACTCGGAAATGTTGAGCGGCAGATCATTGAAAGCTATTATTCCCCTCTGGATCTGGGCCAACTCTTGGACTGCTGTTGTTTTCACGTTAAAACTGATCTGCGGATCGGCTTGGTAACGGATCGGAGCAGAATGGATCAATTTCTACGCATCATAGATTTTGCACGAGGTGCTTGCGCAGAGGCATTCGGAGACGACGCCGAGAAGATAGCCTATTGCATGCAACCAGTCATGGCGGTCCCGACCGCTCATTTCATGGCGTTTCGGGACAAATACGCAGGTCTTTCGGAGATAAGGAAAGAAGCAGGAGTGGCCGCTGATCTTTCTCCGATGTTGCCATCACTCTGCCTTGCTCTGTTAAACTTTGAGGATGAGGTGGATCAGCACCGCCTCCCAAAGAATAGAAACTCTCTGGAAGGGTTCTTTACCGACCTCGCTGAACTAATCACTTCCGCAGAGATCGATTCCCGCGTCGCGGCTGCAGTTGCCGACACGCTGATCCGCTTCGGTGCACCTGCGGCCGTCGTCGAGCAGTTCGTTGCGAAAGGAGATAATGAAGGACCGCGGCCCATTCAGATCAAGGCGAAGAATGGTGTAGATGTGGACCATAAAGACCTTCGAGAATGTCTCAGTTCTTGGCGGGTTGCGGCATTCGTTGACGGCTCCTTTCGAGGTCCATCCGCCGGGATTCTCGTCGGCACGGGGTGGCTTGAATCACTGGAGCATATCATTGGAGCGCTTTATTGCTGTGACGGCAGAGCACGCAGAGCAAAGGCCGATTCCGATGAGCCAGCGCGGATCGCCTGTCGTGACCAACTAATGGCGCAAGTGATCGAGCCGCTCCACTTCACACTTCAGCAGCGCGCGGCTTGGGGCGACTGCTACGCCATCCCGGAGAATGTGGTCCCTGGGGTTTATCGGCAGTTAGCCGAACTGCTGATTGATTGTTTTCCGGAGGAACTGCCCGAATGGTTGGACAATATCCTGGCAAGTGCCGATGGCCAGTGGGGTATGTATTCCGAGGGGTTCCGGGCTTCAATTTTTCAGGTGTTGGAACAATTCATGAGGGAGAAACCGAGCGAAGAGCTTGCTCCTAAGCTTTTAGGATTGCTCCATTCCTGGCGGGATCACGTGCTTCGTGGGGTGGAGAATCGGCATGAACTCGTGCCCGAGATCCTGCGCATGATTCCGATATTTGCAGCCCTCGGGGCAAAAGAGGAGGCGGAAAGGTTGTATCAGCGTCTGCTCGCTGTTTCCATGGGTCCGTCTTGGTATAAGGAAGATCAGCTTGGCATCATGACTGAGGTGTTGGACAGGATCTCGGCCAGCGATGCGGTCGTGCAGCGCCTTCCCAAGGTCGCTGGTTATTTGGAGAGGGCCTCAGGCGAAATGACCTTTCAACGTTACGTTCGGGGGGAAAAGTCTGCGCTGCTCGGGCAGATTGCGCGGCAAGGAAAATTCCGTGCGGCTCTCGCATATTTTCGTCGTCAGTGTTGTGGGTCGACTGCGGAATTGTGGGCCGAAGCACAGCAGGGACCAATCGATAAGGTCGGACCATTTCAGGGAAATAGATTCCCTGGGGGCGCAATAGATGATCAGGCTGCCATTTTGGCATTGGTGCGAAACTCAGGAACGGTTTCATGGGTATTGCGCTGGGCGCTGTTGGAGATCTTTCACTGTGGAGATAGTCGCCACCTAACCGGCTACGCGGAGGCTTTCGCGATAATTGCGAACGAAGTCGGTGCGCTGCCCGAACTGGTTCGACGTGCGGAGATCGTAGCAAAGGCAGAAACCCCGAGTGATGACAGAGCTTCGTTTGCATCGGCTTTCCGGAGGGAACTGAGGCCTGAGTTGCACGCTGCATTTGCCACGGTGTTAGCTGGCTTGCCGCCGGTTTCCCCCACGAAACAGATCGAGCCGACAATCAAGAATGAGCCTGCAGACGATGAAGAGGACTCGATCCCAGGCTTGTTTCAACCTGGAACCATCGGCCGATCAAAGGCTTTGAGAGACGCTGACAAGATCCTTGAGGAAGCCGAAAAGCAATGGTCATTGGGAAACCGAAACGCAGCGAGGATGCAGGCTGTAAAAGTTTTGAAAACCGCTCAGGAGGGAGGCTGGGGTATCTGGGGCAACCTCTCAGCTGGTGCTCGCCGGGCTGAGGAGATCATTGTTCAGGAGGAGGTGAACGCGGCGAATGTGATTCGCTCTTACGCCCCGTTACTCGAGGCTGAACGCTATGCCCCAAAGTGGATACCGGCCCAGCATCTTATCAGAAGAGTTGGTCCGCTACTCAGTGAAAGTGAAGGTCAGCACCTACTTGACGCCGTGATCGACCACACCCGTCTCCTCGTCGGCGACGCTCAGCAGGAAATTCAGACCTTTACCTTTCTGGCTGATGGATCATCCGAAGAGAGCCCGAATGTTGAGTTTTTCCGATTTACGGTCTGGCTATGTAATCACCCTCAGTGGCTGCGTAGGGATCGCTCTGCGGCAATGCTGCTTTGGATCGTGGAGCAAGTTCCTGAGCTCTTTTCTGAGGCCGTTAAGACAGCCTTTTCGATGGACGAAGGTTATGGTCCAGACGTGCTCTGTGGCGTGCTTGATGGTGCGTCGGTCCGCGATCCGGCGGGTTTGTGGGACAAGGTTTTAGGCGTTCTCGATTTGACTGCGGTCACACAAGACCTGAGGCATCTGTCACGAATGGTGGTCCTGAAGCGATTGGCTACACTTGCGGACAAGACGGACTCGCAGACAGCCAAGTCAGCGCTTGGACAAATCACTGCTTCATTCATCGGGAAACGGGGAACTGATGGTGATCTGAAACTTCCGATCTGGGCTGGTTGCCTGGCCGAAGAGTGGCGGCAGATCGTGAATCTGATCAGTATGGAGTCGGTTGCTGCTTGGCAGCAGGAAGTGGAGCGATCGTGCTCTCCTCTCAGTGTGACGGAGGCTCTGACCCTGGAGACGGCAGTTGCGACTTCGTTTCGGGAAGGTCACAATCGCCTTCTCAGTCGGTGGGAATCCAGACTGCGCCACGCTCTGAATCTCGCTCTGTGGCCAAACGTGTCACGGGCCGATGCGGAAGTGATTGAGGCGGTTCTGCGAATCTACAATCCAAGCCAACCAGAGAAAACTGTGCTCGGGATGAGTAACACCATAACCGACCAATTGATCGAGGCGGTCAAATTAAATGACTACTCAGGCGTCCTAGGTTTAAATCCTGTCGTATTACTCAACTATCACGACATGGCCGTAAACCCTACTGAGGATGGATCGGTGCATGTCGAAGTATTGTGCCTGCTTCAGCCTGCTTCAAATCAATGGGGCTTCTTCCGTCCGCGCCTTGAACAGTCTTTTCGGTCGTCGGAATTGCCCACCACTTCGACTGTAAGGACACCATTCGAGACGTGTTGCCGATTGGAACCCGAAGTTGTCTTCTTTGGCCCTTTCACTCCTGCCATCCCGCTCCCATTTTTTCAGAACCTTACCGGTGCGAAGAACGATGACTTTGTCCGGCAGAACTGGCGGTATGGCCGCCGAAACGAAGTTCGTGGCTTCGGTCAGCCCGAGAGGGGCGGTTGCTCGCTGTCTATCTCCCGCAAAGCCTTGAAGATTCCGTCCGGATTCAAGCTGGTGTGGATTGTTTGGCTGGATGGCCAAGTCGTGACCGTTGTAGATGAGCGTAACGATCAACTGATGTAAGCAATGATGCGCATGAATACACCACGCACCCGGGCGGAGTTCGAGCGGAACTTCAATTTGCTTCATCGGCAAATCGAAGACGGAAAATTCCATGTCGCGCAGGGGCTTTCGCGTTCCGTTGATGGCCTAGCTCGTGTGCGATTCCTTCCAAACGGGCGCATAGATTTTCTGAGCGTCGATGAGAGTGCCCGCCTTCAAGCCAACATGATGAATCAATTCAGCGAGGAGTCCTTCCAAGAGCATCTGAAGGAATACAAAGGCTCTTCGGATATATCGACCGCTGCAAGTGAAGGCGAGCTGTCGTTGGGTGCTCCTGACGGCCCGCCAGACTCGGTTGACTGACGAAGGACAGGGCCGAGGAGCTGACGAAGAAGGAGAAGCTCAAGACCAAGTGGGCCGCACTGGGGGCCCTGGTGGGTGAACCGAAACGCATCGCGCTGGTAGCTGCCGATCTGGTGGCCCATTTTAAGAAGCGGGTCGAGGCGATGGAGGGCAAGGCGCGGATTGCCAGCAATGAGTTGAAGGTAGTGTGGCCGGCCATCTCCGCTTCGCTCCGGTTGTCTGCATGAGCCGCCGCAATTGACTCCCTCACGACCCCGCTCGACCGGGCTTCGCCCAGCACTGCGTGCTGTCAATCTTGGTCGCCCCGCCTGCCTCCCTCGGTTGCTTGGACCTCTTCAAGGCCCTAATCAATCTGCGGCCGGAATGAGCGGACGAGGCCCGCTCAAGGTGGTGATGACCGGAGCTCAGCGGACGGTCAGAGCGCCCGGGCGAAGATCCGGGTGATCGTGAAACGCATCCTGAACAAATACGGCTACCCGCCGGACCTGCAGGCGGAGGCGGTGAAGACCGTGCTGGCGCAGGCGGAACTGCTCTGCGCGGAGTGGGCGTGAGGGAACGAACGAGGAGGCGGGAATTCAACGCGAATGTCCGGGCATGTAGTCATTCAACCGAATTTTCAGGCGGCGGTGATTTTTCTTTCGGTTAGCAGGGTTTGAAAATGGATCACACAGTCGTCGATCGTTTTGGGAAGGCCCAGTTCCGCCCGCAGCTTTTTGC
>JAYRWX010000006.1:0-109045 GCA_041917795.1 Verrucomicrobiales bacterium
CGCGGGGTTCGAAGACCTTCCGCCGGTCCACGACCCGTGAGACCACGTGATAAAACGAACGCCCTTCTCCGAGCAGCCGTGCCTTTCTCATGCCCGGCATAATGGGGCAGAGCGGCCCATCGCGCAAGCGGAACTATATTGCTTGTCTGTCCCTTAATTTGTTTGTTCGAAAATTGCGTTCTGGATTCCTGCTCCGTCAGAGAGCAACGGCGACGGCCAACCGGAGTCGGTAGGCGCGCTGTGACCGGATTCCTCCCTGCCTTGAGTAAGAGGGCAAGAGACGGCCGATCGAGACGACGTAGGATTTAGGGATTCCGGAAACTCCGTCCTCATATTCCCAGGCGGGAGTGACGGCTGGCTTCGATCCGGGTTTGGTGGAGACAAAAAAGCGACGTGCTGCCTGATTGCCGGCGAGGAGGGTAAGCTCGACGACCGCATGCCCCTGGCTTTCGGAGACAGCATCCCGCGACCGCGGTCGGCGTGTGTCCTTCACAACCCGCTCAAAGGTGACTCGCAAACCACGATCAGGATGGGTCCAAATCTCGCCCACAGCCAAGGGACGCGAGAGGGGTTCACGGGTACCCGGGATCTGGTCCGCCCGGGTAAGGCTTGTGAGACAGAATCCGAGAACGAGCGCGGCAAACGCGATTTTCATCTCCGCATTCTAGCGGATTCAAAGGATCTCGCGCAATCCAGCAATTCGGAGGGCTCGTCGATGCAGAAATCGGGACCCTCGGTCATCATGGCCTCGCGACCATTGGCACCCCAGCACACTGCCACGCCACTAACTCCGGAACTCCGCGCGGCTTCCATGTCACGCGTCTCGTCCCCGACATACATCGCCAAAGAGGTGGGAACTCCTGTTTTTTTGAGGACATTGGCGATGCGGCGGGACTTGCCGAAAAGACTAACGCCGGCCTCGATGAAAAGGAAGCACTCGAGCAGGTCGAAGCGTCGCAACACCCCCCGCACGTTGTCGGCGGCGTTGGAGGTGATCACCCCGAGCCTGAATCCCTCGGCATGCAGGCCCGCGATCATTTCACGCGCTCCCTTGATCATTTCGACGCTGTCCATTCGCTCGTGAAGCAGCCGACGGATGTGGGCACCCAGTTTGACCGCCAGAAGGCGGGAGATCCCCAACTCGTCGAGAAGCGCGCGGGTGTTCAGCTTGCGCAATTCCCGGACCTGCTCCGGCGTGACCGGTTTGAGCCCGTACTGACCGGCAATCTCGTTGAAGATGAGACTTCCGGTCGAAATGGTGTCGGCAAGCGTGCCGTCAAAGTCGAAAATGAGGAGCGGTCGGGGGGTGCCGGACATGGGGAGCGACAGTTTCCGGGGTGTTCCGAGATTGGCAAGTGCTCAATCATCATGGGACCCAACCCGACAAGCATTCCCTGATCGATGCGATCGGGGCACTTCCGCTACAAACAGAAACCGCTCAGCCCGAGGGCTGAGCGGCTCCGAAACACGAAACACAAACAGACAGTTACCGAGAAAGTAACCGGACGCAGTATTGCTGATTATTAGGAGATGTCAACATTCCGGGGAATAAAAATGCATTTTTTTGTCAAGAAAGCCGATCCCCGTTCGCCCTCGGCGAACCTTGGTGTAACTTTTGCGCTTCTCCAGTTTCCCTTCGATGACCGCAAAATCCATCTTCCTTGCCTCCATCGCGCTCGCCGCATCCGCCTTTCTGCAAAGCTCCTGTAAGACGGTGGAAGCTGACAAGCCCACCAGCATGGCCCTGCGCTATGGCACGATCACCAACCCGGCGAACGTGAAGGTGAAAGTGAGCTTGAACAACCGCGCCGTCTACGTCTACGAGGGCGAGGAAATCCGCTGGGCAGCGGCCATCGCGATCGGAAAGCCCGAGTCCCCCACCCCGGTCGGCAATTTCAAGGCCTTCAACAAACAACCCCGGAAGCGCTCGAACACCTACGGTTTCTGGGTCAAGGGCGAAGAAATCATCCCCGGGGAGCGAGGCAAGATGCCGTCCGGTTACCGCTATGTCGGATACCCGATGCCCTGGTGGGTGGAGTTCACCTCCGGCTATGGCTTCCACGCCGGCGCGGTGTGGCCGATGCCCCGCACACACGGTTGTCTGCGACTCCACCGGACCATCGCGAAGGAATTTTTCATGATGGTCAACGCCGGCACGCCGATCCACATCGCCCACAGCCTCCCGGAGGACGAGACCGTTGGAAAAAGCGTACCGCGTCCGACCGACTACAGCCTGCCTGATTCTCCGCGCAGCGTGCTCATCACGGACGCCCCCCTGGACCACACCGAGGACGTGCTCTTCTGATCGCCGCGGCATCGCTCCATGCCCACCTCTCCCGATCGTCAACGCCGGCGCGTCAATGTCCGCACCCCCGAGGTGATGGAGCGCGTCCAAGCGGAGGTGGCGAATCACTACCGCAGTTCCATCGTTGAGAAACTGCGGGCCGCGGGCGGTGATCTGAGCATCGGCAACACCACGATCCGCCTCGCGAAACAATTCGGATTCTGCTACGGCGTGGAGCGGGCCATCGACTTGGCCTACGCCTCCCGCCGGGTTTTCCCGGACAGCCGGGTTTTCCTGATCGGGGAGATCATTCACAATCCAGAGGTCAACCGTCAGCTGGAGGAGATGAAAATCGTCTCCCTGCCCTGGAAGCAGATGAACGAGCAATACGACGACCTCACCGAGGACGACGTCGTGATCGTGCCCGCCTTCGGGGCACCGCTTTCCTTCATGGACAAGGTGGAATCGCGGGGCTGCCACATCGTCGACACGACCTGCGGCGACGTGATGAAGGTCTGGAAGCGCGTCCGCGGCTTCGCGAAGGAGGGAATCACTTCGATCATCCACGGCAAGGCCGGGCACGAGGAGACGCGGGCGACAGCCTCGCGAGCCGCCGGCGACGATGGCCAGGGTCATTACCTCATCGTCCTGACCCTGGATGAGGTCGACTACGTCTGCGACTATCTGGTGAATGGTGGAGACGCCGGGGAGTTCCGGCGGCGCTTCGATGGAGCCATGTCGGAAGGCTTTGATCCTGACAAACATCTCCGACACGTGGGGGTGGCGAACCAGACGACCATGCTGAAATCGGAGACCGAGGAGATCCAGCGGCGCGTCCGCGATGCGATCGTGCGGCGCGACAGCAACGACGCTGCCTTTTCCGTCTTCGACACGATTTGCGGAGCCACCCAGGAGCGGCAGGACGCGCTCTTCGACCTGCTCCGCGAAAAGCTCGACCTGCTCCTCGTCGTCGGCGGCTATAACAGCTCGAACACCACCCATCTCGTCGAGATCGGGGAAAAGGAACTGCCGACCTTCTTCATCCGCAGCGCGAGCTGCCTCGTCTCGCTTGAGGAGATCATCCACTACGATATCCACCGGAAGGAGGAGATCAGCGTCTATTCGAAGCTTTTCAGCACTTCCGATCCGATCCAGGTCGGGATCACCGCCGGGGCGTCGTGTCCGAACAACCTGATCGAGGACACCATCCTCAAAATCTTCGAACTCCGCGGGATCGGAGCGGAGGCAGTCCGAGCCGCCTGAGCTTTGGTGCGTTTGTCAGGCACGCGACAGGATGGTCCGGCCCTCTGGATAAAGCTGGAGCAGAGTCGCGACCAGTGAAGTTTTCAGGGTCTTTGTGATCCGCCTTTTCAGATCCGACGGTTCGAGGTCGGCCGCGCCTTTCTTCCAAAGCGAGAGCCAGTCGCCCTTCGCGGATTCCACTTCGGCCGACACCACCTGCTGCCAGTGGGCCGGATTGTGGACCGGATCACGCCAACTGCCGCGGCCCCGGCCATAGTGCGCGACGGCCAGATAGAGCAAGATCAGGGTTTTCACCTGCTCGAGGAAGTGCGCCTCGGTCCAACGCACCTGGTTTTTGCCGGTCTGGGCGAGATTGTAACCCTTGGCCAGCGCATAGGAGGTCACACCCCCAAACAGCATCCCGGCAATGGCCCCGCCACCAAGCGTGAAGCCGCCGGCAAGCAGATCCGCGAGCAAGCCGCCGAACAATCCCGACCCCACCCCGCCGAGCACCGCCATCAGCGACTCCTCGACGTCGCGTTTCACGACGAAGGCTTCGCGCGAGTTCGCCTGCAATTGGCGGAGCGTTTCACCACTGAGACCGTGGTTTTCGATGAGCCGGTTCACGGTGGACCGGGTCCTTTCCGCGAGACGCTCCGTGAGGGCCCGCTGGGCTTTCTCGAAATCGCGGTCGCGCTCGCCCTTGCTGACCATCTGGCGGACTTTTTCGGCAAAACGCCGCTCGGGCAGGGATTCACGGTCGGTGAGCGACTCCTGGATGAGCCCGGACATCAGCCGCACCGAGTTTTCGAAAACATCGAGCTGACGCGACATCCAGGCCTCGGAGACGAGGCGGGCGGTCTCGCGCCGGGTGCCCTCGAGCACCTCGGCGGCTTGGGCGAAGATACGATGCTCCTGGATCCAGCAGCGGGTGAAGGCATCGAGGGTCGAGACCTTTTTGACGATGGCATGGCGGGAGAGGTGACGGCGCCACTCCTCCTCGAGCTGCTGGTCGCGTTCCGGATCAGGTGAGCCCAGTTGGTTCAGGAATACCAGCACCGGTTTGCCGATCCACTCAATCACATCGATCTCGAGATCGATGTAGGCGGTGTCATCGGGAGACTGCGAGGCATCGACGAGATAGAGGACCACGTCGGCCTCGGACTGGACGTTGCGGATCGCCTCCTGACTGCACCAGAGGGAGCGATCCGTGGCCCGGTCCCAGACTTGGTGAAGGAGCCAACCGATCGGATTGTCGCTGGCGCGGAGGCGTTTGGCCAGCTTCGCGAGGTTGGCCCCGAAGCCCGGCGTGTCCCAGAGACGGGCACTGCGCTCTCCGGACTCAATGAGGAGGAACGATTCCGGGACCACCGTGACGTGGGCGCTGTCGGCGACCTCGCCAATGTCCCGCCGGAGCAGGGTGCGGGCGAGGGCTGTCTTGCCGACGTTGGTGTGCGAGATCAGGCTCAGCACGATTTCATGCTCGGGATTCGCGGGCATGGGGTCAGACGGCGGCGGGGGTTTCGGGATTGAGCAGGATCGCGACCTCTTCGCCGGCAAAAAGCCGTTGCCAGGCCTCGAATCGCCCGCTGCGGCGCTCGGCGGCATCGGCGAAATCGCGGCTTTTGCGATCAAAGGCCTTGGCCTCGAGCAGGAGGTATCGAAGAGGGTTGGGTGCGAGACCTGACAGGGTCTGGTAGAGCTCGAGATGCGTCTCGCGTTCCGGCGTCGAAGCAAAAGAGAAGAGCGGCACGAGTTCGGCGTCGTCCGGGAGGTCGCGGATCGTCGCGACGGGCAACGCGTCCTCTTCACCAAAAGCGATAGCGGGAAGCCAGTTCGCCTCGACCGCCGCACCGACCTCGTCCTCGAGCCGGCGGACGATCGTCGAGCGGGCCGCCTCGTCCGGAGTCAGCGCGTAGGGCAGGATGGCGAGAGCGCGCGAAGTGCCCGAGGAGGTGGCGAGCAGTCGGCTGTAATAGCGGGGCGCGGTTTCGCGATAAGGAAACGCGGCCGACAGCCGGCGGGCTTTGAGATGCCAGAACAGCGCCAGGGCCGCGCGTGGCAGGAGGACGAAAAGCGTGATGGTCAGCGCGTACCAGTGGATCCAGCGGGCGGCGATCTCGCCTTCAGCCTTGGCGCCGCGCAGCGGATCGAGCTCTTCAGCGGATGGCAGGCGGTCTCCTGACAGAGCCACCGCCGGCCCGAGCACCCCTTTCAGAATGGGCAGGAGCTGTTCGGCCTCGGTGATGAAGGTGCTTTCCCAGACCGCCCGATACTCCCGCGCGAGCCCTTTCACGTACATTCCCCCGATCGCGGCGGCGGCCAGGAAGATCGCGGCGAGGTGGAGCCATGATTTGACGCGGGCATGGAAGACCGGGACGGAGTGATCGACCCAACGTTTCGTGAACGATGATCGGGCCCGCGCCAGCAAGGCCGGCTCGCCCTCATTCTCGCCAGGATCGAGGACCGGATCTGAGGTCCGTTTTGCCAGCCAGGTCTCGACCCATCCTGGTTTCCACCGTTTCAACAAGAGGATGGCCTCGCGGAAGTAGATGATGCAGTTCCAAAGCAGGATGCCGATGAGGTGGACCGAAAGAATGTTGATGCGCTGCTCGGGTCCGAGCTCGTTGGTGAGGAAACCCACCGTCGCAGCGAGCAGCAATAGGAGGGCCGGCCAAAGGGGATTCCAGAGCCAATGGGTCGGCTCGGCTCGATGCAGCCAGGTGACGGCGGGATGACGCCCGGCGAGGCGGGCGAGGAGATCTTCGGCCCGCAGGGCAAGAAAGCGCTCCTCCCTCGCACGGCCCGGATGGGGTGGCAAGGGAGCCCCGGCCTTGCGGGAGGCCTCGCGACGCTCCTCGCGCGGCAGCAATTCCGCGTTCTCGTCGAGCTCTTCGACGGCGGCGAGCATGAGGATCTTCCTGAGGTTCTCCGGCTTCATCGCATCTCCTCAGAGCGGCACGGGCGGATCGGAAGCAGCGGCGGCGCGCTTGGGATCCCTGGCATAAAGGTGGGCCATCCCGATGGCCAGCGCATCGGCGGCGTCGGGCGGCGGCGTTTCCGTCAGCCCAAGCAGGGCGCGCATCATGAAGGCGACCTGCTGCTTGTCAGCGGCTCCGCGTCCCACGACCGCCTGCTTCACCCGGCGAGGGGCGTATTCAAAAATCTCCAATCCATGCTCGGCAGCGGCGAGCAGGGCGGCACCACGGGCGGCACCGAGGGTGATGGCGGTTCGATAGCTCTGCACGTAGATGACCCCCTCGACCGCGCACACTTCCGGCGAGTGCTCGCGAATGAGGTCGACGAGGGCCTCGCGGATGGCGACGAGACAACCGGACTGGCGCAGGTCGCGGTGGTTCTGGATCACCCCGTAGGTAACCGCTCGATGAACCGGACGGCCGGTTGCAGGCACGGTTTCCTCGATCACCGCATAACCGGTGTTCCGCAGGGCAGGATCGATGGCTAGGACACGCACGCGGGAGTTTACACTGGTTTGTGCCGCGGCCACTCCTCTTTGCAGCCCGTTTTTCGAGCCGCGGCGAGGATCAGTAAATGCGGACGTTGGCGTCGCGGCGCAACTTCTTGAGCCAAGTGTCGAGGGCCTTGTTCTTTTTCTCGGAAGTAAGGGCCCGGTCGACCTCGTCCTCGATGTCGTCGAGCGTGGGGGTTTTCTGGCCGACACGGCTCTCGACCTTCATGATGCGCCAGTAAGGTCCGTCGTCGAGCGGCTGACTGACTTGTCCGGCCTTGAGACTGTAGGCGACACGGGTCAGCCCTTCGTTGAGGGTGTCCTTGTCGAGGACCCCGACGTAGCCGCCCTCGCTAGCGCGGCTGTCGGCAGAGTATTTCTTGGCCAAGGCACTGAAATCCTCGCCGCTGTTGAGCTTGCCCATGACCTCCTTGAGCACCTCGGCCTGTTGCTCGGGCGAGCTGGTCTGCGTCTGCTTGGCGATGGACATCAGGCGGACTTTCGGGGTGCCCTCGGAGGCGAACTTACCCTTGATCTCGTCGTACTTCTGACGCTTTTCCCAAGGGGTGTTCGGCACGGCCTCTTCGCCACCGTGTTTCTGCCGCAAGGCCTGGATCGCGATCTGGTCGCGCTGGATCTCGCGGAACTGGGCGATGGTCATGCCCGACTTCTTCAGCTCGTCGTGGAACTTGTCCTTGTCGCCCTTGAAACGATCGGTGATGAAGCGGTTCACGGCCTCGTCGACGAACTGATCCTTGATCTGACCGCCCAGCTTCTTGAACTCGCTGAGGATGAGGTTGCGGTCGATCAGCTCCTCAAGCGCGCTCGCCTCGATGCGTTTGATCTCGCGCTCGGCCTCGGCCTTGCTGACCATTCCGTTGTTGCTCATCAGCCACATCTGGACCTGGGTCTGGACGGCGCTGTCGACCATGGTCTGAGTAATGGGCTCACCGTTGACGACGGCCCGGATCCGGTTGAGCTCGACCGGTTCAGCCGAGGCAGGCACGGAAAAAAACACGCCACAGGCGGCGAGCAGCAGATGGGGCAGAGTTCGATTCATGATCCGATGGCGGGGGAACAGGGAGGACAAGTTCTCACAGATCGAGGACCCAGTCGAGCGCCGACTCGATCCATTCCTCCTCGTTGTCCCCGATTAAACGCGGAAATTTGCCGTTTATTTGCAGGAAATTGCCGTTTTTCGAGAGCTTCAGCTTGCCATCCTTGATCTCCAGCAGGGTGCAGCCCTTCAAGGCGGCCCGAATCCTGATCTCGGCCACGGTGAGCAGATGCTCGACCGGAGCAGGCGGTTTGCCGAAGCGATCGGTCCAGTTGGCCCGCAGCACCTCGAGCTCCTCGACCCGCGAGGCCTCGGCCAGTTCGCGGTAGGCGGTGATGCGGAGCCTGGCCTCGGGCATGTAGGAGCCGGGGATAAAGGCGGGCAGGCCTTCTTCCGGATTTTTCTGCCAAGCGGCCTCGTTGCTGCGGAGGAAATCGATGTGCACCGACAGGTCGACGCGGTCTCCGGCGGGCTCGCCGCGCAGTTTCGCGACCGATTGTTTCAGCAACTGACAGTAGAGATCGAACCCGATCGCCGCGATGTGTCCGCTCTGCTGGGTGCCAAGCAGATTGCCAGCGCCGCGGATCTCAAGGTCGCGCATGGCGATTTTGAAGCCGGCCCCAAGCGACGAGTACTGCTTGATCGCATTGATCCGCTTGCGGGCGTCACCGACAGTGAGCATGTCGGGGGGCAACAGCAGGTAAGCGTAGGCACGGCGATCGGCGCGGCCCACCCGGCCCCGGATTTGGTAGAGATCGGCGAGTCCGAAACGGTCGGCGCGGTCGATCAGGATGGTATTGGCGTTCGGGATGTCGACACCACTCTCGATGATGGTGGTGCAGACGAGCACGTCGAACTCGTGCCGGATGAAGCGTCCCATCACATCCTCGAGCAGCTCGCTGTCCATCTGTCCGTGGCCGATCCCGACGCGGGCCCCGGGCACGAGGTCCTCGATGCGGCGTTTCATGCCTTCGATCGACTTGACCCGGTTGTGGAGAAAAAAGACCTGGCCCTGCCGTGCGAGCTCCTTCTCGATCGCCGAGCGGATGATGCGCTCGTCGTAGGGGCAGACTGTCGTCGCGACCGGACGACGATTCGGCGGCGGCGTGTCGATCACTGACATTTCCCGAACGCCCATCATGGAAAGGTAAAGTGTCCGCGGGATCGGCGTGGCGGAGAGGGTCAGCACATCGACGAAACGCCACATCTCCTTGAAACGTTCCTTGTGCTGCACCCCGAAGCGCTGTTCCTCATCAACGACAACGAGGCCGAGGCTTTTAAAGACGACATCTTTCGAGATGACGCGATGGGTGCCGATGACGATGTCGGTTTCGCCCCGGGCGAGTCTCTCCAAGGTGAGGCGTTGCTCGGCGGGAGAGCGGTAGCGGCTCAGGATCTCGATTTTCACCGGGAAATCCGACATGCGTTCGCGGAAGTTCCGGTAATGCTGCTCGGCCAGCACCGTGGTGGGCGCGAGCATGGCGACCTGTTTGCCCGACATCACCGCCTTGAAGGCCGCCCGGATCGCGACCTCGGTTTTTCCAAAGCCGACGTCTCCGCAGATGAGCCGATCCATCGGCTTGGCGCTCTCCATGTCGGTCTTGGTGTCGGCAATGGCGCGGAGCTGGTCGGGGGTTTCTTTATAAATGAAGGCGTGCTCGAACTCCCACTGCCATTTGTTGTCGGGCGGATGTGCGTAGCCCCGATGCGCCTGCCGCTCGGCCTGGATCGAAAGCAGGCGTCCCGCGTAGTCGAGGATGGCATTTTCGGCATCGCGCCGGGTCCTCGCCCAGCGCTTGTCGCCGAGCCGGGATAGCTTTGGCGCCTTCTTGCCAGTGCCGATGTAGCGAGAGACGAGGTGGGCCTGGTCAAGGGGAACGTAGAGCCGCGCCGACTCGTCGTATTCGATCTCGAGCACCTCCTGGCCGCCGTCGGGAGTCTCGCGGGTGCGGATGCCCTTGAACTTGCCAATGCCATAGTCGATGTGCACCACGAGGTCGCCGTAGCCATACTCGCGCAGGTTCGCGACCTGCCGGCTCGACTGGAGCTGTCGGGCGAGACGGTAGCGGCGCTGGCCGCGCTGGTTTTGGTAGCGCCCGAAGATCTCCGCATCGCTCAGCACCGCCAGCTTAGCATCCGGGATCGTGAATCCGCGGCTGAGCGAGCCGTAGATGGGCTGGAGCAGGCCGCCCTTCCAGGCCTGCTCGGTCATCAGCTCGGTGAATCGCTCCTTTTCCCCCTCGGAGTGGAAGGCCATCAGCACGGTCCACTTCCCACGCTTCCACTCGGCGATCTGGCGGAAAAACTCGTCGCGCCGCGCCTCCTGGAGGATGAAGTCACCGGCGCCGAATTCACCAAGGGGATTCTCATGGCAGGCACCGTCGAAGTCCTCGGGACCGTCGATCGCTTCCTCCGCCCCTGATAGCACCCGGACGTGGGCGTACTCGCTCTCACAATCCACGGCGATGACGAGATCGTCCGGACCGAGATAATCGGCAATGCGACCGCTCTGCTCCAGGTTCGCCTCGCTGAGGAGGATCTCGCAGGACCCGACCTTGCCGATGGAAGTCTGCGCGTCGATGTCGAATTCGCGCAGCGACTCGATCTCGCGGTCGAACAACTCGATCCGCACGGGATGGAGTGCCTGCCAGGAAAACACGTCGATGATCCCACCGCGCAGGGCGAACTGTCCGCGCTGAAAGACCTGGGCCTCGCGTTCGTACCCCGCCGCTTCGAGCTTCGCGGCGAGCGTTTCAAGGTCGAGGGTGTCGCCCGGTTTCAAGGTCTCGGCCTGCCGGCTCAGCGAACCCGGCGGCGGAGCGCTCTCGGCAAGCGAATCGGCCGTCAGCACGACGATGGCCTCTCCCTTTTCGCGCGTGATCTCGTGCAATTCCTTCAACACCGCGAGGCGCTCGGCCGCGGATTCCGGATCGGGCAGGGTCTCTTCGAATCCGGCCCACTCATATTCAGGCAAAAAGAGGGCCTGACGGCCCCACACGCCGAGCTCGGTCTGCATCACCTCCTGCGACTTCACCTGGGGACAAAGCACCCAGACCGCCGAGTCGATCTCGCCGGCTTCGCGCCAGGCCGCGATCGCCGCTGCCACGTAGAGCGGTTGCCCAGCCTCGGCGATGTGATCGAGCATGACCGGCTCCTCGGGAGTCGCCAACCCGATCCGGCGCAAGGCTCCCGCGATCCGCCGACTCCGCTTCAGGGAAGGGATGACAAGATCGATCGCATCGGCGGTGGTCGGAACACTCAAGGCCGGGACGCTACCCGCAATGTCTCTGTCGAGAAACCGGATTTCAGTCTGCGGTCCGCTCGCGCCGATTCCAAAAATCATGAAGAAAGCTGAACTGTTTTATAGTCGTTATAAAATTTCTGAGAAAATTGCAGATTTGTGATTTCATTCTTGCAAATTTCCGGGCGGAAAGGTAGATTTTGCCCGCATGATCAAGGAGAACACCGCTTTAGCCGAACGTGCCCGCCGGGCGCGCCGTATCCGCAAGAACCCCTCGCTCTACAAGGTGTGCTTCGGTTGCGACTCCATCGTGGCTAGCAAGGTGAACATTTGCCCAAACTGCCATGCCTATCGTTTCGAATGCGACGAAGAACGGGTCAAGGATCAGGCCACGGTGCTCTCCACCCGTGAGCAGAATTCGGTCGTCGCCGAAGACTTGATCTGACCGAAAACCCGCCACATGCGGGTTTTCTTGCGGGTTCTCGCGGATGCGATAGAATCCGCGCTATGATTGCGAGCTCCCCCCTGCTCCGTTGGTTCGTGTCCGGTGCCTTGGCCCTTTTGCTCTCAGGGGCAATCCTCGCGGAGGACTTTCGAACCCTTACCAATTCCTCCGGTAAATCGATCCGGGCGAAGATCGTGTCCGTCGCCGAAGGGAAGGTCTCCATCCTGCTCGAAAGCGGGCAGCCTTTCGAGATCCCCCTCGCCAGCCTGAGCGCGGAGGATCAATCCGCCCTCGCAAACTGGAAACCGGGATCCGACCCGGCTGTGCCCGCTCCCCTCGCCAGCAGTGGCGGCATCACCCCCGAGGCGGTGAATGCGGCGATCGGCCAGCCTCTTTTCGCCGACATCAGCCTCTGGAGCAGCTCCCCCGAAGCCGTCGCCGCGAGGCTGGCATGGCCACGCGAGTCGAAGACCGCCATCGGCGAGAGCTACCGCAGCTACCCGACGGAATCCTATCGCTTTCTCGGCGCCCGTCCTTATTCCGCGGCGCTGTTCGGGGAAAATGAAAAGGTCACGGGGCTTTCCATCGTCTTTGCGAACAAGGGCGATTCCTTCGCCTCGGCGGGACGCGGTGAAGAACATTTCATCAAAGGCAAGCCCGTGCCCGGCGGGATGGAGGGCGTCCGCGTGATCATGCAGAACGACGCGGAGACCATCGCGGCGGCTCTGACCCAGCTCTTCGGCCCCGCGACGCAACAGCGCTTCGGCGAGGGCGAATCCCGGGTCGAGGTCGAGCGCTGGGACTGGTCCGGCCACGCCTTCCTCCTCTCCCACGTGCCCGACGAATACGTCTCGCTGTCAATCCAGACCGTCGAGGCCGCGGACAACCGGGGCAACACCGCCCGCGTCCCCGATTCGGTCATCCGCGAAAGGATCCGGGGCTTCGTCGAGAGCCGCGACAACGGCGATGTCGTCATCTCGAACATTCCCATGGTCGACCAAGGCCCCAAAGGCTATTGCGTGCCCGCCACGGCCGAACGCTGCATGCGATTCCTCGGCATCCCCGCCGACATGTACCTGCTCGCCATGGCCGGGGAAACCCAGGCCGGCGGTGGCACCTCGGTCGATCTTCTTCTCTCCAACATTGGTCGTGACATCAAACGCAAAGGCCGCTCCTTCGAGGCGATCGGCGGCGAGCTGAAGATGCGCGACATCAAGAAGTCCATCGACGCCGGCGTCCCGCTGATGTGGGCCCTGTATTCCTCGAAGAGCTTCAACCAGGTCTCGACCGAGCGCACCGCCGCGCGCAAGGATTCGTGGGATTCCTACAAGGGCATGGTGGCCGCTGCGGCCGCCAACCCATCGATCACCTCCGACCCCTCGGCCGGTCATGTCGTCATCATCATCGGCTACAATGAAAGCACCAACGAATTCGCGTTCTCCGATTCATGGGGCGAGGACTACCGCGAGCGCTGGATCACCCTGCCCGAAGCCCAACAAGTCTCGCAGGGTCGCTATTATATCATCGGTCTCTGATCAAATCGGGATCGTGGTGCCGCCGAGGATGGCGGCGTGAGCCGGGTGACAGGTCAGCACGATCACCTGCTTTTGCGAGGCAAATCCCTGCAGCATCGCCGCAGCCGACTTTTGACGTTCCGGATCGAGGTCTACCAGCGGATCATCGAGGAAGACAAATCCATCCCGGTCCTCCAGAAACCACCGCGCCATCGCCAGACGCACCGCGAGCCCGAGGGAAGCCCTCGCTCCCGCGGAGAGCAGGCCGAAAGGCACGCTCAGAGCATCGGCCCGCGTCACCGATCCTTCATGGGGCGAAAGACCCACATATCGTTGCCCGGTGAGGGGGGCGAGAACCTCGGCGAGGTGTTTTTGCCAGGGGCCGAGGGTGTCCTCGTCGATGCTGGCCCGCAGTTCGCGGAAGTCGCGGCGGATCCGGTTGATCGCCTCCCCCTCGCGCCGGGCCCGTTGGAATTCTTCACCGGCAACGCCAAGCGCTTCGGCCGCCTCTCCCACCTCGCGTCCGGGGAAGGTGGCCTGCAGGCGCACCAGTTCTCGCTCCAGCAGGCTCTCCTCGCCTACGAGCGCCTGCAAGCGTTCCTGACGTTGCCGGAACTCCTCAATGAAGCGGTTTGTATCCGTGGCTCCCTCGGGCAGAGGCAGCAGGGCTTCGAGCTTCTGTTTCGCCGTGCGATGATCCCCGCGGAGATCCGCGAGCCGGTCGAGCAGTTCATCGGCGCTGCCGTGCTGTCGGGACCATTCTTCGATCTTGCGGCGGGCACCGACAGCCTCTCGCTCGGCGGCATGTCGCTTGCCTTCGATCGCCCCACGTTCCTCGGCGATGCGATCGGCGCTGCGCACGGGTGCCGTGATTCCTGCCGAGGTTGAGAGCGCGGCGCGGCGTTCCTCGAGCGGAATCTTACCGAGGACATCGGCGAGTCGGGCTTCCAGTGCTTTCACCTGCCGCACCGCCTCACTGGCCTCGACGAGTCGCCCTTTCGCGCCGGACAAATCCTTGGCTCCGAGCGAAGCCAACCCCTCCGCAAACTCTGCGGCGAGCCGGCGCTCGAGCTCGTCCTCCGCCGCGAGATCCAGTTCACCCGAGCTCACCTCGAGCTCCCACTGTTGCTCCGCGTTCTTCACCACGACCCGGCCTCCGGCCTCGAACTCGTGCGTGCCGCCCGCCGCTAGGTCGGTGATCGTCGGCGCATCGACGCCACTGACGATTTCCACCCGGGCCGCGGTCACCGCATGAAAGCGGACCCGCAGACGGGCCGCCTCGATCCGGACGCGGATGCGTTCGCGCTCGCGTTGCAACTGCTCGAGCCTTTCGATCTGTCGTGGATCGACCACGCCGATCTGGTCGCGCGCCCGCCTCGCCTCGTCGAGAGCCTGCACCAGCTTTTCCGCCTCGGCCAGGATGCGACGGGATTCGGCAGCGGCCTCCCAGGCCCGGGCGGCATCCAGCTCCTTCCCTAACGTGGTCACTTTTCCGGCGAGTTCCTCGACTTCCTTCTCGCGCTCGCCAAGTTGGCTCGCCACGACCGGCCATTCCTGGGAGATCTCCTTCAGGCCTTTTCCACGGGCCTCGATCTTCGCGAGTTCGGCCTCCACGCCGGCGCGCGCAGTGGCGTCTCGGGCAATCGCCCCATGGGCCTCGACCCATTCCTGCTCGCGCACCCTCCGTGAGCGGGCGTGGCCGAGTCGGCCGACCAGCGCATCATGTTCGGCGTGGTAAGCCTCCGCGGCAGCGAGTTGCGTCCGCGCTTCTTCCAGCGCATACCAAGCCTCGACAATGCGACCGGTTTCCTTGGTCCAGCGATTCTCGAGTCCCCGGTTGTTGGCGGGACGCCCCAAATCCGCATCCCAGCGACCGAAGCTCGCCTGCCACCGCCTTTCGATCGATGCGGCAAGGGCTTCGAGAGAAACGCCGTCGGTCTCGAAGACGGTCCGGCGGAGACGCTGGTTCAACTCAGCGAGATCGCGCTCCGGATCGATGTGATCGAGGCAATCCCCCATCGTGCCCTGCGGCGCCATCAAGACATGCTCCCAAGTGCCCGGCGTCAGTCCGCAAAGTTCGGCGATACGCTGTTCGGCAACGACGGGATCGGTGAGGACGCCACCCGTCGGGGGACGGAGATCCACCGAGGAGCCGGCCCCGGCCCAGCGTTTCGAAATTTGCCAAAGTCCGCCCTCGCCATGAAACGCGCCGCTGACCTGCAAGGTGTCGCCTCCGCCGAGTGGCAGATTCGGCAACACCTCGATCTCCTGCTGCCGTTTTCCGAGCTTCGTAGGCACGAAGAGCAAGTGACGAAGCGCTCGTCGCAGGGTGGATTTGCCCGCTTCGTTCCGCCCGAGCACGACGTTCAAGCCCGGTGCGAAGGTCACCTCGCGATCGAGGCTGCCGGCGAAGGGATGGAGGTGGAGCCGTTCGATCCTCATGCCCGGGCCTCCTTCACCAGTTCCCAGGCGAGTTGCAGCGCTTCGGCATCACCATCCGTGCCGGACAACCCAGAAAGCAGCCGGTGGGGAAAGGAATCGATCGTGAACTCGCGCCCGATGTCCTCGACGGTGATCTCGCGGAGCAGTCCCGAGAGTTCTTCCTCGAGATAAAGAACGCACCCTCGCAGTTCCTCGATCCAATCGCGACGCGAGTCGAAAAGTTCCCCGGCGAGCCGGCCCCGCAGGCCCAGCTTCACGAGATCGCGGCGCGGATCGAATCCGGCGAAGCGGGCTTTCAATTTCTCCACATCGCCGGGACCGTGGAGGATCACCTCGTGGGAAGAGAAGCGGAAGTTCCCCGTGACGATCGACTCGGCCTCGACCTTTCCACCCGCATCGACCTCGAGGATCCAGGCATGCCCGACGTGCGAGCAATCAAAACCATCGGGCTCCGGGGTGGCGGGGAAAAAGATGCGCTGATCCTTGCAGCGATCGTGATCGGGATAGCGGACATGGGTGTGTCCGAGCAACCAGAGGTGCAGGCCGCAGGCTTCGAGTTCACGACGCGACATCGGGAAATACTCCTGGTTGAAGTCGGGCGAGAGCCCCTCCAGACTGCCATGGGCGACCCCGACCCGGATGACGTCGTCGGGTAAGGAAAGAGCGGCCAGGGCCTCCGTCACCCAGCCGACCGCGTTCACCGGCGAGTGCCGGGAAGCACACACACCGGGAAAGATCACGAGGGGAACTCCCTGTGTCCGCAAATCACAGACCGTCTCCGCGGCGAGCACGTGATGACTCTCCCCGAGCTTTTCCCCGAAGGTTTTCCAAAGCGTGTCGCCCTCCTGCATCGGATCATGGTTGCCAGGCAGCACCACCACGATGCCCTCGAATTTCGCGAGGCATTCCGCCGCCTCCCGGACGCGGAAGGCCGGGACACGAAGCGTATCAAAAAGATCGCCTGCGATGACGAAGACCTCGCAACGCCGCTCCGCCGCCGTCGAGACCATGGCGCGCAATGTTTCGATCCGCCGCTCGACAAGTTGCTCGCGCAAGGCCGGTGCATAGCCGGCGCGAGTGAAACCAAGTCCGAGATGGAGGTCGGCGGTGTGAAAGATGCGGGTCATCGTGGCAGGGTAGCGGGGTCGCATGCCGGTGCAAGTCGGCACGCCAAAAAGCTATCGCAAGGGGTGGGACAAAGAGGGCGCACCGGGATCCCTTTTCAGCGGATCAAATCTTCCAAGAGGGCCACCAGATTTCCGCGAGCCGCCGCCAACCCTTTGTAGCGGGCCGCATCCTCGGACATGGTCCGCAGGGCCCGCAGCAAGCCGACTCCCACCGCCGGATTGTCCGCGATGATTTGATCAAGTGGATGATGGCTCACCGCGATGCCGAAGTAGAGACCGCCGGACGAAAGCCGGGCGAACAGTTGTTGCTCCAGCCTCAACCAGACCACATCGAGTTGCCGGGTTCCTTCGAGCCGGATCAGTTCATGCCGCGGATGCTGGTCGAGACGCGGATCCGCGGTGAGCCCCCAGTTTTCGCGCTCCCAAAATCCACCCACCACCAGCTTTGCGAGGAAAGTGTCGATCGATCTGCCCAGTGCTTCATTGAGGAGTGGCACCGGACCGTGGACCCCGGCCATCGTCCGACCCGCCTTTTCCGGCAGCGACCAATGCGACGGAAAACAAACCGCCCCGGCGACGATGCGAAAAGCGCCGGAATGGCCAGGCTCCAACAGGACCCAGTCCGACTCCACGCCACGCGCAACAGCCTCCAGATCCGCAAAACGTTCCGTCCACGGCTCGAGAAAATCGAGGGTGCCCGCGATGAGATCCTCCGACTCCGGATCGAGCAAGGCGTAATGTTCCGGCGCCTCGTCCAGCAACGCACCCCGCATCGCGAGCCGTTCCCCACACTCAGCAGTCGGGCGGAAAAAGGCCGCAGCGTCGCCGACGCGCAGGTTCATCGACCAACGGAAATTTTCGTCCGGTAAAAGCCGTTGCCAGAGAGGATCACGCACCCTGACAGAAATACCCGCGGGTCGCCGGAAATCGAACGAAATCGATGAACGAAACGCAAAGGTAGCGCATCTAAACTTATGCAGCGTCCTCCCTGAGGGCGCGGAAGTTTCCAACCTGAGATCCAAAACCCCGGCGACATGCCGCCCGCATCGCGACGGGGCCCCCGAGAAAAGAACGCCGATTCCTGACAGAACCACTTCACCGAGGCCGATCCCCGCATTGGGGGAAAATCCCGGGGGACCCCGAAACCGATCCACGGGCTGCCGGTCGCCATCAAGCGACACGAACATGGCAGCCTGTTTTCACAGCCACCCTGCTCTTCCTCTGGCTCCGGCCGCAGGGAGAACCAATCATCCCAAGGTGGGCGTCGCGCTCTCGTCGGGAGGAGCCAAGGGCCTCGCCCACATCGGGGTGATCCAGGTGCTCGAGGAGAATGGCATCCCGGTCGATGCCGTCGCCGGCACCAGCATGGGAGCCTACGTCGGTGCAATGTGGTCGCTCGGTTTGAAAGGAGAGGAACTCGCCGGACTCGCCGGCACCCTCGTGGACCGGCTTGATCTGTGGAATCTCGTCGATCCGAGCCTTCCTCCACGCCGCGGTTTCATCGGCGGACGGAAGGTCCTCGAGCGGCTCCGCAAATCGCTCGGCGAGCGCACCTTCGCCGATCTGCAAAAGCCCTTTTACTGCGTCGCCACCGAACTGGATGGCTATCGCCGCGCCGTTCTGCACGAGGGCGAGGTGGCCAGCGCCGTGCTCGCCAGCCTCGCCATCCCGGGAATCGTCGTTCCCGTCCGACGCGATGGGATCGAATACATCGACGGCGGGGTCTGCGAGCCGCTGCCCGTGCAGGTGCTGCGCGACTGCACCGATGTCGATATCATCATCGCCGTCAACGTGCTGCCGAAGCCCGGACAGACCCGGCGGTTGCGGCCGGAGGTTCGGCGCCGCCATCCTTTCCTGCATCCGCTGCGCTGGCTCAACCAGCAGCTCAACCTCTTCGCACGAGGGAACCTGCTCGACATCCTCCGCGGCGCCGCGATGGGCTCGCAGATGCGGCTCGTCGATCGCAGCGCCTCGCACGCCGATGTGCTGATCGAGGCGATCAATCCCATGCCCCGCTGGTACGACTTCAACCACCACCGCGAATACATCGCCCTCGGCCGCGCCGCCGCCGAGGCGAAACTGCCCGAAATCCGCGCACTGCTCGGCCTTCCCGCTTCGCCTGACCGAAGCACCAAACTGACAACGACGCCTGCATCATGAAAGCGCCCGCCACCCTCACCCATCGCTGGGATTCGCTCGGAGCTGAAGAACTCCGCCACCTTCAGGCCCGTGCCCTCCGCACCTACCTGACCGATCAGGTCGTGCCCTTC
The DNA here is from genome assembly GCA_041917795.1 of Verrucomicrobiales bacterium. Lineage (GTDB taxonomy): Bacteria > Verrucomicrobiota > Verrucomicrobiia > Verrucomicrobiales > DEV007 > Arctic95D-9. The sequence continues at coordinate 19,092 of JAYRWX010000006.1, forward strand.
TCCGCCCATTATCGCCGTCTCTTTGCCCGTGAAGGCATCGACCCGCGGTCAATTCGCTCGCTGGAAGACCTCGCTGCCATTCCCTTCACCTCGAAGCGGCACCTCGTTGATGATCCCGTGACCGGTTCGCAGGTCCGCGATTTCGTCCTCGTGCCGGACGAAAAGCTCCTCTCCCGGCGTCCCTCGACCTGGGGCCGGGCGCTGCGACTCGGCAAGGCAGGAGCCAAAGCGGCCTTCGAACGGGAATACCGTCCCATCCTCATGACCAGCACCACAGGTCGATCGACCGAGCCGGTGCCTTTCTTCTACACCGCACACGACCTCGCTCATCTTTCCCTGTCCGGTCGCCGCATGATGGAAATCTGCGCTTCTGACAAGACGTTCCGGCACATCAATCTCTTCCCCTTCGCGCCGCACCTCGCTTTCTGGCTGGCGCATCACGCGGGGCTCGGTTTCAACACCTTCATGCTCTCCTCGGGCGGCGGCAAGGTGATGGGCACCGAGGGCAACGTCCGTTTCCTTGAGAAGATCAGGCCGCACGCCCTCATCGGGATGCCGACCTTCGTCTACCATGTCCTGCAAATGGTGGTGGAACGCGGCCTTGCGCTTCCCGAGCTGCAAAAGATCGTCTTGGGCGGTGAAAAGGTTCCGACCGGAACGCGTCACAAACTGCGCGCCCTCAGCGCCGAACTCGGAGCCGGGAAGGTCGACGTGATGGCAACCTATGGTTTCACCGAGGCGAAAATGGCCTGGCCCGAATGTCCCGGTCAAAGCCTCGACGAGTCGCCCGGCTACCACCTCTCGCCTGACCTCGGCATTGTGGAAATCATCGATCCTGAGAGCGGGATCGTACTGCCCGACGGCCATCCCGGCGAAATCGTTTTCACCCCGCTCGACAGCCGCGGCAGCGTCGTGATCCGCTATCGCACCGGCGACCACATCTCCGGTGGCCTCGTCCATGGGACCTGCCCCGCGTGCGGCCGCAAGACCCCGCGCCTCCTCGGCGAAATCTCGCGCGTCACCGACATCCGACGCCTTCGCATCGGCAAGGTCAAGGGCAGTCTCGTCAACTTCAACACCCTCGAGAACCTGCTCGACAACATCGACCGCGTCGGCACCTGGCAGATCGAGTTGCGCAAACGCAACGACGACCCGCTCGAGGTGGACGAGATCGTCGTGCACGTCGCCCCGCGTGGCCGCGTCGCCGCCGATTCGCTGCGCCGCGAGATCGAAGACCGTTTCCGCGAGGCCACCGAACTCAGTCCGAACCGCATCGAGTTCCACAGCGCCGAACACCTCCGCGCGCTCCAAGGCGTCGGTCGGGCCCTGAAGGAGGAAAAGGTCGTCGATCACCGCGGCGTCATCCCCACCGGCTCACCCGAGCCAGCTACCCTCACCGAGACATGAAAGATCCTGACAAAACCCTCGTCGTCATCGATGGCGTGCGCACGCCCTTCCTGAAAATGGGCACCGGCTTCGGCGGGATCGACGCGACCGAACAGGGTCGGGTCGTGGTCCAGACCCTGTTGACCCGGACCGGTTTCGACCCCGGGCGGGTCGACGAGGTGATCTTCGGTTGTGTTTCCCAACCCGCCGACGCGGCCAATCCTGCGCGTGTCATCGCCCTGCGGGCCGGCCTGCCCGAAACCGTGCCAGCCGCGACCGTGCATCGCAATTGCGCCAGCGGGCTGGAGGCGCTCACCACCGCGGCCGAACGCATCGCCGCGGGACACGGCGGAGTCTTCATCGTCGGCGGCACCGAAAACATGACGCGGATTCCCCTACTCTACTCTTTGACCGCGGCCGCCAAGTTCGCGGCACTGTCGCGGGCAAAAACTGCGGGCGGCAAGGCGGCCGCGGTCTCCGGATTCCGGCCCGCGGATTTTGCCCCGGTGGTGGGATTGAAACTCGGTCTGACTGATCCCGTTTCCGGGCTCAACATGGGCGAGACTGCCGAGCTGCTTGCCCGTGAGTTTTCGATCAGCCGTGCAGAGCAGGATCAATTCGCGCTCGACTCGCATCGCAAAGCAGCCGCCGCCCGCGAGGCGCTCGCTCGCGAGATCGTTCCCGTTTACCTGCCCGGCGAACGCGACGGTTTCGTCGATCGCGACAATGGCATCCGCGAGGGACAGACGCTCGAAGCGCTGGCCCGCCTCGCTCCCGTTTTCGAAAAGATTACGGGCACGGTGACAGCCGGCAACAGCTCGCAGATCAGCGACGGAGCGGTTGCGCTGCTCGTCATGAGCGAAAGCCGCGCCGCACACCTGGGCCTGAAGCCGCTCGGCCGGCTCGTCGACTACGCCTACAGCGGTTGCGATCCAAAACGCATGGGCCTGGGACCGGCCCACGCCATCCGCGATCTGCACGCGCGATGCGGGCTGCGTCCCGAGGATGCCGACCTGGTGGAAATCAACGAGGCCTTCGCGGCCCAGGTGCTCGCCGTGGAGAAGCTTCTCCGCACGCCCGCCTACGACGGCCTCGCGATTCCCGTCGAGCGCCTCAATCCGCAGGGCGGGGCCATCGCCCTCGGCCATCCGGTCGGTGCCACCGGTGCCCGACTGGTGCTCACGGCCCTGCGCCAGCTCCACACCCGTGGCGGCGGACGCGCCCTCGTTTCACTCTGCATTGGCGGCGGCCAAGGTGCCGCAGCCTGGCTCGAAACCCTCCAACCCTGACATCATCCCATGAACACGCTCAAAGCCCCCGCCATCAATCCCGGCGCGCATGTTGCACTGCCGCGACGGCAACGCCGTCTCCACCTTGAACTTCTCGGGGATGTCGCGGTGATCCACTTCGATCGCCCTGACAAAGCCGCCAACCTCATCGACGCAGCCTTTTTCGACGAGCTCGAAACCGCCCTGCGCGCGGTGCGGCGGCTACAGATGAAAGGCCTTGTCTTCCTCAGCGCGAAGCCCGCGGTCTTTGTCGCGGGAGCCGACCTCGCCACTCTCGGGGCGATGAGCGGCGAGGCGCTCGAAGCGGTCGCGGAACGCGGTCAACGGGTCTTCAACGAAATCGCAGCGCTCGACATTCCCACGATCGCCGCCATCCACGGTGCCTGTCTCGGCGGCGGCGTGGAACTCGCTCTCGCATGCGACCGGCGCATCGCCAGCGAGGATGCCCGCACCACGATCGGACTGCCCGAGGTGCAGCTTGGCATCCTCCCGGCCTGGGGAGGCAGCACGCGCCTGCCGCGGCTGATCGGACTGCCCCGTGCGCTCGATCACATTCTCAAAGGCAAGCCCGTCCCTGCGAAGCAGGCGCTCAGACTCGGTCTGATCGATGAGGTGGTGCCACCAGAGCGGCTTCGCGAACGCGCGCTCGTTTTGCTCGCGAAAGGAAGGCGCAAACGGAAGCGCTTCTGGTTCGTCAACCATCCCCTCAGCGCCTGGGCCATTCGGATGCTGACGAAGCGTCGACTGCTCCGCCGGACCCGGGGTCACTATCCGGCTCCTTTCCAAGCCTTCGAGGTGGTTACGCGCGGGGCCTCCGGCTCCCTCGCGAAGTCTTTGCATCGCGAGCGTGAGGCGCTGGTGAAGCTGGCAGACACTCCGGCGGCAAAGAACCTGATGCGGCTTTTCTTTCTGCAAGAGCACGCCAAACGCTCCCGCCACGATGTGTCGATCGATCCGAAAACGCTTACCCCCATCACCCACACCGCTGTCGTGGGCGCGGGCGTGATGGGTGCGGGCATCGCGCAGACGTTCGCGTCGAAGGGTTTCCCCGTGATTCTCTCCGACCTCGATCCCGCCCGGGTCGCGTCGGGTGTGAAACAGGTGCGATCGCTTTTCGACGAGGCGGTTCGCCGCCGCATTCTCGGCAAGCACGAAGCGGCGAGAGACTATGACCGGCTCAGTCCCACCGCCACCCCGGTGCCGTTGCATCGCTGCGATCTCGTGGTCGAAGCCGCAGTCGAAGATCTCGCCATCAAGAAACGCATCTTCGCCGATCTCTGCGCTCGCACCTCCCCAGCGACCCTGCTCGCCACGAACACCTCGGCGCTGCCCATCCGAGATCTCGCCCTCGCCGTAGGCGTCACTCATCCGGAACGCATTCTCGGTCTCCACTTTTTCAATCCGGTCAGTCGGATGAAGCTGGTCGAGATCGTCGTCACCGAATTCACCTCGGGGGAATCGGTCGAGCGCGCCCTCGCCTTCGTGAAGAGCCTTGGGAAGACACCCCTGGTGGTGAAGGATTCGCCCGGCTTTCTTGTCAATCGCATCCTGATGCCCTACCTCATCGAAGCGGGGCGTCTGGTCGGCTCCGGCGTGCCCGTCGCGGGCATCGACGAGGCCATGCTCGCCTACGGCATGCCGATGGGACCGCTGCGCCTCCTTGACGAGATTGGGCTCGATGTCGCCGCCCACGTCGCGGATACGATGAGCAAGACCTTCGGCGAGCGCTTCGCGATTCCCGCCATCCTGCGGCAGCGGCTCGATGCCGGCGCGCTCGGCAAAAAGGCGGGCCGGGGTTTCTACCATTACGAAAAGGGCAGGGAGACCGCTGAGGTTTTCGCAGCCCAGGACGCCGCGCTGATCCCTGCCGGGGAGATCGCCGAACGACTCGTCGCCCTGATGCGCGAGGAGACAGGCCGTGTCCTCGACGAAGGCATCGTCTCGCGCCCTGAGGACATCGATCTCGCCATGATCCTTGGCACCGGCTTCCCGCCCTTCCGGGGAGGACTTCTCAACCTGCACCATCCCTCAAAATGAAAACCGACGCCCCCGTATTGGACACCTCGAAGCGCTCCGCCCCGGAACGCGCCGCCCTTGAACTCACCGAAGAGGCCCGCGTGAAAGCCGGACCGGCTTTGAGTTTCGGCAGCTCGCTCTTCCTCGGCAAACCCGCCTTCACTTCCATCCTGCCCTTCCCCCAGCAGTCGCTCGAGGACGAAGACCAGGGTGATGCTTTTCTCGCGAAACTCGCGGCCTTTCTTGAAAACGAAGTCGATCCCGACGAGATCGACCGCAGCGGCGAGATCCCTGGCAAAGTGCTCAAAGGTCTCGCCGAGCTTGGGGCTTTCGGCATCAAGATTCCCCGCGAATACGGCGGGCTCGGTCTCTCGCAAATGAACTACTCACGCGCCGCGGCCCTACTCGGCTCCCATTGCGGCAACCTCACCGCCCTGCTTTCCGCCCATCAGTCGATTGGAGTGCCCCAGCCTCTGCTGGTCTTCGGCACGGAGGATCAGAAGCGGGAGTTCCTGCCCCGCTGCGCCAAGGGTGAGATCTCGGCCTTTGCCCTGACCGAAACGAACGTCGGTTCGGACCCGGCCCGCATGGAGACCACCGCGACCTACGACGCGGCCACCGGCGAATACCTGCTCAAAGGCGAGAAGCTCTGGTGCACGAACGGGGTGAAGGCCGGTGTCATCGTCGTGATGGCGCGCATGGCCGATTCGGAGCCGGGCAAACCGAAGATCAGTGCCTTCCTCGTCGAAATGGACAGCCCCGGGGTCGAGGTGGCCCACCGCTGCCACTTCATGGGCCTGCGAGCGCTCTACAACGGTGTGATCCGATTTACGAATGTCAGGGTGCCGAAGAAAAACGTCGTCCTCGGCGAAGGGCGCGGCCTCAAAGTCGCGCTGACGACTCTGAACACCGGACGCATCACTCTGCCCGCCGCCTGCGTCGGCATGGCGAGACGTTGTCTGGAATGGTCGACCGACTGGGCCTCGCACCGGGTCCAATGGGGCGCGCCGGTGGGACGACACGACGCGATTGCCCAGAAGCTCGCGAGGATGAAGGGCGAGACCTTCGCCATGGAGGCGATGGTCCGTTATGTCTCGCTGCTCGTCGACCGAGACAAGACCTCGGACATCCGCATCGAGGCCGCTTTTGCCAAGATGTGGGGCACCGAGCGAGGGTGGGACATCGTCAACGACGCGATGCAAATCCGCGGCGGACGCGGCTACGAGACCGCGGTCTCCCTCGCCGCGCGCGACGAAGAGCCGGTGCCGGTGGAGCGTTTCCTCCGCGATTGCCGCATCAACACAATCTTCGAAGGCTCCAGCGAGATCATGCGCCTGCTGATCGCGCGAGAGGCCCTCGATCCGCACCTCAAGCTGGGCGGCGCGGTTCTGAATTCCACACTGCCGTGGCAGACTCGGTTCATCGCAGCCCTGCGGGCCGGGTCTCATTATGCACTCTGGTATCCCGCGCTGTGGCTCCCGGTGCTGCGACCAGCCCCGGGCGTCCCACGCGAATTCCGCGCCGAATCTCGCCGGGTGAGAGCGCTCAGCAAACGCCTCGCCCGGACGCTCTTCCATGCGATGCTGCGCCACGGTCCCTCCTTGGAGAAGAGGCAAGTCCAGCTCGGACGCTTCGTCGACATTGGCGCGGAGCTTTTCGCCATGACGGCCGCGATGGGATACGCCGGTCAGCTTCTGGATGCCGGAAAAGGCGATCGCGACGAACTCGTTGCCAACGTGCGACATTTCTGCAGGATTACCCGGTTGAAAATCACCCGCCTCTTTCGTGAGATCGGCGACAATGCCGACATGACAGGCTTCCAGCTCTCGAAAAGAATGCTCGGGGAGATCTGATCAACTCCAGACCCCGGTCGCGCGCTCCGTGTCGATGTGGTAGTCGGTGCCCTTCTTGAGGAAAAACTCGCGCCCCAAGCGGGCGGCTTCAGCCAAGGCACGCCCCGGGTCGGAGGCGACCTCTCCCCGGCGGTTACCGATCCCACGGACGAAACCCACGAAGTCCGAGCGGGTGTAGCGGGAAAATTCCTGGATCTGGTGGAGGATTCCCAGCGCCGCGCCGGGATAGGTTTCCTCCGACGCCAGCACCAGACCGATCCGTTTTCGACTCATCCCGCGGATCACCTCGACTGATCCCGGGTAGCTTGCCGCAACATAACAGAAGGTTCGGTCGAAAAAGGCCTTGGTCTGGGCGGAGAGTCCATACCAATAAATCGGCGAGCAGAAAACCACTCCGTCGGCCGGGAGGAAGTCCTCGAAAAAGAGCGTTCGGAATCCGTCGTCGATCGAACACTCCCCGTTTTCTTTACGGCAACTCCTGCAGTCCCGCAGGAAACCGCCGAGATGGTCGTCGAGATGCCGCAGAGTCACCTCGACTCCGGCCTCAGCGGCCCCCTGTCGCACTGCCTCCCCCAAGGTTGCCGAGTTTCCATTCCGGCGAGGACTCCCGACCAGCACCAGCAGTTTCAAGTTTTCCGACATCCCCGGCTCCGGGGCAGCTTCCATGCCAGCCATCGCCTCCAATAAAGGGACAGACTATTAGTTGAGATTTAGGGCAGAATCGCTCTAACACGTTATCATTCAACGCCTAGAGCCTTCGAAGAAAAAAGGATCTCCGTCAGGGTTAGGGCTGGGAATCACGAAGCCGGGGGCTCGTGAACGGGAATGACCCGAAAGAGCGCTCGCTGCGGGCATGGCACCTGCGTAACGTGATCGCGCCATGCTTGCTATGAAGACCTCTCTCCTGATCGCCCTTCTTTTGGCCGCTTTCGTTACTCCCGTTCCGGCCCAGAACCGCTTTGAAGTCCGCCACGCCTTTCCCGGCGTCCAGTTCGCCGATTGTCCGGTGAGCTTGGCCTACAGTCCGGAGATGCCACCTCGTGGCGTGATCGCTTTGCAGCGCGGTCTCGTCCATGTCGTCCCGGATGACAGGAAAGGGACCGAAGCTCCCGTTTTCCTCGATTTCCGCGAGCGGCTCCGCGAAGAAATCCATTTCGAAGCCGGCATCCACGCGATTCTGTTCGACCCCGATTTCGTCCGGAACCGGCGCGTTTACCTTTCCTATTCCCTTTCGGACCCACGCCGAAATGTGCTCAGCGTGATAACGGTTCCGGTAGACCGCTTTGAGGCGGATCCCGCGAGCGAGAAGGTGCTGCTGGAAGTGCCACATCAGCTCGCGGATCACTACTCCGGCAGCATGGCTTTCGGTCCGGATGGGATGCTCTACTATGGGATCGGCGACGGCGGCTATCGGGACGACCCGATGGGCATGGCCCAGCATCCCTTTCTCTTGCAGGGGAAGATCCTCCGCATTGATGTGCGCCCCACCGCGGGAGCCCGTCCTTATCGAATCCCGAGAGACAATCCTTACTTCGGGAAGCAGGAGTGGCGGGAGGAAATCTACGCGCTTGGTTTCCGGAATCCGTGGGGGCTTTCTTTCGACCAGGAAAACGGCCAACTCTGGGTTGCCGATGTGGGTCAGGACCGCTTCGAGGAGGTGAATCTGGTGGTGGCCGGCGGGAACTACGGTTGGAGCGAGCGCGATGGGCGCGAACGGTTGCTCGGACGGGCGAACCAAACTGAAGTGGGAACCCGGAAACCCTACATCGATCCCGTGCACTCCTACTCGCGGCTTGATGGAGACGGGATCTGCATCGTCGGTGGTTTTGTCTACCGGGGAACCCGACATCCTTCGCTGGAGGGATGCTACCTCTTCGCTGACTGGGGCGTAGGTAAAATCTGGGCATTGCATCCGCCCCGGGATCCGGACGGCCCGCGCCAGGTGGAACTGCTCCACACTCCGGCCGATCCCGGATTGAATCCCACGCTGATCGTCCCGGATGCCGAGGGCGAGGTCCTCGTGCTCAGTCACCGCGGCTGGATCGAGGAACTCTACGAAGTCGTCTCGCCCTGACCAACCCACCGTCAGCAGGACCGTCCGGTCCCGCAGCCCTTGCATCCTTTCGCTTTCACCCGCTTCTTCCTCCGACTCAGGACGATCCAGGCGAAGGCGAGCACCACCACGAGCGGAGCGGCCCAGCTCTGCCAGTTGGCCAAGACGTCCGGATTCATCTTCAGGAAACGCCAAGGGCGCGCAGCGCCTGGTAAACGATCAGGGAAGCAAGCGAGGCGAAGAGCATCATGAAGACGAACTGCCCGACCGCCCATTTCAGCGATCCGGCCTCGCGGGCGACGACCGCGGAAGTGGGTAGGCACTGCAGGGCATAGATGTAGAAAATCAGCAGGGAAATCACCGCGGCCGTTCCGAACATCGGCCGACCGTCGGGCCAGACCTCGGCGGCGAGCCGCTCGCGGATGTGGGTGCGATTTTCCTTTTCATCATCGACGGCCTCTACCTGGAACAACTGGGCCATCGACCCGACGAAGACCTCGCGCGCGGCGAAGGAAGTGAGGATCGCGGTTCCAGTCCGACCATCGAAGCCCATCGGGCGGACCACGGGTTCGATGAAGTGACTGACGCGACCGACCACGGTGTGCGCCATCACTTCGGCGGGGTCCTCGCTGTCGAGCTTCGGATAAGTTGTCGCCGCCCAGAGCAGGATCATCAGGGCGAGGATGACAGTGCCGGCATTGCGGAGGAAGGCCCAGCCGCGATCGAGCACGTGGCGGAAGATGTAACTCCACTGCGGGAGCCGGTAGGGCGGCAATTCAAGGAGGAAATGGGTTTTCACCTCATCGGGACCGAGGCGTCCGCGCAGGATCCACGCCACCACAAAGGCGGTGAGGGTGCCGAGGGCATAGATGGATAAAAAGACGAGAGCCTGTTTCGCTCCACCTTCGCTGCCTCCAAGCAGCATCGGCACGAGGAGGAGATAAACCGGGATGCGTGCGGAGCAGCTCATCCAGGGTGCGACAAAGATGGTGACGAGCCGCTCTTTGGCCGAGTCGATCGTGCGGGTGGCCATCACTCCGGGAATGGCGCAGGCGTAGGAGCTGAGCAGCGGAAGGAAGGCTTTGCCGCTGAGCCCGACCCGGGCCATGAAGCCGTCCATGAGGAAAGCGGCGCGGGACATGTAGCCCGAGCTCTCGAGCAGCCCGATGAAAAAGAACAACATCAGGATCTGCGGCAGGAAGATCACGACCGCGCCGACACCTCCGATGATGCCATCGGTGATGAGGTCCCGGAGATCGCCTTCGGCCATGCGGCTTTTGACCGCACCAACAAGGGCATCCTGCAGCGACTCGATCCAGCCCATCGGAATGCCCGCGAAAGAAAAGATCGACCAGAACAGTGCGAACATGATGCCGATGAATGCGACCCAGCCGAAGACAGGATGCAGCAACACCGAGTCGATGCGGTCGGAAACATTCGCGTCGTGGGCGGTGGGACGGCGCGCCACCAACGCAGCAGTCTTCAGCCCGAATTCACGCCGCGCTTCCGCGTCCCCGGCCGTCCAACGGAGCGGGGGCACCGCGGGCAGCGGATGCCGGATCGCCTGTTTCAGCTCGATGACACCCTTGCCGCGGTTCGCCTGCATCGGCACGACGGGAATGCCGAGTTCCTCGGAAAGCTTCACCGGGTCGAGGCGCAGGCCGGTTTTCTCGGCCATGTCGACCATGTTGAGCGCGAGGATCGCAGGAATGCCGAGCTCAAGCACCTCCAGCACGAGTTGCAGATGGCGCTCAAGATTCGAGGCATCAACGACACAGACGACGAGGTCGGGACGGTCATGTTTGTCCGAGACTCCCCGGAGGACATCGCTGGCGATCTGCTGATCAGGAGAGCCGCCGTGGAGGGAATAACAGCCGGGCAGATCGAGGAGAGCCAGCCGCCGACCATGGGGTGTGAAAAATTCGCCGCTTTTGACCGCGACGGTCACCCCGCCGTAGTTGCCCACTTTCTCCGTAGCTCCGGTGAGGGCGTTGAAGAGGGTCGTCTTCCCCGCATTGGGATTGCCGGCCAAAGCGACCGTCTCGGTGGCGCGATCCATGACCCGCTCCGATCAGGCCGACATCGGCGTCACCTTGACCTGCTGCGCGAGTTCCTGGCTGACCGCGAGGCGCGTGCCGCAGACGGAACAGATCAGGTTGCGCCCATCCGACAACTTGCGGACCCGGAGAGTCTCGCAGAAGCCAAGGTTGCGGAGTTGCTCACAGCCAGGGCCCTCGAGGGCGCGAATCATGAGATCGCAACCGACGCTCGCCTGCGAGAGATTTTGCAGTTGGCTGGTTTCAGGGTCGTGGACCGCTCCGGGAGGCATCACTTCAAGATTCGTGTAATTGAGACACAGTTGCAACAGAAATCGGACATTCCGGATGGCGCTTTCGAGTTATCCTTTCCAGACTCCGCTGGACTAGAACGCGGCGACCGCCTCGATCTCGATCCGGGCTCCGAGGGGGAGGGCGGCGACTTGGACGGTGGATCGCGCTGGTTTGTGTCCCCCGAAAGCCTCGGCGTAGATCGGGTTGACGATGGGGAAGTCGGCCATGTCGGCGAGGAAAATCGTGGTTTTGGCAACCGAGGCCAGACCGAGGTCTTGCGAGGCGAGCACCGCCGTGAGGTTCGCCAAAACCTGAGCCGCCTCGGCGGTGATGCCACCCTCGACGATTTTCATCGTGGCAGGATCGAGCGGCAACTGGCCGGAACAGAAAAGCAGGTCACCCACCCGAACCGCGTGGGAATAGGGTCCGATCGCGGCGGGGGCGCCGGGAGCTTCGATCAAATGAAGGTCTGCGGGCATGCGGGACTCTGGCGCGGATTTCACGGGAAGAAAATCGATTTCACGAATTCCGATTCGGATCTCGACTCGCGCATTCCCGCCTGCTTATCCTCGATTTGCTTCTTCGAGGCCATTTCCATCCAAAACCCCATCGCTCCCATGATCCTTGAACCCACCCTCGCCGCCATCCTCGCCCTGCCTTCGGTCACCCACCCCTTGATCGCCCTGATCGCCGGCATCCTCATCCTGATGCGCCCCGCCCTCCTCGCGAAGATCGTGGCGATCTACCTGATCGTGGTGGGCGTGCTCGGCCTGCTCGCGGTGCTCTGATCCGCCGCGCGGAAAAAATCACGCAATTCCCAGCGCAGTGCGCATGTCGCGATCGACCTGCGCGAGCGCCTCGACGTCACCGCCGCGGACTTCGGCGGTGGCCCAGCCGCTGTAGCCGATCTCCGCGATGGCGGAGCGGACCGCGGCCCAGTCGACGTTGCCCTTGAAGAGTTCGCAGTTCTTTTCCGTGGCGTGGTCGTGGTCTTTCACGTCGAGCTTGAAGACCAAGGGGCCGAGGCCCCGGATCCAGGCAGCGGCACCTCCGTCGTAGCGGTCGAAATTGCCGATATCGAAAAAGGCTCCGATCCACGGAGAAGAGAAAGCCTCCAAGTACTGCCTCCATTCGGATATCGTATAAGCGAAGCCGTTGGCGACGTTCTCGCAGGCGATGCGGATGCCGAGCCGACCGGCGAGCGGCAGGGCCTTGCGAAGTTGCTCCGCGCTTCGCTCGCCGACCTGTTCTGCGTTTTCCTTTTCCGGATCAGTGGCCTTGCCGATCACCTGGAGCACGGTCGAAGCCCCGACATCGCGCGCGAACTGCATCGCCGCGAGCGTATTCCGCAACGAAGCGTCGCGTACCGCCGGATCCGGATCACTGAGACGCACATTCCAATGCTCGGCCACGTTGATGTTGTGCACCGGCAACTCGTGTTTGTCCCGGGCCCGCTTCACGGCTTCCCCATCATAAACGCCGGGTGCGGTCAGCGAGATCCCGTCGAATCCGGCGGCCTTGGCGGCAGCGAAGAGCGCATCAGTGTCGGCACCTTTGGGCAGGCGCACCATCGACCATTTGACGGCGGTGAGAATCGATGTGCTCATGTCGGGATCACTCGGTGACGGCCTTGGCTTTTCCCTTGGCCTTGCCCGCGCCTTTCGGTTTCATTTGAGATGCCTCGGGGTCTTGCTCGGGGACCTGGAGTTCGGTGCGGAGACGTTTCAACTCGGCATGGAGTTCCTCCTGCACCTTGGTATAATCGGCGTTGCCGTAGACGTTGGTCAACTCAAGAGGGTCGGATTGCCGATCCAACAGGGTCCAGTAGTCGACATCGGGCTCGTAGAAGTGGAAGAGCTTGTAGCGGTCGGTGACGACGCCGTAGTGACGCCGTACGCTGTGGGGACCGGGATACTCGTAGTAGTGGTAGTAAAAACTGGTGCGCCAGTCTTCCGGAGCACGGCCCCCGGAGTTGAAAAAGGGCATCAGACTGCGCCCCTGCATGTCACCCGGCACGGGCAGACCGGCGGCTTCGAGAAAGGTCTCGGGAAAGTCGATGATGGAAACGAGCCCTTTTCCGCGACTGCCGGGAGCGATTTTCCCGGGCCAACGAGCCAGACAGGGCGTGGTCAGAGATTCCTCGTAGATCCAGCGCTTGTCGAACCAGCCGTGCTCGCCGAGGTAGAAACCCTGGTCGGAAGAGAGCACCACCAGGGTCTCATCCGCGATGCCCTCGGACTCGAGGGTGTCGAGCAGCTTCCCGACAGCCTCGTCGACGGCTTTCACGCAAGCGAGGTAGTCGTGCATGTAGCGTTGATAGCGCCAGCGCACCAGGTCTTTGCCTTGGAGCTTTTCGGCATCGATGTTGCGCGGTTCGTAGTAGGCGTTCCACACCGCGAGCTGTTCGGCATCGAGCCCGGGCGGCGCGACGAGCTTGGCATCGCGGTCGGTGAAGGTTTTGGCCAGGGTCATGTCCTGCTCGAGTTCTGCCTGACCGCGGCCCGAGTAGTCGTCGAAGAGCGTGGCAGGCTCGGGGAAAACACGATCGCCGTTCCACCCGAGATGCCGCAACGCGGGGGCCCACTCGCGGTGAGGCGCCTTGTGCTGGCTCATCAGCAGGAAAGGTTTGGTCTTGTCGCGGTTCTTGATCCAGTCGACGGAAAATTCGCTGATCAGGTCGGTGGTGTAGCCCTGGTGTTTCACCTGCTCGCCGTCGCGGATCATGGGCGGATTGTAATAAGCGCCCTGACCAGGCAGGATGTGCCAGTGGTCGTAACCGTCGGGATCGCTGACGAGGTGCCATTTTCCGATCACCGCGGTCTGATAGCCGGCGGCCTTCAACAGCTTGGGGAAGGTTTGCTGCGAACCGTCGAAGCGGCTCGCATTGTGGTAGAATCCATTGAGGTGGCTGTACTTGCCGGTCTGGATCACGGCGCGGCTCGGGCCGCAGATCGAGTTCGGCACGACGCAACGCTCGAAGAGCATGCCTTCTTTCGCGATGCGATCGATGTTCGGAGTCTCGAGCAGCTTCAACTCGTGCCCGTAGGCACTGATGGCCTGCGAGGCGAGGTCGTCGCAGAAGATGAAAACGAGGTTGGGCTTCTTTTCCTCCGCGGCTTGGACGGAGCGGAGAAGGCAGAGCAGCAGGAGGCACAGGGCACGGGGAATCATGGCGGAGGAATCTCCGAGCCTTGCGAATTCACGCGCCGAGGTCAAGTCCCGCGCCGTCCGGACGAATCACGGATTCCCGGAGGGCCGGGAGGGGCTGATCACTTGTAGAGCTCGCCGTAGATCGACCACTTGCCGAAGATGGCGCCGTCACGGACGGAGCGTTCGGTGATATTATCGTTCACGGTCATCCGGAAGGCGGGCCGTCCGTTGCCCAGCTTGACGACGTTGATGACCTTGCTGCCGCGGGCGATCATGTTCTCGCCATACTTGGGATTGTAGGAGATTCCCGAGTAGGCTCCGCGGATCTTGATGCGGCGTGAGTTGCCGGTGGCGGGGCGCTGGTCGAGGTAGAAGCGGTTCCCGGAGGTCGGGCCGACGACCAGCACGCGGGAGCGCACCGGCAGTTTGATCGTGGCGTTGTCATCCACGTCGAAGTGCTCGTATTTTTCGCCTTCCCAGACCGAGATGCGGCCGGTGGCGAAGCCGCGATAAATCCCTTTGAAACCAAATTCGCGGAGGTCGCGGTTGCTCAGGGTGGCGGCTTGGGAAGAGGATACCCGGCCCTCAATGAAGATGAGGAAACTGAAGAGGCCGAGAGCGAGGAGGAGGCGGGAGGTGATGAAGAGGGATGAATTCATGGGGGAGTCGGGAAATGTCGCCCTCATTCCCCAAGCGCGCAAGCCGGGGTGCGTCCTTGCCAGTCGAACGGATCGGGGGTATCGGGCAGCCATGGCGGAGCGCGTCCCCTTTCTGCAATCGGCGGTCTTCAAGATCCTCGTCTTCCTGCTCGGCACGACCGTGCTGGGTGCCTTGCTGGCGCCGGCGCTCTACCTTGGCGGCAAGCACGTGGTGGCGGAGGGATGGCTCGAGGGCGGCTGGCTCGACAGCCTCCACGGGTCGATGGAACGGGCGAAATTCAGCCGCTACTTCAACCGCGCCATCCTCATCTCGGCCCTGATCCTGATTGCCCCGACCCTACGCTGGATGCGAACCACCGGATCCGCCCCGGCATCCCGGGAAAAGCTCGCAACCTCTTGGCAGCTCGATCCGAATCCAAGATGGTTCGCGCACCTGTTCATCGGATTCGCGGTGGCTGGCGGCACTCTGCTGCTGCTCGGGGGATTTTACCTGAACCAAGGTTGGTATGAGTGGCGCGATGCGGGCAAACCAATGATCGGCATCCTGGCAGGTGCTCTGGGCACGGGTTTCGCGGTCGGATTTCTGGAGGAGTTTGTTTTCCGCGGAGCGCTGCAGGCGGTGGTCTCGAAGTGGCTGCGCCCGGTGGCCAGCTATCTGGCGATCGCCGCGTTCTTCGCTCTCGTTCACTTTTTCAATGCCCCGCGCACCCTCGAGGCCGGTGAGGTAAACCTGGTGTCGGGCTTTTGGATGATCGGAAAGATCTTCGAGCATTTCTTCTCCCAGTTCGCCAATCCCTCGTTCCTGCTCGCCGAGTTCGCGGTGCTCTTCGCGATCGGTCTCGTGCTCGGCTACACGCGCCTGAAAACCCGATCGCTCTGGCTCGGGATCGGCCTGCACGCAGGGTGGGTTTTCGGGGTCAAAACACTGAGCCCGGTCACGGTCAGGAACTTCGATCCCGGTGCGATGATGCCCTGGCTGGGAGAAACCCTGCGGGTCGGTGCCGTTTCCTGCCTGGTTGTCACGCTGACGGGCTTGGGCCTCTGGCTCTGGCTGCGTCCGCGCTACGGCGATCCATTCCGCTCCCCCGAGGCATGAACCCCGCGTGGGCGAGATGGCGGCAATCCCTGATCGGCTGGGTCTATCCGCCGGTCTGCGCGGCCTGCGAAATCCCTCTCGACGCGAAAAGACAGATCGAGAAGCCCTTTCTTTGTGAGAGCTGCGAATCCCTGCTCCTGCCGATCGGCGACTCTTACTGCCGGACCTGCGGGCAGGGATTCGACGGAGTGACCTCGATGGCCTTCCGCTGCGGGAACTGCGGCGACCGGGAGCTGGCGATTGACTTCGCGGTCAGTGCCTACCGCGGAGCCGGACCGGGCAAGCGGCTCATGCACCGTTTCAAGTATGCCAAAGAGCGCCATCTCGCCCGCCTCTTCGGGGTGCTGCTCGACTCGGTCTGGCGTGACCCGCGACTCCACGAGGAAAGCGCCTGGTGGGTCGTGCCGGTGCCACTGCATCCGGCGCGGCTGCGTGAGCGCGGCTTCAACCAATCCGAGGAGCTGGCCCGTGAATTGATTCGACGGGCACCTTCCGGCCTGACTCTGCGGATGGAATCCCTCCTCCGGCGCAGCCGCACCACGGAGCGCCAGGCACGACTGGACCGACGGGAGCGCTTGGGCAACCTGAGGGATGTTTTTTCCGCGGCCCGGAACTTGCCAACCCAGCCCCCGGAGGGCGCCGCGATCCTGCTGATCGACGATGTCATCACCACGGGCACCACGGTATCCGAATGTGCCGCCGTCCTGCGCGAATCCCTGGATATCAAAAAGATCGCCGCCTTGTCGGTGCTGCGGGGGTGAGGACGGGGAAGACTCCCGAGTGTCGGAAAAAGGGTTGTGAACCCGGCAGGAGTCGTTATCCTTGGCTGTTCAGGACCCGGCCGAAACACCCGGGAATCCCCGCCGCGGCGACCGCCCCGGCCAGCGACACAAACTCCAAACACGCGGAACTGCGACCATGGGCATTTTCAAGAAACGCTCCATCAAATCCCTCGGCACCAAAAAGTCCGACATGCCCGAGGGCCTGTGGAACAAGTGCCCTTCCTGCGGCGCCATCATCGACGAGCTGACGCTGAAGCAACGCCACCGCGTCTGCACCAAGTGTGACCACCATTTCACCCTCACTTCGCAGGAGCGCGTCGCGCTGCTCCTCGACGCGGGCTCCTTCGACGAGCTCGACCCGACCCTCGAATCCACCGATGCGCTGGGCTTCAAGGGCTACACCGACAAGGTGAAGGTCTATCAGAAAAAGACCGGCCTGAAGGACGCCGTGCTCACCGGCCGCGGAGCGGTGCTCGGCCACCCCGTCACGATCGGGGTGATGGACTTCCGCTTCCTCGGCGCCAGCATGGGCTCGGCCGTTGGTGAGAAACTGACCCGCGCCATCGAAGTCGCCACCGCGGAACATCGGGCCGCCATCATCGTCTGCTCCTCGGGCGGTGCCCGCATGCACGAGGGCATCCTCAGCCTGATGCAGATGGCAAAGACGAGCGGCGCCCTCGCCCGCCACCATGCCGCCGGGCTCCCCTACCTCGCCATCCTCACCCACCCGACCACTGGCGGCGTGACCGCAAGCTTTGCGACCCTCGGCGACATCATCATCGCCGAACCGAATTGCATGATCGGCTTCGCTGGTCCGCGCGTGATCAAGGAGACGACGCACCAGAACCTGCCTCCCGGCTTCCAAACCGCGGAATTCCTCCTGGAGCATGGCCTCGTTGACATGATTGTGCCGCGCACAGTGATGCGCGAGCGCATTGGCGATCTGCTAGCCTATCTGATGCCGCAATCGAAGTCGGCCTGAAACCTCAGCGTCCGAAAAGCGCTTTCAGGCCCTTCTTTCCTTTCGCGGGGAAGTTCTGTGACACAGCGCGGACCACCGCGTGGGCGATGACCCGCTGATAGTCCGGACGTTGCACGATCAGTTCCTCCTCGCGGTGGATGATGACCCCGCATTCCAGCAGGATGGCAGGCATCGTGGCACTCTTGAGCACAACGAGGTCGGAGAATTCATAGACGCCGGTCGCCTCATTGATGAGAGGGCGGTTTTCTCCCTGGATCGGCTCGGCATGGTGCAAGGTGGGCCTTAGTCCCGAGTCGAGGAGGGCTTGGCCGAGGCTCAGGGCAAGTTCCCGGCTTTTCCCGGCTTTGGCGTTCTTGTTCGAGGTGAAAACGCTGTAGCCGCGGAAGTAATCGGCATAGTCGCGCTCGATGCCCTCGTGGACCCACTTCCGCAGATACTTGTCGTTGACCGAATCGTGGTGAATCGAGATGAAGCAATCCGCCTTCTCCTTCGCGGCGAGTTCGGAGCGCTCCGCCAAACCGGTCACGGTGCCGTCGCCATTCACGAGGATCACGGTGGCCCCCGCTTCCCCGAGCACCGACGCCACGACCCGCGCGGTTTCCGTGTTGAAAAGCAGTTCGGCACGGCCTCGGGCACTCAAAGCCCCGGGTTTGAGCCGGTTGTGACCGATGTCCACCGCCACGCGGAGGCCGTCGAGCGGTTTGCCACTGAACTCAAGGGCATTCCACGGACCGGCCTGCTGGGCGCGGGCAGAGCCGGTGAGGCAGAGAATGACCGGCAGGAGGACGGCGAGCTTTCGCATGAAGAATGATGGATTCGACCGCCCCGCCGGGCAAGGGTGGAAAATTCTTGTAGCCCTTTGCCCTCCAGAGGCGTATTGCACTTGCATCACCCCATGAAAACCACCCTGACCCTGCTTGCCTTCGCCTCCCTGTTCACCCTCGTCTCTTGCGAGAAAAAAGGTCCCGCTGAAAAGGTGGGTGAAAAAGTCGACGAAGTTGTGAAGTCCGTCGAAGAGGCGGTCGATCCCAAGGGCCCCGGCGAAAAGGTCGGAGAAGCGATCGACAAAGCCGTGGACAAGGCCACCGGTCAGTGAGCTGAACGGGGGCCCGAAGGTCAACGGTTTCTCAGCACTCGCACCTTGTGGGCTTCGCTGTCGCCGATATAGATGCCGCCGTCGGCATCCACATAGACGCCATGCGGTCTTGCCATCGCGCAGGCAAGCGGGTCTCCCTCTCCGCCATTACCTTTCTTCCCCGTTCCGGCGATCAACTCGATCTTTCCGCTCTTCGCGTCGATCATGCGGATGGAGTGGCTCTCGCAGTCGGCGAGCCAGACATTTCCGTCGGCGTCGATGGCGATCCCTTTCGGTCCACTCAGGGTGGCCTCCAGTGCTGCCCCCCCGTGGCCGGTGAAGCCGCTTTTTCCGGTGCCGGCGATGTGGCGGATCACTCCGGCCTTGAGGTCAAACTTGAAGACCTGATTCCCCTCGCGGGTGGCAAGCCAGAGGTTGCCGGCGCGATCGAAATCAAGCGAGCGCGGCCCCTTCAGCGGGGTCCCCGTGATCGGTGAGCCATCCGGCGTGTCGCCAGCCTTGCCGGTGCCCGCGAACGTGGAGATGATGCCGGTTTTCATGTCGACCCGGCGGATCACGTGGTTCCCGATGTCGCAGATGTAGAGGTCGCCCTCGGGACCGAACTGCAGGCTGTGCGGTTGCTTCAGTTCCGCAAGGTGAGCGGGACCTCCATCGCCGCTGTAACCCGCCTTGCCGGTGCCGGCGAAAGTGGAAATGATGCCGGTCTTCATGTCGACCTTGCGGATCGCGTGGTTGACCATGTCGGTGAGGTAAAGATCGCCTTTCGCATCGAAGCGCACTTCGTGAGGTTTGTTGAAGGTCGCGGCCAGAGCCGGGCCTCCATCGCCGCTGTAGCCCACCGCGCCCGTGCCTGCCACCGTCGAAATCACCCCGGCCGCATCGATCTTCCGGATGCGCTGCCCGGTGTATTCGCAGAAGTAAAGAGATCCATCGGGTCCACGGGTGATGCCGAAAGGATCGTTCACCTGGGCCGACTTCGCCGGACCGCCGTCACCTTCGAACCCGGCCACTCCGGTACCGGCAATCGTGGAGATGGTCCAATCTCCGGCGGACGCCGCCAGGAGGGACGCAAAGAGAAGCGCGATGGAAATCACAGGGGACGTTTTCATCCCGCGAGTCTGGACGCCTAACTCCGCCGGGTCAATGGACGTGGTCACGAGACCAGTCCCGCCTCAACCCGTGAAGAATCGCTTCGCCTTTTCGAAAAAGCCCTCACCCACGGGATGGTTTTTGTCGGTGACGCTGGCGGCGAATTCCTGGAGGAGCCGCTCCTGCTCTTTGGTCAGCTTCACCGGTACCTCGATCTGGACGTTGACCAGCAGGTCCCCCTTTCGGCCCGTCTGCAGATCGGGTAGTCCTTTCTCCCTCAAACGGAAGGAAGTGTTCGTCTGCGTGCCCGCCGCGACCTTAACGGTGGCCTTGCCGTTCAAGGTCGGCACCAGCAGCTCTCCGCCGAGGGCGGCAAGGGTGAAAGGCAGGGGCACTTCGCAGTAAAGATCGTTGCCGTCCCGTTCGAATACCTCGTGCTCCTTCACATGGACCACGACGTAGAGGTCTCCGGAGCCACCGCCCTGCTGGCCCGCATCGCCGTGGCCGACGGAGCGGAGCCGTCCCGCATCGATCATGCCGGCGGGGATCTTGAGCTTGATCCGGCTGCTGCCTTTGACCCGGCCCTCTCCCTTGCAATCACGGCAGGGATTGGTGATCGATTCGCCGACACCGCCGCAGGCGGGGCAGGTTTGCTGCACTTGGAAAAAGCCGCGACTGGTGATGACTTGGCCGACGCCGCCGCAAGTGGAGCAGGATCGAACCTCGGCGCGGCCGCCGCTGGCCCCGCTGCCGGTGCAGGTATCGCAGGGAACGAGGCGCTCGATCTTGAGTTCCTTCTCAATCCCTTCGGCCGCCTCCTCCAGGGTGATTTGAAGATCGTAGCGCAGGTCCGAACCCCGCTTGCGACGTTCAGCCCGGGCCGCGCGGCTCCCGCCACCGCCGAAAAACTCCTCGAAGATGCTGCCGCCTCCTCCGCCTCCGCCGAACACCTCGCGGAAGATCTCGAAGGGGTCGACCCCGCGCGCTCCGGCACCCGCGGAGGGGCCGGTCCCGTTGCTGAAGGCACGATGCCCGTAGCGGTCGTAGGCGGCACGCTTCTGGGGATCCATCAGGATCTCATAAGCTTCGCCGATCTCCTTGAATTTCTCCTCGGCGGCGTGGTCGTCCGGGTTTTTGTCGGGGTGATATTGGACCGCCAAACGACGGTAGGATTTCTTGATCTCCCCCTCGGACGACTCGCGGGAGACCTCGAGGACCTCATAGTAGCAGCGCTTCTCCATGGATCAGGCCGGACCTCCCGGACCGGAGGATACGACGACATTGGCGGCACGGAGGACGCGCTCCTTCAGGCGATAACCGCGGCGCAAAGTGTAGATCACCAGCCCCTCGGGGACGGAATCGCTGGACTCCTGCTTGATCGCCTCGTGGACGTTGGGATCGAAGGCGACGCCGTCGGAAGGGATGATCTCGACTCCTTGGTCGGCGAGGAAATCGTCGAGCTGTTTCCGCACCATGGCCATCCCTTGGAGGATGATGGAGCCACCGCCTTCGGCGCTCTCGGCGGCTTTCAGGCCCATCTCGAAGTTGTCGATGATGGGCAGGAGGGTTTCGAGGAGTCCCCGGTTCGCATACTGGATCGCCTCCAGCTTTTCCCGGGCCATCCGCTTCCGGTAGTTGTCGAGGTCGGCGGTGGCGCGGGCGGCCACATCCTTCCACTTTTCGATTTCGTCCTGCCCCGCACCATCGGCGGATGCCTCCGGAGCGAATTCGAAGTCAACGAAGGAGGGGTCTTCTCCCTCTCCGGCAGGGACTTCCGACGGATCGGGGTCACTGTTTTGGTTGGATTCTGTCATGTCGGACCTTTGCGATTTCAGCCGCGGGGAGATCGGCCCCTTCGCGGCGGGCCGGCACTATTCACCTTTTCTCGATGGCAATCAAGGTGATGTCGTCCATCTGCGAAGTGCCCGCGGAGAAGCGGTCGGACTCGGCGATGATGGAATTGACCAAGTTCTGGGATGATTCCTCGCGATGGGCGATCAGCATTTCGCAGAGCCGCTCGATCCCGAGTTCCTCGCCATTCGCATTGACACTCTCGATGAGGCCGTCGGTGTAGAGGAGCAGGATATCACCTGATTCCATCTGGAAGCGGTAGTCCTTGACGCTGCGCTTGAAAACCGGTCCCTCGTCGATGCCGGCGGCCATCCCGGAGGTTTCGACGATCTCGATCAGCCCGGTGGATTTGTGGAACAAAAGGGGCGGCTCATGCCCAGCCCGTGCCAGGGTCACCTCGTTCGAACCTCGCTCGAGGATCAGGTAAAGAAGGCTGACGAACATGTCCTCGCGGATGTCGGGAAAGATCGAGTGGTTCACCGAGTGCAGGACCATCGCCGGTGACAGGTTTTCCGGTGCCCGGGTCCGCAAGTTCGACCGGCACATCGCCATGATCAGCGAAGCGGCGATCCCCTTGCCACTGACATCGCCGATGACGATTCCGTAGCGGTCCTCGTCGACCCGGACGTAATCAAAATAGTCTCCGCTGACATGGCGGGCGGCTCGATACTCCGCGGCGATCTCGTAATCACTCAAGGCCGGTGCGGAGCGGGGCAGCAGGACTCGCTGGATGTCACTCGCCTGCGAGAGTTCGCGCTCGTAACGACGTTTTTCGGCAGCCTCTACGTGGATCACGGCGCTGCCCAGCGCGTAGGAACTCTGCTCGGCGACGCTGCCGAAGACCTCCACATCGTTGCCTGTAAAGGGCTTGCCACTGCTCCGGGTCACGGCGAGCACCCCCACGGCCTTGTGCGCATAAAGCAAAGGGGTCGCGAGCATGGCAACTCCCTCGTGGTGCCGGGGAGAGGGGCTGCGTGCCGAGAACTCGGGCTCGGCATAGAGATTGGGCACGTGGAAAAGACGGGACTCCTCGAGAACACGTCCGATCAGACTTTGTCCGGGGACGAGCGCGGACAGTCGGAGGTAGCTGCGATATTGCGAATCGACCTCGTCGACCGCTCCGACCTCGAGAATCTCCTGCGGAATCGGCAGCACCGGTGCCGTCAGCGGGCTTTGGTAAACCGGCACGAGGTGTCGGGAATCGTTGTCGAGCAGGTAGAGGATTCCGGCATCGGCGCCAACCACTCCCGCGACCCCGTCGACGATGTAACGGTGCATGTTCGGCGGCGAATGATCATCCTGGAGCGTCTCCCCCAGCCCGTGCAGGAAGCTGAACATGCGCCGCTCCTCCACCTCGATGGCTTCGCGCTCGCGGGCGAGTTTTTCCCGGTCCGCGATCAGCGACTCGCACTCGAGTGACAATCGCCGCCGCTCGGCCAGCAGCTTGCGATTGGCCCAGATGCCCCCTCCGATGACCAGCAGGATGAGGAGGACGTAGAGGAGATGATCCATGACGGGCCGGCGGGCTGCGGAGCCTCACTTTTCGCCGGCCGTCGCCTCCACTTCCTGTCGCAGGAAGTCGACGACATCGCAGAAGCGGCTGCGGTTTTCCTCATTGGCCGCCACGAGCGCCTCGTGCGCTTGGAGCACAAACTCGGCGTGCTCGCGCCGGTCGAGCGCACAGTTGACCGGTTTGCGGAGATTTTCCTCCACCAAGGCCCGCTCGCGAAGCCAGCGTTTCCCTTCGAGATCGAGATGGATGAAGCTGTCGAGACCGAGCTTGCGGATCGACGTGGCGTTGCGGGTCCCGGGATTGATCACGTCGACAACGCCCTCGGGATCGACTTCGGCGATGCGGCGGGCCAGCCGGCAAAGCATGCCGATGAAGGTCGAATCGATCCCCGGACAGCCGGCCAAATCGATCACAAAACGTCGCCAGCCCTGTTCGAAGCGACCCGTGAGAAACTGCCGGATGCACGCGGCGTTTTCGTGATTGGCACAGCCATCCACCTTCACCCAGGCCACAGAACCCAGACAGCCTACCCGTATGGATTCTTCCGCGTTCACAGAACTATGGGTTTACCCCCGCGGACGTGCCGCGACCCGGATCGCCCTCGGGATCCCCGCTCCGGGCATCCCGGAGAGGCGGGGAGGACTGGGGTGTCAACGATCTGATGGCTCATAAGCCGGTGAGAAAAATTCACTGCCAGAGGTAGGACTTGTACTCGGCGACCACGGCCCCGTTCTCGACGATGGACGCCTTCCACTGGGTCACTTTTCCGTTACGCTGGTAATCTTCGCCCGTCACCTGGAAATTCGTTTCGTTGCTCCGCTTCGGCTTGTCGACGATTTCCTCCTGGACATGGGTTTCGAAGCCGGTCCCTCCCTGGCGATACTCAAGGCGGACCACGCAGGGATTGCGGGTCTCGCTCTTCCAGAAAATCGTGAAGTAGTTCCCGAAGCGGTCCCGCTTCTCGGACTGCTCGATGGCCCCGTGCAAACGGCGCTTCTGCTCGAACTCAATCATCGAATCCTCCGTCTTCACGATGGTCGCGGTCTGGAGGTGATAAGGATTCACCTTCGTGATGGCAACGGGACCGGAGGCGGGCACTGCGCAGGAAGCCAAGACCAGCAAGGACGCGCTGGCAGCAATGAGAAATCGGCTCTGGGATCCCGTTTTCATCCGAATGATGAACCTAAAGCATTCTTCCGCTTCGTGAGCTTGTCACGCGGAAAGTCGCGAATGGAAAAAGATAGGCGCATTTGCCGGGTTTGAAACTGAAATCACGTCCCGCCCCCCGGCTCAAACGGGCTTTTCGCCTGATTTGACGGCATTCCAGGCCGCTTCGAGGCGATCCAGCCCAGCCTCCGCCGTCGACAATCCCTCCCGGTGCAGCCGGTCCTCCACCGCCCGAAAGCGCCGCACGAATTTCCGGTTGGCCGCATCCAGCAGCACCTCCGCCTCATGTCCACTCTTGCGGGCGAGATTAACGACGGCAAAAAGCAGGTCGCCGATTTCCTCGCCGAGTGCCTCAGCGTCGTTTTCGGCCAGCGCCCCCGACACTTCTTCGACCTCCTCGCGGACTTTCTCGAGAACGGGGGCCACCGCGTCCCAGTCGAAGCCTACCGAGGCCACTTTGCGCTGGATTTTGGCCGCGGCGAGCAGGGCGGGCTGCCCGTCGTTGCCGGATTTGATCAGATATCCGCCGGCCGGGCCGGAGGTTTTCGCGGACTTTTCGGTGGCCTTGATCGCCTCCCACTGCGTCAGGACCGCCGCGCTTGTCGAGGCATCCGCCGTCCCGAAGACATGGGGATGCCGCCGGATCAATTTCTCGGATATGGCCGTGGCGATATCGTCGAGGTCGAAGTCTCCCCGCTCCGCAGCGATCTCCGCGTGAAAGATGGGCTGGAGGAGCAGGTCACCGAGCTCCTCGATGAGGTCCTCGCGGCTGCCGGAGCGCACTGCGTCGGCGACCTCGTAGGCCTCCTCGAGCAGGTGTCGGACCAAGCTCTCATGGGTCTGCTCGGCGTCCCAAGGGCAGCCGCCCGGGGCACGCAGCAGGTGCATGATCCGGCGGAGCCGGTCGAGCGGCGGCAGGTCGGGCGAGGGAATTTCGTGGGGCATGGTGGACAGCCGGGGCGGCAGGCTTTAGTAAACCCGTCCCCCGACATGGCCAAGCATCGATTTTACCTGCCCGCGGACCATTGGAATCCGGAGCATCTCGAGCTCCGGGGCGAGGAGGCCCACCACTGTGCGGACGTGATGCGCTGCCGTGAGCGCGAGCGCGTCATTGTCTTTAATGGAGCGGGCACCGAGGCCGAGGCCGAGATCACTGCGATTGCGAAGGATCGGATCTCGCTTGAGCCGCTCCGGGTTGCGGACACGCCCCGTCCCACCGCCGCCATCACCCTCGGACAAGCGGTCCCGAAGGGCAAAAACATGGACCTGATCGTGCAGAAGGCCTCCGAACTCGGCGTCTCCCGAATCGTGCCGCTCCTCTCCGAGCGCACCGTGGTCCAACTCGAAGATGACGATGTCGAAAAAAAGCGCCAGAAATGGGAGCGCGTCGCGATCGAGGCCTGCAAACAGTGCGGCCAGAATTGGATCCCCGAAGTCTCCACCCCGGTGAAGGTCGAGGCGTACCTCCGCCAGGTCCGAGATCGCCTGCGGCTCATCGCCGCGATCGGACCCGAGGCGCGTTCGCTCAAGAACATCCTCGCCGCGCGCGAGGCGGAAGGTGAAGCTCCGGCCAAAGCCGTAACCATCCTGGTCGGGCCAGAAGGCGACTTCACCCCGGCGGAGATTTCCCAAGCGCTCTCCTGCGGATTCCTGCCGCTTTCGCTCGGTCCCATCATTCTCCGCAGCGAGACCGCGGCGATCTACACGCTCAGCATCCTCGGGCACGAGCTGATGTGATGTGAAAGACGCGTGGCAGGGTGGCGTATTGCCACAATGCACCGGATTCTGCTGCGTTTCCTCGTCGTCACCACGTTTCTCACCGGGGCCGCGTTGCTGGCCTTCGTCTGGATCGGATCCTCGAAACTCCTCTCGCCCAGCCGACGCGACCTGGAGCCTCGCCACCTCGCGATCCTCGATGAACCGGCACGCTTTGGTTTGAATCTCGAAACCTTCGAAGCCCGCGGCGCGGACGGCAGCCGTCTCGACGGCCTCATCGCCACCCGGGCCGCTCAGCCGGGAGAGGCCAAAAAGACCCGCGAGATGGCAAGACGGCTCGGAAACGGTCTCGAAGGCGATCCCAGCCCGGAGCGCACTGTCGTCATCCTCCACGGACGCGGCGGCATGAAGGAGGACATGCTCGCGATCGCCGAGCGTTTTGTCGCCGCGAAATTCCGCTGCATCCTCTACGACTCCCGCTGCCACGGAAAGAGCGAGGGCAGGGCCTGCACTTTTGGCAAAAACGAAGTTTCCGATTTGAGAGCGGTGCTCGACCAGATCGGTACGCTCCTTGCGGAACGCGGAGAGACCACGGGACCACTCACCGCCTTCGGCATCTCGATGGGCGCGGCGGTCATGCTCCAATCCCTGCCGGAGGAACCACGCTTCCGGGCCGCCATCGCCGTCGCCTCCTTCGCCGATCTTTCGGAAATCGTGGAGCGCTCCGCCCGGCGGGGCATCCATCCCCGCACCCCTCCCTGGCTCGTCGCCAGCACCCTTCAGACCGCGGGATTCCGGGGCAGCTTCGAACCCGCCCGGATCCGTCCGATCGATGCGGTGAAATCCGTCTCCGTGCCCCTGCTCTTCGTGCACGGCGAGCAGGACGGAGTGATCCCCGTGGAGCATTCCGGACGCCTCGCTGATGCCGCGGCTGGACCCGCCACCCTGCGAGTCGTGGCCGGAGGCACCCACGGAAACGTGCTCGCGACGGGAGGCGACGCTCTCTACGAGGAAATGGTGCGTTTCCTCCTCGCCCGATCCTGAAGACTTGCCTTTGGCGGCGTTCGTCGACCATATAGGGCATGCCCCGCCGAGTCGTCATCCTTCCCCTTCTCGCCTGTCTGCTTCCGGCCCTGCTTTCCGCCGAAGAACTCAAGCTGACCGATCCAGCTACACGCGGGCTCCTCGTCGAGCGCGACGGCACCAGTCTCGTGATCCGCGCGGATCCTGACTCCTCCTATCGCTATTCCTGGGTCAGCCTGCCCGTCCCAGCCGCTGGCTGGAATCTCGGGACCCGCGCCCGCGTCGAGGCCGATCTCGTGAATGAGGGGTCCCAGCCGCTCTCCCTCATGCTCTGGGTCGTCGGGCGGGCGGGCTGGGATGCCGTGCCAGCGGCGGCCTCCCTCGCTCCAGGCGGGACACACACGCTCTCCTGTGATCTCAGAGAAACCTTTCCTGACAAAACACCGAAAATCGACCCCGCCGCCATTCGTGAGATCCGTCTAATCGTGCTGCGTCGTGCCCGGGACGAGATCGACCTCCGCCTCAGCTCGCTCCGCTCCGTCGGCGACCTGCCTCCCTTTGTGCCGTCCTCTCCGCGGGTCGCCGTACCTGAGATCACCGAGGGCCCTCCCGCCCCGGGACGCCGTGTCCGCCACCGACCCGCGGGTGGTTCCGCCGACGTCATCCTCCATCTGCCCGAGGACTGGGCACCGGATCGGCATTACCCGGTAATCGCCGAATTTCCCGGCAACGAGTTCTACCACGAACACTGCTACTCCACTGGCCTGCCCGATCAATGCATCATCGGTGTCGGCATCACGAAAGGCCGGGGAGCCATCTCTCTCGGACTCCCGTTTCTCAAGGCCGACGGCAGCATCGCCGAAAGCGGCTGGGGCGACGCCGATTTCACGGCGGATCGGACCGTGGCGGTCATCGAGGAAATCTGCGAACGCTTTGGCGGAGATCGTGAAAATCTCTTCCTCACCGGTTTTTCGCGCGGGGCCATCGCCTGCGGCTACATCGGCCTCCGCAACGACCGAATTGCTTCGCTCTGGAAGGCCTTCCACGCTTGCCAACACTACGACGGCGACGGTTGGAACGGAGCCATGATGGAGGGCGCTCTGGAACGAGCGAGGCGCTTCCGCGGGCGCGCCGTCTTTCACACCGACAACGCACCCCGATCCTTCCAAGCCGTCATGGAGGCGATGAACGCCGAGGTGACCTGGGCCGATTCCGGGCTCGGAGCCCATGCCACGGCCATGTTTCTCGACGAAAGGAATTCGACGCGCGAACTCCGGGAGTGGTATCTTCGCCTCGTCTCGACTCCATGAAAGCATCCCCGATTGTCTCCCTCTTTCTTCTCTGCCTTCTTCTCCTAGCGAATGCCGCCGCCGGCGAGCGCTTCGATCTCAGCAAACGCGCCAGCGAGATCGATTCCCGAGCCAAGGAACATCCCGCAATCGACTTCGTCTTCACCGATGAATCGGGCAAGCCGCGCGATCTCCAGCACGCCTCCGTCGATACCGACGTCAAATCCGAAAGCAAGCTCGTCATCTGGCTGATGGATCACAATGCCGGACTCGCCGAGCGCGTCAACAGCTACGGCATGCACTACCTCCAGGTCAGCTATGCGAACCGCTGGTTCTCCAAGCTCACCAAGGAACAGCTCAACGATGGCGACACCCTCGGCAAGATCCGGCTCGAAGCCGCCACCGGCGAGGATCACAGCCCTCTTGTCGAGATCCCGCAACCCGATGGTCTGAAGGAGCGCGCCTTCCAGTTCGTGAAGTGGCTCGACAAGGAAAACCGCAAGGGTGATTGGGACCAGTTCATCGCCCGCGACGGCAGGGAGCTCGACTGGGAGAAGGTGATCCTCGCCGGCATCTCCCACGGCAGCACGACGGCGGCAAGGTTCGCGATCCACCAGAAGGTCGACCGCGTCGTGATGTTTTCGGGACCGCGCGACAACACCGAGAAGTGGCAAGGCATGAAATCGGCGACCCCGGCGAACCGGTACTTCGGATTTACCCACGTCCTCGACGGCGGCTGGACCGCCGATCACTATTGCCGTTCATGGATTCTACTCGGCCTGAACGACTTCGGGCCGGTCGTCGACGTCGACGTGGTGAAAGCGCCCTACGAGAATTCGCGCCGTCTCATCACCAACGCCGATGTGAAGAACGACGCCAACCGCGCCCATAGCTCGTCCGTACCGGGAGGAGCGGCAGTGAAGGATGCCGCGGGCCAATACCTCCACGAGGACGTCTGGCGTTACCTCTTCACCCATCCCGTCGAAAAGACCGGCAAACGCGTCTCGGCAGAGGACGATTGCGAGCTGGAACAAGGGGCGAATTGAAGAATGCCGCCCGGGGAGCGGGATCCATCTGAGTTCAACCCACTTCACTACAAATGTAGTTGCATTCGATCACTACATCTGTAATGCTTTCATCCGTGAAAGCTCCCAGCATTTCCGAAGCCGAGTGGATCGTGATGGAGGCGCTCTGGGAGCGCGCTCCGCAGACCGCCTCCGAAGTGTCCAAAGCCCTCGCACCAGCCACAGGATGGGCGGTGAACACGGTGCGCACGATGCTGACCCGTCTCGTCGAAAAGGGCGCGCTCCTCTCCGGCGAAAACGAAGCCGGGGTGCGCGAGTTTTCCCCGGCCTTCGAGCGCGAGGCCATGGTCCGGGCGGAGAGCGAATCCTTCCTCAATCGCGTCTTCCACGGCGCCGCCCAGCCCCTGCTGGTCCACTTCGCGACCCGGTCGAATCTCAGCCCCGACGAGATCGGCCAACTCAAACAGCTCCTCGACGAGTCCGTGAAAAAGAAACCCCGCCGCTGATCCTGACATGCACACCATCGATCCTCTTCTTGATTGGTTCCTCTCCGCGACGTTGCGTGGCTCTCTGCTCATCGTCCTCGTGTTGCTCGTTCAAATGGCGCTGGGAAGGCGTCTGCCCGCCGGATGGAGGCACGCGCTCTGGCTGCCGGTGTTGTTCGTGCTCGGATCGCCAGTTCTGCCCCGGAGTCCTTGGAGCGTGGAGAATCATTGGCAGATCACCACCACGGAGCCACGCTCCTTGTCCGTAGGGCCCGGACCGGATCAAAGCCCCCCTTCCACCGCACCGATCGCGGCAACGCCCATGCCTGCGACGATTTCCTGGCGTGCGTTGGCTGGTTGGATTTGGCTGTCCGGTGCTTTGGCGATGCTCCTGACGGGAGTGAGCGCCTGTCTCCGCGCGCTGAGCGGTTTCCGACGAAGGTCGCGGCCGCTTTCCGCTGGTTTGCAGGCAGAAATCGAGGAAGCGGCGCGGGCCTGCGGTTTGCGCCGGGTTCCGCGGGTTCTCCTTTCCCCCAAGGTGCCGGGTCCTGCGATGACCGGACTGTTTCGCCCCCTGCTTCTCCTGCCCGCGTCTTTCGAGTCCGCCTTTGACCAAGACGAGCGGCGACTCATTCTCCGGCACGAGTTCACCCATGTGAAACGCGGCGACCTGCTCGTGAATGGTCTCGTCTTCCTGCTGCAGGCCCTGCATTGGTGCAATCCGCTCGTGTGGTTCGCGTTCGCCCGCTTCCGGTCAGACCGCGAGCTCGCCTGCGACAGCGCGGTTCTCTCGATGGAGCGCGGGGACGAACGCTCGCGCTATGGCCATGCCCTCCTCAAAGTGGAGAATGCGGTAGGACCAGTGGCGTGGAGGCTCGGTTTTCTCGGTTGGGTAGGCCTCTTCGGTCGGGGTCGGCTCCTCACCTCGCGCATCACCGCGATCGCCAGCCACCGGCCCTCTCCCGCCTTCTGGAACTTCGCGGGCCCAGCTCTGCTTGCGGCCCTCGCCCTCACCGGTGCAACGCGGGCACAGTGTGGAACTCCCGCGGACACCCCGCAGATCGTGATCGAGGCAAAATTCATCGAGGTCCCGGCGGATGCGAAAATCGAGATCCTTTCCGAGGGTGCCTCCGTCGTTTCGAAAAACCCAACGGCGGTCTTCCCGGCCGGCAGCAAGTTGGACGAGAAACTGGCATCGACACCCGGTGCCGATGTTTTGAGCGCACCCTCAGTGGTGACTTTGTCAGGACAAAAGGCCACCGTGGAGATCGGAGTGCCGCGACCCGATGAAAACGGGCGACCGAAATTTGTCGGCACCCGGCTCGAGGTTCTGCCGAAGCTCGCGGACGGGAAAATTCGTGTTGTTCTGCAGGTCCACCAAATTCAGCGGGACACGTCGGAGGGCGTCACCACGTTCTCCGAGCATGAAATCAAGACCGATCTTACCGTCGCGCCCGGCGACACCGTGTTGGTCACCTCTACCGAACAGCAATCCAAACCCAACGCCCGCCGCCTCATCCTCACGATCAACGCCCGTGTCGCCGATACACCGGCTCTCGTTCAGGACCGGCTCGCGAAGATCATCATTCCCACGATCGAATTCCGCGACACACCGCTCGGAGACGCCCTCACGTACATGCGAGAGAAGACCCGCGAATTCGACCCGGATTGGAAGGGCGTCAACCTCGTCCACATCCCCATCAAAGGCGCTCCCGAGCCCAAGCTGACCGTCTCTTTCAAGGAGATCCCCCTCACCGAAGCCCTGAAATACCTCGCCGCACTTTCCAGTCTCGAGGTGGAGTATGGCGACACCGGCGTGGTGCTGCGCGCTCCCTCCGGCGCACCAATGCCCGAGGCTCCCACGAGGAATTCGCCGTCCAACCAAGCCGCCACGCTCGCCGAGTCCCTCACCGTGCCACAGGTTGTCCTGGACGAGACTCCCTTGCCCCAGGTGCTCCAGTTCCTCCAGCAAAAATCCCTCGACCTCGATCCGGACAAGAAAGGGCTGAATCTGATCCTGAATGCCCCCGGCGACCCATCTCCGGACACCATCAAAATCACCCTCACCCTGCGGAACGTCCCCCTCTCGGAAGCGCTCCGCTATGTCGCCGAACTCGCCGGATTGAAGCTGCGGTTTGACGAAGACGCCGCGGTTCTCGTCAGGGAGTGAACCGAGACAGCAGCGCCCACCGCGCAACTGATCCACGACACGGCGGTTACACCCCGATGCCCCGACTTTTCTCCGCCATCCCCTTTCTCATCGCGGTTACCACCTGCCTCCTCGCCAAAGCCGACGAAAACTGGCCGCGCTTCCGTGGACCCAACGGATCTGGCACCAGCACCACCGTCACCATCCCCCCCGCTTGGGCCGCCTCTGATCAACGCTGGGCCGCCGACCTGCCCGGCATCGGCCACGGATCGCCCGTCGTCTGGGGTGACCGGCTCTTTGTCCTCTGCGCCACGGAGTCCGCCCCGAAAGGGAAGGGCAAAGGCAAAAAGAAAGCCAAAGCACAAGCCGCCGCCTCGCCCGATGGCGAAGCCACCGCTCCCACCGCCCAGCGCTGGATGCCGATCTGCCTCAACACCAAGGATGGCTCCGTCGTCTGGCAGACCGAGATCAGCGGCGGCAACTTCACCGGCCACCGCTTCAACAGCCCCGCCTCCACCACGCCCGCTGTTGATGAAAAGCGCATCGTGTTCACCTGGGGCACTCCCGAGCGGCTCACCATGACGGCCTTCGATCATTCAGGGAAACAGCTCTGGATCTCCGACCTCGGCCCAATCTCCGGCGGCCACGGGTTCGCCGCCTCGCCCGTGCTGCTCGGCGACCTCGTCATCCTCAACAACGATCAGGAAGATGGAAAGGGCAGCCTGCTCGCCGTCGACGCTGGCACCGGAGCGGTGAAGTGGAGCGTGCCGCGCCAGGGCAAACGCATCAGCTACTCCGTCCCCTGCGTCATCCGCCGCGGCGACCGCGACCTGCTCGTCTTCACCAACTGGAACCACGGCTTCACCGTTGTCGACGCCCGCGACGGCACCGTCGTTTCCGAAAAAAGTGTCTTCAAACAGGAGACCAACGAGCGCGCCATCAGTTCCCCCGTCATCTACCGCGACCTCGTCATCGGCACCTGTGGCTTCACCGCCAACCCGAAGGAATGCGTCGCCATGCGCGTCGACGACGCCGGGCAACTCGCCGAAGCCTGGCGCATCGAGCGCAACGCCCCGCACATCCCCAGCGTCCTCGTCGCCGGCGACCAGTGTTACCTCTGGGACGACGCCGGCATCATCACCTGCGTCGAGGTCGCCACCGGCAAGGAACTCTGGAAAGGCCGCGTCCCCGGCGTCGAGGGCCCCTGCATGGGCTCACCCGTCAGCGATGGCAAGACCATCTTCTGCGCCGACGAGAGCGGCAACGTCCACGCCATCGCCGTCGGCGATTCCCTGAAGTCGCTCGGATCATCAGCCCTCGGCGATCTGTGCCGATCGACGCCCGCCTTCGGGGACGGGGCGATGTTTGTCAGGACCGCGCACAAGATCGTGGCGGTTGAGGGGCAATGAGATTCCTTAGACTCTCGTTGTAATCTTGAAACCGCTGTCTATCTCAGTCCTACCGACCAGAAAAATAGAAAAACGCGCGGCCGGACTCTCGATCGTAAGCGACAAGGGTGTGCGCTCCGTTTGGCCCCACCTCACTTTGAAAGAAGACACCTTCCGAGATCACCGCTTCGGAAGGTTCCAACTCGTAAGCCCGTGGTATCTCAAGACCCGAGTCCCTCATTGCCAAAAGAAATCTTGGAACCTCAACGGGCTTCAAAACTTCGTCAACTTCCCATGACCATCGATTACATAGCTGTTCGAAGCCCTTTTCCGAAATCCTACACTCTAGGGCTATATACGGCCAAAATGGCTGATAGAATGAACATACATTCGACGCATCCGATGGTAACGACGGGTGCGAGGGCTCATCGATTTGAACGCTCGGGCCAAGCGACCTGACGAACACCGCGGAGAGGGTGAAGATCAGAATCGATCCGAATATCCAAACGGCTTTTTTCATCGCTGGGTTCTGTCTCGCAGACGGGGATCGCTTCCATAGCGGCTTGCCGTACCTCCCTCACTTCCTCACCTGCTGGAAAATCCACTCGTGCACGGCGTCGTCGTTGAAGATGGTACCCGCGATGCCGTGGCCGCCGGTGGGGTATTCGGTGTATTTCATCGTGTCCGATCGCTTCAGGGCTTCGGCGAGGTCGCGAGAGTATTGCACTTCGACGGTCGGATCATCGGCGGCGTGGTGCAGCCAGATGGGCAGGCGCTTGAAGACATCGGCGGAGTCGGTCCCCGTGCATTCCGCCCCCGCGACGACAGCGGCGAAGCGCTTCGGTTCGGTCACCGCGAAATGGCAGGCACCGAAGCCGCCCATGGAGTACCCGACGACGTAGACGCGGTTCCCGTCGATGGGCAGGGACGCGATCAGCTTTTCGATGGTTGCCAAAGCCTTGATCCCGGGTTCCTCCCTCCACGCGGTGCCTTGGCCTCCGAAGGGCTGGTAACCGAGCGGGGCAAAGATGATGCAGGGGTTCTTTTCGTAGCGGGCCGGTTCGGCGAAGGACTTCGAAAAGGGACCGAGTTGCTTGCCGTTCTCGGCGTTCTGGCTGCGGCCGTGAAGGGCGACGACGAGCGGATAGGTTTTCGACGCGTCGAGGTCCTTCGCGCCGAAGAGGGCGAAGGGAAGACCGTCGTCCTCGGAGAGCGCCCAGTCTCCGGTGAGCAGGGCGGCGTAGGGGCCCTCGATTGGCTTCGCGTTCTTCGCAGCCTCGGCTTTCACCCAGTCCTGATCGCCCTGGGAGAGGCGGTTCATCGGGAGGGTGAGCGGTCGGGCGTCTCCCGGGCGCTTGATGGTCACCGCA
This sequence comes from Verrucomicrobiales bacterium, assembly GCA_041917795.1. Taxonomy (GTDB): domain Bacteria; phylum Verrucomicrobiota; class Verrucomicrobiia; order Verrucomicrobiales; family DEV007; genus Arctic95D-9. The sequence continues at coordinate 53,849 of JAYRWX010000006.1, forward strand.
TCCGCCGTCGCCGAGACGAAATCGGCCTCAAGCTTTCGGCCATCGGTGGAGGTCCATTCACGGGCGAAAGTGGTCGTCGACATGGCCAGCAGCAGGAAAGGCAGCGATCTCATGCGCGGGATCTTGCGCAGTTCCGGGAGCGGAAATCAAGCGCGTCGTTGGGTTGATTTTGATTCTCCCTTCAGCTCCGCACCATCCTATCGCATTCGTGGTCCTTGCGATCCCATAAGGTGCAACATTCATTGCACTTTTTCCCGCGAGAGATCGGACGCAATGATTGGGCGTTGGAGGGAATTTGAGAGTCAGCGAAACGCAAACCCGGGACCCTACCCTCTTGCCTCATCGACCCAACCCTGTGTAGTCTCGCCTCAGCCGTGAAAACATTCCTCTTCCCCGCCATCGCCACGCTGGCCCTCGCCTCCGCCACCCATTCCGCGGACGATCGGCCGAACATCCTTTTTCTCTTCAGCGACGACCAGTCCTACAAGACGGTGTCGTGTTATCCCGAGGCGCTGCCTGGAGTCCACACGCCGAACATCGACGCCCTGGCGGCGAGCGGGATCCGCTTCACCCACGCCTACATGGGCTCGTGGTGCATGCCCTCGCGGGCCTCGCTGCTGACGGGGCGGCATCCCCACGGGATCGAGACGATGCGGCTCGAGGGGAAATACCCGGGCAGCACCTACGATCCCGAGGTGTGCCGCTACTGGCCGTCCGTATTCCGGGCGCAGGGCTACCAGACCGCGCAGATCGGCAAGTGGCACACCGGCACCGACAGCGGCTGGGGCCGGGACTGGGACCACCAGATCGTGTGGAACCGCCCGCTCCATCCGGAGAACGCGGGCAACTACTTTCACGACCAGATCATCTACGAGGACGGGGTGCAGCGCACCGAGCCGGGCTACTCGACGGACCGCTACACGGATTGGGCGGTCGACTATGTGAAAGGCAACAAGCGCGATCCGGAGAAGCCGTGGTTTTTGTGGCTTTGTTATGGCGCGATCCATGGTCCCACCACTCCGGCGGACCGGCACATGGGCAAACACAAGGATGACGAGGTGATCCGCCCCGCCGATCTCTTCGGCCCTCGTCCGGGCAAACCGGACTACCTCGAGAAGACCCAGGCCTGGGTGAAGGGGCCGAACGGCGAAGCCTACGCCGGCAAGAGCGGTGCGGCCTTCGGCGAGGAGGAGAACGAGAAGAAGCGCAAGACCTTCGAGGATTTCGTGCTCCAGTCGAACGAGTGCGTCGAGGCGCTCGACGAGGGGATCGGCCGTGTCATCGCAGCGCTGAAGCAGTCGGGGCAGTTCGACAACACCCTGATCGTCTTCACCGCCGACCAGGGTTTCGGCATGGGCGAGCACGGTTTTCGCATGAAGCTCGGCCCCTGGGACGCGACCTACCGTTCCCCGATGGTCGTGGCGATGCCGTCACGTTTTCCGCAAGGCAAGGTCTGCCGCCAGCCGGTCCACGGGGTCGATCTGGTCAGCACCTTCCACGCGATTGCCGGGATCGACGAGGCTTGGACCATGCACGGGCACAATCTGCTGCCAATCCTTGAAAAGCCGGATGTGGCCGAAAGCGCGATACGGCCCGCCTTTTATGAACACACCGGTCACTACTACGGCAGCGATGTCGGCAAGGTGCTGCGCGAGGAGCCGGAGCACGCGGTCCACAACAACGTGCCCTTCTACGTGGCGATCAATGATGGGCGCTGGAAATACATCCGCTACCTGAAGTCGGGCGAGACCGAGGAGCTCTACGACCTCCATACCGACCCCGAGGAGTTGAAGAACCTCGCCGACGAGGCGGAGCAAACGGAAAACCTGATGCGGCTCCGCCGCCTCGCCGAAGCCGAGGCGAAACGCACCGGCGCGAATTTCGCCGATGCGATGCCCGCGAGCCGGCAGATGCAGGCGGGCCGGTGAGGAAGCTTTTCGATGCGTTTTGTCCGGAGCTTTGCTAGGGTGCGAACCATGAACTCCGACTCCCCCCTTTCCCGCCGCACTTTCGTCAGCACCGGCACCGCCGCGATTGCCGCCACCGCGGCCGCGATGCACGATCGTTTTGCCCTTGCCGAAGAAGCCGCCGCCAAGGCCGGGGTCGCCGGCAAGATCAATCACTCGGCCTGCAAGTGGTGCTACAAGGACATCTCGCTCGACGAACTCTGCACCGCTGGCAAGGAGTTCGGGCTCGAGGCGATTGATCTGCTCGACCCGGCTGATTTTACCACGCTGAAAAAACACGGGATGCACTGCCCGATGGTCAGCTTCCCCTCGGCCGAGGTGGAAAGCGGCGGGAAAAAGAAGAAGGTCGGCTCGATCCCGCACGCCTTCAACCGGGTCGAGCACCACGACACGCTTTTCGCCCTCTATGAAAAGCTCATTGCCGAGAGCGCGGCGGCGGGTTTCACCAACGTGATCTGTTTCTCCGGGAATCGCGATGGCATGGATGACGAGCAGGGACTGGAGAACTGCGCGATCGGCCTGCAGCGCCTCATGCCGCTCTGCGAAAAGCACGGCGTGACGCTGACAATGGAGTTGCTCAACTCGAAGGTGAATCACAAGGATTACATGTGCGACCACTCCGCCTGGGGCATTGCCCTCTGCGAGAAGGTGGGATCAGAGCGTTTCAAGCTGCTCTACGACATCTACCACATGCAGATCATGGAGGGCGACGTGATCGCCACGATCCAGTCGGGCCACCGCTACTTCAGCCACTACCACACCGGCGGCGTGCCGGGCCGCGCCGAGATTGATGAGACGCAGGAGCTTTATTATCCCGCGATCATGAAGGCCATCGTCGCGACCGGCTACACAGGATGGGTCGCCCAAGAGTTCATCCCCAAGCGCGAGGACAAGATTGCTTCGCTGAAGCAGGCGATCGAGATCTGCACGGTCTAACGGTTAACGGTGGCTGCCGAAGCTAAGAGCTAATCGCTAACAACTAACAGCTCCCTCCCCCCTCACGGCAGCTTCCAAGCCGCGCGGACCTTCGCATACTCCGCCTCGGGCAGCAGAACGTAGAGCGGGAAGCGTTCCGGCACGATCGTCGCAATCAAGCGCTTGAGGTTCTCCTCGGACATCGTCGTGCAACCGAAGGTGGTGGCGTTGCCGCCATTCCGCCAGATGTGGAAGAAGATTGAGGATCCGGCTCCGGGGCGGACGTTCGGCACGGCGTTGTGGGCGATGAAGAGCTTCAAAGAGTGCGCGGGATCGCCCTGCTTCATCTGGGCCTTCTTCTCCTCGGGTGTGCGGGGTTCGTGGTCGATGCGGAGGTACTGGTTGTAGAGCGGCGAGTTGACGTCCTCGAACCAGAGATCACGCGAGGTCACCTGCACGTAGCTGAGCGAAGGCGCCTTTTGGATGGTCGGTGCATAACCCCACGCTCCCCCGAGGTAAAAGACTCCAGCGGGCGCACGGCGGTCGCCTTCGACCTTGGTCTTTGCACCGGGCGGCACCGGGTGGATGCCGTGACCCCAGACAAGGCCGTTCTTGCCAAGCCTTCCGGTCCAGTTGAAACCGGTGGACACCCAGGGTCCTCCCGGCTTGCGCTCGAAAAAGCTCAGCTTCACGTGGGAAGAATCCCAATTCGCGGCAGTGCCAACGATGAGCTGGGTCGACTGCGCCGGGAGCTCGAAAGCACGGAGCCCGGCCGTGGCCGTGACGAAAGCAAAGAGGAGGATCAGGCGCTGCATCCGGAAAAATAACTCGGAAAAGTTAAGTTTTCCAGAAATCCCGGCCGCAGCGCCGGATTTTCACGAGAGGGCCTTCGCGACGGCGACGAGGTTCTCGACAGTCATGCCGAGCTCCTTCATCACGGTGTCTCCGGGGGCGCTGATGCCGAAACGGTCGATGCCGACGACGGCACCGGCGGGTCCGACGTATTTCCACCACAGTCCGCTGACGCCGGCCTCGATGGCTATGCGGCGGGCACAGGCAGGCGGCAGCACTTCCTCGCGGTAGGCGGCGGGCTGGCGGTCGAAGCGCTCCAGACAGGGCATCGAGACGACGCGGACTCCCTCGCCGAGCTGCTCGGCGGCCTTCATGGCGTGCTGCAACTCGCTGCCGGTGCCGATCAGGATCATGGTCAGCGCACCACTCTCCTTGCGGGCGATGTAGCCGCCCTTCAGCGTGCCTTCGCGACGGGTGGACACGGGCACGGAGGAAAGGGTGGCGACATTCTGCCGGGTCAGGAAGAGGGCGGTGGGGCCGTTTTTCCGCTCGATCATCGCGGCGAAGGCTCCGGCGGTTTCCTCGGGATCGGCGGGGCGGATCACGTCGAGGTTCGGGATGACGCGCAGGCCGCTGACGGTTTCGACCGGCTGGTGGGTCGGCCCGTCTTCGCCGACACCGACGGAGTCGTGGGTCAGGATGTAACCGACCGGCAATCCGGTGAGGGCGGCGATGCGGATCGAGGGACGCAGGTAATCGGCGAAGACCGCGAAGGTCGCTCCAGTCGCGCGGAAGAATCCGTCGTAAGCGATGCCGTTGAGGATCGCACCCATGCCGTGCTCGCGGATGCCATACCAGACGTTGCGTCCGGCTTGGTTTTCGCGGCCATAGTCGCCGCCGCCCTTGATGTAGTTCTTGGTCGAGCCGAAGAGGTCGGCGCTACCGGTGATGAAGCTCGGGAGGGCTTTGGCCACCGCCTGGATCACATCCCCCCCAGCGCCGCGGGTCGCGCCCTTGTAATCGGCGGCGAACTCGGGGATGAGACCGAGGAAGTCGTCCGCCGTGCGGCCGGCGACGGCGTCGTCGAGCGAGGCGGCAAGTTCCGGATTGGCCGCGCGCCAGGCGACGTAGGTGGATTCCCAAGACGCATACGCCGAAGCAAGGCTCTCGCGATGGGCGGCGAAGAAAGCACGGGTCTCTTCGGACACGTGGAAATGCTCCGCAGGCAATCCGAGACCCTTGCGGGCGGCATCGGAGAACTTTGCGCCACCTTCACCGTGGCCGGCAGCGGTGCCGGCGACCTCGGGGATGCCTTTGCCGATGATGGTCTTCGCCTCGATCAGCTTGGGTTTGCCGTTGCGGTTCGATTTGGCGCGGGAAATCGCGTCCTGGATCGCGGAGAAATCGTGACCGTCGATCTGGACGGTGTCCCAGCCGAGCGATTCGAAGCGCTTGCAGGCGTCGTAGCTCTGCGTGACCGCGGCCATCGCGTCGAGGGTGACGTCGTTGGAATCGTAGATCAGGATCAGGTTGTCGAGGCCAACGTGGCCGGCGAAGGCGATCGCCTCGGCCGCGACACCTTCCTGGAGGCAGCCGTCACCGGCGAGGCAGACCACGCTCTGGTCGAAGATGACGTGCTCGGCGGTGTTGTACTTTGCCGCCGCCATCTTCGCGGAAAGCGCGTAGCCGACCGCGTTGCCGACGCCCTGTCCGAGTGGGCCGGTGGTCGCCTCGACCCCGACGGTCTCGCCGAATTCGGGGTGGCCGGGGGTCTTGCTGTGGAGTTGGCGGAAGTTCTTCAACTCCTCCATCGGCAGGTCGTAGCCGGCGAGGTGGAGCCAGCCATAAAGGAACATGCTGCCGTGACCGGCGGAGAGAACGAAGCGGTCGCGATTGAACCACTTCGGCTCGGCCGGATGGTAACGGAGCGCGCTGCCGAAAAGGACCGCGCCGATCTCGGCGGAGCCGAGGGGCAGGCCGAGGTGGCCGGAGTTGCAGGCGTGGACGGCGTCGATGGCGAGGCCGCGGGCTTCGGTGGCGGCGCGGGAGAGCGCTTCGGCGTTGAGAGGTTTCATTTCAGGAGCGTGTGGTTTTTGCGAGCGGCAACCCTGACGCATTTGCGGACCATCGCAAGCAGGAATGGGCCCCTCCACCCGGCTTGCGCGGCCCTCACCAGAGCACCGGCGGTTCGGCTCCGGTCGCCGCGCTTTTCTTGAGCGGTTTGGCCCCGACTTCCTTCCTCCAGTCGTTGAGCAGGCCGGAGAATTCCTCCAGCAGCGCGCCCTCGAGCTGGTCCAGATTGTTGTGCTGCTGTTGGTCGGTGGAGAGATCGTAGAGTTCGAAGGCCCCATCCTCGAGATCCTGGATCAGCACGTGATTTCCCTTGCGCACGGCGCTCGCGGGGAAACCGCCCTGATTCGAATAATGGGGATAGTGAAAGAAAATCGGGCCGCGATCGAATTTCGCGAAGGGATTGCGCAGCAGCGGCACGAAGCTGACCCCGTCGGCGTGCTGGTCGGGCCGCGGCGGCAACCCGGCGATCTCGAGCAACGTGGGATAGAAATCGGTCGTGACGGCGGCGACGTTGCACTGAGTACCTCCCGCGGTGACCCCGGGCCAGCGCACGATCAAGGGTACCCGCAAGCCCCCCTCGTAGATCCAGCCTTTGCCGCCGCGGAGCGGCAGGTTTGAGGTCGGCAGGCCTTCATCGGTGGAGAGTCCGCCGTTGTCGGAGGTAAAGATCACCACGGTGCGGTCGCGCAGATTGAGTTGATCGAGGGTCGAGAGCACGCGACCAATCGCGCTATCCATGCTCTCCACCATGGCGGCGTAGACGGGATGATCCTGCCGGATACGCAGGTTGCGGGGCTCGGTGGCTTCGGGCCACACCTGAGCCTCCTTGCCCGGTTCGAAGCGCCCCTCTTCAGTCGCCCGCCCCATCTCGGCGGCCCGCTTCGTGTACTTGTCGATCAGATCCTGCGGCGCCTGCAGCGGGGTGTGCACGGCGTAGAAGGAAAGGTTCAGGAAAAAGGGCTGGTCGGCCTTGCTCGAGGCATCGATGAACTGGATCGCCTCTTCGGCGAGGCGCGAGGTGAGGTATTCGCCCTCGGGACCGGCCGGGAGGTTCTCAACGTTTTTGTAAGGTGAAAAATGGCTGCGCGGATGACCGATCTCGCTGCCTCCGCGGTTGACGTCGAAACCCTGGTCGGTCGGCAAGGCCCCGGCACCACCGAGGTGCCACTTGCCGATGTGACCGGTGCGGTAACCGCCTTCGCGCAGCGCCTCGGCGAGGGTGAACTCCGCGGGCGGCATCAGATCCTCGAAATCGGCGGCATCGAATTTCGCGGCCCGTTGGCCGGTGAAAAAGTTCGTCGTGCCAGTGCGCGCGGGCGACTTCCCTGTCATGATGCTGCAGCGGGTCGGCGAGCAGACCGGCGAAGCCGCGTAGAAGTCGGTGAAGACCATGCCCGTCGCGGCGAGCCCGTCGAGGTTCGGAGTGTCGTAGAAACACTCCGGATTGTTGAAGCGCACATCCTGATGGCCCAGGTCATCGGCGAGGATGAGGATGACGTTAAGCTTCTCCTGAGCCGTGGCCGGACCGGAAAACAGGAAGGCGGAGAGAGCGGTGGCGAGGCAGGCGGAGAGGCGGAACTTCATCGGGCTCCCAGATTACGCCTTCCCGATCGTCACGGCAATGGACGCGTTCAACCGAATCGGGACGATTCCGTCGCGGAGCGCATTGACGCCCGATGGCCCGGCGGCATTGAAAAAGCCCAGCTTTACCCTTAACCTGCCCTCCTATGTCACGCAAAGTCCGCCTCACCCGCATGATCGGCCGCATGGGCGACGTCGTTCACGACCTGCACAGCCTCCACTTTTCCTCCTACCGCTCTCCGGAGGGCTGGCAACCCGACATCACCGCCTACCGCTACGACGACCGCATCGAAGTCTGGGTCGATCTCGCCGGAGTCGAGAAAAGCGACATCTCGGTCGATGTACTGCCAGACCGGCTCCGGGTCTCGGGCGAGCGCAAGCCACCGGTGGCCGCGCGGGATACCTCGAGCCGCTGTCGCCAGGTCCTGACCATGGAGATCCACTGCGGACGATTCAGCCGCGAGATCCTCCTGCCGGTCGAGGTCAATCGTAACCGCGTTACCGCCAAACAAGAAAACGGCCTGCTCTGGATCGTGCTGCCGCTCGCCTGAGCGATGCGCTCCAGCCAACTCTTTCCTACCCCCGGGAATGGACGACTTTGAACAACTCCTCAACGATTCCTCCGGCGAGATCATCGAGATCTCGACGAGCCGGCCGGATGCGAAACTGCCCGAGTGGCGATCCGACCTGCCTGACGTCATTCCCGTGATGCCGCTGCGCGGGGTGGTGCTCTTCCCCGGCACCGTCGCCCCGCTCACCGTCGAGCGCAGCGCCAGCCGGAAACTGCTCGACGACCTGCTCCCGACCGGGCGGCTCCTCGGGCTCGCCACGCAGAAAGACGCCGACCTCGACGTGCCGGGTCCATCGGATCTCTACGACATCGGCGTGCTCGGCAACGTGCTGCGCATGGTCCGGCAGAGTGACGATCGCACCCTCGTGCTGATCCAGATCGTGGAGCGCATCCGCCTGACCGATTTCGTCTCCACGAAACCCTACCTGACCGCGAAGTTCGCGATTCTTGAAAACCGCTTCCCGAAATCCGGAGACCGGTGGGAGGCGACCCTGCGCAACCTCCGCGAGTCGGCACAGAATTTCATCAGCCTCAATCCCAACATCCCCGACGAAGCGCACCAGGCCCTCGCCGCGATCGACTCACCTTCGATCCTCACCGACTTCCTCGCGACGAACCTGAGCCTCGATCTCGTCCAGAAACAAAAGCTGCTCGAGGAGGTCGATGTGAAAAAGCGCGCCGAGAAGGTCCAGCAGACTCTCAACAGCCAACTCCACATCGCCGAACTGCAACGCAAGCTTCGCGCCGACGTTGAGGATGAATTTTCCGACGCGCAGCGCCGCGCTTACCTGCGCGAGCAACTCCGCGCGATCCAGCGCGAACTGGGCGAGGGCGACGGCTCCGAAGAGCAGGTCGACGACTTGCGCGAGCGTCTCGACGCCGTGGGTCTGCCCGCTGACGTGAAAAAACAGACCGACCGCGAGCTGAAGCGCCTCGATCTCATCCCCGCTGCGAGTCCCGAGCATTCCGTGATCACCAGCTACCTCGAGACCGTGGCCGAGCTGCCCTGGAACAAGCTCAGCGAGGACCACTACGACCTCCAGCTCGCCCGCGAGATCCTCGACCGCGATCACTTCGGCCTGGAGAAGGTCAAGCGCCGCCTCATCGAATACCTCGCGGTGCGCAAGCTCAACCCCGGCGGACGCGGCCCCATTCTCTGTTTGTTAGGGCCTCCCGGCGTCGGCAAGACCAGCCTCGGGCGTTCCATCGCCGACGCGCTCGGCCGCGAGTTCGCCCGGATCAGCGTGGGCGGGATCCGCGACGAGGCCGAGATCCGCGGCCACCGCCGCACTTACATCGGTTCCATGCCCGGCCGGCTCATCCAGGAGATCCGCCGCGTCGGCACGCGTAACCCGGTCATCATGCTCGACGAAGTCGACAAGATCGGGGCCGACTTCCGCGGCGACCCGGCCAGCGCCCTGCTCGAAGTGCTCGACCCCCGGCAGAACGACAGCTTCGTCGACCGCTACCTCGACGTGCCCTTCGACCTCAGCCAGGTCATCTTCATCGCCACCGCCAACACCATCCATCCCGTGCCCGCACCCTTGCGCGATCGCATGGAGGTCATCGAGATCCCCGGCTACACCACCGAGGAAAAGCTGCAGATCGGGAAACGTTACCTCGTGAAACGGCAATTGAAGGAAAACGGTCTCAAGTCCCGGCAAGCCCGCTGGAGCCAGGCCGCCCTGCTCAAAGTGATCGAGGATTACACCCGCGAAGCCGGCGTCCGGAATCTCGAGCGCGAGATCGGCAGCGTCTGCCGGTCCGTCGCCGCCAGTGCCGCCGTCGACGACTCCATCTCCGTCGAGATCACCCCCGATTTCGTGGAGGAGGTGCTCGGCCCGCCGCATTACCTGCGCGAGTCGAAGAACGTCGCGAGCCGTCCCGGCATCGTCAACGGGCTTGCCTACACCCCGGTCGGCGGCGAGGTGCTCCACATCGAGGCGATCCGTTACCCCGGCAAGGGACACATCAAGCTCACCGGCCAGATCGGCGAGGTCATGAAGGAGTCCATGGAAGCCGCCTGGAGCCTCGTCCGCGAGCGCTCCGCCAAGCTCGGCATCGATCCGAAACTCTTCGAGACCCACGACGTCCACGTCCACGTGCCCGCCGGCGCGGTGCCGAAGGATGGTCCCTCGGCCGGTTGTGCGATGTACACCGCCCTCGCCTCGCTCTTCTCCGATCGCCGCGTCAACAAGGACATCGCCATGACCGGCGAGATCAACCTGCGCGGCGCGGTCCTGCCGATCGGAGGCCTCAAGGAAAAGGCCCTCGGCGCCCTCCAGGCCGGCATCCGCACCATCCTCGTGCCCTCGCAGAACATGAAGGATGTCCCTGACATTCCCACATCTGCGAAGAAGAAGCTGAAGATCGTGCCCATGGAAACCGTCGACGACGTGCTCAAGGCGGCGCTGTTGAAATAGTGGAGCGATGACCCTTCCCCGGACCCTGCTGCTGATCGGATCACTCCTGCCCGCAGGGGTGCGCGCCGAAAGCGCCCCGGTCCGGGTCACCACCACGGTCGCCGCAAAGTCCGACGGCATCGTACGCGAATTCACCCTGACCGGCTCCGTCTCGGCGCGGCGCGAATCCCGCTTGTCGGCCCGAACCGAGGGGCTCGTGCAGGAAGTCGCGGTCGAGGAGGGCAGTCTCGTCAAGCCGGGCGACCTCCTCCTCACCCTCGATACCCGCCTCGCCTCGATCGAGTTGGAGCTGATCGAGGCCCGCATCGCGCAAGCGGAGATCGAACTCGCCGAAACGATTCGCCGGGAGAAGGAGGTCGAGGATGTCAGCCGCAGCGGCGCCTTCCCCCGATCCGAGGCGGAGTCGCGGACCACGACCCGGCGCATCGCGGAGACCGCCCTGAAACAGCTGCAGGTTCAGGCCGGGCGGCAACAGGAGCTGATCGAGCGACACCGTCTCGTCGCTCCCTACGCCGGCGTCATCAGTGAAAAGCTCGGCGAAGCCGGCGAATGGGTCGAGACCGGCACCCCGGTGCTCGAACTTGTCGAGACCGAAGGCACCCGCTTCGATATCCGCGTGCCGCAGGAGTTTCTCACTCAGCTTTCCGCGGCAGAAGATGTGATCGTGGTTCTCGACGCTTTTCCCGACCGTGGACTGCCCGCGACCATCCAAGCGAAGGTGCCGGTGAAGGATCCCTCGTCGCGGACGTTTCTGACGCGGCTCGACCTCACCGATCCGGAGCACCTCGCCGCTCCCGGCATGTCCGGCACGGCGACGATCCGCTACCGCTCGCGCGAGGGCACCACCGTCGGCGTGCCCCGCGATTCGGTGGTGCGCTTCCCCGACGGCACCGCCAAAGTCTGGATCGTGGAGGGCACCGGCGATGCGGCGACCGTCGCCTCGCGCCCGATCCGCACCGGCGGCACCCTCGGCGAGATCACCGAGATCGTCGAGGGACTGCAGGGCGGCGAACGCATCGTCCTGCGCGGGAACGAGGCCCTCCGCGAGGGCCAGGGCGTGGAAATCGTCGCGCCCGCCGGCCAGAGCGCTCCCGCATCGGAATGATCGAGCGCATCCTCCAGAACGGCATCCTCGTCACCGTCATCATCACGATGCTCCTGCTGCTCGGGATCGTCGCGGCCACGCGCGTGCCGGTGCAAATGATCCCCGACCTCGACACCCGCATCATCTCCGTCGAGACGCGCTGGCCCGGGGCCACCCCGCAGGATGTCGAAAAGGAAATCCTGATCGAGCAGGAAGACTACCTGCGCGGCCTGCCGAACCTGAAGCGGATGACCTCGCTCGCCTCGACCGGCGGTGCCGAGATCGAGCTCGAGTTTCCCTTCGGGATCGATCCGAATGAAGCCCTCCTGCTCGTGAACAACGCCCTCAGCCAGGTGCCCGATTACCCCGAGAATGTCGATGAGCCGGTGCTGAGCACGGATTCCTTTTCCTACAATCCCTTCATGTCTTTCCGCATCGTGCCGATGCCCGGCAATCCCAAGGGGCATGATGTCAACCTGCTCCGCGACTTCGTGGAGGACAACGTCCAGCCGGTGCTCGAGCGCATCGACGGGGTCTCCCAAGTCCGGCTCGGCGGCGGGGCGGAGCGACAGATCCGGGTGAAAGTCGACGCTTCGAAACTCGCCGAGCGCGGCCTCGGCCTCGGGGTCGTGCGCGATGCGATCCGCAACCGCAACATCGACGTCTCCGGCGGCGACCTTGACAGTGGCAAACGCCGCTACCTGCTCCGGACGGTGGGACGATTCGAGTCGATCGAAGAGCTGGGCCGCCTCATCATTTCACGCCGCGGTGACTCGATCACGCGGCTCGGCGACGTCGCCACGATCGACCTCGACCATGCCGAACTGCGGAACCTCTCCTACTCCGACGGACAGGCGAATATCCGCGTCAGCCTCGTCCGGCAGACCGGATCGAACGTCATTTCGATCAAGGAGGCCGTGCTGCCCGCCGTCGCGCAGATCAACCGTGACATCCTCGAGCCAGAGGGACTCCACATGGACATCAGCAACGACGACGTCCGCTACGTCGAGGAATCCGTCGACAACGTGGTGCAGAACATCGTCATCGGAGCCATCCTCGCCTCGCTCGTGCTTTTCACCTACCTCCGCTCGCTCTCCGCGACCCTGATCGGCATCAGTGGCATGCCGGTCTGCATCGTCGCGGGATTCATCGGACTGCTCCTGCTCGACCGAACCATCAACGTGATCTCCATGGCCGGCATCGCCTTTGCCATCGGCATGACCGTGGATAACACCATCGTCGTCCTTGAGAGCATCGAGACCGAGCGGCGGCGCGGCAAGTCCCGCTTCGAGGCGGCCCGCGACGGCGTGCGGAATGTCTGGGCTGCCGTGCTCTCCGGCACGATGACCACGGTGCTCGTTTTCCTGCCCATCCTCTTTGTGAAGGAGGAAGCCGGGCAACTTTTCTCAGACATCGGCATTGCCATCTCCGCCTCCATCCTCGTCTCGATGCTGGTCGCGGTGACCGTCGTGCCGGTGGCCTACGCGAACCTCGCCGACCGCCGCGATGCGATCAAGCAGCGGCCCGAGGTGCCCTTGATCGTGCTGCGACCGCTGCAATGGCTGCTCGCGAAAACATGGCGGCGCACCGCCTGCCTGCTCGGCACCCTCGCCATTTCTGTCGCCGCTTTCCTCTTCCTCACCCCTCCCGCCGAGTACCTGCCCGAGGGCGAGGAGGCCAAGGCCTTTTCCACCCTGATCGCTCCGCCCGGCTACAGTCTGAGCGAGATGGACCGCATCGCGCAGGAGTTGCAAAAGGAAACGCTGCCCTCGCTGCACGCCGATCCCGGACCCTACGAGAAGACGGGACAAGGCATCCCGCCACTCAGCCGCATCACCTTCATCGTCGAGCCCGAGACGATGCGGGTCATTGCCGTCACCACCAACCCCGCGCACATCGATCCATTCATGGAATGGATGAACCAACGGCTCCGCCAGTTCCCCGGGATGCGGGCGTTCTCGACCCGCGGATCGATCATCTCGAGCAACGACGGCGGCACCCGCGCCGTCGCCCTCGACATCAGCGGACGCGACCTCCCCGCCCTATACGCCGCCGCCACCGAGGTCTATCGCCGCGCCGGAGAAGTGATCGATGACGCGCAGATCAACTCGGTGCCCTCCTCACTGACTCTCGGGCAACCACTCCTCGAGATCCGGCCGCGCTGGGAGAGGCTCGAAGAGCTTGGCTTCCGCACCCGCGATTTCGGCTTTGCCGCAGCCGCTCTCAGTGATGGTGCCTTCGTCGACGAGTTCTACCTCGACGATGACAAGGTCGACATTTTCCTCTTCGGCGAAGCCGGCTATCGCCAGGATCTCGCGAAACTCTCCAGCCTGCCCGTCAGCACCCCACAAGGCACCGTGATGCCGCTCGGCTCGCTCGCCGACATCCGCGAGACGGTCGATACCGCCGAGATCCGCCGCGTTGATGGACGCCGCACCGTGACCCTCTACATCGTGCCGCCGCGCTCCCTCGCCCTCGAGACCGCCGTCCACGAGGTGCGCGAAAAAGTCGTCCGCCCCCTCCGCGAGAGCGGCACCCTGCCGCCTGGCACCTCGATCGACCTGACCGGCGCGAGCGACCAGCTCGATGCGACCCGCCATTCGCTCTCGGGAAACCTCTGGATCGCCGTGGTGTTGTGTTACCTGCAACTCGTGGTCATCTACCGCCATTGGGGTTACCCCTTCATCATCCTGCTCACGGTGCCGCTCGGCATCAGTGGCGGGATCGTCGGCCTGTGGCTGCTCAATTTCGGAGGCGGCCTGCTGCCGTTCGCCGGACTCGCCGCGGTCAGCCAGCCCTTTGACATGATCACGATGCTCGGCTTCCTCATCCTGCTCGGCACCGCGGTCAACAATCCCATCCTCATCGTGGAGCGCTCCGTTCAGAACTTTGAATCCGGGCAGAGCCCCCTCGAATCGGTCAAGGACGCGGTCACCGCGCGGCTCCGCCCCATCCTCATGACCACGGCGACGACGTTGATGGGGCTAGCTCCGCTCGTCTTCCTGCCCGGCGCCGGCACCGAACTCTACCGCGGGGTCGGTGCGATCGTGCTGTTCGGCCTTGGCTTCACCGCCGTCGTCACCCTGACATTTCTACCATCACTGCTTGTGATCGTGCTGCAAAGCCTCGCCAGACTCCGTCGCAAAACCGCTCCCGCTTCATGAAAAAACCGTTCTTTCTGCTGCTCGCCCTCGTCCTTTGCTCGCCACTCACCGCCGCCGAGCCCGCGTCCGAACTTTTCACCTCGCTCAAGCTCGTCTACGAGGATGACTTCGCCGCCGGCACCATCAACACGGAGCGCTGGCAGGTCCGCCAGGGCACGACTTGGGTCGTCCAGGACGGGGTCCTCACCGGCAGCCCGTCTCCGAAAGAGGTGCAGGAGAAAGCCATCGCCGCGAACGATCCCGCACACGGAGGATTCAAGCCGGTGATCTGGCTGGAAAAGGTTCCGGAAAAACTTGTCGCCGTCTTCCGGCTTCGCTACGACGCCGCGGACTATCATCCGAAGTTTCCGCTGATCGACGTCGGCCACCACATCCACACCCTCATCTTCGCGAAGGAGAAGACGACCTTCATCCTGAAGAAAAACGAAAGGACCGAAGCACTCGCCAAACCGCTCCTGCCACTCAACCAATGGGTCGACGTCGTCGTGGAGTTGAAGCCCGGCGTGCTCGTTTTGAAGATCGACGGAGTCGCCAGCCGCATCGAGGACGAGCGGATCACGATGGCCGGCCAGCAGCAGATCGACTTCAAGGGTGTCGACGGCGGCGGCATCCGGATCGACCGCGTCGCGATCTACGAAGGTCTCGAGTGATCCTTTGCGTTTTGCAGCACCGGTCCGAGCGTTTCGCCGGGTGAAGAGGATTGGGTCGGCGACTCGACCCTGTCAGGTCCGCCGTCGCCATGGGGATGGAGCCGCGGCAACTGCTCTGGTACGCATCCTGTTCCAAGGGATGGGCCATCGATGAGTTCCAAATCCCTTCCCGACGCCACGGCGCCGCTTTCCCGACGAAGCGCCGGTCTCCTCGCACCCGTCTTCGCGATGCGCCATGATGACGATCTCGGCATCGGCGACACCCGCGCGGTGCGAGAGGCGATCGACTTCTGCGCGGAGCATGGCTTCCAGGTGCTCCAGATCCTGCCGATCCATGAAACCTTCGGCGATCACAGTCCCTACAATCCGATCAGCTCGCGGGCCCTTTCGCCTTCCTATCTCTATCTCCATCCCGATGAAGTGCCGGGCTTGAAGTCGGAGGACGTGGAGCGTGCCGCCCCCGCACAGTGGCGCTCCGAGCTCCGCACCGGCATCGTCAAACACGGTTCGGTGCACGCCTTGAAAATCCAGATCCTGCTGCGCGGGTGGGAACGATTCCGGAGGAAACGGAAAAAGGGCCTCGCCGCCGATTTCGAGGCTTTCCAAAACGCGCAGGCTTCCTGGCTGCCGCGCTACACCCTGTTCCGCCTGCTCATCCGCGAATACGAGGGCTTCGCCGACTGGACCGCGTGGCGTCCCGAACACCGCGCCTATGAAAGCGCGGAGGACTGGCTCGCGAATCATCCCGACAGCAAATCGCTCGCGCGCATCCGCGAAGGCTTCGCCTACATCCAATGGGTCGCCCAGAGGCAATGGCAAGCGGTGCGGGGACACGCGGACCAGCGCGGCATCTACCTGATGGGCGAGATCTCGTTCGGCGTCGGACGCGGCAGCGTCGACGTGTGGGGGCATCCCGAGCTCTTCGATCTCGGCTGGAGCATGGGCACCGCTCCGCTCGCGCATTTCGACACCAGTGCCGATGCCGCGGTGTGGGGACAGAACTGGGGACTGCCCGCCTATCGATGGGATCATCACCGCCGCACCGGTTTCGCCTGGCTGCGCGGACGCGTCGCGAGGCAGCGCGAATTTTTCCACCTCTGCCGGCTCGATCACCTGCGCGGTTATTTCCGCATCTATCGCTTTCCCTGGCACGGCGGCGCGCGGCATTCCGAATTCTCCGCCCTCACTCCCGAGCAGGCCGCGCTGCGCACCGGCGGCAAACTGCCGGAGTATGTGCCGGGTCCCGATATCGACCCCGTCTTTGCCAAAATCAACGAAGCGCAGGGCCGCGAGCTGATTGGTGTCTTGATGGACGAGGCGGGACCGATGCAATTCGTCGCCGAGCTGATGGGCGAGATGCCCGACTACATGTGGAAGGCGCTCGTGGAGATCCCGGTCGCCAACCTCGCCTTTCCCCAACTCGCAAGGCTCACCTACGAAACCCCGGCGAAAGCCGAGCTGCGGGAACTGGCCCTCGCCACCTACGCGAATCACGATAACGCCCCGCTCGCACTCGCCTACGTGCAACTGCGCAACGAATCGCGACGCGATCCCTCCAGCAAGGCGGCCCGGGATTTCGAATGGTTGCTCGGCTTTGCCGCCTGGAAGGACGAACCACCCGAGACGCTCGATGAAATGCTGCTCGATGCGCTCCAGCGGGCCTTGCTCGAGAGCCGGAGCCGCCTCGCCGTCTTCATGTCGAGCGACCTCCTTGGCCTGCCGACGCGATTCAATCTGCCCGGCAGCTTCGGTCTCGAAACCTGGTGCGAGCGCCTCCCGGCCAGCTTCCCCGGGATCGCCGAGAATCCGGCCTTCCGCCGACGCCTCGAATGTGTCCGCGAGATGATCGATCAGACCGGCCGTCTTGATGCCTCGAGGCGGCGCTGAATGCAGGAGGCCGTCTCAGCTCCGATGAAAAAGACCTGCACCGCGAAGTAGATCGAAAGGAGCAGCACCACCAGCGCGACGGCGGCGCCATAAACGGAAAGCGATCCCGCGTTGCGGAAATAGAGCGCGATGCCCTGCCGCAGCAGCGAGAGCAAGAGACTGGTGACGATGCCACCGGTGAGAGCAGCGCGGTAGCAGGGCGGCACCGGCGGCAGCCAGCGCATCACCGCGGCGAAGGCGAGCGTGATCAGCACGAAGGAGCCGGCGCGCTCGATCCATTGCCAGTCTTCCAGGCGCGTCTGGAAGGTGGCGGAGAAACTTTCAGCGAAGCCGTGCAGGATCGTCCCGGCGATGGCGGAGACGATCACAAGCAGCCCGAGCGAAAGCACCAGCAACATGGGCACGCCGCGGTTGAGGAGAAAATCGAGCACCATGCCGCGTCGCCCCTCCGACTTGCGCCGACCGAAGATCACGGAGAGCACTTCGCGCAGTTCCACCACCACCTTCGAGGCGGTGAAGAGCAGCAGGATGGGTCCGATGATGGAAAGCCAACCCGTTCCCCGCATCGGCGAACCCTGCTCGACGAGTTCGAACAAATAGCGGCCGGTTTCCTCGTCGAGAAAAAGGCCCGAAGCCTCGCCGAGCTCCTCCTTCGCGGCTTCCGCACCGATCACCGCCGACGCAAGACGCATCGTGAGCGCGATCAACGGCACCAGTGAAAAAAGGCTGAAAAACGCGATCGCCGCGGCGGAGCGCGCATGCTTGTGCTCGAACCAGCGGCGACCGATCTCGACGACGACCCCACCGACTCGTTTCGGCCAGGATCGCGGTTTCAGTCGTCCTCTTTCCTTTCCGGCAGGTGGCTCCGCTTCGTGCCCGCGAGGTCCTCGAGTTCCTTTTCAGTCATGGACTCGACCATACTCCTCGACGCGCCCTTGAGGTCGGATTTTTTCGATTCGCCCCGCTTGGCGGCGAGCGCGGCTCCGGCGGCCTTCTGTTGTTTCCTGGATTTTGCAGGCATGGAGGTGGGGTCAGGGGGCGTGGGCTTCGTTGTCGACGACGTCCTCCACGCCCGAGTGCCGGGCGCAGTGGGCGCAACAGTAGATCGTGCCATCCTCCGCCTCGATCCCGTGTCCGAGGACGCGACACCCGCAGTGGGCGCAGGTCGGCGCGAGCCGGTGGATCGCACACTCGAAGGAGTCGAAATGGTAAGTCACCCCCTCGACGACGACCTCGAAAGTGCGCCGGTAGCGGTTCCCGCAGGTGTCGCAGGTTTTCATGCTCAGTTGAAGGTGGCGAGGGTTTGCTCTTCGAAGTGCGTGCGCACCTCGCCCGGAGGAGAGTTGGTCAGGTCGAGCTTGAAATTGCAGACGAGGTTGCGTTTCCATTCGTCACCGAGCAGGTCGAGGATGCCCGCATTGATCTCGGGAGCAGCCGCGAATCCCCAGGAGTAAGGGCGCTGCGCTTCGAGGATTGCTTCGATCTTTCCGGCGATCTGACGATCAGCGCGGATTTCCAGCTCTTCGATCAGGGGAAGACTTTCATAAGAGGACATACCGGGACCATCGGTAGGAAAGGCCCCGGCTTGGTCGGTGACGAGGTCGGAGATGCTGCGATTGCCCTCCATCGGCTCGAGCGAATCGAACTGCTGGAGGCTGCCATTCTGGGTGGACCGGTAAGCGACGAGGTGGCCGCGGTTCGTGAGGATGAGGATGGAAGGAAGCGATGTCATCGTAATCAATGATTTGTGCAAGAGCCGTGCCGGGCCCGACGCCATCGGGATTCCGTGTCATCCGGGGCCTGTCGGAACCGGATTTTTCGCGCATTTTGCCCGCACCGGATTGCAGCTTGTCGCAGCCCGCCAGGCTTGCCCTCCGCCGGTGATTCCGTCACACTGGAAGCCGTTCCATCCTGACATGAGCACCACAAGCCCACCGGACTTCCGCATCGAGCACGACACCATGGGAGAGGTCGCCGTGCCCGCCGACCGCTACTGGGGCGCCCAGACGGAGCGGAGCCGCCAACATTTCCGGATCGGGGGGCAGACGATGCCGCGCGAAGTGATCCGGGCCTTTGCCATCCTGAAAAAGGCGGCGGCCCTCGCCAACGTCACCTGCGGCACGCTGCCCACTGAGACAGCGCACCGCATCGCCACGGTCTGCGACGAGATCCTCGACGGAACACTCGATGACGAATTCCCGCTGGTCGTCTGGCAGACCGGTTCGGGCACCCAGTCGAACATGAACGTGAACGAAGTCATCGCCAACCGCGCCCATGTCCTGGCGGGTGGACGGCTCGACGACCCCGCCAAATCGATGCACCCGAACGACGATGTGAACCGCTCGCAGTCGTCGAACGACACTTTCCCAACCGCGATGCACATCGCCGCTTACGAGGTTCTCGTTTCCACGACCCTGCCCGGTCTGCGCGGGCTCCGCGAAGGTTTTGCCGGCAAGGCGCGGGCTTTCATGGAGGTCGTCAAGATCGGCCGCACCCACCTGATGGACGCGACCCCGCTGACCCTCGGGCAGGAACTCTCCGGCTACGTGGCGCAACTCGACCACGGCATCCGCTCGATCGAAGCCTCGCTGCCTCGCCTCGCCGAACTGGCTCTGGGTGGCACCGCCGTCGGCACCGGCCTGAATGCTCCCCAAGGCTTCGCCGAAGCGGCCGCGGCGGAGATCGCGAAGCTGACCGGCCATCCCTTCGTCACCGCGACGAACAAGTTCGAGGCCCTTGCCAGCCACGACGCCCTTGTCGCCGCCTCGGGGGTGCTGCGTTCCCTTGCGGTCAGCTTGATGAAGATTGCCAACGACATCCGGCTGCTCGCCTCGGGTCCGCGCTGCGGCATCGGCGAGATCCTGATCCCGGAGAATGAACCGGGCTCCTCGATCATGCCGGGAAAGGTCAATCCCACCCAATGCGAAGCGATGACGATGGTCTGTGCCCAAGTGATCGGCAACGATGCCGCCATCGCCGTCGGCGGCATGAACGGGCACTTCGAACTCAATGTCTTCAAGCCGCTCGTCATTTTCAATTTTCTGATGGCGGCCCGCAACCTGGGCGAGGCCTGCGACTCCTTTCGGGAACATTGCATCGCCGGCCTCGAACCGAACCGCCCGCAGATCCAAAGGCACCTCGAAAATTCGCTGATGCTCGTGACCGCGCTGAACCCGCACATCGGCTATGAAAACGCCGCGAAGATCGCGAAGAAGGCGCACCGCGAAAACAAGACATTGCGGGAAGCCGCGGTGGAGCTGGGATTGCTTACGAGCGAGCAGTTCGATGCCTGGGTCGTGCCCGCGGCGATGACGGGCAAGACTCAGGTGATTCCGGAGTGAAATTCAGAATCCCAAAGGTTTCACTTGAAAGGGCTCTGTCGTCGAGCCTTTGCCAGGTGCCCGGCTGAAGACGACGCGGATCCCTTTCGTCGCATAGCCCGCCTTCAGGGCCTCGTCGAGTTGCTCGGGGGATCTCCCTCTCAGCAGTCCCGGCTCGGCGGCAGCGCGGACCTTCGCAAGGAAGTCGATGGGACGTCCGTCGGCATTGGCGTTTTCCTTGAGAATCGCCGGGACGTCGAGGTCCCCGGGAGGGGTCGGCGGAACCGGCTCCGGACCGACCTGGATGCGCTCCGCCTCTGAGATGCCGGCGCGAAGCTGTTCGTTGTGCGTGGTGACGCGGCCATTGTAGGCCTCCACCTCGGCCTTGAAACGCTTGACCTCGGCATTGTAGGCATCGACCGCCTGGTTGTAGGCGAGACGCTTTGCCTCAAAGTCCTTCAAGGCCGCATTGAAGTCGGTGATGAGCGTGTCGACGTTCTCTTTCGACTCGCGGATCAGGGAAAGATAAGCGGCGAGGCTGGCTCCGGGCTTTTCCAGTTGGTCGAGATGGATCAGGTAATACACCACCATCATCGCGGACAGGTATTCGCCCGGAGTGCCGATCCACTCGGCGTTTGACAGGGTGAGGAACTCGCTGGGGCGGATCACCTCGACTCCGTCTCCCTCGCGGATTCCGTAATCCTCCGCCAGGGTTTCCTTCAGTCCGGCATCGGCATTCTTGAACTCGAAACGTCCGTTCTGATAGGGTATCGCGGAGAAGTATTCCGCGAGCCCCTCCCCAATCCAGAGTGGAGTCACGACGAGCCAGTCGTGCATGACCTGGTGGGTCACCTCGTGGATCAGGGTGGAGGTGTCGCTGCGCTTCCGGAGCGATACCTTGCTGCCGCTCATGGTCACGCCCAGGGAGGTGTAGGGCACCAGCACTTCTTTCCGCATGGGCAGGTAGACCCCGGCCACATTCGCCACGTTGGCAGTGCCCACAGCAGAACCGGCGGGAGCGGACGGGGTGCCGCTCGATGCCTGCACCTTCAGGAACTCCCTTTCGAAGGAGGAACGCTCGAGGAAGCGGGTGCGGAAACGGGTCTCACCCTCGGCGGGTTTCGGATCGATCCCGAGAGGAGCGGCGCGCACCGCCTCGAGCGTGCCCTCGAAGACCCGGGCGGCCTCGCCGATGAAGGCCTTGGTCACGGGAGTCTCGCATTCAAAGGCAAAGTTCGGCGTGGTGTAGGCGGTCGGCCCTCCCTCGACCGCGATGTCGGTGGCGATCTTTGTCTCGTCCGGCATCCTGCCGGCGCGCAGACCTGCTCCGGTTGCGTTGAGGGTTTCCACCTGGGCCCGGTCCTCCGCGCTGAGCCGGTCGAGCGGCACCCGGACCTCCTGGCCGCTTTTCAACTTCAGGGTGACCGAGTCCCGTTTCGCCTCGACCAAGGCCGCCTCGATCTTCTTGCCATCATTGCTCGTCCAGATCCGCAGTGGCTCGGCCGCTCCGGCGACAGCGGAGACGAACAAAAGTGCCGTAGCGGCGAGGATTTCCGACCTCATCATCGCGCTGAATTTTCTGCCACAACGAGGAGCCCGGTCAAGCCTTTTACCCTTCACTCAAAATAGGTGTCATCGTGCGAATAGGGCGGCGCGCAGCAGCAGAGAAAACGCAGGTCCTCGCTCGCGGCGATGGTGTGCCAGGCCCCCGCCGGGATCAGAATCGCATCGCCGGGACCAACCGTCCGGGTCGCCCCGTCGATCTCCATCTCACCACGCCCCTCGAGGATGAAGTAGAACTCCTCGGAGATCCGGTGGTAATGCCGCTCCGTCGCCCCGCCCGCCGACACCCGCGCCTCGGCGAGGCTCTGCTGTTCCACCGGAGCATTCGTGCGGTCAAGGATGCTCCGGATCGTGGAGCCATCCTTGGTGGTGAAGGGCGTTTGGTCTGCCAGATTCAGGATCGTCATGATTGGTCACTTCGGCTTCGTCTTGACGAAGGTGGTGTCAAAACTGGTCGGGCTGTAACCCGAAATCGAGCGGAGCGCAAAAAGTGCGTTGCGGCGTTTTTTCGCGGACTTGTAGCGGACCGATGCCTGCAGACCCACCGACGATCCCGGCAGGACGCCGGACTCGACAATCGCGCCCGTTTTAGCCATCGCGGTGACATTCCGACGGGTGCCGCTGGTGATGTAGAACTGCGCCAGGAGCTTCGCCGACATCCCCACGGTGCGGAGACGGAGAGAATCGATCGACTGACCGGATTGCCGGACCTGGTAATAAACAGGCTTCGGTTTCTTGCCTTTCAGGGCCAGATTCAGGGTTTGTCCGGCACCACTGGCGCTGATGATGCCACTCCCCCTCGCACCGGCCCCCGTCTTCTTCGGAGCCAGGCTGAGATCGTGGGCCATGTCGGGATCCGTGTCGTAGAGGGTGAGGAAGAACGATCCATCGGAGGGGATGCCATCCGCGTCGCCATTGTGCTGGACATCGTCGACGGTTACATCCACGCGCATCCGGTTGTCATTCACGACGATCGTTTTTGCTTTCACGATTTCATCGATCGTGGTGGAGGAAGTCATCGAAACCAAGGGGACGTATCGGCTGGCGTCGACTCCCGCAAAGGCCCCGGGCGCATCGAAAAAGATCCGGTAAAATCCCTCGCTGACCCGCAGGGAACTGATCGTGACTCCCGGAAATCCGGCTTTCGCCTCGACGAGCGAGCCACTCGTCCCATTGACCGTTGCCGCCGCCGCGAGGAGCTTCGAACGCGGCATGTCAGCCGTCTCGGCGGGAGCGATCCGGTAGACCGCGAAAGCGAAAGGAGCATCGGCAGCGAAGACCCCGTTCGAAGGCGTGGCACCCTGGAGATCGTCGGTCGCGACCTTGAAATTCGCGAAGTCGTCTGACAGCGTGTGGAAGACCGAACCGCGGATCCCCACATCGGGAAGAGCGTTGCTCGTCGTCGAGAGGAAAAGGAAATATTCCGAAGACGAATCCGCGGCCAAGGCACCGGCTTTGATGACGTTGATGAAATAACGCCCCGTTTCCGTCTTTCCCGTCATCATCGTGTGGCCGTCCACCCCGAATCCGGATACCAGGCCGCCATTCAGATTCACGGAACCTGCGGCGAGGAGATAGGGGGATTCCAAGGGAGCGCCATTGGTGAAGCCGTCGATCCGGTGGATCGCAAACGCGAAATTGATGTCCTTGGCGACGGCGATGTCCGCAGGATCGGCCACCTCCACATCCATCGATCTCACTCGGACCGTGAGGAGATCCGGCGTCACTGAAATCACCTCCGCGGAGAGAGCGGAGTCGCTCTGAGCTGGAACGGCATCGGTGAGTTGGATCACGAAATCCGAATCCGAGGCTCCCGTAAAGGCACCGGTCGCGGCCACGGTGATGTTGCGGCTACCGGTGGCGACCGACTGCACCGCCACGGTGCCTCCGATCGGACTGAAGGAACTCACCAGGAAACTGGAATTGGTGACCTCCCCGACGGCAATGAGCGAATCCTGCGCAAAGCAATCTCCCGGGATGAACATCGCGGCAAGGATAACGAGAAGTGGAATTTGGCAATGGGAGCCCTGTTTCATGATGGGGAATCTCCACCCTTTTCGAGCGCGAAAAAGCCGGATTCCGCTCGATAGGACTAAAGTCGGAACCACCGCCCCCCGTCCGCGATCATGGTGTCAGCGTGCTTTACGGAGAAGCCGGTCTTTCTAAAAATGAGGTCGATGACGCTTCCCCATACCCCGTCCGCGACCCTCGTCATCGCGATGCTCCTCCTCCGCTCGTTGGGGGCTGCGGATCTGGTCCCGCTCAACCGGGAATCCGCCGCACTCGAACCGGATGCCGCTCTCGCCTCGATGAAAGTTCCCGAGGGATTTCGGGTGGAGTTGGTCGCCTGCGAGCCCCTCGTCTGCGACCCGGTGGCCTTTGACTGGGGTCCCGACGGCCGGCTTTGGGTCGCCGAGATGCGGGATTACCCGAACGGACTCACCTGGAACAGGGCCGGTGATCCGCTCAACGAACCCGGCGGCAGGATCAAGGTTCTCACCGACAAAAACGGCGACGGTCGCTACGATGAGGCCACCATTTTCCTCGACGGCCTCTCCTACCCGACGGGGGTGAAGGTTTGGGAGAAAGGCGTGCTCGTCACCGCGGCACCGGAGATCTTCTACGCGGAAGACCGCGACGGTGACGGCAAGGCCGACCATCGCGAGACCTGGTACCGCGGTTTCGCGCAATCGAACCAGCAGCACCGCGTCAACGGGCTCGCCTGGGGCCTCGACAATTGGCTGCACGTCGCCAACGGCGACGGCGGCGGCGTGATCCTCTCGCAGGAGCGGCGCGAGGAGGTCGACATCCGCGGCTTCGACCTGCGCATCCATCCCCTGACCAAACAACACGAACCGCTCAACGGCCGCACCCAGTGCGGACGCTTCCGCGACGACTGGGGCAACTGGTTCGGCTGCAACAACAGCAACCCGCTCTGGCACTACCCCTATCCGTGGCGGCTCCTCAAACGCAATCCCGAGGTCAGCGTCTCGCGCGCCCATGTCGACGTGCCGGTAGAGCCGGGGGCGGCTCCCGTCTTCCCCGCCAGCCCGACGGTGGAACGATTCAACGACTTCGACCGGGCCAACCGGTTCACCTCGGCCTGCGGTCCCGCGATCTACCGCGATGTCCTCTTGGGCGCGGAATTTTCCGGCAACGCCTTCACCTGCGAACCGGTCCATAATCTCATCAGCCGTCAGGTGCTGAAGCCCAAGGGCGCGACCTTCAGCTCCGAGCGGGCGACCTCGGAGCGCGACTCCGAGTTTTTCGCCTCGACCGATCCCTGGTCGCGCCCCGTGTCCGTCCGAACGGGGCCCGACGGCGCTCTCTGGGTCGCCGATATGTACCGGTTCGTGATCGAACATCCCGAGTGGATCCCGCAAGCCTGGCAGAAGAAGCTCGATCTGCGGGCCGGGACCGATCGCGGTCGCATCTACCGGATTTCCCGCGACGACACCAACCCCAAGGTCCCCCGCCTCGATGACATCGACGACACCACTCTCGTGACCCGCCTCGAAAGCAGCAACGGCACGGTGCGCGATCTCGCGCACCAGATGTTGCTCTGGCGCGAGACCAGCGGGGTGGAGCCCCTGAAGCAGCTTCTCAAATCGAGCCCGCATCCCACCGCGAGGCTGCATGCCCTGTGCGTTCTCGACGGCCTGGGGGCGCTGGATGTGGCCACCCTGCGTTGCGCGCTTTGCGATCCACATCCCGGCGTCGTCAGACATGCCATCCGCCTCACCGACGGGCGCATCTCGGGTGGCGATCTCGGCGACTTCCCCGACGCCATGCTCAACGACGCCCACGTCGCTGTCGAACTCGCGGCAAGACTCGGCGAAACCGCCGGGGAGGCCACTCGCATCGCCAGCCTGATTTCCCGCCATCAGCACGATCCGGTCGCCCTGCCCATCCTGCTCAGCGCGGTTCACAAGACCAACCTAGAAGGCGTCATCCGCGAGCTGACCCGGGCCGACGCCGCCCGGGAGGTGGACTCGGCCCTCCCTCCGCTCGGACGCATGGCCGCAAAATGGCGCGACAATCCCTCGCTCGGACTGATCGCTTCGCATCTCGCCAACTCCAAAGCGATGGCTCCATCAGCGCGATTGGCGCTTTTGTCAGGATTGTTCGAGGGCGGCGCTTCGATCGATTCCATCACTTCCCACGAGGCAACCCGGGCAAGGCTCCGCTCCCAGATCGATGGGATCCGCGCCAGCATCGGCGATGCCACCCTTTCCGAACTGGAAAGGGCCTCCGCGGTCCGCCTGCTCGGCCATCCCTCCGTGTTCGCCGGAGATTCCGATCTGCGGCTGCTCGCGGGCTTGCTCACCGCGCAATCGCCTCCGCTCCTGCGCGAAGCCGTCTTCGACGCCCTCGGGCGCGCCCGTCCCCCCGGAGTTCCTTCGCTGCTCGCGGAACGCTGGTCCACCCTCGCTCCCATGGATCGCAGCAAGGCCCTCGCACTGATGCTGGGCCGCTCGGAGTGGACCGGCCACCTGCTCGGCTCGGTCGAATCCGGTGCGATCAACCCGAACGAAATCGACGCGGCAAGCCGCGCCCGGCTCCTCGGCTTGAAGGAAGAGGCCCTGCAAGACCGAGCCCGGCGGCTTTTTGCCGATGCCAGGGAAAGCCTTCGCGAAGAGATCGTCCGGGCCCATGAAGACGTCCTCGCGATGAACGGTGATCCTGCCAAGGGCAAGATCGTCTTCGGGATGGTTTGCGTCGCCTGCCACGCTGCCGAAGGCGCCGGCAACGAGGTCGGTCCGGATCTCGCCGCCCTCACCGACCGCTCGCCGTCGTCCCTGCTCACCGCCATCCTCGATCCCAACCGGGCCATCGAGGACAAATTCCTCAACTACACCCTCACCCTCGGCAACGGCGATGCGGTGTACGGCCTGCTCGCGGATGAGACCGCCAACAGCCTCACGGTCCGCCAGGCCGACGGCACCGCCCGCACCGTGGCGCGCAACGAAGTCACCTCCATGGCCAGCAACGGCGTTTCCCTGATGCCCGAGGGTTTTGATCGGGTCCTGACAAAACCCCAACTCGCCGATCTGCTCGCCTACCTCGGCGGACTCGGCTCCGCGACACCGCCGCCTCCGAAAGGCAATATCGACATGGCCGCCCGCATCTCCCCCGGAAAGGACGGCGTCGTCGAGCTGCGGGCTTCGCGCTGCCGGCTCGATGGCGAACGCATCGAATATCTGCCCGCCTTCGACGCGATCGGCTGGTGGACCTCGGACAGGGATCGGGCCCAATGGACCCTCGTCCTCGACCGCCCCGGAAACTATCGCGTCGATTGGGAATACTCCGTTTCACCCGAAGCCGCCGGCAACGCCTGGATCATCGAGATCGCCGGAAAAGAAGTCCTTTCCGGCACCGTCGCCAGTACCGGGAGCTGGGAGACCTTCAAGACCGAAACGCTCGGCACCGTCGATCTCCCCGCCGCCGACAACCACGTCGTCGTGCGCTCGAAGGGCACGGTGCGGGGGGCGTTGCTGGATTTGCGGCTGGTGCGGTTTGTGCCGACCGCCGAGTGATCATTCGCTTCCAAAACATGAAAACCTTCCTCCCCCTGGCCATCGCTATCACGTTTGCACTTCCATCCGTCCTCCCCGCCATCGACGAGGGCCGTTCGCTCTACATCGAGGGATATGCCGGAGAAATCAGCTACGCGCCGGGCGACGAGCTGCGGCTCCATCTCTCGAGTCCCTCGCCGGTCGCCTCGCTCACGATCACCCGCGTGGGCAAGGAACGAAAGGTCGTCCATGAAGTGCCGAAGCTCGAGGGGCTTCTCGAGCATCCGGTGCCGGTCAACGCCTCCTCGCACGGCTGCAACTGGCCGGTCGCGTTCCGCCTGACCATTCCGGCCGATTGGCAGAGCGGCTATTACGAGGTGTCGATGAAAGTGAGCGACAAGGGCGGAACCTTCACCCAGCGCAACACGCGCACCGCCGAGGCGACTTGTTACTTCGTGCTGCGTTCCGCCGAGCCGGGAAAAAACAGCCGCATCCTGCTGCAACTCGCCACCAATACCTACAACGCCTACAACAACTGGGGTGGATCGAGCGTCTATGCCTACCACGGCCGTGCCGGCCTGCAGGGTCACCGCGTCTCCGAGATGCGTCCACCCGCCTCGCAGTATTCACGCTGGGAACTGCCCTTTGTCGCCTGGGCGGAGGAAAACGGCTACACGATCGACTTTGCGACGAATCTCGACCTCGAGCTGCGGCCGGAAATCGTGAAGCCTTATCGCCTGCTCCTCAGTGTCGGTCATGATGAGTATTGGTCTGCCCCGATGCGCGACACGGTCGAAGCGTTCGCGGCCTCGGGCGGCAACGTGGCCTTTTTCTCCGGCAACACCTGCTGTTGGCAGATCCGTTGGGAGCCGGAAACCAAATCCTTCCTCTGCTGGAAACAATGGTTCAACCAGGACGAGCTCTACACCTCCACCGCCGAAAAGATCCCCACGCTGGCGACGCTCTGGAGCCATCACCTCGTCGGCCGCACCGAGAACTCGATGACCGGCGTCGGCTTCATCCATGGCGGCTATCACAAGAGCCACGGGCAATTGATGAATGGCAGCGGAGCCTACACCGTGCACCGGCCCGATCACTGGCTCTTTGAAAAGACCGGCCTCGCCGCGGGACAGGAGTTTGGAGGCAAGGACAGCATTGTCGGATACGAATGCGACGGCTGCGAGATCGAATGGCGCGATGGCCTGCCGTTCCCGACGCTCCGCGACGGCACGCCGGAGACCTTCACCATCCTTGGGACGGCTCCGGCGAAGTGGGCTCCGGGCGACAGCTGGTGGTACGAGCGCTGGCCCGGCCCGGATCACGCTGGCCATGCCGTGCTGGGACTCTACACGACCGCCGGCGGGGGCACCGTGGTCACCTGCGGGTCGACCGACTGGGCGCACGGACTCCCGGGCAAGGACCCGGCCGTGATGCAAATCACGAAGAACGTCCTCGACCGCCTCGCTGCCGGCGGGCGGTGAACCCAACCGCCTTTTCCGCCGGCTTTCTCTGCAGCACGCGATGCTCGACGATGTGCATCAGATAATCCGCCGCGGTTTTGAGTCCGGAAAAGAGGAGAAAGGGAAACAGGCCACCCCCGACCTGGCTGCCGAAGATGATCGCAAGGTGCATCGGGATGATGCGGGCGTAGGGCAGGAACATCATTGTGCCGAGGTTGGGGCGTCGCTCCAGGTCCGCCCTGACATTCTCATAAAACGAATAGCCGTGACCGAGGAGGAATCCCAGCACGGAGAGCAGGAACCAATGGAACCCTCCCGATTCCCAAAACGGCTTTTCCCCCGACTCGGAAAAGCCCGCAAGGAAGGTGAGATAGACGAGGTGGAAAATCCCGTAGTGGAAAGCGAAAAAGATCGCAGTGCTGATCTTTCCCTGGGCATTCTCGGGCACTGGCTTCCCGTTGCTGGTGAAACCATCAGTGGAGAAGGAACGCAGCAGGAGCATGCGGAAGAAGTTGAAGAGTCCGATGATGACGCTTTGCACCCAGTAGATGCCCATCATCTCGCGCAGATTCCAGCCAGCCTTGAGAGCCCATCCCACCGCCAGCACGTTTCCCAGCAGAATGCCGATCCCGGAGTAATCCTTGGAGTGGGTCTCGGTCTGGTCGCGGTAGAGGCGCATCTTCGGAATAGGAAAACGGTCGCTGCCTCCTCGTCCAGCGGATTCCACTTCGCTTTCCCCGCGGCGGCAAATCGCGAGGTCCCGCGTGCATAACGAAGGGGTCACGGCAAACGTCGGGTTCTCCATGCCCATCGCCTTCATCCTGAGCGAGAGCGGGTTGCGACTTCGCAAACCCGGGCGGCAACCGAACTGCTGGGAAGGATGGGACAACCTTCACCCCCTCCTCTGGACCAATGAAAACCACCAAGCTCTGCCTTCAAATCCCGGCGATCGCCCTCAGCCTTTCCCTCGGGGCCTTTACCCTCGTCGCCCAGGACAACCGTGATCCGGCGAATGCCGTGGACAGCACTCCAAACGGCGCCTCCACAACCACCACCCCCGGCTCGGCACACCCGGCGGACCAGGTCGACCGCACCGACCCGACCGCCACGCAGAGAGGCATGCACCGGAATCTCGTGGCTGTCCTGCAACCCACCGAAGGCAATGAGGCGCGTGGCGTCGTGGTCTTCGAGGCGGACGGAAACGAAGGTGTCCGTGTCACGATCAACATCACCGGTCTGGAGCCGAACTCGAAACACGGCATCCACATCCACGAGTTTGGGGATGTTTCCTCACCTGACGGCAAGAGCGCGGGTTCGCACTTCAATCCCACGGGCAAGGAACACGGGCTGCCCGATCAGGGCGACCATCATGCCGGTGACTTCGGCAACCTCGATGCCGATGGCCAGGGGAACGCCAAAAAGTCGCTGACGATGGCGAACCTGTCTCTCGCCGGCGACACCAACTCCATCATCGGTCGGGCCGTGATTGTTCATGCCGGCGAAGACAAGGGCACCCCTCCCGACGGCGCGGCGGGTGCCCGCATCGCCCAAGGCGTGATTGCCGTCGCGAATCCGATGAAGGTGCAGGAGCATGGCGGGCGGGAGGCTTCCGACCGTGATGCTACAGGCACGGAGAATGACCGGCCCAAGTCGGAAACAGACGACAAAAACAAGGGGGCCGACAATGCGACTGGCTCTCGGCCGATTTCCTCGCCCCCGCAGGATCGCGGCATCGCCGAAGAAATTGGACGTGGTGCCGAGAAGGCGGCGCGAACCACGGTGAAAGTGATCGAACGTGGCGCTGAAGAAGTCGGGGACGCGCTTCAGGATGTTGGTCGCGAAGTCGAAAAAGCGATCAAGTGATTCGATCGGGAATTTCCCATCCCTTCCCTCAAAACCGACGGCCCCGTTGCTTTACCGCGCGGGGCCGTTCTTGTAGGCTTAGCGGCTCCGGAAAAGATCACGCATAGACCTCGAGGGCGACGGAGAGCTTGCTCAAGATGGACCCGAGCAGCAAGAGCAGGCTGGCGCCATTGCTCCCGCCACCGGTGTCCGGCTCTGTTTCAGATCGCTGCCCCTTGGCCAGCATCGCCGCGCAAGTTCGGTTCTCTACTCCCAGCTTGGAGAGGATCGCGCTGACGTGCACGGTCACGGTCCGGTAACTGATGCCGAGAATGGTGGCGATCTCACGATCACGCTTTCCTTCACAGATCCAACGATAGACTTCGCGTTGACGTGGACTCAGACTATCCAGACCGTGTTTTGGCAAGTTCTCGTGAGGAGTTCCGGAGACATTACCGTCTCCGCTCACCTCCTCAGAGTGAGTGTTGGGTCCATGGTCGAAATCGGGTTCCATAATCCATTGAGCATGCAAGGGGGACACTGATCCTAGTGTTGAATCAAATTCTGCAAATGCGTATTCCTACGTAAATACTAAATTTCGCCCCTAGTTCGATACATCGTCAATTTTCTTCAGTGATCTGGGTCCCTTTTCCTTCAACCGTCCGTCGCGGTCTTGCAACCAAAAGCCCCCCATGGGAACCGCATGAAGAAATCATCCGGTCCCGGGCAAGGACTGAGCTTCGCAAAGCAATCCGCGAGGGATCGGAGACCGCCCCTCGCCAACGATGGCAGGCCCCAAAGCCGGGCACCTTCACTCGGTGAGCATCTCGGAGAGCACACGCCCCTCGACCTCGTTCATCTCCAGTCCAAGCAAAGCGGCGATGGTCGGAGCCACATCAGTGTTGCTGATCTTGTCGAGCACCACGCCTCCTTTGATTCCCGCTCCCGAGGCGACGAAGGACGCCCCCATCTGCTCGTTGAAAGGTGAATAACCGTGGGATCCCTTCGGCCCATCGGTCGGGATGATGATCGTATCGCCATCATCCTTGCCCGAGAAGGAATAGCCGTCCGCTGCTCCGAGCATCAGATCCGGCTCATGCGGATTCTCGGAAGGGAGCTTGTGGCCGAACTTCGCGAAGTCCTTCGGCTCGATCACCACCTCGATGCCCTCCACCTCGCGGAAACGGGCGGCGAGCCGATCCC
This sequence comes from Verrucomicrobiales bacterium, assembly GCA_041917795.1. Taxonomy (GTDB): domain Bacteria; phylum Verrucomicrobiota; class Verrucomicrobiia; order Verrucomicrobiales; family DEV007; genus Arctic95D-9. The sequence goes on from JAYRWX010000006.1 coordinate 85,860, forward strand.
GGATGGCGTCCCGGTTGGCTTCGTCGAGGATGTAGATGAAACAACCGCCGCCCTGCGAGAGTGCGTAAGCCTGTTGGCGGAGTTTCAATCCGTTGCCCTCGCGGAGACCTTCCTGACGCAGCACGATGTTCGCGGCGACTTCTTTCGTGTAGGTGATGAAACCGTGGTCAGCGGTGACAACGAAGGTCGTCCTGTCTTTCAATCCGGCGGCCTCGACCGTGTCCACCAGCTCGCGGATGCAGCGGTCAGAATCATTGATCGCCCAATAGGCTTCGTCGGATTGGCGGCCCGTGGCATGCTCCAGTGCGTCGACACTGACGAGGTGCAGGGCGAGGAAGTTCGGCTGGTGCGCCTCGACGAGATGCTGGGCGATGCGGGTGTACATCCAGTCGCGCTGAGGTTTTCCAGCGTTGCCCGCCTTGCACCACTCCTGCTGTTTCCAGTAGGGGATGCCCTTTTGTTTCAGTTCGGCGAGCAGGGATGGCGTGCTCGCTCCCTCGAAGATGGCCTGGTCGAAGACATCGGGCAGTTGCAGGTCGAAGGTGGGAGCGTTGCGACTGGCTGGCCAGCAGACCCCGGCGGTTTTCAGGCCGGCCGCGTGGGCGACATCGTAGATCGTCGGCGACTTGACGATCTCGACCTTGTCGAAAAGCGGATCCGGGATCAGCGGGATCACCTTGTTCTGGGCACGGTCGTAGTAGTTGTTTCCGATGACTCCGTGGCGTCCCGCGTGGACTCCGGTGACCAAGGTGGTGTGGTTCGGCCAGGTCACCGTGGGAAAGGTCGTGCCCATCCACTTGGCGCGCGCACCTGCCGCCGCCATCGCCCGGATCGTCGGCATATGGCACTTGGGGTCTTCGAAATAGTAGTGGGCCAAGCCATCCACACTGATGAGGATCACGTGGCGGTCGGTTTTCGGGGCGGCCTTGGCGAAGCCGGGGAAAGCGAGCAGGGCGGCGAAGAGCAATCGGATTTTCATCTTCGAGCAGAATGCCAGAATCGGAAAAATCCGCCATCCCCGCATCGCGCACGACCGCGCCATCGACACATCCCTTGGTTTCCGGAAAACTGACCGGGATGAACCGCGCTTTCCGCCTGCTCACCTGCCTCGCCGCCTTTGCCACCCCCTCGCTCCACGCCGAGCCGCTCCTCGCGGGCGTCGCGAAGGCTGAGATCACCCATCCTGACCATCCCGCGAAGGAAAACCCGCCCATGGCCAAGGCACTCGTCCTCTCGCAGGGGGACAAACACGCCGTCATCGTCGCGATCGACGCGGTCGCGGTTGCCGGGATCGGTTCGATCCTCGACCCTTTCCTCGCCAATCTGAGATCCGCTTTGCAAAGGGAATGCGGCATCGTTCCGGACTCGCTCATCGTCAACGCGAGCCATTGCCACGCCATCGTCGCCCCCGACATCCTCGATCGGACCCGCCGCGCCGTCGTCGAGGCCTGGAACCATCGGGTGCCGGTGAAGGCCGGGGCCGGCACTGGCCACGAGGACGGCATCATGGAAAACCGCAGGCTCAAATTGAAGAGCGGCAAGGAAACCGATGTCCGCCACGCCTATGCGCTGCCCTTCGATGACGAGGTCGCCGCGATGGGCCCGATTGATCCCGAGATCGGCCTGCTGCGCCTCGACCGCATCGACAACGGTCAACCGCTCGCCGCCGTTTTCCAGTTCGCCTGCCATCCCATCATGAGCGTGCCCGATGGCAGCAACGGCGCCGATCTCAGCGGTTATGCGGCGGAGACGATCGAGGCGAATCTCGGCGATGGCAAGGCGGTCGCCCTCTTCCTGCAGGGCTGCGGAGGCGACATCAATCCCGTGCTCTATAAAAATCCCGACCTGCCCCGCGATGGCAAACCGCTCGGGATGCGACTCGGCCTCAGCGCCCTTGCTGGACTGCGTGCGATCGAGACCCATGAATCGGCCGACCTTTCCATCGCCAGCGAGACCCTGACATTACCACGAGCCGATCACGGTCCGCGCATCGCCGAGATGGAAAAGGAGATCGACCGGCTCGCCGCCGCACTCAAGGGGACCACCCTGAACTTTGAAACCTTCCTGCCGCTCTACGTGAAGTATCACCTCAACAGCGACTACCCCTCCGAGGTCGCCGGCCGCTACCTGCAGGATGAGCTGCTCGGCAAGGCTGATTGGAAGACCCTCGATGCCAACAATCGCGCCGCGATGGAAGCCTACCTGAAAAACATCCGCACCATGGAGGAGCTGACCCGCCGCCAGATCAATCGCGATCTTCTCTCCCGCCATCAGGCCCGCCGGGCCAAGCTGGGCGACACCGTCAGCGCCGAGGTCGTGCGGCTGCGGGTCGGCGATTTCCATCTCGTCACCTTCCCCGCCGAGGTCACCGTGGAAACGGGACTCGGACTGAAGGATCGCTCGCCCCATCCGCTCACCTTCGTCTCGGGATACACCAACGGTTACCTCTACTACGCCCCCACGCTCGCCCAGTCGAAGAACCGTGGCTTCGCCCAGGAGGACAGCGACTGCCTGCTCGCGCCGGAATGGCAGACCCGTTTCGAAGAGACCGCCCTGCGCCTGCTCGGGCAGTGACGCGCAAGCCCGTCTCCGGATGACGCTTTCGCGGCTTTGACCCCGGGCGAGGGTTTTCCCTAGTCTGCGGGCATGACTCCCGACTTTTCCATCGTCAACTCGCGCCGCGATCTCCTCTGCTCCATCGGCGGGCTCACCGCCGCCGGACTCGGTCTGCCGCGCGGCGCCTTCGCCCAATCGGAGGCGCAGACTGGTGGCCTCGTTCCCTACCAGCGCTTCCCGCGGATGGTCCACGAATATTACGTGCAAAAGATCCGGGCCATCGAAAAGCGCGGACTGGAACGCAAGATGGCACTTTCCAGCAAGGCCGAAGCCGAAGCCTACATCGCCGAGGTCCGCGAGAAGATCGCCAAGGCCTTCGCGCCGATGCCGAAGGAAAAAACACCGCTCAATGCCAAGGTCACCGGTACGATCGATCGTGACAACTACACGGTGGAGAAGATCATTTTCGAGAGCCGTCCGAAGTTTTACGTCACCGCCAATCTTTATCTGCCGAAGAACCGCCCCGACGGCAAGGTGCCCGGGGTCGTCGGCAGTTGCGGCCACTCGCAGAACGGCAAATGTGCCGAGGCCTATCAGAGTTTCGCCCAAGGCCTCGCCCGGCTCGGCACGGCCTGTTTGATTTTTGATCCCATCGGCCAAGGCGAACGTTCGCAGTATGTCGATCCCGCCGGAAAGTTGCTGATCAAAGGCACCACCACCGAACACAACCATGCCGGCAACCAGATGGAGCTCGTCGGCGAGTTCCTCGGATCGTGGCGGGCGTGGGATGGCATCCGGGCGCTCGACTACCTGCTGACCCGGCCCGAGATCGACCCGCAACACGTAGGCATCACCGGCAATTCCGGCGGCGGCACCCTCTCGACCTGGCTCATCGGTCTCGAGCGCCGTTGGACCATGGGCGCACCCGCCTGCTTTGTCACGACCTGGCGCCGCAATCTCGAAAACGAGCTGCCGCAGGACAACGAACAATGCCCGCCCCGCTCGCTCGCCTACGGCCTCGACCACGATGACTTCCTCGCGGCAATGGCGCCGAAGCCCATCATCATCCTCGCCCAGAGCCGCGATTATTTCGACGCCCGCGGATCGGCCGAGGCCCACGAACGCCTCCGGCATCTCTACGGACTGCTCGGCGCGGAGGACCAGATCCAGCTCCACGTGGGTCCCGATGAGCATGGCTACTCGCAGCCCAACCGCGAGGCGATGTACCGCTTCTTCAACAGCATCACCGGAGCCTCCGACGCCGCGACCGAACCCGCCCTCGTCATCGAGGAGGACACGACCCTGCAGTGCACGCCGACGGGACAGGTCGTGCTCGATCCCGGATCGAAGACGGTTTTCACCTTCACGAAAGCCAAAGCGGAGGGTCTCAAGAAAGCCCGTGAAGCCGAGCCGCTCTCCGGTGCCGATCTGAAAAAGGCGATCACTGAATCCCTGCGCATGGCACCACGCGACCCGGCGAAGGCCCCCGACTACCGCATTCTTCGCGCCTACGGTCCGAAGCGCGACTATCCGAAAAGCCATTGGATCCACTACGCCGTCGAGACCGAGCCCGGCATCCAGGCGGTCTGTACCGTGCTCTTCGACGAGCCCCACGTCGCCAGCCTGCCGCAGGCTCCCGAGGGCAACGGCAAGGCCCTGCTTTGGGTCGCCGAGTTTTCCTCCGACGCCGAGCTGCGCGAAGACCCCACCCTCTCCGAACTCGCCGCCACCCTCGAGCCGGGCACCCTCATTGTCGCCTGCGACGTGCGCGGAGTCGGTGAATCGCTCCCCGTCACCGCCGGGAACCAACCGCACAGCTACTATGGGTCGGACTATTTCTACGCCGCCTATGCGAACATGCTGGGCAAACCCTACCTCGGTGGCAAGACCCACGATGTCCTTCGTGTCATCGACCTGCTTGCCTCGCGGGGGTGGAGCGAGATCCACATCGCCGCGAAAGGAAAGGCCACGATCATGGCCGGCCTTGCCGCCGCGCTCGATGATCGCGTCAAACACGCGACCCTGAACCAACGCCTCGAGAGCTGGCATTCCCTCGCCACCGAGGAGCATTACCAGTGGCCGCTCTCGCACATGCTCTTCGGTGTCCTCCGGACCTGGGACCTGCCCGATGTCTGGAAAGCCATCGAATCGAAAATGGCGTGAAGCCTGGCGGATACCCAACCGGTTCTTCGTTCGTCGTAACCCTTGACCCGTGACCATTGACCCGTGCCCCCCATGAAACGCCCCACCCTGCTCCTTCCCCTCGCCCTTCTCGCAGGGCTTTGGTTCGCCCAGGCCCAGAACACCAAGCCCGTTTCCGTCGCTCCACATATCGCCGCGACCTGGAAAGCGGGTCTCGCCTCCGTCGTCGTGACCCCGGAGAAATTCATCTGGATGGCGGGTTATGCCGGACGCGACAAACCCGCCGAAGGCAAGTGGCAGGACCTCTTCGCCAAGGCTCTTGTCCTCGAAGACGAAGCCGGGAAACAACAGGTCATCGTCACGCTCGATCTGATCGGCGTGCCGCAGGCGCTGCGCTGTCGCGTCGCGGAACGCATCAGGGAAAAACACGGCGTACCGACCGAAGCGCTCTTCATGAACGCCTCCCATACCCACAGCGGCCCCGAACTGCGGCGCCGACCCGAGCCACCCACCGACGAGGAGTTGAAGAACGAAAAAGTCCGCGATGCCTGGGAATACACGCAGGGCCTCGAGGAAAAGATCATCGGCGCGATCGACGCGGCCTTTGCCGACCTGCAGCCCGCCCGCCTCACCTGGAACCAGGCCCGCTGCGGTTTCGCCATGAACCGCCGCCGCGACTACACCTTGCCCGCCGATCATCCCAACGCGAACAAAGCTCCCAATCCCGCCGGACCGGTCGATCAATCCGTGCCCTCCCTGCGCATCGAGAGCCCCGAGGGCGAGGCCCGCGGCGTACTCTTCGGTTATGCCTGTCACAACACCTGCCTCGGCGCCTACCACTGGTGCGGCGACTACGCGGGTTACGCGCAGGAATACCTGCAGGAACATCGTCCCGGCTTCACCGCGATGTTCGTGACCGGCTGCGGAGCCGACCAGAATCCCTACCCGCGCCGCAGCGGCGTCGTCCCCGGTGTGACGGACCTTGAACTAACAAAACAACACGGCCGCTCCCTCGCCAACGCCGTCGAGATGGCCATGACCGCCAATCCCATCGGCGTGACCGGCCCCCTGCGCCAGGCCTACGAAGAGGTCGCCCTGACCTACGAGGACACCAAACGCGCGCCGCATTCCTACCCCGTGCAGGTCATCAAGCTCGGCGAGATCCTCACCCTCGTGACCCTCGGCAGCGAGGTGGTGGTCGATTATTCCCTGCGCCTCAAGCGCGAGCTCGACCAGGACGGCCACGTCTGGGTTGCCGGCTACAGCAACGACTACTCCGGCTACATTCCCAGCACCCGCATCCAGGAAGAAGGCGGCTACGAGGCAGCCACGGGTTGGGCGCGGGGGATCGAGGAGATCATCGTGCCGAAGGTGCTTGAACTGGCGGCCAAACTCCGGTAGAACCCGCGGCATGAAGATCGCGATTCTTTCCCTTTTCGCATTCGGTGTCTCCCTCGCCCAGGCCGGCAACCTGATCGACGTCGCCATCTACCAGGGGCCCGGAGTCGGCGGAGCGGGCCCGTCTTCGCTGATGAAAACCCTCGAAGCGAGACCGGACGCGTTCACCGTGCGACAGATCGGACCTGATGAACTGCGCGGCGGGGCGTTGAAGGACATCGAGGTCGTCGTATTCCCCGGAGGCAGCGGCAGCAAGCAGGCTGAGGGCATCGGCGAGGAAGGACGCGAAATCGTCCGCGAGTTTGTCAGAAACGGAGGCGGTTACATCGGCATCTGCGCGGGCTGCTATCTCGCCTGCGAGGGATTCAGTTGGTCCCTCAAGATCCTGGACGCGAAGACGAAGTCGAAGAAATGGAAACGCGGCGTGAAGACCCTCGAACTCGGCTTCACCACGGATGGCGCCAAGCTGCTCGGCGTCCCGGGCGAAACCGCTCCGGTGAAGTATGCGAACGGTCCGGTCATGGAACCAGCCGGCTCGCCGGAACTTTCCGACTACACCACCCTCGCCGTCTTCAACGACGAGGTCGCCGAGAACGACACGCCACCCGGAATCCAGGTCGGCACCCCCGCGATCCTCAGCGGAACTTTCGGCAAGGGCCGCGTCGTGGGCATCAGCCCGCATCCCGAGCAGAGCGAATCGATCAAGGACATCGTGCCGCGCCTGATCCAGTGGACGGTGCGCGGCGAGTGATTCCGCACCTCACGGAACTTCCCAGATCGATACACCCATCTGATAGGATTCGTAGAGTGGCGTCGCCTTCGCATACCAGGCCGTGACCAGCCTGCCGTCGGCGCGCTGCACCGTGCTCGGGTACCCGCAGTCGCTTTCCAACGAGGTCGCGATCCGGAAGGGCTCGCTCCAGGTCTTGCCCTCGTCGCTGCTGAACCTCGCCAGCACGCCGAAACGATCTTTCACCCGACAACCGTGACTGAGAAGCAGCCGACCGTCTTTCAGCCGGAGCAAGTGGCCATTGATCTCGTTCGCTGCGGTGACGCGCAGAGGCTCGCCCCAGGTCTCTCCATCATCCTCCGACCAGAACAGGTCCATGGCCCGCTCCCGCGAAGCGGCGAGCCAGCGTTTGCCGCCGAGGTGGAGCACGGTCGTCTCGTTACCGGTCGGATGGATGGTCGAGATCCTCTTCCACGTTTTACCATCGTCATCACTGCGAAAATGCCAGGACCGGTAGCCTTTTGTCTTGGTGTTTTTGGCAGGGTCCGTGAATTCGCCGCCGTAGCAGGAGACGTGGAGCGCGCCATCCTCGCCCTGCTTGATGTCGCCGAAGGGAATGTAGTGGGTCCAGCCCGGATCCGGCGCGGGAAACTCCTTGATCTGCGTCCACGTCTTGCCCCCGTCCGCGCTGCGGCAGACCCAGGTCGAGAGGATGTCGTCGCGGAAGTCGGCCTGCTTCGGCCGCTGCGGCTGCTTCACATTCGTCCAGCCCGAGACGAGCACGAGCAGGTCGCCGTTCTTCGCGAGCCCGGCGGCGTGGTTCATCCGGTTCGTGTCCGGATCGTTCGGAGCCGGCACCCCGCGCTTCGTCCAAGCCATGCCGTCGGGGCTGTTCCAAACCTCGACCGCTCCCGCGACTTGGCCATGGCTCGGTTTGCTGAAAAGCGTCGCATTGATCGATCCATCCGGTAGCAGGGTCAGCGCCGGCCATGCGCAGACGTCCTTTACCGCGACGAGGTGCTCGATGCCCAGTGGTTCGGGTTCGGCGGCGTCAAGAGCGGTGGCGGCGAGGCAAAGGAGAATGGCCGGGAATTTCATGAGGGAACAGGGTTGGCAACAACAGGATTGGATCTGAGGTGGAAGAGGGTTCAATCGGCAAACCGCATCGCATACAAATCGGCATCCTTCAGCGAAACGCGCAGGCTCACGGTTTTGCCTTTCAACGCGGAAAGGTCCAGCGCGGGGGTGTCGAATTCATCGCCGTAGAGATCCTTCAATTCCGCGACGACCTTGCCGGCTTCATCGAGGACTTCGATCCCGAGCGATCCGGCGGCGGAAGTGGCGTAGTTGAGATGCAGCTTCGCTCCGCTGACCAGCAGCGGTTTCGTCGTAAAACTCCCGCCCTTCGCATCGCCGTGCATCGAGGCGAAGCCCTGCTTGCGGACGCTGAGCCGGCGGATGCGGTGGTCGTCGTGACGGTAGTGCTCGCTGATGTAGAGCGACCATTCGCCTTCCCCGGTCACGACGATGCCGTTCGCGGTCATGTTGTTCCGGTCGGTCCAGTTCTTCAGGTCCGGACCGGGACGCGACCACGCCTCGAGAAAGGGGCGATCCCAATGCACTCCATCGCGGCTCGACATGAAAACCGCGTCGGAGACTCCGGGGCCGCCTTCATGCCCCGGCACCTTCGTCCGGGTCGTGACAAAGCGTTTCGGAAAGGACACAAGCAGATGCGGCGCGGTCGGGCACGGGACGGTCGCGGAGGTGTAGAAATGCTCCCACGGCACACCCTCGGCATACTGGTGCGGCACCGGCTCGGTCCAGGTTAGGAAATCCGTCGAGGTATTGCTCTGCACGGCACGGACCTTGTTGATGAAGATGCGGCTGAAGCAGACGTAGCGGTCGCGGGTCGTGTCGAAGAAAGCGAGATTCTGCGAGTCGAAGGCGCCCTTGGTGATGACTGGCTCGTCCTTCATCTTTTTCCAATGGATGCCGTCGGCGGAGGCGAACGCGTAGAGTCCGCCCGGCGTCTCGCCCTGATGCCAGTTCTTGCCCGGCTGCTTCACACCACCGAGGGCCTTGTAGCGCTCTTCGGGTTTCGCCTGCGGGTTGGCGTCGAGAAAGGGCGAGAAGTTGTGCGACTCGACCCCGCGCCAGATCACATTGTTGTCCTTCGTTTCCCCGGCTTCGATGAGGCCGAGTTTGGGTCGGGTGAAATGGATCCCATCCGTGCTCTCGACGACACAGGTGACCTGGGCATCGCTGTGGTCCGATCCGCCGGAGGATCCGCGGTAATACATCAGCACCTTGCCGCCATCCTGGATCACCGAGAAATAGGCGCAGGTCTTGCCTTCCCACGGCTGGTCGGTGGTGAGCACGATCTCGCGCTTCACTGGCTCGTGGAGTTTCAGGGCGACGCCGTTTTTCTCCGCGACGAGATGCTCGTCCACCAACAACTCCCAGCGCGAGCCGAGATCGAGCGGATCGGCCGCGTGAGCGGCGAGCGTGAGGAACAGGAGCAGGGCGAGCGATTTCATGGTAGGTGGGTTTGATAGGATGGCGGAGCCAGTTTTCGGAGAGCTTCGAGATCCGCCCCGGCAGCGCCGGTTTCGGAGGGATGGCCGTTGATCACACTACCCGTCCAGGTTGCCGATCCGGTGAGCTTGAAGTCGAGACCCTCGAAGGTGCAGCGTTTTCCCTCGACCACCGCCCGCGCCGCGATGTTGCCGACGCGTGGCTCGACGAGGCGGCGGAGGTGCACATTTTCCATCGTCAGACGACAGTCACCGGTCGTGCGACCGGTCACGACGAAGGGATTCTGCGCCGAGGAAAGGACGAGGACATTCGTCAGCGAGTAGCGCCCCTCGTCGAGGAAATAGAGATCGAAGGCCACGCAATCCGCGATGAAGACATTCCGGTAGCTCGTCTGCGCCGTCCCCGTATCGCAGATGCCGGTGCTGTTGCCGATGCTGACGAAGCCGTCGACCGTGTATTGAGCCGACTCGTGCGCGCTGATGCCGTCGTCGCCGCACTCGATCGCGCGGATGTTTTCGAAGACGACCTCGCGGCAATCGCCGTGGATGTTGAAGCCGTCGTTGTAGGGATGGGTCGCGGTGAGGTTCTTGATGACGAGATGGGCATTGTCGCCGCTGAACTGCACTCCCGCACTGCGCACCGGCACGCTGATCTTCGCTTCGGTGAGGGCCAGTCCGGGGGCGAGGCGGATGAAAAAGCTGCCGTAGATCGCCTTTGACGGGGGCTTTTCACGCGAGGGATCCTTCACGAAGGTCCATTCGCCCGGTTGGAGATCCTCCGGCTTCTTGAGTGGCGCGCTGCGCCCTTTCGAGGTGCGGCCCATCAATTGCATCTTCCCGTCGAAGAGGAAAAACCAACGGCCGATCACGGCGTCGCTGAGATTCGGGAGCAGATCGTCCGCGGCAAAGAGCCCCGGCGAGATCTCGCGCCACCGGGCCGGATCGAGCGGGTCCGAGCCCTCCAGAGTGGCCCCGTGACCATCGAAGGTGATCGGTTTTCCGGGTTCGCCTTTCTTGCCGTAAAAGCCGGCGTAGTCGCGATAGATCTTGCCCGCCTCCAGATGGATCGTATCGCCCGGTGCTGCGAGCTTGATGGCGTGGTGGATCGTAGGTACCTCTTGATCGATGCCGACACGGAGATCGCGGGCCATGGCACTCGTGAAAGGCACGAGCAACATGATGGAGAGGGCGAGGCGATTCCTGATGAGGTCCACGCCCTAGACTCTCAGCAAAGAGTGCTGCTGGTAAGTCCCGCTTTCGCGGGATTGTCGACTCTTCAAAAGGACGCGCTTTTCCGCCTCAGGGCATCGTTGTCACCAGCGGGTCATGTTCGCCCTCGATCCGTTCACTACCCTGGCGAAGCCCGCTCGACCTCCGCGCGCTTGCCGCGGCGCAGCAAATAACAACCGTAGAGGAAGTTGGGCAGCACGATCAGCAAGGGAAGAAAGAATCCTTCCAGTCCTTCGGCTCCAGGCGACGTCACCTCGCCCCGGCTGAGCCCCAGGATAAAGGCGGAGAAATCCCACAGGCCGTGCAGCAGCATCACCGGGAGGAGCGAGTGCAGACGGATGCGCAGAGCCACGAAAAGAACTCCGCTCATCGAAGCGGCGACCGCCTGGCTGAACGCACTGCCGAAGTCGCCGGTCACGAAGCCGTTCAGACTGTGAACCAGGCCGAAGGCGATGGCATTCAAAGCTACCGCCGCCAAAAGGGGAACCCGGTCGCGAAGGCTCTTCAAAAGAACTCCGCGGAACGCCCACTCCTCGGAGATACCGACCATCAGAGTGTTCACCAAGACCCAGGACAGGACCACCGCCGGCGGAAGTTTTCCGGCACAAGCCCCGCCGATCATCAGGGCCACAAAGAGTCCGGGCAACCACATCAGCCTCAGCGAACGCATCCAGTCGGGTCGGGTGAATCCCATTCCGCTCCATCGACAAACCGCCCCTACCAAGACCAAAAAGGCGAGGGCCACCCAGACGCCCCAGATGGGACCACGGGAAACAAGCTCATCGAGCGATTGTTGTCCCCCTCCCTGTCGATTCCCTCCGATGATCGTGATGGAAAGCCATACCGCAACGACGATGATTGCGGTGACAAGGGTTGGCTTTGATTTCATGACAGTCGGTCTTCGTCGTCGTTAAAGTCGGAATGCATTTGCGCAATCACCGGTGCCCGGATCGCCCTGCCTGTGGCGATCCGCTCACCGCACCCGATAGATCTTCACGTCATCGATCCAGACGGTCGCGGGAATCAGGAAGCTGAACCAGCGCTTCACCGGGTGGGCGAAGCCCTCCGACCGATGCGTGGCCACCAGCTTGCCATCGATGGAAAGACGCATTTCGTCACCCTCGGTCACGAGCACGAGTTCGTGCCAGTCCTTGTCCGCCTTCCACTTCACGCTGCTCTGCTTCGAGGCGATCAGGGCCTCGAGGTCCTTGGGGATTTTCTCCTTGCGATCGAGGAGGTCCTGCCGCCGCTTTCGAATCTCCAGATTCATCACGCCTGTCTTGTAATCGGCGACGACCGCCTGGGTGCGACTCAGCGTCGCGTAGCAAAGATGTCCCGCGTGGATCCCCGGGGTTTCGCGATCAACAAAGCCGAGTTGCAGTGACTCCTCGGATCGTCCTTCAGGAAAGCGGAAGCGAACGATCACACCGCCGTCCGCGAATCCCGCCTCGTGGTGAATGTGCGCGGCATGGCCTGCTTCCTTCGTGGCGCTGGTGACCTCGAGGATGCCCTCGTCGAGATCTGCCATCTTGATGTCGGGCACCCGGTCCGCGGTCGCGCTGTTCCAACCGTTGCCAATCGCTTTGGCGAGGTTGCCATCCTCCTCCCGCTCGAAGGCATCGTGGAAGATCAAGGTTCCGGCACCGGTCAGCCAGGCGGAGTCATCCTTCCGGGAAGAATTCGCGGCGGAGACCATCAGAAAAGCAGGGAACACCAGAATGAGGAATCGTTTCATGATCGCTTTCTCGGGAAATCAGGGCTGAAAGGCTTCCATTTCTACAGGCACCAGGCTCAGATTGTCGATGAAATAGGCCGTGTCCTTCGTGCTCAGACCACTGAAGAGCAGGTAACTCGCCTCGTTCCACGTCGGTTTGCAGGGCAGATCCTTGAACTCCTGCTTCGTCCCGTCGTGTTTTGTCAGGGTCACGTTGTACTTCCCGGCACCGGTCTTCGCTTCGATCTCGATCCGGATCCACTGGCCCGGTTTCAGTTCACCGAGGGGGACGCTCGCGCTGTTGTTCGCGACGAGTCTTCCGCCCTGCCAGCGCAGGTAGGGGCCGGCCGCAAATTCCCCGCCTTTCACCCGCATCTCGAAGAAGCCGTCGGCACCCTCGCGGGTCATAAGGTCGAAGCCGACGCGGAAGGTGCCCCCCGCCCAGCGCGGGAAGATATCGAAAACGGGGTCGTAGCTGTGCACGAGGTCCGGCTTGTCCTGGGCCTTGAGACTGCGTTTGGAGACCGCTCCATTGGGCAGGGGAAAGGGCGAGGCGGCCTCCTCGCTGACGGCGAAGCCCTCGCCCATCGGCTTCTGTTCGCCGGGACGGTCGTGGCGGCCGTTGCGCACGCCCACCGCTCCGACCGGGACGCGCTCAAAGGTCTGGAGATCGATCCGATACTCGGGCGCAGGCCAGGGTTTGGCCTCGGTCTCCCAGGTCGGGTAATCGTGACCCTTTGCGGCCAACTCCCTCCAGGTGGCATCGTCCTTTCGCACCCCGGCCAAGGTTAGATCCCAGGGTTTGAATCCGATCTTCTCCGCCGGGCTCCCCGGCTTGAGCCGGAAATCGCGTTTGGCGAGATCCTCGAACAGCGGATCGGCGAATTGCGAGCCGTTGTCGCGGCCCATCTTGCGCCACTCGTCCCAGGTGAAATGGGTTTTTGTCAGGGTGTCGGGGATTTTGCCATCGGTGCGCCAGTAGAGGTTGCGGCGGAAGACGAGGCTGTCCTTCGGATCGCCACGCTCGGGTTTGTCGAAGAATTTCCAATTCCACTCGCCGCCATCGAGCATCGGCGAGCCCGGATCCCAGACGACGATGTTGCCCTCGTAGCGGAAGCTGAGGTGCGCCTCGTTGCGGCTGCGCTGGATCTGGGCGCTGTTGCCGAAGGCGAAGATGTTGTTCCGGATCGTATTGAAGAAACCGTAATGCTGGTGGAATCCGGCGTTCCACGTGTCGTGGACGAGGTTGTTCTCGAAGGTGACATCGGTGCTGCCCTCATCGGTGTAGAGGCCCCAGCCGCCGTAGCGGTGGCTCGCGATGTGATGGACGTGGTTGCCGCGCACGATCGTGCCGGGCGAGACGCCCAGTCCGTAAAAGCCGCCCATGTCGCTGAGGTAGGCCCAGCCGAGGTGGTGGATGTGGTTGTTCTCGACGAGGGTTTCGCGAGAGGCGGTGTCGCCGTAGCCCCAGTTCCATCCCGCGCTGATCCCGGTGTAGTAAAAGTCGCCGATGTCGCACTGGGTCACGGCGCAGTGTTGGGTGTGTGTGAGGACGATGCCGCAGGCGCTCGGGTGGAGTCGTCCGCCGTGTTGGAGAATGCAATTGTCGACGACGATGTTCCGGCAGACGCGGGCTTCCTCCGGTCGCGCGGTTTCCCCGATGCGGATTCCTCCGCCACCGAGGTCGTGGAGATGGGTCTTTGTCAGGGTCGAATCGGAGCAGCCGTTCTTGAAATAGACGCCGTATTCGCCGACGTGGCCGACCTCGCAATTCTCGAGGCGGATGCCGGAGCAATCCTCGAACTCCAGCGCGGCGCCGAGGTCGGTGGCGGCCTGGCGGTCATGGATCCCTTCCACCGGGTAGAGATACTGGGCATGGCGGAAGGCGATCCCGCGGAAGACGAGGTCCTTCACGCCCTTTGCGACGACGAATCGCTCCGCGACCGGCGCAGTGAAGAGGGTTTGGTCGATGACCTGACCCACTTCATCGCGGTAAAGCACTTCGCCCTTGGCGCGGTCGAGATACCATTCGCCCGGCGCATCAAGGGCGGCGCGGTAGTTCTCCACCCAAAAGCGCTGGTCGGGTTCGAACTCGATGAAGGGATACTTCGAGCTACCCTTGATCTTCACGGCGAGGAAGTCGTCGTTCATCGCCTCGATCCGGCACTGGCTCACCGCCCAGGCGTGGGTGACGGTGAGGAGGACTCCATCGCGCTCGGCCGCCGGGATCGCTTTGAGGACATCGTATTCGGCTTCGTGCAGGGTGAAGGCGTGGAAGTTGAAATTCGCGTCGAGCCCGGGGAAAACGCCCGCTCCGACCGCGCCATCGAGGTGGTGGTAACCTTTGTTCGGAGTCCGCGCGCGCACGGCGCGGCGTCCATCGACCCAGAGTTGCTCGAAGTGCCAGCTCTTGTCCGGGAGGACTGCTTTCCAAAGACCTTTTTCGACTTCCTTCCATCCGGTGATTTCGCGACCACCGCTGAAGACAGGTTTCGCGCCCGGCGCGGCTTCCCAGGTGATACCTGAATCGCCAGGGCCGAGGACGAGCGGTTCGATCATCGTATAGACGCTGTCGGCGACGAGGATTCGAACCGGTTTCTCGGCCGTCCGTGCGGCTTCGAGCGCAGCCTGCGGTGTTTTGATCGGGCCGGAAGGCGAGAGTTCGATCTCGGCGGCGGCGAGTCCGGAGACGGTGGCGAGGAAGAGGCAGATCGGAAGGCGCATGAGGGCTGAGCGGGGAGCGTCCCCGGGACGGAAATAGGCGAAGTTGGCTCGATTGATTGGCCCGTCCAGCGATTTTGGAAGCCTGCTCTCTCAGGTGAAGTGCTCCGCGGCTGGAACTCGCAGACGAGGGGTCGTGAATGGTCCTAACATCCCGCCCGTTCCACCTGCCGTCTCGTGAGACGGGTCACCACTTGCCAGACACAATAGAGCAGAGGCAGATCGACTGCCAGATTGACGAGATCGGCGATCAGCGCCGCCTCCGTCATTTGATTCATCGTCAGGCGGAAGGAGATGTTGCCGATGATGTTCGAAACGATCCAGAGCCCCCACCAGGCGGGAAGCAGGCCCGGCACCTTGGAATCCTCGTGGGTGCTCTGCCAGGCTTCCTTGAGGGCATGGTAGGGTTTCACCAGGTTGGCGAAGGGAATGAAGTACCAGCCCACCGCCCAGCCGGGAGTGATCTGGCTGTATCGTCCACCGAGGGCGAACGCATTGGCCACGACCCGATGCGTCCACATGCAAAAGAAGACCACGGACAAGACGATGGTCACGAGGATCCCGAGGGCGAGGAGCCCGACGATCATGTCTTTGATGGACACTTCCTCCGTAGTGGCCGCCGGACCCGTCAGTTCGATCACGGTAATCAGGGCGCCCAACACCGTCGCCGCCAGCATCGCCATCTTGGCCAGCGTCGCCCTGGATTTCGGACATCGGTAGATTTTGCCATGATGCAGGGTTTGCACTGCCGACAGCACCGGCCCCTCCACCGTCTCCGCGGCAACCGCAGACGCGGCGACAGGGGGAGAGGAAAACCAAGCCGGCTGCACCGTGGCCAAGGGCATCCATTCCGACAAGCCCTCCCGCCAGACCAAGGTTGCACCGGTCAGCGCTCCGGACCCGACCTCCTCGGCGAGCCGGGGTTCGGATATCGGACCGATCTGGTTCCCATCTTTGACTGCATACCAATCCATCTGGGGTGCAGGTGTAGCGTTTTCGTTCTAGGGATTCAATGACAAACCCACGCGGTGCGAGCGATTCACCAACCAAACGGGTCGGCAAGGCGTAGTGAAAGCGCATGTCGACCCTGCTGCTCCTGCATTTCCTGATCACCGGCGCCCTCGTGGGACTGGTGTGGACCGTGCAGGTCGTGGTCTATCCCTTGTTCGACGGGATCGGCTCGCCGGGTTTTGCCGCATGGCATGTCGCCTACACGACCCGCATCGGACGGCTCGTCGCCCCCCTCATGATCGCGGAGGCCGGCAGCGCGATTTGGCTGTTCTGGCAGGGTCTGCGCACACCGGTCTTCGCCATCAGCCTCGCCCTCCTCGCGATCCTTTGGATCTCGACCGCGCTCATCCAAGTACCGCTGCACCGGAAACTCGCGGCGGGCTTCGAACCGATCTCCCACCGTCGGCTGGTGCGTTCGAACTGGATCCGCACCGCTGCCTGGACCCTGCGCGCGGTGTGCCTGATCTTCTGCCTATGAACGACCTCAGCGGACAACGCATCGCCATCATCGGCGCGGGTCTCGCCGGCATCGCCGCTGCCCGGGGATTGGAAGATCGCGGCGCGGAGGTGACACTCTTCGAAAAGTCGCGTGGTCTGGGCGGACGTTGCGCCACCAAACGATGGTTGGGCCACGCGATCGATCATGGCGCGCAATACTTCACGCTGCGCGATCCCCTTTTTGAGAATGAAGTGCAAGCGGCTTGCGCCGCCGTCCTGCACCGCATCGAGGGCCCGGTGCGCGACGAGCACGGCGATCCCCTGCCCGACAGCGGTCGCTGGTGCCATCGCGAAGGCAACAGCCGCCTTGCCCGCGATCTTAGCCCCGGTCTCACGATCCGCACCGCGTCTCCGGTCGAGGAGGCGCGGACCTTGCTCGATGCATTCGACCACGTCGTCAGCACCGCTCCCTGGCCGCAGACCGCACGCCTGTTCGGGATTGAGTCGGCCTTCGAATACTTGCCATGTATTGCCGTGGTCCTGGCCTACGCGGGTGAATGGATCGGAGCGACCCGCGCGACCTATGCCTTCAGCACGCCCGGGGAACCGCTGGCATGGACCGCCTGCGAAAATCACAAGCCGGGACGCGTCGAATCGGGACACACCGTGATCGTTGCTCACCTTGGCGAAGCTTTCAGCCGCGAGCACCTCGAGCGAGCTCCCGAGGAATATCCCGCGCTGGTGCGACAGCTCGTTGAATCTCGCTGGGAAATCCCGGCCACCGCCCTGGTCGATGCCTTCGGTCACCGTTGGCGCTACGCCCGCATCGCGGATCGGCTCGAGCTGCCCGATCTGCCACCGCGCCTGCATTATGTCGGAGATGCGCTGAGTCGCTCCCGGGTCGAAGATGCCTGGCTCGCCGGTCACCACTTTGCGACGAGCTTCAACCTGACCTGAAATGGCTGCCGATCTCACCTTCATCCGCAGCTGCGAGATCGATGCTCCGGTCGAGCGACTCCGCGATTGGCATTTCCAGCCCGGCGCCTTCGCCCGACTCACCCCGCCTTGGGAAAAAGCCCGCGTCATCGTCATGCCCGAGCCGCTCGCCGATGGAGCCGTCGCCATCATCGAGGTTGGCATCGGTCCCTTTCGCAAACGCTGGGTCGCGGTGCACGAGCTGACGCGGGACGGCTTCATCGATCGCCAGCAGGAGGGACCCTTTGCCTTCTGGGAGCACGAGCACCGCTTCGAAGCGATCGATCCCCACCGCAGCCGCCTCACTGATGCGATCCGCTACCGTCTGCCGCTCGGGCAGATCGGCCGGATTTTCGGGAAGCCGCTCGTCGAGCGCAAACTTGACCGGCTCTTCCGTTATCGCCATGCCGTCACCGCTGCGGCGCTCGGCTCGGGCTCCACCGTTCCCACCTGACAGGGTTGGGGCGGGCCTCGCACCCTGACGGGCCATTCGTGTTTCGGACTTGGTCTGCGGAAAAGGCGGCTGGACAATTCCGCGGTCTACGGTTCTGATCCGGTTCCGTCATGATCATCCGCATCCTTGCCGCCGTCCTGATTCTCGTTCCCTGGACCCGGGGTGCGGACCCCGCCGAGCGCGAGCGCGAACTCGCCTACCTCCGCTGCGTGGTTCCTGAGAATCTGCTGGAGTATTCCCACATCGAAGTCCCGGCCGTCGAAAACATCACGATGATGGGAGAAGGTGCGGACCGCTACCTCGGCCTGCATGTCTTTCCCGGCCAAAAGAAGCTGAACGGCGGCATCCGCGCCGAGCTCAGCGTCGACTACCCCTTCCGGCAAGGGGACACGGTGCGTTATACTTGGCGCTTCATGTTGCCGGAAGGGTTTGCCTCCGATGCTCCAAAGAACCGCTGGTGGGTCATCGGACAATGGCACGATCAACCCGACAGCACTCGAGGGGAGAGCTGGGAAGGCTTTCCCTCCAACAGTCCGCCCGTGCTTCTTGGTCTCGGGGAGCTGGACGGCAAACTCGGCATCGGGATCGCCTACGGCCCCGATCAATCACAGAATCACGGACCCCTTTTCATCGAGCCCGGCAAATGGCACCAGATCGCCGTCGAGATCCGCTGGTCCCGGAAAGATGACGGGAAAGCCACCGTCTTCCTCGATGACATGTCCCGTCCCGTGGCCAGCGCCACCGGTCCGAACATGCACAACGACTTCCAGCATTACCTCAAGATCGGCATGTACCGCCATCCCGACATCGCGACGAGCAACTGGATCTATCTGGACGAGCTTGAGATCACGCGGGTTCCGTAAACTCTACTTCGGATCCCGCCACTCACTCCGCCGCGTCGACCAACTCGGCGATCTCCGCGTGGGTGACCGCCTCGCTGCGGGCGGCATGTTTCTCACGCCAGGCCGCCACCTGCTCTGCGGTGACGAGATCCGTCTGTCCTCCAAACTGGTTGCGGATCCAGGTGATCACCGCAGCGAGGCTGCGGTCGTCGTAGACCGGACCCATCGGCCCCATCGCCGCCGAGTAGGTCTCGGACTCGCGCTGGATCCCTTTCAGGATGATCAGAGCGAGACCCTCCGGGCTGCGTTTCACCAGCTCCGAGTCCGCATAGGCTGGCGCGACCAGCACACCCTCGCGCGAGACGCCTTTCCCATCCATACCGTGGCAGGCCGCGCAGGACATCGCCTTCATCCGACCCAGCCGCATCGCCGCCGACTTTTCCTCCTCCGAGGCCATCGCTGGCGGGCAAAACCCGGCCAAAACCAGAACGAGGAGAACGAGAGAAAGGGCACGTTTCATGGGCTGACGGAACATTCCGCCTATCGAACGACTCCCGAGCCCGATTGGATTCGCCGTGCGCGGAAAAATTTCCGCCACCCCGCGGAAGTTGCAGAGCCCCGCAGGAAAGGCTGGCCCTTCTCCACCATCTGCACTATAGACATCGCCGTCCCTATCCACTCACCCCATCGATCATGCACCGCGCCCGCCTCATCCTCCCCCTCATCTGCGCCCTTGGCGCGATCTGCCCGCTCTACTCCGACACCTACGACGAAGGGGTCAACGGACCCGTGTCCAACGACTACCAAGCCCCGACCGCCATTGCCGTCTCCCCCGGGTCGAACACCATCATCGGCACGGTCGCCGCCAATCAGGACTATGTCCAGTTCGCCGTGCCCGCCGGACACGTGCTCAGCTCCCTCACCCTCGACTCCTACTCGACCTCCGGCACCGCCAGCAATGTGTCCTTCTTCGCCATCGCCCCCGGCACCAGCTCGCCGGTGGCGCCTCCCGGATCCAACCCCATCACCGGCATCCTTGGCTGGACCCTTTGGAACGCCAGCGACATCGGCACGAACCTCCTCCGCTCCATCGGCCAGGCCGGTTCCGGAGCCACCGGCTTCACCGCCCCGCTTCCCTCCGGCAACTACACCTTCTGGATCCAGGATACCGCCCAGACCGTCGACTACGAGATCTCCTTCGCCATCACTCCCGGCATCAGCGGCGCCCGGGCCGCCTTCCTCGCCAAGCAAAAGGAATGCGTCAAACTCACCCTGCTCGTCAAAAAAGCGAAAGCAGCGCTGAAGAGCAACCCCACCACCGGCAACCGGGCCAAGGTGAAAAAGGCCACCGCCAAACTCAAGGCCTGCCAGAAAGCGCTCGCCGTCCTGCGCGAACGAGAGTTCTGAGACCCGAGAGGGTCGAGTGCCCGACTTGACCCTGTTGCGTCGTCCGAGCGCTGCGATGACGGCACGCGACTGGCGGGACGCCAGTCCCACGTGGTCTTCACCGGCGGTTGATCACCACCAGCACGCGGCGTGAGGAGATCGCGTTTTCATCCACCGCCACGACCCGCAGAAGGTTGCGCCCGTCGAGGAGCGGGATGCGCACCTTCCATCTCTCGGCACCCCGGGCGGGGAAGCGCACGCTCTGGTTCTGCGCGAAGACCCGGTCGATCGGCACATTCGACGAGGCCGTCCCGCGGAGCCGCACGATGTTGCGCCCCGTCGTGATCCGGGTCTTTCCGCGGACCTTCAGCGTGGGACGCGGATCACTGCCCGGGTCGAAGCGGAGGACGCGGTTCCGGTTGAGATCGGAGACCCAAAGACTGCCCGAGCCATCCACAAAAAGGCCGAGGAAGGGATCCGCGAACCGTCGCCCGTTCAGCGCCACGGCGTTCGAGGTCAAATTGGGCTGGCCCACCACGGTCGAAGCGGCGGCACCGTTCGCGATCGTCGCCGGGCTCGCGAAACGGAGAGCGCGATGATTGCTCTGATCGAGAACCCAGAGCGCATCGCCGGTGGCAAAGACCCCGCTCGGCCCATTCAAACGCGAAGCGGAGAGACCGGCCGAGACCCCCGCGAAGTCCGCCTGACCGAGCACCTTCGTCGCCACCGCCCCGTTCGTGGCGCTGCCCGCGTTGGGGTAGCCCACGACCCGGTTGTTATCGCGGTCCGCCACCCAGAGCGTCCCGGCGCCGTCGACCGACGCGGCGATCGGACCGGCCAACGACCCGGCCCCGCTCCCCGACCCATTCGTGTTGAAGGCCGCCTGTCCGAGCACCCCACCCGCCGCCGCTCCATTCGCCAGCGCGCTGGCGTTGTCGTAGCGCAGGATCCGATGGTTCCCCGTATCGACCACCCAGAGATCTCCGCTGCCATCGACGTGCAGCCCGTTCGGCCGGGACATCGACGCATTCGTCGGCGGCGAAGGCGCGTTGCGGGTGGTGAAGTTCGCCTGACCCAGCACCTTCGCCGCCGTCGGCGAGGGATCGACCCGCGTCACCGCGAGGGTAAACATCAGCACGCGGTTGTTGTCGGAATCGGAAACCCAAAGATTGCCGGCCCCGTCGAGGGCGAGACCGACCGCACTGTTGACGCTCGCGGCCGAGGGCGGATCGGGAGCCAGGCGGGAGGTGAGATTGGCCTGCCCGAAGACATACTCCGCCGCCGCCCCGTTCGCGAGGGCGTCCCGGTCAGGATAGCGGAGCACCCGGCTGTTCTCCGTATCGGCCACGAAGACCTTTCCCGAGACCGGATCGACGATGATCGCGGACGGCTCGCTCAAGGTCGACGCCGCGGGCGGATTGGTCGGGTCGCCGCTGGTGAAATCCGGTCGGCCGAGGACCAAGTCGGCCGCGGGGAAGTTGATGATCGATTGCGCATCGACCGCACTGCCGGCGAGGCACCCGGCCACGAAGAGGAGGAAGGGGACGGAACGATTCATGATCGCAGAGGCTTCCCTTTTACAACATTTGGCACGCAGAAGGTAGGCAAAAATGGGAGCGAGGCCGGCTCTGCGGCGAGGATTCAGCCCGTCGGTCCGGCAACTTTCCGGACCATGACGGGAGGGACGGCAGGCCTCGACGGCTCCGCATCCTCCCGAGATCAACTCGACCCGCGCCGCACGCAGAGGAGCGCCGTGATCGCCCCGAGGTAGGGCACCAGAAACACGAGCAGGATCCAGAGCGGCGTGGCCGCGCCCGTCGTGTGTTTCGCCGCTTTCCAGATCGCGAAGACAGCGAGGACGATCCAAACCAAGAGGAGCGCGGCCGGAATGAGCAGGGACAATGACGTGACGCCGAATGCGGGCTGGGGGATTTCGTTCATGGCTGGAGGAGGGCCTACTTCTCGATCCGGGTGCCCCAGACTTCCCCGCCTTCGTTGTTCTTACCCCGCAGTTCGTCGCCGCTCTTCGAGAGATGCAGGGTGTCCACGTAGTCTTTCCGCCAGGTCACCACATACCGGGGCGGCTTCGAGCCGACACGTCTCCAGGTACAACCCTTCTCGCCGACCACATGGCCCCCGGGGCCGAACTGATGGACCTCGCCGCTGATCCACTTCCATTTCCCGCAGATGGGATCCCGGTCCTTGTCTCGCGAGAGCCCGGTCATCACACCGGCTGACAGAGTGAACAACAAAACTGCGTTTCGGAGCTGACGGAGGATGGGATGCGAGGTCATGGTGGGGAGAGAAAAACAACAGCCCCAGGTACCTGGGGGTTTGCTCTCGGATCGTATCGGATGGACCGGGGGCGACAAGCACAACTTTCTCACACCCCCGTCACCTTCGTCACCGTCGGCGAGGCGGGGCCGGGGCCGGCTTCGTTCATCGGCACGATGAAGACCTCGATGGTCGTGCCCGGGTCGAGGTTTTTCAGCACGAACTCCAGATCCCGCGGCGAGCCGACCAGCACCGGCTCGGCGTCGGGGCAACATTGGGGCGCACCAGCCTGTCACGGCCCGGCGTCGGGGCGACGGTGGACCGGATCAACGAAAATTGGCGCGTCGATTGGGAAAAATTCCGCCGCCCGGGTTCTCCGCGCCCCGTAGGTGACGTCCCGAAGATGGAGCCGACCTGGCCTCCGCGCTTCATGGGAGCGGGTTTATGAAAAAACCCGGCGGATGGCAAGGAAAATTTTGGGGAGAGAGCGGCGCGGGCCGAGTTCGTTCACATCCAGTGCGGGGGGATGCGGGGGGAATGTTTGAGGAATCTCCGTAAGCGTCAATAAATCGACCTCGCATCGAACTGCCGGTCAAGCGGCAGCGGATCGGTCGGCACTGGTCGACATCTCGCGCCATGATGGCTGAGGTTGCAGTTCGCGGATCAGCGGCGCGAGCTTCGTCGGCGTCAGCTCGGCGGCCTGCTCCGGCGTGGCGTTGATCGGCATGCGCCGCAAGGCCTCCTCGAAGTAGCGCTCCGCGTCGATCTTCTGCTCACGGCA
>JAYRWX010000007.1:0-222893 GCA_041917795.1 Verrucomicrobiales bacterium
CCAGTCGTCCTACGGACTCCTTGCATTACGCGCCCGATGCAGGCACAACTGACCCTATCCCGGTGTCATGACTTTTGAGTCAACGACCCCACCTCTCCGAACCTCTCCCGGTGTCATTTACTTTTGAGTTAACGGGGAGGTGGCGTCCGGCGCACGGTCCAGTTCGTGCACTTCCTCCATCCGTTTGCATCCCGATAATCCGCGATTCTATCCTTCGTTCCCCTGGAAACAACCGCCCAATCACCCCCTGTCTATCCTCAACTCAACCCGCGCCACCACCTCATCAAACGCCGGATTCCGCCACGCGTAGGCCGGATAGGCGCACTCGGGCGCCTCGGGCAGGAATCGCCAGTGTTTGTACATCCACAGCCAGGGCGCGGGATTCTCGCGGATGACCGGCTCGAAGATGTCCCAGCAGGCTTGGGCGATGCTCTGCTCGGTGTCATTCTCGCCGAAGACGAGGGGACGGTAGCCTTTCAAGAGGTAGCCGCCATCCGGCTTCGGGATGCAAATCCCGGGGATCACCGGCAGGCCGGTGCGTTTCATCAGCTCGGCGTGGATCGCGGTGACGCAGGTCTTGCGGCCGAAACACTCGATGATGGTGGCGGGCTTCGAGGGAGGAATGGTCAGATCGGTGAGGAAGGCGGCGTGGCCGCCCGATTTCAGATTCTTCAAGAGTCGGATGATGGCACCGCGCTGGGGGATGACCTCGTGACCGGAGCGCTCGCGGTTCTTTTTGTAGGTCTCGGTCAGGCTCTTGTTGCGGAAATCCTGCGCCACAATGGTGAAGCGATAACCGCGGAAGCCCATGATCAGGGCGATCCACTCGAAGTTGCTGTAGTGAGGGGTGACCCAGATCGCGCCGGTTTCGAGTGCCCGCTCGACGGCATCCATGTCCTCGGCCTCCAGCTCGCAATAAGCGGCCCAGTTCTTCTCACTGAGACGACTGCTCCAGAACTGGTCGATCACCGTCTGCGCGAAGCTGCGGTAAGAATCACGGGCGAGGCGGCGGATCTCGGCGGGGCTCTTTTCCTCGCCGAAGACGAGGGTGAGGTTCTCGATAGCGGTGCGGTGGCCGCGTCGGTCGACGAGGAAGGCGAGGCTGCCGAGCATTTTGCCGAGGGCATGGGCGAGCCGCCGCGGCAGCAGCGGAATCGCGAAGTAGAGCCACTGCAGCCCGAGCCATTCGAGCCGGTAGCGGAGTTTCTTCCAGGGTGACATGAGGCGGGGACAGTCCGCGCTCTCTCCGGCACCGGCAAGCGCGGAATCGCTGGACAGGGGACGACGAAACCGCACCTTTTCCGGCACCCGCATGCGCCACGCCACCTTCGTCTCCCTGCTCCGCGCCGTCCTCTCGACCCCGACGGCGCCTTACCACGAATACCATGTCGCTGCGTTGATCGAAGAGCGTCTCGCGAAGCTGCCGCACGTGAGCGTGCGACGCGATGCCTTCGGCAATTTGCTCGCGACCTACCGCCGCGGCAGCGGGCGCGCCCGCTTCGCGTTCGCCGCGCACATGGATCATCCCGGCTGGGTGCGGCACGAAGGCGAGCCCGTCTTTCTCGGCGGGGTGCCTCGGGAGCGGCTCGACACCCATCCCGTCGAGTGGTTCGGAGATTTCGGGATGTGGCGCCTCCAGCCTTTTTCTCTCGAGGACGATTTGGTGAAAGCACGGGTCTGCGATGACCTGGTCGGCTGCACTGCGATCCTCGCGATGTTCATGGAACTGGAGGAGCGTGGTGTCGAGGTGACGGTGCACGGCCTGTTCACCCGGGCCGAAGAGGTCGGTTTCGTCGGTGCGATCGAGTTGGCGAAACGCTGGCCTTTTCCGAAGGATCTCTGTTTTGTCTCCCTCGAGACCAGCGCGCCCCGGGGCAGCGCGGAGATGGGGAAAGGACCCGTGGTCCGGGTCGGTGATCGCAGCAGCGTCTTCGACGCCGATGTGACCGCCTCGCTCATCGACGCCGCGATCGCCGCGAAGATCCCGCATCAGCGCGCCCTGCTCGACGGAGGCTCCTGCGAGGCGACGGCGATGAACCTTTATGGCATCCCCGCCGCCGGCATCTCCGTGCTGCTCGGCAACTACCACAACTGCCCGCCGGGCGAAGGCATCGCCGAAGAGTACGTGTCGCTTGAAGATGTGAAGGCCCTCGTCCGCCTCATCACCGAGACGGTGGTCCGGAGCAAGGGCAGCGGCGGGGTCAAGGCCTCGCGTGCGGCACTGCGGAAGCGCCTCGAAAAGCGGCTCGCCGATCACCGCAAGTACAATCGAGCGGCGCGGAAACACTGGCCGGCCTGAGCCTCAAGGCGCCGGTTTCGAAGCTCCGGGCTGGCCGAGTCCCTGCGGTCGTGTGGTGGTGGGTTGATCGATTCGGATCGCGTTGGCCGGGAGGGCGAAGGGCTCGATTTCGCCGGGCTCGAGCGTCAAGAGTTTCACCTCGCGGATCTCGACGGTGTTGGGGTTGCCGCTGTGGAGCTGAAAGGCGAGCAGTCCCTCAAGGGCGCGGCCTTTTTCATCGCAGTCGGTGAACCGCGAGGCGAGCTGGCCGTTGACGCGATGCTCCAGCACGTTCCCCTTCGCGGTGACGGTGTAAGTTTGCCATTGGGACACATCGACCTTCACGGGCTCTTGCTCGCCGACGAGCCAACGCTGGCCCTTGGGGTCAATGACGACGTTCTTCCCGTTGAGCCCGAAAATGCCGCGGCCTTTTTCCTCGTAGGTCATCGCCGTGTGTTCGATCGCCGGATGGACATCACATTGATATCCCGCGATCGCCCACGGGCCGACTTCGGGCAGCGGACGGCTGCGATATTGGATGCCCGAGTTGTTGTCGCCGATGACCCGCATCGTCACGGTCAGCTCGAAGTCCTGCAACGTTCCTTCGCGCCAGATCAGGAAGTCGTTGTGCGGCGGATTGCCCGGACCCATGCAGGTGCCGGTGATGATCCCATCCTTGACCATCCACAGCTTCGGATCTCCGTCCCAACCGCTCAGGTCCTTGCCATTGAAAAGCGGCACCGGATCGGCGGCGGGAGCGAACAGGGGAAGGAGGAGGACGAGGATGACGAGCGCGGGTTTCATGACCCGGCGATTCTCGCCCCGGCGGCCGGTGCCTGGCAAGGGACGTTTCGACGCTTGTCACCGGCACCGGGATCGGCCAAACTCCGCGACAGCATGGAGTCGCACGAAGTCCTCAAGGAAGCCTTTGACAGCCCCGCCGCGAGCCCGAAGGAGATCGCGGCCAAGCTCGGGGTTTCCCTCTCGCTGGTCTACAAATGGGCGCAGCCCTCCGAGGGCACCGGATCAGGCAGCCGCAATCCGCTCGACCGCGTCGAGACCCTCGTCGACATGACCCACCACCTCGGCATTGTCGAGTGGCTCTGCCAGCGAGCCGGTGGGTATTTTGTCAGGAACCCGAAGAACTGCCCGACGAAGGGATACGCCGTGGTGCCGGCCACCCACCAGATCGTGCAACAGTTCGCCGATGTCCTGAATGCCGTCTCCATCGCCGCGCAGGACAACGACATCTCGGCGAAGGAATCCGAGGAGATCCGCCAGGTCTGGGACAAGTTGAAGTCCTACTGCGAGGGATTTGTGCGCTGCTGCGAGGAGGGCAACTTCGAGCCCATCCAGCGCGAGCTCGAGGTGCGGAAGAAATGAAGGACGCGCTCCCGGCCCCCCCGCCGCGCTGCGTGGCCTCGATCGATCTCGACGCATTGCGGCACAATGCCGCGGCCTGCGCCGCACTCGCCGGTCCTCGGTGCGGCATCCTCGCGATCGTCAAAGCCGACGCCTACGGCCATGGCATTCGCGAGGTCGCGAGCGCCCTTGTGGGCCAGGTCCGCGGCTTCGGGGTTGCCAACCTGCGGGAGGCTCGGAAGGTCCGCGAAGCGACTGGCGGAGCCTGCGATCTCATCCTGGTGCTCAGCCCCGCCACTCCCGAAGAGATCCCCTGCCTCGTCGCCGAAGACTTTTCCGGGGCCGTGTCCCTTCCCGATGAGGTTACTGCTTACGCCGCTGCTGCCACCGCGCAGGGCAAGATCGCGAAACTCCATGCCGTCGCCGACACCGGCATGGGCCGGATGGGCTCGCGACCCGAGCACTACCTCGCGTTGGTCGAAAGGATCCGGAACCACCCCGACTGCAGGCTCGAAGGCATCGCCAGCCACTTTCCCTCCGCCGACGAGGATGCCGACTTCACCCGGGCCCAGATCGGACAGTTCCGCCAACTGATCGAGACGGCCGGAGGATCCGCTGGCGAGGTCCATCTCGCCAACAGCGCAGGCCTGATCGGCTATGCGGGCGAGATTCCCTTCGCCACATTGGCGCGTCCCGGACTCGCGCTTTACGGGGTCTCTCCTTTGCCGCAGGCCGCGGCGGACCTGCGGCCGGTCATGACGCTCAAAACCCGCGTCACCCTCGTCCGCGAGGTCCCGGCCGGCACCGGCATCTCCTACGGCCGTACTTTCATCACCGACCGAGCCACCAGCATCGCCACCCTCGCTGCCGGATACGGCGATGGTTATCCCCGGCACCTTTCCGGATCGGGAGCCGAGGTCTTGATCAACGGCCGACGCTGTCCCCTGCTCGGGAGGGTTACCATGGACCAGATCGTCGTCGCTCTGCCTGAGAGTAGTCAGGTCTGGCCCGGTGACGAAGCCGTCTTGATCGGCCGGCAGGGAGAGGAGGAAATCACCGTCGCCGAGGTCGCCGCCAAAGCCGGCACCATTCCCTGGGAGATCCTCACCGGCATCACGAGCCGGGTCGTGCGGGAGTATTTTGGGTGAAGGAAGCTCTTACCCCACCTTCCCTCCGAGCACCGTCAGGCGCGGGACGTCGGAGAAACGATCGTCGAGCCAATCGACGTTGGTCGTGGTGATGAGCTTTTGCGAGGTCTCCGGCCAGTTCGACATCAGGGCATTGCGACGACCCGGATCGAGTTCGCCGAAGACGTCGTCGATCAGCATGATGGGAGCCTCGCGACGGGTCTCGAGGAAAAGGTTGGCCTGCCCGAGTTTCAGCGCCAGTGCGATGGTGCGTTGCTGCCCTTCGCTGGCGTACTTCGCGGCGTTCACTCCGTTCAGATCGAGGCGCAGATCGTCGCGATGGGGACCGGCTACGGTCTGGCGACGGCGGGCTTCCTCGCCGCGGCGTGCTTCGAGCAGGGCGAGCAGGTTGTCCTCGGGACCGCTGGCGCTTTCGTAGGTCAATGTCAGGATCTCGGAGGTGCTGCTGATGCGGTGCTGGGCCTCGGCGGCCCGGGGCTGGAGCCGCTCGATGAGCACGCGCCGACAGCTCGAGATCACTTCACCGTAATCGTGGAGCAGTCGCGAGTAAGCCTCGATCTCGCGCCAACGCGGCGCGGCATCTTTCTTGAGGAGGTAGTTCCGGGAACGCAGCGCCTTCTCGTAGGACTTGAGGGCCTCGCGGTAGCCCGGGTAGAGCTGCGTGGCCATGAAATCAAGGAAACGACGACGGCCGTCGCTGCCGCCGCGGACAAGGGCGAGATCGTCGTTGGCCATCCACACGACCAGGGCGCTGTGCCGCACGAAGTCGGCGGCGCTGGGCTGGGACTCTCCATCGACGACGAGACGCCGGGCACCCTCGCGGTATTGCAGGCGCAGTTCGGAGGGGAGCGCTCCCTCGATCTGCCCTCGCAGGGCGAAAGCTTTTTCAGTGAAGCGGATGCATTCGCCCAGCGCGGTGGTGCGCGGGCTTTGCAATCTCAGGAGCACACAGGCGGCCTCGAGGATCGACGTCTTCCCCTGGGCATTGTTGCCGTGGAAAAGGGTGACGGCCGGCGTCAAATCGAGACGGAGCCTTTCGAAGCAGCGAAACTGATTCAGGTTGAGCGTTCGGAGCACCATCGGCAAAGCGGTATCCCTACAATCAACAGGGTTCGGTCCCGGAAGCAACCCTATTTGGTTAAAAAAGAGGCTCGATCATCTCCTGATCGCGCTTTTCGAGGTCCCGGACCAGGTCGGCCAGCCGGTCGGGCTCGGCGCCGGCGAGGTCGTTTTGCTCCCCGGGGGCCTCGGAAACAGGGGGGCGGCGAGCGACGAAGAGGGGGCAGCATCTATGATTCCAAAGTTCCGGACCGTTTGTAGTCGAAACGGAACCGGCTTTGTGGTGCAATGGCGTCGATCCGGAATCCGGATTTTCTTTTCATCCTCATTCAAGAACCATGGAAACGCTCGAAACTCTCTGTGTGGCCCTCGGGTTTGCGACCCTCGCGGGTTTGAACCTCTACCTCGTCGTGCTCGTCACCGGTCTCGCCATCAACCAAGGCTGGGTCGACGTGTCCGCGACCTATCCGGAACTGATGGTGCTCGGCGATCCGCTGGTGCTGACCGCCGCGGGCATCTTCTTCTGCATGGAGTTTTTCGCGGACAAGGTCCCGTGGGTCGATTCGCTCTGGGACTCGGTCCACACGCTGATCCGTCCGGTCGGCGGCGGTTTGCTGGCGATCCACACCCTGGGCACGACCGACCCGGCCTTCGACGTGGTGATCGGCCTTCTCGCCGGGGGCACGACCCTGGTGGCCCACAGCTTCAAGTCGGGCACCCGGCTCGCCATCAATGCCTCGCCTGAACCGGTCACCAACATCCTCGCGAGCGTGACCGAAGATGTCGCCGTGCTCGGCGGTCTGACCCTGATGAGCGTGAACCCCATCCTCGCCGCGGCGGTCTTCCTGCTCTTTCTGGGCTTCAGCCTCTACCTGACTCCGAAACTGTTCCGCCGCATCAAGGCCTTCTTTTGGTTGGTCGGTCGCAAGATGGTCTCGCTGGTCTCGCGTCCCGACGAAGAGGCCCTGCTTTATGCCGGACTGAACTCCTCGGAGCACCAAAAGCTGGGCACCGTGCTCGGCGGCAAAAAGGCGGACCCGGAATGGTCGGCGAAGGTGATCGTGGGAACCGCGAAGCGTTTTCCCGGCTTTACGACGATGACTTTCGGTCGCGTCATCGCCGAATCGAGCCGTCCGGGGCATCTCCATTTCGTGGGGCGCCGCTGGTGGAGGCATTACCATGCCGACCTCGCGCTCGAGGGGCTCGAAATCACCCAGGAGCACCGCTTCCTCAGCGAAGACGTCGTGCTCTATGATCTCGAAGGCTCCTGCAAGCTGGTGCTGAAGCTGGCCTCGGGGCAACAGGCCATGGCCAACCGCATTGTCGAGAGCCTGATCTTGCGTCGCGATGGCCGCATCCCCGGCACCCTGACGCCGGCGGATGTGATGCCTTTGCCCTCGGACCGGATCGCGCTGGCCTGAGGCGATGAAGCGGGCTCCCCTCGCGCCGCAGTGCCCATCCTGCGGCAACCCGGTCTCGCTCAACGCGCGGTCTTGCGGCCGATGCGGGGCGCGGCGCCGGGGGGACCGCTGGGACGAGCCCGAGAGCCTCGATGGCCTCGACCTGCCCGACGAGGACTTCGATTACGACGAGTTCGTCCGCCGTGAGTTCGGCGAGGGCAAGGCCCGGCGAAGCTTTCAGGAACACCTTTGGTGGTGGGTGGCGCTGATCCTGCTGATTGCTTTTGCGTTCAGCTACGTGATCGCATTCTGATGGCGCGACCGGCGTGGCGATGATAGCCTCGCGAACGTGAATCCACTCCTCGACCAACTCGAAAACCTGCCGCTGCGCGAGGTGCCCTCCGGTGAGACGGTCCTCTGCGAGGGCGATTGCACGGGGCTGCTCCTGATCCTCGTCGAGGGCGAGGTAGTCGTGACGAAGGACGGGGTCGAAGTGACCCGCTGCGCCGATCCCGGGGCTTTTTTCGGCGACCTCTCCGCCCTGCTCGGTCTGCCGCACACCGCCGAAGTACGTGCCGCGGCGAGCTCGCGCTTCCGCGTGATCGAGAATCCCGTCGAATACCTCGAGGCACACCCGCGGGTGATGTTGCAGCTTTGCCGCCTCCTCGCCCGGCGGTTGGATGCGGTGAACCGCTACCTCGTCGATTTGAAACACCAATTCACCGGCCACGACCATCTTGGCATGGTCGACGGCATGCTCGATCTGCTGATGCACCGCCAGCCGCGCGAGCGCGTCCGGCCAAGGATCTCAGGCGACCGGGACGCCGAGTTCGCGGGTTGAGTGTTGGTCGAAGGAGTTCCACTCGGCGACGCCCTTGGCAAAGTCGATCACGATGGTGGTCGGTTGAGGTCCGATCTGTTTGCCGGGATTGAATACCCAGGTCGCGCCGATCCGGTCGATCCACGAGCCCTGCTCATAGAAGGGTGAATTGTGGATGTGTCCGCCCAAAACCATCTCAGGCTGGTAATGCTCGATCCACCCCCGCAGGTGGCTGTCGCCGAAATGGCGGCGCCCTGACCAGCTCGTTCGCGAACCCTCGGGTGGCGCGTGGTAGATCCAGATCCAACGTTTGCCGCGATGGGCGGATTCGCGGGCGAGCTGCGCCTCGACCTCGGCCCGCGAGACTTCGCCATCCCACCAGGGGCAAACGGTGACGCGGAGACCATGAAAGTCGAAGCCATCGCCATCGGTGTGCAGGTTCGGATGACGGGACTCGCGGATCCATTCCGCCACCGATTCATCGGCGCGGTTGCGGCTGTCTCCATCGTGGTTGCCGGAGCAGACCACCAGCGTCGTCTTTTCCCGCAGCAAGCGGAGGTACTTCTCCACGATGGCGATCTGCACGTCGAAGTCGAGCGGGGAGGCGAGATCGAGCAGGTCACCCCCGATCGCGACGAGCTCGTATTCCTCCGCCTGCGCGAGCAGCCAGTCGAAATGTTTGAGGGTGTAATGGAGATCGGCGACGAAGAGGAGGCGCATCGGAGTGGCCAAGCATGGCAGGCTTTTGCAGATCGGGCAAAGCACTTCAAGTCAGTCGGGTTCGGAAATCGGCCTTTCCAGATCCGGGCTTCCCGCTAAGGTGCGTAACGTGACCGGCTTCGAACAGGCGCTGATCCTCCTCCTCCTGCTCGCCGGTCTCAGCGTGATCGGCGGGCGGATGCCCTGGCCGCTGCCCATCACCTATGCCGCGGGCGGTGGTCTGATTTCGCTGTGGCCTGCCTTCCCGGCGATTGAACTCGATCCGGGTTTCTTTTTCCTCTGTTTCGTGCCCCCGCTGCTCTTTGCGGACGGTTGGCTGATGCCGCTGCGGGACTTCTGGTCGGTGCGCCGTCCGGTGCTGACCCTCGCGACGGGTCTGGTGGTGTTGACGACCGTGGTGGTCGGCTTGGCGGCACATTGGCTGATTCCCTCGCTGCCTCTGGCGATGGCCTTCGCCCTCGGTGCGGTGATCTCGCCCACCGATGCGGTTGCCGTGGGAGCGATCACCCAGAGACTGAAGGTGCCACCGCGGCTCACCGCGGTGCTCAACGGCGAAAGCCTGATGAACGATGCGACCGGTCTCGTCGCCTTCAAGTTTGCGCTGGCCGCCGCCGCCGCCGGGACCTTTTCGCTCGGCCGGGCTTCGCTCGACTTCGTGGTGCTGGCCTGTGGCGGACTTGTGCTGGGACTTGCCATCAGTTGGTCGATCGGAAAATTGCGCGACCTGCTCGCGCGGTTCCACGGGATGGACCCACTGCTCGAGACGACGATCTCGCTACTGACGCCTTTCGCCGCCTACCTCGCGGCGGGGCCGCTGGGCGTCTCAAACATCCTCGCCGTCGTCGCCGCGGGCCTCTATGCCGGGTGGCGCGATCCTCTACGGATGGACGTTGCGACCCGCCAGACGACCTGGAAGGTCTGGAGCCTGCTGCTTTTCTGGCTCAACGGTCTCGCTTTCATCCTCCTTGGTCTGCAACTGCCGGTGATCTTCGGATCGCTGCGTGCCCAGCATTCCGTCGGCGAGCTGCTGCTCTTAACCGCGGTCATTTCCGGTGCGGCGATCCTGGTGCGCGCGCTCTGGTTCGGTCCGATCACCCGGATTTCCTACCGCCTCTTCCATCGCGGCTTGCGCGGTGAGCTGCCTCCGCCGCGCTCGTGGCTGGCCGTGGCCGGTTGGGCCGGAATGCGGGGGACCATTACCTTGGCCGCCGCGCTGTCGATTCCGGTCTTGATGGAAAACGGCGAACCTTTTCCCGGTCGTGACATGGTCATTTTCCTCGCGGCCGGGACCATCGTGGTGACGCTGCTGCTCCAAGGCACCACGCTCGAGGCCCTGATCTGCAAGTTGAAGGTCAAACCCGATGACAGCCTGCTCGAGGAGGATCGCCTCGCCCGCATCGCCGCAGTTGAGGCGGGTCTCGGATACCTGCGCGGCGAGGAGCGCGATGAGGAGGGCGAATCCGCCGCACTCGGTGAGATCATCGCGGAATACGAATACCGGCTCGCCGAACTCACCGCCGAGGGTGAGACCCGGGCGATCGCGAGTTGCCGGCGGCGGCTCAGCCGCGAGCACCGCCTCGGCGCGCTGAAGGCGGAGCGCGACGCCCTCGACCAACTCTGGCGAGCCCACCGCATTTCCGACGAGGTGCATCGTCCGCTCCAGCACCTGCTCGATTTCGAGGAGTCGATGTTGGAGGGCGGAAAAGCGACAACCGCGGAAGCGTGAGTGGAGCTCACTCCGGATACCGCAGCCTGCCGTCCCCATCTCCATCGATCCAAACCGGATTGGTGGAACCAATAACGCGGGGTTCGAAGACGGGGCTGCTCGGTTGATAAGGGCGCGGGATCGGCCATTGCGATCCCGTCGGGCCCGGTCCGGTGGCGATGACGACGAGGTAAGCGTCGCGGGCCGGCCTCTCGATCTGCCAGGAAAGACGGGCCTTTTCGCCACCTCGGCCCGGATCGTCGATTTTCTCTTCGTGCAGGGTCCGGCCATTCAGATAAAGCACCACGCGATCCGCCTGCGTCCAAGAGGGCCCGCTGACGGTCGCTTCGACTTGAATCGTGTTTCCCATGCTGGTGGCGAGCTCGCCAACCCCGAAGCGCCCATCCACCCGCAGCTCGGCGAGCAATCCGAGGCTGACACGGACTCGACCCGCCTCGTAGCTCTTCCACACCGCGTCGAGATCGACCTGGGCTGGGTTTTCATCCGGAGCCGCGACGTAGGTGCGACCCTGGCCGAGCAGGAAACGCGTCACATCGTGACTGTCGCTCGAGCCCACCGCGGAGAGCCGATGCCCGCGGTTCAGCAGCGCAAACCAATCGCGGTAAAGCAGCCCGATATCCGATTGCATGGCTCCCGAGGTGACAACCTCGATCGCGTCGATCTTGAAATCGGCGGCCCGTCGATGGATGCCGGTCGCCGCGTCGAATTCAGCCTCGCCGAAGGGCACAAAACCCGAGTGCAGGTCGCGGGGATGGTTCAGGGTGATGACCCGCACGCCCGGAGTGGCGCGAATGGCGGGCAGCAGCTTCGCCCAATCCGTCTCCAAGTGATCGACCACGGGGACTCCCGCGGCGACGGGGAAGGCGTTGAAATGGCCCTGCTTCGTCGTCACTTCATTGCCGGTGACCGTGGCGAAGGATCCGGCCAAGCCCGCCGCCTCCGCCGCGGGTGCGTAGTCGGCGTGGTGATTGTGTTCGGTGGCGATGGCGAGCTCGATGCCCTCGCCCGCGATCGTGAGCATGCGCTCGCGCAGGGTGGCATCGCCATGTCCGCTGTGGGTCAGCGTGTGGATGTGGCTGTCGATCGCGATCCAACCGCGGGTGTCGACCTCGCGGCGCAGGGAAAGGTCGAGCTCCTGCGACTCGCCCGGTCTCAACCGCACTTTGCCCGTGGCGAGACTCCATTCAAAGCCGCGGCCGGCGTGGATCTCGTAATCGCCTGCTGGCAGGGAAAGCCGCGCACTGCCAGCGCGCGTGTAAACGACCCCGGGACGCACCGCGACCTCGTTCTCCGGCCCGGCCGCGAGGGCGGCGAGCGAGCCATCGTCCCGGGTGACCGTAAGCCGGCAGGGCAGGCTTGCGCCCGTGTCGGCATCGCGTACGGTGACGGCGACCGTTCCCCCCTCCAGCCATTGCGGACGCGTCGCGGCGATCAGGGCAACCGGACCGATCACGATGTCATCCGGCTCTTTTGGCGGTTCGATGCGGAGCACGTTCTCACCCTGGCGCAGCGCTCCGGCGGGAACTTCCACGAGGTGTTCAAGACCGGCCTCGTCCGCTACGAGCGATCCTAATTTCTGATCATTGAGGAAGACGGGCCAATTCCGCTTCACGCCCTCCTGACGGATCGAAAGCAGTCGCGGCCCGGAATCGGCTCCGCTGAAGAAGCGCTTTTCATAGCGCGGCCCGGCGATGGGTCGCTGATCGTCATCGTCCCACTCGCGGGGCGATTCCGGACCGATCCGGACTTGGTCCGGCTCGATCGATTCCACGCGCGGATCGGTCGGCAGGGCTCGCGGCCAGGTGAACCAGGCGGCGAGAACTCCGAGGACGAGGAGGGCGGAGCAAAGGGCGGCGGTTTGCCTCATGGTCCCATCGTAGGGGCGCGTCCGAGCGGGCCGCAATCGCCATTTCCGACGAATCGCGCTACCACTTCAGAAACTCGGGCGGCGCTGGATTCATCCCGGTTCCGAAGAAGAAACCGGTGATGTGGAAGAAGAGCGGCGCCGCGAAGCAGAGCGAGTCGATCCGGTCGAGGAAGCCGCCGTGGCCGGCGATCGCGCCGCCCCAGTCCTTCGCCCCGAGGTCGCGTTTGATCGCTGACAGCACGAGTCCGCCGAAAAATCCCGCGAGGCAGATCAGCAGGGCCATGGCAGCCGCCTGCCAGGGATTGAAAGGCGTCGCCCACCACAGCGCGGTCGCCGCGAGCACCGCGCTGCCGATGCCGCCGACGGTGCCCTCCCAGGTCTTGTGCGGGCTGACCGACGGCGCGACCGGGCGTTTTCCGCAGGTCTTGCCCCAGACGTACTGGAGCACATCGCTGATCTGCACGGTGAACACGAAAAAGAAAAGCAGCTTCGCGTTCTGCCCCTCGTAGCCTTTCAAGGGCAGTTGCAGGAGCATCGGCATGTGGCTGACCGCGTAGACGCAGATCAGGAGCGACCACTGGATCCGCGCGGTGCTGACGAGGAAGTTCCGAGTGTCGCCGGTGAGGACGCGGCGGAAGGGGATGAACACGAAGGCATAGACCGGAATGAAGATCGTGAACATCCCGTACCAGTGGATCGCCACAAAAAGATAGTGCAACGGCAGGATGATGAAGAACGCCCAGAAAAGCACCTCATGGTCGGCCCGCTCGGTCCGGTTCAGGGTGATGAACTCCCGCATTGCGAGGAAGGAGAGGGCCGCGAAGAGCGCGGTGGTGAAGAGGTAGCCGAGGCCCACGGCGGCGCAGAAGATCGCCGCCATCACCCACCAGGAACGGATCCGCGCATTGAGATTCGCGATGGTGGCCTTCGCGCCCTCCGACTTCGCGCGTCGCGCGAGAATCGCGCCGATCACCGAGGCGATGGCGAGGATGCCGACGAGCAGTCCGAAGAGCAAACGGGTTTCCGCGTCCATGGGGTGTTGATGGGTTCAGCCGCCGGTGGCGACGAGAGCCTCGCGGGCTCGGGCGAGAAAGTCGGGTTTGGCTTCGTCCGGACGCAGGTGGAGGGGCTCGCCGAAGCGGACTCCCGCGATCAGCGGCAGGACCAGTAGCGAGCCTTTGGGCAGGATCCGGTTCAGGTTTTCGAGGTGGACGGGAATGAGCGGAATGTCAGGATGATGTTTCGCGAGATGATAGAGGCCCGACTTGAAGAGCCCGGTCTCGCCGTCGCTGCGACGGGTGCCCTCCGGGAACAGGATTACCGAATGCCCCGCCTCCAGGACCGTGCCGAGCCGTTCGACCGGATGGTTTTTTCTCGTCACCCCGGAGCGGGGGATGAGGATGGCGCGGAAAAAATCGCAGGCGATCCGGCGGCGCAGCGAACTGTCACCCCAGTAGTCTTCGGCTGCGGCCGGGCAGGTGCGCTCGCGCGTCGCATCCGGCAGCGCGGCCCAGACCACCAGGAAGTCCATGTGGCTCGAATGGTTCGCGAAAAAAATCGCCGGTCCCTCGCCATGCGGCAGAGCGGGCAGCAGGCGCACCCCGGTGGCGAGGCGCACGAGCGAGGCGACGATACGGTATCTCATGACGAGCGTTCGTGAAGCGTCCGCGAGAGCCGGTGCAAACGCCGCACGATGGTAGCGGCGATGCCTGCCGCCATCAGACCCAGCACCCAGGGCAGCACTTGCGTGGCGCTCACGCCGGTTCCAAACACGGCCATCACCAGGCAGGCCGCCGTGGCCAGGGCCATGCGGTGAGGTTTTGCGAAAGGGCCACAGAAATCGTGGAAGCCTGTCAGGGTCGCGCCGTGCATGCGCACGCAGGCGGTTGCGAGGGCCCCGCAGGCGCAGGCCCAGCCGAGCAGTTCTCCCATTTTCGAGCCCGAGGCCAGACCGAGCCCGGCGAGGACGAGGACATCCGCGATGCGATCGGGAAACTCATTGTAAAGATCGCCATCGGGAGTGCGACGCCCGCCCTCCACCGCCATCATCCCATCCATCAGGTTGCAGATCAGGCGGAGCTGGATGCCCGCCGCAGCGAGCAGCCACCACATCCAGGGTAGGGCGGTCCCCTCGCGCACCGCCAGCAGCATCGCCGCCCCGGCTCCTGCCGCGAACACCGCGCTCAGCACCGACACCTGATTCGGACTGAGGCCGAGGCGCAGGAGCCCGCGCGAGAGGGCGGCAGCCCAAGGGCTGCGTCTGGTTTTGATGGGGCGCCGGGCGGCGGGCTCTTCCATGTCGCTAGCGTGACATCCGCCACGCGTCAAGCAAGCGGGAAGCCGCGCCCTAGGACCAAAGTCCGATGCGCCTCAGCGCGGGGTGAGCCGGAGTTGGAACTGATGCCGGGCGAGGTCCTTCACATAGGCCGTCTCCTCGACGAGGAACCCTCTTTCCACCTCCCAGGAGATCACGTCCACAGTGCTTTTGTCAGGGTGGAAACGCATCAGGCGCAGGACCGGCTGGCTCATGTAATCGCTCAGCAGCGAGGTCACGAGGTGTCCTCCGTCCGTCAGCGTGTCGAGTCGCAGCGCGGTGACCCGGCTCTGGTCGCCGCAGAGGATCAGGTCGAGGTGCGGCTGGTGGCGGAAGAGTTTTTCCCACATCGCCTCTCCGCTGTTGCCGCGCTTCCCGTGGATTTTCACCCAACGCATCCGGCCCTTGGGGTCGTGGATGTAGCCTGCCGCTGTCTTGGGGCGCTCGACCACGCCGAGGTCCATGTGCGTCGTGACGATCACGCGGCCATCCGGGTGCTTTCCGATCATGTCCTCGGCCCAGGTGAGCACATCGTCCGGTGCGTTGCATTCCAAGCTGAGGTGCAGGAATTCCATCCCGCCGGCGGTGAAACGTTGCGCGCTGTTCACGTTGTTCGCGGAGACCTGCTGATCAGGCCGGTCATGGCGGTAGCTGCCGAGGTACCAGGGATCCTTCGCAAAACTTGCCGCGGGAAAGGTTTCCTGGAACAGCCGCGCGTCGCCGTCGGATTCCATGTCGTGGTTGCCCACGGTCAGGCTGAAGGGCACGACTCCGCGGAGCCGGTCCAGGTGTTGCTTCGCCACCGCCCATTCCTCCAGGCGGTTTTTTTCGACGATGTCCCCGACATGGGTGACGAAGACGATGTTCTCCTTCTCCCGGTTGGCCAAGATCCACTCGACCTGTGCGGCGAGGTGCGCGTTCGCCACCGGCGCATCCGACTCCAGCTCGCCTTTGCAACCGAGGCCCGTGTAATGTTGCGTGTCCGGGATCACGACGAGGGTGAAGGCGCCCTCGGGAAGAGGAGGCAGTGACCCGCCGCCGGTGATGGAGGCTTTTTCTTCGTCGGCGGACAAGGAGAAGAGCGTGAGCATGGCGCCAAGACAAAGGATCGCTTTCATCGGGGAGGTGCAAAAAAAGACCGGCGGTCGCCCGCCGGTCTCTTCTTAAACCATGATCCGGGGAAGGATCAATAGCGATACAGCTCGGGCTTGTAGGGGCCCTCGACTGCCACGCCGATGTAACTGGCCTGGTCGTCGGTCAGCTTGGTGAGTTTGGCACCGATCTTCTCGAGGTGGAGACGGGCGACTTCTTCGTCGAGCTTCTTGGGCAGGATGTAGACGCCGGGGGCGTAGACATCCTTGTTCTTCCAGAGGTCAATCTGGGCGAGGGTCTGGTTGGTGAAGCTGTTGCTCATCACGAAGCTCGGGTGGCCGGTGGCGCAGCCGAGGTTCACGAGGCGGCCTTCGGCGAGCATGAAGAGTTGGTTGCCGTTGGGAAGATCATAGCGATCGACCTGGGGCTTGATGTTCACCTTCTTCACACCGGGGGCGGTGTTGAGCTTGGCGACCTGGATCTCGTTGTCGAAGTGCCCGATGTTGCAGACGATGGCTTGGTCCTTCATGGCGAGCATGTGGTCGAGGCGGATGATGTCCTTGTTGCCGGTGGTGGTCACGTAGATGTCGGCCCAGCCGAGGGTGTCCTCGACGGTGAGCACGCGGTACCCGGCCA
The DNA here is from genome assembly GCA_041917795.1 of Verrucomicrobiales bacterium. Taxonomy (GTDB): domain Bacteria; phylum Verrucomicrobiota; class Verrucomicrobiia; order Verrucomicrobiales; family DEV007; genus Arctic95D-9. Next base: position 16,423 of record JAYRWX010000007.1, read on the forward strand.
TGGCGGCCTGGAGGGCACAGATGGGGTCGATCTCGGTCACGATGACCTGGGCGCCAAAGCCGGCCAAGGTCTGGGCGCAACCCTTGCCGACGTCGCCGAAACCGCAGACCACGGCGACCTTGCCGGCGATCATCACATCGGTGGCGCGCTTGATGCCGTCGACGAGCGACTCGCGGCAGCCGTAGAGGTTGTCGAACTTCGACTTGGTCACCGAGTCGTTCACGTTGATGGCGGGGACGCGGAGTTTGCCGGCCTCATACATTTGGTAAAGGCGGTGCACGCCGGTGGTGGTCTCTTCGGAGACGCCCTTCCAGTCCTTCAGGTAGTTGGTGAACTTGATGGGATCCTCGGAGTGGATGCGGCGAAGGAGGTTCTTGATGATCTCTTCTTCTTCGCTGTCGCTGGGGCTGTCGATGAAGGAGCGGTCGCCCTCTTCGAGCTCGGCGCCCTTGTGGATGAGGAGCGTCGCATCACCGCCGTCGTCGACGATGAGCTGGGGTCCCTTGCCGTCGGGCCAGGTCAGGGCCGCTTCGGTGCAGTCCCAGTATTCCTCGAGGGTCTCACCCTTCCAGGCGAAGACCGGGATGCCGCGGGCCGCGATGGCGGCGGCCGCGTGGTCCTGGGTCGAGAAGATGTTGCAGGAACACCAGCGCACGTCGGCGCCGAGATCCGCAAGGGTCTCGATCAGCACGGCGGTCTGGATCGTCATGTGGAGCGAGCCCATGATGCGGACTCCCTTGAGAGGCTTCTCCGCGGCATATTTGGCGCGGGTGGCCATGAGACCCGGCATCTCGTGCTGGGCCACTTCGATTTCTTTCCGGCCGAATTCGGCGAGGCCGATGTCGGCCACCTTGTAGTCGTTCTGTTTTGCTGTCGTAGTGCTCATAAGAGTTTTCTGGTTTTCAGTGTTCAGTTTTCAGTGGGATGCGCGGACGGCGCCTTTCCCTTTTCGATGGAGTTGACGAGGCCTTGGAGCATCGCGGCGATCTCACGGGTTTCCGTGATGAGTTCGTCCGGAATGTCCAAGCTGGGGCGGTTGAGTTTTTGGGAGACCTTGCGGGCAATGTAGAGTTGGGTTCTCAGCTCGGCACAGGAGCCTTTCGAGTAGCGGAGGAAGCGGACGAAGTCGGCATCGCTACCTCTCTCGGAGCCCTCCGCGATGTTCGACGGGATCGAGATCGCGGAACGCTGCGCCTGGTCTTTCAAAGTGAAGTTTTTGCACTCATCGAACTCGACGCAGACATCCACGGCCAAGCGGCATCCCCTTTTCCAAACCTCAAGGTCTTCAAAGGTCTGCAACGCCATGGCTTCTTGCTGAAAAACTGAAAAGTGAACCCTGACAAACTCCTCAGGCACAAGCGGAGCGCAACGCGTCCGCCTTGTCGGTCTTCTCCCAGGTGAGGGCGTCGGTGTCGTCCTCGCGGCCGAAGTGACCGTAGTTGGTGGTCTTGCGGTAAATGGGGCGGAGCAGCTTCAGCTCGCGGATGAAATCGGCCGGCTTGAAGGAGAAGATCTCCTTGATCGCCTTCACGATCTTCGCTTCGTCGACCTCGTTGGTGCCGAAGGTGTCGACGTGCACGCTGACAGGCTGCGGGTGGCCGATGGCGTAGGCGAGCTGGAGCTCGCATCGGTGGGCGAGCCCGGCGGCGACGACGTTCTTGGCGACGTAGCGGCACATGTAGGCGGCGGAGCGGTCCACCTTGCTCGGATCCTTGCCGGAGAAAGCACCACCACCATGACGGCCCATGCCGCCGTAGGTGTCGACGATGATCTTGCGGCCGGTCAGACCGCAGTCACCCTCGGGACCGCCGATGATGAAAAGGCCGGTCGGGTTGATGTGGTACTCGGTCTCCTTGGTGAGAAGCTCGGCGGGGATGACCGCCTCGATCAGCTCCTTTTTGAGGATCTCGCGGATCTCGGGAGTGCCGATGCTCGCGGCGTGCTGGGTGGAAACCACCACCGCGGTCACGCGGGTCGGTTTGCCGTCGACATACTCGATCGAGACCTGGGTCTTCGAGTCGGGACGCAGCCAGGTGTGCTTGCCGCTCTTGCGCAGCTCCGTGATGGCGCGGCCGAGTTGGTGCGAGTAGGCGATCGGCGCCGGCATCAGCGAGGGAGTCTCGCGGACCGCGTAGCCGAACATGATGCCCTGGTCACCGGCACCCTGCTCGGCGGTTTCCTTGTGGTCCGCGGCGGAGGCGTCGACGCCTTGCGCGATGTCGGGCGACTGCTGGCCGAGGGCGTTGATGAAGAAGAAGTTGTTGGCGTTGAACTTGCAGTCGTCGTTGACGTAGCCGATCTCCTCGATCGCCGCCTTGACCACCTCGCGGTAGTCGAACTTCGCGGAAGTCGTGATTTCGCCGCCGAGGACGACGAGGTTGTCCTTCACCATGGTCTCGCAGGCGACGCGGGACTTCAGGTCCTGCGAAAAGCACGCGTCGACGACGGCGTCGGAGATGGTGTCGCACACCTTGTCGGGGTGACCTTCGGTGACGGACTCGGATGAGAAGATGTAGGTATCGGCCATGGTGGTTTGTCGTATTTACGAATCTTGATTGGTTGATAGATGTAATTCGGGGATTTTTTTTTTCAATCCGGAAAATTTTGCCGATCAGCCTCGCCCGCGCCCGCCGAATCGGCTTGCTGGTGGCGAATCGAATTTTGTAGGCTGGGGCATGCTGAAATTCACGCCATCGCTCTTGTCCATCCTGGTTCTCGCGCTCCCAGCGAGCCGCTACGCCACCGCCCTCGCCGCTCCCGACACGATCTACCACGGCGGGGCCATCCTCACGATGGCAGGGCCCGAACCCTCCTACGTCGAAGCCCTCGCGGTCGAGGAAGGCAAGATCACCTTCGCCGGAGCAAAGGCGGATGCCCTCGCTCTGAAAGATGACGCCACCGCCCTGGTCGATCTCGGCGGCAAGGCCCTCCTGCCCGGCTTCATCGACGGGCACAGCCACTATTACAATTCCCTCCAGGTCGCCAACCAGTGCCAGCTTTACGCGCCGCCTTCGGGGCCGGGCAAGGACGTGCCATCCATCATCGCCGAGCTGAAACGCTACGCCGCCGAGCGGAAGATCCCGAAGGGCGAACTGATCACCGGCTACGGCTACGACGACACCGTGATGCCCGATGGCCGCCTCCTCAACCGCGACGACCTCGACGAGGCTTTTCCCGAAAATCCCGTGCGGATCGACCACGTCTCCATGCACGGCGGAGTTCTCAATTCGCTCGCGCTCGCCAAGTACGGCATCTCCGCCGAAACGAAAACGCCGGCCGGTGGCATCATCGTGCGCAAACCCGGCACCGAGGAGCCCTGGGGTCTCATCATGGAGACGGCCTTCATGCCCGTCTTCGAACAGAGCGAGCCCATGACTCCCGAACAGGAGATCGAGTGGTCGAAGGCCGGGCAGATGCTTTATGCCGCCGCCGGGATCACGACCGCCCAAGACGGCGCGACCCACCTCGGCCCGCTCCAGGCAATGAAACGCGCCAGCGAGGCCGGGGCCAATGTCATCGACGTGGTCGTCTATCCCTTCATCACCGACCTCGACAGCATCCTCGCCGCCGTGCCCGCGTCGGAGTGGGGCAGCTATCGCAACCGCTTCAAGATCGGCGGCGTCAAGATCACGATCGACGGATCACCCCAGGGGCGCACCGCCTTTTTCACCACCCCCTACCTCACCGGCGGTCCGGGCGGCGAACAGGACTGGAAAGGCGAGCCGACCTTCCCGCAGCTCATGGTCAACCAGATGGTGCGCAAGGTCTACCGCATGAAGGTGCCGCTGATCCTCCATTGCAACGGCGATGCCGCCATCGACGCCTTCCTCAGCGCCTACGAATTCGCCCGCGAAGGCGACTTCTCCACGCCGTGGAACGTGACCACGATCCACACCCAGTTCATGCGGAAGGACCACATTCCGAAGTATGTGAAGTACGGCATCCGCCCCTCCTTCTACACCCTGCACACCTTCTACTTCGCCGACGCGCACATCGCCAACCGCGGCCCCGAGCAGGCCGCCTACATCAGCCCGATGCGCGATGCCATCGACGCCGGGCTGCGCCCCAGCAACCACACCGATTTCGTCGTCGCGCCGCTCGACCAGATGATGATGCTCTCCTCCGCCGTGAACCGCGTTTCCCGCGCCGGTCAGGAGGTCGGATTGGATCAACGCGTCACCGCCTACGAAGGCCTCAAGGCCATGACCGAATGGGGCGCCGAGCAATACGGAGAGGAAGCCTCGAAAGGCACCCTCGCCGTCGGCAAGCTCGCCGATCTCGTCATTCTCGACCGCGACCCGCTCAAGGTCGAGGCCGCCGCGATCCGTGAAATCAAGGTCGTCGAAACGATCAAGGAAGGCCACACCGTCTTCCCGGCCCCGTGAAATTTCCTCCTGACATCCATCCCAAAAACCCAACCTATCGGATCCGGTCTTCATGAAAAACAAACTCACCGCCGAGTTCTTCGGCACCCTCTGGCTCGTCTTCGGCGGCTGCGGCAGCGCGGTCCTCGCGGCGATGTTCCTCACCACCGGCGACAGCCCCGTCCAGCTCGGGATCGGCTTCGTCGGCGTCTCGCTCGCCTTCGGCCTCACCGTACTGACGATGGCCTACGCCATCGGCCACATCTCGGGCTGCCACCTCAATCCGGCGGTCACGCTCGGGCTCTGCGTGGCGGGCCGCCATCCGAAGTCGGAGTTCTTCCCCTACGTCGTCGCCCAAGTCCTCGGCGGCCTCGCCGGCGCGGCCGTGCTTTACCTCATCGCGAGCGGCAAGGAAGGATTCTCGACCGAGGGCGGCTTCGCCTCGAACGGATTCGGCGAGCATTCCCCGGGCGGTTATTCGATGGTTTCGGCCCTCGTCGCGGAGATCGTCCTGACCTTCTTCTTCCTGCTCATCATCCTCGGTACCACTGACAAACGCGCCCCGCAGGGTTTCGCCCCCATCGCGATCGGTCTCGGGCTCACCCTCATCCACCTCATCGGCATCCCGGTGACAAACCTCTCCGTCAATCCCGCCCGCAGCACCGGCCCTGCCGTCTTCGTCGGAGGCTGGGCGCTCGCGCAGCTCTGGCTCTTCTGGATCGCCCCGCTCATCGGCGCCGCCCTCGCCGGCCTCGTTTACCCGGCGATCGCTAAGGAGAAGTGAGGTTTCAACGCCGCGCCGCCTCCGTCGCTGTCTCGCTCGGCAACTCGCCAAAGAGCTGCCGGTAGAGCGCGGGGAAGCGGCCGAGATGCGTGATCCCATGATCCATCGCGATGCGCGTCACCTGCCCTCGGGAGGAAGCACCTGTCTCGCGGAGCTCGCGGCGGATCGCATTGAGCCGGATTTTTTCCAAAAGCTGCCGCGGACTGAGCCCGAAGTTCTCACGGAAGGAATATTCGATTTCGCGCCGGCTGGCACCCATCGCGATCGCCAGTTCGCCGACGCTCCCAGCGACGCCGTGGTGGGCGTGCAGCCAGTCTTCCGCCCGTCGCGCCAGCCGGGCGCGGTTACGGGCGGAGACGGGGCGGGCGGGCGCGGGCGAAGCCAACTCCCAGGCCATCGTCAGCATTTCTTCGGCAAAATCGCGCGCCTCGCGGGCCGCCAACTCGGCTTCGGCCGCTGATTTGGCGCTGGCGAGACGCGTCCGCAGGTCCAAAAGGCGTGCCTCGATCGAGTCAAAGCCTTTGCCCGATACCGCGATGGCCCTGGGCGCGAGGCGGTCCCGATCAGCCCCCGAGCGGATCCGGCAGCGGTCCCAAACCTGGGGCGCCACGCCGATCGACGAGCACACGAAACCCGGTTGGATCCAGCCATCAATGGGCTCGCCGGGCGGGGTGCAGACCAGATAGCCTCGGCGGACTTCGGCTCCATACCAGGCCGATTCGCCTTCCCCGCGGATCACGGCCATGGAGGCCCAGCCCGGAGGCGGAAAGCCGAGGATGCGGGCCCGGACGTGGGCCTGCTGGAAATCGATCGCCCAATCCGGCGTTTGGAATTGCTCCACGATGGTTTCCCTTTGCTGCCGGCCGAGAAAGTCCGCGCGGAGCGAGGCTCCCGACACTGCCACCGCGAACTCGTCGGGGTCGCGCATGCGGTGGAACAGATGGCGGTAGGCCGGTCGCAGGCAGGTGTCTGTCAGGGTCGGGTCCACCGGAGGTCGTGCGCGAATTGGATAGTAAACTTTCGGGAAATCGATTAAGAGAACAAGCACTTTCAATCTGTCATGAATCCTATCCGCCACCGCATCCTCCGAAACCTTTTCCTGGCCGTGATTTTGTCCGCGGGCCCGACCGGCTGGGCCGCGCCCGCCAAACCCCACATCCTCCACATCGTCGCCGACGATCTCGGTTGGAAGGATGTCGGTTTCAACGGCTGCACCGAGATCAAGACGCCGAACCTCGACAAGCTCGCCGCGGAGGGCGCGAAGTTCAGCCAGTTCTACGTGCAGTCGATGTGCACCCAGACCCGGGCCGCGCTGATGACGGGGCGTTATCCTTTCCGCTACGGCCTGCAGACGGCGGTGATCCCCTCCGTCTCCGCCTATGGCCTGGATCTCGAGGAAAAACTGATCCCCGAGGTGCTCAAGGGTGCCGGTTACAAGACCGCCCTGATCGGCAAGTGGCACCTCGGCCATGCCGACAAGAAGTGGTGGCCGCGCCAGCGTGGCTTCGACTACCACTACGGCGCGATGATCGGCGAACTCGATTATTTCACCCACTCCGAACACGGCGTGCTGGACTGGTATCGCGAGAACGAGCCGGTCAAGGAGGAGGGCTACACCACCCAGCTCCTCGGCAAGGATGCGGTGAAGCTGATCGAGAATCACGACACGGCCACGCCGCTCTACCTCTACCTCGCCTTCATCGCGCCGCACACGCCCTACCAGGCGCCGCAGGACTACATCGACCGCTACGCCTCGATCGAGGATCCGACCCGCCGCACCTACGCGGCGATGGTGACCTGCCTTGATGATGAGATCGGCCGCGTCGTCGCCGCGCTGGACCAAAAGGGCATGCGCGAAAACACCCTGATCGTCTTCCACAGCGACAACGGCGGAACGAAGAACGCGATGTTCGCCGGGGTGATGGCGGACGTGTCGAAGATCAAGATCCCCTGCGACAACGGTCCCTACCGGGATGGGAAAGCCTCGCTCTTCGAGGGGGGCACCCGGGTTTGCTCCTTCGTGAATTGGCCGGGGCAGGTCAAGGCGGGGCAGATCGACGGTCTGGTCCACGGCGTGGATCTTTTCACCACCTTCGCCGGACTCGCGGGAGCGTCCACCGAGGGCTGCAAGCCGCTCGACGGACTCAACGTCTGGGACACGCTCGCCAGCAACGCGCCCTCGCCGCGCGAGGAGATCGTTTACAACGTCGAACCCTTCCGCGGTGCGGTCCGCCAGGGCGATTGGAAACTGATCTGGCGCACCATGCTGCCGTCGAGCGTCGATCTTTACCACCTCGCCGAGGACCCCTCCGAGGCGAAGAACCTCGCCGCCGAGCATCCCGAAAAGGTGGTGGAAATGCAAAAGCGCCTCGACGCCCTCGCCACCGGCGCGACCAAGCCGCTCTTCCTGCTCGACCAGTTCAAGGTGATCCAGAAAAACATGGCCGGCGAGCCGGTGCTGCCGACGGAAGAAGGCTTCGGAGACCCCGATCATCCTTGAGATCGGACGGAGAGACCCGTTTACAAACGGGGATCTCCCGATACCATGGGGATTCCCCATGGCGTCGACCCTGAAAGCCCTGCGACTGATCGCCGATCCGACCCGGCTGCGGATCCTCAGCCTGCTCCGGCAGGAGGAGCTCTCCGTGGTCGAGTTGCAGGACATCCTCGGCATGGGGCAGTCGCGGATCTCCTCGCAGCTCTCCCAACTGCGCCAGGCCAAGCTCGTCACCGACCGCCGCTCGGGGAAAAACATCATCTACAACTTCGGCAACGAAGCGTCGCCCCTCGACGGGCGCATCGTGGCCGCGCTCGAACTTGCGGCCGCCGAACTGCCCGAAGTCGCCGAAGATCGCGCCGCCCTCGACCTGATCCTCGCGAAGCGGCGCGACAAGGCCCGCGCTTATTTCGACGCGCTCGCCGGGAAGTTTGGTCGCACCTATTGCCCGGGACGCTCCTGGAAGGCGCTCGCCGAGACGCTCCTGAAACTGATGCCGCCGCTCGTGATCGCTGATCTTGGCGCGGGCGAGGGCACTTTTTCCCAACTGCTCGCCCAGCGCGCCGAGAAGGTCATCGCGATCGACAACTCCGAGAAGATGGTCGAATACGGCACCTCGGTGGCGCGGGAGAACGGCTATCTGAATCTCGAATACCGGCTCGGGGGCATCGAGGATCCTCCCATCGACGAGGGCTCGGTGGACATCGCTTTTTTCAGCCAATCGCTGCACCACGCGGTGCATCCGGGTCAGGCGATCGCCGCGGCCCGTCGCATCCTCAAGCTCGGGGGCCACATCGTGATCCTCGACCTGCTGAAGCACCAGTTCGAGGATGCCAAGGACCTCTACGCCGATCTCTGGCTGGGCTTTTCCGAGCTGGAAATCTCGCGTTTTCTGAAAGAGCAGGGCTTCGATGGCATCGACATCGCGGTGGTCGATCGCGAGAGCGAGCCGCCCCATTTCCAGACGCTGCTGGCGATCGGGAGAAAGGCCTGAGCCGCCTCAGGCGAACTCGCGCTTCAGCTTTTCGATCTCGTCCTTGATCAGCCCGCCGACGCGGTGCTTGGCGAGGTAGACCTGCGACTGGCTCACGCCGAGCTCGCGGGTGACCTTTGCCACCTCCCATTCCTTGACGACGTAGGCGTGGAAAATCTGGTACTGCTTCGGTGAGACGATTTTCTTGACGCGCTGCAGGGCGACCTCGGTCAGATTCGACATCCACTCGCGCTCCCAGACCTGATCGAGGATGTCGGCGCCGTTCTCGCCCTCGAGCCGGTCGATCGTGGCAGTGCGACGATCGTCGCCATCGGCGTTCGGGGTGCCGCCCTGCTGGTTGGCGGCCGCGGGATTGCGCTGCTTCGCGCGGAACTGGTCGGCGATGCGCCAGCGGGTGATGTTCATCAGCCAGGTCTTGAAGGATCCCTTGGCCGGATCATAGACCTGACCCTTTTTCCACTGCTTCGCCACGGCGAGCACGGTCTCCTGCACCACGTCGAAGGCCTCCTCGTTTTTCAGGCCGGCTTTCAAGGACACGCTGTAGATGAGCCGCCAATAGGTCTGGTAGAACTCGTCCCAGGTGCGCTGATCCTCCCAGTCGGCGAGGCGCTCGATCAGGCTCTTGCGGGTGCGGGCGTAAAACTCCTTCTCGTCGGCTTTCTCCATGGCCCGGCATTGTAGCGCGGGCGCGTATCCGGTCCATGCATTTCCGCGCCAGCCTTTTCGCTTGGAAACGGCGCGGTGCTCTCTAAGCTCGATCCATGGTTCGGATCGGCATTGTCGGCTGCGGGCGCATCCTCGCGGCGCACCTGGAGGGTTATCGGCTGCTCCGCGAGGCGGGGGTGGAGGGTTTCGAGGTCACCGCCCTCTGCGCGCGCAAGGCGGACGACGCGCTCGGCTACGTGAAACGCGGCGAGGGACCCGCCCAACGGCGCGCCGTCTCCTCCATCGCCGGGGATCCGCTCGCGGTCGGTGATCAATACCTGTCCGATTTTCAACCCGGGGTGAAGGTCGAAGTCCACACCGATTACCGCGAGATGATCGCCTCGGGCAAGGTCGACGCGGTCAACGACTTCACCCTGCACAGCCTGCACCACCAGATCGCCGAAGTGGCTTTCTCCCAGGGCAAACACCTGCTCTCGCAGAAGCCGCTCGCGGTCTCGATGGAGGGCGCGAGGCGGATGTGCGAGGGTGCGGAAAAGGCGGGCGTGACGTTCGGGGTGTTCGAGAATCTCCGCTTCGTGCCCTGGGTGCGCCACCAGCATTGGGCTTTTTCCGAAGACGGTCTGGCCGGTCCCGTGCAGATGGCGGTGATGGGCAACATCGGCACCTGGTGGGCGCCCGACCTGATCGTCGCGGAAACGCCGTGGCGGCACGCGCTCGTCGAGGGCGGCGGCATGGCGCTCGACATGGGGCCGCACTTCTTTGACTTGATCCGTCACGTCTCCGGCAGCGAAGTCATCTCCGTCGGCGCCCGGACCCAGGTGGTCGAACCGACCCGTTGGATCGTGCGCGACGGAAAGAAGGTCGACCCGGTCACCTGCGACGCCGACGATACCTTCCACGCCCATTTTGCCCTCGCCTCGGGTGCGGCGGGTTCGATGTTCGGGAGCTGGGGTGGCCATGGCGCCAACACCGTCGTCGGCGAGGGCATCGTCTTCTACGGATCGAAGGGCAAGGTCACCGGCGACATGATCACTCTCGACGGTGAAAAGCCACAGTCGCTCTCCGCCCTTTATCGGAAGGAAGCGCCAAAGGACATGCAGGAGCGCCATTTCCCCCTGGGTCTCGAAAACGATTTCGCCCTCGCCCAGCTCGACTGGCTGCGCGCCATCGAGCGCGGCGGCCAGCCCGAATGCAGCGGCGGGGAAGGCCTCCGCGACCTCGCCTGCGCCTACGCCATCGTCGAGTCGGCCAAGGCCGGTCGCGAGGTCACCGTCGCCGAAGTCGAATCCGGAAAGGTCCGGGAGTATCAGCGGGCCATCGACGAACGCTTCGATCTGGGGTGAGGACCGGAACGAAGAAAGAATGACAAGCACAGAATTCTGTGCGATTCAGTGGTTCATGAAACTGGTCCTTTCCGAAGACATCGTGAGCATGACGGAATTCGCCCGCGCCACCAAGGAGCGTCTCCAGGTTTTGCAAGAGAGCCAGCGGCCATGTGTCCTCACCCACAACGGCAAGGCGGCGGCGGTGGTGCTTTCGGTCGAGGCCTTCGAACAAATGGCCGGCGATGCGGAGGAGCACCGCATGGACCAGCGGCTCCGCGCGGCACTTGCGGCTTATGACCAAGGCGAAACAGGCACCGAGGGAGGAAAAGCCTTTGCCCGGATCCGGAGCCGGGCGGCTCGCAGGGGGTCCGCCCGATGAGCTGGGAATGGCGTCTCTCACCTGGTGCCGAAGAGGAGATCGAAGCGCAAATCCTCTGGTACGAGGAGGATGAAACGCGGGGAGGAAACGAGTTGGCGCTCCGGTGGCTCGACCTGCTGGAGAAAGCTTTGGAAAAACTCGCGGCCTCTCCCGATCGGCACCGTCCCGCTCCCGAGAATGGCCGCTGGCTGCCGCACCACACGATCCGCCAAGTGCTTTTCCGTCCGTGGAAATCCCGGCCCGGCTGGCGCATCCTCTACACGCTCGACCCTCACGCGAAGCGCGTGATGATCCTGCAAATCCGGCACGAGCGTCGGAAGTTTCTTTTCGAGGAGGGCGAAGACTCGTGACCGAGCGGGACGCGAGGCTTTCACTACCGACGTCGAATCCGGCAACTTTTTAACCGAAAGTGATACCCATGTTCCGACCAAAAGTGTTACCCATTTATTGACTGTATCCGACCCCTTCCTCCCTCCCATGACCCACCGCATCGCCACCCTCGGCCTCCATCACGACCACGTCTGGGGCGTCCTCGAAGAATTGACCGCCACCGGTCGTGCCGAACTGGTCGGTGCCGCGGACGCCGACCTCGATCTGCTCGCGAAATACCGGCAGCGTTTTGCCGGCGACACCTACACCTCCTACGACGAACTGCTGGGGCGCGAAGGCCTCACCGCCGCCTTCATCTTCGGCAGCAACCGCCTCAGCGAGGAGCTCGCGGTGCAGGCCTGCGAACGCGGGCTGCACTGTCTCGTCGAGAAGCCCATGGCGGCGACCCTTGCCGGAGCCGAACGCATGCTCGCGGCGGCGCGGGCCAATGGAGTCCGGCTGATGATCAACTGGCCCTTCGCGTGGTGGCCACAGCTCCGCCACGGGATTTTCATGGCCCAGGTCGGCGAGCTCGGGCAGCTCTGGCAGGTGCGCTACCGTGCGGCCCATCAGGGACCTGTCGAGCTGGGATGCTCGCCGCAGTTTTGCGAATGGCTCTACGATGCCGAACTCAACGGCGCCGGGGCGCTGATGGACTACTGCTGCTACGGCGCGGTGCTCGCGGATGTTTTGTTAGGGAAACCCGATTCCGTCTCCGGGCTCCGCATCCGCACCGGCCTCAAGCCCGATCTTGCCTCGGAGGACAACGCCGTGCTCCTGCTGAAGTACCCGAACGCCCTCGCTACGAGCGAGGCGAGCTGGACGCAGATCGGGCATCTCACCAGCTACAGCACCACGCTCTACGGCAGCACGGCCACCGTCCATATCGAGCCGGGCCACGACGGGCGCATTCTTCTGGCCAATGCGGAACATCCCGACGGCGTCGAACTGAGCGTACCGGATCAACCCGCTCATCTCGAAAACGCGGCGACCCACTTCCTCGCCGCCATCGAAGATCCGGACCTGACGATCCACCCACTCTGCGACGCGGAGCACGGTCTCAATGCCCAATGGATCCTCGAGGAGGGCATCAAGGCGACGGCTTGATTGTTGGTCAGGACATCACCCGCCCACGCCAAAGAACATCCCCGCGATGCTGGCGGTGAGCAGGCTCGCGATGGTGCCGCCGATCATGGCGAGCAGGCCGAGCTCCGCGAGATCGGCGCGGCGTTGCGGGGCGAGCACCCCGATGCCACCGATCTGGATGCCGATGGAACTGAAGTTGGCGAATCCGCAGAGCGCGAAGGTCGCGAGGAAGACCGTCTTCGGAGAAAGGGAGGCGGCCTCCTTCATCGCACCCAGTTCGAGGTAGGCGACGAACTCGTTCGAGACCATTCTCATCCCGAGCAACTGCCCGAAGCGGAGCAGGTCGGCCCATTCCACGCCGATGGCCGCGGCGACCGGTGCAAAAAGGAAGCCAAGGATGGATTGCATCGAGAACTCGGTGAAGACCCCGCCGCTGGCCCGGTTGACGAGCCCGTTGATCCATCCTTCTCCGCCGCCGAGGCCCCCGATCCAACCGAGGATGCCGTTCAGCAAGGCGATGCCGGCTACAAAGACGATCAGGATGGCCGCCACGTTCAGCGCGAGCTTCAATCCCTCCGACGTTCCGGTCACGATCGCATCGAGCAGGTTGCGTCCCTGCCGGTCGCGCGGCACGAAGAGTTCGTCGTCAAAGGCCTCGCGCTCGGGCACGAGCATCTTGGCGATGAAAAGCGCCGCCGGGGCGTTCATCATCGAGGCGGTCAGAAGCTGCTTCGCCACGGCCGCCTCGACCTGCGGATCGCCGCCTCCCAGCGTGATCACATAAAGGCCGAACACACTGCCCGCGATCGTCGCCATGCCGCCGCACATCAGCGCCATCAGTTCCGAGCGGGTCATCCCGGCGAGGTAGGGTTTCACCACCAGGGGCGCTTCCGTCTGCCCGACGAAGATGTTCGCCGCCGCCGCGAGACTCTCGGCCCCCGAGAGTTTCATCAATCGCGTCATCACCCAGGCGAAGCCAAAAACGATCCATTGGAGCACGCCGAGGTAATAGAGAGCCGAAGTCAGCGCCGAGACGAAGAGGATCACCGGCAGCACTTTGAAGGCGAAGCCGAACTTCGAGGCATCGATCAGTTCGCCGAACATGAACCGCGCCCCCTCGTCGCTGTAACCGAGCAGTTTCACGAAACCCGCCGAGACCGCCTCGACCACCGCGCTGAAAGGCGTCGCGAGCAGGAGGAAGGCGAGCATCACCTGGAGAAGCAATCCGCCCCCGACCAGCCGCCACGGAATGTCCTGACGCCGCCGGCTGAGCAGGCAGCAGATCCCGAGCAATGCGGCGACACCAGCGAGGCCCCTGAGGATGGCTTCGATCATGGGAGGAGGCATCGGCGCGGAGTTCCGCTCCGTCAATACCGGAAACCACAGGTCTCCCGCCTCGCTTTCCGGACCAGCAGGAAGGCCATGAAATGCCATGACAGGAACCTCGATTTCGGGGATCTTTCTTTCATGGCCGTTTCCCAATCCCCCGCAACGCTTGTCCCAGCCCTGATCGCGATTGCCTTGGCCCTTTTCGGGACAGAGGCCCGCTCGGCTGAAACTTTCCTCGCGCTTGGAAAAGTCGAATCGACGGGTTCGCTTGCCAGTTATTCCGCACGCTCCGGGGCCTCGGTGGTCTCGACGCGACTGTCCGCGGGTCTGTATCAGGTTTCGATCGTGCAGTCCGGAGCGTTCCAAGGAAAGGGGATGGACGACTACGTGATCGAAGCCGGGATCGAGTCGGTGGCCCTTGGCGATGCCGGGATCACCGCCACGATCGATTCCATCACGAACGACACCTTGGTTGTGCATTTCCAGACGGCCGATCTGGAGAATTCCGGCTCGCCGAACGATGCGGTCGCCGTGGACCAAGCCTTTTTCTTTGCCGTCCGTGAATCGCCGGATTCGGGCTCGATCGAGGGCGAGACGCGGCACCTCCTCGCGGTGGGATTGGTCAACGGATCTGGTTTTCTGGAAAGACCACACATCGCGGTCGGTGGAGGGACGCTTCTGAGCGTGCGTGAAGCAGCCGGGAATTACGACCTGTCACTCGAGCGACCGGGGGCCTTCGCCAACGACGCCGCCGACGACTACCTGATCTTGCTCACTTCCCTGGAAAATGGCACCGAGGATGCCATCCCGCGGGGCGAAGTGAAATCGACTCTTCTCGACGGCTCGGTGAGCTTCACCATCCGGAACCATGATCTCCAGGCAAACCCGGCCGGGAATGCCGGGGTGCCGGCCGATGGAGACATGGCTTTCGCCGTCTACCAAATCCGCGCGAGTGAGATGGCGGGGGTTCCGGCATCGCGGCTGGTGGCCCTCACCGCGAGCGTTGCGGGGACTGACGGATCCAAGATCAACGGCGCGAGTTCACGCCCGGGATCGACGGTGCTTTCCGCCCGCAGTTCCACAGGAGTCTACACGGTGACGTTGGTCTCTCCCGGTGCGTTCCGAGGATCAACAAATGGAGATTTCGCCCCCATCGTCACCCTCCGTGGTGAACTGCTCGATCGGGTCGCCTCGGCCCAATGTTCGGTGATCAATGAAGACACCCTCCAGGTCACCGTGCGGATCAAGGACGTCCAGGTTTCCGGACAGGCCGAAGGGGTGCTGGCGGACAACGATTTCGACCTCGTTGTTTATGATCTGGATGCCAAATACGCGTCTGACCTCGCGGTCGGGACACGCAGGGCCCCGGCCGCCTTGCGGTATTTCGGCAAGCAAGGGAAGCAGATTGCCACGGTGAATCTGCGGAGCACCGATTGGGGGAAATTCTACGTCGGCGCCGAGAACACCGGGCGATCCGTCGATGGCGTGGTCGTTTTCGTCGGCTACCAGGAAGCGATCAAGGAGCAGTATTTCCTTCTGGGAAGGCGGAGAATCAACGTCACGGCGAAAATTCGCCAAGGAGTAAATCCCGTCGCCGTGGTCCGGCCCGGCGAGCGGATCTACATGGAGGGCGGGGTCCGCTACAAGAGCGCGAAGGAGCGCACCCCCACGAGGAAATTCATCTCCGGATCTTCCGGCTTCTCCTCCAACCGATCGCTCGAATACCCACTCGTCCGGATCCGACCCCGTTGAGGCCTTTCGGTGTCGCGGCTTCGCATAGGTACGCACCCGATGACGGCGAGGATCGATCCATTTTGACGAGTCAGGGCCTGCAGGGGGCCCGCCTGTTCCTAGGTCACCTCAAAACCGATCCGCCTCTCTACCGCGGCTTCTCGATTCAGCAGACGCTCCTTGGCGGCGACAAACTCCGTATCAGTGAGCAATCCTTGCTGGAAGAGATCATGCAGTTTGGCAACTTGGCCCGACAGCACTTCACCTGAGTTCATCGTCACAGGATCGGGGGACACCGAACGGATGGTATTCTTCAGGTGGTTGAGAAAGCTCTCAAAGGTTTGCTCATCCGGTTTGTTGGCCTCAATCACGAAAGCCACGCCGCCAAAACGATTCTCGAAAATAAAGATGTCGTAGCTTGTAGCCCGGAGCCGACGTGATCTAATGACTCCGATCAGCACCCCAGGGATGGAGAGCACCAGGAATGCAATCGCAAGTCCCGGAAAATCGGCATTCACGGCCAATATCGTCGATATCACGAACACGAGGGCGACAGCCCCACATAGAATCACCGAAGGATCGATATATCCGGCTTGGAAGCGCTGCCGGCTCGGCGTTTCAGATACCAACTTCAATTCGATAGGGATAACTTTGCCCGACTTCTTCGAAGAGGTCTCGATCTCAAGTTCGTTCCGGGATTTGATCGTAAACCGAGTGGAAGTTTTTCCGCGGATCTGAATGAGCTCCCCGCGCGATGAGCGCGGTGGTTCCGGATGAATGATCATGATGGGTGAAAATTTGATTGAAGCAGGCGATTCGATCGGGGGGATCATGAGCCTTGCAGCAGAAGATTCTTCGCTTTGGAAAACTCGGGTTCCGTCAGGACTCCACGCTCGAAAAGCACACAGAGATTCTCCAGCTCATGAGCGATCTTTCCGCTGTCGCTCAATCGTTGTTCGTCACAGTTTCCAAGCGAATCGTGCGCGGCCTCAATCTCTTTTTCAAGTCGTTCGCAGAACTCAGTTGCCTCCTCTTCAGAGGGCTCATCAACAAAAAATGCAAAGAGGGGTTGTCGCGTGCTGATATGCGAAAAAACAAAGGACCCGGAAGAATTTTTCCTTCGCAGAACGATCTCTCGCAACATGGCGCTGATCCCGACTAGCCCGCCAAGCGTGAAGATGAAGCTGTGCGCCAAAGCTTCTTCGTTGTCGAGAAGAGACGGGGTTTGTAGAGCGCGTATTCCAGGAAAAAGTATTCCCACACTTAGGAGGAGAACGATCCATCCTTGGCCCGTCAGTATCTTGTCAGATCCCGCGACCCGGTTTGCCCGCCCATGTAGATCAGTCAAACGGTACGATTGCCGGTGGTGAGATCCCTTCTTTTTCCCCAGATAATGCACCTCCACGTCAGATCCCCCCAAAATCTCAATCGTGGCCGTGGCTCCATTCTTCTGCTGCACCAAGCGATCACCTGACATTTATGGAATTTACGGATTTTATCCCTCGATTCAATGTGAAATATCTTTAGTTTCTTTTCTCTTTCCCCCAAAAAGGTGCCTTCGGGCTAGATCACCTCCACTCCTCAAAAACATCGAGTCCGCACTCACCGCGCCATACTTACCGCGCCGCCTCCAGACACGCGTCCAGCACGATCTGTGTTTTCAACGAAATCTCCGGCCAGTGGGGATCGGGTCTGCCACCGAGCACCAGTTCGCCGAACTTCCGGAAAAGCTTCGACTCCTGTGCGGTCGGGTGGCTGTCGGAATACTCGCGGGTCGCGACGCGGCGCGGGTGTCGCTCCATGTGGAAATGGCATCCCTCGACGCGGAAATGATCCTGCTCGATCTCGAAGGCGAGTTCGGGCCCGTGGTAAGGCAGCACGAAATCGCCCACGCGGATCCGGCCTCCGGTGCCGCTGATGTCGACCCATTGCTGGTTCTCGTTCTCGAAGCTGCAGTAGAAGGTGGCGCTGACGCCGCCGGAGAAAAGCAGCTCGGCCGAGAGCGACACGGGCACACCGCGATGCTCGCGGATCATGCGGGCGCTGACCGACACCGGCATCTCGTAGCCGAGTGCCCAGAGAATGATGCGGATGTTGTACCAACCGAGGTCGCCGAGGCTGCCAAGCGGTTCCAGCGAGGGATCGAGCCGGATGTTTTCGGAAAAGAAATCATCCGGTGCGAGGAAGCTGAACTGGGTCGAGATGCGGCGGATCGCGCCAATGGTCCCCGCGTCGATTTCGGCGCGCATTGCGGCGAGGCGCTCGTTGTGCATGAACATGACGCCGTCCATGAACTGCACCCGCGCGCGTTCGCAGGCCCCGATGATTTCCCGCAGCTCGTCGGCGTCGCGGGCGCAGGGTTTCTCACAGAGGACGTGCTTGCCCGCAGCCGCCGCAGCGAGGACCCATTCCTTGCGGAGGCCGGTGGGCAGCGGAATGTAAACCGCGTCGATGTCATCACGGGCGAGCAATTCCTCGTAGCCGCCGAGCGCGAGCGGCAGCTCCGGATGCGGCACATCGGCCTGGCATTCGGCAATGAAGGCGGCGGCCTTTTCGCGATTGCGACTCGCCACCGCGACGAGGCGTCCGTTTCCGCTGTGGCGGATCGCTTGCCAGTTCTTGCGGGCGATGCCCGCGCTTCCGAGGATGCCCCAGCGGCAGAATCGAGTCATGATGAAAGGGTTTGGGGACCGGAGAGGGTAGGATGACCGACCAGACCCGGTCAGGTCAGTTGAAGGTGATCTTCACTCCGCGAGAGCGCCAGCCCTGGGAGATGTCCGCTTCCATCTGGTCCCAGGTGCGACCGGCGAGAAGGGGCTCGAAGATCTCGGGGGCCTTTTTCCCGTCTTGGAGGGCCTTGAGGAAAGCTTTCACGTTGGCGGCGTCCTTGTTGCCGTCCATGTGGAAGTAGTAATAAACCACCAGCGCGGCGAGTCCGTAGTTGAGCTGCGGATCGGCGACGAAAGCTCCGTAGTCCTGCGTGAAGAAGGCCTGCAAATCGGGTGCCGAGATGTTTTCACCGAGAGCGCGTCCCCCGTTGCCGTCCTGTCCGTAGGCGGTGACCCGGGCGATCAGCTTCTGCATGTCGTCGATGTCGAATTTCCCGGAGCGGTAGCCGCTGTTGGCGATGTATTCGGCGAGCCCCTCGGTGAACCAGCCGCGCGAGCCTTCCGCGTAGTAGACCGGGTCGGTAATCTGGTGGGTGATCTCGTGCGAGAGCGTGGTGTTTTCCTTGTCGTAATCGACGCTGTAGTTGCTGCCCACTTTCTTGACGCCGAGGCTGGTGAGCGGTACGAGGATGTCGCCTTCTCCGTCGCTGCTGATGTAGACGCCCGCCGAGCCTTCGGGCCCGCCCTTGGCGTAGTAGGCCTCCTGCGTTTCAAAAAGGTGGATCTTGTGACGGGCCTCGCGGAACGGTTTCACCATCCCGAGGGGCAGCTCGCGGCAGACCTGGTTGGTGGCCTCGAAGAGCACTGAAAATCGCTTCACCACCGAGGTGTTGAGTTTCACGTCGCAGATGAACTCGTAGTGGGGGCTCGCATAGATGTATTCACCGCTGGCGGTGTCTTCCTTGATCACCTCGATGGGCTGGTCGACATCGACGGTGACGAGTTTCGGCCAAGGCCCGTCCCAATTCGGCTTCACGTTCACGTTTGCCGCGGTGTCAGCGGGCGCGCTTTTCTTCCAGCCGGAGATGAATTTCTGATCGTCAGCGGAGAGGCTTGCGATCGGAACCTCAAAGCTCTTGCCGGCCACTTCGAGCACGGCCTTGTCACCCGCCACGTCGACGAGGGTGGCGACGATGGTCTTGCCGCTGCTGTTGGTCCAGGACCGCTCCTCGGAGAAGCTCAGCAAGGGCAGGAAAATCAGGGCACAAAGGACCGGGCGGGTGATCATCGCGCCGGAGTGTAGGAGTTTTGCTCAAAACCGGCAAGCCCGATCGGTCAGGCAAGTTCCTCGATGACCTTGTGGAGGGACTCGTCGTCGGAAAAGCTGAGCGCCTTGGCCCCGCGGTCGATGCGGCGCATCAATCCGGCGAGAACGCGGCCGGGTCCGAGTTCGATGAAGAGGGTCTCTCCTTTTCCGAGGAAATGCCGGACGCAATCGCTCCAGCGGACCGATCCGCTGACTTGGGCGACCAAAGTGCGGCGGATCGTGTCGGGATCGCTGACCTCGACACCCTCGACGTTGCAGACGACGGGCAGGGCGGGCGTGGCGATCTCGGTTTTCTCCAGGACTTCAGCGAGGCGGGACTGGGCCGGCATCATCAGCCGGGAATGGTAAGCGCCGGCGACTTCGAGTTCCTGCGCGATGCGGACTCCGTAGGCCTCGGCTTCGGCGATGGCCTTGGTGATCCCGGCCTTGGTGCCGGAGACGACGATCTGGCCGGGGGCGTTGAGATTGGCGACATCGATGTCGCAGGCGGCGGCGAGCTCGCGGATGGCGGCCTCCTCGCCCCCAATCAGCGCGGCCATGGAGCCCTCGACGGCGGAGGTGGCTTCCTCCATAAACTCGCCCCGACGGGCGACGAGGCGGAGCCCGGTCTCGAAGGAAAAGGTACCGGCGGCGGCATGGGCGGTGAACTCGCCGAGCGATAATCCGGCGACTCCGGCGATTTCGAGATCGGGGACGTGGGCTTTGAGCAGCTCGAGGCAGGCGAGACCGTGCACGTAGAGGGCCGGCTGGCAGATCGAGGTGCGGGTGAGCTCGGCGGCCGGGCCATCGAACATTTTTTCCGTCAGCGAAAAGCCGAGCTGGGCGTCGGCGCGCGCAAAGAGATCACGCACCGAGTCGTATTTCTCGGCGAGATCGCGGCCCATTCCGACCGTCTGGGCCCCCTGGCCCGCAAACATCAAGACTGCTCGTTTCCCCATGGACAAGGGCGCTACTCAAGCTGCGATCCCCCCCGGCGCAACGGGTTTTTGGCCGGTTTCGATCACTTCCGGAACTCGACCCAGTCCACGTTCATCAAGCCGCCCTTGCCGGGATTGACGAAAACGAGGCAGACGTCGGCGCGGTCTTGACTCTTTGTCAGGGTCGTCTCGAAGTCCTGGAACTGGTCCCAGCCGCCCGTGTTCGGAACGGCAACGGAACCGAGGAGCGGTCCGTCGGGTGCCCCGGCGCGGAATTCGATGGTGCCGCCCACGTTTCCGGAGGAAGCCCGCACCTTCACCTTGCCGACCGCGGCGAGATTGATCGATTTGAAGCGCGCGACATGGCCATGAGCGGTCGATCCGATTACCTTGCCCTGCTTCTTCGGTCCATCGAGCGCGTCGGCCTGCTCGGCCTCAAGCTTGCGGGTGCGGAGTTTCACCGTGGCCTTGCCAGCGAGCGAGCCGGCGGGGGCTTTGCCGAGATCGGTGAAGGTCGCTTCGACGAGTCCGGTGGCGAGCTTGCCATCCTTCGGCGCGGTGACCTGTCCCTCGAGTCCGCGGGCCACCGTCGGGGTGGTCTGGCCATCGGCGAGCGAATAAATCCACTTCACCATCATGTGGATTTCATCGGCGGTGTGCTGCGGGTGCGGCAGCATCGGGATGAGTCCCCAGACGTTCGCCGAACCCTTGATGACGCGGTCGACCGAGACCTCGATCGCTCCGGGCTGGCCCTTGTATCGCTTCGCGATTTCCATCAGCGGGGGACCGACGAGCTTCTGGTCGACGGAGTGGCAGTTGAAGCAATCCGACTGCTTCATGCGCGAAAGGCCCGGATCGACATCACTGAGTTTTCCATCCGCTGCGGCCCACGAGGAACTCACGAGCGTCCGCACGGAGAATTCGGCCTCACGGCCCTTCGAGGCACCATCTTCGGGGTCGCTCACCTCGAGGCGGAAGTTCACCGGCTCGCCCGGCGTGAAGAAGTCGCCTTCCTGCGGCGAGAGGAATTTCACCACCGGCACCGAGTTGCCCACCGTCACGGGCACGACCGCTTTTCCAGCGGCGCCCTTGTCGTCGCTGACGACGAGCTCGATGCGAAAGTCGCCGGGATCCTTCATCGTCACCTTCGCTTCCTCGCCTTTCGCGAGGACCTGGTCGCCGACGCGCCATTCGTAGGTGACGGCGTCGCCTTCGTGGTCCTTCGATCCGGCCGCGGACAGGGTGAGCTCGAGAGGCTGCGGACCGGCCGTCGGAGTGACCGTGGCGCGCGTCACCGGGGCGAGATTGCCGCGCTGGTAGCTCATGCGCACGAGCCGCGAATCGGCGTTCGCGCCCCAGGTCTCGCCGTAGTCCAGGAGGTAGAGGGCGCCGTCTTTGCCGAAGAAGAAATCGACGGGACGCTTGATCTGGAATCGACCGCTGCCGTCGTCGTCGCCCTGCGCGACGCGGGCCGCGCCGGTGAAGGGCAGGATTTCCTTCAGGTTCCCGCCGTCATCGAGGCGCGCCCAGTGGATGAACGGACGCTGCCAGTCGTAGAAGAGGACCATGCCGTCGAAATACTCGGGAAGGCCGCCGGTCTTTTCAAAGGCGGGATCGTAGTGGAAGACGGGACCGCCGCACGCGGTGCGTCCGCCCCTGCCGAGGATGGGGAAGTCCGGCGAATCGGCCCCGGGATAAAAGACGAAGGGCGCCTGCACCGGCGGCAGCTCGGCGAGCCCCGAGTTGTTGGGGCTCTTGTTGACGGGCTTGGCCTTGTCGTAAACCGCTCCGGGAACCTTCGCGGCGAAGTCGTAGTCGATGTAGACGCGGTTGCCGCGCGAGTAGGGCCAGCCGTAGTTCCCCGGACCGCGGAGCTGGTTCACGGTGTCGAAACCGCGGGGACCGCGCTCTTCCTTGTCTTTGCCGGCATCGGGGCCGACGTCGCCGACATACACGAATCCCGTCTTCGGATCGATGTTGAAACGCCAGGGATTGCGGAAGCCCATCGCGAAAATCTCCGGCCGCGTCTTCGGCGTGCCCTCGGGGAAGAGATTGCCTTCGGGAATGGTGTAGCCGCCCTCGGGCGTCGGCCTGATCCGGAGGATCTTGCCGCGGAGGTCGTTGGTGTTGGCCGAGGATTTCTGGGCGTCCCAGGGTCCGCGGTCGGGCCGCTCGTCGATGGGCGCGTAACCTTCGGAGTCATTGAAGGGATTCGTGTTGTCACCGGTGGAGATGTAGAGATTGCCATCAGGGCCAAAACGCAGGGCGCCGGCATGGTGGCAGCATTGCTCGCGCTGCTCGGGCCAGTTGAGGAGGTCCTTGCGCGAGGCCATGTCGAGCTTGCCGTCCTTCAGGGTGAAGCGGCTGATGTACTGGCCGTCGTAATCCGGCGGCGAGTGCATGAAGTAGATCCACGAATTCTTCGCGAAGTCCGGATCGAGGGCCATGCCGAGGAGCCCGTTCTCCTGCGCGGTGGTGACCTTGATCTCGCCGACCTCGGAAACCAATTTCGTCTTCGGGTCGAAGGCCTTCACCTTGCCGGCGATCTCGTGGAAAAAGATGCGGCCATCCGGCGCCTCCTGCATCGTCATCGGCTGCGGCAGGCTCTCGGCGAGCACTTCGAAGTGGAAACGATAGTCGGGTGGAGTCTCCCCGCCAAGGGCGGAAATTGCGGAGAGGGCGAGGAAAAGGATCGTTCGGCGCATGGCGGCGGAATTCTAAGCCATGACAGGGCTCCGTCCAGCGGGCTGGAACTCACGGAATGAGGGACCGTCGCGATGGCCCGTCACGGATTGGGTCCCAAAGCCTCGCGGGCCTGCTTTTGGTGAGTCTCCTCGACCTGTGGATCGCTCGCGACCGCCTCATAAGCCGCCCGGGCCTTTTCCTTTTGTCCCGAGGCTGCGAGCACGCCAGCCTCGGCGAGCAGGAATTGACCCCGCCAGGTGCCGGAGAGTTTGGCCACGTCGACGCGTTTGATCGTTGCCAGAGCATCTTCGAAAGCTTCCGACTCCTGCAGCAAGCGCACCGCTCCGAGGACACCGTAAAAGTAGGTTGAGCTGCCATTTTGCCCCGTGCTTTCCAACATGGCGCGGTAGGCCCGCAAGGCGGCGGGGGCATCCTTGAGGTTTCGTTCCCGGTTCCGGGCGATCGCGAGCTGGAGTTCGAGGGCGTCACGGGGATCGTTGATCCATTCCACCGCGCGGGCCAGGTCTTCCTCGGCTTTGGAGCCGTCTCCGGCCGCCGCGTATAATTTCCCCCGGGCGAACCAGCCCGCGCCCCGCTGCCAGAACGGCCACGACGCGATGGTCTCCGCGGCAAAAGGATCCGCGGACTCCCGCCGGTCGAGAGCTTCGATCATGCGCAGGGTCGTTGCGACCGGTTCAAGCGGGACCTTCGCGATGAGTTCCGCCACTCGTTCCGGTTTCCTGAGCTGACGGGCGCACTGGACCGCCTTCTCGAGCGCGTCGGATATCTGGAAGTCGGTCGCGTCCTTCGACTCTGACAAAGCCACAAATGCCTCGAGAGCGGCTTCGGTCTTGCGCTGTCGTATCAGCTCCGAGGCCGCGCGGCTGGCGATGACGTAATCCGTGACCGATGCATCGGATTCGAATTGAAAAGAACGTCCGTCGTGGAGGTGGGCGAACTTCAGGGGAACGTGGAAGCTGGCCTGCCCCGTTGGCGAGAGCGCGCTGAACTCATCTCCGTCCTCGCGGATGCGCTGCCGGCAGATGTTGATGTGCCAGGGCAGGCTCTGGGTCGGCCTGCGGCCGATGATCTGGTTCAGCGGATCGTTCTCGTCCGCGGTGACGGGCAGGCGGAGCTCCACCGTCCAGCGCCCGTCTTCGATCCGCGTGGCCACCTCGGCCTTGGAATCCCAACCAAAGGCACCCTGCTTCGCGGCTCCGCGGTCGAGATCGACGACGTGCCCCTTCGGACTGACCGCGATCTGGTAGTAGCTGTGCGTCTCGGTCGCGATCTCGAGTTCGATCGCATCGCCGTAGAAAATCGCGGGGTCGTCATCCGCGGTCGCGGCATCGACGGGAGCTTCACCCGGGCGTTCTTCACATTCGATCGCCAGATAGAGGTCGGAACCGATCCACCCGGTTCTGAAACGGGTGTCGAAGACCGGCAGGCGGCCCGTCTGCAGTTCGCGCAGGCTACCGGTGGCGGACACGGGACAATTTTGCCAATAGCTCTCCTCCGGCGAGCCGTCGATGACGATGTCCTTGGCATCACCCACAAGCCGCACCGAAGGGACCGGCCCGCGTTTCTGGCCGAGTTGGAGCGACTTTTTGCGCAGGCCCTCGAGAAAATCGTCGAAAAGAGCGAGCCGCTTTCCGTGGATGCTCTCCGGATCGGCTTTGGCCTTGGCGCTTTCGAAAAGGGCGATCGCTTCGTCGGCGATCGCCTTGTCATCCTCGGTCTCCGGCCAGTGGGCCGCGCAGTAGTCGAAGAAGGCGCGCATTTCCTGCTCCGCCGGCCCGAAGAAAAGGCTGCAGTATTCGGCGAGCATCCCATCCGCTCCCGGCTCGATAGCGCTCCAGTAGGAACGCGCCGTGAACCAGACCTGGAAGTGATTGTAGGCGATTCCTTCGGTCGCGAAATCGCGTCCAGCGGTCAGCCAGACATCCTCGCCTTCGGAAACACCACGGGTGGCGGCGACGGTGTCGCAGAAGGCGTGCGCGTCGAAGGCGGGCAGGTACCAACCCCGGTCGATGAAAGGATAATTCTCGAAGATGAGGAGGGGAAGATCGGTCTTCTCCGCCCAGGCGGAGCGCAGCGCCTCGGGCGCTGTTTCTCCCTCGCCCTTGCTGCCGCCCTTGTTGATGGGGCGGCGGCCACCCACGATGCAGACCTGCACGTTCGGCTCGAGTTTTTCGATGTTGTCGGGCGGCAGGGTGTAGACGCCGTAGGCGCAGTTCAGGATTTTCCGGTCCGGATGGGTCTTGGCGACCTCTCGGGCGACGCGGTTGACGAAGTCCCAGATGTGGTTGGAAAGACGGCCGCGCTCATGGCGCTCCGGCGAGTCCTTGCCCTGGCACTTCTCGCACTGGCAGATCGCGGTATAGCCGTCGGGCGGCATGATCGAGACCGTCTTGAGCGGGTAGGTGTCGAAAAGGGTCCGCGCGTAACGCACCGACTCGGTGAAAAGTTCCTCGTTCGAATAGCAGAGCTGGCACTTCGAATCGCCGGGCTTGTAATCGGTCTTGCCTCCGTAGATCGCGAACCAGTCGGGGTGCAGCGCGAAGACCTCCTCGCGGTTCGTCATCGTCGCCAGGCCGTGGGCGATGAAAAGACGTTCGTCGTTCCGGATCCCGAGCCGCATCGCCCACATCGCCGTCTCCGGTCCGCAGGTGCCGAAGCGGAAGTTGAACTGCCTCAGTCTGAAATCGGGCTTCACCGTTTCGTCGATTTCAGGGAGCGGAATCGTGGGCAGCTTCGGCAACACCTCGCCGATTTCCCCGGGCAAATACCAGCGGGCACCGAGATTGCGCAGGAATCCGCAGACCGCGTTGAAACTGCCGCGTTCATCGAGACCCCAGAGATCGAGGGTTTCTTTCGGATCGGTCGCGGCACCATCGGGCTTTCCGGTGGTGCCGGAAAGACGGAGACGATGTTTGTAGGTGCCTGCCCCCGGCATGCCGTAGGGAGCGCCCATGATCTTTTCCCACTCGGCCTGCGCTCGCGGTATGTCGCTGTTGCTCTGCGCAAAAGGCGGGACCGGAACGTAGTCACTGTCGTCGCCGACGAGGGCCAGCCAGTCTGCTCCGCTGGCGATGCGGTAGGCTCCGTCTTTCAAGCCCTCTGCGGTGATCGGGTTCAGCGGACTC
The DNA here is from genome assembly GCA_041917795.1 of Verrucomicrobiales bacterium. Lineage (GTDB taxonomy): Bacteria > Verrucomicrobiota > Verrucomicrobiia > Verrucomicrobiales > DEV007 > Arctic95D-9. Next base: position 42,631 of record JAYRWX010000007.1, read on the forward strand.
GCTCCGATGAAAACCTTCAATGCCTCGCCCGACGGCGAGGTCACGATGGGCAGACGTGCCCCGCTGATCTTTTCGATCCGGGTCCGGAATTCCTCCGCCGCGAGGCGCTGGGTCCGCGTCGGCGTTTCGGAAATCACGATCTCGCCCCGCGGCTTCCCATCCTCGACGAGCAGGGGAGCGGCGAATGCCGTGGAAAGCGGCACGAAAAGGAAGAACCAATGTTTCATTTTCCCGCCCTGACAAATTCCTCTTCGGTCAACGTTCCGTCGCCGCTCGTGTCGAAGGTGGGGAAGCGCCGTTTCCCCTCTTTCTGGTCGGGAAAACGGTCGAGGTATTCTTCCAGCGTCAGGCTGCCGTCCTGGTTCTTGTCTTTCTGTTTGAAAATCCCGTGGCGGTCGGGTGTGGGTTTGTCAGGATTCTCCCGGGCCTTGGGAGCGGGTATTTTGCCGCGGTTGATCACCGGCTCCCCTGTCGCCACGACGGCATCCCGGGCCGGACTCGGTGGCAGGGTTTTCACCCAGGTGAGCGCCTTTTCCGAGAGCGTCTTGACCACTTCCGGGTTGGCCGTGGCCAGGTCGTGCTCTTCTCCGGGATCTTCGGGGATGTTGTAGAGTTCGGCTTTGCCGCCCCGGTGATCGAGGAACAGCTTCCAAGCTCCGTCGCGGATTGCGAGCATCGGAGGCATGTAACCGTCGTCCGGACCTTGCACCGGGAACATCCACTCCCAGTGCAGCGGGGTCGTGCGGGATCTGGACACGCTGCCGAGCCAGAGCGTGCTGAGGTCTTCGCCGTCGGGTTCCAGGTCGTCCGGCACTTGCACTCCGGAGAGCTTGGCCACCGTCGGCAGGAAGTCGACCGCCGACACCACGCTCGTCTCGTCGACCCGGCCCGCAGGCACCTTGCCCGGCCAGCGCACGATCCCGAAGGTGCGGATGCCACCCTCGTACATGCTGCGTTTGCGCGCCCGCAGCGGACCGGGATTGCCCACGCCGCCATTCGAGGCGTTGCTGATGCGGTAGTCCTCGGGCCCGTTGTCGCTGGAGAAAAAGATCACCGTGTTCTGCGAGAGCCCGCTCTCGTCGAGGTAGTCGAGAAGCCGGCCGATCTGGGTGTCGAGATCGGTGAGCGAGGCGCAGAAGACCTGCATCTGGGAGCGCAGGTCCTTGGCTTTGGCGAGATACTTTTGCATCCACTGGCCGAAGGCGGGATCGTCGGCCTTCGGTTGAAGGTCGGCATAGACGGCGAGTTGCTCCTCGGAAGGATCCAATCGGGCGTGGGGCAACAAGGTCCACAAATTCACATAAAAGGGTCGGTCGCGGTGATCACTGATGAAGGCGATGGTGTCGTCCACGAAAAGCCGGGTTGATTCCGCTCCTCGCTGTAACTGGGACCGCTACCGGTCACGATGCGGGAACGGTCGAAACCGTACTCCGCAGGAGCCGGCGAACCCGAACTGGTCCCGAGGTGCCATTTGCCGAAGTGCCCCGTGGCATAGCCGGCGGACTTGAGGAGATCCGGCAGGGTCGTGACCTCCGGATCGAGCCAATCCGGCATGGACCGGGCCCGGTTCTCGGCCGAGTCGGAAATGTGCCCGTGGATGAGATGCCGGGCGGGGAAATGCGAGGTCATGAACGCGGATCGACTCGGCGAACATACCGTCGCGGCGACGTAGAACTGCCGGAACCAGGTCCCCTCCGCGGCGAGCCGGTCGAGGTTCGGCGTTTTCACATAGGGATGTCCCGCGAAATGCGCGTCGCCCCAGCCCTGATCATCGGTCAGGATGAAGATGACGTTGGGCGGGGAATCGGCGCCACCGCAGGGCACCGTGGACCAGAGGGCGAGGAAGGGGGCGAGGAGCGGGATCCGTTTCATGGGTTGATACCCGGGAGCTTGGGGGAGACAAGCCCCCGGGTTCAAGCATGAATCCTCCCGCAACGCCCGCGTGATCGCGACGCGGACCCGACAGGGTCGGATCGGTGACCGAAGAGGGTTGTGTCAGGGCCGGGCGAGTCGGACGACTTCGGCCTCGAGCCGGTCGAAGACCTCCTCGTTGCAGCGCGGCACATAGGCGAGGACGCGCTCGGCCTCGCCGGGATCGAGAAAGTCCATCTCCCAGTCGAGATAGGTACCGTTTTCCCGCGGCGACAGCGTGATCGTGAGGAGGAAATGATGGACCTCGCGCAGGTGCTCGATGACGAGGCGGTGCGGCGGCTCGACCGCGATGAAGCGGCTTTCGTTCCGATAGCGCGTGCCGTCGGGGCCGATCATGTCGAAGATCCAATCGCCGCCAGGTGCGAAGTCGCAGACGTGGAAGTCGTTGGTGAAACCTTTCGGTCCCCACCAGCGCTGGAGCCGGACGGGATCGGTGAAGGCGGCAAAGACCTCGGCAGGCGGGAAGGGAAGGCGTCGGTGAAACCGCAGCACGCCCGGGCGATCCGGCACGACGGCGGCGGCGGCGCGGATCGCGTCGGCATCGAGCTTCCGCATCTCCATCATCGCTTTCATGGCGCGCTGGTTCGCGGCGAGGTCATCGCTTTGGTAGAGCCGACACACGTTGCGAGGGGCAACCTGCCAGGAAAGGCCGTAGCGGTCCTTGACCCAGCCGCATTGCTGCGCCTCGGGATCGCCTCCGTCACCGAGCAGGTCCCAGTAGCGGTCGATTTCCTCCTGGCTGTCGCACTCGATCAGCAGGGAGATCGCCTCGGTGAAGCGGAAGTATGGCCCGCCATTCAGCGCCATGAAACGCTGGCCGCGGAGCTCGAAGAGAATCACCAGCACCTCGCCGGTGCGGCCCTCGTGTGCTGGGTGGCCGGTCTCCGGATAACGGGTGACTTCGACGATCCGCGAGTCGGGAAAGATCGAGAGATAAAAGTCGACGGCTTCCTCGGCGTTGCGGTCGAACCAGAGACAGGGAACGATGGGATTCATCGGAGTCATGGTCAGAGGGTGGCGGCGAGTTCCGCGAGCTGGTCGGTGGCTTTGCCCCAGCCTTCGTGAAAGCCCATGGCTTCATGTTGTTTGAGGTCTTCCTCGTTCCAATGCCGCGCCATCGCGGTGTAGGCGGTGCGTCCGCCACCGAGGTCCTCGAAGGTGATGACGCCGGTCATGAAGGGCTTCGCGGATGGGATCCAGCCCGCGGTGTAGGCGTCGGTGAAGACGAGCCGCTCGTTTGGGGTGACCTCGAGGTAGATTCCGGAGTTCGGGAACTCCTCACCCTCGGGGCTGAGCATGGTGACATCGCAGCGGCCGCCGGGCCGGAGAACGAGCTCGGCCCGGGCGACGCCCCAGGGTTTGGGGGAGAACCATTGCTTCAGCAATTCCGGTTCCGTCCAGCAACGCCAGAGTTTCTCCCGCGGCACGTCGATCTCGCGTCGCAGGACCAGGTCAAAGGATGCCGTGGCTTCGCTCATTTCATTTCCGGGGTGGTGACCATCCAGGAGATGCCGAAGGCATCGGTGACCATGCCGAAGCAGGGCGACCAGAAGGTCTCGGCCAATGGCATGAAGACTTTCCCGCCCTCGGCGAGGGCGTCGAAGGCTCGCTTCGCTTCCGCGGCGTCGGGCATCGTCAAAGACATGCAGTGGCTGTTTTCAGCTTGGTCGGCGCTCCATCCGTCAGAGCCCATCAGGAAAGTGCTGCCGATGGTGAAGCCGCAATGCATCACCTTGTCTCCCCAGTTTTCGGGCAACTGACCCTCGGCGCAAGTTTCGGGACTTTCGTTGAATTTCATCACCATCTGGACCTCGGCGCCGAGGTGTTTTTGATAGTGGGCGAGGGCGGCTTCGCAGTTGCCGGCGAAGGCGAGGTAGGGTTGGACGTAGGGAGGAGTCATGTGGTTTTGGGATTGGGGATTGGGGATCAGAAGATGACGATGGGTTTGAAGCCGCCGTAGGCCATGCGGTTGCAGTCGAAGATCTCGGAGGTCGGGTTGCAGAACTCCGCGATGCGGGGATCGGCCATGACCTTCGCGTTCACTTCGTCGCGGACTTCCTTGGAGGGGTAATGGATCCAGGAAAAGACGACGACCTCGTCGTCTTTGGCGTCTGCCGCGGTCGGGAAGGGCCGCATGCCCTTGCAGTCGGCGTCGTCGAGCACGGTTTCGATGTAGTCTAGGGCGCCGTGTTCTTTCCAGACTTCGCCGCATTTCGTGGAAACGGCCCGGTAGGCATCCAGTTTGTCTTTGGGAACGGCGAGGAGGAAGCCGTCGATGTAGGAGGAGGAGTTCATGTCAGGATTTCGGATGGGAGATTTGAGATGAGGGTTCAGGATTTCGAAAGGAGGAGGTGGAGCCACGCTTTCCGCTCCACCCAGAGTAGGAAGAGCGCGAGGGCGGCCATGACAAGGAGCATGGGTTCGAAGTAGCCGCCCTTTGCGACGAAGACGTGGAAGGCGAAGATGTTTACGATCACGGGACCGAGCAGCAGCAGGCCGAGGTTTCGGGTCTTCGGAATGGCCACGGCGATTCCGCCGAGCAACTCGAAGATCTTGATGAAGGTCATGTATCCCGTCGGGCCGAAGGCGGCCATGAATGAGGCGATCGGACTGCCCTCGGGAAACTCCGGAGAGGGAGCAAGGCCCAGGAAGACGATGGCGGCGGAGAAGACGAAGAGGAGTCCGAGGAGAACTCCGGCGATGAGGGCGGTGGTTTTCATGGTTGTTTTGTCAGGAGGTTCTCGACCCAGGCGAGGGCGAGGCGGAGATTCGAACGAATGATGTCGGGCCGGTTCTCGACCTTGCCGACGAGCATGGAGCCCTGCCAGAGGCTGTTGAGGTACCAGGCGACGGCTTCGGGGTCGAAATCGGCCTGCGGCGCGTGTTTTGCTTTCGCCGCGGCGAGCATGCGGGTGCAGTTGGTGGTCCAGAGATCGAGCTGGCGGGCGCATTCCTCGCGCATCGCGGGATGGGTCTGGGCGAGCTCCTGTGACATCATCCCGACCATGCACGTGCAGACCTGATCCTCGCGCTCGGTGAAGCCGATCATGATCGCGAAAAAGCGGCGGAGCTGATCGAGTGGATCAAGATCCCCGTCTTTCCATGCCTCGGCGTAGAGGGCCGTTCCAAACGCCCCCCACCACTCGACCGCGGCTTTGCCAATGGCCTCCTTGCTCTCGAAGTGGTGGAAGAAGCTGCCCTTCGTGACGCCGGCCTCCCGGCAGATGTCGTCGACGGAGGTCGCGGCATATCCCTGCCGGAGCATCAGGGTCACGGTCGCACCCACAAGCCGCTCGCGCGTCTCGGCCGGATTCCGGCGGGTTTTGGGGGCTAAGATTGACATACGAACCGGTTGGTATCTCAGAAACTGAAAGTAGGCAAGCCCATTCGGTAAAAGTTTCATTTTTCCCTCGCACAGCGTGTGAATTGTCGCCCGGAGAGGTTCCTCCGTGGAAGGATTGCTAATGGTTGTTCAAGGCATTAATCTGGCGACTATGAGCCGCCTGACCCTGCTTGTTCTGCTGTCGCTCAGCATCCTCAACGCAGCCGAGCCTTCCGATGACCAGCCGCTCTGGATGCGCTATCCGGCGGTCTCTCCGGACGGTGAGACGATCGCCTTCACCTATGGAGGCCAACTCTGGACAGTGCCGGCGACGGGCGGGGAGGCGGTGGCGCTGACGACGGGAGAGTTTTACACGACCTCTCCGGTGTGGTCGCCGGACGGCAGTAAAATCGCCTTCGCCAGCAAACGCCATGGCAATCTCGATGTCTATGTGATGCCGGTGAAAGGTGGCGAGATGAAGCGGCTCACGCAGCACTCCGCTGACGACCGGCCCACGGCTTTTTCTCCCGATGGAAAGCTCGTCTACTTCTCCTCCCCGCGCCTCGGCTCGGCCCGGACCGTGCATGTCGGGACTTACGAGGGCAGTGACCAGCTTTATTCAGTGCCGGCGGCCGGCGGCCGTTCGCGCCTGGTGCTGCCGACCCCGGCGCTCTTCGCGGTGCCCGATGCTACGGGAAAACTATTGGTCTACGAGAACCGGCCCGTCTATGAAAACGAATGGCGCAAGGGCGCGGTCTCGGACGGGGCGCACGATGTCTGGCTCTACGATGCGGCGAAGCCGGCGCACCGCCAGCTCACGACCTTCCGCGGCGAGGATCGCAATCCGGTGTGGGGGACGGACGGGAAGAGTTTTTTTTATCTGAGCGAACGTTCGGGAAACTCGAACGTGTGGAAGAGTTCGCTCGAAGGCGATGCGAATCCGGAGCCGGTAACGCGGCATGAGAAGGGCGCGGCGCGTTTCCTTTCGATCGCGCGCGACGGCACGCTCGTCTACGGCCTCGAGGGCGAGATCTGGCGTCTGGCTCCGGGAGCGGAGGCCCAAAAGGTGACGGTGAAGAACCGTCGGGGCGAGGTGACGAATGAGACGTTCAAGGTCACGGGCGATGATCAGCTTTCCGAGTTGGAACTCTCCGCCGACGGAAGGCAGATCGCCATCGTCGCGCGCGGCGAGGTGTTTGTCGTCTCGACGGCCACCGGCACGACCCGCCGCATCACGCACACGCCGGTGCACGAACGCAACGTGGGATTCTCGCCGGATGGACGCACCCTCGTTTACATTTCGGAGCGTGATGGCGACATGGATGTTTTCCAGGCCGCGCTGGGCGATGCGGCGATGAAGGACTTCGCCGCCCCGGGTGAGATCGTGGAGAAAAAGCTTGTCGATACGGAGGGCGACCTGATGTATCCCAAGATCTCGCCCGACGGGAAGAAGCTCGCCTACCTCGCGGACCGCGGCTCGATCCGCGTGCTCGATCTCGCGAGCGGAGCTACGGTGACGCCGCTGCCGCCCGGCCTGATTTACTCCTATGTCGATGAAGACGTGAGTTTCATTTGGTCGCCGGACAGCCGCCACCTCGCCTCGACCACCGGTTCCCCCGTGACCGATCAGGACATCGTCCTGCTTGATGCCACGGGAACGACTCCGCCGACGCCCTTGACACGCAGCGGCTACAACGACTCGGATCCGCGCTTCAGTCCCGACGGCCGTGCCGTCTTCTGGGCCACGGATCGCGAGGGCCTCCGCCAGCCCGATGACAAGACCGGTCAGCAGGACGTCTACCTGGCCTATCTGACCCGCGAGGACTACGACGCGGCCCGCAGCGGCAAGGCCGATCCCGACAGGAAAGGCGCGGACGACTGGAAACCTCAGCCAAACGGTATCGAACATCGCACCGTCCGTCTCACCCCTTTCTCGGTCGATCCCCTGAGCGCGACGCTCACACCGGATGGATCCGCGCTGATTTTCCTGGATCGCGAAAGCAACGGCACCGCGGTGGTGCGTCGTGTCGATGTCGCTTCACATGCCGCCTCCGAAGTCGTGACGCTGTCCGTCATTCCCGACGACTTTGCCTTTGATGCCAATGCCGCGAACCTTTATTCCCTGGGCGCTGCCGGCCTTGAAAAGACCGATCTCGCCACGGGCAAGACCGCGGCGATCCCGCTCGACACCCGCATGGACGTCGATCCGCGCGGCGAACTGACCTACTGGTTCACGCACTTCTGGCGTCTCACCAAATTCAAGTTCTACGAGCCGACGATGCATGGCCGCGACTGGGACGCACTGCGCGGACACTACGAGCGCTTTCTCCCGCATCTCCAGACCTGGGAGGATTTCGCCGAGATGATGGCCGAACTCGCGGGTGAGCTGAACGCCTCGCACATGGGATGCGCCGTTCTCAAGCCCTTGCCCAACGCCGCCGACACCGCCTCGCTCGGTGTGCACACGGACGACACCCACACCGGGCCCGGGCTGCGCATCGCCGCCTTCCTCCCGGGTGGACCGGCCGATCTCAGCAACAGTCCGCTCGCGCCGGGTGCGATCATCCTCGCAATCAATGGCGAAACGATCGGTGCGGAGACGGATGCCGACGCCCTGCTCGACGGCATCGCCGGCACCCAGGTCGAACTGCTCGTCCAGCCGGCCGATGGGGGCACTCCGGAGAAGGAGAGCCTCGTGCCGATCACGCTGAAGGAAGCCTTCGCCCTCGCCGATGAGCGTTGGGTGGACGAACGCAAGGCCTTGACAGAGGAACTCTCGGGCGGGCGGCTCGGCTACATCCACATCCCGGAGATGGACACCGAATCGTACCGACGCGCCTACAGCGAGGTCACCGGCGACTACCACGACAAGGAAGGTCTCGTCATCGACATCCGCTACAACAAGGGCGGCAACATCCACGACCAGCTCATCACCCTCTTCACCGGAGACGTGTATGCCGGTTTCACGACCCGCGACGGCCGCGTCGTCGGCAGGATCCCCACGGCCCGCTGGGCCAAACCCTCGGCGTTGCTGCAGAATGCGAGCGCCTACAGCGACGGGAGCATTTTCCCCCACCTTTACATGAGCGGCAGCCTCGGTCCGATCGTCGGGGACGCCGTGCCCGGGACCGGCACGGCGGTCTGGTGGATGTATCCGATGAAAGGTGCTCTGAAGTGGGGCATCCCGCAGCTCGGCGCGAAGGATTTCAAGACGGGCTGGTTTGAGAACTCCGAGATCGTACCCGACGTTCTCGTGCGCAACGATCCCGATTCCATCGCCGCGGGCAAGGATCCCCAGCTCGAGGCGGCGGTGATCGAGTTGTTGAAGAAGCTGCCGGCGCGGTGAAGGCGGGAGCGACTTCAATCCGCCTTCGATTTCTTTCGCGGCTCCGGGGTTGCCAACGCGCCTGCCGCAGGGGGGTCAACTGTCCTCGGGTCTCGTTTCGCCGCGGTCACTTCCCCCACAACTTCGCGTACTTCTCCGGCACGCGGAGATCGTCCTTCCCCGTCTGGGAAAACGCGGTGCGCTCGACGGTTCCGTCGTGCACGCGAACCCGGCCGAGGTTGAAGCGCCAGGGAAAGAGGTCCTTGGGCTGGGCACCGGCGATGCCTTTGGTGGGATCGAGGGTGAAGGCCTCGTCGCCAACGATGGGCAGGCGGATCTCGATGCTCCAGCGGTCGTCGCCGCGATGCACGGCGATCTGCGCGCCGCTGCTCCATTCGACGCCGCGCCCGCCGCTGGCCTGGTCGGCATCGTAGACGGCTCCGGCGGGGTTGATGGCGATCTCGTAGGCGGGGCGCATCGCGGTCTCGATGAGCAGGAGGACGTGGTCGCCGTCGAAGATGGCAGGATCGTCGTTCTTCGTGGTGGAGATCGTGAGACCTTTCATGTCGGGCTCGTCGCAGGTGATGCCGAAGTGGAGGACGCCGCCCTCGCGGAGCACCTGGAAGCGGCCGGGAGCGGGGCGCGCCGCGGGATTTGAGATGATGGGCAGGAGCGGGGCGATGCGGACCTCGCCCCACCAGGCGGGATCGATCCTGCCGTCGAGGGTTTTGGTCTGCATGAGCTTCTCCGCGGCCTGGTGGGTCTCGAGGATGCGGTAGTCGAGGTCGGTCTCGCTCTTGCGGCTGAGCTGTTGGCCGAGGGCGTGGAGAGGTTTGGTGAGGTCCTCGATCTGGCGGATGCGGCGTCCGGGCAGGCTCTCCGGATCGACCGTGGCTTTGGCGGCGGCGAGGAGGGCGAGCGACTGGGCGATCTTCGCGCCGTCGTTGCCCATGTGCATCCAGTTCGCCTCGGCGTGCTCGATGAAGGCCTGCATGGCCGCGGCGGCGGGTCCGTAGTAGCCGGTGTAGTAATCGGCGAGCAGGGCGTCGGGATCCTGATCGACATCCCAGTAGAGCCGCGCGGCGAGGTAGAGGTTGAGGTGCTCGACGGCGAACTCGTCGTAGCCGAAGCTGTCCTCCTTGCCGGCGGGATGAGTGTAGATCTCGATCTGTTCGCCGAGGGAGATGCCTTGGAGTTCCTTCAGGTCGCGGGCGATCTGGCGGGTGTAATAGACGGGGCGGCCGGCCTGCTCAGGGCGGCTGTTGGTGCTGTAGTCCCAGGTGAGGTATTTGCCGGAGGGCAGCTTCTTGAGCCACTCGGCACGCAGGGCGCGGCGCTGGTTCCAGAGTTGCTCGTCCCAGAACTCCTGTCGGTGGCGGACCTCGATCAGCGCGAGATTGGGGCTGAAGGTTTCGATTTTCAACGGCGGCAGGGTGTAGGCGCTGTAGGCGAGGGCGCTGACGAGTCGGTCGGGGTGGCTGCGATGCAGCTCCCGCGCGACGCGGTCCATGTAGGGCCAGACGTGGTCGGACATGCTGCCGTCCCAACCGCGCTCGGGGGTGAGCTGGGCCATCCAGGCGGGATCATCGGCGGTGAGCCCGCCGTAGCCGTCGACGAGGTCGATGTTGTGCATCGGCTCCTGGAAATGGTCGAACATGGCCCGGACGTGCTTGACCTGTTTTTCGAACATCACCGGCGAGAGGAGGTCGGGTATGCCGTCGCCCTTGTGGGTGGTGTCGTGTTTGCCTTCGCGCATCAGATACATTTCGGGATGCGCCTTTTTCATCTCCTCGCGCTTGATCACGAACTTTGATCCGTGGCAGATCTGGGGAAAGCCGAGGATCTCGGCGCCGTGGTTGAGTCCGAGCCGCAGATTCCACAGGGCCTTGTCGAGGATGCCGGTGTGCTCCGAGTAGTAGACGAAACGCCGCACCGCGAACTCGGGGACGACGGTGCGATCGACCTGGGGCAGGGCGACGCTGTCGCGCTTCGGAATGACTTCGCCCAACTCTCCGGGCGCGAACCATCGGCAACCGAGGCCGCGCAGGAATTCATTGACGGCGTTGAAGGTCCCGGCGTCGTCCTGATCCCAGACGTCGAGGTCGGCGTGGTAGCGGAAATGCAGGTCGCGGGCGGCATTCCAAAAGGTGTCGCCGGTGATGGCGTCCCAGGCGGCGTTGACGCGGTCGGTCTCGGACTGCGATCGGTTCCGGCCCCAGGGTTCGATGGGCACGAAGTCGCGGTCGGGTCCGAGGAGGGCGAGCCATCCGGGACCGGAGGCCATGCGGAAGGCGCCGTGCGCGAGGCCGTCGGTGGAGAGTCCGAGCGCCCCGGTGGAAGGACTGACACCGACGAGGATGGCGGGTTTGTCAGGATTCCGCTCGCTCACGATGGGGAGGGTGGCGCCCGTCATCTTCACGAGCGTGGTCTGCAACTCGCGAGCGGCGAGTTTGGTCATGCGCGCCGGCTTCTCCGCGATGACGATCTCGGCGCGGGGCTGACCCTTTTCGATCAAGAAGGTTTCTGCGGATTGGAGCCGGGGGGATATGGCGAGCAGGACGATCGCGAAACAGGTGGGGGAGACTTTCATGGAACGGGCCGAGGATGGCCGGAGTGGTCCCTGCAGTCCAATCCCAACTCCACGCGATGACGCAAGGCTCTCATCGCCCGATCGGGTGGTCCGAACAGGCAGGCTAAGCCGGATCCCGCGCGTCGCCGCACTCGGCGACGTAGAGGCGGGTCCAAGGGCCGCTGCTGACGTTGAAATAGATGCGCCGCCCGTCCGAGCTGAAGACGGGGTGCGGATGCGAGCGCCGCCACGAGGACGCTCCGCCCGAGTTATCGAACGAATGCACGAGGACGTGTCCGCCGCCGCGCGCATCCGCGATCACGATCCCCCACTCCGAGGACCTGCCGCCGAGCCGATCCATGGTCAGATCAGTGACGAGCAACCCGCCATCCGGGCTCGCCGAAGGGTGGCCGCTGCCCATGGGCTGGAGGTCGTCCAGCACTTCGGTGGATCCCGTGGCGGAATCGATCAGCTTCCAGCCGACCTCGACGATGCGGCGCGAGTCCGGGTGCCACCGGGGTGGCCCCATTGGTCCCTTTGTATCAGGAAAGTGCGGGCCGCGAGGTCGTAGCAGATCAACCCGAGCCGCTCGCTTGCGGCATTCGAACGAGGGTGTTCACCGTGGTGGCCGTCGCGGGACCCGGAACTGAAGTAAAGCACCCATTGCCCGTCGGGGCTTTCCGGACAGGTGTTGAAGTAGGCGTGAATGCTGTGCCTGTCGGTGTCAGCGCCAACCGGTCGAACCACGATCCCTTGCCGCCACGGGGCCAGCAGGTCGTCATCGGCTCCGGCGGGCACCAGGGCCAGCAGCCAGACGAGTAGGGCGTGGACGGAGGGTTTCATCGGCAAGGGAACAGGGTTGTATCGCCGACCTGAGAGGGTGCAGCAGGCTTCAATCCGCAACGCGCGCCGCGGCCTCGGGGATGGCTTCGAGGGGCAACTCCTGTCCGCTGCCGAATTTGCCTTTCCGCACCCTGGCGGGTTTGACCGGGACCGGAATCGCTTCGCAGGCGGTCCCGCCTCCGAGAGCTTTGTAGAGGCGGATGTAATTCTGGGCGAGCTGGCCGCGACTGAAGGCCTCCTGGTCCTCAGCCTCAAGGCGGGTGCGCTCGGAATCGAGGACGCTCTGGAAGTTCACGAGTCCGCCCTCGTAGTTGTCCTTCACGAGCTTCACGGTCTCGCGGGAGGAGGACACGGCGCGGCCGAGATCGCCCAAGCGGTCGCGCTCGTTGACGATGGCAGCCATGCTGGTTTCGACCTCTTCGACGGCGCCGAGGACGGTGGTCTCGTAGGCCGCGAGGGCTTGGAGGGCGCGGCTTTCTTCGGCGGCGATGGAGTTGCGGATGCGGCCGGCGCTGAAGATTTGCCAGCGGAAGGCGGGTCCGAAGCTATAGGCGCGGCTGGCACTGTCGAACAGATCGCCGCTGCTGACGGATTGGAGCTGGAAGTCGCCAACGAGGGTCAGGCGGGGATAAAGATCGGCCTCGGCGATGCCGATGCGGGCGGTCTGGGCGGCGAGGTCGCGCTCGGCGCTGCGGATGTCGGGCCGGGCACGGAGGAGATCGGCGGGCAGTCCGGAGGAAAAGCCGGATTTGGGGACCGGGATGCCTCGCGACCGGGAGAGGAGAGGCTCGACCGAGGAGGGATAGCCACCGGAGAGACTGGCGAGCCGGTTCTTCGCCGCGGCGAGCTGGGACCGCAGCTGGGGAACGGTTGCTTCGGAGAGCGCAAGGTTCGTGGTGGCCTGGGTGACGTCGATCTTCGGCACGAGCCCGGCATTGAGGCGCCCCTGGGTCAGTTCGACGGACTCGCGCTGGGCGGAAATGTTGCGCTGGGCGACGGCGATGCGCTCCTCAAGAGTGCGGTAATCGACATAAGCGAGGGCGACCTCGGCGAAGAGGGTGACGAGAGCGTCGCGGTAATCTTCCTCGCGGGCCTCGAGGTTGGCGTTGGCGGATTCGACGGAGCGGCGGATGCCGCCAAAGAGATCGATCTCCCACCCGGCGTCGAAACCGGTGGCATAAAAATCCCTGGGGTTGTCGCCCACGGGTGAACCGAGGCTCTCGCTGGAGCGGTTGCGCGAGTAAGCGGCCTGGGCATTGGCCTGCGGCAGACCCTGGCTGACCGCGATCCCGCGCTGCGCGCGGGCCTCGCCGATGCGGGCGAGGGCGCCGCGCAGTCCGGGGTTGGATTCGCGGGTGCGTTCGATCAGTTCATTCAGGGACGGATCGTTGAAGCCGCGCCACCATCCGGTCAGCTCCGAGCCTCCCTCAAGGTCGCGCAGAACGTTGCGTGTCCATGCGTCCGGCATGCGCGTGCGCACGCCCGCATAATCAGGCCCGACGGAGCGGCAAGAGGAAAGGGTGAGGGCGACGCCCGTCGCGAGCATCACCCCGGCAATGAGTCTCATGTGTTTCGGGCATCAAGGGGAGCAGAGGCCGCGCCCTTTCGCCAGCAAAACCTTGAGAATTGCAGCACGGATTCCGGTATCAGCCGAGGGTGAGGCTGCCGCTCGCCTTGGCCGGAGCCGGTTTCCAGATGTAGAGATCGAGGATGGCTTTGACCCTGGCAAAGTATTCCCGCAGGCGCACCTTCCGCGAATCGATCCGGTCGACGGCCTGGCTGCTCAGGGCGATCGCGTCAAGGCCGAGGCGGTCGGCGAGAAAAAGGGCGCGGTTCACGTGGAAATCGTCCGAGACGATGACGATCCGGTCGATGGCGAAGACCTCCCGGACCCGTTTCATCGAGTCGTAGGTGCGCGCACCTTGATCATCGGTGATTAAAAATTCCTCCGGCACGCCGAGCTCGCGCAGTTTGGCGATCATGTCGCGGGTCTCGTCGTAATACTCGGAGTCGCGGTGACCGCTGACGAGGAGCCGCTCGACTTTTCCGCTCGAGAACAGTTCCGCGGCGGCGGCGAGGCGGTTTTCGAAATGTTGGTTGGGCGTGTTAGGTCCGATCTTTTTCGACGTCCCAAGGACCACCCCGAGAGGGCGCACGTCGATCGTTCCCGGATCGGTGTGCACCCGTGACTTCGTCGAGACGACCACCCAGAGGTTGCAAGCCAGTACAAAAATCAGCAGCAGCAAGATCGGCGCGAAAAGGAGCCAGAAAAGGATGGAGCGCCAGCGTTTGCGGGGCATGGTGAAGGAGGGGAGCTGGTCGGACGATCGAAGTCAGCGCTTGTTAGTATTTCCGAATATTTTTGTTTTTCAATTGGATTGATCCCGGATGAGAACCGTTATGAGAGTGTTTTCCTATCTGAAGCGATACCCGCTGCTGGCCGCTAGCCAGTTGGCCTGTGCGGTTCTGATGACCGTGCTGGTGGTTGTGTTCCCCGGCGTCGCCCAGACCATCACCGGCGAGGTGATCCCACAGCGCGATTTCGACCGGCTCGTGCCGCTGGCCCTGCTCGCGGTGGGCACCTTCTTAGCAACCAATCTCTTCAACGGCCTCCGCATCGTGTTGAACAACACCTTCGAGCAGAAGGTGATCTATGACATCCGTTCGGACCTTTACCGGAAGATCCAGCGGCTGCCGATGCGGTGGTTCGACCACAAACGCACCGGTGATGTGATGACCCGTGTGACCGAGGACGTGACCGCGATGGAGCGTGTCCTCATCGACGGGATCGAGCAGGGGGTGGTGGCGCTGCTGCAGGTGCTGGTGGTGGGGGCCTACCTCTTCCACCTCGATGCGAAGCTCGCCCTCATCACGATGATCCCGATGCCCTTCCTGATCGGCGGGGCCTGGGCCTACACGAAATCCTCGCCGAAACGGCATCGGCGCGTCCGCGAGGCCACCAGCACGATGAACTCGCTGCTGCACGACAACATCGACGGCATCCAGCAGATCAAGGCCTTCACCCGCGAGGATGCCGAGCTGGCGCGCTTCAACGAGTCGAGCAAC
The DNA here is from genome assembly GCA_041917795.1 of Verrucomicrobiales bacterium. Lineage (GTDB taxonomy): Bacteria > Verrucomicrobiota > Verrucomicrobiia > Verrucomicrobiales > DEV007 > Arctic95D-9. Next base: position 57,688 of record JAYRWX010000007.1, read on the forward strand.
GCGCTGCGCCGCGTCACCCTGCAACTGATGCGCGTCTGGGCGCTTTACAATCCTTCGATGGAGTTCCTGAGGAATCTTGGCTACGCCCTCGTCATCGCCTTCGGAGCCTGGTCGGTGATGCAGGCTCCGGACCAGGCCGCCCTGGAAGCTCGGACCGGCATCTTTGTCGCTTATCTGGTGGCGCTGAATCTTTTCTACGAGCCGATCTCGCGTCTCAACGGGCTCAATCAGATCATCCAAGCGGGACGGGCCGCCGGTGAACGGGTCTTTGAGATCATCGACGCAAAAGAAGAACCCGGTCTCGACGAGGGCGTGCCGCTGGAGCGGCCGGTGCGCGGCCACGTCGTCTTCGAAGGCGTGCGCTTTTCCTACGGCGATGAGATCCCGATACTTAAGGGCGTGGACCTCGAGGCGAAACCCGGCGAGATGATCGCCCTGGTCGGTCACACTGGAGCGGGCAAGTCCACCATCATCAATGTCCTGACCCGATTCTACGAGATCGACGGGGGGGAGATACGCATCGACGGCGTCTCCACCGCCGGGATCCGGAAGTCCTCGCTGCGCGATGCGATGGGTTACGTGACCCAAGAGAGTTTCCTCTTCAACGGTTCGGTGCGCGAGAACCTGCTGCTCGCCAAGGCCGACGCCAGCGAGGAGGCGATGTGGGCAGCCCTGCGTGCCGCCAACGCGGCGGATTTCGTCGAGGCACTGCCGAACCGCCTCGACACAAATGTCGGCGAGCGCGGTGTGAAGCTCTCGGTCGGTGAGAAGCAGCGCATCTCGATCGCGCGGGTCATTTTGAAGAATCCTCCCATCCTCCTGCTCGACGAAGCCACTGCCAGCGTCGACACCGAGACCGAAAAGCTGATCCAGGGCGCGCTCGAGCAGCTCATGGCCAACCGCACCAGCCTCGTCATCGCCCACCGCCTCTCCACGGTGCGCAACGCCGACCGCATCTATGTGCTCGACCACGGCGAAGTCGTCGAGCAGGGCGATCACGAGTCTCTCCTCGCCCGCGACGGGACCTACGCCCTGCTCTGCCGACAAAGTTTGATGGCTTGAGTTCAAAGAAACGCTGCGGACGCCACGTATCATCGTCATGCTCCGCACCCGTCCGTTCTTTCTCCTCTTGCTGCTCACCCTGGCAATCCCGCCGATTCATGCCGACTGGCAGATCGCGGACGAGACGCCGGCGCAGGATCCGGGGTCTGCCTTGATCCATCAGCGCAAGCGGATCACGACCAGTGCGGAGTCCACCTACACTTCGCCGCGGCGCATCGATCTGGTCTGGTTCCACAATAGCCGCCATACCTTCCGCGTCATCGACAACGGGTCCGGCGGCGCGCCTCGCTATGTCAGCCTCGAGGAGGCGCTGCGAAAGAACGGCTGTGTGGCGGGGAGCAACGGCGGGTTCTTTCACCCCGATTATTCACCCTCGGGGCTGATGGTCGCCACCGGCGAAAGCCAGGGAAAATTCGGCGAGGGTGCCCTCCTCAGTGGGGTGATCCTCTCAAGCGGACGCCGCAACCCCTACCTGCTGCGACGAGCCGAGTATTCCGCCGAAAAATACAAGCCCACCGATTTGATCCAGTCGGGGCCCTTTCTTGTCGATCAGGGAGTCACGGTGAAGGGCTTGTCTCCGGAGAACTCGCGACGACGCACGTTCGTGCTGCACGACGGGGGCGAGTGGTTCGCTCTCGGCTTGAGCGATCCCTTCACCCTCGCCGAGCTGGGACAATTGCTGGCGCTCACCGGATTTTCGCCGCTCCATCCCATCCACCGGGCCTTGAATCTCGATGGCGGCAGTTCCTCCGGCCTCTACTTCGACCCCGGAAATACAGCGGGACCGATTCGAGTCGAACCGGTCAAAACCGTGCGGAACTTCGTCGGCATCGTGCCACGTTGAGCTCCCGCGATTCCTCAGCGGGGCAGAGCGATCTCTTCGCTTGCTTCGACCTGGAGGTCGGTCCGCGTTCCAAGACTCGCCAGGATCCGTCGGAATTCTTCCCCTCCGTCGCGCCCGGAGACCGGCTCAACGCTGGCCTCTTCTCCGTTCCAGACAGGCAATCGCACGCCGAAGGTGGAGCCGCGCCCGCAGATGCTGTGGCAGAAGACCGAACCGTCCATGGCCTCGGTGAGCTGTCGCACGATCCAGAGACCGAGCCCGTTGGACGACTCGCCGTTGGTGGGGCGCGGGGTAAGGCGCTGGAATTTTCCCCAGAGCCTGAATTGGTCGTCTTCGTCGAGACCCGGACCGGTGTCGGAGACCTCCACGACGACATGGCCCGACACTTCGAGGGAGTTGATCACGACCTTGCCGCCCTGCGGCGTGTACTTGAGCGCGTTGGAAAGCAAGTTGTCGAGGATCTGGCGGGTTGCCGTCGGGTCCGCCCAGAGATCGGGCAATTCCATGGTCCCGGTCATGTGGATCGAAATCTCCTTGCCAGCCGCCGCTCCCGAATACGCGTCGATCAGCTCCGCGATGATGGGCTGAATGGAGCAACGGCGCCTGAGGACGACATCGCGACCATCCTCGATGCGGCGGACTTCGAGAATGTTTTGGATGATGTCCAGCATGTGATTGCCGGAACGCAGGATTTCGTTGGCGTTGGTGCGGATCTGTTCGGTTGCCGCGCATTCCGAGTCGCGGAGAAGGTCGGCGTAACCACAGATAAGGGTCAGGGGATTCTTGAGATCATGAGCCGCGATGTTGAGGAACTCGTTCTTTTGCTGGTTGAGTTGGGAAAGCTCGACATTGGCGTTGGCGAGTCCTTGGTTGGCCAGCCGCATCTGCCTGAAGGCTTCGATGCGGGCCTGTTCGAAGAGCAATCCTAGCAGAACCAAAAAGGATGCGAAGCCCGCCTGGCTCGCGGCGCGGAACGAGACCGCGGCCTGCGGAGGATAGACCTCCAGGAAGCCGGCTCCCGAGAGATCGATGTAGGCGAAGGCCCAGACGCCGAACAAGCTGATCGAAGTCCAGACGATCGCTTCCCGTCGGGCCATGAGGAGCAGCGAAAACACCGGAATGCTGGCCAGCCACGGGCTGAAGGGGCCTTGCGGTCCACCGCTGGCCGCGCAGATCCCGGCGACCCCAAGTACCAACACCGCGCCATAAAGGTGTCCGGTTAGGGAAAGGTTACCGGTTTTGTGCACCAAAAAGGGGACCATCAGAAAGGCCAACCCGCAGCCTGCGGTGATGAACCCTCCTAGAGCATGGCCGAGCAAAAAGAAGAAAGCGGAATAGATGATCCCCATCCCGCCTCCCAGTACGCCGAAGCGCACATGCAAGCGGGCTCGGCGCAACGAGTCGTCCTCACCGAAGAGCGATGGATGGAGAAACCCGTCGAGCAGAGGCACTCGGGGGGCCGGAGTCGGAATATTGGCAGACATGGCGGGCTGACGAGAGGTAAAAGCAGATAATATTAAAAGAACCATAATTTTCATATTCTTTCAAATGAAACTATCCTCGTCCTTGAAGGATTCAGCCAGGAAGAGCTGATCGGCCGGGGCGGTTTAGCATTGATCAGAAGGGGCGATTCAAGCTAGAGTTCCGCCTCTTTTCGTCTCATGAACAACCGCTTCCCGCTGCACCTGGTCCTCGCTATCGCCCTTCTTGCGTTCGCGAAGTTGGTTTCGGCGGCCGAATTTCCGACGATCAGCACGGTCCAAAGGAAGGTCGTTTTCGTCGATGTCCCTCCGGGCTACAGTTCGGTGACCCTCCATCAGCGGGACACCCGCGATTCGCGCAGGGGGAAAGTGCTCGCGATCCGGGAGACCGATCCCGAAGGCGGGAAAATCCGCTTCGTACTGAAGCGCATGATCCCTCGGCGGGGACTTTCCGTGTCGGGAACTCGGCTGAAGCCGGAGGATCAACTCGTCGTCGATGGGAAGGTCCGATCCTTCCTCGCCGATCCGTCTCTGGTGGCGAGCAATGGCGTGTCCGCCGCCGTCGGGGCCGCCCCGGGGGTCGTGGCGATGACCCGCGCCGCCACCGACTCGGTCGTGGCAAGCGGGAGCGCGACCACCGCTACCGCGCGGGAAGTTTCCGAATCGGACATTTGGCAGATTGCAGGTGACCGGCTTTACTTCTTCAATCAGCTCCGCGGTCTCCAGGTTTTCGACATCGCCGATCCCGATGCCCCGGTCCTGCTGGGCCAGCTCCGCGAACCGAACCGCGGCGAACAAATGTATCTTTTGGATGCGGACCACGTCGCTCTTTTGACCCGCCCGTCCTATTTTTTCGCTTTCGCGAGGAACGCGGCTTCCCCGGCCGACAATCAGCCGGGAAGTGGCGCGGTCGTGATCGCCGATGTCGCCGCGGGAAAGCCGGAGGAAGTGGCGCGGCTTTCCTACCCGGGTTGGTTCGTCGAGAGCCGTATCGTCGGGTCGGTCCTGTATCTAGTCTCCCAGGTCAATGACGCGGAGGGACGCTACGGACTGGTGGTCAGCTCGTACGATCTCGGTGATCCGGGTGATCCCAAGCTCTCCGATGTGCTCGAACTCGGGAGCTATGGCAGCGTTATCTCTGCGACCGATCGATACCTGTTTGTCGTCAAATCCGGGGACGACTGGCGTCGCTCCGTCGTCGAAGTGGTCGATATCTCGGCGCCCGATGGCTCCCTCGTGAAATGCGGGCAGATCCAGCTCGCCGGTCAGGTTCCCGACAAATTCAAGCTGAACCTCGAGGGAGACCTGCTCACCGTCGTTTCGGCGGTTCCGCGGAATTGGAGCGGCAATTGGAACGCCCCCGAGAACCTCTCCCGCACCATGGTCGAAACGTTCACCCTCGAGCACCCGGACGATCCGGTGAAACTCGGATCGCTCGAGATCGGAGTAGGCGAAACGGTCCACGCGACCCGCTTCAGCGGAGACCGGCTCTACGTGGTCACCTTTCTGACAATCGACCCGCTTTGGGTCATCGACCTTTCCGACCCGAGACAACCCACCCTGCTCGGCGAGCTCGAGGTGCCCGGATTCTCCACCTACATCGAGCCGCTCGGTGACCGCCTCGTCGGCATCGGACGGGTCGATTCGCGCACCGCGGTCTCGCTATTCGATATCAGCGATCCCGCCAAACCGACCCTGCTCAGCCAGCTCCCGCTTGGGGAGGGCTACAGTTACAGCGAGGCGAACTGGGACGAGAAGGCCTTCAGCCTGTTCCCGGAACACGGACTCATCCTCGTGCCCTATTCCGGCTATGACCGGTCGAGCGGTTGGGCGAGTCGGATCCAGTTGATCGATCTCGGGCGCGACAGCCTCACGAAACGGGGAATTGTCGACCAAGGTTTCGCAGCGCGCCGCACCGCCGTCCTTGAGGATCGTATCCTCGCGGTGTCGGCGAGTGACTTGATCACGGTCAACTTCGCCGACCGGGATCTTCCCGAGGTGACTTCGGATGTGGAGATCGCGTGGCGCGTCGACCGGGTGTTCCTTTCCGGGGATCATTTGTTGGAGATCGGAGGTTCCGCCGACTGGAGCCGGTCCGAACCGCCCAGCATCACCATCACCACGGCGGAGGATCCCGATACCACCGTTGACCTCTACGAACTCGAAAATGTACCGGTCACCGGTGCCACGATTCGAGACGGGAAACTCTATCTCGCCCAACAGGACTCGAACGTTCTGTTTCCAATCTACAAGCCGGCCAACGGGAACGTGACGCAAGGAACCACCAACCCGCTCATCCTCTCCGTGTTTGATGTGTCGGCTCTGCCCGAGATCACGCGGATCGGGCGCACCGAGGCCACCGTTGACCCGGGCTATGGTTACGGTGCGGGTCAGCTGGAGCCCGCTTGGCCGAACGATGACACCCTGGTCTGGCTGCGTGAGCCATGGTCTTCCTGGTGGTGGTATGATGTCCCCGTGTTGGCGGCTGGTGATGTCGCCGTCTCCGCCCGGGCGGTGACCTTGGCGCCAAGCGGCTCCATGGCGCTCTCCAATGCCAACCTCGAGACCAAGGTCGACAGCATCGCGCGGCCGGCGTTTGTCGGCGATGCTTCGATCGCCTCGTCTTCCCTGGCGGTCAGTCGCATCATCGCGCCGTGGTACCGCACCAGCATCGGACAAGAGATGGTGGTCTTCGATGTCAGCGATCCCACCGCGCCCGAATATGCATCCACCGTGAACGCCCGCATCGGGAGCACGGGCGATTGGAGCACTCCCGTCGCGATCGATGGAAAACTCTATCTGAGTTTCATGGCCTACGAGAGCGGCATCCTTTCGAAGAGGATTTCGAGGAGCTACCGGCACTTCCTCAAGACCGTCGATTTTGCGGATATGAAGAACCCGGTCGTCAGCGACGAAATCAACATCCCCGGGCGGCTCCTGTCCGTCGAGCCGGGTGGGGAAACCCTCTTGACCGTGGGATGTCTTTTTGATTCCAAAGGCCAACCACGATCAAGCCGGGCGTTCCACACCAGTCGTTATGACGGGACGACTGTCACGTTGGTCGACCAACTCCGCTCCGAAACACCCAACGACCCGTATGCGGTCGCGAATCGCACCTTGTTCATCGCTTCTGGTGGTAGCGAAAAAGGAAAAGAGGAAATGATCAGAGCCTGGCGGGTCGGTGCAGATGGTGGTTTCGAGTCAGCAGGCCGCGTTTCCGCGGGAGTCTATTCCAGTCTTGCCGCGCTGAACGGCCTGTTGGTCGGCTTCGGCAACGGGCTGCCCGAGGTCTTTGACGTGAGTGATCCGGGAAATCTTCTTTCGATCGATGGTGCCGATACGCGGGAGCTGACCAACTCCGATCTCGGGAACTCCGACGGCGGAGCCGGGTTGGGCATTTGGCAAGCGCAGGGGGCCTCTGGAGTCGGCAGGGTCCGGCTGCCCCGGTGACGCTTGTTTCCGCCCTTGAGTGAGGCCGCCGTGACGCTTAGTCTCGGCCTCGCCATGTCCCGAACGATCCTTGCCCTCTTTTCCCTGCTCGCACTTCCTCTCGCCGCGCAGCAGGTGAAACCTGTCATCGAAACTCCCGTGCTCGATGCCAAGAGCCAGCCGCGCCTCGTGCCGGTCTCGGCGGACATCACGGGAGCGAAAGAGCTCTACCTCGTCGTCTCCGACGAAGGCGGTCTCGCCTGCGACTGGGCGAACTGGATCGATCCGAAGCTGGTGATGAAAGACGGTACGGTCCGCGACCTGACAGGGTTGGATTGGAAAGAAGCGAAGAGCGGCTACGGCAAGACGCTGAAGAACCTGAACCAGAGCGGCAAACCGCTCCGCGTCGACGGAAAGGAACATACGAAGGGCATCGGCACACACGGCCCCTCGACGATCGCTTTCGACCTGCCCGAGGGTGTCGCGAAATTCGAGGCGCTCGCCGCGATCGACGACGGCGGCATGATCCGCGACGGCAAGCCGAGCTCCGCGAATGTGAAATTCCGCGTCTACACGCAAAAGCCTCCGGCAGCGTCCGCGGGCGGCTACGATCCCGATGCGCCGAAGGTCGTGCCGACTGATCTTTTCACCGTTCCGGAAGGACTCGAGGTCACGGTCTGGGCGACCACCCCGATGCTGCACAATCCTACGAATATCGACTTCGACGCACACGGGCGCCTCTACGTCGCCGAAGGCGTGAACTACCGGGGCAAGGGGGGACGCCAACCCGAGGGCGATCGCGTCGTCATTCTCGAGGACAGCGACGGCTCCGGCTCGGCCGACAAGGTATCCGTCTTCGTGCAGGAGCCCGCGCTCGCATCCCCGCTCGGCGTCGCGGTGATCGATGGTCGCATCCTCGTCTCGCAGCCGCCCGATCTGCTCGTCTACACGGACAAAAACGGTGATGGCAAAATCGAGGAAGGGGTCGATGCGCGCGAGGTGCTGCTGACCGGATTCAACGGCAAACAGCACGATCACAGCCTGCACAGCGTCACCGCCGGACCGAACGGGCAGTGGTATTTCAACCAGGGAAACATGGGGGCGAAATTCACCGACCGCTCGGGGAAGACCTTTTACATGGGCAGTCCCTACATGCTGCAGGACATCGCCGGTCACCGGAGTGATGACGGCCATGTCTGGATCGGCGGTTTTCTCGCCCGGATGAATCCCGATGGCACGAACGTGACCATCCTCGGGCACAATTTCCGCAACAGCTACGAGCAGGCCGTGACCTCCTTCGGCGATGTCTTCCAGAGTGACAACGACGACCCGCCCGCATGCCGGGTTTCGCGAGTGCTCGAGGGAGGGAACGCCGGATTCGCCTCGGCCGATGGACAGCGCTCATGGGGAGCCGACAAACGTCCGGGCCAGGACACCCCGACGGCCGAGTGGCGTCAGGAAGACCCTGGCACGATGCCCGCGGGCGATGTCTACGGAGGTGGCTCGCCCACCGGCGTGGCCTACTACGAAAACGGAGCGCTCGATGCGAAATGGAACGGCCTCCTCCTCGCCTGCGAGGCCGGGAAGAACGTGGTCTTCGGCTACCTGCCGGTGCCCGATGGCGCCGGTTACAAGCTGGAGCGCTTTGATTTCATGACCTCGAACAAAGAGCAGGAATGGGCCGGCTCCGACTTCCTCGGTGGCAAACCCTCGGGGGAACTGAAGACCATGTTCCGTCCCAGTGATGTCACCGTCGGACCCGATGGCGCGATCTACGTCGCTGACTGGTTCGATGGACGCGTCGGTGGCCACGGCACCCTTGATGAGGGGATTTCGGGAACGATCTACCGGGTCGCTCCCAAGGGGTTCAAGGCCTCCGTGCCGAAGCTCGATCTTGCCAACGTCGAAGGGCAGATCGCCGCCCTGAAGAGCGCCGCGCCGAACGTGCGTTATGGAGGGTTTGTCAGGCTGCGCGAGTCGGGTGCCGTCGCCGTGCCTGCGGTCGCGGCTCTGCTGTCCGACCCGAATCCCCACATCGCAGCCCGCGCCATCTGGTTGCTGTCCCAGATGGGGAAAGAAGGTGTGGCCAAAGTCCTCGAATTGCTTTCTTCGGACGACAGTACGACCCGTCTCGTGACTTATCGCTCGCTGCGTTTCATCGGCCACGAACCCGCCGCGATGGCGAAGGCCATGGCCGCAGACGCTTCACCCATGATCCGCGCCGAGGCCGCGTTCATGATGCGCGATCTGCCGATCGATCAAAGTCTCGAGGTGCTCCTCGCCGTGGCAAAGGGCTTCGATGGCAAGGACCGCAGCTACCTCGAAGCCTTCGGGACCGGCAGCAAGGGCAAGGAAGCCGAAGTCTACGCCGCCCTCGCAAAGGAACTCGGCGGATCGCCCGAATCGTGGAGCGAATCCTTCGCCTGGTTGGCCTGGCGCCTCCATCCCGCCGCTGCTGCTGGCGATTTCAAAGCCCGCGCCCGGTTGGCGACACTCTCCGAAGGCGAACGCAAGCGCATGCTCACCGCGCTCGCTTTCGTGAAGAGCCCCGAGGCCGTCGGTCACATGATCGAGCTCGCGAACGACAAGGATTTCCCGATGAAAGACCTCGCCCAGTGGTGGCTGATGAACCGCAAGGGCAATCTCTGGAAGAGCTACGGCGTCGACGAGGCGATGAAGGCCCGCGGCCTCTACGATCCTGACAAAGTCACCATTACCGCCGTCGAGATGCCGCCTGCCGTGGCCGGTGCCGCACCCATGCCCGCGACCGCGGAGCTGATGAAGCTCTCGGGCGACAAGGCGAAGGGCCAGGCCTCCGTCGCGGTCTGTTACACCTGCCACAAGGTCGGCGAGGCCGGTCTCGATTTCGGACCCGATCTCACCACCTTCGGCCGGCAGCAGCCGCTCGAGGTCATTCTCGACGCGATCGCCCATCCCTCCGCTGATATTTCCCACGGCTATGAGGGTAGCAAGATCGTCACCACCGACGGAACCGTCGTCACCGGCATGGTGCTCTCGAATGGCGATCCGCTCATCGTCAAATGCATGGGCGGCGTCGTTCAGACAATCCCGAAGGGCCGGGTGAAGTCCGTCGAGCCGCTCGGGCGTTCGCTGATGTACGATCCCGCGAATCTCGGGCTGACCCCGCAGGCGATCGCCGACATCGCGGCGTATCTCAAGAGCCTCTGAGCGACGCTTCAGCTCCAATGGAAGCTCACCGCTTTCTCAATCTCCGGATGGAGGCTGAGGAAGACGGGGCAGCCCAGGGCGGCGCGCTCGATCGCCTCGCGGCGCGGATGATCGGAGGGCAGAGGCACGGTGATTTCGATGGTCAGCTTGGCGATGCGGCGCGGCGGCTCGGGGGTCATTTCCTTGAGGACGCGGGCGGTGGTGCGGCCTAGGTCGATGCCGTTTTTCTCAGAATAAATCCCCATGATCGTCATCATGCAGACGCCCAGCGAGGTTGCGGCCAGGTCGGTGGGTGAAAAGCGTTCGCCCTTTCCGCAGTTGTCGACGGGGGCGTCGGTTTCGATCGTTGATCCCGAGGGACCGTGGGTGGCGGAACAGCGGAGGTTCCCTTCGTAGACGGCGTTGATTTCGACCATGGTGTGGCTGGATTGTAGCGCTTCGTGGCCCCGCGTCCACTCGTCCGCACAAATCGGCGCCGCCATCGGCTGTCACAAAGCCACGCTCCGCGTTATACTGGCTTGGTGAATGAAGCTGAAACAGAGGAGGATCTGGTGCTCCGCGTCCAGCGCGGCGACCTTTCCGCGTTCGAGCGGCTGCTCGAGCTGCACAGTTCGCATTTGCGGGCTTTTGTGGCGATGAAGTTGCCCATCGCTCATCTCATCGACGAGATCGCCCACGAGACCTTCGTTTTTTCCCACCGCCATATCCACGAGTTCAAAGCCGGCACCGACTTCGGCAAGTGGCTCAGGGCCATCGCGTTCAACCTGATCCGCAAGGAAACCCTGCGGCACCAGCGTCTCTCAAAAAATCGCGAGAAATTCCTCGAACACCACCTCGTGCAGGAGTCGATCAAGGGCGAGTTTTCGCCCGAAATGCCGATGGTGGCGGTTTTGGAGGAGTGTCTCTCGAAGCTGCCGGAGCAGCAACGCCGGCTCCTTGAGCGGAAATATACCCTGGCCGAGTCTTCCCGCGAGATCGCGACCGCCTTTGGACAAAGCGACGCCTGGGTTCGCACGACCCTCTGCCGGGTGCGGAACGCCCTCCGCCAGTGCATCGAACACAAGCTGAATGCGGATCCCTCCGCGGCCGCCAAACCCGTCTGATACCTTGGAATCGGAGCATCTGGAATCCTACCTGGCCAACGAGCTCGACGAAGTCGGGCGACGTCAGGTGGAGCATGCCTTGAAGCATGATGCCCAACTCCGTTCCAGTTTTGTGGTCCAGTCCCAGATGGATCATGCCCTGAGGGCCTTGCTGGCGCCGGATGCGGCATCGTTTAACGAGTCGGTCATCGCCCGGCTGCGTTCCGAGGGCGCCGGGGAGCGGAGTTTTGCGAAGTCCGTGCTCCTCGAGATCGTGGAAGAGCGCGAAGGCAAGCGCCCGATCCGCTGGCCCGACCTGGTCAAGACAGGCCTTATCTCTGCGGCCGCCTCGGTGGGTCTGTTGCTGCTCCTGCAATCCATCGTTTATCACCGCGCTCCGGCTCGGCCTTCATCGCCAGCCGCCGACACTCCCGCCGACGTGTTTCTCGCCCGGATCGAGCGCAGTGATGCCGCGGTCTGGTCGGCTGAAAGCGCTCCCCGGATCCGTAAGGATGGGTGGGTTTCGGCCGGACTCCTCCGGCTGGAATCAGGTTCCGCCTGGATTACTTTCAACTCAGGAGCCAGCGCGCTCGTGGAGGGCCCGGCGGAATTCAGCATCGAGACCTGGAACCGCCTTTTTTTGAAATCCGGCCAACTCGCGGCGGAGGTGCCGGAGAGGGCCTCGGGTTTCACGGTGAATACGCCTCGGCTCAATGCGGTGGACATCGGGACCCGTTTTGGCGTCTCTGTCGATGGCGAAGGGAATTCGGAACTGCACGTGATGCAAGGAGAGGTCGAGGTGAGCCGCACCAGCGGTAACACCGTGCCGACCCGCCTGCGTGAAGGCCTCGCGGTGCGAGCGGACAACCGGGACCGCACCCAGCTGACCCTGGTCGATTACGCGGGCGATCGCTTCCGCATCCTGATCGGCTCCAAGGGCTATGAGCGACCTGACCTTCGCTTTGATTTCGATGAATCCGGGGGATCAATCCTGGAAGACTCGGGACGACTCGACGGAGTGGATGTGCCCTTGGTGGCGACGGGGGAACTCGACCGTTCGCCGCGGCGCAGCGTCGGCAAAACGGGGGGAGGCTTGGTGGTCGCACCAGGCGAAACGCTCGACATCCCCCTGACTTCGGATTTTCGCGTCGACGCGCCTCACACGCTGGGTTTGTGGGTGAAACTCTCCGCCAGTCTCGGCGAGCAGCACGAAGAGACCATCCTCACCTACGGAAAGGGGGAGGATGCGTGGGTGCTCGGGTGCAACCTCGATCCGTCCCGTGGCCAGAAAGGTGGCTTACTCCTGAAGTGCGGAGAGGGAATCCTCGTCGGAAGCACCGATCTGGCCGACGGAAACTGGCACCACATCGCCTACCGTTATCTGGGCGGCGAGGATCTGGTTTCGCACATCCACTTGTTCGTGGATGGAAAGATCGAAACTCCCAGCCTGGTCATCCCCGGCGACATGCCGCAGGGCTCCGCCACGGGGATCCGAATCGGCGCGGGGCGGTCGGACCAAGGCTTCGAAGGCTGGCTGGACTCCCTGAACCTGTTCCACGAGGGAGTTTCAACCCCCACGATCCAAGGCCTCGCCGACTAAACCTTGTCAAATTCTAGAAATTATATAAACTTCTCCGCCGCTCCGAAAATCGGTTTGAACTTGTCACACCGATCCCGACTCGTGGTATAACGTTTTGCTTCCTTTGATTTGTCTCACCCCATGAAAATGCCCAAGTTGTGTTCCCATCTGGCAATCCTCCTCGTCGGAGCCTGCCTTACTCCCTTGCTCCAGGCGGAGATCCGCACCTGGACCTCCGCTGACGGCCGCACCCTGCAGGCCGAGTTCGTTGGCACGACCGGTTCCGGAGCCACCGCGATGGTGAAATTGAAGAACGCCGACGGCAGCATCATCGAATACCCCGTCTCCAAGCTGAGCGAGCAGGACCGGATTTTCGTGAAGGGCAACCTTCCCACCGACCCCGCTGCCCTTGCCGCCGAGATCGACAAGCTCGTCGTCAACAAGCTCAAGGAAGCCTACTACGGTCTCCGTGACGAGCTGGCCGCCCTGCCACAGAACACGGAACTCAGCGCCGAGGACAAGGTGAAGCGCAAGGAAGAGATCGAGCGCGAGATGCAGATGTGCGTTCCGAACGAGATGACGAACGATTTCCAGTTCCTCCGTCGCATCTACCTCGACGTCGCGGGACGGATCCCCACCTATGACGAGGCCGAGGCTTTTCTCAACGACCGTGCTCCGAACAAGCGGGCGGTCCTGATCGACAAGCTGCTCGACTCGGAGGGTTACGTGATGCGGATGTACAACTACTATGCCGACCTTCTCCGCATCCGTGAAGGGATCACGATGATGGGCAACGGCGACCTGAAGGTCGATCCCTACATGGAGTTCATCAAGCAGAGCATCCGTGAGGACAAGCCGCTCGACGACCTCGTCAAGGAACTGCTCACCGCCAAGGGCAAGGTCTGGGAAAATCCCGCCGTGGGATACCTGATCTCCGACCAGGGCATGCGGATGTGCAACCTGTCGAACACCTTCACGATCTTCATGGGCACGGAGATCACCTGCGCCCAGTGCCACGACCACCCCTTCGAGGAAGTCTTCCAGATGGACTTCTACAAGATGGCGGCCTTCATGGGTGAAACCGAAACCAGTGCCCGCGGCGGCGACATGATGATGATGGGCGGCGGTGGCAATTACCGTGCTGAAGTCGACCGGATGAACAAGCTGCTGAAAGACGCCGGCAAACTCCGTCCGAACCAGAATGAGGACCAGAACCTGCGTCAGTGGATCGGCACCCACCGCGTTCAGGTTGTCGATACCGACAGCAATGGAGTCAAGCTTCCTCACGATTACAAGTATGACGACGGCGAGCCGAATGCCTCGGTCGAACCGGGCGCCTATTTCGGTCCCAACGTCGAGCTTTCCAAGTTCAATTCCCCCCGCGAGGCCTTCGCCGAATGGGTCGTCTCCCCGGAAAATCCCCGCTTCACGGTCAACGCGGTCAACCGCTTCTGGAAGATTGCCTTCGGTCTCGCCCAGATCGAGCCCGTCTACAACATCCCGGGGCACCTCGATGGTCAGGCCCAGAACTACGAGCTCCTTTCCTTCCTCGAAGAAATGATGAAGGACCTCGACTACAGCGCGAAGGATTTCTTCCGGGTGCTCTACAACACCCAGACCTACCAGCGTGAAGCCGAAACGCTCACCCCGAGCCTGACGCAGGTCGACCAAGGCACCTACCACTTCCCCGGTCCGGTTCTTCGTCGCATGTCTGCCGAGCAGATCTGGGACTCCCTCGTGGCGCTGACCACTCCCGATCCGGAATCGGTGAAGCGCGTCGGAGCCGCCCGATATGCCGAGGTGATGAACGTGGACTACTCCACCCTCAAGACCGCCGACGACGTCATGAAGTGGAAGGATGACTGGACCAAGGTCAGCCACCTCGAGAAGTATAACGGCGACATCGTTTCCAATGATGACAACGTCGGTGGCGAGCAGATGTTCCGTGCTTCGGAACTGCGACAGCCGATGTCCCCGGATCACTTCCTGCGCATGTTCGGCCAGTCCGACAAACAGCTCATCGAAAACGCCTTCACGACCGGCTCGGCCCCGCAGGTGATGGCGCTGCTGAACGGAGAGATCACCAACAAGGTCCTCTCCAGCCCCGATGCCTACCTCATCAAGGAGATCGCCTACGGCAAGGGCAACAAGCGCGACAACGTCGACAAGATCTTCCTCAGTGTGCTGACCCGGTATCCCACCGCCCAGGAAAAGTCGGCCGCAACTTCCGGCCTCCGCGCCAAGGCGGATCGCGAAGCCAGCGAAGCCGACAAGCTGAAGGCCGAGGCCCTCGGCATCGGCAATGTCATCTGGGCGCTCGTTAACAGCCGCGAGTTCATGTTCATCCAATAACTTCCAAACCGATCAACCCGAACCTTTCCCCATCATGAAAGATCAACTCCATCGCCTTGACCAACTGAGCCGCCGCCAATTCGTGGCGCGCGCCGCCAAAACCGCCCTCGGCGTCAGCATCCTGCCCATCGGCGCCGCGAAACAGCTTCGCGCCGAAAGCGGAGGCAAGGCCGAACACTGCATCTTCTTCTACATGTCGGGTGGCATGACCCACATGGACACCTTCGATCCGAAGCCCGGCACGGAAACCGGGGGCAACACCAAGGGCATCGCGACGGGTGTCGCCGGCGTCCAACTCGCCGAGTTCATGCCCGAACTCGCCAAGCGTTTCAACGACATCGCGGTGATCCGGTCGATGACCCAGAAGACCGGCGACCACCGCGGTGGCGCCTACTGGATGCGCACGAGCTACGAGCCTCGGGCCACCATCATCCACCCTTCGATGGGTCCCTGGGCGCAGACCCTTCTTGGCAAGCGTCACGACACGCTTCCCGATTCCGTTGTTATCGGCGGCGGCGGCGAACACCCCGGTGCCGGATTCTTCGGTCCCGCGCTCTCCCCGCTTCCCATCGGTGACCCGGACAAGGGTGTGCAGAACGCGCGTCCCTACGAAGGTGTCGGCGAGGACCTCTTCGACAAGCGCCTCGACCTGATGAACACCTTCGATGAGTCCTTCCGGAAGAAGTTCCAGACCGACGAGGTGAAGGCTTATACCCAGTTCTATGAGGAAACCCTCAAGCTGATGAAGAGCGAGGACCTCGAAACCTTCGACCTCTCGAAGGAAAAGGATTACGACCAGAAGGTGCAACGCTACGGCAACACCCGCGTCGGCAAGGGCGCGATGCTCGCCAAGCGTCTCGTCAGCTCCGGTGTCCGCTTCGTTGAAGTGGTGTCCGGCGGTTGGGACATGCACAACGATCTCTGGAACGCGATCCCGCAGACTGGTGGCCAGCTTGACCAAGCGCTCGCCTCCCTCATCGACGACCTCAAGGCGGAAGGTCTTTTCGAGAAGACCCTGATCGTCGTGGGTACCGAATTCGGACGCACCCCGATCATCAACGCCAACGGCGGTCGTGACCACCACCCGCGCGTCTTCTCGACCATGTTCGCCGGCGGCGGCATCGTCGGTGGGCAGGTCTACGGCAGCTCGGACGAGAAGGGCATCGCGGTGAAGGAGAACCCGGTCGATCCCCGCGATTTCAACGCGACCATCGCTTACGCGCTGGGTCTCGACCTGAACAAGGTGATTTACGCGCCCTCGGGTCGCCCCTTCCTGGTCGCGGGTCACACCCTCGATTCCAAGACGAACCAGATCGTTACCGAAGGGCACCCGCTTATGCCGCTCTTCTCCTGATCCAAAACGAGTCCGCCATCGTTCCACGCACAGAAGGCCCGGGGCAAAACCCCGGGTCTTTTGTTTTTGTGAAAAATCGAAAATTAAGCTTTCTTAAATAAAAATCCGGGTTTAAATGGGTTTTCTTGTCGGTCCCGCTTTACCTTCATGAGTTCCACCCTTTCCAGCGATTCGACCCTATCCGGAGCGAAGCTGGACAGCAGTCTGGTTACGGTTGGTGAAGTTGGAACCTTCCTCATCGAGCAGCGTTCCTCGACTCCACTGGGTCCCCGGATCGTCAAGGTGGGTGATGAGTTCGCGCGGCTCACGGGCTACGATGCGGCTTCCTTGGTGGGTTCGCCGCTTGGGCTGGTTTATGACCGGGCCGATCTCGCTTCCTTGATTTCGAAGCTGCCGACCATCGCGCTGGGATCCTCCCATTGTTTCATGTATCGCGTGCTGCTCCGCAATGGGGGAGCCAGACGACTTTGCCGGTGGACGATCCGTCCCACCTCGCGTCCTGGAGAGCCCAAGGGTCTCTTTTCGATGACGGTGCAGTCGGTGATTCCGAAAGGCGCTGCCGAGGCGGCAACGAAAGCCAAAAAGCACCACGCTCCGCCGGCCAAGCCCAAGGAGACCCTGGCAACGGCCAAAGTCCCGGCCGCCAAGACCATCGCGCCGACTCCCCAGGTAAAGGCCCCGGTGGCCAAGCCAGCACCCGTGGAGTCGAAGCCTGCTCCCGAGGTTGCCAAGGGCGATTACGAGCAATGCCGCAGCGAATCGATTTCCCTCGCCGCGGCCGGGGTCGCCCACGATTTCAAGAACGCCCTCCAAACGATCAAGATGAATCTGGAGCTCGCCGCTCTCGCCACTCATCCCGAGGAGCGGAGTTCGGTGCATCTTTCCGAGGCGATGCTCGCGCTGGGTGATGCCGAGACGCTCGCGCACCAGATGTTGGCGTTCACGCGCGGTGGGATGCCACAGAAAAAGGTCTTCCGGCTCGATCCGCTGATGCAGCGGGTCTCGCGCCTCTGCTCCGCCGGATCGGGGATCCGTTGCCGTCTCCACGTCGCGGAGCGCTTGCGTTGCGTCGAAGGGGATTCCAACCAGATCTACCAAGTCCTGCATAATCTGGTGATCAATGCCCGCCAAGCCATGCCGAACGGCGGCACGATCGACATCATCGCCGCCAACGCCGAACTTCCCGAGACGAATGACTTCGCGATGCCTGGGGGGCGCTATGCGGTGATCTCGGTCAAGGATCGCGGTTGTGGCATCGTGCCGGAAAACCTGCCGCGTATTTTCGACGAGAACTTCACCACCAAGCGCGATGGCAGCGGCTTCGGATTGGCATCGTCCCGCGCCATCATCCTCGCCCATGGAGGTGCGATCCGCGTCGCTTCGAAGGTGGGCGTGGGGACCGAGTTCCTCGTGTTTCTTCCTTCCACCGATGCCGGTGGTTCGATCGAGGCTCCCGCGAGGCCTGAGGCAAGCTCCATCGCGACCGCTCGCCGGCCCGTCGCCGGGATCGAGCGCATCCTCGTCGTCGAGGACCAGCCCGGCGTGGCGCGCTCGACCATGGGCATCCTCAGGCAACTCGGCTACGAGAGTCTTCTGGCGAGATCGGGCGAGGAAGCCATCTCGATCTATCGCGAGCGTCTTCACTCCCTCGAGCCCATCGATGTCGTGCTTCTCGATATGACCCTGCCCGGTGGACTCTCGGGACTCGAGGTCGCCCGGGAACTCCGTCGTTTCGATCCCTCGACCTGCCTCATCGCGACGAGCGGTTACTTCGAGGAAGGATCCGAAATCCCCGGCGAAGGGATCTTTTCGGCGGCGCTGCCGAAACCCTACGGCGTCGAGAGTCTTTCCGAGGTGTTGGAAAAGGTCGCGTCCTGCTGACCCAGCCAAGCGGTGAAGTTCCGCGTCACCTGCGTCTCCAGCTCTTCCGGATCCAGGCCCCGCAGAGAGGCCACCGCAGCATACACCGCGCCGAGGTTGCCCGGATGGTTCAGCGTCCCTTTCGGGTCGCCAGGCACGCGGCAAGACCACTTTTCCTCAGGCAGGGCCATGTCCGGTGCATCCGTCTCGATCAACAAGCGATCCAACGGCAGCGAAGCAAACGCCGCGAGTTTGGCTTCTTTGCCCGGCCGGAAGAAATACCCCGAGATCGAGAAGTAGGCCCCCAGAGCCACGAAGTCCTCCACCATCTCCGGGGGGCCACCATAGGAATGGAGCAGCAGGCCGCATGACGGCGGCTTCTCCCGGCACATCTCGAGCAAGATCCCCCAGGCCTGCAGACAATGCAGCGCGACCGGGCGCGAGTGCCGCGCCGCGAGATCGAGTTGGGTGGCAAAGACCTCCTTTTGCCTCTCAAAGTCACCATCCCGGATCCAGCGATCGAGGCCGATCTCGCCGACCCCGGACCGGGGATGTCGGATCAGCAGGTTCTCGAGAGTGCTGGACCAGTCCGCCGATTCGCTTCCCGCCCACCAGGGGTGCACGCCGAAAAAGGGAATCACCCGGGAGTGCTGCGCCGCCAGCGACGCGACCGTCTCCCAATCGGATTCGGAAGTGCCGTTCACCACGATGGCGCGAATGCCGGCGGCCGGGAGACTCGCGAGATACTCTTCCCGGACCGGATCGAGGCGCACATCCTGGAGATGGAGGTGGGCGTCCGTCATTCCCCTTCCCGGGCTCGTTCCAGGATCATCGCCCGCAGATGGCGCAGCCCGCGCTGACGTGTTGGCGTCAGGAAACGTTGCACCCCGAGGCGCTCGATCAGATCGGGTTCGACTTCGGCGATCTCCTCGGCCGAGGCCCCTGAGAAAATCCGGGTGAGATGCCCCCCGATCGCCTGCAGGGCGGGCGATTCGGAGACCACGCCGAATTCAAGCGCGCCATCATCGCGACGCCGGGTGCCAAGCCAGACCTTCGAGACGCATCCTGGCACGAGGTTTTCATCGCGGCATTCCGCTTCCATCCAATCGGGAATCCGGGATCCGGCGATGAAAGCCTGGAACCTCTCCTGCGGGTCGTCGATGATCGAGAACTCGTCGACGAGGAGATCCTGCCGCTCGGCCGCCGTCATCGCCAAGGGAGTCCGGCTCTCACAGCCCCAGGTTCAGGCGCATCGGGATCATGCTCGAATGCGTGAACTGGAGCTTCTCGAAGAAACGTTGGCTTTCTTCGCTGATCTTGTCGGTGAGGATGGTGATGCGGAGAAAGTCCTTCCGCTTCGCGAAGTCGATCACGTACTCGACGAGTTGCGTTCCATAGCCTTGACGGCGGAAATCGGGGTGGACGATCACGTCCTCCATCAGGATCACGAATCCACCCATCGCCGTGCTGATCGTGAAGAGCACGTTGACCATGCCGAGGATCTCGTAATCCGTGCGGACCACGAAGATGCGGCCGCGGTTGGGCTGCTCGAGAATGGAGCGCAGACCTCGCTCCTGCCTGCGGCGGTCGGGGGAGAAGTCCTCCTCCATCTCGAAGAGAGCCATGGTCAGGTCCACCAGTTTTGGCAGATCCTCCAGGGTCGCCGGCTCGATCCGCGCCCGCTGGTTCAGCGGTCGGATCGGGGCGGTATGGGAGAGATCCATGCGTCGGTCTGACAGTCCTCGTTCGATGAACTGAGACTAAGCAAAAAGCGCACCATTGTAAATCCCCGGTTTTTTCACACTGTCTCAAAGCGACGCTGGCCGTGTCAGGTTCCGGACCCTGGAAACGTCGTAGCAACTTGCGAAGATCCCCGTACCGGGAGGATTTGCGATTGATTCGCCCGGGGTAACCCCACACATTCCGCGCCATGGAAAACGTCGTCATCATTGGAACCGGCTGTGCCGGCTGGACCGCCGCCATCTACACGGGCCGCGCCAATCTCAATCCGCTCGTCATTTCCGGCGAGCAGCCGGGGGGGCAACTGACGACCACCACCGAGGTGGAGAACTTTCCCGGCTTCCCCGAGGGCGTGATGGGGCCCGAGCTGATGATGCGCATGCAGCAGCAGGCGGAAAAGTTCGGCACCCGCATCGAATACGACCGCGTCGAAAAGGTCACCAAGCAGTCCGATGGCACCATCCTGCTGCAGACCTCCGGTTCGAAGGAGATTGTGACCCGTGCCCTCATCATCGCCACCGGAGCCAGCCCCCGCTACATCGGTCTGCCCGGCGAGATGGGTCTGGTCGGCCGGGGCGTCACCTCCTGCGCCACCTGCGACGGCGCCTTTTATCCGGACGTGCCCGTGGCCGTGATTGGCGGCGGTGACTCCGCCTGCGAGGAGGCCACCTTCCTGACCCGCTTCGCCAGCAAGGTCTACCTCATCCACCGCCGCGACGAGCTGCGCGCCTCGAAGATCATGGCCGACCGCGCCCTTTCCAATCCCAAGATCGAGCCGGTCTGGAACTCGGAGGTGAAGGAATACCTCACCGATGAACAGGGTGATGTCCGCGGCGTAACCCTGTTGAATCGGGTCACCGGGGCCGAATCCGAGCTGCCGGTGCGCTGCGTCTTCGTGGCGATCGGCCACGATCCGAATACCGCCTTCCTCGCGGGTTCCGGTGTGGCTCTCGACGAGTCCGGCTACATCGTTCAAGACGGGCACTCCACCCATTCGAACATCGAGGGCATCTTTTCCGCCGGCGACGTCTCTGATCACGTCTACCGCCAAGCCATCACCGCCGCCGGGAATGGCTGCCAGGCTGCGCTCGACGCCGAGCGTTTCCTTGCCGCGTTGGAGGGCTGATCGCGGCATGGCCGGATTCACCATCCCGGCTCTTGCCAGCGGGTGGGATTCCGGCTAGGTTCCAACCCTGTCTTCCGGGAAAAAGGGGCATTAGCTCAGTTGGTAGAGCGTCTCGTTCGCAATGAGAAGGTCAGCGGTTCGATTCCGCTATGCTCCACGTCCCGATCCGCGGCTCTCAACCGGCCCGCAGCACCCGCCGCAACCTTGCCCGGGTGAAGCGTTGCAGGATCAGACAGGGCAGGTTCGACAGCACGGCGTAGACGATCATCACCCCGGCGGCCCAAGGCCAGGGATTCCAGATCAGCGTCACCAGCAGGGCCCCGACCTGCGCGTGATGCGCGGCCTCGCCCCGGCAGGTTTCCACGATGAAGGCGCGGAGGTAGGCGGGGCTTTTCTCCTGCAGCTTGCCTTTGGCGAATCCATCGAACCACGGAGCTGCATCGGGCAGAAAGCGTTTCCAGCGCCGCACCCGGAAGAGCGTTTGATAGATCTCACCGCCGCACTCCCACGACCGCTCGCGGAACAGAAACGATCTGGGATCGAAGCGCCCCGAGTCGAGCCGGGTGTAAAACCACGACACCCCGAGATGGATCGCGGGGATCAGGACCGCGTTAAGGAGCGCGATCCAGAGATTGGGCAGTTCAAGCCACATCGCGACCTTTCCACGAGACGGTTCCGCCCCGCTTCGAGCGCCGCAGCGCCCCGAAAAAAACCGTCAGGTAAAAGCCGAGGGCGATGGGAAACAGCAGCGCGTTGAAAACGTGGAAGGTCCCCGCTTGGCGCAACACATGCCAGGCCTGCACCACCCCCAGTAGGTAGGCGGTAAGGATCGCGATCTTGGCAGTCGGGCCGGCGAGGGGAAGGAAAGTCAGGGCGATCGTCATCATGATCAGGCCCGAGAGCAGGCACGAGACCCCAACCATCGCGGCGCGCGGCGTCGCCCCGGCCCCGGAGACGAAACCCTTGCTCCATCCGCGGATCAGGGCACTCAGGCCCTCGGGGAACATCCGCATCGCCAGCGTCCCGCGCCCCGTGTAGGCCCTGCAGGGGATACCCGCGGCGCGGAAATGGGCGGCGAGGTGGAAGTTCTCCAGCACCCGGTTGCTGACCCGCCCGTGGCCGCCCACCGCCTCGTAGCTTTCCCGCGAGAGCAGCATCGCCTGCCCGAACAGCCCCGTCTCGCCGGCCTCGCGACCCCGTGCGGTGAAGGCATTCGTCCCGAGCAGCATGATGGCGTTGAAAAAGGCCGAGAGCTCCTCGTAGGGCCGCTCGATGCGGTGGTGCGGGCAGACCGAGTGGACCGCGTCCGGCTCGGCCTCGGCCAGTCCGGCGAGGCGCTCGAGACCGCCCGGTGCCACCACCAGATCCGCGTCGAGAAAGAGCAGCCAATCGCCGGTTGCGGCCCGCGCCCCTTGCTGGCAGGCCCAGGGTTTGCCATACCAGCCTTCCGGCAGCGCTTTGCCGGGGATCACCCGCGCCCCGTTCGCCACCGCCACCGCCGCCGTGGCATCGGTGGACTGGTCGTCGACCACCAGGATCTCATCCGGGGCGCAGCCCTGACCGGTCAGGGAGGGCAGCAGGCGCGCCAGGTTCGACTCCTCGTTGCGGGCCGGGATGATCACCGAGATGCGGATCGCGCCCGGTTGGCGCATCGGCACCGGCACGCCGCGGTAGCGCAGGCAGACCAGCCACGCCGCCGCCCAAAACAGCAAGGTCAGCGCGAGGAAGATCCAGATGAAAAGGTCCATCGCCCGCGCCGTCTTCGCTCAGGAGCGGCCCTCCGCGCGGAGGATCCGGTCGCACACCTTCTGTCCCGACAGGATCGCCATCGGCATGCCGCCGCCGGGATTGACGCTGCCGCCCGTGAAAAAGAGGTTCCGGTACTTCGAGGACTGCTTCGGCGCCTTGAAAGCCTGGTTGCGTTTCCAATCGCTCACCACGCCGTAGATCGAGCCGCGGTTCGAGTGGTACATCCGCTCGATGTCGAAAGGCGTCAGCAGGTCCTCCACCACCGTGTGCTTGCGCAGATCGGTCAGGCCCATCCGCTCCAGCTTGTCGAGCACCCGGTCCTTCAGCGCCACGTAGTCCTCGTGGGTGTAGGGCCGCTCCGGATTGAGCGGCGGGATGTGGGGCAGGATCTTGATGTTGTCGTGGCCCGCGGGCGCCTTCGAGGGATCGGTGCGGGTCGGGGCGACCAGGTAGATCGTCGGATCCTCCGGCAGCTTGCCCTGTTGGAAGACCGTGTTGAAATGCTTGTGCTGGTTCTGCGAGAAAAAGAAATTGTGATGGGCGAGCTGCTCGTAGACCCGGTCCGTGCCGAGATGCAGCACGATGCCCGAGCAGGCCGGAGCGAAACGCTGCTCCAGCTTGTCGACAAAGGCGGCTGGCTCGTCGAGCAGGCGGCGGTAGGCCGGGATCACCTCCGTGTTGCAGACCACGTAGTCCGCCGTCGCCCGGTACCCGTCTTTCAGGGTGATCCCGCTGACCCGGGCCCCCTCGCGATCGATCGAGGCCACTTCGCGGTTCAGGTGCACCGGCACCCCGAGATCGTCGAGGAGGCGCCCCAGACCACGCGCCAGCTCGTACATTCCGCCCTTCACATACCAGAGACCGTAGTCAAACTGGATCAGCGGCATCAGGTTCATGTAGCCCGGCGCATCGAGCGCCGAGGAGCCCACGTACTTGATGAAATACTCGAAGATGTGGCGCAGGTGCTCCTCCTCGAAATGCCGCGCGATTGACTCCGCCATGCTGTGGCGGTGATCCATCTTGAAAATCAGGCGCCAGCCGTAGTAGCGCAGCATCTCCCAGAGATTGTCGAGGCCCTCGCGGAAATAACCCTCGTCCACCAGCCCGTACTGCTCGCGGCCGTAAGCGAGGAATTTCTCGAACTGTCCCCACAGCACCGCCGGATCGCCCGGCAGCTTGGCCAGCTCCGCCCGCATCCGGTCTGGCTCCTCGTAGAGATCCAGCACCAGATCGTCCTCGAAAAAGTTCCGCCAGTGCGGGGTGACCTTCTCTAGGGTCACGTAGTCATCCATGTTCCGCCCCGCGCGCTGCCAGAGCTCGCGGAAAAACTGCGGGAGGGTAAAGATCGAAGGACCCAGATCGAAACCAAAACCATCGATCTCGCGGTAGTTCAGCTTGCCGCCGATCCGCTCGTTCTTCTCGTACACCTCCACCTCGAAACCCGCCGCCTTCAGCGAGACCGCCGCCGAGAGTCCCCCGAGGCCGGCTCCAACGACAAGGACCTTCTTGTTGCGGCGGGATTTTTCATTCGTCATGCGGTGATTTCGGTCTTGGTGTAGGAGAGACCGAAAGTATCCGAGATCAGGTTCGACGCAATCCGGGCCGATTCAAAAATGGTCGGCAGACCGCTGCCCGGGTGGGTGCCGCCGCCCACCAGGAAACAGTTCGAAAACTCCTCGAAACGGTTCCGCGGCCGCATCCAGGCCATCTGGCTCAGGCAATGCGAGAGGTTGAAGGTCGCCCCCTTGAAGATGTCCAGCTCGCTGCTCCAGGTCTTCGGCGTGTAGATCTTCTCCACCTCGATGCGCTGCTCCAGGTCATCGATGCCCAGCCGGTCCGCGAAAGCCGCGAAGACGTGGCGGCGGTAGCGCTGCTGCAGTTCGCCCCAGTCGATGTCGCTGTCCAGGTTCGGCGTCGGCACCAGGATGTAGAGGCTCGATTTCCCCTCCGGCGCCAGGGTCGGATCGGTGATGCTCGCGTTGCGCACGTAAAAGGAAATATCGTCCGAGCTGCGGTTCAGCTTGAAGATCTCGTCCACGTTTTTCCGGTAATCGCGGGCGAACACGATCGTGTGATGCGGCAGATCGTAGAGCTTGTCCACCCCCAGGTGCATCATGAAGGTCGAGCAGCTGTACTTCATCTTGTCGAGCCGCTCCCGCGTGTACTTCTTCAGCGCCCCGTTTGGCACCAGATGCGTCATCGCATGGGCGAAGTCCGCGTTGATGATCACGCTGTCCGCCCGGACCTTCTCCCCGTTCTCCAGCTCCACCCCCGCCACCTTGCGGCCCTCCAGGATCAGTTGCTTCACCGGCGTGCCCGTGTGGATGCGCGCCCCGCAGTCCGCCGCCGCCCGGGCGAAGGCCCGCGGGATCTCCGCCAGCCCGCCCCGCGTGTGGTAGATGCCGTGCTCGTGCTCCATGTAGGAGAGCATCGCGAAGGCCCCCGGGCACTCCCAGGCCGACATGCCCAGGTACTTGCTCTGGAACGAGAACAGCAGCGCCAGCTTGTCGTCGTCGAAATAACGCTTCAGATTGTCGAACACCGTCGAGCCCAGCGACAGGTGCGGCAGGGCCGGCAACAGATCCGGGGAAAACGCCCCCGACAGCCCGGGGAAATCGCGTTGGAACGCCGGCAGCAGCTTCTTGAAGCGCGCCTTCTCCTTCTTCAGGAATAGATCCATCGCCGCCGACTTGCCCGGGAACAGGCGCTCGATTTCCTGCTTCGTATCCTCCGGCGAGTTGCGCGCCCGGAAGATCTCGTCGTCGAAGCGCAGCTCGTACATCGGATCCAGCCGCACGAAGTCCAGATAATCCGCCGAGTCCAGCCCCGCCTCCGTGAAGATGCGGTCCAGCAGCGACTTCATCATCAGGAACGTCGGCCCGATGTCGAAGCGGTAGCCCCCCATCTCGTGGCAGCCCGTCCGGCCGCCCAGCCGATCCTGCTTCTCGTAGAGATCCACCTCGATCCCACGGCTCGCCAGCAGCAGCGCCGACGCCACCCCGCCCGGACCGCCGCCGATGATCACGACTTTCCGACCCACATCTCCCGCACCGGTCGCACCCAGGCTCTTCATATCACTCATATCAGGCCCGCCCACACCCCGGTGCCGAGCGCCATGCCGGAGCTCCGCAAAGGCGCGAGCCCACCCTTTATCCATCGTTTGGGAGCCGGAATTCGTCGACATTTTTTTTCGCGGTCAAGATCGAGCAGGCGTATCACTGGCGGGATACGCTTCCGACCGTCGCGATGGTCAAAAAAATCCATGAACCAACCCGCAGAGAGCGCCTACGCCCGGGCCCGGCAGCACTTTGAGACCCGCGCCGGGCTCCCCCTCGCCGCCCGGCTCGCCACCCTCCAGCGGCTCGAGACCGCCCTCGCCGACTCCGCCGACGAGTTCCTCGCCGCCCTCGTCCGCGACCTCGGCAAGCCCCCCCTCGAGGCCTGGCTCGCCGAGATCCACTTCCTCCTCGCCGAGATCCGCCTCTTTCGGAAAAAGCTGAAACGCTGGCAGCGACCCCGCCGCGCCGGCCACCCCTTCTACCTCCTCCCCGCCCGCAGCGAGATCCGCCGCCAGCCCCACGGCGTCGCCCTCATCGCCGCCCCGTGGAACTATCCCCTCCAGCTCTCCCTCAGCCCCCTCATCGCCGCCGTCGCCGCTGGCAACAGCGTCGTCTTGAAACCCTCCGAGCACGCCCCCGCCACCGCCGCCGCTCTCGCCCGGCTCCTCCCCGCCGTCTTCCCCGATGGCCAGGTCCAGGTCCTCGTCGGCGGGCCCGAGCTCGGCGCCGCCCTCCTCGAGCAGCCCTTCGACTTCTACTTCTACACCGGCAGCGAGAACGTCGGCCGCCACTACGCCGCCGCCGCCGCCCGGCGGCTCGTCCCCTGCGTCCTCGAGCTCGGCGGCAAATGCCCCTGCCTCCTCGACGAGAGCGCCGACCTCGACCTCGCCGTCCCCCGGCTCGTCTCCGCCAAATGGTTCAACGCCGGGCAGACCTGCGTCGCCCCCGACTTCGTCCTCGTCCACGCATCGCGGCACGGGGAGCTCGTCGCCAAGCTCGCCGACCAGTTGCGCGCCAGCTACGGCCACGACCACCCCCGCGACCTCGCCACCATCGTCAACCGCCCCCACTACGACCGCCTCCTCGCCCTCGCGACCGGCCCGACCGTCCGGATCGGCGACGACGACCCCGAGCGCCTCCTCCTCGCCCCCCGCCTCCTCCCCGAGGCCGACTGGGACCACCCCGCCATGCAGGCCGAGATCTTCGGGCCCCTCCTGCCCGTGCTCGCCTACGACCAGCTCGACGAAGCCCTCGCCCGGCTTCGCCAGCGCCCCGCCCCCCTCGCCCTCTACGCCTTTTCCAAAAGCGACGCCGTCCTCGAGCAAGTCGCCGCCGCCGTCCCCTCCGGCTCCGTCTGCTTCAACGACGCCGTCAAGCAGGCCGTCAACCTCGCCCTCCCCTTCGGCGGCGTCGGCGCCAGCGGCATGGGCCGGTATCGGGGAAAGGCCGGCTTCGACACCTTCACCTGGGAGCGCCCCGTCACGAAACGCTACTGGGTCCGCGATTTCTTCCAGGTGCTGCCCCCGTATGGGGACAAGCTCGCGTTCTTCAGGAAGTGGATGGGGTGAGGGGAGGAGATGGGTGTATGTCACAGCAAAGCGATGTCGCAGATTCCGTCTACGCCCGCCTGATTTTCCAGCCGGTCGCTGCAGCCCATCTCGTTCGTGAGTTGCGCTTTCGCTGGGGAGTCGAGCACGGTGTCCACTCGGTGCACGGTTTCGTCCGTGAAGTTGCCACCTGTCTTTTGAGGCAAGATGACGTTGAGGTCGGCGACATCCGGGAAGGGCTGTTCGTTCCATGGCCGTTGCCACAGTGGGCCGCAGACGACAAGATTGACGCCGAGTTGACCGCCCTGGAATCGTTTCTGGAGGATGAAGATCGCTGTGTTTTCAGAAGGAAGACATCATCGTAGTGAGAGCGCTTCATGGAGTGCGAGGGACGGCCATCGCGCACCCAACCATCAGCACCCGACAGGGTCAGATCGCCCGTTCAACCCTGTTGAATCGTCCGTCCCCGGACTCCGGACACGCCAAAACCCTGCTCTGCGGTCCGACCGGAGACTCCGGATACGTCAAAATCCTGCCGTGCGGTCCGACCGGAGACTCCGGACCCACCAAAACTCTGCCTTGCGGTCCGACCGGGGACTCCGGACGCACCAAAACTCTGCTCTGCGGTCCGACCGGAGGCTCCGGATACGTCAAAATCCTGCCGTGCGGTCCGACCGGGGACTCCGGACGCCCAGGAATCCTCAGCTGTGACGCGGGCGGGGAACGGCAACGACGGCTCCAACGGCGAGGTGTCGAACGCCGATCTGAACGCCGCGATCGACACCACCAGCCCGAACACCAACGGGGTGGACACGCTCGACTCGAACTTCGCCGATCCTGATGTGGAAAGCCTGAGGCAAAAGGTGAACGAGCTGATTCTGAACGGGCGGCAGTAGCGCGCGGAGCGTGATCCGCGGTCGGCAGGTCACTTGTCCGTGGTCTTTGGTCGAAGAGGCCGAGTTTCGAGTTTCTACGCGGCGAAGGCGCAACTCGACGCTTTTTCTTTTTGGCTTCCCTCGAGACGCCGGATCCTCCATCCTTCCCGGGATCCGATTCGCCCACAAAAAACGTTAGGTCAAAAACTCGACGCATATGACAGAAGCTGAACCATCACCCCCTGAGCCAAGGGAGCAGCCCGTGATTACGTTTGGCGAATTTCTTGAGTCGCACCCCCCGAATCAATCTGCCAGCATTGCAGATGTTGTAGCTTCATACACGCACCGTAACTCTAACACTAGATTTGATGGAATTGTAACTCCAGAAATTCAGCTTCACTGTCCGCACGAGGCCTGCAATGGAATCCGATTCTTTCGTTGTGTCAGTCTTCCCGCACTGCTGAAAAGAGGCCATTTTGTTTATGACTTCCTGACTTACCGCTGTTGGAATTGCCAGAAGACCGAGAAGATTTTCTCCGTTGGCGTGCGTCTAGATAGTCCGATTGAGGGGGTGCTGGTTTCCTCGGGTGACGCGATTAAGTTTGGAGAGATTCCGCCATTTGGCCCGCCTACTCCTGCTCGTCTGATTAAGCTCATCGGCCCGGACAGAGATGCGTTTTTGAGCGGGAGGCGTTGCGAGAACCAAGGACTCGGAATCGGAGCTTTTGTATACTACCGGCGCGTTGTTGAGAATCAGAAGGCACGAATTCTTCAGGAGATTCGGAAGGTTGCCACGAAAGTCGGAGCCAAACGTGAAGCCATTAAGCTTCTTGAAGATGCCGAGAAGGAAGTTCAATTTACTAAGGCGATGGAGATTGCCAAACCTGGGCTCCCGGAGAGTCTTTTTATCGACGGGCACAATCCGTTAGGTCTGCTTCACTCAGCCTTGAGCGAAGGAGTTCATGAGTTGGAGGACGACGAGTGCTTGGTTTTGGCTGGGAGCATTCGAGTAGTGCTGGGTGAGCTCTCTGAGCGCATTGCTCAAGCCTTAAAGGATGAAGCTGAGCTGAAGAACGCTCTCAGTTCGCTCCTAAATCGGAAGAAGAGTTAACTAGACGCGGCATGGAAGGGCTTGCAGCCCTGAGTCGCCTCGACGTTCGGTGAAAAGTAGATCGATTTCGCATGCAGAATTCATCACCGAGTCTTTTCTCTGATACGATCGAGTCGGTGACGCGTGAAAGTTCGGCCCAGATCTTTTTCATTCGGATAGAGGCCCGACCTGTAGAAGACAATCCAGAAGCCGCTGAAGTTGCAGGCGGGTACGTTAATGTCTGGATCGATACAGACGTGTTACGCTCTGCCGAGATTGTGGCACTAGAGGCGATTGAGAATGAGGGTTGGAGACCTCACCGTTTCGATGAATGGACTCTCGTCGATCGTAATGGTTGTTCGGAAGAGGAGCTCGATGCGTTCGACGAAGCCGTCGCGGCTGGGATCTCGCTTTCGATCTATACTTGGGAGCGCGACGAGCGCGAAGAAGATGAGACCCCGAACACGGGGCGACTATCAACGAATTCGCCGTCTCCTTCGACCTGACGTTCCTCTTCCCACAACGGACTCTTCTCAATGCCTCGCGCTCAATCCGATCCGGCACCGATGAAACTTTTGCTGCTTTTCTCGTTACTCGGCATGCTCTTCTGCCAGTTCGTCACGGTTCATCCCGATTCCGAGGGGGAGTTGTTTCTCACGCTCCTCACCTGCGGCACGATTTTCCTCCTCTCCGCGGGGATCCTGATTCGGAGGCGCATGAGGCAAGCTGCCCAATCAGACAACCCGGCGAAAGAGCCGACGTGAGCGGTGTCCCGCTTTCTCTCCCCGTGACCCGTGACCGGTGACCCAATACTCTCTCTCACCGCAACCCCGCCAACCCCACCCGCCGCACGCGACTGGCCGACAGGTGCTTTCCCTTTTCCTGCGTTCCGGCGACGTAGTGGAGGAGCATCTGATCCCCGGTGAAGTCCATGGCGGTGTAGCAGTACCAGCCTTGCGGATCGGGCTCGAGGACGGTGGCGGCGGTCCAAGTCTGGCCTTCGTCCCGGGAGAGGGCGAGGCTCAGCGGGGTGCGGAGCCGGCGCTGATCGACGGGCAAGGCGCTGTGGTCGTTCCAGACGATCACGAGGGTGCTGGTGCCGGGGATACGCTCGATGGTGGCGGGTGACTGGGGCGAGGCGAGGCCCATGGGGACGGGGGCGGTCCAGGTGAGGCCGCGGTCGCTGCTGTGGCTCTGATAAAGCTCGCCGGCGCCGGTGCGGATGTGCATGAGGACACGGCCGTCGCGGAGTGCGACGAGGCCGGGCTCCTGCGCGGCGATGCGCCGGCCGTCGGGGTGGTGGGCCTGTTGCCAGCCGGGGGCCTTGGTCCAGGTGGCGCCCTGGTCGTCGGAGTAGTAGGTGCCGACTTCGCCGTTCCAGTCGGGTTTTTCCCAATCGGGCCGGTGGTGGAGGGCGAGGGGGGCGAGCAGGCGGCCGTCGGCGAGCTGGATGACGCGGTCGTTGTTCATCACGAAGTAGCCGGTGTCGCTGTCGGGGATGATGCGGGTGACGGGGCTCCAGGTGCGGCCCTCGTCGCTGGAGTAGCGGAGGACGGGGCGGCAGTCGGTGAGGGCGTTTTTCTCGAGGTAGAAGAGGGCGAGGCGCCCGTCCTGAAGGCGGAGGAGGGAGACGGACATGACGTTGAGTCCGCCGGCGTTGGGGACGACGATTTTTTCGTCGGCGGTCCAGGTGAGGCCGCCGTCGGGGGAGTGGCGCGATACGAGGTCGGCGCGGTCGTGGTCGCTGCCGCCGCCGCTGAAGCGGGTGTAGATGAGGAGGTGGCGCCCGTCTTTGAGGCCGACGAGGTCGCCCTCGGTGTTGCGGGGGTTGCCCTCGCTGGTGGGCAGCTCGAGAACGACGGCGGTGTCGAGGGCGGGCAGGGGGCTGGCGGGTCCGAGGCCGACGAGGAGGAGGAGAAGGGGCGGGAGCGGGAGGAAGGGCGTGAGCATAGGGTGGAGTGTGAGGTCTGGCCGGTGCGGGGGGCAATCACGGCATCCCGTGTTTTCTTGCTGGCCAAGGGCGGGGATATCCCCTAAAAACGGGGGCATGAAATCGATCCCTCGCCTGCTCTTCGCCCTCGCTCTCTCCTCTTCTCTGCTGGTCCTGCCCGGTCGCGGTCAGGATGCGGTGGATCCGGATCGGGCGGCGGCGGCGGAGGGGCTCTTCGCGAGCATGGACATGCAGAAGATGCTGGAGGAGTCGATGGCGGCGGGGCTGGATCCGCAGATGGCCCAGTTCCGCCAGATGGGTCTGAGCGAGGCGGGGGTGACGGAGCTGAAGACGGAGATGCTTTCCTTTTTGAACGATGTGATGAAGTGGGAGACGCTGAAGCCGCAGTTCGTCCGGATCTATGCGGAGGCTTTCACGGCAGAGGAGATGAAGGCGATGACGGAATTCTACAACACGCCGGTGGGCAAGAAGGCGATGGCGCTGACCCCGAAGCTGATGACGGAGGGGATGACGCTGGGCCAAAAGGCGGTGGAGGATCGGCAGGCGGAGCTGCAACAGCGGATCACGCCGATCATCCAGAAGCACATGAAGCCGCAGTGAGCGGCGGGCCGGGGCCTCGGGCCTAAGTTTTAACCTCGGCTGCGCTCGAGCAGCACCATCAGCACGGTGGCGAGGACGATGCGGAGCTGGTCGCCGGCCTCGATGGGGGCGAGGGCGTCGAGGGTGAAGCGGCCCTCGAAGAAGGCGGGCTGCTTGGCGATGCGGACCTGGGGTACCTCGTTGTCGAGGCGCGAGACGAGGTAGCTGGGGTGGAAGAGGTAGCCGGAGAAGAGGCCGATGATGGGCAACTCGCCGAAGAGCCCGTCGAGGACCTTGGTCCAGGCGTTCTCCTCGTGGATGAGCATCTCGGGGGTTTCGTGGTCGTGGATCTCGTAGCGCGAGCGCCAGAGGGATCGCATGCCCTGGCGTTTGATGCCGCCGAAGGGCCGGCCCTCGCGATCGTAGAAGGTGTATTTGGCGGAGAAGTCGATGATGCGGTCGGCGCGGATTTCGCAGAGTTTCTCCGCGCGGGTGGCGTCGGTGAAGACCTCGATGGCTTCCTTGAGCTTGAAGAGCTTTTGCCGCACGTAGCAGATCTCGCGGCCGGTGGCGTCGGTGACGCTGAGCTGGGGGGCGAGGGCGACGATCTTGAAGCGGAGGGTGAGGGGGAACTGCATGGGGGATGAGATCACAGTCGCGCGAGGCGGGCAAGGTTTTCAGACGAGGTCGACGATGGAGCCGAAGTCGGGATCAAAGAGCCGGCGGTAGGTGCGGGTGGCGATGCCGTCGGTCATCTTGGCGAGCACGTCGCAGATGATGCGGGCGCGGGTGGCCTGGTCGGGCTGGCTGAAGACGAGGGTCTCCTCCTCCTCGGAGAGCAGCCGGTAGTGGCCGCGGCCGGGGCGGTCGGGCACGATGTAGTGCTCGGCGAGCACCTCGAAGAGCCGGGTGAGGATGTAGTCGGACTTGCGGTCGAGCTGCTGGAGCTGCTGGCTGCGGAAGACGAGGTCGAGGGCGAGGCGTTTGTAGAGGGCGCACTCCTCGGCGACGGGCCGGGCGATGGCGAGATCGTAACGATGGCGGGCGCTGAGATCGCCGAGGAAGGATCGGCCGGTCTCGATGAGCTCGGCGGCTCCGATGAAGGCGCCGATCTTTTTCCCGATGGTGGACTCGACTCGCCCGCGCCGGATGGCATCGATGAGGGCGTCGATGAGGGAGGCCTCGCTGTCCTGGAGATCGACGTTCTCGGCCCAGCGGACGATTTTTTCGACGTGGATGAAGCCGGCCTGGATGCCATCGGCGACGTCGTTCAGCGAGTAGGCGGTGTCGTCGGCCCAGTCCATGACGAGGCACTCGATGGACCGGAAGCCGTTGCGGGCCTTTCCGGGAGGCAAGGTGTCGGGGAAGGGGCGGCCGTCGGTGACAAAGGCGAGGGCGTCGGCCTGGTCGGCGTATAGGAAGTGGTTTCTCTGATCGGGCACCTCGCCGAAGAGGGTCTTGTATTTGAGCACCCCGTCCATCAGCGCCCGGGTGGGGTTCATGCCGCGGTCGGGGCCGAAGAGGATGCGGTCGAGGATGCGCAGGGTCTGGGCATTGCCCTCGAAGCCGCCGTAGGGCTGCATCAGCCGGTGCAGGGTGCGCTCGCCGGTGTGGCCGAAGGGGGGATGGCCGATGTCGTG
Source organism: Verrucomicrobiales bacterium (assembly GCA_041917795.1). Lineage (GTDB taxonomy): Bacteria > Verrucomicrobiota > Verrucomicrobiia > Verrucomicrobiales > DEV007 > Arctic95D-9. The sequence continues at coordinate 91,276 of JAYRWX010000007.1, forward strand.
GGAGAGGCAGATGGACTCGACGAGGTCGGCGTCGAGGTGGTGATCGGGCCCGAGCAGGGGCGAGGTGCGATTGAGCCGGTCGCAGAGGCTGCGCCCGATCTGGGCGACCTCGATGGAGTGGGTGAGGCGGGTGCGGTAGAAGTCGTACTCGCCGCTGAAGAAGACCTGGGTCTTGTTCTGCAGCCTGCGGAAGGCGGCGGTGTGGATGATGCGGTCGCGATCGATCTGGAAATCGGAACGGTGCTCGCCCGAGCGGCGCGACTCGGGTTTGAGCCGCGCGACGTCGAAATCGGAGTAAAAGCGGTTGTCCATCCTCTCGGCGCGCAGGTTATCGCGAATCCGGGGGAGGGCAAAGACCGGTTTTGAGGGGCGCGGCTCGTGATGGCCCTTTCCATTGATCCATTCTGCAATTAAATTGCGCGTCACGCATGGAGGATCGCTACGAGATCAAAGGTCGGATCGGCCGGGGCGGCATCGGGGCCGTCTACGAGGCCATGGACCTGCGTCTCCAGCGTCCGGTGGCGATCAAGCGGCTGCTGCCGATCGAGGATACGAAGCTGAACGACCCGGCCTCGGCGGACTCACTCGCCCGCGAGGCCCGCGCCTTGGCGAGCTTCCAGCACCCGAATGTGGTTTCGATCTACGAGTTCGGCGAGGATACCGAGGGCCCCTTCGTGGTCTTCGAACTGGTGCGTGGCGACACGGTGAAGCAGCTCGCGGACAAGAATGCGTTTTCTTCCGAGGATTTCCTCGAGTTCGTCGAGCAGACCCTCGATCCGCTGATCTCGGCGCAGGAGCTGAACCTGCTCCATCGCGATCTGAAGCCGAGCAACATCATGATGGCCTGGCTGCCCTCGGGCCGCTTCCAGGTGAAGCTGCTGGATTTCGGCCTCGCCAAATTCAGTCAGGCACCCTCGCTCCAGACGCTGGACCAGTCGGGATCCTTCCTCGGCTCGATCGACTACATCGCGCCCGAGCAGATCGAGGTGCAACCGCTCGACCAGCGCACCGACCTCTACTCGCTGGGCTGTGTCTTTTATTTCGTGCTGACCCAGCGGCCGCCTTTCAGCGGAGCCAACGTGGCCGAGACGATGACGAATCACCTGAAGCACAAGGTGCTGCCGCTCGGCGAGCTGCGTCCCGACCTGCCCGCGGCGATCGCGGCTTGGGTGATGCGCATGATTTCCCGCAATCCGGAGGATCGCCCGGCCAACGCGGCGGAGGCGATGCGTGCCTTCGTCGAGGCCAAAACCGCACCGGCCGCGGCCCGCGAGGTGCCGCTGGCGATCCCGGTGGCGGTGGCGCGTCCGGTGGGGCAGGTCACGGACCTCGAAACGACGCGGCACCAGGTCTCGCGGCCGCTCCACACCGGTCCCCACATCCCCCGCACCCGGCCGACGGCCGCCGTGCCACCGCCACGCGCGGCGGATCGCTATCGGGTCGAGCGCACGGCGGGCCCGCCGCGATGGCTGCTGCCGGCCGGGTTGGCCGCGCTGATCATCGGCGGGATCCTTTTCTACGCGTCCCGGCAAAAAGGTCCCGCAGGATCGGATCGGCCGGGATCATCGGTGCCCGCGGCGAGCCCGGGAACGACGGCGGCCACGCCCAAGCCGCCGTCTCCTCCGCCGGCACCGGCGCTGCCGAAATTCAACAACCGCTCGCCCATCCCGCCGGTGATCCCGCCTCCGGTGGCTCCGGAATCCCTGATTGCGCACTATGCGATCACCGGTGGAGCCGTCTCGCCCGACGGAAGGCGCTTGTTCGCGAAAGATGCCGAAGTCGGCGCTCTGCAGAACCTCGTCTCGGCCCGTCCGGTCGAGCACCTGCTGACCGCCCCGGGCAAGCCGGGCGAAGGTCCGAGCCTCTTCCTGGATGCGGGCAACCAACTGCGCGTCGCCTTCCGGCCCGGGCAACGTTTGTTCGTGCGGCCCGAAGCGCTCAAGAAGGACCAGCTCGCTCTCGATGCGCTCTGCGTGGCTTTTCTCCTGGAAGCGGATCCTGACAAGCCCACCTCGCTGGTGCGCATCCTGCTGAAGCAGAAGGGGAACTCAACACCCTTGGTGCTGCGCGTGGCGCACGATGGCACCGGCCTCGCGCTCGAGTCCTTGCTGGCGTCGCATTCCGAATCGACCCGCATGCCCTGGGATGCCGCCCGACCCGGGGTGGTCATCGCCGAATGGAACGGGCAGGACGGTGGCGTCGAGCTGACGGTCCGCCAAGGGCTGGAGGTGCGGAGCTCCGGCAAGATCCCCCTCGGCGCGAAGGGCAGCTTCCTCCTCGCCGAGCAGGAAATCGGCAACCTCGCGGATCCGGCGGCGGCGGGAGGCTCCCTGCGTTTCGGGGACTTCTTCCTGCTGAGCACGATCACGGCGAAGGAAACCCGGGATTCTCTCGCCTCGGCGCTCCTCAAGCAGTAGGCTCCCGCTCACCCATCGTCGCACCGCATGCCCTTTCTCCCTCTGCCGGACCAGACTCCCGAGCGGAGCCTCTCCGCTGATTTCGGGTGGCTCCTGCTCCGCTTTTTCGGCACGGCCACCTTTCTCTACTACGAGCTCGCCGCGGAACTCGAGCGGGCCTTCGCCCTGATCTGGGAGAAGGAGGCGTGGGACCTCGTCCCGCAGCTCGCCGCCCTGGGCCTGCCCTACCCCGAGGTCATCGCACCGGTGGCGGTGATCACCCTGGGCGTCGTGCTGCTGGGCATCCTCCTCGGATTCCTCTGTCGCTTCAATGCCGTCCTTTTCACGGCGGCGCTGGCATTCCTCCTCGTCACCGGTCTGCGGATTTCCCATACCCTGAATCCCCAGGCGCTCGTCCTTTTCATCGCGATCGGCCTCGCGCTCGCCATCGCCGGCCCCGGCCTTTTCTCGCTCGATCACCTGCTCGCGGGACGCCGGGCCCGCCGCCGGGGAGCCCGGGATGGGGCCAAAACGCGTCGAAATTCCCCTTGAAAGCGGGGGCCGTAGCCCCGTTCATAGTCGGATGCCTTCGTTTGAAGATTTAGGACTCTCCGGCCCGGTGCTCAGGGCCATCGCCAGAACGGGTTACACCGAACCGACCCCCATCCAGGCCCAGGCCATCCCCGTCGCCCTCGGAGGCCGGGACATCGTCGGCGCATCCCAGACCGGCACCGGCAAGACCGCCGCCTTCGGCCTGCCCATCATCTGCCAGATGAAGCCCTCGGTGAAGCCGCAGTGCATTGTCCTCGAGCCCACCCGCGAGCTCGCCGCCCAAGTCGAGGACCAGATGAATGTGTTCTCGTATTACAAGCCGCTCAATGTCGTCCTCCTCCACGGCGGCGTCGGCTACGGCCACCAGATCGAGGCGCTCGAAAACAAACCCGACGTCATCATCGCCACCCCGGGCCGGATGCTCGACCACCTCGAGAAGGGCAATCTCGACCTGAGTGACGTGAAGTTCCTCGTGCTCGACGAGGTCGACCGCATGCTCGACATGGGCTTCCTCCCCGACGTGAAACGCATCATCGACCAGTGTCCGAAAGAGCGGCAGACCCTCTTTTTCTCAGCGACGATGCCCGCGGCGATCCAGACCCTGGCGAACTGGGCGCTCAACGACCCCGCCTCCGTCGAGGTCGGGGAACGCCGCTCGCCCGCCGAGACCGTCACCCACGCCTTTTACCCCGTCGGCATGGACCAGCGCGATGACCTCATCATCGAGCTCATCAAGCAGACCGGTTATGAGAGCATGATGATCTTCACCCGCACGAAGAAGGAGGCCGACGCCCTCCTGCCGCGCATCGAGGAGATCGAAGGCACCCGCCCTGCCGCGCTCCACTCCGACATCAAGCAGAGCGACCGTACCAAGGCGCTCCAGGGTTTCCGCGATGGAACCTTCAACATCATCGTCGCCACCGACATCGCCGCCCGCGGCCTCGACATCTCCGGCGTGACCCATGTCATCAACTACCGCGTGCCCGAGAACCCCGAGGACTACGTCCACCGCATCGGCCGGACCGGCCGCGCGCAGAAGGAGGGCGATGCCTTCACCATCCTGACCGCCGACGAACTCGAAAACGCGCGCTCCGTCGAGCACTTCATCGGACAGAAAATCGACCGCAAGAAACTCGAAGGTTTCTCCTACAACTACACCGCCCTGCTCGAGGACAACCCGCAGCCCCTTCGGAAGAAAAAGCCGCCGGCACCGAAGCGGCGCAAGCGATGAAGTACGCGATCTGCAACGAGACCTTCCAGGACTGGCCTTTCGAGAAGGCCTTCGCCTACGCCCGTTCGGTCGGCTACACCGGCATCGAGATCGCGCCCTTCACGCTCGATGCCCCGGCTCCGGATTTCACCGCAGCCTCGCGCGATTTGCTGAAGAATCAGATCCTGGATGCCGGGCTCGAGTGCGTCGGCCTGCACTGGCTGCTCGCCAAGACCACCGGTTTCTATCTGACCACGCCGGATGAGGCCATCCGCGCCCTGACCGGGCAGCGCCTCGCCGATCTCGCGAACCTCTGCGCCGACCTCGATGGGACCATCATGGTGCTCGGTTCGCCCGCGCAGCGGAATCTGCTGCCTGGCGTCAGCCACGAGCAGGCGATGGACTACGCCGCCGACACGATCCGCCGCGCCATGCCCGTGCTCGAGGCCCGCGGCGTCACCCTCGCGCTCGAGCCGCTCGCGAAGACCGAGGGCGATTTCCTCAACACCGCCGCCCTCGGCATCGAGCTGGCGGAGAAGGTCGCCTCGCCGAATTGCCGCCTCCACCTCGACGTGAAGGCGATGTCGGGTGAGACGAAACCCATCCCCGACATCATCCGCGACAGCAGCGCCTGGCTCGCCCACTTCCACGCCAACGATCCGAACCTGCTCGGCCCCGGCATGGGCGAGGTCGGCTTCGATCCGATCTTCGGCGCGCTCAAGGAAGTCGGCTACGATGGTTGGGTCTCCGTCGAGGTCTTCCGCTACGAGCCCGGCATCGAGACCATCTGCGAAGAGAGCATCCGCTACATGCGCGAGGTCGAGGCGCGGGTCTGATTGCCCTCGCGCCGCACCCTCTTGCCCCCAGGACGTGACCCTCTTTCGTCCCCGCCCGTTACAATTCTTGTCCTGGCCGGGACAAAAATTGTAAGGGTCGCGTCTCGCGGAAAAATTGGCGAGGTGCGGGACTCGTTTCCCGGGGAGATGTGTGCGACAGATTGAGGCGATGTCCCCCTTCACCTACGAAGAACTCAGCGGCGAAGCCGTGCGGCCCCACCTGCGCGAGTTGGGCGGGCTGCGCATCGCGGTGTTCCGGGAGTTCCCCTACCTCTACGACGGCGACCTCGATTATGAGGAGCATTACCTCGGGACCTACGTGCGTTCTCCCCGCAGCCTCGTCGTGCTGCTGAGAAACGAAGGCCGCCTCGTTGGTGCGACGACCTGTCTCCCGATGGTGGACGAGGGACCGGAGTTCCAGGCGCCCTTCGTGGCGGCGGGCTTCGATCTGGAGGAGGTCTTTTATTTTGGCGAATCCATCATCCTGCCGGAATGCCGCGGTCAGCGGGCCGGGCACGAGTTTTTCCGCCGCCGCGAGGAGCATGCCCGGCGCTGCGGGCCGCATCGCTACACCGCCTTCTGCGCGGTCGATCGTCCCGCCGATCATCCGGCGCGTCCGGCGGACCACATGCCGCTCGATGGTTTCTGGAGCCGGATGGGTTACACGAAGCGCCCCGATCTGCGCTGCGAATTCGAGTGGAAGGAAATCGGCGAAGCGGAGCCGAGTTTCAAGGGTCTCACCTTCTGGGTGAAGGATTGGTCGTGAGGGGGAGGTCTTGCATGCCTGAAGTCGAGCTCACCCGCCAGTTCCTGTTCGACACGGGAGGTTGGAAGGAAATGAAGGAGGCCCGCGCCATCCACGCGGCGGGCCGCGTCAGCGAGGCGGCCTACCGCAAGGGCTGGATCGAGGCGGTGGTGCGCGAGGGCGAGAAGCAGCTCAAGGTGCGGCTCGAGATCCGGTCGCGCACGGACGTAGTGAACCATTGTCCCTGCTTCCGCACCCGGCGCGACGGGATCATCTGCGCGCATGCCCTCGCCGCCGGTCTCGAGGTGCTCGAACCGACCGCTCCGAAAGCGCCCGCGGCCTCCGCGGCCGGCCCTGACAAACCAGCCAAAACTCCCGTGTCGGAAGCCTGGCCGAAGATGACGGAGGAGGGCGATGTCGCGGCTCTGCCGGCGAGCCTGCACCTGATCCTGCCGCCAAACTTCTCCAGCGCCTGGGAAAAGGGGCGCGTCACCGTGGGCATCGAGGTTTCCTTTGGCAAGGAGCGCCAGTTGCTCAAGGCGGTGGCGCCGGGCACGTTGCTATTCCTCGAGGCCGGCGATGCGGTTTTGTTCCGCGCCTTGCAGGAGCTCTCGCCGACGGAGGTGCCGGGCGTGCTGCTGCTCGCCCCGGACGCGATGTCGCGCCTGCTCGCGGCGATCCCGGGTCATGGCGGAGTGACGCTCGGCAAGACGGAGCGCCTCGAGATCGCCCATCGTCCTTTGCGTCCGCGGTTGCATCGCGCCAAGGGGCTGCGCTTCCGCTTGGAGCTCCCGTCGGGTTCGTTGGCCTTGCCGGCGGAAGGGGGAACCTGGGTCTTTCAGGGGAAAGGCCTGCTGCCAGTAGGAACCGGCCTGCCCGAGACGGTCGCGCTGCTGGGCGCGGGTTTCACCGCCGATGCGGGGAACTTTCAAGAGCGCTTCGCGGCTTGGCGGCAGGCTTTTGACTGCTCGCAACTGGCTTGGCGTCGCGAGGCCCCGGTGGTGCGGCTCGATCTGGAAGGCTCGCTGAACCACCTCGATGCCGACCTTTCCTTCCGCTACGGCGAGACCACCCGGGCGGCGGCGGTGGATCGGCCCGAAGTGTGGGAGGATGGCGAGGTCCTCGCTTTCGCCGACCTCGCGATGGAGCGTGCCGCCATCGCCGAACTCGAAGCGGCCGGTTTCGAGCGCCGCGGCGAGGCGGGGCGTTTCGTGCTGAAAAACAAGGAGGCGATCCTGCAATTCCTCGCGCATGGCTATCCCGCCTTCCAAGCGCGCTGGGAGACGAGCGGCGGCGAGCGCTTCGAACATGCCCTCGGCCAGGTCGAGCCGATCCGGCCGACGATGCGCTTCCGGCCCGGCGGCGAGGATTGGTTCGCGATGGAGGTCGATTTCGCGACGCCTTCCGGGGATCGTTTTTCGCGGCAGGAGATCCAGCGCCTGCTCGAATCGGGACGACACGGTGCCCCGGGAACCAAGGGCCGCATCGCGGTGCTCGATCCGCATTTCGCGGGCAGTTTCGGCGAGATTCTTTCCGACTGCGATCCCCAGCAGATCCAGCCCGGGACCTTTCGCATCGATCAGGCCCAGGCCGGTTACCTGCGCGAAACCATCGCGGATGAAGGTCTCGCCACCGAGGGCGAGCTGCCGTGGCAGGCGAAAGTGGACGAGGTCGAGTTTTATCCCTTGAGCGAATCGCTCGAGACGACCTTGCGGCCTTACCAGCGCGAGGGCATCGCCTGGATGCAGGGCCTCGCCTCACGCGGGCTCGGCGGCATCCTCGCCGACGACATGGGGCTCGGGAAGACGCTCCAGACCCTTTCCTTTCTCTATTCGGTCGGTGGACGCGCGCTGGTGGTGTGCCCCTCCTCGCTCGTCCACAACTGGATCGCCGAGGCGGAAAAATTCGTGCCGGAGCTGAAGGCGGTCGCCATCGAGGGCCCCGATCGAGAAGCGGTGCTGGCGGAGAACGAAGAGGCGGACATCCTCGTGACGAGCTACGCCCTGCTCCGCCGCGACGAGGCTTGGTATCGGGATCGCGAGTTCGATGTCGTGATCCTCGACGAGGCCCAGCACATCAAGAATCCGGAGGCTCAGGTGAGCAAAGCGGCGCACCGGCTCCGCGGCACCCATCGCTTCGCCCTGACCGGCACGCCGGTGGAGAACTCGCCGGAGGATCTCTGGTCGATCAGCCGCTTCGCCCTGCCCGGCTATCTCGGCAAGCGCGAGGTCTTCGGCGAACGTTTCGTGAAACCGCTCTCGGCCAGCGATCCCGCCGCCTCGGTGCGCGAGCGGCTCGCCCGGCGGCTGCGTCCCGTGCTGCTGCGACGGCTCAAGTCGGAGGTGGCGCGGGACTTGCCGGAGAAAATCGAGCAGGTCGTGAGTTGCGACCTGACCCCGAAACAACGCGAGGTCTATGCGAAGCTCTTGCGCGAGAGCCGCGCCTCGCTGCTCGAGGCCGAGGGTGGAAAGAAGCGCATGCTCGCCCTGACCGCCCTGCTGCGGCTGCGCCAGACCTGCTGCGATCTGCGCTTGTTAGGGCTGGAGGACCTCGAAGCGGACGAGGTTTCCGCAAAGAACGACGCGCTCCTCGAGCTGCTCGACGAGGCCATCGCGGGCGGCCACCGTGTGCTCGTCTTCAGCCAGTTCGTCGGCATGTTGCAGATCCTCGCGGGTGAGCTTGCCGCGAAGAGGATCGATTTCACCTACCTCGACGGGCAAACGAAGGACCGCGCCGCCGTCGTGAACCGTTTCCAAAGCGGCAAAACCCCCGTCTTCCTGATCAGCCTGAAGGCCGGCGGAGTCGGGCTCAACCTGACCGCTGCCGACACCGTGATCCACGTCGACCCCTGGTGGAATCCCGCGGTGGAGGCCCAGGCCACCGACCGGGCCCACCGGATCGGCCAGGAGCGCGTCGTGACCAGCTACAAGCTGATCGCCCGCGACACCGTCGAGGAGAAAATCCTCGCTCTCCAGAACCGCAAGCGCCTCCTCACCGAATCGCTCTTCGCCGGAGCCGGCGAGGCCGGACTGGATGAGGCGGAGCTGATGAGCCTCTTCGAGTGAACGCTCAAGGCACGGGTGCCGGGGCATCCGCCGAGCTGCTCGGCCCGAGCGGTTTCACCGCCTTGAGGTATTTGAAGAGATCGCTGTCGGTGGTGAAGACGACCGTGCCATCGGCGAGGGTGCTCTGATAGAGCTCGAGGGTGCGGAGGAATTCGTAGAATTCGGCGGCCTCGGGCGAAATGTTGAAAGCCTGGGCGTAGATCTCGGTTGCCTTGGCGTCGGCTTCACCCTTGGTCGTCTCGACGATCTTGAAGGCCTCGGATTCCACCCGGCGCAGCTCCTTCTCCATGTCGCCGAGGATCTTGGCGGCCTCGCCCGCGCCTTCGGAACGGAAAAGCTCGGCGATCTGCTGGCGCTCGGAGATCATGCGCTCGTAGATGCGGCTCTGGACCTCCTGGTTGTAGTTGATGCGCTTGAAGCGGATGTCGAGCAGCTCGATCCCGAACTCGGTCAGCTTGGCCTTGGCGGTGTCGAAGATCTCCTTTTCGAGCGCGGTCCGCCCGCGCTTGATCGGGATCAGCTTGCCGACCGATCCGGTCATGTCGGCCTCGGCGATGTCCGCCTCGACCGCGGGTTTGCGGTCCTTGGTGGTCCGGATCACCTCGATCAGTTCGTGCTTCGCGATCGTGTTGCGGGTCTCGGAGCCGAGGATGTCATCGAGCCGCGACTGGGCGCTGCGTTCATCGCGCAGCTTTTCAAAGAAGCGCAGCGGATCGGTGATGTTCCAGCGGGCGTAGGTGTCGACGCTGATGTAGGACTTGTCCTTCGTCGGCATCTCGGTGGTGCGCCCGTCCCACTCCAGGATGCGGCGCTCGAAGAAGTTCACCTTGTGCAGGAAGGGGATCTTGAACTTCAGGCCGGGGCTGGTGATGGGATCACCGACCGGTTTGCCGAACTGGGTGACGATGGCTTGGTCCGTCTCGCGGACGGTGTAGAAGGCCCCCGACACGATGAGCAGCGCGAGGAGCACCGTTGCCGCGACGACGCAGCCGAATCCTGATTTTTTCATGCGTTCGAAAGGTGGGGGTTACTGGGCCGGAGTGGTGGCGCGCGCCGCCGGATTGATCGGCAGGAAGGGGAGGACCTGGCTCGCTTCCTCATCGAGGACGATGACGCCGCCGAGCTTCGGCATCACCTCCTCCATCGTCTCGAGGTAGAGGCGCCGCCGGGTCACCTCGGGAGCTTTCTGGTATTGGGCGAAGAGGGCGGTGAAGCGGGCCACGTTGCCCTCGGCCTCGTTGACCCGTTGGGTCGCGTAACCCTCGGCTTCGCTGATCATCTTCTGCGCCTCACCGCTCGCCTTCGGCACGGAGCGGTTGTATTCGCCATTGGCGATGTTGATGGACTTCTCGCGCTCCTGCTGGGCGCTGTTGACCTCGTTGAAGGAGGCCTGCACCGGCACCGGCGGATCGACATCCTTGAGCTGGACCTGGTCGATGGTGAGGCCGAGCCCGTAAAGATTGACGAGGTCGCGCAATTTCGCGCTGCTCTCCGTCTCGATCTCCTGGCGTCCCACCGTGATCACTTCATCCACGGTGCGGTCGCCGACGACCTGGCGCATCACCGACTCGCTCGCGTGGCGCAGGGTCGAGTCGGCGTTGCGGACGCGGAAGAGGTACTTCTCTGGTTCGGTGATGCGATACTGCACCACCCACTCGACCAGCACCGAATTGAGGTCGCCGGTGACCATGTTGCGTTCGAGGTCGAACTCTTCGTCGGAACTCCACTGGTAGGGATTGGACGAGCCGGGAGTCCCGAACCCGAACTCCTGTTTCAACTGCCGGGTCACCGGCACGGTCGTGACCTGGTCGATCCCGAAGGGCAGCTTGAAGTGCAGCCCGGGCGGCACCGTTTCGATGTGTTGCCCGAATCGCAGCACCACGCCGGCCTCTTCGACCTCGACCGTGTAGAAAGAGCCACCGAAGCCGATCACGGCCAGAAGCGCGACGACCGCCAGCGCCAGTCCCTTGCCCCGGAACAAGGCAGGCAGTTTCAACTCGTGGACGGTCTTGCCGATCTGGATTTGCATGGCGGAGTCTAGCGGCTCCGCGGGGCGGGTCCAGTTACAAATGTTGCCATGATTTCCACATCGCCCGCCTCGGCGAATGTTTTTGCGCGCGAATCTTGCTCCGCGACGCAAAAACGGGCAGTCTGAATCGATTTTCAGCTTCAGCTCCCGATCAGGTCGATGTGCGGTCAAGGGCCAGTCCGTTCGTCTCCCGGCGCGCGCGTGCCAGGGCGGGAGGCTTTTTCGCTGATCGAAGTCCTCGTGGTGGTGGCGGTGCTCGGTCTGCTGCTGGCGATCGCGGCCCCGGGATTCGTGGCCTTGGGACCTTCGCGAAAGGCGGGGATCAACGAGCTCGCCGGCTTCCTCGAGCATGCCCGCAGCGAGGCAGTGACCCGACGCCGCGAGATGGTCGTGGCTCTGGCGGATGAACGTTTTCCGGATCCCGAACTGGCGTTGCGGGCCTACGCTCTTTTCACAAGCGATGAAGACGAAGAGAGCGCCCTCCGACAAATCACGCCTTGGCGATCGTTACCGGCCGGGGTGGTCTTTGCCAACCGGGAACACTTGGTGGTGAACCCGGGCGATGCGATCCGAACCCTGCTCGATCTGCCCCCGAATCGGATCGTGCCGGTGCAAGGGGCCGGGGGAAATGCCGCGGAGATGCGATCCCTGCCGTGTCTGGTTTTTGGTCCTGATGGGAACGTGCGCGAACCCGGGTTCGCCGACGCGGATGCTCTGCATCTCGGAGTGATCGAGGGCTTTTTCGACGCCGCGACCGGACGCGTGGTCGTGATCGCCAAGGCGAATGGAGACGGGCCCGCCATCGCCGATGGTCTCGCGATCGGCTTTTACACCGGACGCGCCCGCCTCTTCACGGACTGATGAAGGGGAGCCGGACCAGCGCGATGACCCACCGCGGAGGATTCACTCTCCCGGAAACGGCCATGGCCGTCGGAATCGTCGCTCTGGTCGCCCTACCTGTGCTCGCCCTGCTCGCCAGCGGGGGATCGATGGACTCAGTCTCGCGGGATCGGCAGGCTGCGGCGGCGATTGCCGAAGAACTCGCGCACTCGTTGCGCCGGGATGATCAAAATCATCTCGCGCTCCACGCGAACGGCAGCGGATGGATCACCCTGTCGCCCGGGGTCCCCGTTTTCCTGTTGCTCGACGAAGAGGGAGCCATCATCCGGCCCATTTCCGGTGGGGAACATCGCGATGGTTTGCCAGGCGAAAGCGCGGCCGGCTACCTGGTCGAGATCCGCTTGTCGGAGTCTCCAACGGGCGTCACCGGCTCGCCGGTTCCCGTGTTGCGCGAACTCGACCTGATCGTGGAGCAACCGGCGGCCGCCCCGGCTGCGTCTCGGTCGCGCGACCGCTTTCAATCCCGGGTCTTTGCCGAATGAAAGGGAGCACGAGAGACAGGATGGCGTCGGTCGGCTTCACGCTGGTGGAGTTGCTTGCGTCGATGGCCATCCTGTCGGTGCTGATGCTGGTGCTCGGCTTGATGCTCGAGACTTCGCTGAATCGCTTCCGGAACGGAGCCGAACGCATCGAACAGAGAGGCGACGCACGCGTCGTGGCCGACTGGATGGAGCGGGATCTCGGAGCCCTCTGGAGCAACCGGCCCGCCCCGCTGCCGCGGCTGCCAGAAGAGACGAGCGAGGCGCAACGCGCTTTTTTCGAAGGGCGGCTTTTCCTCCCCTTCGAGGTCGATCGGGCCAGCGGAACCGCCAACCCCCACGGCGGTAGCTTCGCGAATGCCGCAGCGGGTTTCTCATCGCTCGCCTTCGTGGCGCAGGTGCCGGATCCTGACCAACCCACCCAAACCGCCGCACCGTCGATCGTGGGTTACTACGTGGCTTACGCCCGGCACTCTCCTCTCGCCGACGATGCGGCTGCCGGTATGAAATTGTTCCGCCACTACCGTCGCGGGGGGCATCCCACGGCCGATGGATATGCGGACCGCATTCTTCAACTCGTATCGAAGGAGATCAATGACGGACGCGAGGACAGTAGCGACCCGGGTGCTCCCATTCTCAAAAATCCGGCCGCGGTCCGGAGAGGGAAATTCAACAATGCCGACCTCCCCTTTTTCTATTCGCAGATCGCTGGAGAGAGCGTCGTGCATCCCTGGCCCGCCTTGCCGGTCAGTGGTGTCCTGAAAGAGGAGCCGCCGACCCGCCATCCGTTTCGGGGTGAGGCGGACGATTGGAAAAACCCCGGCAGCCCGGTGCACGATTCGGTCTTCGCCGATGAAGCGCTCTGCGATCACGTGGTCCGCTTCGAGGTCAGGCCCTTCCGGCTCGTGAGCGATGAGGCGGGCCAATCGCGTCCGATGGATGCCGCCGCTCTCAACGCGCACCTCGGTCTCGACGGTGGCGATGAGTGGCCGGTGCTCGTGACTCCGGAGTACCTCGAGGTGTTGATCTCGGTGATCCCCGAGTCGACCGCGCTTCGCTTGTCCACGCCTGACGATTGGAAAATCGATTGGAAGGATCCAGGCATTGAGACACGCGATCCCCGGCTCGTGGGAATGAGAAGCCACCGCTTCCGCATCCACCTCCCCCGCATATGAAGATGCCGTGCCGGATCAGGAAAAGGGGGGCGGCCTTGCTGGTGACCTTGTTCCTTGTCGCGGCGGTCACGTTGATCGTGATCAGCTACCTCGCGATGTCGAGGCAGGAGGTGGCGATCAGCGGTGCCGAAGTTTCGGAAACGCGGGCAGAGCTGGGCATGGAGGCCGCGTTCGCCGAGGCGGGCGCACTGCTGGGTTCCCTCACGGCGAACGACGCTTATTTCGTCACCCTTGCCACCCGGTCGCAGGCTGGAGAGGGCCCGGCTCGTTACACCTATCTCTCGACCCCGACGGCTGATGGCATCACCCACGTTCCACTCTTTTCCGGGGGCGAGGCCGAGTCCGCCAGCCTCCCCAATCTCGATGCCATTTCCACATCCGTCCTCGCCGACGGGGCGGTGGTGAAGCCTGCGATCCGCTTGGTCGGGGAGACCCGCAAGGATCTCATCGAGCTGCCACCCCTGACCGGCCTCGATGCCCGAGGCGGGTTGGAAAATGCCGCGACCCGGCCCGAGTTGGGGCTCGTGGATCTGCCCGCGGCGGAAGGATCGCCCTACCGGACCCGCTACACCTATTGGATCGAGGACCTCGAGGGATATCCTGACATCACCACCATCGGCGCATGGCTCCCGGGTCCCGCCGCGGTGCGCTACGGGTATTCCGCGAAGGATTCGCGGGTGGCTGCCGGGACCGCCCTGCCTCTCGATGGTGGCGACATGGTCTTCGAATTTCCCGTCCGTCACCGCGGTCAGCGTTTGGTCGACCAGATCGCTCCCGGCCTTTCCTCACGCGAAATCCTCCTGCAGAACTGGGACATCCCCGGGATCGCGCCCTCGTTGCATCCGTTCCGGGATGCCGCTTTGATCGCGGAGATGCGGAGGGCGATCGCGGGTCCCCAATTCGGTCGGGTCGGGGATGCCCGCGCCGAACCGGATCGTTTCGCCTTCGGGCTCCGGCCTTACCGGCGGGTTCCCTTGATCCCCTTTGGACACGCTTATCCTGACCAAGGCAAGCCGCGCTCCAACTTGAATGCCCTCGTGGGCGCCCGCGACATCGGGATCGCCGATGTCGTTCAGCGCAACCTTCCGGCCTTCGCCCAGCGGAGGGGCGGGTTCCCACCCGACGAGGACTATGTTGCCACCCTCGCGGCCAGCGCAATCGACTACGCCGATGTCGACAGCCTGCCCGCCTTGCCGACAAATACAGCCAATGCCGGAACCCGAAACTTCAGAGGCGTGGATAGCTACTGCCCGGTGAACGAATTCTACCTGAAGATCCAATATGTCGGCTACGAGGTCTCCGGAAAGCAGGATCTGGTCGTGATCGAGGCGACGCCCTACGCCGAGTTTTGGAACCCTTCGAACCGCGAAGCGGTGATGCAAAACGTGAAGCTGCGGGTGCGTTTCCTTGAAAAGCTGCGCTTCAAAACGAACTCACTCTGGTATGAGGTCGACGACCGCTACCGGACCCTCGACGAGCCCTGCGATTCCGCGGGCATTTCCGTGACGGTGCCGGCGAACCACTACCGCGTCGTCTCCTTCGGCCGGATTCGTTGGAAGGTCCCCGTGCCACGACCTCCCTTGGTTCCTTTCCCAATCGTCCAGGACCTGCGCGGAGTCAGCAACACCTCGGTGCGGACAGGTTACGAACTCTTCCTCGGCGGCGACCGCATCGACCAGTGTGGTCGTCCTGATCCCGCGGATGTTCCGGCGACGCCGAAGCACGGATTTTTCCTGACAAGGTACCTACCCGTGATCAAACCGGGTGAGTTCTATCTACGCTTCGCCGCCGCACCGCTCGTCGTCGAGGACTTCGGCGGCATCCCCAAACCGATCGGTTCCCATTTCGGCGATCCTTGGATGCCTTACTACTCTCGATCCACGGCCCAGGATGCCCAGTATTCGTTGAAGGCCACCCCGGGTTACCGGAACTTCGATCATGACAAGGTCACCGCGAAACGGAAGGATCAGGTCACCGATCAGGTCCGCGTGCGCGATTGGCCCGACCGCGGCTACGACAGCGCCCTCGGCGGTGCCGCGCCGAACAGCGAGCAGGAGATGCCCGATGCCTTCAACCAGCCCAACTCGGTGGACCGCGAAGCGATGGCCCCCTGGCGCATCTCAAATCTCGAGCGCTATTTTTCCGTCACCGAGCTCGGACATCTGCACGATCCGGTGATGTGGGTCCCCGAGCCCGGGGGGAGCAGCGGGTTCAGCATCACCAAGCCGGCTTCGCAGCTCTACGACTTGATGCGCGATACCTCTCTGAAAAGCCTGCCGGCCAATGCCCCGGCCAGCAAGTTCTGGGGAGGCGGCAACACCTTGCGGATCGGACGTCCGGAGCACGAGCTCTTCGACCAGCCCGGCATGCGGGCCAGCCAGTGGCTCGATCTCTTTCATGTCGGCGTGCCGGGGACGAATCTCGGACCGGACGGCGTCGCCGCAGAGGATCTTTATCGCGATCACGATCCCCTTGATCACCAGCCGCCTCCGACCGGACTCGACCCTGTCAAGGCGACGACCAAACCCTCTTCACTCCTCTACGATCCCGATCTGAACGCCCAGTCCATCTTCGAGTTCGTCCAAGGCCGCATGAATCTCAACACGGTGCCGACGCGCTTTGAAATGGAGACGCTGCTGCGCGGTCCTTCGGTCTCCAGCGATCTCCGCTTGAAGAGCGACCACCACACGACTCCGGAATATGAACGCGAGGGCGACGCCGGCCGGCTCCGCAGTGCCCTGAAAGAGGATGCCATCCCGCGAATCGCGGAGGATCTGATGAAGGCGAGGCCTTTTCTCGGCCCTTCGCATCTTGCCCGGGTCTTTTCCGAGTTGCTTGACCGCTACGACGCTCTCCCGCCGCATCACAACGACGCCGAGGCGGAGGAGCCTTTCGCGCGCCTTTTCAACACGACGACGCTCTCGAGCCGGCATTTCCGGATCCATGCGGCGGCGGAGGTCTACCATGTCGAAAGCGGCGAGGTGGTCGGCCGGGCCCGCGGGGTGCGCGAAGTTTTCCTGCGACCGATCCACGATGCGAACGGCGCGGTGCTTGATTCCCGGCTCGAACTGATTTCTTCCCGTGACCTTTGAACGCATGAAACGACGCTTTGCCCTGCTGATTCTCTCCACCCTGGCTTCAGGTATGGCGTATTGTCAGGAGGCCCCGGCCGGTGCCGGCTTCCTCAACGTGGTCAATCTCGTTACCCTGCACGAACCGACCCGGATCGAGTTGGGTGGGTTTGCATTCAACGGAGGCGAAGCGATCCCGCCGGGCGAGAGCACGGGGGTCATTGCGATCCTCCCGGGCACCCACACCCTGGTCCTTTCCAATCCTGCGGCAAAGCCTGCGTCGATGTCGGCGCCGCTCACGATCGAGGATGGAAAGACCGTGGCGGTGATCTGCTACGATGAGGTGAAGGAATCCAAAGAGGGCAGCCGCGAGTCGAAGCTGCGTTACAGCGTGCTGGTCGAAGGCGACGGGTCCAAGGGACCGCGCCTGAGTTTGGTATCCCTGCTGAAGGACGATCAGGTGGCGGTGTCGGTGTCCGGCCAGCCCGTGACGCTCGCCGCCCGGCAGGCCCATCCGGTGGCGGTCAAGGTGGGCGACAAGATCGCAATCTCGGGCAAAAAAGGCCGGCTGACGGAGGTCGAGATCGAAAAGGCCAGCCATTACGTCTGTTTTCTTTTCGAGAATCCGGATTCGGGAGAGTTGGAGATCTCGATGATCCAAAACGAGAGGCTCGAGTACCAGCCGCCGCTGGAAGCGGATGGGGAGGGGAAGGAGAAGAAAAAGGCGGAGTGACCCGCCGCCCTCACCTCGCCACCGGATTCGGAGCGATCTCGCGGATTGCGGCGATCACGCGCACGCTGTCGGCGACGGCCTTGACGTGGTGGACCCTGAAAAGATCGGCTTTCGCGACGAGGCCGCGGACGAGGCAGGCGATGGTGCCGGCATCGCGATCGCGCGGATCGGGCAGGTTGAGGACTTCGCCAATGACGGTCTTGCGCGAGATGGGCAGCAACACGGGCAGGTCGTAGCGCTGGAGCCGCTCGAGGTCGCGGTAGATGCGGAGGTTGTCGTCGCGCTGCTTGGCGAAATCGATGCCGGGATCGAGCACGATCTGGTCGTCGCCCAAACCGATGCGACGGGCGCGGGTGACGCGGTCGTCGAAAAAGGCCTCGAGCGAATCCCAGATGTCGCGGTAGCGCTGGGTGGTGTGGGGCACCTTGGGTTCGCCGACGGTGTGCATCAGTAGCAGGGCGGCGCCGTATTCGAAACAGAGGCGTGCGTTGGTGTCCTCGACGAGCCCGCCGATGTCGTTGATCAGGTCGACCTTCCCGGTTTTCAGGACGGCCTCGACCACCTCGGGCCGCCAGGTGTTGACCGAGAGCAGGGGCGGCCAGATCTGCCAAGTGTCGCGCGGCCGCGACTCGGCGCAGATGGACTCGAAGCCGTCAAGGAAAGGCAGCAGCCGCGCGATCTCCTCGGCGACCGAGATCGGACCGCGGTTGGTGCGGGCGCTCTCCGCCCCCACGTCGATCACGTCGGCGCCCTCGGCGATCATGCGGCGGGCGGTGGCGAGCGCCTTGGTGACGTCGAGCGTGCCGTCGCCGGAGAAGGAATCGTCGTTCACGTTGACGATTCCCATGACCCGGGGAAAGGCTCTCAGGATTTCCTTCATCGATCTCCGGAGCCTCGCCTCCGGCCAATGGGCCAAGTGTTCGAAAAAGCGGAGCCGAGGGCAATCCAAAAAGCCGTTTTCTTGTCCCGCGAAAAAGCGAAACCCGGAACCGCGGAAGGCGGTGCCGGGTCTCGTGAGGGAGAAAAGGGTTGGAATGAAGATCACTCGGCCGAGACGGCGATCGCGTCGTCGCCCCGCTCTCCGGTGCGGATGCGCACGGCGTCCTCGATCGACGAGACGAAGACCTTGCCGTCGCCGATCTTGTTGGTCGAGGCGGCCTTGACGATGGTGTCGACGATCTTGCCGGCGTCGCCGTCTTCGACGACGATCTCGATCTTCACCTTGGGGAGGAAGTCGACGGTGTATTCCGATCCGCGGTAGATTTCGGTGTGGCCCTTCTGGCGGCCGAATCCCTTCACTTCACTGACGGTCATGCCGTGCACGCCGGCCTCGGTGAGGGCTTCTTTGACTTCTTCGAGTTTGAAGGGCTTGATGATGGCTTCGATTTTTTTCATGTTTTTTCCTCGTCGGGTATCAGGGTGAGACTTGGATCTGCCTGCGTAGCATCTAGCATGCCAAAAGTCGCAAGCGGCTCGGAATGAGCTTTCCGGCCCCATTTTCTGGCCGTTTGACACAGAAGCAGTTGCCCGGTGTGGTAAATTTCTTATCAGTGTCTGGAAAGTTCCTGACCGTTCCCGGTGATGCCGTCTTCCCACGTTCCCGCGATTCTGGTGGTCGATTCCGACGAATCGACCGCGAATGCCGCTCGCGAGGTTTTCCGCGACACGGATCTGCGCATCCTCGCGGTGGCTCATCCCGACGAGGCCGAGGCGGCGCTGGCGCACCGTGGCTTCGACGCCGTGCTCTGCGACCTCTCCGGTGACCATTTTGGCGGCTTCGACTGGTTGCGGTCCCTGCACCGGGCCCGTCCGATGCTCCCTTTCATCGGCATTTCCAGCCTGTCGGGGAGCCGTTCGGCCATCGAGGCGGTCAAGGCTGGCGCTTTTGATTTTCTGGCCCGACCCTTTGAGCGCGCCGAACTCAAGCGGGCCGTCCTCGACGCGGTGGAGAGCTCCCGCAAGGGCGCCGAGCCCGTCGAGATCGATCCGGCCGGCACCGAATCCGGAAACGCCGGGGTCGACGACACCGACATCCTCGTCGGCCGGAGCCGGGCCATGCTCGATGTCTACAAGGCTCTCGGCCGCCTTTCCGCGACTCCGGTCACCGTCCTGATCCGGGGCGAAACGGGGACTGGCAAGGAACTGATCGCCCGGGCGCTCTACCAGCACGGTCACCGCGCCCACCGGCCCTTCGTGACGGTGAATTGCGCCGCGATTCCCGAGCATCTCCTCGAGTCGGAGCTCTTCGGGCACGAGCGCGGGGCCTTCACCGGCGCGGTTTCGACCCGGATCGGGAAGTTCGAGCAGGCCCACAATGCCACCCTCTTTCTCGACGAGATCGGCGACCTCGACCACGCCCTGCAGGCCAAGCTGCTCCGGGTGCTCCAGGAAAAGCGCTTCCAGCGGGTCGGGGGCAACGAGGAGATCTCCGTCGATGTCCGCATCATCGCCGCCACGCACCGGCCGATCGAGCGCATGATCGCCGAAGGCAGCTTTCGCGAGGATTTGTTTTACCGGCTCAATGTCGCCACGATCAAGCTGCCGCCACTGCGCGACCGGACCGGCGACATCCCGCTGCTGGTCCATTTTTTCCTGGGCCGGCTCTCGCGGGAACTCGGTCTGCCGGTGGTCGCGATGGAGCGCGGCGCCCTCGCCTGCCTCGAATCGGCCCGCCTGCCGGGCAATGTGCGCCAATTGCAGAACCTCGTCCGCAAGGCCCTGCTGCGCAGCCGTGGTTATCCCATCGATCGGTCCCTCGTCGAGGAATTGCTGAACGAGGCCGGGGGAGAAGAGGAATCTCCAGGCGGTGAACCCCTTCAGAACTGGATCGGCAGCCTGCTCGACGAGGCCGCATCCGATGGCAAGGGCGAAGCCCACCGGCTCGCCGTCGAGCGGGTCGAGACGCTGCTCCTGCGCGAGGCGATGCAACGCAGTGGCGGCAACATCTCGCGCACCGCGGATTGGTTGGGTCTTTCGCGGCTCACCGTCCGCGAAAAGCTCAAGCGGCTCGGGTTGTGATCGAAGTGCCCGCTCTCAAGCGGCTACCGGAATCGCCAGCCACGAAGTCATCGTGCCCTCGGCCGAGCGCAGGCCGAGCCGCGCGCCCAGGTCGCCGGCCATCACCGCCGCCGCGGTCAGACCGATGCCGAAATGCTCGACGCCTTTCGAGGACTCGAAGGGGATGAAAAACTTCCGGAGTGCTTCGGGGGAGAAATCCGCGCTGCGATTGCGGATCAGCAGGTCCACGGTGCCCACGTCGCTCGCCTGACCAGGGGCGAGCAGATCCACGGCGACGGGACTGCCCGGGAACTCCGCGGCCGATTCGGCGGCATTCGTGAGCAAATGGAAAAAGACCTCGCCGAGCCGCTTGGCATCGGCCGTCACTGGCGGCAGGTTTTCGCTCGCCTGGAAGCGAAACTCCACCCCCGAGGCCGCACAGATCTCCGCGCCCTTGTTTTGCCAATAGGGGAGCACGTCGGTCAGGCGGATCGTGCCGAGATCGCAGCGGCCGCAGCCCGCCGCGCCGAGCACCTCGCGGTTGAGCTCAGTGGCGGATTTGGACGAGATCTGGATCTGCTCGGCATTCTCCCGCAGCTCCTCACCGATCCCGTCCTCATAGAGAATCAGGCTGGTGAAGCCTTGGATGACGCCCATCAGGTTGTTGTGCTTGTGCACGTAGCCTTTCAAAAAGGCCTCGAAAAACTGGCGGGCCGGGTTTTGGCCCAGCCGGTATTCATCCGCAAAAACAAAGTCCGACATGGCTTCCGGGGGAAAACGCCCGGGTCTAGACTAGAGCGGAGGCTTGGTTAACACAACTTAATAAATTGGCGCTTGTGGGCGAGATTCCCCAACGCTTTTTCAATTCGCCACCACGTTCACGAGGCGTCCCGGCACAACGATGACCTTGCGGACGGTGAGTCCATCGATGAAGGACTTCACCTTGTCGCTGGCGAGGGCGAGTTTCTCGACCTCCTCGTTGGGGGCGCCGTTGGCGACGAACATCTTGTCGCGGACCTTGCCGTTGACCTGCACGACGATCTCGACTTCGTCTTCGATCAACTTGGCGGGATCGTAGGCGGGCCAGGACTGGTTCGCGAGGTCGGTCTTGTCGATCGAGGCGAAGGCCGCGGCGAGGTTCGCGTTGAGTTCCTCGGTGAGGTGCGGGGCGAACGGATTGAGCACCTTCAGCAGCAGCACGACGGAGGTGACCGGCACCTGCTCGAGCTTGGTGAGCTCGTTGGTGCAGACCATCATCTGCGAGATCGCGGTGTTGAAGCTCATGTCCTCGATGTCCTCGCCGACTTTCTTGATCGTCGCGTGGACGACCTTGTCGGTGGCTTTGTCAGGATCGATCTCGGCGAGCTTCGTGTTGAGGACCCACTCGCTCTCCTGGTTCGACTCCATCACGAGACGCCAGACGCGGGCCAGGAAACGGTAGACGCCCTCCACGCCCTTCATCGACCAGGGTTTCACCTGCTCGAGCGGTCCCATGAACATCTCGTAGAGGCGCAGCGAGTCGGCCCCGTATTCGGCGACGACATCGTCGGGGTTGACGACATTGCCGCGCGACTTCGACATCTTCTGTCCGTCTTCGCCGAGGATGAGGCCCTGGTTGACGAGCTTTTGGAAGGGTTCGGGGGTGCCGACGTGGCCAAGATCGAAGAGGACCTTGTGCCAGAAGCGCGCGTAGAGGAGGTGGAGCACGGCATGCTCGGTGCCGCCGACGTAGAGATCGACGCCCCCCGGTTTGCCGTTCTTGCCGAGCCAGTAGTCCTCGGCCTCGCGGCTCATGAAACGCTCGGTGTTGCGGGCATCGCAGTAGCGCAGGTAATACCAGCACGAACCGGCCCACTGCGGCATCGTGTTCGTCTCGCGGGTGATACCGTTGCCGAGATCGACCCAGGCGGTGGCCTTGGAAAGGATGGGCTCGGGGCTGCCGCTCGGCTTGTAATCCTCGAGCTCGGGTGCCAGCAGGGGCAGCTCGGATTCGGCGATGGCCTCGTGACGGCCGTCCTTCCAGAGGATGGGGAAGGGCTCGCCCCAATAGCGCTGGCGCGAGAAAAGCCAGTCGCGCAGCTTGAAGTTCACGGTCTTCTTGCCGAGACCTTTTTCCCCGAGCCAGGCGATGATTTTGGCCTTGGCTTCGGAGGTGGAGAGGCCGTCAAGGAAGCCGGAGTTGATGGCGGTGCCGTTGCCGGTGAAGCAGGTCTCGGTGTTGCCCTCGGGGGCCTTGACCACTTCGATCACGGGGATGCCATACTGCTTCGCAAACTCGAAATCGCGCTCGTCATGCGCGGGCACGGCCATGATCGCTCCGGTGCCGTAGCTCATCATGACGTAGTCGGCGATCCAGACGGGGATCTCCTCGCCGTTCACCGGATTGGTCGCGGTGCCGCCGGTGAAGACGCCGGTCTTTTCCTTCGCGAGTTCGGTGCGCTCGAGGTCGGACTTCGCGGCGCAGGCCTTGCGGTAGGCCTCGACCGCGTCCTTCTGCTCCGCGGTCGTGATCTTGTCCACGAGCGGATGCTCGGGCGCGAGGACCATGTAGGTCGCGCCGAAAAGGGTGTCGGGCCGCGTCGTGAAGACGGTCACCTTTTCGCCGCCGATCGTGAAATCGACCTCGGCGCCCTCGCTGCGTCCGATCCAGTTTTTCTGGAGCAGCTTGATGCCCTCGGGCCAGTCGAGGCCGTCGAGCTCGTCGATGAGGCGCTGGGCGTAGGCGGTGATGCGCAGCATCCATTGCTTGAGCGGACGGCGCTCGACGGTGTGGCCCTTGGCGCGCCATTCCTCGACTTCCTCGTTCGCGAGCACGGTGCCGAGATCGGGACACCAGTTCACCGGCGCCTCGGCGACGTAGGCGAGGCGTTTCGCGTCGATCTCGTCGCGGCTGAGTCCTTTCGCCTCCAGCTCGGCGATAGGCCGCGCCTTTTGCGTGGTCTCGTCGTAGTAGGAATGATAGAGCTGCAGGAAGATCCACTGGGTCCAGCGCACGTAGTCGGGTGCGGTCGTGTTCACCTCGCGCTGCCAGTCGTAGGCGAAGCCGAGGCGCTTGAGCTGGCGGCGGAAGTTGTTGACGTTGTTCTCCGTGTTGATGCGCGGATGTTCGCCGGTCTTGCGGGCGTGTTCCTCGGCGGGCAGGCCGAAGGCGTCCCAGCCCATCGGGTGGAGGACGTTGTCACCTTTCATGCGCCGGTAGCGCGTGATGATGTCGGTGGCGGTGTATCCCTCGGGGTGCCCGACGTGGAGTCCGGCGCCGCTCGGGTAGGGGAACATGTCGAGGACGTAGAACTTCGGCTTCGAGGCGTCGAAACCCGGTTCGCCCGGATTCGGCACGGAGAAAGTCTGGTTCGCCTCCCAGTGGGCCTGCCACTGGGGTTCGAATTCGCTGAAGGGAAAGCTCTTGCGTTGCTCGGCCATGGTCTCGGGATGAGGTGGGCCGGGAGTGTACACCGGCCCGGCCGGGACGCAGCCGCTTTTTGCGACCAAAGAGGGTCGGGTGGGCGACTCAACCCTCTTCGATCAGGCTGTCCCCGGAGCTCTTGCGGAACTGCCGGATGTCCTCGCGGTAGCGGTAGCCGAGTTCGCTGAGCCGGCTCTCGAGCGCGTTGGCGTCGATGTCGTGGGCCGAGACGAGATCCTCGAGGTCCTCGAAGTCGTTACGCAGGGCGGTGTTGACGAGGCCAGGGAGGAGGTCCGGGTGAATGGTGCGGAAATCACGCAGTCTCATCGTTTCAAACGTGTCTGAGAAGGATCGCGCCCTCGTCGAAGCCCTCGAGGAGGATGTCGCTGAGGATGACGATGGGCTGTCCCTCGGTGACAAGACGCTGTCCCCTCAAAATCCCGATTGCGTCAGCGATGGAGTCGTGGTGGGAATCGGCGAGCGGCAGGTGGAAGGGGAGCACGGAGCGATGGATCACAAGGGAGCGAACGACGCGGTCGTCCGGAGAAAAGGCGAAGATGCTCGCCTCACGAGGGCGCAGGTTGGCGGCGTGGCGGGCGAGAATCCCACGGGCGGTGAAGATGAGCAGCGCGGATCCGCCGAGAGAATCGGCGAGGGCGACCGCGGATTTCACGGTGAACTCCTTCTCGGTGGTGAGCTCGAGGGTTTCGTGATAGCCCGCACCGGCCTCACGCTCCATTCGCCGCGCGATGCGGTCGAGGGTCTCGAGGCACTTCACGGGGTAGTTCCCGACCGAGGTCTCGCCGCTGAGCATCACGGCATCGGCCTGCTCGAAGACGGCGTTGGCGACGTCGGTGACCTCGGCGCGTGTCGGCACGGGGCTCTGGATCATCGACTCGAGCATGTGGGTCGCGACGATGACGGATCGGCCGATCCGGGCGCATTCCATGACGATGCGGCGCTGGACGATGGGCAGCTCCTCCAGGTAGACCTCGATCCCTAGATCGCCGCGGGCGACCATCACCGCATCGGCAGCGGTGATGATCTCCGGCAGGTGTTTGACGGCTTCCTGATCCTCGATTTTGGCGACGATGGCCGCGGAGGAGCCGAGGGCGGCGAGTTTGCCGCGGAGCAGGCCGATGTGTTCGGCGCTGCGGACAAAGCTGATTGCGACGAAGTCGGCGCCGATTTCCGCGGCGAGGGCGATGTCGAGCTCGTCTTTCTCGGTGAGGGCGGGCAGGTTGACGCGGACGCCGGGCAGGTTGATGTGGCGGCGCGATCCCATCTCGCCGGCGGTCAGCACGACTCCGATCACGCGGCCGGGTTCGACCTGCTCGACGCGGAAATGAAGCACTCCGTTGTCGACGAGCATGGTGTCCCCGACGGAAAGATCGCCGGAGAGGCCGTCGTAGTTCGTGGTGACGGAATGGGGGAGCGAAGGGGCGAGCGACTCGCTGCGAAACTCGACCCGGTCACCGG
The DNA here is from genome assembly GCA_041917795.1 of Verrucomicrobiales bacterium. Taxonomy (GTDB): domain Bacteria; phylum Verrucomicrobiota; class Verrucomicrobiia; order Verrucomicrobiales; family DEV007; genus Arctic95D-9. Next base: position 116,346 of record JAYRWX010000007.1, read on the forward strand.
TCTGGAGCTGCAGTTTTTCCTCGACCGATCCGGTGCGAATCGAGGGGCCCTGGAGGTCGACGAGCACGGCCAGAGGCACCCCTAGGGCGGTGGAGGCCTCGCGGACGGAAGCACTGACGCCGCGAGCCCAGTCGTGGGCGGCGTGGCTCATGTTCAGCCGGAAGACGTTCGCGCCGGCGGTGGCCAGTTCACGGATGACGGCAGGCGACGAGGTCGCCGGACCTAGGGTGGCGATCAGCTTCGTCTTCCGCGCGGACATGCGCTCAGCCCTTCACGAGGTAACGGAAGGCGGCGGCTCCGACGAGGAGGAAAACAATTGCGACAACAAGTCCGAAGAAAATGGCCATGGCCGGTAGTGGTAACACAGTTCCGCGATTTGCCAAATCGAAGTGTGGAGCCCGGGGGGGGCGACTCAAGCGGTGACGGCCTTGGCGGAGGCATCGGCGCGGCGGGCCTGGCGGGCACCCCGTTCCGTTATCCAGAGGAAGATGCCCATGGCCATGAAGATCGCGAGGAACACCCACGAGCTGTAGAGCGCACCCCAGACGCCTTCGGTGAAGCCGTAGCTGTGCAGGCCGACGCCGAGATTGTTCACTCCCCACCAGCTGAAGGTGACGATGATGGCGAGGAAGATCGCGTTCGTATGCACACCGATCTCGCGGATCCACCCAGCGAAGCGGCCGTGCAGGATGACCAGCGTCCAGAGGCAGATCATGAGCGCGCCGTTTTCCTTGGGATCCCACCCCCAAAAGCGGCCCCAACTGTAGTTCGCCCAAATCCCGCCGAGGACAGTGCCGACCAGGGAGAAGAAGAGGCAGAAGCACACCACGCCATAGTTCATCCGGGTGAGACCCTGGTAAAAGGCTTTGTTTTCCCGTCCGGTGAAGTGGCCCACGAATCGGCCGGTGAGGTAGACGATGCCGATGATGGCGGCTACGAGACCGGCGGCGTAGCCGATGTTGATGATGGTGACGTGGGTCGCAAGCCAGAAGTTCGTGTCGAGCACGGCCTGGAGCTGTCCGATTGTGTCGGTGGCTTCCTTGGCTTCATACTTCATCGCGAGGAACATGCCGAGCAGGCCGGAGATGACGGCGATGAAGGTGCCGATGCCGAAGCGGGTCAGCCATTCCAGAATCAATCCGAGCAGCACCGCGGTGGCGGTGATGAAGAGGACGGTGTCGTACAGATTCGTGATCGGCGGACGGTGGCGGATCAGCGAGCGCAGGGTGATGCCGTAAGTGTCGAAGGCCAGCCCGACGAAAGCGAGGATACCTGCGATCAGGAGCAGGGTGGCGCCGATCCGGCTGCCGGGCGTGAGCCAACTGAAGGCCAACACGATGAAGGCGAGGACGAAGGTGATGAGCGACCAGGTGAACCAGGAGAAACCACCGAAACCGCGGTAAAGGTCGACCTCCATGGCGGAGCGGGCACCTTCGCCGAGACCGCGTTCGGCGGCGATCTGGCGCTGGGCGGCGGAGAACTCCTGCAAAGCTTTCTCAAAGGCGGCGGGATCATTCGCGGCCCGGACCATGGTGCGGAGCTTGCCGAGTTGTTCCTGCGCCCAGGGGCGTTTTTCTTTCGACTCGAGCCCGGCGAGGAGCAGGTCGCCGCCGGAGAGCCAGACCTCGTCGTCCTTCGCCTGCGGCGGGATCAGGCTGAGGCCGCGTCCGGAGCTGGCATGGAAAAAGAGCAGGCGCAGGGCACCGGTGAAAAGCCGTTCTTCCTCGGTGCTGCCCGGCTCCTGACGGATCGCGCCGACAAGCTGGTCGAGGCTCATTTCGGGCATCTTGTCGATCATCTCGATGGTGTCGAGGCGTTGGGCGAGCTGGTTGAGCTCGGGCGGCAGGATCTGTGCGTTCACGAGCAACTCGCCCTGGCGGGCGAAGCCGAACTGGGCAATCAGGTACTCGAAGGAGCTGACATTGCGGCCGAGGGTCAGGATCATGCTCTCGACCGGCTCGAGGAGGAACTTGGGATCTTTCTCACTCTCCTCGTATTGCTTTTGTTTCTCGGCGAATTGGGCGGCGAGGCTGGCGAGCCGTTCTCGTCCGGGGAGAAGCTCGCTGTAGGAGTAGCGGTCGCGTTTCGACTTCGGCGAGACTCCGATGGTCACGATCACTTCGGAATTGTCGACGATGAAGACGGGGAGTTCCTTCGCGACTTCGCCGCGGAAGAGGACATCGAGAAGCCATTCCGAATAGTGGAGGCGGTGGGTCTCGCCGTCCTGGGTGGCGAAGGACACCCGCGACTTGCCGAGGAACTGGAGTAGGGCGAAACGCGCGACGGTGTAGAAGGGTTTCACCCGGCCATCCTGCTGCACGAGCATGTTCTCAAAGGTATGCACCGTACCGGGACTCCAGGGCTGGTAGGAGGCGAGCGAAGATTTCGGAACCTCGCGGGCGGCGAGGGGGGCGAACCCGGCGAGGAGGCCGAGGACGAGGAAGGAAAGGATCTTTTTCATGACGAGACCGCGGGGTTCTGGCGACGGCGCGACTTGGCCGTGTAGCCGACTAGCATGATCACAAAATGGATGGCGAGGCCTGCGCCGGTAACGCAGAGGGCGATGAGCGGCCACTGGTCGGCGGGGTTGTTGGCGACGGCGAACTGGGAATACATTTCATCACCGGGTTGCGAGCCGGCCGGTCCGAAGGATTCCTGGAAGAAGGTGTAGCCGCCGTGGCGCATCGGTTCGTTCATCTTGATCTCGATGGCCTTCTCCGGCTGACCCTCCTCGAAGCGGGTGACGCGGCTCTCGTAGTTCCTCGCAGTGGTGACACCGGGGTGACGCTCGAAGATGAACTCGTCGAGTCGGACCGTGAACGGGACCTTCCACGATTCCTTCGCGAGCAGGGCGCCGTAGCGTTGCCCGCCGACGGTGAAGACGAAGGGCATGGGGTTTTCTCGCGGGTCAAAGCGGTAGGAGCCTGCCCAGAGGATCGCCTCGACCGGGGCGGAGCCATCCCGGGGACGGAACTCGACGAGGCAACCCGGCAGATTCTGCTCGGCCTCCTTCGAGGGCTCTTGCGGCGACAGTTTGAATCCATCGATCTCTTTGGCAACCACGCCAGCGGCCATCGGCGCGGTGGTTGGGATGGGACTGGAGTTTTTGGTGTAGCCGTTGATGACGACGTCGAAGGGCAGGGTGTCGGCTTTGATGATACGCTGCTCGTCTTCCCTCACTTTGGCGAGCTGCTTCGCGGGAAAGACCCAAGCCGTGCCGGCGGTGTTTTCGGCGGAGAGTGGCACGATCTCGAGCTGCCAGTCGCGGTAGCTCTCGGCGCGGTTGCTGGTCATGCCCGGATAGAGCACCATGTTGCCGTCGGTGGCGAAATAGCGGGTCACGAAACCGCCCAGCAGCAGCATCAACATGCCGATGTGGGAGATGAGCAGGCCGGCGCCCTTCCACCGCTTCTTCACCTTCACGATCGCACCGAGGGTCATGTTGATGAAAAGCAGCGCCATCAGCAACATGCCGCCGGGCAGCAGCAAGGGCACTCCGAAGACGGGCTGGGTGAAAAAGAAGGAGTGGAAGTACTTCTTGGTCGCGGCATGAAGGCCGATCTCGACCTGACCGAGGGTCCCTAACAAAGTCACCAGGGTCATCAGCGCGAGCACGACCGTGGCGAGTTTGAAGGAGGTGAAGAAGCGGTAGACGGAGAGCAGCCCGTGACGGGGTGCCGGGGCGTCGGGAGATGCAGGCATGGGGATCAGTGCTGGATGTCGAGGGAGCCGACGAATTGGTCAAAGGCTGCCGCGTTTTGTTCGACCAGCGCCTTCGGACCGGTCATTTTTACGAAGACCGCCCCGGCGTCGGAGGCGAGGATCAGGCCCATGAGCCGGTAGTCGGGGAAGCTCTGGTTGCTGCCCATGCCCGGTGAGAAGGCGCCGTCCACGGACACGAAGGTGGCGGGTTGGCCGAAGAGCGGGCGCTTCGGCAGGGCGTCGACCTGTTCCTGAGTCAGCGGCTCGGCTCCCATCTGCGATCGCCAGCGGTTCACGTTGGCGAGCAAGCCGCCGCCGGCGCCGGAGAGGCGGGCGAGGTAGATCTCGCCTTCGGCATTCGCGCCGAGGGTGAAATTGACCTCACGCATCGAGGTCGTGGGCGCGGCGGTCCATCCGGCGGGTGTGTCGAAGATGAGCCGTGGGGTCCCCGCCGGTGTCTCGGTCGCCGGCGTTTCGCGTGGCCGCATCCGGAATCGGTCCATGCTCGTCTCGGTGATGCGGAATTCGCGGGCGGATTCCGGCAGTTCGATCTCGACGAGCCGGGTGGAGGCTTCGTCGCTGCACGAACTGAGGGACAAGGTGAGCAAAGCGAGGGGCGCGAGGGGAAAACGCGTCATGAATTCGATCGTGGGGGTACAGGGGCCGCGGCCGGTCGGGCAGGCGGCGTGGAGGTTGCGGAGATTACGCCTCCTTTTTCGGCTCGGGTGCCGGGGGAATGGCAGGTTTTGGTTCCGCTGGCTTGGGAGCCTCGGTTTTCGGCGCGGGCGCGGGGGGAGCGGCTTTCGGAGCTTCCGCCCTGGGGGCCTCGGCGGGTTTGGAAGTGGGAGTGACCTTGGCTGGTTCGGCAGGCTTCGGAGCGGGGGCGGGAGCCGGGTTCGGCTTCGGAGCATCAGCCTTGTTTTCGGCGGGCTTCGGTGCCGCGGGTTTGGGCGCGTCGGCTTTTTTCTCTTCCGGCTTTTTCGCGGCCGGGGCGGTCTTGCTTTCCTCGGGGGCCGGGACCGGGGCAGCCTCGGGCAGATCAGAGCCCGTGTTGATCTCAAGATTCACGCTGCGTTCGAAGGCCTTCGCGCGGGCCGGATCGATCGAGGTCTGCCACAGATAGACGCGGCGCAGCGCGGGGAGTTTGGCGAAGGTCTCGAAAATGCCGTCGCCAACCTTGGTGCCGTAAAGATTGAGGTATTCGAGCTTGCCGAGCCCGGCCAATTCGGCGATGCCGGCATCGGTGACGGCCGTATTCTCAAGGTGGAGCCGCTCGAGGTCGCGCATCAGGCGCACCGTCTTCATGCCTTGGTCGGTGACCCGGCTGCGGGCGAGGTCGAGCCATACGACCCGCTCGGCGACCGGTTCGATCAGCTTGAGCTGGTCGTCGCCGAAGTCCTTCGCTCCATTGATCACATTGATCCGGAGCCGGGCATCCTCCGCCGAAATGGGCATCACCGAGAAGTTGTATTTCTCGGCTGCCTCGTTCACCTCGGTGAGGCGGGCGTTTTGTTCCTCGGGGGGCAGGGTGTCCCACACGGAGAGCGTCGCGGCGACCGCCGCTGTCTGGGCGGCGTCTTCGGATTTCCCGGTTCCCGCATGAATCGCGGCGACCGCCGCGACCGTGGTCGCGATCGCAGGATCGGCGCCGAGGTCCGCCACTTTGGTCTCGGTTTTCGCCCCGGCTTTGATCCAGAGTTTCAGCAATTCAACCTCCGCCGCTTGGAGGGGTTCCCCCTGGGGCGGCATGAACTCGTCGTCGTCCTTGTCGAGGAGCACGCGGACGAGCAGCTCGGACTGGTCCGGGTCCCCGGGCACCACCGTGGGAAAATCCGAGCCTTCGGCGCCAGCCAGGATCAGCTCGTGGGTATCGAGGCGCAGCTTGCCTTTGGTTTTATCCTCGTTGTGGCACTCGTTGCAGGTCTTCTCGAGGATGGGAGCGACGAAGTCGGCATAAACGAGCCGGTCGCCGATGGGCACCTCGGCCGGAGCCTCCGGGTCGGCCGGGGTTTTGGCGGGTTCTTCGTGATGGGTCAGGCCGATCTCGAGCATGGGCTTGAGGGCGGCAGGAGCGAATTCGGTGAGGTAATCGCCGTCGTGAACCATCGCTCCCCCGAAATGTCCGCTCGCGGCGGTCGTGAAGGCGGCCCCGAGAATGCCGATGCCGGTGAGAATCCGGTTTCCGCGCAGGCTGTAAATCAGGGCGAAGGCGCTAAGCACGACGACGGCGAGCCCGAACCAGAGGTGCAGGGTCATCGCCTTGCCGGAATAATCCTCGAGGCGCATCAGGAGGTAACCCATCAGCGTGGCGCCCACCGCGCCGAGGAATCCAATCCAGAGCACGAATGGGATTGAAGGGCGCAGGTGCGAGAAGGCGGTGAAGTAACCGAGCGCCTCCATCGCGAGCGCGAGGAAAATGACCCCGATCGGCAAGTGCACGGCCAGCACGTGGAAACGAGCCACGAAATGGGGCAGGCCACCATGGGCTGCGGCGTCCCGATAAAGAAATCCGATCCCGGCGAGCAGGGCCGCCCAGACCACGGTGATGAGTATCGTGATCCGGACCCCGTTCCGCGAGGGTGAGGCCTGGTGTTTGACGAAGCTGCTCATGAGCGAGCTTCGCGCGAGCGTTCCTCCCGGTCAATGCCGCGTTGGCGTGCAAAGCCGGGCCATAAGGAGCCGGGGACGGGGGACGTGTCTCCGTCAGGGTGGGGAACGAGTGGATTCACTTGCAAGGTCGACCCGGGGATCCGCGTATCCGAGGAAAGGCGTTGCGAGCGCGCCGCTTGCGTCTTAAATCTCCCCTTTTGCCCGTCCGAAAATCCATGGAACCGAACCCCGCCAATCCGATCCACCTTTATTTCATGGGCATCTGTGGCACGGCCATGGGATCGGTCGCGGCCGCGTTTCGTGACGCCGGTTACCGGGTGAGCGGATCGGACACTTCGGTCTACGATCCGATGAAGTCCTTTCTAGAGCGCCGTGGGATCGCCATCCTCGACGGGTATCGCGCCGAAAACCTCGGCGGCGACGTCGACCTTTTTGTGATCGGCAACGCCCAGAGCCGCGGCAATGCGGAGGTTGAAGAAGTGCTGCGCCAAAAGCGCCGTTATGTCTCGCTGCCGCAGTTGCTCCGCGACCAGATCCTCTGGGGCAAACGCAACTTCGTGGTTTGCGGCACCCACGGCAAGACGACGACGACCTCGCTGCTCGCCTGGATCTTCGAGTCGGCGGGCCGGAACCCCGGCTTCGTGATCGGCGGCATCCCTGAGAATCTCGGCCAAGGCGCGCGCTTTACCGATTCGGACCTGATGGTGCTGGAGGGCGACGAGTACGACTCCGCCTATTTCGACAAGCGGGCCAAGTTCATCCACTACCTGCCCGAGGTGGCGATCGTGAACAACATCGAGTTCGACCATGCCGACATCTACGACGATCTCGAGGCGGTGAAGAAGTCCTTTGGCTATTTTGTCAGGCTCGTGCCGGAAAACGGACTGGTCCTGCTGAACGGCGACGATGCGAACTGCGCTGCCGTCTTCGCCAAGGAAGGCAAGTCCCCCGTCAAACGCGTTGGTTTCGGGCCGGACTGCGATGCGAAGATCGAGGCGGTCGATTATCGCTCGGATGGCACCGGCTTCACTCTGGAAGGAGAGCGCTACGAGATGAGCCTTTTTGGCGAGTTCAATGTCCGCAACGCGGCGATGGCCATCACCGCGGCGCGCTTCGCCGGCATCGAGCCGGGCCCGATCCGTGAGGCGCTCGCCGCCTTCCTCAGTGTCCGCCGCCGGCAGGAGATCCGCGGGGTGACGGATCGCGGCGTGACCGTCGTCGATGACTTCGGCCATCATCCTACCGCGATCCGCGAGGCCGTCGCCGGCATGCGCAAACGTTTTCCCGGGGCCCGGCTTTGGGCCGTCTTCGAACCGCGCTCGAACACCACCCGGCGCAAGGTCTTCCAGGAGCCGCTCGCGGAGGCTCTCGGCATGGCCGACGGCGTTTGCATCGCCGCGGTGGCCCGGGCCGACAAACTCGCCGAGGACGAGCGGCTCGATACCGACCTGCTGATGCGCACCCTGAAGGCCACCGGACGTCCCGCGTTTTACGAGCCCGATGCGGATGCCATCGTCGAAAAACTCATCGGCGAGACCCGGGGAGGCGACGTGGTGATCGTCTTCAGCAATGGAGGATTCGGCGGGATCCACGAGAAACTATTGGAAAAACTGTAATTTCCGGGATTTTCGCGAGCGGGAACGACTGACCCGCATTACACTGGGCAGGTTTGAAGCCTTTTTTTGTCAGCTCTCTCTTGTTCACGATCGTCTGCCGGGTCATGGCAGCCGACCCGGACCACGATCATGCCGATCACGATCACCCGCGGCCGGCAGTCTCGGACTCTGATCCTCGCGAGCGGATCGAGCTGTTGGAGGTGGACTACACGATCCGCCGCGATGGCCGGGTCGGCTTCGAACAGCGGTTTCGGGTCCACGCCGGGGGTGTCGCGATCAAGCGGGGGCCGGTGCTCAACTACCTGACGGCCCACATCGGACCAGTCAACCTGGTGCTCGACAGTGATCTGAAAATTGAAAGCGTGGAGCGCGACGGAGCACCGGAGGACTTCAAGCTGGAGCGGGGGAGCGGCTTTTCGACTCTTTTCGTGGGTTCTCAGGACCGCTTGCTCGAACACCGCTCCCACACCTACCGGATCCGCGGAGAAATGGACGGAAACTGGATCCCGGGTGAGGGCGAGTTATCCACCGTCTTCGATGTGGTTGACGCCCTGCCGAAGCTGCCGATCGATGCCATTCTCGTGACGGTGCGTTTCCCCGAAGGCGTCCGGCTGACGCGCTACACTCCAGCGGTCGATGGCGCGTCCACCGAGGCGAAACGTTGGGGCCCGCCCTGCGAGGCCGCTTTCGACGGGGAAGCACTGCGGATCCGGACGACCGCGGCGTTAGGAGTGGAACGGAATTTTTTTGTCAACCTCACCTGGCCATCGGCGACCTTCGCCGAGACAAGCCCCTGGCTGAAAGTGATGCGCCAACATCCGCGTCTGCCGCTTGCGGTGTTCTCGGCCCTGCTTTTGCTTTGGGCGCTTGGCATTCTCCTCTCTCGCCTGGTCCGCAGGCCGATCGAGGGATCCTACGCGGTCACGACCAGGTGATTTCGGTTTTCACCGAACGGGCCAGGAAACACTCGTGGTGTGATTTCTCGTGGAGCTTTTCGAGCTCCTCGGCCGAGGGGACTTTCGCCCCCGAAAAATCGATTCGTGGTTGCATCCGCACCCGCGAGAGCCAGGGCTTGCCGTCCTCGGCTTTTTCAAGGTATCCGACCGGAGCGTCCTCGTAGCGGTCGACGATGTAACCGCTCATCGAGGCGATTGCGAGAAAGGTGAGCATGTGGCAGCTCGCCAGCGCCGCGGTGAAGGCCTCCTCGGGATCGACACAATCAGCGGCACCGAGATAGGCGGGCGCGGCGGCGGCAGTCACCGTTTGTCCGCTGCGGGGAAAGGTCCAGGCATGGGTGCGGGGATATTCCTTGTATTGGAAACCGCTGTCCCCGCGGGTCCAGGAGAGGGTGGCGTGGTGTTCGCTCATGGACCTTCTCATGCCGCACGAAGCGCGGTGTTGCAAGCGGGGAGAAAGCGACCTTGCCGGCCTCCTTTTTTGGTGGCGGTGGCGGGGGCGCGTGCTACCCTCCGCCGCGGGCAACGACCGCGTCCTGCGTCATCATCCCCACTCCGCCGGCTGTGCTCGAGGTCATCCACATCAGCGACACTCATTTTGGTCCAGACGAAGGACACCAGATCCGCGGTGCCAACGCGTATCAGAGAGCCCTCGCCCTCGTCGAGTCGATCAATGCCCTGCCCTTCGTGCCCGACCTCATCGTCCATACCGGCGATGTTGTGAACGATCCTGATGAGCGGGCCTACCGGCTCGCTGCCAAGGTGCTTTCCGGGTTGAAGGCTCCCGTTTACTACGCCACCGGCAATCACGACGAGGTGCCGATGATGCGGAGCTCGTTGACCTTTGGGCCCCTGCAAGCTCTGCTCGTTGACGAGGACTGCCTCTGTTACCGCATCACCGCTCCGCGCTGCCAGGGCTATGACCTGCTCGTGCTCGATGCCAAGGTCTCGCCCAGCGAGGGGCCGCACGGATTTTTGTCGCGGCAGCAGATCGATGCGGTGCTGGCGGAGGTCGCGGGGACCGAGCCGGTGGCGATCTTCATTCATTACCCCCTCTCACCGATCGGTTCGCATTGGATCGACCGGCACCTGATCGTGACGAACGGAGCGGAGTTTCTCACCAGCTTGCGCGAGGCCACCGGCGATCGCCTGAGAGGCGTTTTCTCAGGGCACCTTCACCGTGGCCTGTCCCTGTTCAACGGAGGAGTCTTCCAATGCGGTGTCTCCAGTCCGGCCTGCGAGTTCTCCGTCGGTCCGCTCGATGACGATTGCGAGTTCCTGCCGGGCGGCCCGATTCCTTTTCACCACATCACGTTCACGGCCGACGCGACGATGGTGAAGGATTATTCGATCCCCTTCGGTCCATGAAAACCGGCAGAGGGCGTCCTTGTCTTTTTTTTGATCGCGATGGGGTGGTGAATCGATCCCCCGGTCCCGGATACGTTCTCTCTCCGGCGGAGTTTTTCCTGAACGATGGAATCGACGAAGCGCTCCGTTGGCTCCGCGAGCATGACATCGCCGCCGTCGTCGTCAGCAGCCAGCGTTGTGTGGGCAAGGGCTTGCTTTCCCGAGAGGGGCTCGCCGCGATCCACCGGCACATGGAGGACCTCCTCGCGGCCCGCGGCGCCCGCTTTGACGGGATTTTCTGCCACCTTGGTGACGGCGGTCCGGAGGACTATCCCGCCAAGCCCGACCCCGGCATGATCCACGCGGCGGTTGAACGACTGGACCTCGACCTGCGTCAATGTTGGATTGTCGGCGACGCTGATCGCGATATCATCATGGGCAGAGAGGCCCGACTCGCCGGCACCATCCGGATTCGCAACGATCATCCCGTCACCGTTCCAGCCGATTTTACCTTGGACTCGCCATCAGAAATTGGTTCACTTCTCCAAAAAATTTTGTAATTCTGAAAATTTAAATTGTCGCTCGCGTTTCCGGAAGGCTTGGGATAGAATCCTGTGAATACCAGCCTGTCCGGACCCGGTCCGACCCCTGCTAATCTGTTTATGGCCAGAGCCTCCAATCTCACGATGTGCTCCTTCTGCGGGAAGAGCCACGCCGAAGTCAAAAAGCTCATCGCCGGTCCCGGTGTCTACATCTGCGATGGCTGCATCAACGTGTGTCGGGGCATCCTCGACAAGGAACTGCACGAGCAACACGAGGAGATCTCCACCGAGCTGACCGTGCCGAAGCCGAAGGAGCTTTTTGACAGCCTCAACCAATACGTGATCGGCCAGGAGCATGCCAAGAAGGTCCTTTCCGTCGCCGTGCACAACCATTACAAGCGGCTCCAGCAGTTCGCGGTACCCGCGAAGGTCCGTGCCCACGACCAGTTTTCCAAATACGAGGATGTCGAGATCGAGAAGAGCAACATCCTTTTGATCGGTCCGACCGGCTCGGGCAAAACTCTCCTCGCCAAGACCCTTGCGAAGCTGCTCAACGTTCCCTTCTGCATCGCCGATGCCACCACCCTGACCGAGGCCGGCTATGTGGGCGAGGACGTCGAGAACATCATCCTCCGCCTGCTCCAGGCGGCCGATTACGATGTGAAACGCGCCGAGATGGGCATCGTTTACATCGACGAGATCGACAAGATCGGGCGCAAGACCGAGAACGTCTCGATCACCCGCGATGTCTCCGGCGAGGGGGTGCAGCAGGCCCTGCTCAAGATGCTCGAGGGCACCGTCTGCAACGTGCCGCCGCAAGGGGGGCGCAAGCACCCGCAGCAGGAATACATCCAGGTCAACACCGAGAAGATCCTCTTCATCTGCGGCGGCGCTTTCGTCGGTCTCGAAGAGATCGTCGGCCGCCGCCTCGGCAAGAAGGTGCTCGGCTTCGGCGACGAGATCACCAAGATCGCCAGCGAATCCGACATCGAGCGTCAGCTCCGCAACATCTCCCCCGAGGACCTGCACGGCTTCGGCCTGATCCCCGAATTCGTCGGCCGTCTCCCCGTCGTCTCGACCCTGCGCCCGCTCACTCGCGAGGAGCTCATCGAAGTCCTCACCGGACCGAAGAACGCGATGGTCAAGCAATACAGCAAGCTGCTCGCGATGGACGGCGTCACTCTCGAGATCACGCCCGACGGACTCGAAGCCCTCGCCGAAGAGGCCAAGGGCCGTGGCACTGGTGCCCGTGCCCTGCGATCGATTTTCGAAAAGCTGATGCTTGACGTGATGTTCGACGCTCCGAACCACGAAGGCTACACCCGCGTCATCGTCGACCGCGAGGTCGTCGAGGGCACCAAGCCCCCCGTGGCCCTGCCTGACCTTGGTGCCGGCAAGGGCAAGGAAAAGGAAGCGGCGTGAGAGCCAGGATCCTATTTCAGGACTCCGCTTCCCGCCACCTCCCCGGCATAAACATTAAAGCCCTGCTCGCGCAGGAACCCAACTACGGTCTGTCCGCTCGTCTGGGCGAAGCGGACCGCAAGGCTGCTCGGTGCGGAGATCGCCGCGACGATCGGGATCCGGGCGGCGAGTGATTTCTGGAGGAGTTCAAAAGAAAGGCGGCCGCTGACAAGGAGGATGCGGTCTTCCATCGATTCGCCGCGGCGCAGGAAGTACCCGATCAGCTTGTCGAGGGCGTTGTGACGACCGACATCCTCGCGCAGGAGGATCAACTCTCCGTCCCGATCGAAGAGCGCCGCCGCGTGCAGTCCGCCGGTGCGCTCGAAGGTGTCCTGCGCGGCGCGCAGCTTGCCCGGCAGCGACATCAGCAGGGCAGCGGAGACCTCCGAAGCCTGCGAAACCGGGGGGAATTGGCCCATCACCGATGCGATCGTCGCCTTGCCACAAACTCCGCAGCTGCTCGAGGTGAAGACATGCCGGGTCAGGCTCGCAAGATCGGGGGCTTCGCGCAGACGCACTTCCAGCACGTTCCCCGCGGCGGCAGGATCGAGGTCGGCGCAGTGCGCGATATCGAGGATCTCATCGGGCGAGGTCACCACACCTTCGGTCAGCAGGAATCCGGCGGCGAGATCGGCGTCGTGCCCCGGCGTCCGCATCGTCACCGCGACGGGGCTGCAGTTGACGCGGATCTCGAGCGGTTCCTCGCGTGCGACCCGATCGGTCACCCTGACAAAACCACCCTCGCGACGGTATCGGACGATGGGCAATGCTTCGTCGCCGGAGGTGCGCTCCATCGAGGAGAACTCCTGCGGGGTGTTGAGGTTGGCGAAAAGCGCCTCGTCCGATGCCTCGACCGCCCGCACGAGGCCGCGCCGCGCGGCTTCGTCGACCAAGTCCTGCAACCGCAGGCGACCGGCGGCGATCGCCTCTTCCACCAGGGCGAGCATCGGTGCCCGCGGATACACCGCGGCGAGCGGTTCCCAACCGCGGGCGGTCCTGGGCACCGCACCGCCTTCTTCCGCCAGAAGGGAGCGCAGGTAGTCCGGCTCCATTGCGGGCAGATCCACCGCGAGCACCAGCACGCGATCGGCGCGGCTCGCGGAGAGGATGGACTGTAATCCGCCGAGCGGGCCGAGGTCCGGAATCTTATCCGAGAGCCGGGTCACTTCGCCGAGGTAGCCGGGAAAGTCCTGCTCCGCCCGCGTTGACAAAAAGATCCGACCCGGAGCAAGGGCGGCGAGTTTGCGGAGCTGGACCACGTAGAGTGCCTGTCCACTCCATTCAAGGAAGGCCTTGTCGCGTCCCATCCGCCGGGAGTGGCCGCCCGCGATCAGCGCGGCGTCGAAGTTCTGCCCTGCGCCCATGCCGCTTCAGGGAACGATCTTGTGGGTGCCTTCGAGGTCATTGACCGCTTTGTTGAGCACGCGGACGACGTATTTGTTCGGCTGCGAGGCGAGTCCCGCTTTCATCGCCCCGAGCACGGGGCGGGCGTCTTCGTCGAGTTCGTCGAGCACGATGGCCGCCTCGAGCCGCGCCCATTCGTTCTTGTCCTCAAGACATTTCTCAAGCACTCCCAGCCCTTTCGAAGTCAGGCCCATCCGGCAAAGCGCCCGCGCCGCCGCGATCACCACCGCGGGGGACTTGTCGCCGAGTGCGGTATTCAAGGCACCGGCCGCTCCAGCGGTATCCCTGGCCTCGTCGGCGAAATTGCCGATGCCGGTGGCGTTCCAGTATCGCACCGCGGGATCGGAATGGTTGAGGCCGGCGACCATCGCGGGCAGTTGTGCCGGGCCGCTGGAAGCCCGCTCCGCTGCGGTGGTGAGATCCTTCAAGACCTTGCCTCGGTTCGGCCCGGCCTCTAGCACGGCGAGGGTTGAGCCGGCTCCGACCTGCCTTCGGGCGATCTCCGACTCGGGGATCAAACCGAGGTCTCCGATTTCGATCTGCCAGGCCGTGAGCGCCTGGCGGAGCTCCGCGAGCTTCGCGGCCTGGGCTGGATCGCCGGCGAGATTCTTGATTTCCTCGGGATCGCCCTCGAGGTCGTAGAGTTCTTCGACCGGTTTGCGATCGGCCACAAAAGCCGCTGCGGGGCCGGTCAAGGTCTTGGCGGCCTCGGCTGTGCGGATCTCCTGCATGGTCGCTCCGCCTTCCGCCGTGTTGATGAACTGGTCGTAGGGTTTGAGGGGCTCGAAATTCCTGACATAGCGATAACGTTCATCCCGGATGGTCCGGATCAGGTCGTAGCGCTCGTCCATCCGATCCCGGGCACCGTAGGCGTATTTCCTCGGTTCCCCGCCGAGAAAGGATCTCCCCTGGAGGTGTCCCGGACGCGCCAAGCCGGCCAGCTCGAGCACCGTGGGGGCGAAGTCCACGGAGTTGACGAGACGGCCGTCGGTTTCTCCGGGTTGAGCGGAAAACTTCTCCGCCAGCCCGGCGGGAAAACGCACCACCAGCGGGATGTGGGTGCCGGAGTCGTAAAGCCAACGCTTTCTCCGGGGCAGTCCGGTTCCGTGGTCCGACCAGAACATCACGATGGTGCGATCCCACTCTCCGGCGGCTTTGAGCTCCTCGATCAGCCGTCCCGCCCAATCGTCCATCGCCGTGATGAGTTCGTAGTTCCGCTTCCAGTCCTCGCGCACCACCGGGGTATCGGGATAATAAGGCGGCAGAGTAGTGAGTTTGTCAGGGTCTTGTCTTTGTTCGGGCTTCAGCAGCTTGGTGACCGCGTCATATTTTTCTTTCTCAGCGATGCCGCTCTCATGGCATCCGGTGAAATTGAAGACGGCGAAAAAGGGTTGGCCCGGCTTGCGGTTCTTCCAGTGGGCCTTGGCGGAAGCATCGTCCCAGATCTCCTTGGGCGAGGGTTTCGAGAACTGGTAGTCGGTCTTCACGTTGTTCGTGCAGTAGTAACCGGCCTCGCGGAGGTAGAGGGGGAAAGGTTTCAGCCATCCGGGCAGCACCGCCTCGCAGCGCATGTGCTGAGTGCCGATCGAGTTCTGGTACATGCCGGTGATGATGCCGGACCGGCAGGGTGCGCAGACGCCGGCGGTGGTGAAAGCGCGGGTGTAGCGGACTCCCGCGGCGGCGAGAGCATCGATGTTCGGAGTGATGGCGTGGGGATCGCCATAGCAGCCGAAGTGGGGACTGATGTCCTCGGCGGAGATCCAGAGGATGTTGGGGCGATCCTGCGCGGCGAGGGAAACCACGGAGAGGACGGAGAGGATCAAAAAAAGAAGGGCGCGTCGGGCCGGAGGCATCCGGCGAGATTGGCATTTTCGCCCCCCGAAGGCAAGATCGATCCGGGGAGTTTTGGGGATTGGTTAGTGCGCCCCGTGGGTGATGTAGAGCTTCCCGATGGCCACCTCGGCGAGCGCTTTCGGATCGGCCCCGCCGCCCTCCAGGACGCAGCCGGCACGGAAGTGGAGGCCGGTGGCGGCGAGCGGCCACTCCGCCTCGACCTTGCCAGCCCGCATCAGGCGGGCGCGTCCCTTGTCGATCAACAGCATCAGATCGATCAAGGTGCCCGGCGCGTAGGTCGCGGCCAGCACGACCGGTTCCAACCCGGCCCGGGAAAGGACGACCCGCCCTCCGCCGCGACCGTCGCCCTCGTGCCGCACCGCGATGACCTCGACTTCGCCCCAAACGGCCGCCGCGGAGACGTTCCCGCCATCATGCGGCACCGTGAGGAAGGCACATGACAGGGTCAGGTTGTGGACCGTACCCTCTTGAGTCTCCCAGGCGGCGATGGTGTCGGTGCCCTTCTCTTTTTCCCAGAGTTCGCAGCGGGGCGAATCCGATCCCGCCATGCGTGCGTCGCCGCGGCGGACCCGGAAGATGATCCGGTCGCCGAGCGGAGAAAGCCGGAAGAACTGCGGATCCTCGAAGAGCCGCAGCAGGGGCATCTCCACCACGTCGGCGAGGCCGTCGCCCTCGTCGTCGAGGGGGATGTGGAGACGGAAGGACTCAATATTGAAAACGTCGCCCGCGTATTTCTTCAAGATCAGCGGAGCCGGAGGCGCTGGCGTGGATTCCTGCGCCCGCGCGACCGCGACGACCGACAGGGCGAGCGCGAGGACGATGTTCAAAGTCGGCGCCATTCGTGCTGGCTGCTCTCGAGGAGTTCGTCGGCTTCCTTCGGGCCCCAGGAACCGGCAGGGTATTCGGCCATGCGCGGCGGGTTCGGTGACTTGTGCCAGGCGTCCTCGATCTGGTCGATGTAGCGCCACGCGGTTTCGACCTCGTCCTTCCGCGCGAAGAGGGTCGCGTCTCCGGCCATGGCGTCGAGCAGGAGCCGTTCGTAGGCTTCGGGGCTGCTCTTGCCAAAGCTGGTCTGGTAAAGGAAATCCATCTTCACCGGCTGGAGGGTCGCGGCGGGTCCGGGGCGCTTTGAGCGCATCCCCAGCGAGATGCCCTCGTTCGGCTGGATCCGGATCACGAGCACGTTTCCGGGCATGGCCTCGGAACCGGCGGCGGCGTTAAAGAGCACCTTCGGGGCTTGTTTGAAATGGATCGAGATTTCGGTGCCCTTGCGGGGGAGCCGTTTGCCCATGCGGACGTAGAAGGGCACGCCCTCCCAGCGCCAGTTGTCGATCATCACCTTCAGGGCAACGTAACTCTCCGTCATCGAGCCGGGATTGACGCGATCTTCGCGGCGGTAACCGGGCACCTCGACGCCGTTGACCATGCCGGCGGTGTATTGGGCGCGGACCACGTTGGCGGCGACATCATCGACGCTGCGAAGCGGGCGCAGGGATTTGAGGACCTTCACCTTCTCATCACGGACGCCGTCGGCGGTGAGGTCGGCGGGCGGTTCCATCGCGATGAGGCTGAGGAGCTGGAGGAGATGGTTTTGCACCATGTCGCGGAGCGCCCCTGACTTGTCGTAGTAGCCCCCGCGGCCGCCCTCCATGCCAAGGTGCTCGGCACAGGTGATCTGGACGTGGTCGATGAAGCGGTTGTTCCACAGCACCTCGAAGAGCTGGTTGGCGAACCGCAGCACCATGATGTTCTGAGCGGTCTCCTTGCCGAGGTAGTGGTCGATCCGATAGGTGTGCTCCTCGGCGAAGGTTTCGTTGACGACCTCGTTGAGGTGTTGGGCGGTGGCGAGGTCGGTGCCGAACGGCTTTTCCACAACCGCGCGGCACCAGCCGTGTTTCGAGCGGTTCAGGCCGGATTGCCGAAGCTGGAGGAGGATGTCGTCGAAGAACTCAGGGGCCGAGGCGAGGTAGAAAAGCCGGTTGGGGCTCGCCCCTTCCGCCTCCATCGCATCGAGACGTTTTTTCAGCGCGAGATAACCCTCGTGGTCGCTGAACTCGCTGGTGTGGTAGCTGATGCTCTGGGAAAATCTCGCCCAGAGATCGGCATTGTGACCCTGGCGCGAAACCTCACGGTTGAGCTCCTCGAGACCCTGGCGGAACTCCTCGTCGCTCTTCTCGCGGCGGGCCACGCCGACGACGCGCAGTCCGGCGGGCAGATCACCGTCGGCGGCAAGATTGTAGAGCGCCGGGATGAGCTTGCGGTGCGTCAGGTCGCCGGTCGCGCCGAAGATCACGAGAATGCACGACTCCGGGTGATTGCGCAGGCTCAGGTCGGCCTCTCGAAAGGGGTTTTCTTCCATGTTTCGCAATGAACCGGCAGATTCCGGAGCATTGCAAATGAATTGACCGGGGCGGATCCCACCCGCGGAGTCAGGCTTCGCTTTTCGCCTTCCTTTTGGCCTTTCTCTGGCCCTTTTTCTTTTTCTGGGGTGCCTCGCCAGCCTCGTTTTTCGCCGGCATCGGCGCGCCGATTTCCTCGCGCCACGCCTTCATCTTGGTATGCAATGCGGTGGTCTTGTCAGGGTGGGCGTTGGCGAGGTTTTTGGTCTCTCCGATGTCCTCGGCCAGGTTGTAGAGCTCGAGGCGACCGTCTTCGAAGAATTCCATCAATTTCCAGTCGCCCTCCTGGATGAGGCCCACCGGCGTGGTGCGCCAGGTGTCCGTACCGGCTCCGAGGTATCCGGGCATGTGCTGAAAGATGGCCTGCCTCCGCAAAGACGAGGCCGGGTCACGGAGCAGTCCGACGAGGCTCTCGCCATCGCGGGGCTGGTCGGGCGGCGTGGCCCCGGTCAGCTCGAGGAACGTGGCGGGCAGGTCGACATGGATGGTCGGTGTGTCGCAGGTTGTATCCGAGGCGACGGTGCCGGGCCAGCGCACGATGAGAGGGACGCGCGTGCCGCCCTCGTAGAGACTGCCTTTGCCGGAACGCAGCGGCGCGTTGTCGGTGACGTCGCCGGCCTTCTTGATGCCCTCGCGCTCGTAGCCGCCGACTCCGCCGTTGTCGCTGGCAAACACGACGACCGTGTTTTCGGCGAGATTCAGCTCATCGAGCAGCGCGAGGATGCGACCGACGCTTTGGTCGACGCTCGCGATCATCGCCGCGTAGACGGGATCGTGATGCCCTCCGACCGGAGCCTTGTCCTTGAATTTCGCGATCAGATCGGGTTTGGCCTGGTAGGGCGAGTGGACGCCGAAGTGCGGCAGGTAGAGAAAAAACGGTCCGTCCTTTTTCCGCCGGATGAAATCCTCGGCGCGGTCGGTGAGGAAGTCCGCGAGGTAGGCGCCCTCGGGCACCTCGGTCTTTGGATCGGTCGTGAAATCGAAGTGCCTGCCGGAGCTCTCGATCGCTTCGTCGAAACCGCGCTTCGAAGGATGGAAATCGGCGGAAATGCCGAGGTGCCATTTGCCGAACATCGCCGTCGCGTAACCCGCGGCCTTGAGGGAATCGGCGATCGTGACTCGATCGAGCGGGAGCTGGGTGACATTGTCGACGGGGCGCAGCGGACGGGCGCTCCAGTCGAAGCGATCGATGCCGCCAACGGTGTAGATCCCGGTGCGGGGCGCGTATTGTCCGCTCATCAGCGCGGCGCGGGTCGGCTGGCAGTTCTGACAATGGTGATGGTTCGTGAAGCGCATGCCTTCGTCGGCGAGCCGGTCGATGTTTGGCGTCTCATAATAAGCACTGCCGAAACAGCCGAGGTCGGTGTAGCCGAGATCGTCGGCGAGGATGAAGACCAGGTTGGGCGTTTCCGCACGGGCGGTCAGGGCGATGAGACACGAGGCGAAGACGAGCGGGAGCAACTTCATGGATGACGATGGTGGCAAAAGAACCCCGCCCCGGTCAATGAGTTGCCGACTTCGATGCCGGATCCGCGATCGGGTCTTCCATCTCGCTGGCAGCCAGGACCGAATCGTCGACGAAAATCTCATCGCTCCTGCGCGAGTATTCCGGTCCCAGCACCTCGAGGACCGTGGGGTTTCTTCCGTTGTCTCCCTTTGGCACGAAGTAGTTGTCCACGACGAGGCAGTTCTCGCGATACTCCGGATTGTCGAGGAGGCACTCATGCAAGTCCCTGAGCCGGTAGTGCGGCACCGAGGCATACATGTGATGTGGCAGGTGATAGTCCATGCCAAAGGGAAAGATCGCGTAGCGGACCGACGCCGACATGCGGAACACCCTCGTGTTGGAGAGCCATCCGCGGTCTCCGTTGCCATGCTGGATTACTTGTCGCAGCACCATGAAAAACGGAAAGGTCGTCAGCGCGGCGACGATCCAGAGTGCGGCGAACCACCGGAGAAAAGGGGTGCCGGTCACGGCCTCCGCATATCCCAATCCGGCGAGAACGAAGGTCAGGTAGGCGGTCTGGCTGATCAAGGCGACCCGCACCGGGATCACCGGGCGGATCCGGGTATGCTGAAAGGCGGAGTCCGGCAGCATCAGGTACGCGACGGAAAGGGCGAGCCAGGTCCCGCCCGGAATCGCCAGGAGCATCCGCGGCTCGTTCCATGTGCCATTGACGGTGACCGTCCCGATCACGATGCCGAATTGGGCGAGGAGCAGGCCGCTGGCGAGCCGGCCTCCCCTTTTTCCGGAACGGTAGGGACTGGTCTCGTGCATCCCCGTCGTGTTGTAGCGGATCCGGACCACGAGGTAGCGGAGCAGGTCGAAGAAAAGAAACTGTCGGGCGATCCTCCGGAGAAAGGTCCGCTTCGAAATGGGAAAATTGAACCAGAGACCAGAGCGTTTCAGCACCGCGAAATCGGGGTCGCGTTCCGGATCGTTCACATACTGGTGATGGGCCAGGTGATAGAGTCGGAATTGATGGACCGAGGTGAAAAGCGGAAACATGCAGAGCCAGTCCCCCGCGAGTTCGTTGAGGAGCCGGTTTTTGAAGAGGATGTGATGGGTGGCCTCGTGACCCGCGCCGGCCAGTTGATGCTGCGAAGCGCCGATCACGAGGATCGCGGCGAGATAGACCGGCGCGATCCACCAAAGCGAAAAGCCGGCCGAGCGGCTCCATTCAAAACCGGCGATCACCGCTGCGGCCGCGGCGAAGGAAAAGAACCAGGCGCGGGCGATGTAGAAAAAATTCGTGACGTTGTCGGTCTCGAGAAATTCCCGGAGGCGGGCTTTGATCTGCGGATCATTCCGCGGAGAGAGGCCGGGTGAAGCACTCATGGGAGGAGCCGGGGCATCGTTGCCCTGGATCAAGAGGGTGCCCTTCCGGCGTCGGAGTCAACGCTTTTCGCCAAATCAGGCTCGGTGCGGTCGCCCCATCCACACCCCGGTCACGTCGGCGGCGTGAGACGCTCCCACGAACTCGGCGCTCGCGGTCCACGGCTGCCCCAAATGCTGGAGAAAGGCATCCATCGTGAACGATCGCAGGGCGAGGCGGCGGCAACGCCAGGGTTCATGCCAGACGCGGAAGGCGAGCGGTCGCAAGCCGGCGGCGGTATAGGCGACATACCGTTCCTGTAGAAACTCGTCGAGGCTGTCGCGAGCCGCGATCGTTTCCGTTTCCTCCGGCACCCCGGAGAAAAATCCTCCCGCACCATCGGCGACGACCCGGCCCGTGACCTGATCCTTGTCGCTTTGATAGGACAGGCGACCCCGACGGTAGGGCAGCCCGAACGTCGAGGGGCCAAGACGCACGGCGAGGGCGTGGTCGAGCCATTCGTGCATGAAGAAAATTCCCGGTCCGAGCGGCCCGCGCACGTAGGTGCGCAGATTGAGAAAGCGCTGGGTCGCCAGCAGTGCGGTCAGCCACGAGGTGAAGCCACCTCCGCCAACGAGGCGGAAGCGTCGCATCGTGAAGGAGACGAGCGAGACAAAGGCGCGGCCTTCATGCAGATCCAGAGGAAACGGAACCACCTCGCCGAGGAGGTGAGCCTTCACCTCGAAATGGAGAAAAGTCAGCCCGCACCAATCGGCGACGAAACAACGCTCAAAGGGGCGGCTTTCCATGGCCCGCTTCGACGCACTTGAGAGGGTCGATTCCACCACCTGACCCTCTTCGGTCGTGGCGGTGGTCGGCCCGGTTTGCATCGTCGTTCAGCGGGCGTAGGTCTCGATCCACCCGCGTTCACCCCTTGCGGCCGGTTCGGGTCGCAGCAGGTTGGCGAGGGCGTCGCCGAGCTCGTGGTGATGGAAACGGAAGCCGAGTCCGTGGATCCGGCAAGGCAAGCCGCGACGGCCGGTCAGGGCCAACTCCGGATCGCTGCCGACCAACGGCGCGCCGAGCCGCAGGAGCCACGCGGGAATCGGCATCGCGAGAGGCGCGCCGAGGGTGCGCCGCAGCGTCTCCATGAACTCTGCGTTGGTGACCGGCTGCAAGCCGGTCGCGTTGCAGATCCCGTGGATCGCGGGATTGCGGATCGCCTCGAGGAAGATTCGCATCATGTCATCGAGGTGGATCCAACTGATCCATTGGCGGCCCGACCCGATCGGCCCGCCGAAACCCAGCCGCGCCATCTTCGCCAAAGTCGGCAGGGCGCCGCCATCGCGGCCAAGGACGAAGCCGATCCGCAGGGCCGCCCAGCGCATCTCGGGACGAATCGAGCGACCCAGTGCCTCCTCCCACGCGATGCAGACCTCGCTCGGGAAACTCTCCGGCACTCGCGCCCACTCAAGACAGACCCGGTTACCGGAATCGCCATAGATCGCCAGGCTGCTGGCCTGCACCCAAACCAGCGGCGGACGATAGGTCCGGCGCAGAGCCTCGCCCAGCACTTCGCAGCTGCGCACCCGCGAGCTGATGATCTCCTCCTCGTTCGCCCGGGTGCGGCGGCAATCGACCGATTTTCCGGTCAGATTGACCAGGGCCGTGGCCCCTTCAAGCAGGCCGGCCCACGAGTCCTCGAGGGTTTGTCCGTCCCAGCGCACGGCCCGGCCACCGCCGCAGTGGCGATTCGGGTCACGACTGAGGACGACGACCTCGTAACCTTCCGCCTCCAGCACTCGCGAGAGTTCCGTTCCCAAGAAACCGCTGCCTCCGGCGATCACCACCCGGCCCTTTTCCAACAAGGTGATCCTTTCCCGCTGATCCTTCATTTCACCAAGGCTCCGATGGTTTTCGCGATCTTGTCCCCCATGCGGATCGCCGAGATTGCCGACTTCGTGGGCAGCCGGTCCATTTTTTCGTAGAAGTCGCTGACGAGTTCGAAGAACCCGAGCAGCGATTCGAGTTGTTGTCGCGCGTGGGCATCGGCGGGGTCGTCGGTCGCGCCGGCCTCGTTGGCGCAGGCGCGCAGCCGTACCAGGGTCGGATCGATCTCGCGTTTTTTGCGCTCCGCGGCGATCACGCGGAAGAGCTCGTAGACGTCTTGGATCGATTCGAAGTGGTCGCGGCGGTCGCCAGGCAGGTGCACCACCCTTACGATTCCCCAGTTCTGCAGCTCCTTCAGGCTGTTGCTGACGTTCGAGCGGGCCACCCCAAGCTGCTCGCAGATCTCCTCGGCATGGAGAGGCCGGTCCGAAATGAAAAGCAAGGCGTGGATCTGGGCCACGGTGCGATTGATTCCCCATTTGGTCCCCATCTCACCCCAGTGGAGGATGAAGTGCTGCGCGAAGGGCGGTAAGTCAGTCATTTCGTTAATTTCTGTCTTTACAGAAATCTGGAAATGAAATTTGGCAAGAAGGAATTTCCCGGGGCGCTCGCGAGACCTCCCCGTCGGATCAATCGCGGAAGGAGCGCCCCAACAGGCCTATCAAAACTCTTTCAATCCTGCCAGCGGGGACCCCTCCGTGGCCGGGTTTCCAAATTCGGCGAGTCGTTGATCGGATCCCTCGTAGGCCACCACTTTGTCACCATGCCGGGCGATGATCACATAGCCCCGATAGCGCACCGAGCTTTCCTTGATCTCCGCCTTCGAGAGCTGGTCGTGCTGATCGGCACGCGCTTTGTAGGAACTCTCCGTCTTGGAGAAAAACTCCAGCGTCCGGGTCTCGCTGGTCACCATCTTGAGGGGTTGCGAGGACTTCATCATCACATAATAATCCCCCTTTTTCCAAGTTCGTCCGATCAGGTAGACCTCGAGGGTGATCTCGGTCGGGTGACCCGATCCATTGCCGACGGACACGTTCACCTGCCAGCGCTGACCGCTCTGGTGGGATGGTGTCGCCATCAGGCGGCCGGCGACGCGGATCGAGGGAGTCTCCTTGGCTTTCTCACCGGCTGCAGCCATCTCCTGCTCCCACCGTTTGGCGCTCTCTTTGTCGGTCATGCCGAGCTGGTTGGTGCGCTCGGGATTTTCCTGCTTTTGCATCAACTGGTTCCGCGATTTCTCGGCGATCAACCCGGCGAGTTCCCCCTGATAGCTTTCTTCGCGAGAGGATAGCTTCGTGGGGTCGCTGCGTTTGGTTTCCAAGGGGACGAGCCGCAGGTTGGCGAGCTGATTGGAGGCGGGGGGATAGGCTTCCGCCGGAACGATCAATTCAAAGACGCACTCCTGGCCCGTGCCACGGCCTTTCGTGACCTTGCCGGTGAATCCGCCATTTTCGTCAAACAGGCCGCGCCCCGAAGCTTCGCGCCAGGCATTGATGATCGCGTTCCCGGTCATGAGCCGCTCGACCGAGGCGACGTCGTCGCGCATTTCGTAGGCTTTCACGATGAGGCTCTCCGGTCCGGCGCCATTGCCGCGTGCCGAGGCCTCCAGCTTCTCGATGATCGTGGTCATTCGTTTCCGCAGGTTGTCGAAGTCGGCGGGGTTGGCTTTGGCGGCTGGACCGTTGGGCGCGAGGAGCTTGGAGAGCTCCTGGGCTCCCTTGTTGATTTTTGAATCGGCGGCACTCACCGAGAGAGCGCCAAGGAATGATAGAAGGAAAGAAACGGCGAGGGTTCGCATGAGGTGGGGGATGGAGCCCTCCTTCCTACCGAAAAGACGAGGGTCTGGCGAGTGCAAAAAATGACCTTCCGACTTCTGGCCCTCGGGAGATGAGAAAGCTCTAGGAAGGGAAGGGCCCCTACAGCTCCGGCAACTTGTTGGTCTCCGAAAGGAGAGGGACTGCGAGTGAACGGGTGAAATATTTAGTGAAACCAATTCCTACCATAAGAATTCCGCAACAAATTCACGACTTTCCTGATTTCCGTTGACGGAAATTTGTCATGCCAATTAGATGGCGGATCACTGACGAATCCGTCTGCCTATGAAAAAGCATCTATCAACAGGTCTATTGTGTATCTTCGCCGCGACCACTGCTTCACAATCCGCGGAAGGATTGCGGGCGCTCCCCGATTCCGCGGAAGCCATGGGCATCATCGGTGGGCGTTTCGCCCAGTTGGACGATCCTTCGGTGGTGAGGACCAATCCAGCGACCCTGACCGATCTACTTGATCCTGCCATGCAGGTGAACTTCCAGGTTTGGCATGGTGAAACCGATTTCACCCGCTTCGATGAGGCGAAGGATTCGATGATCCTGCCATGGAAACAACTGGGTGGATTCAATTTCATACAACCCATCAGCGATGGTGTCACCGCAGGCCTGGGTGTGAGCGTGCCTTTCGGGCTATCGATCAACTGGCCGCGGCAGGGACTCTTTCGCTATGCGGCACCGTACGATGCGGTGGTGCAAACCGCGGCGCTGAATCCGGCCCTGGGCCTGCGCATTTCCGACCGGGTGTCGCTTGGTGTCGGAGTTGATGTGCTTTATTCTCGGTTGAAACTCGAGCAGGCCTTTCCTTGGGCGGCTGTCACGGGGGTGCCGATGCCCGATGGTGATGCGACTTTTGAATCCGATGGATGGGGTCTCGGCGGATACTTCGGTCTGAACTTCGATGTGAACGACGAGCATCGCCTTTCCTTGACCGGACGCCTGCCCGTTTCGGTGGACTACAATGGCGATTTCGAAATCACGAACTTGCCGGCTCCCCTCCGCGGAGTCTTCCTGCCGAGCAGTCCGTTCGACACCGAAATCGAATACCCGGGTAGCATTGGGATTGGTTGGGGATGGGACGTGACGAAGCGCCTCTCGCTCGGAGTGGACTTCGAGTGGATCCAGAATTCCACCCACGATGACCTGCCTCTGACGATCGGGGCAAACCAGCCGCTGCTGGGTGGAGCCGAGGGCATCGATCTGCGTTGGCGCGACTCGATCAGCACCGGTTTTGGGGTGTCTTATCAGGTCGACGAGCACCTCACTCTACGCGCCGGTTACCTTTACTCGGAGTCACCGCTGCGCGACGAAACCTACATCCCCTCCGTCCCGGCAAATGATCGCCACATCGTCAGTCTTGGCGTGGGATATGCGTGGGAAAATCATTCGATCGACTTTGCCTACAGCTTCATGCCCATGGAACCACGGAACGTCGCGGGTGCCCTCCAGCCCGCCTTCAATGGAGATTACGATTATCAATGGAACGTATTCGCGATCAGTTGGACTACCCGCTATTGAATCACCGTTGAGAGTCCCCTGCTCGGGCGGAGGGACCGCAACCATGACCGATCGGCTCATATACGAAAGCAGGAAGTCGAAGGTCTTTTGCCGGAAGGACGCCGTTACGGGTGAGAAGTACGCCGTAAAGGTGCTCAATTACGAGTTTCCGACTCCGGAGGAAATCGCGCAGTTCCACAACGAATTCGACATCATCGGGGGACGTCCGCTCTCCTGTGTCAGGCGGGCGCTGAGCAAGACGCGGGAGAATCACCGGCACGCGCTCGTGATGGAGTGGATCGAGGCGGAGCCGCTGAAATCCGCCTTCCGGAACAAATCGGGTGACATCGTCGATGTCCTCCACATCGCCATCGCCGCGGCGGGTGCGCTCGAGGAGATCCATTCCCACCGGATCATCCACAAGGATGTGACGCCGCACAATCTGCTCGTCGACCTGCAGGAGCGCCGCGTGTGGTTGATCGATTTCGGGATTTCGACGAACCTGAATCTGAAACAGCCCTACGTCGGCAATCCGGAGAAGATCGAAGGCACCCTCGCCTATTGCTCGCCGGAGCAGACCGGGCGGATCAATCGTTCGGTCGATTCGAGGACGGATCTCTATTCGCTCGGCGTCACCCTTTACGAAATCCTAGCGGGGAGGCTTCCCTTCATGGGGATGGATGCGATGGAATTGGTCCACGCCCACCTCGCGCAGACGCCCGTGCCCTTGTCCGAAGTCAATCCCCGGGTCCCGGCGGTGCTCTCGGATATCGTCGACCGGCTTCTCGCCAAGAATCCGGACGACCGGTATCAGTCCGCCCACGGTTTGAAGCGGGATCTCGAGCGATGTCTGGGCACCTACCGTTCCGAGACCGGAGCGATCGGTGCTTTTCCGTTGGGTGGGGCGGACCAATTCCACTCCTTCCGCCTTCCCGGACGGCTTTACGGGCGCGAGCGCGAGGTCGAGGCGATCATTTCGAACTTCGAGGCCTGTGCCGCCGGGGCCCGCCGGTTCTTGTTGGTCTCCGGATATTCCGGGGCGGGCAAGACCGCGCTGGTCTACGAAGTACACCGCCCCGTCACTTCCCGGAAAGGGTATTTCTGTGGCGGAAAATTCGATCAGCTCCGGAGGGGCACGCCCTATTCCGCCTTCATCGAGGCCTTCCGCGATCTCGTCGACACGATCCTGACCGAACGCGAAGAGAAGCTTGCGTTGTTGAAGGAAGAACTCCGCGAGGCGCTCGGTGAGGAGGGCAGGGTACTGACCAACGTCCTACCGAATCTGACGCACATCGTGGGACTCCAGGCGGAGGTTCCGGAAGTCGGCGGCAACGAGGCGCAGGCGCGATTTCTCTACGTCTTCCGCAAGTTCATCCGCGTGATCGCCAAGCCGGATCATCCGCTCGTCGTGTTCATCGATGACCTGCAGTGGGCCGACTCCGCCTCGCTCGATCTGCTCCAATCGCTCACCACGGATCCGGAGGGCGGTTATTTCCTCCTCATCGGCGCCTACCGCGACAATGAGATCCATGCCTCGCATCCACTCCTGCACACGGTGGAGGAAATCGAACAGTCCGGCCTCGAGCCCGGCCGTCTCCACATCGACAATCTGCGCGAGGAGGATCTCGCCGCGCTGCTCGCCGATGCACTCCTTGCTTCGAGGGAGAAGGTCGCTTCACTCGCCGCCTTGGTTTACGAAAAGACGCGCGGCAATGCCTTTTTCTCGACCGAGTTCCTCAAGTCCATCGCCGAGGAGGGCTGGCTCGCCTTCGATCCGGCGACTTCCGCCTGGTCGTGGGATGAGGTCGCGATCGCCCGGTCCAACATCTCCGACAATGTCGTCGATCTGATGGCGGAGAAGGTGAAGCGGCTCGAGCCCGCCACCCAGGAACTCCTCAAGCTCGCCTCGTCGATCGGGAACCGGTTCGACCTCGCCACGCTCGGCGCGGTGATGGAAAACGAGGACGGTGAGGCCCATCGCCTGCTCTTGCCCGCTCTGGGCGAGGGCCTGGTGCTCCCGCTTGGGCACGGGCAGTTCAAGTTCAGCCACGACCGCATCCAACAGGCGGTTTATTCGTTGATCGATGAGGCGGAGCGCGAGCGATCCCATCACCGTATCGGATCGATCTTGCTGGCGGCGACGTCGGGCGCGGAGCGGGAGGCGGCGATCTTCGACATCGTCGACCATCTCAACGAAAGCCGTCGTCTCATCACCGCTGCGGACGAGCGGCTCGAGCTCGCGGGGCTCAATCTCGAGGCGGGCCGCCGGGCCAAGCTCAATTCCGCCTTTCCCACTTCGCTGAGCTATCTCGCAACCGGCATTGACCTGATCCGCTCGTTGGACGACGCCTGGGAGACGCACTACGACCTGAGCCTCGCGCTCCACACCGAGGCCACCGAGGCCGCCTACCTCAGCGGGGAATTCGACCGGATGGACGCGTGGTTCGAGGAGATCCTGCGGAACGCGCGGACCATTCTCGAGAAGGTGAAGCCCTACGAGATCCGCATTCTCGCCTACAAGGCCGAGAACCGGTTCATGGAGTCGATCGAGACGGGACTGGAGGTGCTCGGACAACTCGGCGAACGTTTTCCCCGGCGGCCGCATGTCGGCCACGTCCTCCTTGATCTCGTGAAAACCGAAATCGCCCTGCGCGGCCGCGGCCACGACGAGCTTATGGCACTGCCGCTCATGGAAAACCCCGAAAAGCGAGCCGCGATGCGGATCATCGCCGACATCACCTCGTCGGTGTACTGGGGCATGCCGAATCTCGTCCCTCTGATCGCGTTCCGGCTCGTCCGCCTCTCCCTGAAACACGGCAATCATCCCGTGTCGTGTTTCGCCTACGGGGCCTTCGGTGTGATCCTCTGCGGCGTGCTCGGCGCGATGCGGCGCGGCTACGGCTTCGGCCATCTCGCCCTCGATCTCCTCGAAAAGCTCAACGCGAAGGAGTGGAAGGCGCAGATCTACGTGACGCCCTACGCGCTCATCTTCCACTGGAACGAACACGTCCGCAATACCCTGCGTCCGCTGCAGCAGTCGTTCCAGATCGGCTTGGAGACCGGCCTCGTCGAGTTCGCCTGCGTCAACACCAACATCTACTGCATCCAGGCCTTCCTCTGCGGGCGACCGCTCCAGCGTGTCGAGGAGGAAACGCGGGCCTACAGCGAGCTCTACCGGCAGTTCAAGCAGATCACGAACCGGAACTACAACGAGGTCTACCGCCAGGCGATGCTGAACCTGATCGGAAGGTCCGCCGACCCCGTCAAACTCACCGGCGAGGCCTACGACGAGGATCTCATGCTCGCGCAGAACGCGGAGCGCAGCGACAAGACGGGGACCTTCTTCATCCATTTCAACAAGCTCCTCCTCGGTTGCTTCTTCCGGCGCTACGAGGAGGCCGTCGCCCACGCCGCCGCCGCGAGGAAGCTGCTCGACGCGGTCCTTTCGAAATTCGAGATCCCGAACCACCATTTCTACGAGGCTCTTTCGCTCATCGCGCTCGCGGAGGGGACGAGCGATCCGCGTCGCATGCGCCTGCTTTGGAAGGCGCGCCGCGACATGGCGAAGTTGAAGCGTTGGGCCCGCTTCGCCCCTGAGAACTACCTCCACAAATACCATCTCTGCCGCGCCGAACTCGCCCGGGTTGGCGGTCGTGAGAACGAGGCCCGGATCGCCTATGACCAAGCCATCCAGGGGGCCTCGATCCACGAATACCTCCACGAACAGGCCCTCGCCTATGAACTGGCGGGCCGGTTCTACGATGGCACCGGGCGGCCCGTCCTCGCCGAGTTCCACCTCCGGGCGGCCTACAACGCCTACCGCGAATGGGGTGCCGACGCGAAGTTGCAGGATCTCGCGGCCCAGTTTCCCAAATATCTCTCGCGCTCCCGGCAGGAGCTCGTGTCTTCCGCCGATTCGCGCACCATCGACGCCACCACCTCGATGATCGACGGATCGCTCCTCGACATCACCACCGTGCTGAAGGCCTCGACCTCGATTTCGCGGGAGGTTGTGCCGGCGAAACTCCTCGGTGTCCTCATGCGCATCGTTCTCGAGAACGCGGGCGCCGAGCGTGGCTTCCTCCTGCTTGAGGGCAGTCTCGGATCGTGCGTCCAGGCGCGCGGTGAACGGGGCGGAGAAGACCTCGCGGTGATGGAGGGCACCACCCTGGAGGAATGTCAGGATCTCTCGGTTTCCCTTGTCCAGTTCGTGCAGCGCACCGCCTCGCCCGTGGTCATCGCCGATGCGATGCGGGACCTGCGCTGCAACACCCAGGCCTACGTGCTGGAGCGGCGGCCGCGATCCATCCTCATCCTGCCCATCCTCAACCGCGGGAAGAGCGTTGGCGTGCTCTACCTCGAGAACAATCTCGCCGCCGGAGTCTTCACCCGCGACCGCGTTGACTTGCTCACGCTGCTTTCCGGCCAGATCGCGGTGTCGATCGACAACGCCATGCTCTACGAACAGCTCGAGCAGAAGGTCGAGGAGCGCACCGCCGAGCTTGCCCGGGAGAAACGGAAATCCGAGGAGCTCCTCCACAACATCCTCCCCGTCGAGACCGCCGAGGAACTGAAACGGAATGGCTTCGCCGAGGCCCGGCACTATGAACGCGTCACCGTGCTCTTCACCGACTTCAAGGGCTTCACCGAACTTTCCGCGTCCCTGCCGCCCGCCGACCTCGTCCGGGAGATCGACGAATGTTTCAAGGCTTTCGACCGCATCATCGGAAAACACGGGATCGAGAAGATCAAGACCATCGGCGACGCCTACATGGCCGCCGGAGGATTGCCCGTGCCGAACTCCACCCACGCCGAAAACGCGATCCGCGCCGCACTCGAGATCCGCGACTACATGCGAGACCGCCTCGACCAGGGAATCGGCTCGCCCCTCGGGATCCGCATCGGCCTGCACACCGGTCCCGTCGTCGCCGGCATCGTCGGATTGAAAAAGTTCCAGTACGACATCTGGGGCGACACCGTCAATACCGCCGCGCGCATGGAGTCCTCCGGCGACCCGGGGAAGGTCAACGTCTCCAGCGCCACTTACGAGCTCACCCGCGATCTTTTCCGCTTCGAGGCCCGCGGCGAAGTGGAGGCCAAGGGCAAAGGCCGCATCCCCATGTATTTCGTCGAACCCGCCGCCTGAGTTTTTCCCTTTCCCGAACCATGAACGAGGAGCCTTCCCCCATCACGCCCGAGCCGGCCGGACGATCCGTGCGCGAGATCATCGACGAGTGCAAACGCCGCACTCGGATCGAGTACAAATTCCACGGTGGCTTCTTCCGTCCGCGCCTCAAGGGGATCAACCACCTCGAGGTCGGCCGTTCGCGGATCATCTCGAGTCCCATCACCATCATCGCCGAGTGGTTCCTCCACCAGTGGCTGCGATTGCGCGATTGGTGGACCGATTTTGTCGCCCGCCTGTTTCCGCGCCATCCCCGGATCTGGAGCTTCCGCAACGACAGCCGTCTCGTCGGCCGCATCATCTACGCCGGAGACCGCGGTCACGGTCCTCCGATCCACCATCTCCACCTCGAGTTCTGGGGCCGGACCCGCTTCTTCGCCTGGCGCAAGCTGAGCGAGGGGATCACCGACGCGGAGGGAAACTTCGCCCTGCCCTTCGACCTGCGCCAGGCGCGGCGCTTCTGGATCCGCTCGCTCCGTTTCGAGGTTCAGAAGACGACACGGGTCTACTTCAAGGAGGACGATCCGCACTTTCATTACGACCTGCTCCATGCCGTCCCCGTCTTGAAATCGAACCTCATCGGGATGGACTACAACCTCCGCACCTTGCGACTCGATTACTGGCTCTACGACGAAGGGGCCAACACCCCGCGGGCGAAGATCGGCGACGTCGACACCGACGCGCCGGAGAGTTATTCCCGCGGCCGCATCGAGGCGCTCATGAACCAGATCATCCCCATCGAGCTGACCAAGCTAAAGCACCTCGAACAGATCGACCTGGCCCCCGACACCCTCTCCATCCCCGAGATCCAGGCCGACTATCCCGAGAACCTCACCGTCTGCATCGAGAAGCACCTGCCCGGCTACACCCGTGGCGACGACTGGTTCGGCGAGCGGATGATGAACGGGATGAACTGCGGCTGGTTCGACCCCGATCCCGCCGTGCCCGGTCGCTGGTGGATCCGTTACTTCGGCAAATGCTGGTACGACTGCAACGACCTCTACGCCCTGCCCACCGTCGAGATCGCCTTCAGCCTCAAGGAAGACGGCCTGCCACGGCCCGAGGAGATCCGTATCACCGGCCAACTCGACCGTCGTGATCACGACGAATTCGAGATCCATGTCTACACGCCCGCCGACGAACCGCAGTGGACCTATGCGAAACGCGTCGCCCGCGTCTCCGGATCCGTCGGCACCGAGATCGAGGAGCATTTCGCCGGCACCCACCTCAATACCGAGCAGTATGCCATCGCCGCCTTCCGCAACCTCCGCCTCAATCCCGTCGCCGCCCTGCTCCTGCCGCATTTGAAAGAGGTCTCCCTGATCGATCACTCCGCCAACGGACTGCTCATCCGCGATTACCTGCCCTCCGCCACCGCCCTCACCCACGATGGCATTCTCCAGCGCACCCGCGACATCCTCGGGCTGCAGGATTGGAAAGGCTGGGCACCGCGCCCCGTCCTCAGCGAGGCCCACACCAGCGCCAAGGCCGAGGCCCTCTTCTGGGACATCCTCACCCGCTACGTCGATGAGTTTTTCGAAACGAACGCCGAGGGCATCCGGAAATACTGGCTCGAGATCCACCGTTTCTCCGACGATCTCGTCCGCCACGCCGTGCCCGTCTTTCTGACCGACCCGCGCGACTTTCCTCCTGACGATCCGCGGATGAAGGAACTCGCCGCGCAGCGCTTTGCCTATCACGCCGGACAATATGGATTCGATCGCTCTTTGCCGCGCGAGACCATCGACGGCGAGCTGAAAGCCGTCTCCCGCATCACCCGCGCCGCCACCTGGGAAGAAGCCGATCCGGGAGACTGGCAGAATCTCAAGGACGCGTGCCGCTACGCCATCATGATGGGTACCTTCATGCACACCTGGATCAACGAGCACCAATACGACGACCTCGGCGAGATCCTCTACAACTGCGGCGGCCTCCGCTTCGGCGACAAACCCAGCGGCATCATGGCGCCCGAGGACGATTACGAGATCGCCCAGGACCTCGTCCGCAGCACCCAGATGCTCTGGTTCACCAACCTCCTCTCCCGCACCGAATACGGATTCATCACCAAGAACGAGGAAGGCGACGTCAACCCGCGCTTCAGCCACCTCCTCGAGGAACAGCGCGAGGCCTTCCGCGCCCTCGGCGTCGACATCGACGGCATCGAGTCCCGCACCAACATCTGAGCACCGACGGAACGCATCGAAACCACATGAAAACCGAACCCTTTTCCCTCTGGTTGGTGATCCGGCGCGCACCGCGCAAGATCTTCGACAAGCTCGTCCTCTGGCTCTACGCCAAAGCCTTCGGGCTGATGCTCGCCCTGTTCCTCTGCTTTCCGAAACGACAGCGGATGAGCCACAACAACGGCATCGCCGCCACCGGCACCTTCCGCGTCGTCGACGATCCCACCTTCCCCGAGCACGAGTTCTTCTCCGCCGGCCGCGAGTTCCCCGTGCGCATCAGGCACGCCTCCGCCACCTTCCTCGACGATGCCATGAACTGCATCCGCAGCCTCTCGATCAAGCTCTCGCATCACCATATCAAGAGCCCCTTCGACATCGAGATGAACACCGGCGAGACCAGCCTCTTCTGGTCCGCCGTCAGCTTTCTGAAATTCGGATCGCTCCGCAAGGAACAGTACGGCGTCGAGTACCGCGACTACAACCGCCAGTATCCCGACGGCCTCCGCGGCTCCCAGAAGGCGGGCCGTCGCCACGCCAGCTCCTTCCACAATCTCCGTTACTACACCAAGACCCCCTTCTATTTCATCGGCACCGACGGCATCGTCCGCTACGCGAAATACCGCGCGCTTCCCGCCGACGGCGAGCCCGAAACCGGCATCAATGAAAACCCGAGCGAGTGGGATCAATGCAACCAGCGCATCCTGCCCCACGAGACCCGCGGCCGGAACTATCTGAAATACGAATACGAGGACCGCATCGCCCGCGAGGGCGCCCGCTACCGGCTCCAGGTCCAGACCCATCCCGCGTCGGACAACGAGGATCCCGAGGTCTTCAACAACATGGTCCTCTGGGACGAGGAGGCCTATCCCTGGCACGACCTCGGCATCATCGAGATCGACAAGACCCTCGACTGGAAAGAGAGCACCCTCACCACCTTCTCGGTCAACAACATGCCCAAGAGCCTCGGCGTGATTCCCGCGAAATCGATCTACGACTACAATTCGCTCAACTACCTCCGCGCCCATTCCGAGATCGCCCGCAAGGCACGCCTGCTCTCCTACAAGGTCTTCGGCATGGTTCCGCCCATTCCCGACAACGACAACCGCAACTTCTCCGATTGGGGTAGCTGAGAGGCGAATCTCACCCGCCCACGCGCTTGATGAGGTTCTCGTCGCGGCGGGTCACGAAGTTGATCACCGTGCCCTTTTTGCCGGCTCGGGCGGTGCGTCCCGCGCGGTGGAGGTAGTTCTTCATCTCGCGAGGCAGGTGATAGTTGATGACCCGGCCGATCGATTCCACGTCGAGGCCGCGCGAGGCAAGGTCCGTCGAGATCAGGATGGGCAGAGCCCCGTCGCGAAAGTCGCGGAGGTTCTGTCTCCGCTCCTTCTTGTCCATGTCGCCGCGGTAGATGGCGCAGCGATAGCCGTGTTCGACCAGTTCCTCGGCCAGCGCATCGCATTGCTCGCGCGTGTTCGTGAAGATCAGGTTTCCGCCCTCGACCGGCTCGGACAGCACTTGTTCGAGCAGGGGGAAACGTTTTCCGTTGGGCACCTCCAGATTGATGGTCCGCAAGGTCGGCACGAGCCGGTGGCGGCCCCGGGTTTCGATCACCTCGGCCTCGGCGAACATGTCACCGATCAGCTCCTGCACGGCATCCGATGCGGTCGCGGTGAAAAGCGCGAGTTGGCGGTCCGGAGGACTCGCCTGAAGGATGCGTCGGATTGCAGGCAGGAAACCCGCGTCGAGGATCTGATCTGCCTCGTCGAAGACGAGAAAACGCACATCATCCAGGGCGAGCCGCTTCAGCTCCATCAATTGCTCGATCCGCCCCGGAGTCGCCACCAGCACCTCGAAGGCTCCCTCCACGTTTTTCCGGGCCACCTTCATGGCGAGTCCGCCGGTGGCTAGCCGCACCCTGACCCGGGTATCGTGGGTGAAGGTCTTCATCGCGCGCGCGACCTGTTCGCCGAGGTCGCTGGAGGGCACCAGCACCACGGCGCGGGGACGCCCCGGCTCGATCACCGTATCGCCGGCCAATTCGATTTGCTTGACTGCCTGCAGCACGGGCAGGGCATAGGCCAAAGTCTTGCCGCTGCCAGTCTCCGCCACGCCGACCACCGAACGGCCGCGCAGCAACAGAGGCAGGACCCGGGCCTGGATTTCCGTGGGCGTGTCAAAGCCCACTTCCTTGAGAGTGGCGCGGAGGGAGGGGATGAGGTCGATGGTGCCGAAGTCGGGCATCACGCAGCATAGCTCCGAATGGGCGCTTGGCATCCGCGAAGGTGGAAAGAAGCGAAGGCAGGCCGTCTCAGGCCAAGGCACCGATCAGAAAGTCGGCTGCCGCGATGCCGCTGCGATAAGCGCCATGGACCGTCGAGGGGCTCGGGACCGAACAGGCTTCACCCGCCAGAATGAGCCGTCCATGCACCGGCGAGGCGAGCCGCCGCCGGTCCGCGGGCGTGGTGCCCGGAGCCAGATGTGAATAAGAGCCCCGCGCCCAGGGATCCGAGTGCCATCGCGTCACCCTCGCCTCCACCGGTGCCGGCAGCGAGCGGCTGAACGTCTCCCGCAGTGCCTCCATCGCGCTGCCAATGAGTGCCGCATCCGACCGCTCTTCCAAACGCTCGGCGCCCGAGCCGCCATTGAAACCCATCAGCATCGGCTGGCCTGTGAAAGGCACAAGATTCACCCACTCGGCCCAGAGCCTCGAAAGATGGATCCGCGCGAAGGCGTGGAGGTGCCGTGGCCACGCCACCCGGGGGAAACGCAGAATGATTTTGTTCAGCGTGCCCATGCCGAGCCGCCGGATCGCCAGCGCGTGGACTCCGCCCAAAGGAGGATCAAAAGCAGGCAGTCCCCGTTTCAAAACCCCGAGCGGGACCGTTACGATCGCCGCATCCGCGCTCAGGTCGCCGGTGTCGGTCTCCAGCACGACGCCGCTTCCGTCGTGCCGCACCCGCCGGACCGGCCGACCGAGATGAATTTCATCCGCATCGCGCAGCGCGTCGAAGAGGCCGGAATAACCCCGGGGGATCAACTGGTCGCCGCCCCGCAGGACCGCGCCCTCGTCGAACCAAGCGAGCGAGAGCCGCGCAGGGTCGGCGGCGAACTCGAGGGTCCAGTAGCTGTGGATCACCTGTTCGAGCGAGGCCAGTTCCTCGGTCGTCAGCTCACGTCGGAAAGAGGCCACCGCCCGCGACAGTCGGGCCGCGTTCGAAGCACGGCGGCCCTCGCGCCGCACGTGCGAGTGCAGGCGCTCGTAAAGCCGCTCCAGCTTCCGCCCTTCCGCACCGGAGAGCGTCTCGCCATCCTCGTAGTATTCATAGCGGTTCCATCGGAAAGGCACTCGTCGTGATCCCGCCGCATCGGCCAAGGCCACCAAGGGATTGCCGGTCGGGCCGTGGATCCAGCTCGCACCGAGTTCGATCCCCGGACCCTCCGTCCAGATCCGTCCGCCGATTCGGTCGCGCGCCTCGACCAGCACGGTTTCGATCCCCGCCCGCGAGAGTCGATCCACCGCCGCCAAACCCGCCATTCCCGCGCCGACCACCGCTACCCGAGTCCCGGATGCCGCCGCGCGCAGAGGCAGGGCTCCGGCAGCGAGCAGCTTCAGGACTTCGCGTCGCGAGCGGATCCCGGCAACTCGATCGAATGCCGTGCTTTCAGAAATCTTCATGCCACTTGTGAATATGCCGCGCCCTCGTATCGCGTCCATTCCGGACCTGACCCTCTTTGGTCGGAAACCCAAGAGGGTCGGGTCCCTCACCTTTTCGCCACCTCGGGCAGCTCGTCGCAGAGTGCGAGGGCCTTGAGTGCCTGCGCCGTTGCGATGTAGGTGATGTAGTGATAGTTCCCCCGGTATAGTGAATGCATCCACCATCGACCGGAGACGCGCTGCTCCCGCTTGAGCCAGGCCAGGGCTTTTTGGATCGCCGGGTCGGTCGCCGCTACGCCGCCCTGACGCATCAACACCACGGCGAAGGCAGTCATGTAGGCATCGCTCTCCGGCGCGGCGGCGTCGGGCAAGGAAGTGATCAGTTTCACGACCGTTTCGCTCATTTCGAAATGCCAATCTTCCAAAGCCGAGAAATCGCGGGTCGACCACCCGCCATCGTCGTGTTGGTTCGAGCGCAGCAGTTCGAGCGCGTCGGCACGATCGTCGGCCGAGACGAGTTCGGGGAAGTAATGACCGAGTTGCAGCCGCAGGACGCGGTCGTAGTCGTTCTTCGGTGGAGCACCGCCAAGCCACGTCTTGAGTTTGGCGATGCGATCCCGGGTCTCGCCCGGGTCGAGGCCGTCCAGCCAGCCCGGAGCGGCAGCAAGAGCCCGAGCGGCTTGGAGGCTGAGCTCAAAGTCCGTGGTGATGTGGGGGATCTCCACCTCTCCGTAGCTGACGAACGATCCGTCTGGAGATTGGCGGCTCATCATTTGCCGCAGGGCATGATCGGTTTCGGGCGAAAGCTCTCCACGAACGTGGCGATCCCATTCCGCGAGGCCAAGCGCGCACCAGATCGCGGTCCAAGATCCCGAGATGTAACGATGGCCGTTTTTCTCGACCTCCTTGGGCGGACCCTCGGGGATCGACTCGACGAAATCGGCGAGGACCTCCGGATCAGGTGGGCCGAGCAGCGGAGCGAGGGCGGGACGTTCGCTCAAATAAGGGCCGGTGGTGTGGCAGTTGATGCAGGATTTTTCCCTGACCCAGGAGAGGGCGCCATCTTCGAGGTATTGCCGCGCCGCTCTCACCGTCTCGGGCCCGAAAGCCGCTACCCGCGGCTCGTTCGCGCTGGCGGCAGGGATGGCGATTTCTCCGGATTGATATTGGAAGGCTGGTTCCGCCTGCAACAGCGACGTCGACAAAAGGATCAGCAGGGCGCGGCAGGCAAGTGTCATGTGGGATCTCACGAGTTTGCCAAGATCGCGCCGTTTTGGCGAGTCGAGATTCGTGCCTACGCATTCACTGCCGTTGCGTGTGTTGGCGAATGGGGTAGAAAAAGGAGTGCCTTCTTTTCATGGCATCATGAACATGCACTACCTGAAGATCCTGAGTCCGGTAATTTGGCTGCTTTCGCCTGCGATGGTCTCCGCCCAGAACCCGATGGAGGACACCGTCCTCGAAGGGGAATTGATTGAAGGAATCGCAGCATCGAGCGGGAAGGTTGCCCGGCAGTCGATGACGATGTTCAAGCAAGGAAAGTGGTCCGGCGATGTCCAGGTTTGGTGGTCGGGCGCTCGCGTTCCGGCGGAGCTTACCGCGCCCTTCGACGTGCCGGCGACCGGCGACTATGCCGTCAGCCTTGGAATGACGAAGTCGTATGACTATGGCATCTTCACGTTTGCGATCGACGATCATTCCTACGGCGCGGGTCCGGTGGATCTCTATGCGCAGGTCGTCACCAACAGTGCCGAGCATTCACTCGGCACCTTCAAGCTGACGGAGGGCCACCACCGTCTCCGGATCAGGCTCGAGGGTTCCAATTCGAAATCCAAAGGCACGATGTTCGGCCTCGATTTCATTCGGCTTCATCCGGTGCGGCTGACGCGCGCCCAAGCCGGCATCGATGCGATCCTTTCCGAACATCAAACTTCTCTCGAAACCCAGGTCCATGCTCCGCATCTGGCCGAAGTGAAGGCGCTCGACACCAGTTACCTCGCCGCACTCGATCGGGCGATGGCGGCGGCTTCGCAGGCAGGGAAGCTGGAAGAAGCTGTCGCGATCCGCGACGAAAAGACGCGGGTCGCGTCCGGCGGTTCCCTGCCTGCCGGCGATGAGGGAGCCCCCGCGGCGCTCGTGCCGCTGCTCGCGACTTACCGGACCGCACGGGCAAAACTTGAGGCGGCTCGCGATCTCGCCATCGAACCTCTGGTGCGCGTGAGTGATCAAAAACTCGACGCCTTGCAGAGGGAAATGACCCAGGCGGGGGACCTCGAGGCGGCCGTCGCCGTCCGTGAGGCGCGAAAGAAGCTCACGCAGAACATTCCCATCGCGGCTCTTGTCTCAGTCACTTCGCCAGCGGCTGGCAGCGCCCCCGCCGCACCCGCGACCGACGGACTTGTCACCAGCCCGCCGCCAGCTCCATCCCGACCCGTCAGCCAGGAGTTGACGATGGAAAATCTCGCCCGACGTCGCTTCATTTTTGGAATGGTGCGGGATCGGGACGTTCGACCCTACAGCCTCGTGGTGTTCGGACCCAACGGCCGCATTCGTGGGAATGAAAGCTCGAACGAGTCGGCTTGGAGCGTCGATGCCGCCAAGGGCGCGGTGAACATCATCGACGACAAGGGCAGGATCAGCACCCACTGCGACAAGGTGCGATGGGAAAACGGCCTGGTTTCGCTCTCGGGGGAATTCCTGCTCAGCAAATCGGGAGTGGTCCACGGATTCGACGAGGTCGCTCCGGTGCCGGTGGACTTTCCGCCCCTCACGGAACGCCGGGTGAAAGGGAGGCGTTTTGAATTCTGTTATGTGTCAGACCGGGGATCGGGCAACGATCACGTGGTCCAGCTCGCCGATGACGGGAAGGTGCTCGGGGCGAGGTTCCCGACCGCGACCACGTGGAAGATCGACGGGCAGGCCCGCTTGATTTTCATCGATGCGCTGGGCAAGCCCTTCAGTCTCTTCGACCGTCTCTTCACTTTCAACAAGGGTGATCACCTCGTCCTCGAAGGCCCGATGCAGAAGGATCCGACGATCCTCCATCGGCTCATCGAGTTGCCCTGACCGCCGCCATTTGGCGGGAAAAGGGGATTGCGGGATTGTTTTTCAATGGCATGAAAAAAGATGCCGCACCTCTGCTCCATCATCCGTCGTCCCGCCGCCGCTCTCGCCGCGCTCACCTTGGGATTCACTGTCACCCTCGTCCCTCTCCGCTCCGCTGAAGTCTACCGCTGGGATTTCCGGCAGGGGGTGGTTGATGCCGTCAGCGGACTCACTGCCACTCTTGGAAACCAGGCGGGTCTGACTGCCGATGGCTACACGTTCACGGACCTCGGTGAAGGAGTGACCGTGGCACAGACCGGACCAACCGTTGTGACAGACACTTACACGATCTTCATGGTGTTTAGTCTGACGGCCAACGATTCCAGCTATCAGCGGCTCATCGATTTCAAGGACAAGGACATGGACCAAGGATTCTATGTCAGGGACGCCTTCTTCTACTTTTACAACAACGGTCCCCGCATCGAAGGGGTCCATTTCGTGCCTGATCAGCGGCTCGTGGTGGCTTTGAGGCGCGATGGGGTCAGCAAGGTCATCTCCTGCATCGTCAACGGAGTCTTCCGCTGGTCTTTTGTCGATTCGGCGGACGAAGGAGTATTTTCCGAAGCGGACAACCTGATGCGCTTTTTCGAGGACGACTCGAGCGAGCACCCCGCCGGCACCGTCACGAAGATCCGCATCTACAATCACGTGCTCACCAGCGAGGTCACCTACAACCAGCAGATCGCCGCGCAGAACAGGCTCCTCAAAAAAGCGAAGAAGGCGGAGAACAAACGGAAACAAAGGCAGATCAAGCGACGGATCGCGGTGATCAATTCCCAAAAGGCGGCACTCTTGAATCCGTGATCGTCGATCCATGCGCCCCGCCTTGTTGATCCCGATCCTCGCTTGCGCCTTTTCCCCGCTTTTCGCGGAGAATGCCGCCAAGTCCAAACCCGCACCGAAACCCGACCATGTCGCCGGTCTCGCTGCGGCGCTCGAGCCGACACGCACCCTCGTCTATAAGAAGGTCGCCGACCGCGAACTCGCCCTCCACATCTTCGAGCCGCCGGGATTCAAGGCGGGCGATCAGCGTCCCTGCTTCCTGATCATTCACGGGGGTGGATGGCAGGGGATGGAACCCCGGCGCATGTTCCCCTTCGCCCACGACATGGCGGAGCGCTTTGGCATGGTGGGAATCAGCGTCCAATACCGGCTCTACAACCCCAAGACCGGCGTGAGTGTGTTCGAATGCGTGAAAGACGCACGTTCTTCGGTCCGATACGTTCGCTCTCATGCGGCGGAGCTGGGCATCGATCCCGCGCGCATTGCCGTCAGCGGCGGATCAGCGGGCGGACATCTCGCGGCCGCCACCGCGCTCTTCGATACCGTCAATGAAGAGGGCGAGGACCTCTCGATTTCGTGCCGACCCGATGCGCTCATCCTTCTCTTCCCCGTAATCGATACCTCGGCGGAGGGCTACGGGCAGACAAAAATCGGCGAGCGATGGGAGGATCTCTCTCCGTTGCATCATGTCCGCTCCGGCATCCCACCAACTCTGATCTTCCACGGCACCGGCGACACCGTGACTCCCTTCGCCGGAGCGAAATCCTTTCACGAGCAAATGATCGCCGCCGGGAACAGGAGCGAACTCGTGGTCAACGAGGGTGGTGTGCACGGATACCTGATGCGCGAGCGATCGCTCTACGAGGACACAATCACGAAATCGGGTGGTTTCCTCCGCGAGCTGGGCTGGTGGCAGTAACCTCTCAGGTGCAGCCGCGCAGGAGGAACAAGATCAGGAGAATCGGCACCGGGATCCCGATGAGCCAAAGGAAGATCCAACCGATCTTCCCGGAAATGGCGGGGTTGGCTGAGGGTTTCGTGCAACGCTTGAGGGCTTTCATGGCCTTCTCATTTGTGCAGGGACCGTGCCATGGGCGGCGGTGGCCCCGGTCGGGCCTTGCGACGAGACTTCGCGCCTCTTGGTGAAAATCAATTCGGTGAGATGAGCTTGCAGACTGCGCTTGGATAGCCTTCCCCACCTTGCATCCCGCATCAGCGAAGTGGTCCAGGCGCAGAGACCTCAAAGACCAGCACCGAGGTATCCGGCGCTTTTCCCGAATAGAAGGCTACGAAATGCCGATCGCCGATCGGGGTGGCGTTCGCATTGCCCGAGTCCCACGGGAGCGTGCTTGCTGTCGCGAGGATCTCCGATTCCGGCCAGGCCAAGGGATCCCCGAAGACCACCTCGGGATCGACAACCCGGCGGCGCAGGAGCCCCCGGCCCCGCTCGTAGTAGTAGTGGCTGACCAGACCGGTCTTCGGATCGAGGATCAGGCTCGGCGTCGAGGCCATGACATCCCCGATGTTCGTCCGCGAGCGTTTCCACGTCGCGCCGAGATCCGTCGAGATCATCTGGAACTGCGTCTGGCCACCCGCCTCGGTCCGGCCGATCGCGAGGAGGCGCCCGTCGCCGAGAAACACCGCGGAGGGTTCCGTCGGCCAATCCTCCTTCATCAGGCCCGACTCGATCGTCCGTTGCGCCCAGGTCGCACCGTTATCCGCGCTCGTCATGAGTCCCCATGAATGGACCGGTTTGTCGCTGTAGTCTCCCGCGAACCACAGGCACATCATTCCGACACCGGGCACGTGCAGCACGTCGGTGATCTGCATCGGTGCCACCTCGAGCTTCGGGGAAGACAGAAGGGTGAAGGTGACTCCGTCGGTGGACCGGTAGAGGTCGTGATTC
This sequence comes from Verrucomicrobiales bacterium, assembly GCA_041917795.1. Lineage (GTDB taxonomy): Bacteria > Verrucomicrobiota > Verrucomicrobiia > Verrucomicrobiales > DEV007 > Arctic95D-9. The sequence goes on from JAYRWX010000007.1 coordinate 159,083, forward strand.
CAATCTTTCCCGATCCGCCGCACCCAGAGCAGCATCGCTCCGTCCTGGTCGAGGCCTTTCCCCACGGTGACTTCTCCATACCCGGGCGTGTTCGCGATCGTCGTCTCGGCCGTCCAGGTGAGTCCGCCGTCCTTCGAGGTGCGGGCGAAGACGGCGCGCGCGTCTTCGCCGATGGTGTGGGCTGAGCCGCGGCTGTAGGTGCAGACGAGCGTTTCCCCGATCGCCTGGATCATCGGCCAGGAATTGTAGCCGCTCACGTCCTGAACGACGCGCGGCTTCGCGAGCGCTGGCAAAGGCGTCACCCGCACCACGGCAAGCCCGGTGGGACGTGTGAAGGTGTCGCCTTCGTCGCCCGGCTCGCGCTGGATGCGTACCGTCAGGGGAGCGCCCGGCACCACCTCGTATCGCGGTTCGAGTAGAATCGTCCGCGAGTGGAGGGGAGCCGCCGCCATACGGGTCCGCACCGTCTTGCCGATGACCTGGCGCGAGGAAAAGGGCGCGTCCGGGACCAGTTGCGAAAGATGGGCGCGATAGACGTCGCTGAATTCCGAACTCGTTTCCGCCTCGTTTGTCGTCACGACGATTTCGACCTTCACCGCCGCGCAGTCCGCGGGCAGACCGTCCACCACACCCGAGACCGATTGTCCCACGGTGCCACCCGAGAGTGACCACACCGGCACGTGGGTCGACCCGTGCGACATCATCACCTGCGAGGGCTGGCCCGTCGCGATGGAGAGATCGTTCGCGGTGAGGGAAAGGGGCTGGAACCCCTCGTGGGGTGCGGCCTCGGAGCTACTGCACAGCGGCAATAGAGTGAGAAACATGAGAATGGGGCGCATGGAGGATTTTTGGGGACCTTCCGGCTTTAGTGCTCCTCGGTGGGGTCGGGTGCAACCGGTGATCCCGCGGTTTTGCCGGAATTTTCTTGTCCCGCTTCGCGGAAAATGGCATCCTCGACTTGGAATCGGGACCGGGTGGTTCCGATTCCAGCACTACATAAGCCCCCCAGTCGCAGCGCGAGCCGTGGATGAGGGGCACATCATAGCAAAACATAAGAAATCAGATGAAAATCAAAAAACTCCGCAAGGGTGGCTTCACCCTGATCGAGCTGCTGGTCGTGATTGCGATCATCGGCATTCTGGCAAGCGCGGCGATGCCCGCGATGAACAAGGCCCTCGAGACGGCGAAAATCAGCAAGGACTCCAGCAACCTCCGGCAGATCATGCTCGGTTGCCGCTCCTTCGCAACCGATTGGGAGGGCGCTTACCCGAACTTCGACCCGGACGCTGAAGAGGAGAGCAGCGGCGGCGGTGGCGAGGAAAGCGCCGGCTTCACCACCTCGACCGAGGCCTTCAACGCGCTGATCCCGCAGTACATTGACCAAGAGAGCATCTTCTGGTTCCAGACAACTCATCCGGACAAGGCGCGTCCGCCGAAGGAAGATGGTGAACTCGAGGCACAGGAGAACGTCTATGCCTACGTCACCGGCCAGCTCGACACGAGTTTCAGCAACTCGCCCCTGGTCGCCGACGGTCTCATGGACGGCCCCGGCGAGTACGGTGAATATCACCCTTGGCTCAAGTCCAAGAAGGCGGTCATCGCCTACTGCGGTGGCCACGTGAAGACCGAAAAACTCACTTCTGCCGAAGCGGGCGCTACGGTCCGTAGCACCGACGGCCAGATCAAGAACATCTTCGAGAAGCGTGAAGCGAGCGAAGACGGCACTTCCAGCGGTGGCTGGCTTTCCGTTGATACCGACAAGGTGCTCCTTCCCGATTGATCCGGCGAAAGCCGATTGGGTTAGAACCCGCCCTGGCAACCCCGGGGCGGGTTTTTTTTGTGCTTCGTGGGGACCGACCGGTTTGACTCTCCCGCTTCCTGGACGGAGTCTCTGCGCTTCCTTCTCCGGGTCGATGCTCGAAATCCGTCGCCAGTTTTTTCTCAGCTATGCCGCAGTGGGCAGCATCATGCCCCTGATCACCGTATTCCTGCGCGAGCAAGGGGGGTTCGGATACTTCCAGATCGGCGCGGCGATGGCTCTGATGGGGTTGCCGATGCTGTGTTCGCCCGCGCTGATCACGCTGCTCGCCGACCGTCATCTCGACACCCGCCGGATCCTCGCGGTCGCCTATTCCTGCAGTGCCGTCGTTCTCTCGATTCTGTTCTTTTCCACCCACGTGTCCCTGACGCTGACGCTGTTCTTTTTCCATGGCCTGGCCTCGGTGGCGATGATCCCGCTGCAGGATGGTTACTTCTTCTCTCTGGTGGCGAACCGGCGTCGCCGCGGAGAAGACTCGCTGGAGTATCCTAAAATCCGGATCTGGGGCACGATCGGATACATCCTGCCGAGCCTGCTGCTCTTTTATCCCCTCCTGAAAGGCGCGGAAGCCCGCACCATTCTGCCATGTGCGGTGGTCTTCTGCCTGCTCAGCCTGGCCAACAGCTTCACCCTGCCCGAAGTGCCGCGGGTGGCGCGAGAGACCGCCCGGAGACTGCCCTCGAAGGATGCCTTCGCGGCGATCATTTCCCCTCGGGCGCGCTGGCTCTCGACCGGGTTGCTTTTCGCCTTGCTCGCTGCGGCGACCTATTACGGATTCATCGCGAACTACCTCCACGAGGTGGTCGGGATCGCGAAGCCGCACATCGGACTGATCATCAATCTCGGCGTGGTCGTGGAAGTGGGCTGCACCCTCCTGATGCCGTGGCTGCATGAAAAAATCCACCTCAAGGGCATTCTGGTGCTCGGAGTCGCCTGCATGGTCACCCGCATGCTCCTGTTGGCCTTTTTCCCTTATCCCTGGGTCGCGGTGGTGGCCCAGCTCGGGCATGGTTTCGAGGTGCTGGCGCTCTACATCGGGCCGGTGATGTTCCTGAACCGGCTCGCCGAGGACGAGTTCCGCAACTCCATCCAAGGGGTCTACACCATGGCGGTGGCGGGCTCGGCGCGAGTGATCGGCAGCCTCCTCGCGGGCACCATGGCGGCGAACTTCGGACTGCGGGCCAATCTACTCCTCGGTGCCGCGCTCGCCTCGATCGGATGGTTCATTCTCGCCTTCCTCTTTTCGAGGATCCCGCCCCGCGAGCAGCAGAAGGAAATTGAGGTTTCGCCTCTGCCGCTCCCGTGATAGAAGAGGGCCTCACGATGTCGGAACCGGCTCCAGCACGCGCGAATCGGGCGGTTGAATGGTCGCACAAGGCCATCGCCGGCGCGGTCTTCGGCATCCTTGGATTGGCGACCCTCTGGCTAGGCGTCGGGTTACTGTTTGCGGCCATCGCCGCCGTGCTCGGGCATGTGGCGCGCCACGAGACGAGCGCAGGAGAGCTGAAAGGCCGCCGCCTCGCGAGTCTGGATCTGTTCATGGCCTACGGAGGAATGTTGCTTTTCCCTGTCCTGTTGATCGTCACAGCTCTCGCCTTTCCCGCGCTCAATCTCTGGCGCAGTGATGAAGTGGCGAAGCAGGAGGCGGAGAGTCGCGCGCGGATCGAGCGCCTTTACTCCGCCTGCGAGGCTTACGCGCGCGAGCATCGTGACCGTTATCCCGCGAGCTGGGACGATTTGAAAGGCGGCTTTCTTCCGGGCGGTGAGCTCACCAAGCTCCTGCAAAGCCCCTACCAGGGAGGGCCCCGGGTCGCCTTTGAACTCGTTCGCCACGATCGGCCAGTGCTTCCGGCCATCAGCGACACCCAGGTCGTCATTCAGGAAATCGCGCCGAAGAGTGTGACCCGGATCGCCGTGGTCTACGCCAATGGCAATGTCGCGAATCTCCACAACCCCGCCTACGAAGTGCCATGAAAACCCTGATTCCCGTCGGGTTGTTCCTCATCTCCTTCACCGTTTTTTCCGAGGCGGAAGACACCATTTATCTGTCCGCCAGCGCCACGGAGGATCTGAAATCCAAGGAAGGGCAGAAAATCGTGGTCCACGGAACGGTCGGCGACGGGGGTAAATCCGCCTCCAGGACCAACTTCGTCAATTTCAAGGATGCCGAGTTTTTCCTCGTCACCTTTAAGAGCGATCTGCACCAGTTTCCCGATGGGGAGCCGGCCGATCTCTTCAAAGGAAAACGGATCGCCGTCGAGGGCACCATCTCGATCCATCAGGACAAACCGCAGATCAAGTTGACCCGGCCCGGACAGGTCACCATCCTTGCCCCCGACGCGGTGTTTCCACCGATTCAACCCACCAAGCCGATCGCTCCGCCTCCCGTGCCCGCTGCGAAACCGGAAGTTCCCGCCGCTGCCCCCGCTCCGGCCGCCCCCAAACCGAAGCCGCCGGTTGATCCTTCAGAGTATTTCAAAAAGAAGGAATAGCTGAAGCGCCGGGACGCGCTCCCTCACATCCCTACTGCCGCCCGCACCCGGTCCATCGCTTTCCGTGCCTCGCGACGTGCCCGCTTTGCACCTTCCTGGAGGACATCATCGACGTACGCGGCATCTTTCACCAGCGCTTCGCGGCGCTCGCGCATCGGGGCAAAGTGGTCGCGGATCTTTTCGAAGAGCTGCTGTTTGTAATGACCGTAGCCCTGGCCGCCCGCGCGGAACGAGGCTTCCATTTCGGCCACCTCATCCGCCGTCGCGAAGAGACGGAAGAGCTGCACGATGTAGCTGTCAGTCGGATCCTTCGGGTCCTCGACCGCGGTCGAGTCCGTCACGATCTTCATGATCTTCTTGCGCAGCGCCTTCTCGGTTTCCTCGAAGAGGTCGATGGCATTGTCGTAGCTCTTGCTCATCTTGCGACCGTCGAGCCCGGGTACGACGGCTGTCTCCTCGCGGATGCGCGGCTCGGGGATGACGAGCAAACCCTCGCCGTAGCGGTCGTTGAACTTCTGTGCGATGTCGCGCGTCACCTCGAGGTGCTGTTTCTGGTCACGGCCCACCGGTACCACGTTCGCGTCGAAGATCACGATGTCCGCGGCCTGCAGCACGGGATAGGCGAAAAGTCCGTGGGAAGGGGAAACGCCTTGGGCGATCTTGTCCTTGTAGGAGACACAGCGCTCCAGCAGGCCCATCGGCGTGACGCAGCTCAGGATCCAAGCCAACTCGGTCACCTCGACAACGTCCGACTGGCGCCAGAAGGTCGACTTTTCGGGATCGAGACCACAGGCGAGAAAGTCGATCGCCAAATTCCGCACATGATCCCGCAACAACCTGGGATCGTGGGTCGAGGTCAGCGCATGGTAATCGGCGATGAAATAAAAGGCTTCGCCCTCGTCCTGAAGCCGGATCGACGGCTCCATCATACCGAAGTAGTTCCCAATGTGGAGGCGGCCGCTGGGCTGAATGCCGGATAAAATGCGCATGGCAGGAAAGGGGGTCGGCACCTTCAAACAGAGTCTCCCTGAACGCAAGGCGAGGGGCCGAAAAAGAAACTGTTCAATTTTTTACTGGACGTCTGAACAGTTTCTGATACTGTCACGGAAACATTTGTCATCCCATGGTCGAACTGCTATCTCCTAACGGTGCCGAAACCGGCGTGAAACCCGCAAAGTCCGAAGAAACCGTGGCGGAAGCGACGGCAAGTCCGGGCAAAAGCCGCGGCAGCAAAAGCGAAGCCGCCGGTGGAACCAGGATCGGCGCACGCTCGATCACACCCACTTCCAACGACATGGCCGCTCCGAAAAGCAACGACAAGGAAACCAGCCGCATCGCCGACGCGCGGGCGAAAAACCTCGACCTCGCCATTTCCCAAATCCAGAAGGATTTCGGCGAGTCCGCCATCATGCGGCTCGGCACCGACAACCGTGTCGATGTGGAGGTCATCCCCACCGGCAACGTCCTCATCGATCGCGCCCTCGGCGCCGGCGGTTTCCCCCGCGGTCGGATCGTCGAGGTCTATGGGCCCGAGTCTTCGGGTAAGACCACTCTCACCCTTACCGTGATCGCCCGTGCCCAGAAGCAAGGAGGGCTTGCCGCTTTCGTCGACGTCGAGCACGCGCTCGATCCGCAATATGCGCGACGTCTCGGTGTCGATCTCGACAACCTGCTCCTCTCCCAGCCGAGTTCGGGTGAGGAAGCCCTCCGCATCGTCGAAACCCTGGTCCGTTCGAATGCCCTCGATGTCATCGTGCTCGATTCCGTGGCGGCCCTTGTCACCAAGCAGGAGCTCGATGGCGAGATCGGTGATGCCACGGTCGGTGCCCAGGCCCGTCTCATGAGCGCGGCGCTTCGCAAGCTCACCGCCATCATTTCCAAGGCCCGCACCGTGGTCATCTTCACCAACCAGATTCGGGAGAAGGTCGGCATCATGTTCGGCAATCCCGAGACCCAGCCGGGTGGTCGCGCTCTGAAGTTCTACAGCTCGGTGCGTTGCGACATCCGCCGCACCGGCAGCATCAAGTCCGCCGACGGCACCGTCACCGGCAACCGGACCAAGTTGAAGATCGTGAAGAATAAGGTCGCGCCGCCCTACGGTGAGGCCGAGTTCGACATCATGTTCAACGAAGGCATCTCGGCGGTGGGATCGCTGCTCGACCTAGCCATCGAGCACGAGATCCTGCAAAAGCGGGGATCGTGGATCAGCTTCAAGGGCACCCAGATCGCCCAAGGCCGAGACGCAGCCAAGGATGTCCTGAAGGCCGACGAGACTCTCTACGCCGACATTGAGGCCGAGGTGAAAGCCGTCCTCGACAAGACTGCGGGCAAATAAACGATTTCGCGATTTCGGATTTCGCGATTTCGGATTTCGAAGGCTGGAGCTCTTCTGACTTCCTACTCAACAGGGTTGACTCGTGGAGCTGACCCTCTTGAGTCGCGCGTGGGCGGAGTTCGCCTTCGGGCCCGATTCCGTCATCCCCGGCCAAGGTATCGGTTCAGGAATTGTTCGAAACTCGGCGTGACTTCTGTGCCCGGTTTGTCTTCGCTACTTTGGGCGCGGTCGATGTCGCGCCGGTCCCGTTTGGTGGGGCGGCCGGATCCGGATTCGCGCTGGGGTGGAGGTGGGGTGGAGGCCTTGGCCTCGGCGGCGAGGGCGATGTCTTCGGGGGGAGTGTGGTCGACGAGATAGCGGGGGACTTCCTTGGCGCCAACGCGGCGCCGAAGCAGGCCGGTGATTTCGAAGGTCCGGGTGAGGCCCTCGCCACGCACCTGGACGAGATCACCGACCCGCACCGGTTTGGCGGCGCGACAGCGCTGACCGTTAACGAGGAGCTGCGATTTGCGGCAGGCGGTCGCGGCGAGCGAGCGTGTTTTGAAAAGCCGGACCGACCATGCCCAAAGGTCGATGCGGATGGTTTCGAGTGGTGCGGCCGGTGGTTCCACGATGGCAAGGAGGCGCGTTTCAGCAAAGCGAGCCGGACCAGGTCCAGCAGGTCTCACCATAACGCTCGAGGGCCCGGTCGCGCAAGGACTCGGCATTGTCCACCTGATCGAGCACGGCGAGCATGGTGGAGCCTGATCCCGAAAGCAGGGCGGCAGCGACACCGCTCTGGGCGAGCAGCCAGCTTTTCATATCGCCGAGCAGGGGAAACTTTTCGAAGACCGGACGCTCCAGGTCGTTGCTCATGGCACCCCAGGCCTGCTTCTGGGCTTGGTAATGGAAACCGGCATACTCTCCGGACGCTGCGAAATGGCGATAGGCCCAGGCGGCGGAGATACCGAAGGCGGGTTTGATCAGGAGGACCGGCAAGCTAGGAGGTGCCTCATCAGCGGGGATAGGTGTGATGATCTCGCCGCGCCCCCGACAGTCGCAGGGGCGGCCGTGAATGAAGAAAGGGATGTCGGATCCGATCCTGCCGGCGAGTTCGACAAGCTCGTCCAAGGTCATGCCGAGCCCGGCCATGTCATTGAGGGCTCGCAACACGGCGGCAGCGTCACTGCTGCCACCCCCGAGTCCCGCGGCCGAGGGAATATGTTTTTCGAGCCCAATGTTCAGAGCAAAACGCCTGCCGCAGTGGGACTCGAGCAGCCGGATGGCCTTGATGACGAGATTTTCCTCGCCGGTCGGCAGTTCGGGATCGTTGCAGCGCAGCAACAACTGCTCGTCGTCGCGCCATTGGAGCCGGAGGCGGTCGGCAAGCGTCAAGCACACCATCCGGGTCTCGATCTCGTGGAAACCGTCATCTCTTTTGCCCAGGATGCGGAGCCAGAGATTGGTCTTCGCGGGCGCGAGGAACTCACGGGCGTCGTCCAGATCGGGAAACGGATCGCTCATGCTGCTTTCCATCCGATCACTGCGAACATGCGCCCCGTCATGCCCTTTTCCACTCGGTAACTGTAGTAGCGGTCCAAGTCGCCGGTGGTGCAGGTGAAGCAATCATGAATACGTGCCCGAGGGACACCGGCCTCGACGCAATCGGCCAAGATGCGGGCGGCGAAGTTGACTTCGTAGGCGGGCGGCCGGATGCAGGGCGCGATTTGTACGATGAGGTCGGCGGCGCGACTGCCAAAGTGCTTGGTCATGGTCGCGATGGCGGCGGGAACGACGCCGAGTTCGGTTCCCTTCTTGCCGGAATGTGCGATCCCGCAGGTCCGGGTGACGGGATCGACAAGGTAGACGGCGGCGCAGTCTGCGACCCAGACGCCAATGAACTGGCCGGGAATGGAGGTGACAAGCGCGTCGGTATCGACAAAATGGGCCCGCCCCGGTCGATCTCCCGAGATTACGGCGACGTGGCGGTCATGAACTTGTTGGCCTGTGGCAAGCGTATCGCGCTCGATGCCGAGGGATCCGAGCAGGCCGGTGTGAAAGGGTTCGAGTCGCTGCAGCACGACCTCCCGCTCGTCGCGCACGTCGATGTCCGGGCTGCGGAGCAGAAAGCCGTGGGCGAGATTCTCCACGGCATCGAGGGAGGGGAAACGTTCGATGAGGAGCGGGTCAGCCATGGGTTTCGACCGCGGGCGGTGTTCCCTGCAAGCAGGCCATCAGTTCCTCCTCGATCTGGCGGAGCCGACTGCGGTCGAGGATCTTTTTCTCGGTATTGGAATCGATCAGGTAAAACCGGTCGATGGCCGCTCCCGCCTGGGTGCTGATCCGCGCATTGAGGACCTCGGCGTCAAGGTTGCCGAGGATGGTGAAGATGTCGTAGAGCAGACCGATGCGATCCTGGGCTTGGATTTCGAGCACGGTGGTCGATTCGTGATCTTCGTTCGAAAGCCAGACGCGTTGGGGGATGTCGAAATTCGGCGGCTCTTCGCGCGTGATCGAAGTGGGGACGCGGTTCTCGATGAGCGACCGGAAGTTCACCGATTTCTCCCCGACTCCGAACTCCTGCTCGAGCAGCTTTTCGATTCGTTCGATCTCGCGCGGCGAGGTGACAGGATTGAAGGTGGCAGTACAGACCCGGAAAATGTCGAGCACGAGATCGTCGGAGCGCGTGTAAAGATCGGCCGAAAGGATGTTCAGATTCCGCGCGGCGAAGGCCCCCGCGACTTTGGCGAGGAGGTGGTGCCGGTTCCAGCCGGCCACCTCGACGAGGCTGTAGCCTTCGTTGGGACGGGCTTCCCAGCCGAGCACGGGCACGAGGCTATCGTTTCCGGGAATGCCGACATTCTGGAAGAAGCGGTGGAAGAGCTCGAGATGGCGGATGATGCTGCTGACCCCGCGATGGCGGAAGTATCGTTCCGGCATGCGTTCGAAATGTGACTCGACCTCGTCGATCCAGGCGGCCGGCACTTTTTCCAAGACCTCCCGCTTGGTTTCGCTGAGGGGGCGGGTGAACTCCTCGCGGTACTTGCCGCGATCGAGGAAGTAGGATCCGGTGCGACGGTGGAGTTGCTGCATCAGAGAGGCCTTCCAGTCGTTCCAGGCCTCGTCGTTGGTTCCGTTGGAATCGACGTAGGTGAAAAGATGGAGCGCTTCCATCCACGACACACTCTTCACGGTCTGGGCGAAGTCGGCAATGGTCTTCAGGTCGCTGATGTCCATCGTGGTCGACGTCCGCCAGAAGGTGAGGTGGTGGACGACGAGGAACATGATCAGGCGGAGCCGGTCGCCTCGATAACCGAGCCGCCGGCAGACCTGCTCGGCGAGGATCGCGCTGGCGTCCTCGTGATGCCGGACCTCTTCGGCCCGCCCGGTGTCGTGCAACAGAAGGGCGACATAGAGGGCCACGGGATCCTCCATATCGCGGAAGATCCGTTTGAAAAACTGCTTCTTGGGATCCTCGGTAAGGATGAGTCCGTCGAGGATGTCGATGCAGCGCAGGGTGTGCTCGTCCGCCGAATATCGATGGAAAAACTCGTGCTGGACGAGGTCGGTGAGTTTCCCGAACTCGGGCAGGTACCGCCCGAGGAACCCGACGCGGTGCATGCGGCGCAGGATGTGAGCGACCTGGCCGCGATTTTGCAGGATCTCCTCGAAGGTGTCGCGGTTGGCGCGACTGGCGCGGAAGTCGGCGTTGATGAGTTCCCAATTCAGCTTGAAGAGTTTCCGGATCTCGGGACTGGTGCGGAAGTTCCGCCGTTGCGAGTGCAGGAAAAAACGCATCATCCGCGAAGGATCCTCCTCGAAGATGCGGGGATTCTCGGGATAGATCAGGCCTCCTTTGGAATAGAATCCGTCGAAGGACTCCTCGATCGTGGCCTGACGGGCGAGGAAATTGAAGATCGGGATGCGGGCGGTCTCCTCGCCCACCACCTCAAGCTCGAAGGTCTGCATCAGCGATGTGCCATGCTGGAAAAGGGCGCGGGTCAGGCGGTAGTATTCCCGCATGAAAGCCTCGCTGCGGCGCAGCACGTTGTTTCCGGGAAAGTTGAGCTTTGTCGCGACGACGCCCTGGAGGCGCAGGGTGAGGATGTCGCCCGGTTTGCCCTGCTGGCTGTAATGAAGCTCATTGCGCACCCGCATCAGAAACTCGAAAGCCTCTTCGATTTCCTCGTAGGCGATCTGGGTCAGCTTGCCCTGCATGACCAGCGCCTTCAGATCGCGGGATTTGCGAAGCACCCAGAGCACCCAGACGAGGTTGTGGTGATCGCGCAAACCGCCGCAGCCTTCCTTGACGTTGGGTTCCTGGAGGTGTGGGGTCCGTCCGTATTTCGAATGTCGTGAGCGGATGTCGCGGCTGCGCTCGGCGAGGTAGCTGGTTTCCTGTCCCCGCAGACAGAGGTCGAAAAAGGATTCCTCAAACTGGGCGAAAAGCAGCGGATCGCCGTGGACGAAACGTGCGTCGAGCAAGGTGGTTTTCGTCTGATGGTCCTTGTTGGCAAAGCGGCAGGCTTCCTTCACCGACCGAACCGGATAGCTGACGTCGAGGCCGAGGTCGAAGAGCATCATCGATACGAGGTTGATGAGGTCTTCGACCGGTTTCGGAATCCGGGAGGTGGAAAAAGGAACGAGGAACTGGAGATCGATGTCGCTGCCGGGATTCAACTGGCCCCGGCCATACCCGCCGCTCGCCATCACCGTGACAGGATGCGCGAGCTTGGTCTTCTCGATGGCGCCGGTCTGCGCAAGAAAGTGGTGAAGGATATCGATGACGAGGACGTCGATCATGCCGGAGCGCCAAGCCGCGATTTCGAGCCCCCCGGCTCCCGCGTTGTGTGCGTCGCGGATCTCCTTCCGGGCTGTCTTGAGAAAATCCTTGTACAAACTGAGCGGCGCACGGTTCTCCCCGGAGGCTGCGCGCACGGCTTCCAGAGTTTCTTGCGCTTTCTGTCGCGCCGATTCGATCGGGTCGGGGGTGGACATTAGGGGAGCGCGAATTAAGGGGAAATCGCCGCGAATGCGACGACAAATTGAGAAAGGGTACCAGACGGCGCCGACTAAAAGTGGGGCAGCGGCTGGACTTTCCGCGATTTGGACGGCGTCGGAGCAGCGGCGGGCGGGACGCGTATGACCGAATTGGGATCGGGATAGCGGGGCTGGGGCGGAAGCTTCGCCGCCGGAGCCAGCTGCTGGGTCACGGTGGACGGGGCGGTTCTGACGCCCTCGCGGGGCGGGGCTTCGCGCAGAGGCGTGCGGGCCGGGGCGCTGCGCTGGTCGATGGGTGCCTCGTGTTTCTTCAGATTTGGATGATAGGCCAGGGCATCCTGATAGTTCCGCCACATCGAGTCTTTCATCGCCACGAAGGCAAGCACGACGGTGGTCACGCCGAGAAAGAAGCCAATCCGGTTTCGCTGGATCCCGATCATCAGGGTGGAGAAGGCACACAGTACGAGCAGTCGGAACTGCCACGCGCCCTCCACCCACGCTCGGGTGTTCGAGGCGAAATCGGACGCGCGGGCAGGCAGCCCGCTTTTATAGACGATTTCCAACCGTGGTTCGGCGGTGACCCGCGCATCGCGGTAGGGGAAATAAGTCAGGGCGGCGATGCCGATCACGACCAGTGCCGCCACCTGAAGACGGGGGGCCTTGATGAAGTAGGCGGTCACGAGCATCGCGACGCCCGCGAGGAGCCCGTAGGAGATCAGAGGCTCCAGCGCGAGGAATCGATATTCCGGGTCCATGTAGGCCGACAGGAGCTTTTCGATTTGCAGGATGAACTCGCTCATGATGAGGGGCTGGCAGAGGCTCAGAAGAGGGTTGGCTGGTCCGGATCGGAGTTCGCCGGCGGTTTTAGGCCGAGCTTGGCATAGGCGATGGGCAGGGCCATGCGGCCTCGCGGGGTGCGTTTAAGATAGCCTTTGAGGATCAGGTAAGGCTCGTATACCTCGTTGATCGTCGCTTCATCTTCGCCCACCGCCACCGCGATGGAGTTCAATCCCACCGGCCCGCCCTGATACTTGTAGATGACGGCTTCGAGGATGCGCTTGTCCATCTCGTCGAGCCCGTCCTCGTCGATGTCGAGCATCCCGAGGGCCGCCTTGGCGACTTCGCTGGAGATCACATTGTCGGCGCGGACCTGGGCGTAGTCCCGCACCCAGCGAAGGAGACCGTTGGCGATCCGCGGGGTTCCGCGGCTCCGGGCACCGATCTCGAGGGCTCCCTCGGCGTCGATGGGGACTCCGAGCAGGCCGGCGGAGCGTTTCAGAATGATGACGAGCTCCTCGGGCGAATAATAATCAAGCCGGTTGGTGATTCCGAAGCGGGAAAGCAGAGGACGGGTGAGCATCCCGGCCTTCGTCGTTGCCCCGATCAAGGTGAACTTGGGAAGGGAAAGCGAAATGGACCTGGCGCTGGGTCCCTGGTCGATGATGATATCCAGTTTGTAATCCTCCATCGCCGGATAGAGGTACTCCTCGATCGCGGGATGGAGCCGGTGGATCTCGTCGATGAAAAGAAAATCCCCGTGCTGGAGGTTCGTCAAGATCCCGGCGAGGTCGCCCGCTTTTTCGATCTGGGGTCCGCTCGTCAGGTGGATTTCCGTCCCGAAAGCTCTTGCCAGGATGTGGGCGAGGGTGGTTTTGCCGAGTCCCGGGGGACCGCAGAGCAACACGTGGTCCAGGGCGTCGCCACGCCCTTTGGCCGCCTCCACCATCAACATGAGCCGCTCTTTCACCTTCGCCTGCCCGCAGAATTCCCCGAAATCCGGCGGACGGAGGCTTTGTTCAAAGTCCCGGGCCGGCTGGTCGCTGGAAGGTGGGGAGGGCACTGGCAGGAAGGATTGGATTTACGGAAATTAAAGATAATCTAAAAATTATGAAAGTCGATAGGATTTGCTTGCACCTTTCCAAGATTGCGATAAACGATTGCGGGAAAGGCAAATCGGGGGTTTAATTGGCTCGCTTCCTGCCCTCCCGCAAGGGCGTCCGGACCAAAATGCCGCTTGACGATGAGTGCCTAAACTCTATCTAAGAGGCCCGCTCCGGGAACTGAGAAGCCCCAACGAACACGCAAACACCGAGACGCAACAGACCTTTACCGCTGATGAATTTTACTAAATTCAAAAGAAATCTGAACCGCTTGCGGCTTTGTTCGCTCCTCGGTCTCGGGCTGACTTGTTTGATGAGCCCGGAGTTCGCTCAGGCTCAAGACGGAGCCATCGTCAAATCAATCGACGTTCAATACGTCGGGACCCAGACGGTGTCTCCCGACCGGATCCTTTCCCACATGTCCACCCGGGTTGGCGACAAGTTGACCATGGCCCAAGTCGACGAGGATGTGAAAAGCCTCTATGCCAGTGGCGACGTTGAGAACGTCCGCATACTCGCGGAGAAAACCTCCGGAGGCGTGGCAGTGATCGTGGTGGCCCAGACCCGGGCCGTTTACGGAGGAGTTGACTTCGTGGGCAACACCCTGATCGAGACCTCGAAGCTTTCCAAGAAAGTCGACTTGAAGGTCAACAAACCCATCGACGAAAAAGTGCTCCAGACCGCCCGCGAAGAGATCCAGGAGATGTACCGGAAGAAGGGCTTCTCTGAAGCGACGGTCACCTATCAGATCGGAGCTCCGACCGCTGAAGGTTACTCCCGCGTCGTCTACACGATCGATGAGGGCACCCAGGGCATGCTGCGCAACATCGAATTTGTCGGCAATTCGGCTTTCACCGCTGCCCGGCTGAAGGAGCAGATGGCCCAGAAGGAAAAGGGCATCACGACGATCTTTGGCAAAGCCGGTTCGACCGATGCCGAAACGCTGGCCGAGGACGTTCGGGCAATCGAAGATTTCTATCGTGATCACGGCTACTTGAACGCCAAAGTCACCAACGTCTCGCGGATGAGGGTCGATGCCAAGTATGTCGACGTGGTCTTCACGATCGACGAGGGCCAGACCTACCAGGTGGAGAGCATCACCGTCAACGGGATCACCGTGCTTCAGATGGAGACCGACGTCCTACCCTTCATGAAGACGGAGGCCGGTCAGGCTTTCGCCGGTAAAAAGCTGAAAGAGGACATCAAGCTGATCACCGATCAATACGGCGTCCGGGGATATGCCGAAGCACGTGTCACTCCCAGCCTTGATGACGCTGGAAATGGATCCGTCCGGGTGGTCCTCAACGTCGAGGAAGGCAAACCCTACAAGGTCGGCCAGGTCCACATCGAAGGGAATGACAAGACCAAGGATCACGTGATCCGTCGTGAGCTTCCGCTTGAGCCGGGTCAGCCTTACGACACCACGAAGACCGACGTGACCCAGCGTCGTCTCGAAAACATGAACTATTTCTCGAACGTTGAGATTTATCCGGTCGACACGACCTACCTCGACGAGAAGGACCTCCTCATCCGCGTCACGGAAAAGCCCACCGGCACGATCAATTTCGGTGCGGGCTTCAGCTCGATCGACAACCTGACCGGGTTCTTCGAAGTTACCCAGTCAAACTTCGACCTCTTCGATCCTCCGCACTTCAGCGGCGGCGGCCAGCGGTTCCGTTTCAGCGTGCGGGCCGGATCCGAGCGCAAGGATATCAGTGTGGCAATCACCGAGCCTTGGTTCCTGGGACAGCGTTTGGCCCTTACCACCGAGGCTTACTACCGCGACCTCCTCTTCCTGAGCGACCAGTATGATCAGACCAACATTGGTGCTGCCGCGTCCCTCCGCAAATCGGTAGGTGAGTTTGCCTATGTCACCGGGGGCTACCGCATCGAACAGATCGATATCGATGCCGAACCGAATGCTTCCCCCGCTTTCCTCGCCGAGGACGGAGAGTTCCTCAAGAGTTCGGTCGATGCGAACTGGACCCGCGACTCGCGCGACAACGTCTTCCTGCCCCGCAAGGGTAGCAAGGTCACGGCGGGCTTCGAGTTTGCCGGTTTGGGAGGTGATGTCGACGACACGATCTTCTCCGCCAATGGAGCCAAGTATTTCACCCTCCCTGGTGACATCATCATCAGCCTGAATGGTGAGATCAACCACTCCACCGAGGGCGATCACATTTTCACGCGTCACTTCCTTGGCGGTGCCAACACCCTCCGCGGTTTCGATTACCGCGACGTCGGCCCGCGTGATCCCGTCAGCGGTGAAGTGCTCGGTGGAAATACTTCCTGGTATGGAACGGCCGAAATCACGGTGCCGGTCGTCGATAAGATCCGCGCTGCGGCCTTCTACGACGTGGGTGAAGTTTCCGATGGTCCTGCCGGATCGGTTGGTGGTGGAGTCAACTCCGACTGGGGTATCGGTGTCCGTCTCTTCATCCTCGGCAGCGCTCCGGTGCGCCTCGACTACGCTTTCCCCCTGCAAACGGACACGTTCAACGACGACGACGGAGGACGCTTCCAATTCACCATGGGTGCGGTCTTCTGATCGGTGTGAGGGGCGGTTTTCTTCCTAAGATCCCGCTCCCGCGCTTCGTTTGATCAGATGCCTCCGTCGCATGTGCCCTCGCTCCGAGGGTGATTCGTCCGCAGGCGGAACCTATCCGAATTCGATCTCAATGAAATCCCATCTGCCCATCCTCCTCGCAGCCCTCGTTTTGCCGGCGTTCACCGGTCACGTCTCGGCCCAGGAACTCAAGATCGCCGTCGTTGACATGCAGGACGCCCTCAACCGGTTTTACAAGACCGACATCGAGGTGAAGAAGATCAACGACATGGCGGACGAAAAGCGCAAGAACCTCGACGAGCGTTCGGCCGCCTACCAGCAAATGACCAGCAAGGCAGCGGAACTCGATGCGGTCTATCGCGACACGGCCAACGCGGAATCGAAACGTAAAGAGGCTCTTGGTCAGCTTCAGACCCTGCTTCAAGAACGCGACGCCAAGGGCAAGGAGATCGCGGATGCCCAGCGCAAAGCCTCCAATGAGGTCATGGCGGCACGCCAGGAGATGGAGGCCAGCCTTGTCGATGAGATCAAAAGCACGGTGAACAAGATTGTGGAGGCCCAGGGGCTTGATTTGATTTTCGACAAATCGTTCCTGCCGAAGGCGAACAAGGCCATTCTCTACACTTCCGCCAATGTGAAGGACCTCACTGATGAAGTGGTGAGCGCCCTCAATGCCGGTGCGCCAGCGGGGGCGGCTGCCGCTCCCAAGGGGGCGAACTGACCGGCATTCGCCTCGCCCGCGGGAGATTGCCGCGTTCCCCGTCGCTGGAGTCATGAATACCACGGTGGGAGAAATCGTGGCCCTCGTTGACGGTTGTCTTCTGAGGGGGGATGCGACTCGTCCTCTTTCGAACTTCGCGGCCTTGGACCAGGCTGACGGGAACTGCGTCAGCTTTTTCGGCAATCCCAAATACCGCGACCAGCTTCAGGCGACACGGGCGGGCCTGGTACTCGTGCCGGATGGCGAGAATGAAGCTCCCGATGCCGGGGCGGTGGTGCGGGTGGAAAATCCCATCCTCGCTTTTGATCGGATCGTACGCCGTTTCGGCAACTTACCTCCGGCTTTTTGTGCGGGGATCGCGCCGGGCGCTTACGTGGATCCCACAGCAGCCGTCGACGTGACCCGCGTTTCGGTAGGGCCGAACGCCACGGTCGCGGCGAGCGCTCGGATCGGCAGTGGTAGTCGAATCGGAGCCGGTGCGTCGATTGCGGAGAATGTGGAGATCGGGAAGGATTGCGAGATTGGGGCGAATGTGACCATCGGCCATGGCTGCGTTCTCGGCGACCGGGTGATTCTTCACCCCGGGGTGGTGATCGGTGCTGATGGCTTCGGATTCGAATTCTCCGGGGGGCGTCATCAAAAAATCGAACAACTGGGGATCGTTCGGATCGGCAACGATGTCGAAATCGGCGCATCGAGCACCGTCGACCGTGCCCGCTTCGGCGAAACCGTGATTGGTGAGGGGACCAAAATCGACAATCAGGTCCAGATCGGTCACAACTGCCTGATCGGGAAGCATTGCATCATTGTCGCGCAGACCGGTATCTCGGGCAGCACCCGGATCGGGGATTACGTTGTGCTGGCGGCCCAATGCGGGGTCGCCGGTCACTTGACGATTGCGGACCGGGTCACGCTCGGCGGACGGAGCGGAGTGATCGCGTCGATCGATGAACCGGGGGGCACTTATTTCGGATATCCCGCCAGACCTCTCAAGGAGGATCGCCGTGACGCGATGCGAGTAAAGCAGCTGGGCAACCTCCTGAGCCGGGTCAAGGCGCTCGAGGCCGAGGTGCGGACCCTTCGTGGCGAGGGGCAGGCTTAGTCAGAGCGGGATCGATTCGCCGGGGCGGGGAATGAGAATCCGGGCTTCCGGGAGACGCTCGGCCAGGGTTTTTTGGAACCATCCACGGGCGGCTTCGTCACCGTGGACGAGAATCACGGTGCGGGGCCGACACGAGGTCGCAAACTCGACGAGCTGTTCACGGGTGGCGTGCCCGCTGAAGTCAAAGCGATCGAGTTGGCAACGTATGAGGGTCTCGTGATCCGACCCATCCGAAAGGCTCACGCGTCCGCCGCTGCCAGCTGCCATGATCCGACCGGCGGGTGAATCTTCGTCGGCGTATCCAACCAGGAACAAGGAACTCTGCTCTGAGGAGAGAACCCGCCTGGCGAATCGATAGGAGACGGTGTGTTCGGTCATCATCCCGCTCGAAAGCGCATAGATCGCACCGGGTCGGAACTCCGGTTCGCGTTGGCCCCGGGGGAGGCGTCTCAGGCTGGGGAAATCTTCCAGGATCCGGTAGCCCCGGTGGTAGCGGTCGGGATGATCTGAAAACAGGTCCGTCACTTCCGTGAGTTTGGTGCTCAGACCGCCAATGTGGACGGGCACTTCGGGCACCATCCCTTCCTCAAAGAGTTCCTTCAGGAGGAGAAGGAGTTCCTGCGTCTTTCCAAACGCGAATACCGGAATCATCACCGAGCCGCCGCGGGCCAGCGTCTCGCGGATCGCCAGGCCGAAGCGCTCCTTTTCCGCACGGCGGTGGTAACTGGAATCGCGGGAGTGATCGCCACGGGTGGTTTCCATGACCAAGGTGTCGACCGGCTCGCGGGGGAACTCGGCGGCACGGGTCAGGGTCTGATCCTCGAAATGCACGTCGCCCGTGTAGAAGAGCGTATGGCCAGCATGGCGGATCCGGATGCCCACGGCGCCAAGCACGTGCCCGGCCCGGAAAAACTCACATTCCAGCCGGTCCTGGTGCCCAATCTGGAACGGCTCGCCGACTTCGCGTGTCTTCCAACGACGCACCGCCGCTTCGACCTGGCCATGGGAATAGAGCGGATAGAGTGGCTCTCCCAGTTCTTCACGCTGGGCTTTCATGACGTTGACCGAATTGTGGAGCAGGGCATCTCCATAATGTCGGCTGATCTCGGTCATCACCACGGCGGCATCGGGATGGTCCCGCATCAGCACCGGCAGGGCACCGATGTGATCGAGGTGGGGATGGCTGAGGAAAATGCCGTCGATCGAGTTCGACTCTAGCAGCTCGTATCTCGGCAGGGTGTCGCGCCCGGTGTGTTTTGGATGGGTTCCCGCATCGAGTACGACGCGGGTGGACCCGAACTCAAGGAGGTAGGAATTCGATCCGATGTCAGGATGACCCGAGAGATTGACGAAACGCATGGACGAGTGGGGAGGATGGAACCGCTCAGCCCTCCGGGCCAGCTTTCTTTTTGGCGCGAGCGTCCTGGAAGAAGTTGCGGAGGAGTCCGAGGGTTTCAACCTCAAGCACTCCGGGAGTGATTTCGCAATGATGATTGAGCGTGGGTTGCTGCAGCAGGTTCAGCAGGCCTCCGGCCGCTCCTCCTTTCGGATCCCCGCAGCCGAAGATAACCCGGCGGATCCGGCAATGGACGATTGCTCCCGCGCACATCGGGCAGGGCTCCTTGGTCACGTAAAGATCGCAATCGGTGAGCCGCCAATCACCAAAGGTGCTTTGGGCCTGGCTCAGGGCGAGCATTTCGGCATGCGCGGTGGCATCCCGGAGCGTCTCCACCTGGTTGTGCGCGCGGGCGATGATGCGGCCTTCGTGCACGATCACCGCGCCGACGGGCACCTCGCCACTTTGGAAGGCACGCTGCGCCTGGCGCAGAGCCTGAGACATCATGAAGGTGTCGCTGGTCAGCGAGATCGATTCGTTGGAGTCGTCCGGGAGGGAGCTGACCATATCGGAGGGAGAATGCGGGAGCAGGGGTTGCGCAAGGGGGAAAGCATGAAGATAATGCCCGCGACATGCGGGACTGCAACACACGAATCATCGCGCCTTCCATGCTGGCCGCGGACTGGTCCAGAGTCGGCGAAGAGGTCCGGAGGGCGGAAGCCGCCGGTGCCGACTGGCTGCACCTCGATGTGATGGACGGGCATTTCGTGGAAAACATCTCCTTCGGTCCCCAGTTCGTGGCGACTGTCAGGGGATGCACCAAGATGACTCTCGACACCCACTTGATGATGACGCATCCACAGCGTTACCTCGACCGCTTCATCAAGGCGGGTGCGGACCGCCTCACCGTGCATGTGGAGGCGGAGCACGATGTCGCGACAACCTTGCGAACGATCCGCGAAGCGGGTCTTGGCTGCGGACTCGCCATCAATCCTGCGACCTCCTTTGAAGCGGCGGTGCCTTATCTCGGGCAAATTGATCTGCTGCTGGTGATGACCGTGGTGCCCGGGTTCGGAGGCCAGGCCTTCATGGAGGCCGAGACCATGCCCAAAGTCACCGCGGCCCGGGAGTTCCGGGAAGAGAAAGGGCTCGCCTTTCACATCGAAGTCGATGGGGGGATCGATGCGCGCACTGTCTCCATCGCCGCCGCCCATGGAGCGAACGTGATGGTCGCAGGCACTTCGCTGTACGGGGTGGACGATATGGCGGCCGCCATTTCGGGAATGCGGGGCTGAAGGTGATGCCGGAGCAGGTCCACAGCGTCGCGGGGATCACCGCACTCATCCGCGACACGCTCGAGAGCCGTTTCGATGGCGTCTGGATCGAGGGAGAGATCAGCAACCACCGGCTGCCCGGATCGGGGCACCATTACTTCACCTTGAAGGATCCCTTCGCCCAGCTCGCCTGCGTCTTTTTCAAAGGGGCCGCCTCCAGATGCCCGGTGCGACTCGCTGATGGCATGCAGGTGCAGGTCTACGGAAATCTTTCGGTCTACGAAGCCCGGGGCCAATATCAACTCGTCGCCCAGGTCGTGCAGGGAAAAGGGTTCGGCGACCTCCAGGCGAAATTCGAGGCTCTCAAGCGAAAGCTCGAGGCCGAGGGGCTCTTCGAACGCGAGCGGAAAAAGGCGATCCCGACATTCCCGGAGCGCATCGGGATCGTCACTTCGCCCACCGGTGCGGCCATCCGGGACATCCTCAATGTCCTCAAACGTCGGGCTCCCTGGACGCGGGTGATGATCTACCCGACACGGGTGCAGGGCGACGGAGCGGCCGAGGAAATCGCCGCAGGGATCCGTGCCTTTGATCAGAGCAGCGGCGATCTGCGTCCGGATCTGGTTTTGGTCGCACGGGGTGGAGGTAGCATCGAAGATCTGTGGTCCTTCAATGAAGAAGTGGTCGCCCGCGCCATCGCCGCATGCGGAATCCCCTTGATGACCGGGATCGGCCATGAGATCGACTTCACCATCGCTGACTTTGTGGCGGACCGTCGCGAACCGACCCCCAGTGCAGCCGCGGAGAACGCCGCGCCCGATGGCTTGGCCCTGCGTCGGCATCTCGAGCGTCTCGACGAGGCCCTGAGGACGCGGGTTTCCCATGGGCTGAGCCTGCGCCAAAGGCATCTCGACTCCGTTCGTCGGGAACTCGCCGCGCGGGAACCGGGCAGGAAGGTCCGCACGTTGGCCCAGACCCTCGATTATCTCGCCGAGCGGCTCGACAGCCAGGTCTCCCTGCAATTGCGGGAGCAGATGGGAGCATTTGAGGGCGTTTCCCGTGCCTACTTGGCGCTTCGGCCCGAACGACAGCTCGAATCTTTCGCTCAGGAGCTGGAGGGGATGATGCGGCGCCTCGATCGGAGTTGCCTGCATGCCATCGACTCACTGGAGGCCACTGTCCGCGCTGAGGGCACGCTGATGCGCTCGCTCCATCCACAGGCGGTGCTGAAGCGCGGCTTTTCAATTACCAGCGACGCTTCCGGGCGGCTCATCACCCGAGTTTCACAGGTGAAGGCCGGAGACCGGCTCCGCACCCGCCTGGCGGACGGAGAGATCGAGAGCACGGCCTGCTGAAACTCTACGCCCGGCCGAGCCGTTGTCGCGTGAGGGACGAACTGGCATTGAGGGTTGTCAACTTTTCCACCCTGCGGTAAAAGTCGGCTCGTTCCCTGAAAAAGAGCGAACCGGAACGGGACTGGCGGGGTTGAAGCCTGCTCATCCCGGATTTCGGGCCGAAACACGACACATGAGAAGCGGGATCAGCAGGGAGCTGCGGGGTTACTTCGCCGCAGCCGTAGGAATCATGGCCTTGGTCACGGCCGGTCAGGCTTGGGCACAGGCACCTCAGGCTCCCGCTCAAACGCCTCCCCAAGCACCCGCCGCGGATCAGCAACCGGCCCAACAGCCTCTCCAGGCCCCTTCCCAATTGCAGGGGCCGCCCGGTTTTGGTGGTCGGGGTCCGGGTGGCGGACCAGGCGGCGCAGGCCCCGGATCGACCGTGGTGGGCGACCGGGTCAGCCTGCAGTTCCCGCTCAATCCGGTCAACGACATCCTCAATATCTACGAGCGGCTGATCAACAAGCCAGTCGTCAAGGACAGCTCGATTTTCAATGGCCCGCAAGTGAGCTTGGTGACCCCGTCCGAAGTTTCTCGGGACGAAGCCATCCGCCTGATTGAGGCGGCCTTGTTGGTGAACGGATACATCCTCGTGGTCGAGCCCGAGGACAGCTCGGTCAAGGTGCTGCTGGGCGGCGCTCGACAGGGTGGTGGCAGCCCGTCTTTCAGTGAGGGCGTGGTGATTTACACCGATCCCAGTCTGTTGCCCGATGGCGAGTCGCTCGTGGGTTTTTTCATGGACCTTCAGTTCGTCGACCCGGAAGACGCATCCACCATCTTCAGCAATCACATCGTTCTCAACGAATTTGGCCGCATCACTCCGGTAACCAACCCTCGGGGGCTGCTCATCACGGAAACGAGCCCCATCGTTCGGCAGTTGATACGGCTCAAGGCGATCATCGATCACCCGGTCGACGATGCGCCGCTCATCACCGAGTTCGTGCCTCTCGAGTTCGCCGAGGCCAATGTGGTCGCTCAAATCATCCAGGCCGCCATGGATGCCCGCATGGAGGAGCGGCAGCGCCAGAGCGAGAGCCGCGGCACCGTCACCGGCAACACGTCGAATAACGACCAGAACCGCACCAACAACGGGAACCAGGCGCAGAGCCAGGGAGGGCAGGCGAGCAACGCCAGCCAAACCAATCGCTCGCGGAACGTGATGAACGGGGTCGGTACTGCCGACCAGCCGGCCGCCCAGTTGATCCCTGACGACCGCCTCAACCGCATCATGATTGTGGCCTCTCCATCGGATGCCGCCTATGTGTTGGACTTGATCCGGCAGTTTGACCAGCCGCTCAGCAATCACAAACCGATTGAGCGAAAGCTCCGCTATGTGAAGGCCAACGACATTCTGCCCGTGCTCGTCGACATCCTCCAGGACACCGGCACCGGCGAAACCATGCTTCCGGGCGGACGGCAGATCCAAACGCGGCCGACTCCGGTGACCTCCTCGCAACTCGCCACGCTGACCGGCACCAACCGCACCCAGCAAAACAACCAGAACCGCAACCAGACCACCGGCACCAGCAGCGCCTCCACGGGCACGAGCACCGCCGCGGTCGGGGGCCGGGAGGATCAGATCGCTTTCCCGATCGATGATGTCGCGCCGATCTCCGTCCTGGTCGGCAAGACCCGGGTGATCGCCGACCGGCAATCGAACGCCATCATCGTCAGCGGCACCCGTGAGTCGGAACAGATCGTGCTCGACATGGTCGATCGTTTGGATCAACGCCCCGTGCAGGTTTATCTCGCGACCGTCATCGGCGAGCTCACCCTGTCCGACGATACCGAGGTCGGGGTCGACTATCTGCAGCGTTTCGCGAAATTCAACGGGCAGAAGCCCGGCAGCGGTGGGTTCACCAGCGGTAACATCGTCGGGCGTAGCGACATCCTTGGCAATGGTACGACTGCGGGGTCGATCGCCGACATGTCGAACTTCATTACCACCACCCCCTTCGGTCCTTCCAGCGGACTCAACTTCTACGGTCAAATCGGCCAGTCGCTCGATGTCATCGTCTCCGCCCTCCAGGCGACCCAGCGCTTCAAGGTGTTGTCGCGGCCGGTCGTTTACACCCAGAACGGCAAGCGCGCCGAGATCACTTCGGGTCAGGAGGTGCCCGTGCCGGTGGAAAGCCTTTCTGATGCCTCCAACAACAATAACAACGCGGCGGTCCGCACCTCGATCGACTTCAAGGAGGTGGTGCTGAAGCTCGAAGTGTTGCCGACCATCAACGAGAACAACGAGGTCACCCTCGACATTGTGCAGATCAACGACCGGGTCATCGGCAGCCAGCTCGTCGCCGACAGTGAAGTCCCGATCATCGGAAAACAGGAGCTCAACACCACGGTTTCGGTTGCGAACCGTTCCACGATCGTGTTGGGCGGGTTGATCTCCGAATCCAAGAACCAGACCGACACCGGCATCCCGGTCCTGAAGGATCTTCCCATCATCGGGCAGGCGGCTCGCAACACTCAGATCGCGAAAGATCGCACCGAGCTCATGATCTTCATCCAGCCCGTCGTGGTGCGCGGCGATGCCGAAGCCGTGGTGACGAGCTATGACGAAGACGTCCGCTCGGAGGTCGGTGAGGATGCGGCCCAGGAGTTCCCCGAGCCGGGCAACCCGACCATCATACACCAGGCCCAGGAAGTGAAGGATATGGAGACCGACCAGAATGCGTTGAAGCGGCTCGGACGGAGGATTTTCGGAAAGCAGAAAGTCACGCGGGAGCCCCTGCCCTGAGCTGGCGGTTACAAAACCAACTGTTGCAGCCAGGACGGAGTGATCGACTCCAAGTTCGGCAGGACGGCGGCCGCCCCGGCGAAATCGAGGTGCGCGGTAACTCGGTTCGGCACCACCACACAGGGAATCCCGGCGGCAATGGCCGCCAGCAGTCCGTTGCGGGAGTCTTCGAGGACCAGGCAGCGGGCCGGAGGCACACCGAGCGCGCGGGACGCGGCGAGGAAAAGATCCGGTGCCGGCTTCGGAAAATCGACATCGTCGCGGCAGCGGGTCAGCTGGAAAAAGGGGAGCAGGCCGAGCCGCTCCAGGTGGCCCTCGACCCACGAGCGGGGCGAACTGGAAGCAACCGCGCAAGGCAGCCCGGCGGCTTGTGCCGCCTCCAGGAGATCGACCACCCCGGGCAGCGGGGGCAGGCGCCGGACCCGCTCGAGCGCGTTCTCTTCACGCCAACGATCGCGCTCGGACCAATCGATCTCGTAACCGACGAGGGATTCGAGGTGGGACTTGGGATCGAATCGACCAAAATCGCTGCCAACACAAGCCGCATAGACCTCCGGAGTGAGATCCTGTCCATGGGCGAGATAGTCGTCGCGCCAGGCTTCGTAGATGGGAGTCTCCGTGTCTAGAATGAGTCCGTCGAAGTCGAAGAGGAGGGCGTCTGGCATGTCAGGTCGCGTCGGTCGGTGGATCGGGCGGGGGCGGGTTCTTCTTTTTTTTCTTTTTTCGCGGTTTGCCGCGTAGTTCGGCGGCCCGCGCGAAGACCAGTTGCAGGAAGCGAGCGGCGACCGGCTTCAGATCCTCCATGTAGAGGGCGCAGAGGCTCAGCGGCGAAAACGCCGAGGGGAGGCGGATCTTTTTGACCGTCTCCGGCCAGATCGTGCCGGGGATATCGACCGCGAGACCGAAGCCGAATCCCTTTTCGACATAACGTTGGACCAAGCCGAGTTCGGAGACCTCGACCGAGGGATCCCAGCGCATCTTCAGCTTCAGCAGCCCCCGTTGAAACAGGACCGAGACCGTCTCTGAACGCGGGAGGGAAATCAGGGGATGTGGGATCTGGCCTGCCACGGCGAGAGAGGCCAGTTGGGCGAAGGTATCGATCTCGCAGTTCGCCGGCGCCGCGATGGCGAGCGGCAGGTCGAGCAGCTTCTGCGAAAGGATGCCCGGACCCAGCTTCCGGTGAACGACGGCGATCGCCACGTCGGCATCGCGCTTGCGCAGGGCGTTTTCCACCTCGGGGTGGGAAATCTCGCGGAGGGTGAGACGCAGCTCCGGAATCTCGCGGCGCAGCGATTGGAGCAATTCCGGAAGATGCGTCGCCATGGCCGAGGCCGAGGTCGCGAGGCGGAGATGACGGTCGATCTCGCCGCGCATGTGAGCCGAGATCAGCTCGATCCGCGAAAAGAAAGGCTGGATGAACTCGAAGAGCTCCCTCCCGGCCGGGGTCAATGCGAACGGCCGGCGCTGAAACAACTGGACCCCGAGATCGTTCTCCAGCTTCTTGATCTGGCCGCTCATCGCGGGCTGCTGCAAGCCGTAGGGCATGCCCTTGAGGGCCTCGCTGATACCGCCGAAGTTGGCGACGTAGTAGAACAGTTCCAGGTAGTGCAGGTTCATGGCGGGGGGCGCCTGTTCAGATAAACGGGCGAAGCTTCCGCCCGCAATGCGAAACTTGCGCCAAGTCCCGAATTGACAGATTCGATCTCCCGGTTTCCGGAGGTCACGGAAGAGTCGGATCGGACAAGGTCCGGAGGAACTCACAAGCATGAAAGCACTCCGGACGGCCGCCTTGGCCCTTCTTTTCGCCCTGCTGCAAGGCACAGAGGCGCGGGCCATCATCGCCGGCAGCGATGCGGCCGAGGGTGAATATCCATGGATGGCAGGGATCATTCGCAAGGGGATCGTGCCCGGGCCCGGACTGATCGGTGGAGGCGTCCTCGTCGGTGATCAGTGGGTGGTGACGACCGCCCACAGCCTGGTGAATCTTTCGCCGGTCGACCTTGAGGTCTGGATGGGCACCCATGACCTCGGCGATGCCTCCTCGCGGGTCGCCGTCAATGTTCTTGCGATCGTGCGCCATCCCGAGTTCGCGATCGAATCCGGGACGAGCACTCATGACCTCGCCCTGCTCCTCCTCGACCGCCGGATTTCCGGGATCAGTCCCATCGAGATCCTCTCGGTTCCGTCAGACCTTCTGGTCGGAGATGCCGTCCGCGTCGCAGGTTGGGGCACGGTTCAGGCGGGCCAGATCGTGCCTCACACGATCTTGCAGGAGGCGGATGCCGAGATCCTCGCTGAAAACATTGCCGAGCAGACCTTCGGACCGATCCTGAACGAAACCCACCTCGCCGGAGTCGACCCACTCGAAATCGCGACCCCTTGTTTCGGAGACAGCGGTGGGCCGCTGGTGAGGGATTTCGGAGGCACCGATCTGCTGGTTGGCTTGGTCAGCTTCGGCACTGCCGAGTGTGATGACGCATCGCAGCCCACCATCTATACGCGGCTTTCCTACTTTTTCTCCTGGGTCGAGGAGCGGCTCGCGGCCACGGAATCACCGCCGCGAATGACCGTCCTCGGAAAGGGGCGCAGCATCGCCAGCAATGAAAAACCCCGTCTCGCCAAGGGCAGCGATTTCGGCACTTTGAAAGGGAAGTCCGCCAGCCGCACGCGCAGCTTTCGCATCGTCAACCAAGGAAGTGGATGGTTGACGATCCAGTCGGCGAACGTGAGCGGCAGGGGATTCAGCCTCCGCTCGTTCCCTGCTCCGGTGCTGGTGTCCGGTGCCGGGACGGATGTCCGGGTCAAGTGGTCGAACCGGTCCGGGAAAGCCCGCAGTCGCGGGCGGCTCCTGATCCGGACGAATCAATCCGACCAGCCCCTCTACATCCTGCGGGTCGAGGGGCGGTCGGATTGAGAAGGAAATGCCGCCTTCAGCGGGCAGCCAGGAGCGTGTTGATGAAATCCCGTCTTCCCGCCAGGGCGGTGGCGGCGAGCAGGCCGAGCACCGCGGCCATGCCATATCCGGCCTGCAGGATGATGATGTGATACATGCCGATGACCACGACAATCGGTCCAAGGACGGCGAGGCCGAGGTTCACGTATCGGCCGATCAGCAGCAGGATCGCGCCCGACAGCTCCAGCACCTTGACCACGGCGAGGAAGCCGGACATGTAGATGGCTCCGATGAAGTTCGCGGCGGCGCTGCCTTCCGGCGGGGCCGGGATTGGCATGAACTGCAGCCAGAAGTTCAGCGAGAACACCAGAAAGATGACTCCGAGGAGGTAGCGGGCGATGAGGGTGACGGTTTTCATGGATGGATGGGTGTTGGTGATGTGGTGATGTCAGGGTTCAGTTCAGATCAAAGAGGAGCGCTTCGACTTCGTTGTCTCCGGCGGTGAAGTGATAGGTGCCGGCGGTTTCCGCACTGGCACCATCTCCGGATTCCAACCGGGTTTCCTCGAGGTGGAGCGGCCCGCGGATCACCTGTAGCCAGAGGCCTCGGCCGGAGTCGAGCTCGTGCGAGACGGATTCGCCGGGGGCGAGGAGGACACGGTGGACGAAAGCATCCTGGTGGATCGTGGCCGAATGATCGCGCCCGTCCGGTGAGATCAGCAGGGTCTTGCCACGCGCCTCGCGGTCGGCGGGCTCCCACTCGGTGTAGCTCGGGGTGAGGCCGCGAGAGTGCGGATGGATCCAGATCTGGAGGATGTGGAGCGGCTCGCGCGAGGGATTGAACTCACTGTGGGTCACGCCGGAGCCGGCGCTCATCATCTGGATCTGGCCGGGCTTCAGCTCGCGGCTGTTGCCCATGCTGTCGGCGTGTTTCAGGGTGCCTTCCAGCACGTAGCTGAAGATCTCCATGTCGCGGTGGGGATGGGTCGGAAAGCCGGCCCCCGGGGCGATGATGTCCTGGTTGATGACCCGGAGACTGCGAAAGCCCATGTGCTCGGGATCGTGGTAGTGGGCGAAACTGAAGCTGTGCCAGGTGTCGAGCCAGCCGTGATTGGCATGGCCGCGCTCGGCGGCGGGGCGGACGGTGATGGGAGAGGTGATGGTGCTTTTCATGGTAGGAGTCTACAGGGTTGGGTCTGCGATTGAACAGGGTTACGTTGACCGGTTTCGAGGGAGCCGGCCAATGCCACTTGCGTCGACACTTCATGCGCCTAGGTTATGAAGTCTCCGCAGGTCCTCCGATGGAAATCCACCAGCTCCGTTATTTCGTCGCGGCCGCCGAGGCGCAATCGGTGACTGCGGCGGCCCAGCGGGTCCACCTGTCGCAACCGGCCCTGAGCCGCCAGATCCGCGCCCTGGAGGACGAGATCGGCGTGCCACTTTTTCGTCGGCATCGCCAGCGCATCCATCTGACCGACGCGGGGCGCTTTTTTCTCGACCGGGCTCGGCAGATCCTCTGCGATCTCGAGACGAGCGTGCAACAGACCCGCGAACATTTCGGGGGCAAGACGCGGACGATCCGGCTGGGGTTCCTCAACATCTTCCTCGACGATCTCGTCGCCCCGGCGGTGCGGCTGTTGAAGAAAAGCCACCCTGCGGCCGGGCTCTCGCTCTTCGAACTTTCGCCGCATGCCCAGCTGGAGCGTCTGCGGCAGGGCGAGCTCGACCTCGCCGTGCTCGGCAATCTCGAGGAAGCCGATCGCGTCGACTTCCAGATCGTCAGCCTCGCCTCGAGCGCGATGGCCGCGGTGCTGCCCGAGGATCATCGACTCGCTGGCCGGAAGCAGATCGACCTGCGCGAGTTGGCCGGAGAGGGCTTCGTGTCCCTTTCGGATTCGGCGTATCCGGGCCGTCGCCGCTTCCTCGCCGGCATCTGCCGCCTCCGCGACTTCGAACCGCGCATCGCGGAGGAGTCTGACTCGCTGCCGCTGCTGCTGGTCGCCGTCGCGGGCGGTGCCGGGGTCGCCCTGCTGCCGGAGCACAGCCGCAAGCTGCCGCACACTGGTTGTGTTTTTGTCAGGCTGAAGACTCCCGTGGTCCACGCCGAGATCATGGCGGTGTTCCGCCACGGGACGAATCAAGGCGCCCTCGGGGCACTGATCGGCCACCTCGCCGAGGTGGCCCGGAAGATCGCCTGATCAACGGGAGCGGAACTCGAGCTTGAGCGGCTCCATCCCTGAGGCCACTTCGATGGAGAAGGATCCCGCATCGCCGGGCTGGAGCCGGTCGAGTTGAACGCGGCGATCCTTTTCGTCACCCGTGCTCTCCCAGATGCTGCCTTCGAAGTTCAGGTTGGAGGTGCCCAGCAACGGCCCTTCCTCCTCTTTCGTGGAGAAGCGCCCGTTGCGGACGCGGATCGTCGTCACCGGCAGGCCGGCTTCGACGGGACGGAAACTGAGCGATCCCCAGCTCACCGGTTTGCCATCGAGCAACACTTCGCCTTTCAGGGCGGTGCGCGGACGTGCCGGTGCGAAGAAGAAGCGGCTGCGCAGCCAGTCTTCGAGGTGGCCGGACCAGGTGCCGAGGATGGGGTCGCCGAGGTAGAGCCCGACTCCGTGCGGGCCGGCTTCGTAGACATGCATCTCGGCCGGAATCTTGTGCTGGCGCAGGGCGAGATAAAACCGCACCGCGTTTTCCGCCGGCACGGCGGTGTCGGCATCGGTTTGGAAGATGAAAGTCGGTGGCGTCCGGTCGGTCACATTGAGGTCGGAAGAGAGTTTCTTGGCGAGTTCGTCGTCGTTTTCACGCTCGGGGCCGAGCAGGTTCTTGCGCGAGCCGCCGTGGGTGACGGCGCGGTCCATGCTGATGACGGGATAACAGAGGATGGCGAGATCGGGCCGCGCACTGGCTTCGTCGATGGCGTCCGATTTCTCGTAGGCCTTCTCGTCGAAAAGCGTGGCCGCCATGCTGGCGAGGTGTCCGCCGGCGGAAAAGCCCATCACCGCGATGCGCTGGGGATCGATGCCTTGGGCCTCCGCGTTGGCGCGCACCCAGCGGATGGCGCGCTGCACATCCGCGAGCTGGGTCGGGTAGTGGTGTCCTTGGCTGCCGAGACGGTAGTGCAGCACGTAGGCTGAGACGCCGCGCTCGTTGAACCACTGGGCCGGCTGATGGCCCTCGTGATCCTTGGCCAGCCCGCCGTAGCCTCCGCCGGGGCAGATCACCACGGCCGCCCCGGTATGACCCTCCTTGCCCCGGGTCGGGTAGAGGTTGAGCGCCGGCGAGCCGGTCTCGGCGTCGACGGGGAGGACGTAGGGAGTTTTCCCATCGGGCCAGAGAGACGTACGCTCCTGGGCGAGGGACCATCCTGACAAAAAGACAAGGGCAAGTAGGATCAAGGGGGCTTTCATGGGGATTCTCAGAGTCCGAGGTTGGTTTTGATCGATTCGAGTTCTTCCCGCAAGGAAGAAACTTCGGCCTTCAGCGTGGCGATCTCCTCCTCCATTTCCGTCCGCCAACTTGCGGCCGGGGCCTCGGTCGCTCGCGCGGCTTCGGCAGGGGAGGCGATCGCAGGCATAGTGTCGCCGCAGAGCGTATGCATCCAGGTCGCGACGCGGCGTCCGCCGCCCGCCGGGATGTGTTTCACGATCGGATCGGGGGTGTGCGCCGCCATTTCCTCAAGCACGGTTTGGACGCGCTCGAGATCGGCGAAGCTGTGCATGCGCTCGGTGCGTTGGCGCAGCTCGCCGACCGTCTGCGGTCCGCGGAGCAGCAGGACGCAGAGAAGGGCCTGCTGTCCCTTGGTCAGGTAGGGATATTTGTTTTCGATGGTGTGCTTGCACTTGGGCACCCGTGCCCCGGCCTGGTGGACGAGGATGGAGAGCTTCTTGTAGCGCAGCCCTTCCATCGCCTCCTCGACCGTGTCGGTGCCGAAATCGACGACCGGCTCGCGGTTGCTCGACTGGTTGCAGGCGGCGTGGAGGCTGTTGAAGGTCAGCGGGTACTGGTCGGGCACGGTCGCCTCTTTTTCGAGGAGACAACCGAGGACACGCGATTCCTCGAAAGTGAGGAGGGCGCCGGATTTCGATTCGGGGGATTCGTCGGACATCAGGGAAGGAACTGACTAAAGCGGGGTTGTCTGGATTTCAAGGGGCGCGGATCGCCCCGGAATTCGTGAATTGTCGTTTGACGCCGCTTGGAACGAGGGAACGCTTTCCGAAGGAGCGGAGGTGTCCGTTGTCTTGAACTCGTCCGTCATGAAACTGCGACTCTGGATCCTCGCCTTCCTTCTGGCCCCGGTAGTGCATGCGGCGCCGCCGTTCGCCGGCACGATTTTCATCGATCCGGACATCATCACCTCGGCCGACCCTTCCACCTACCTCAAGGCACGCTACGAGGGCAAGGAAACCCGCCTGATGTTCGATCGCCGCCGCAATGCCTTCGTGAAGCGGAAGGCGCATCTTTTCAAGGTGACCTACAAGGACTCAGGGGCGGTGACCGTGCAGGTAAACGCGGAGTTCGGCAGCGAACGCGCCGCCCGCAAGGTGGCGATCCAGTATGCGCGTGAAGTGGGTCGTCTCCCGCGGATCCTGCGGAGCAATGTGAAGACGATCACGATTCACAAGGGAACCCAGCCCTTCGGCGGCGGAGGCCGGGACATCCTCATCCACACGGGTCAGGCGGTGCTTTACCAACGGGATCGGATCCTCGAAGAAACCCTCGTGCACGAAGCCTCCCACACTTCGCTCGATCCGCGGCATGCCGCGTCGGCGGGGTGGAAGGCGGCACAGGCTTCCGATCCCGAGTTCATCTCCACCTATGCCCGGGACAATCCGACGCGCGAGGATGTCGCCGAATCTTTCCTGCCCTGGCTTGCGGTGCGCTATCGTCCGGAGCGGATTGATGCCGCGCTGAAGTTCCAGATCGAAGCAGCGATCCCGGCGCGGCTGTCCTATTTCGACGCGCAGCGGTTTCCGATTACTCCCGTCCGGTGAAGCATCAGGAAAGGAATTTCCCGGGGTTGAGGATCCCTTTCGGATCAAGTGCCGTCTTGAGCCGGTGATGCACGTCCATCGAGACCTCGCCGACGGCATCGGCGAACCAACGCTTTTTCGCCAGCCCGACCCCGTGCTCGCCGGTAATCTGGCCGTCGTTGGCGATGATCCATTTGAAAAGCAAATCCAGGGCGGCGTCGGCTTTGGCCTTTTCGTCAGGATCGGTCTCGTAATCCTTCACCATGAGGTTGGTGTGGATGTTGCCATCTCCGGCATGGCCGAAGCAGGCCACCGGGATGCCGGTGTCTTTCTCCAACTGACGGGCGAAACGGACAAGTTCGACGAGCTTCGAGCGCGGCACGACGATGTCTTCGTTGAGCTTGATCAATCCGGTAGCGCGCAGGGAGTAGGAAAACTCTCGGCGCAGTTTCCAGATCGCCTCGCACGACTCCGGATCGCGCGCTTCCTCGACCGCGACCGGGCCGAGGGTGTCAACGAGTTCGCGGAGTTTGGCGAGGTCCTGGAGGATCGTATCGTGTCGGCCATCGAGCTCGACGATGAGGTGGGCATCGCCATCGGGGAGCATCTCGGGTCCGAGATAATCGCGGGCCGCCTGGAGGGTGAATCCATCCGTGACCTCGAGTCCCGAAGGCTGCCAACCGTGGTTCAGGATCGCTTGGACCGCCTCCGCCGCGGTTTCGAAATCGGGAAAGGTCGCCGTCAGCATCGCCCGCGCCTCGGGATGGGGGATGAGGCGCAGGGTCGCTTTCGTGATGACGCCGAGGAGTCCCTCGGACCCGACGAACATGCCGATGAGGTCGAGGCCCGTCTTGTTCTTGTGGCAACGGCCGCCGGTCTCGAGGATCTGACCATCAGGGAGGACGACCTCGAGACCGAGGACGTAGTGGCGGGTGACGCCGTATTTCACGCAGCGCGGCCCGCCCGCATTCGTCGCAATCGTGCCGCCGACGGAGCACTCCTTCAGGCTCGCCGGATCGGGAGGATAATACCAGCCGAGAGCGCGCACCGACTCCTGGAGGTCATCGAGCGTCACCCCGGGTTCGACCACGGCGATGCCGTCCGCCGGACTGATCTCGATGATGCGGTTCATTTTTCGCACCGACAAAAGAATGCCGCCTTTCAGTGGCACACAGCCGCCGACATAACCGACCCCGGCTCCGCGAGTGGTGACGGGAATGCCGCGTTCGTTGGCGAAGCTCAGGGACGCAACGACCTGATCCCGGTGGGTGGCCTCCACGACGACGTCGGGCATGGCGGAGGCGTGCCAGCGGTCCGTGCCGAACTCGCGCCGCACCTCCGCGGCGGTCGAGACCTTGGCTCCCACGAGCCTGGCCCGCAGTTCCTCGACCCAAGCCGGCGATTGATCCGCCGCATTCACATCCACTCGCTCAACCAGGTCCATGCTTTTGGTAGAAAGATGATCGCGCCCACCAGCGTGGCGGCGATGGCGGCGACAAGCACCGCTCCGGCGGCGGCATCCTTGGCCATGCCGACCCCGCGGTCGGCCTCGGGATGCACCGCGTCGGCGAGGTATTCAAGAGCGGTGTTGAAAAGCTCGGCCAGCAACACAAGCCCGGCGGAAAGGATCACGGCCAGCCACTCTCCGCCGGAGATTCCAAAGCCGAAGCCCGCGAGGGTCACGAGCGTAGCGATGGCGAAATGGATCCGGAAATTCCACTCGGTGCGAAAAACGGTGGCGATGCCGCGTCCGGCATCGACGAAGCTCTGCATCCCGCGATAACGACGTGCCCCCTCCCTCATAATTCACTTGGCTCCGGGGCAAATTCGGGTACACCTACGGATTCGATATCATTCCCCCAACTAGAGATCATGACGAAGAAATCCACGAAGAAGACCGCAACGAAAGTGGCCTCGAAAGCCGCACCCAAAGGCCGGGTCGGTTTTGTCGGCGTCGGCCGCATGGGCGCCAACATGGCGCGGCGCCTCAATGATCTCAAATACAATGTCGCGGCGGTCTTCGATGTGAACCAGAACGCGTCCGCCGAGCTGGCCAAGGAACTCGGTGCGAAAGCCTGCGCCACCCTCGCCGAGGTGACGGCGGCTGCCGACATTATTTTCACTGTGGTGACCAATGATGCCGCGATGGACAAGATCTTCTTCGGCAAGGGCGACAACCTGCTGAAGGGGGCGAATGGCCGGACCTTCATCAATTGCGCGACCCTCAGTCCGAAGATCCAGAAGAAAGTCGCCGATGGCGCCGCCAAGGTCGGTGCTTCGACGATCGAGGCTTGCATGGCCAGCAGCATCAGCCACGCCCGCAACGGTCAGCTTTACCTCATGATCGGGGCCGACAAAGCCGTCTTCGCGAAGCACAAGACGTTGCTAGAGGACCTCAGCGTCAGCCTGCGGCATATTGGCGCGATCGGCAAGGCTGCCGAGGTCAAGGCGCTGGTGAACATGGTGATGAACATCAACACCGCCGGCCTCGCTGAAGGCCTCGGCCTTGCCGCCGCGCTTGGTCATGATCTCAAAATGATCTGCGAGGTCTTTTCCCAGACCGGCGCGAATTCCCGTGTCCTTGAAACCGATGCCGCCGACATGATCGCCCGTGAGCACGATTGCTGGTTCTCCGCCGAGCATGCTGCGAAGGATTCCGGCATCGCCGCAGGCCTGGCGAAGTCGCTGAAGATCGCCCTGCCTCTCAACAGCGCCACTCAGGCCCAATATGAACGCATGGTTGGTCTCGGAATCGGTGGACTCGACAAGTCGGGCATCGCCGAACTGACTTTCCCCGGGCGGACTGGGTCGGAAAAGAAGGCGAAGAAGGACAAAAAGAAGAGCAAGAAGTGAGTCTCCGGAGGGGCCTCACTTCTGCTTCTTCAGGATCTTCTCAAGGTGCTCGTTGAACACCTTGCCGCGTTCCTCCCAACTCATGTCGGGATGTTTCTCCCGAAGCTCCCGCATCTTGTCGAACAGCTTCTGGCGCTGGTCTTCGCTCAGTTTCTCCACTTTTTCGCGGATTTCCGGTGGCGGACCGCGGCGACCGTCGGGGCCCCCCTGCTCGCGCCGGGCCGCCAAAATCGCCGTCGGACCTCCGTTCATTTCGGTGGAGGGGCCCGGAGCGGGTTTGGATTCGCCGGGCTTCGCCTGCCAGTCGGCGTAGCGGATCGTCACGACCTCGCCGCCGTCCACCGCAACCTTGGCGGCAACCTTACCGAGGTCGGCATCGGTCTTCAATTCCACCATTTTCCACCCCTGCGAGTTGGCGCGGCTTGAGACTACGTACGTCTCCTTTGTTTCCTTGTTCATCAAGGTGGCCACCCTCTCGTCGTCGACTTCGGCGAAGCCGGTGAGAATCAGGGAATCGCTCAGGTTAAGGGAGCGCAGGAAGGGGGATTGTCCGCGGAGGGGCGCGAAATCGTCAGGTGCAACGGATTGCGGGAAGACGTCGCTCGGTGACCCATCCGCCGCCGCCAGGGCGAGGGCGAGAAAAACGAGCACCAGGGTGAGGAGGGATTTCATTGGTCTGGAGAGGAGAACCCCGGGCCGCACCGAAGGTTGCAAGAGGAGACGGAGGTCAGCCTACCAGCTTCTCCAAGCCCGAGCTTGACTTTTCCGCTGAAAAAAGTTCCTTACGGACCGCTTTTGCGAAAGGGCAGGATAGCTCAGGGGTAGAGCAGAGGACTCATAAGCCTTTGGTCGGCGGTTCAAATCCGCCTCCTGCTACGCGCGAAACGGGCGGTTCCGGGCAAAGGAATCGGAGGAATTTTGAAAAACTCCAAAGTTTCCAAAGAGGCTGAAGGGGCGTCAAAACAGGCGCCTCGAAAGATCGAGGACTGGATGGAGAATTTTGAAATAAATCCAGTTGCGGGCTAGAGACGACCGTCTATATTCCCCGCCCCCGCTCCGAACCGGCAACCCGCTTTGCGGGCTTTCTTGTTCCGGTTTTCGCGTCTCCCTGACGCCGGCCGTAGCCCTCGCGGGATGCCATTTTTCGATTTCCGACCACAGCGCCAACGTCATGCCCACCATCAACCAACTCGTCCGGAAAGGAAGACAGGACAAGCCCGACAAGTCCAAGTCGCCCGCGCTTGATGACTGCCCGCAGCGTCGCGGTGTTTGTCTCCAAGTCTACACCCGCACGCCCAAGAAGCCGAACTCGGCGCTCCGGAAGGTGGCGAAGGTCCGCTTGACCAATGGTGAGGAAGTCATCGCCTACATCGGTGGTGAGGGTCACAATTTGCAGGAGCACTCCATCGTCCTCGTCCGCGGCGGCCGCGTGAAGGACCTTCCCGGGGTGCGTTATCACATCGTTCGTGGCGCTCTCGACACCCTCGGGGTGGCGAAGCGGAAGCAGGCTCGCTCCAAGTATGGGGCGAAGCGGCCCAAGGGGTGAGAATCTGGCCTCCGTCAGATTTTCTCTCCGGCGATACGAATGTTCCAGCATTTCACTGAAATAATCCTATGTCCCGAAGAAAAAGAGTCTACAGCAAGCCTGAGCGGCGTGACGCGCGTTACGATAGTTCGCTCGTGTCCAAGCTCGTGTCCAAGGTGATGCGCCAGGGCAAGCGTTCCCTCGCGGAGCGGATCGTTTATGCGGCGATCGACCGGGCCAACGAAGGTGCCGAGTCCGTGGATCCCGTCGAGGTGCTCAATCGTGCCGTCGAGAATGCGAAGCCGCGTGTCGAGGTGAAGAGCCGTCGGGTTGGTGGCGCCACCTACCAGGTTCCGCTCGAAGTTTCCCAGGATCGCCAAGAAGCCCTCGCGATGCGCTGGATCGTCAATGCCGCCCGTGGACGCCGGGGTACGCCGATGCACATTGCCCTTGCCAACGAGATCCGCGATGCGAGCACCAATCAAGGTGTCGTGGTCCGCAAGCGCGACGAAACCCACAAGATGGCCCAAGCGAACCGGGCCTTCGCTCACTTCCGCTGGTAATCCTCCGTGCCTGCCGTCCTCCAGTCTCCCTCTGTCATGAGTGGTGGTCACAACAGCCCCGACCGCGCGTTTCCGCTTGAGCGGACCCGCAACATCGGGATTGCCGCGCACATTGATGCGGGGAAGACCACGCTCACGGAGCGGATTCTGTTCTACACTGGCATGATCCACAAGATCGGCGAGGTGCACGACGGGCAGGCGACGACGGATTGGATGGAACAGGAGCGTGCCCGTGGCATCACGATCACCTCCGCGGCGGTCACTTGTGAGTGGAAGCAGCTCGAAGAGGTGGGTGTCTACAAACGCTCCGCTGGCGAGAAGCATCGCGTCAACATCATCGATACTCCCGGTCACGTGGATTTCACGGCCGAGGTGGAGCGTTCCCTGCGCGTGCTTGATGGAGCCATCGTGGTTTTCTGCGGTGTGGCCGGCGTTCAGCCCCAGTCCGAGACGGTGTGGCGTCAGGCCGACAAATACGGCGTTCCCCGGATCATTTTCGTCAACAAGATGGACCGCGTCGGTGCCGACTTCTCCGCGGTCGTTGCTGATGTCCGGGACAAGCTGGGTGCCAACGCTCATCCGGTGCTGATCCCGATTGGTTCGCAGGAAAACCTGCGTGGTCAGATCGATGTGATCAACCTGAAGGCTGTCCTTTATTCGGACAATGATCTGCTCGGATCGACCTACGAGGTGACCGAGTTGACCGAAGAGCAGCGCGAACTTGCCCTTGAGGCCCGTCAATCCCTCCTCGAGGCGCTGGCGGACGTCGACGAGGAGATCGCGATGAAATTTCTTGGCGAAGAGGAGGTTTTGCCTGCTGATTTCAAGGCCGGTCTGCGCCGCGCCACCGTTGCCAACGCCATCATCCCGGTGGTTGGTGGTTCAGCTTTCAAAAACAAGGGGATCCAATACCTGCTCGATTCGGTCGTCGACTACCTGCCGAGTCCGCTTGAGATCCCGGCCGCTCAGGGGACGAAAGCTGGTGACGAGTCGGTCATCGTCGAGGCTCCCGCCAGCGACAAAGGCAAGTTCTGCGCCCTAGCGTTCAAGCTCTGGTCCGACAAATTTGTCGGCAAGCTGGTTTTCATCCGTGTCTATTCGGGCACGGTTTCGAAGGGTGATAAGATTTTCAATTCCCGCACCGGACGTGCCGAGCGGGTTGGGCGCCTGATCCAGATCCAGTCGAACGAACACAAGGATATCGACACCTGCTACGCCGGTGACATCGCCGCGATCGTCGGTCCGAAAAATGTCCGCACGGGCGACACCCTCCATTCCGAGGATTTCGATATCATGCTGGAGCCGCCGGCTTTCCCGGTGCCGGTCATCTCCATGGCGGTGGAGCCGAAGACGACGGCGGATTCCGACAAGCTTTCGGAGGGTCTTCAGCGGCTCGCCGAGGAGGATCCCACCTTTGTCGTTTCGACGAACGAAGAGACCGGCCAGACGCTCATCGCCGGGATGGGTGAACTCCATCTCGAGATCATCCAGTCGCGACTGGAGAGCGAATTTGGCGTCCGGACCAACGCTGGCAAACCCCAGATCGCCTACCGCGAGGCTGTCACCAAGGCGGCAGAGGGAGAATACAAGTTGATCAAGCAGACCGGTGGCAAGGGTCAGTATGGCCATGTCATCCTCCGCGTCTCTCCGAATGAGCGCGGCCGGGGTTTCTCGATCAACAACCGCGTCACCGGTGGCGAGATCCCCAAGGAGTTCATCGGGGCTTGCGAGGCCGGGATCCGCGAGTCGATCAACAACGGCGTCATCTTGAGTTATCCCGTGGTCGACCTCCACGTCGACTTGCTCGGTGGTTCGAGCCACGATGTCGACTCCAACGAGCAGGCTTTCAAAATCGCCGCCATTCTCGCGATGCGCGAAGCGCTCGCCGCTGCCGGGCCGGCCCTGCTGGAGCCCGTCATGCAGGTCAGTGTGGATGTGCCCGACGAATATCAGGGCGACATCATCGGCGACCTCAATCGCCGTCGCGGACGGATCAATGAAGTCGATTCGCGCAACGGCCTCAGCCAGGTTCGCGCCGAAGTGCCGATGGCCGAAATGTTCGGCTACGCCACCGACATGCGCAGCCTTTCGAAGGGTCGCGCCAGCTTTTCCATGGAACCGCTCCGCTTTGAAGAGGTGCCCTCCGCGATCTTGGAGCGCCTCACCGAGCACTACGCCTGAACCCATTTTTTAAACTCCAACGGACCAACTGAAATGCAGGGACAAAGTATTCGCATCCGCCTCCGGGCTTACGATTCCCGACTTCTCGACAAGTCGACTCTCGACATCGTCGAGACCGCCAAGCGCACCGGAGCCCGTGTCGCCGGTCCCATCCCGCTGCCCACGCGCATCGAGAAGTTCAGCGTGAACCGCTCTCCCCACGTCAACAAGAAGTCCGCCGAGCAATTCGAGATCCGCACCCACAAGCGCCTCCTCGACATCGTTGAGCCGACCTCTCGCACCGTTGATGAGCTGAAGAAGCTCAACCTGCCCGCCGGTGTCGACATCACCATCAAGATCTGACGGATCCCCAAATTTCATCCACGACGACTGCTATGAGCATCGGAATCATCGGAAAAAAGGTCGGCATGACCCGCATCTTCAACGAGGCGGGTGAGGCCATTGCCGTGACCGTCATCGACGTGAGCGACAACGTCTTTCTGCAGAAAAAGACCCAAGAGAAGGATGGCTACAGCGCTGTTCAGGTGGGTTTTGACGATCAGAAGGAGGTTCGCCTCAGCAAAGCCGAAGTCGGCCACCTCAAGGCCAACGGCGGCAAGATCAAGCGCAAGGTCCTCGAGTTTCGGGTCGAGGATGACAGCCAGCTTCCCCAGGCCGAGCACCCCGGTTTGGATCTCTTCGACGTCGGCCAGTGGGTAGACGTGATCGGAACCAGCAAGGGCAAGGGTTTCCAGGGGGCGATGCGCCGCCACAACTTCGCCGGCCAGCCGATGGCTCACGGTCACATGATGCACCGCCGCACCGGCGCCATCGCCGCAGGCACCACCCCCGGCCGTGTTTGGAAGGGCCAGAAGATGCCTGGCCGTCTCGGCAACGATCACAAGACCGTGCAGAACCTCAAGATCGTTCAGAAACGTCCCGACGACAACGTCATCCTCGTGAGTGGCGCGGTTCCCGGAGCCAAGGGAGGCTACGTCGTGATCCGCCCAGCGAAGAAGAAGGACGCACCGAATCTCAACGCCGGGGCCGAAGGTTGATCGGCATCTTGAATCCCTGACTGAAAGGACCCAATTCCATGGCAGCAAAGACT
This sequence comes from Verrucomicrobiales bacterium, assembly GCA_041917795.1. GTDB lineage: Bacteria > Verrucomicrobiota > Verrucomicrobiia > Verrucomicrobiales > DEV007 > Arctic95D-9. The sequence continues at coordinate 199,805 of JAYRWX010000007.1, forward strand.
CTCAACAGCGAAGCGGCGAAGAGCGCAAGCATCAACCTGATCGAAGACGCCGACCGCGGTCGTCAGGCCGTGCACGACGTGATCGTGGCGATGCATGCGAACCGCCGGAGCGGCAGCGCGAACACCAAAACCCGTGCCGAGGTCTCCGGGACTGGCAAGAAGCCGTTCCGCCAGAAGGGCACCGGCCGTGCCCGTCAAGGCGGCAACAATCCCCCGCACCACTGCGGAGGCGGCGTCGCATTCGGTCCGAAGCCCCGCGACTATTCCAAAAAGGTGAACCGCACCACGCGCCGTCTTGCCTTCGCCAAGGCGCTCACCGCACGCATCGAGGAATCCGACGTGCTCACCGTGCCCTCTTTCGCGATTTCCGATGGCAAGACCAAGAGCTTCGTCAACGAAGTGCGGGGTCTCGCCGGTGACGTGAAGCGCGTTCTCATCGTCGGCTCTGAGTTCTCCGAGGAGACCAAGCGGGCCGCACGCAACTGTGCATCGGCTTTGCTGATCTCCGCCAACGAGGTCAACACCGAGCAACTTCTCCACTACTCCAAGATCGTCGTGGTCGAGTCGGCCCTCGAGACTCTCGCGGCCCGCACCAACTGACACACCGCCAGGAGACCCACCAGATGAAAGATATTTTCCAGGTCATTGACACGATCCAGCTGAGCGAGAAGGCGACGCTGCTCACCGAGACGCAGAACGAATACGTCTTCAAGGTGAACCCGCGGGCCAACAAGCTCGAGATCAAACAGGCGGTCGAAAAGCTCTTCGGAAAGAAGGTCGCCGACGTCCGCACCGCCAACTACGACGGCAAGAAAAAGCGCGAGCGCCGCGCCGACTTCGGCCGGACCAAGCGCTGGAAGAAGGCCTTTGTGCGCCTTGCCGACGGCGAAACCATTGAATTTGTCTAACCGCCCACCTCTCCCGAGCCATGGCTTTGAAAACCTACAGACCCATCACTCCGTCGAACCGCTACAAGCTGCTCCCGGACTTCGAAGAGATCACCGCGGACAAGCCGGAGAAAAGCCTGTGCCGTCCTCTCAAGAAATCCGGTGGACGCAACAACAACGGACGGATCACCTGCCGTCACCGTGGTGGTGGTCACAAGCGGAAATATCGTCTGATCGACTTCAAGCGGAACCGTCGCGGCGAGTCGGCCAAGGTTATCTCCATCGAGTATGATCCCAACCGTTCGGCTCGCATCGCCCTGATCGAGTACGGCGACGGACAGCGCTCCTACATCATCGCTCCGCGCGGTCTCGAGGTGAACGCCGAGGTATCCGCCGGTGAGAACGCACCGATCAAGCCCGGTTGCGCCCTGCCGCTCGGCAGCATTCCGACCGGCTCGACGATCCACAATGTTGAGATCACCCCCGGCCGCGGCGGACAGATCGCCCGCAGTGCAGGCCAGAGCTGCATCCTCTCCAACCGCGAAGGCAATTACGCCCTCATCAAAATGCCTTCCGGCGAGATCCGGAAGATCCACACGAGCTGCTATGCGACGATCGGCACGGTCGGAAACGTCCAGCACGAGCAGGTCATCAGCGCCAAGGCGGGCCGGACCCGTTGGCTCGGAGTTCGTCCGACGGTGCGCGGGATGTGCATGAACCCGGTCGATCACCCGAACGGTGGTGGCGAGGGCAAGTCGAAGTCCGGTGGTGGACGCCAGCACCTCAAGAGCCCCTGGGGCCACGCCAAGGGTCAGAAGACCCGCCAAAAGTACAAGGGCAGCGACAAGTTCATTGTCGAGCGCCGCAAGACCAAGAAGCGCCGCCGCTGATCGCCGCTGAAGGAACCGAATCTACCAAGACAACACTATGGGTCGCTCACTCAAAAAAGGACCGTTCGTCGATCAGAAACTCCTGATCAAGATCGACGACATGAACGCTTCCGGACAAAAACGCCCGATCAAGACCTGGTCGCGTCGCTCCATGATCACGCCCGACTTCGTTGGGCATACCTTCCTGGTGCACAACGGCAAGGAGTTCAACTCCGTCTTCGTCACCGAAAACATGGTCGGTCACAAGCTCGGCGAATTCTCCCTCACCCGGAAGTTCGGCGGTCACAGCGGCCACAATCCCAAGATCAAGGGCTGATCGCTTTCCGGTCCACCTCATCGCGCTTGTTTCTGTCTCATGCTCTTTCCCGCCTCCAGACTGCTCCGGACCAGCCTCGTCATCGCGACGCTGGCGGTCCTGTCCGGTGTCGGGAACTCCCAGGAGAAAGCCTCCGGGTCGGCGACGGATTCGCTCGAGGTACGCGAATTGCGCGCCGCCCTCGAGTTGAGCCAGGCTGAAGCGCGGAGGGAAAAGCAGCGGGCCGACGAAGCTGAAGCCCGGCGCCGTGCTGCAGCCGAGAGCCTCGCTGAGGCGGTGCGGGTTAGCGAGGAGCAACTCGCCTCAGCCCATGAGTCCGAGTTGAAGCTTCAGGCGCTCGGAATGGCCGGGATCTCCGGCGAAGCCAACTCCCTCGACCAGCGGCTGCTGAAGGCCGTGCGTGACCTCGACATTTCCGGCCAGGATCTCGAAGCCCATCGCGAAGCTCTCCGCAACCTCAGCGAGACTTTTCTCAAGGTCCTCCAGGAGCAAAAAGACCTGCCCAAGGGCCTGCGCACTGAAGCCGACCGTGCTCTCGCCAAGGCGGGTGAGGTGATGGCAAAGACAAATACGGGCGCGCAGCCCGGCGCCACCGATTTGACGGACTCCCGCGTGGTCAGCATAGACGGAGGCATCGGCCTCGTGGTTTTTGATGCCGGCCGTCGGACCGGACTCCGGGTCGGCACTCCGGTCGCCATCCTCCGCGGCGAAGCCCCGCTCTTCTCGGCGCTGGTGGTCGATGTCCGCGACTCGATTTCCGGTGCGGTCCTGCAGGATCGCATGGCCGCCAACGGCGAAGTGGAAGTCGGCGACCGCGTTCGCCTGCTCCCGGAACAGAACACTTTCTAAACGACCAACTGAATCGAACGTTATGGACGTCACCTCCACCTATCGGTATGCCAGAATCTCCGCGCGCAAAGCCCGCGATGTCGCGCGCGAGATCCAGGGACTGCCCGTTTCCGAAGCCCTCGACATTTTGAATTTCACCCCCCGGAAGGGCGCGTTCCTCTTCAGCAAGACGATGAAGACGGCGTTGGCCGATGCGGAGAACAACTTTGAACTTTCCGTCGACGGCCTCTACGTGAAGAGCGCCGTGGTCGGAGAAGGTCCGACCTTCAAACGCTTCAAGCCGCGGGCCCGCGGTTCCGCCGCGCCGATCCGCAAGCGCACTGCCCACCTCACCGTCGTGCTCTCGGACGAGGGTGGCCCCCAGCCCAAGGAAAAGGCCGCCCCAAAGGCTGCCAAAGCGTCCAAGACTCCGAAAGCGGAAGCAAAGGCCACCAAGGCCGAGCCCAAGAAGGCTAAAAATGCCAATCAGGAAGGCGCCAAACTTGACGAAACCAGCGGCGTGGTCTATGACTCCCCCCCCGCCGCAGCCGACGACCTGAAACTCATCAGCGGTGTCGGGCCTGTCTTCGAGGAAAAGCTTCACGCGGCAGGCATCTACCGCTTCGAGCAGATTGCCAACTGGAGCGAGAGCAACGTCGCCGAGTTCGATGCGCTCCTCGATGCCAAGGGTGGCATTGATCGCGACGATTGGATCACCCAGGCGAAGGCGCTCGCGAAGGGAGAGAAGGGGAACTGAGACGCCACCAACAGCAATTTCAATTATGGGACAGAAAGTACATCCGATCGGTTTCCGCCTCGCGGTCAGCAAGGACTGGCAGTCGCGCTGGTATGCACCCCAAGGTGACTACGCCGACCAGCTCCACGCCGACCTCAAGGTCCGTCGTTACCTCGACAAGCGCCTCCAGAAGGGTGCCGTGTCGCGGGTGGTGATCGAGCGTGCCTGGAATAGCGTGCGGGTCACCCTGCACACCTCGCGTCCGGGCCTGATCATCGGCAAGCGCGGACAGGAAATCGAGGTGATGACCGCTGACATCAGCAAGATGTGCAACGGTGCCCAGGTGAAGATCGACATTCACGAAATCCGCCAGCCCGAGCTCGACGCCGCTTGGGTGGCCGCCCAGGTCGCGACCCAGCTTGAGCGCCGGGTTTCCTTTCGCCGCGCCATGAAGCGCGCCATCCAGACCGCGATGGATTTCGGTGCCGAGGGCATCCGGATCCGTGCCGCCGGACGTCTCGGTGGTGCCGATATCGCCCGTGCCGAAGCTTACCGCGAGGGCAAGGTGCCGCTGCAAACTCTTCGCGTGCCGATCGACTATGGCTTCGCCGAGGCCGAAACCACCTGGGGAATCATCGGAGTGAAAGTCTGGGTCACCAAGCGGGACGAAGTTGCCGGCGAGCCCCAGAAGCGCCCCCGTCGCGAAGGTGCCGGTCGCGGTCAGGGCGGTGGCCCCCGCGGCCCGCGTCGCGACCAAGCCACGGCCTGATTCCGCATTTCATTTTAAAGGAGAGTAGCCATGCCACTGATTCCCAAAAGAGTTAAATTTCGCAAGACCCACCGCGGGAGCCGCGCCGGGAACGCCACGCGCGGAACGAAGGTCAGCTTCGGCGAATTCGGACTTCAAAGTCTGGGTCGCGATTGGATCACCAACCGCCAGATCGAGGCCTGCCGGATCACGATCAACCGCTACCTCAAGCGGAAGGGCAAAGTCTGGATCCGGATCTTCCCTCACAAGCCGATCACGGCTCGTCCCCCGGAAACCCGGATGGGCAAGGGCAAGGGCCCTGTCGACGCATGGGTGGCCGTGGTCCGTCCCGGCACGATGATGTTTGAGATCTCGGGTGTGCCTGAGAGCGCCGCCAAGGAGGCCCTTCGCCTCGCCGCCAACAAGCTCGGGATCCGCTGCCGTTTCGTCAGCCGCGCCGACCAGTAATCAACCTATTTCAAGGAGACCAGACGATGTCCAAGTCCAGCAAAAAACTTAGCGAATTCAGCGTCGAGGAGCTTTCCTCCAAGCGCCGCGAGCTCAAGGAAGAGTCGCTCATGCTGCGGGTGCAGAAGGAAGCCGGCCAGCTTGAAAATCCCGCCCGCATCCGCCAGGCCCGCCGCGAGGTGGCCCGCATTGAAACCATCCTCACGGCCAAGCGTGCCCACGGTGCCTGAGCCTGACCGATTCCGAACCATTCCATTTCCATTGTCCAGATGAGCGAGTCAGAGAACCAGATCAAGCCCCAGGGTTTGCGCAAGACCCGGGTCGGTGTCGTCACCTCCGATGCGATGCAGAAGACGATCGTCGTCGAAGTGCGTCGCCGCGTCCCGCACCCGCGCTTCAAGAAGATCGTGAAGCGCACCTCGACCTTCTATGCCCACGACGAGAACGGCGAGGCCAAAGTGGGTGACCGCGTTCTCATCGAGGAGACCCGTCCGCTCAGCAAAACCAAGTGTTGGAAACTCAAGGAAGTGCTTTCGCACTGATTTGCCACACTCTTTCCAACGAATCTTTACCCCCCTCTCCAGCAGCCATGATCCAGATGGAATCCAAGGTGCAGGTCGCCGACAATACCGGTGCCCGTGTCGCCAAAATGATCGGTGTGATCGGGACCCGCTCCCGCCACGCCAACGTCGGCGACATCGTCACCGCCCACATCCGCGAATCGATCCCCACGGCGAACGTGAAGAAGGGTGACGTCGTCCGCGCCGTCGTGGTGCGCACCTCCGCCCCGATCCGCCGCAGCGATGGTTCGGTGCTGCGTTTCGACAACAACGCCATCGTCATCATCGACAAGGACAAGAATCCGAAGGGTACCCGCATCTTCGGCCCGGTGGCGCGCGAGCTCCGCGAGAAGAACTTCATGAAGATCGTCTCCCTCGCACCCGAGGTTCTCTGATTTCAAAAACGTTTCGAAAGGCAACACGAGCATGTCCAAGCGAGTCAAGACACACGTGAAGAAGAACGACGAAGTCGTCGTGATCTCCGGCAACCACAAGGGCGAAAAGGGAAAGGTCCTTCAGGTCTTCCCAGACAAATCCACCGTCCTTGTTGAAGGCGTGCGCCTGATCAAGAAACACGCCAAACCCACCCAGGACCGCCCCGAGGGCGGCATCGTCGAGAAAGAGGGTCCCATCCACATCTCGAACGTAAAGCTGGCCTCCAAATAATTCACACGCACCCCGGAACAGGATATGGAACCTGCGCTCAAAACGGTTTACAAACAGAAGGTCGTCCCCGGCCTCAAGGAAAAGTTCGGCTACGCGAACGTCCACTGCATCCCTGCCATCGAAAAGGTGGTCCTCAACGTCGGCTTCGGCAAGGCGGAGGATCGCAAGGCGGCGGCCGAAGCGGTGATCGAGGACCTCGGCAAGATTACCGGCCAGCGCGCCGTGACGACCAAGGCCCGGACCGCGATCTCGAACTTCCGACTTCGTGTTGGTGACACGATCGGCGCCCGCGTTACTTTGCGCGGTGCCCGCATGTGGGAGTTCCTCGATCGTTTCATCAACGTCGCAGCTCCCACGATCCGTGACTTCCGCGGTTTGCCGACGAAGTCCTTCGACGGACGCGGCAACTACACCTGCGGGATCTCCGACCACACCATCTTTCCCGAAATCGAACTCGACAAGGTTTCCCGCACGATTGGATTCGACTTCACCATCGTGACCTCGGCGAGCACCGACCAGGAGGCCCGCGAGCTTCTGACCCTGCTCGGTCTTCCCTTCCGCAAACCGGGCGGTGCCGCCTGATCCCCGATCCTGAACCTTTCCCACCCTCTGGAATTATGGCCGTTGTTTCCGATCCCATCTCCGACTTCCTCTCGCGCTTCAAGAACGCCACCAAGGCGCACAAGGAGGACTTCACTTCCCCCTACTCGAAGGTCCGGGAAGAAATTGCCCGCATCCTCAAGGAAGAGGGTTACCTCTGGTCTTTCGAGAAGGTCGGAGAAGGCCCCAAGGCCCAGCTCAAGGCCAAGCCCCGCTATGCTGGCATGACTCCGGCGCTCAAGGACGTCAAGCGCGTCAGCCGTCCCGGCCTGCGTCGCTACGTCGGCTGTGAGGAAATCCCCAAGGTTCTTGGCGGCATGGGCATCGCCATCGTTTCGACCCCCAAGGGAATCATGGCCGGGCATACCGCCCGCAAACAAAACCTCGGCGGCGAGCTGCTCGCGCTCGTCTGGTGACCGATTTTCCATTTCAAACCCAGGACCAAGTCATGTCGCGTATCGGAAAAAAACAGATCACCCTTCCTGAAAAGGTGGAGATCAACATCGACGGGGGCAATGCCGTCTCGGTGAAGGGGCCCAAGGGGCAACTGAACTGGACGCTGCCGGGAGGGCTCGGCATCGAGCGCGAGGGAGCTACCCTGACGGTGACACGTGCCTCGGAGGAGCGCACCGTGCGTGCCATGCACGGCACCGCCCGCAGTCTCGTCGCCAACATGGTTGAGGGAGTGGTCAAAGGATTCACCAAGGAACTCGAGATCATCGGGGTCGGCTTCCGTGCCGCCGTCAAGGGCAAGAACCTCGACCTCAGCCTCGGTTTCTCACATCCGGTGCTTCATCCGATTCCGGATGGCATCGCCGTCACCGTCGAGAACAACACCAACATCAAGGTCGAGGGCATCGACAAACACCTCGTCGGCCAGTTCGCCGCCGACGTCCGGGCTTACTATCCGCCGGAGCCTTACAAGGGCAAGGGAGTCCGTTACAAGGGCGAGAAGGTCCGCCGCAAGCAGGGCAAGAGCGTCAAGCGATAACCGAAATCACTGGAGGAAACTTTCCGATCATGAGTCTCTACATCCGCAAGCAGGCACGGGCCAAGGTGCGCCGCCGCATCCGCAAGAAAATCGCCGGAACGCCGGAGCGTCCGCGCCTCGCCATTCATTTCTCCAACCAAAACGTCTACGCCCAGATCATCGACGATGTCGCCGGCAAGACACTCGCCGCCGCCTCGACCCTCGAGGACGGAATCGGTGCGAAGGGCGCGAACCAGGCTGCGGCCGCCAAGGTCGGTGCCGCCGTTGCCGCCAAGGCCAAGGCTGCCAACATCGAAACCGTGGTCTTCGATCGCGGTGGATTCTCCTACCACGGCAAAGTCAAGGCGCTTGCCGACGCGGCCCGCGAGGCCGGACTCAACTTCTGATCCCCGATTTTCTATGAGCGACGAAATCCTCAACGAACCCTCCGCCGCCGATGACGGCGATCTTCTCGAGACCATCGACGACGCCGTCCTTCCGGATGCGGTCGAGGTGGACGAAGCCGGCGAAGTCCGCTTCGACAAGCTGAAGAAGGCCGAGGAAATCCTGCGTGCCAGCGCTCCCGCCTCCTTCCGCGAAGTGTCCGAGAACTCCTTCGAGAAGGTGGTCCACATCAACCGCTGTTCCAAGGTCGTCAAGGGTGGTCGCCGCTTCAGCTTCAGCGCTCTCGTGGTGAGCGGAGACCGCGAAGGCCGGGTCGGCTTCGGTTTCGGCAAAGCCCAGGAGGTCTCCGAGTGCATCAAGAAATCGAGTGAAGCTTCCAAGAAGCAGATGGTCTCCGTGAACATCACCCACAACACCATTCCTCATCCGGTCCGCGGAGAGCATGGCGGTGCCAAGGTGCTCCTCATCCCCGCGTCGCCGGGAACCGGCCTCATCGCCGGTGGCGGTGTCCGTGCCGTCGTCGAAGCCGCGGGCATCAAGGATGTCCTCGCCAAGTCGATGGGCTCCAACAATCCGGCCAACGTGGTCAAAGCCACCCTCGCGGCCCTTGCCCAACTCCGCACCAAGGAGCAGATCTATTCCGTCCGCGGCAAGAAGCTCGCCGACAAGAAGGCGCTCTGATCACGCCGCCATTTCCCCAACGACTTTCGATCCATGAAACTTCACGATTTGAAACCCACCCCAGGCTCCAAGCACCGCCGTCGTCGTGTCGGCCGTGGTGAAAGCTCCGGCCTCGGACGCACCTCGGGCAAGGGCAACAAGGGACAAAAGGCCCGCGCCGGAGCTTCGATCCGTCCGGGATTCGAAGGTGGCCAGATGCCGATCGCCCGTCGTCTTCCCAAGAAGGGCTTCAACAACGCCCAGTTCAAGAAGCAGTACGCGATCATCAATCTCGCTACGCTCGAGGCGAAATTCTCCGACGGAGATGAGGTCAACGAGGCGTCCCTCCGCGCTGCTGGGCTGGTCAAGGGAGTCTGGGACGGCGTCAAGGTCCTCGCTAACGGCAACCTCAGCCGCAAGCTGACGGTGTCGGTGGACAAGATCTCGGCCACCGCCAAGGAAAAGATCGAGAAGGCCGGCGGCACGGTCGCCTGAGCCTGAGGGGGTGGATCGCGGTCGCAACCGCAGGTTCCGCTCCGTCCTCGATTTTCGCTACGCTCTCCCTCTTCATTCGCCCCCGATGATCAGCGCCTTCACCAACAGTCTCAAGATCCCCGAACTCCGCTCGCGGATCTTTTTCACCCTGCTCGTGGTTGTGATCGTCCGGCTTGGCGCCGTGGTCACCCTGCCTGGAGTCGATGACAACGTGCTTCAGGACTGGTATCAGCAGGTCCAGGAAAAGTCGGAAGACAACAGCGGCCTGACTTCGGTGCTGGCCCTGATGAACGTTTTCAGCGGAGGCGGTCTGCAAAACTCGGCCCTTTTCGCCCTGGGCATCATGCCCTACATCAGCGCTTCGATCATGCTCCAACTGCTCACCGCGGTGGTGCCTTCGCTCGGCAAACTCGCCCGCGAGGAAGGGGGGCGACAGAAGATCAGCCTCTACACCCGTGTCCTTACGATCGTGCTTTGTCTCTTCCAGGGTTGGATGCTCGCCAAGTCGCTGGTGACTCCCGAGGCGAATCCCTTCCTGAGGGACATCGCGCAGAATTCCACCCGCGAGCTTGTGCCCGAGGCCGGACCTTTCTTCATTCTCAAGACGGTGATCATCATCACGGCCGGAACGATGTTCCTGATGTGGCTGGGCGACCAGATCACCGAGCGCGGTATCGGTAACGGCGTTTCCGTCATCATCACGGTAAACATCATTTACGCTCTGCCCGGCGCGCTCTTCCAGGTTTACAACACCTACGTCGCCAGCGCGGGTGACCAACTCTTGCGGCCCTTCATCCTGGTGGCTTTGATCGCCTTCCTTTTCTTCGTGGTCGCGGCGGTCATCTCGATCACCCAGGCGCAGCGTCGGGTTCCGATCAACTACGCCAAGCAGGTTCGCGGCGGAAAGATGTACGGCGGACAGACCCAGCACATGCCGCTGAAGGTGAACTACGCCGGCGTCATGCCCATCATCTTCGCCCAAGCGATCCTTATGTTTCCCGCCCAGATCATCGGCTGGGCCTTCCCCAACGAGGTTTGGGCGCAGAATCTGATGCACATCCTTGGTGGCGGTGGTGGTGCCCATGGCTGGGTTTACTACGCGCTGACAGGGTTGATGATTTTCTTCTTCAGCTACTTTTGGGTGGCAACCATGTTCCAGCCGAACCAGATCGCCGATGATCTGAAGAAAAATGGCGGCTACATCCCGGGAGTCCGTCCCGGCAAACCCACCGCCGAATTCCTCGACAAGACAATGAGCCGGCTCACTTTCGCCGGTGCCATTTTCCTGACGATCGTGGCAGTGCTGCCACCGATCCTCACCGCGATGATGGGCGTCCCCCCTCTGGCGGCGCAGTTCTTCGGCGGGACCGGTCTCCTCATCATGGTCGGCGTGCTGCTTGATGTGATGCGCCAAGTGGAGACCCATCTGATCCAGCGCCACTACGACGGTTTCCTCCGCAAAGGCCGGATTCGCGGCCGCTTCGATCGTCCCGGTGGCGTCGGTGCCGCGGCTTCCGGAAACCAGATCCTCTGGCTTTTCGTGATCGCCGCCATCCTCATCATCGGTGGGATCGTCTATTACCAGGTCGCCAACCAGTAAGAGCTTCGCAGCCGGGGATTGTTAGTCATGGCGAAGCGCAAGTCGAGGATCCAGCTCCGCAGCGGGCGTGATCTCGATGGGCTGCGCGAGGCGGGTTCCCTCGCCGCTGCCATTCTCGACCGCACTACCCGCATGGTGGCGCCGGGTGTCACGACCGGCGAGATCGACAGGGCCGCGGCCGAGATGATGGCCGAGTTTTCGTGCAAAAGCGCCTTCCGCGGTTATCGCGGGTATCCCGGCAACATCTGCATCTCGGTCAACGAGGAAGTGGTCCACGGCATCGGCGGAAAGCGTGAACTTCGCGAGGGCGACATCGTCAAGGTCGACGTGGGTATCGCCACCAAGAGCGGCTGGATTGGCGACAATGCCAAAAGCGTCCCCGTTGGGGCGATCGACGAAGCGGCGCGGAAACTCCTCGCCGCCACCGAACAGTCGCTCCACGCCGCCATCGCCAAGGCCTACGAAGGGGCCTACCTCTCGGACGTGTGCGCTTCGGTGGAGGCCTGGGTGGCCGATCGTGGCTACACCGTGGTCAAACAATTCGTCGGACATGGTGTCGGCAGGGAACTGCACGAAGAGCCCCAAGTACCGAATTACTGGGATCCCGCCGAGATGCGGTCCAGACATTTCAAGAACCCTCGACTTCAGGCCGGGATGGTCCTCGCCATCGAGCCCATGGTCAATGCGGGCGGGGAGGATGTCCTCATCCTCGATGACCAGTGGACTGTCATCACCGCCGATCGCGCGCTTTCGGCGCACTTCGAACACATGGTGCTGATCACAACCGGCGAGCCCGAAATCCTGACTCCGCGCCAGCGCATTTACCCCGACGCCGTTTGAAACCCGCATCGGCAAAGGGGAAAGAAAAATTTTTCAAAAATGCGGAGAAACGATCAAAGAGCGGTTGCGGGATGGGAATTTTGTAGTAAACATTCCCTCCCCGCGCCCAAAACTCTGCGGGTCGCCCCTTTTGGGAGCTCCGGCCAGTCCGGAACCCGGGTCGGAGCCGAAGCGATTCACCGGGAATCCGAGCCGCCTTCGTCTCAAGAGACAACCCTTTTTGCCAAAATCCTTTCCCCTTTTGTCCCATGAAAGTCAGACCTGCCGTGAAGCGTCTCTGCAGCGAATGCCGCATCATCAAGCGGCAGGGTGTCCTGCGCGTGATCTGCACCAACCCGCGCCACAAGCAGCGCCAAGGCTGACCATCATCATCGGCTGATCCCTTTACCCATTGCTCAACCATGGCACGTCTACTCGGAGTCGAGATTCCCAACGAGAAGCGCATCGAAGCTTCCCTTCCCTACATCTTCGGAATCGGTCCGAAGACGGCCACGAAGATCCTCGAGGAAGCCGGCGTTGATCCCGACACCCGTACTGGTGAACTCGGTGAAGACCAGATGGCGCGTATCGCCAATGCCATCACCAGCGGTGGTATCATGATCGAGGGCGATCTCCGCCGCGAGCTTCAGATCCACCTGAAGCGCCTCACCTCGATCAACTGCTACCGTGGCATCCGCCACCGCCGCAATCTTCCCGTCCGCGGCCAGCGGACCTCCACCAACGCCCGCACCCGCAAGGGACGCCGCAAGACCGTTGGTGTGATCCGCAAGTAACCTCAGCCGATTTCAGACGATGGCAGAAGACACCGAAGACCAGAACGTGCCGGCCGCGGAGAGCGCGACCACCGAGGCCGCTCCCGCCGCACCAGCACCCGAGACCCGCAAGGAAAAAGACCGCCCCCGCACCGCCGAGGACATCTTCCTCGAGATGGAGAGCGCCGAGGGTGTTGAGAAGCCGAAGATCCTCAAGGCCAAGGGCAGCAAGAACGTTCACTCCGGTGTGGTTCACGTGGTTTCCACTTTCAACAACACCATCGTGTCCGTCACCGATCAGGTGGGTAATGTGATCGGCTGGTCCAGCTCGGGCAAGATGGGTTTCCGCGGTTCGCGTAAAAGCACTGCCTATGCGGCCCAGCTCGTCGCCCAGGATGCCTGTCGCCAAGCCATGGCTCACGGTCTGAAGCAAGCCGAAGTCCGGGTCAAAGGCCCCGGTGCCGGACGTGAGTCCGCCGTGCGAGCCGTGCAAGGTCTCGGCATCGATGTCCTTCGGATCAAGGACGTGACCCCCGTGCCGCACAACGGCTGCCGCCCGAAGAAAGCCCGCCGCGTCTGATCGGGCCTGACGCAGTCCCATATTCAATTTCTTTTTTCGACCATGGCCAGAGACACCGGACCAACCGACAAAATCAGCCGCCGCTTCGGAGTGGCGCTTTTCGGCCCTTCCAAAGCGCTGGAGCGCCGTCCTTATCCTCCCGGACAGCACGGAGCCCGCGGTGCTCGCAAGAAGCGCAGCGACTACGGTGTCGCGATGAACGAGAAGCAAAAGCTCCGTTTCCAGTACGGCCTCATGGAGAAGCAGTTCCGCCGCTATTACGACGAGGCGCACCGTCGCCGCGGCATCACCGGCGACACCCTGATCCAGCTCCTCGAGACCCGTCTCGACAATGTCTGCTATCGCCTCGGTCTCGGCAACACCCGCCGCGCCGCCCGCCAGCTCGTCGGTCACGGCCACATCCTCGTGAACGGACGTCGCGTCGACATTCCTTCCTACAACGTCAAGCCGGGTGATGTGGTGAGCGTGGCGGAAGCCGGTCGCTCCCAGCAGCTCGGCAATCGCGCCATCGACCTTACCTCAGCACGACCCGTGATGGATTGGTTGAGCTTTGACCGCGACAAGCTCAGTGGCACGATGAACCGTCTTCCCGAGGCGGAGGAGATCGACACGATGTGCAACGTTCAGCTCGTCGTCGAGCTCTACTCGCGCTGACCTTCGGATCATTCCGGATCGAATCATGTGACCCGCGGCTCTCTTCGGAGAAGACCGGGGTCACATTTTTCGTTTTGGGGGAAAAGGAACGAGTGCGGGAAAGCTCACCTACGTTTACAATGGGTCCGCTTTTCTCCCTTTCTTTGTCGAACATGAAACATCCCGCTCGTCCCTCCTCCCTAATCGCCGCGATCCTTCTCTTTGCGGTATTGCCTTCGCAAGCCCAGGACACCGTTGAAGTGCAGGCCCGAAAACTACTCGAACAGTACAAGGGGGCCCTCGTCGTGGTGACCGCCAAAGGCACGCTCAAGGCGAAGACCTCGGGAGATCCCTTGCCCGACCGCGAGCAGCAACGACGCACTCTCGGTGTCACGATCGGCGACGATGGTCTGGTGGCCGTTTCCAACTCGGCGATTGATGCGGCGGTTGGCTTGCAAGGCCAGCAGGCACAGATGGAAGGGAAAGTGGTGACGATCCAGTCTGCTTCGAGCGAGTTCAGTGACGTGGAGATCAGCTATGGCGACACCACCCTCCTGCATGGCAAAGTCGTGCGCCAGGATGTTGAGGCCGACATCGCGTTCATCATGCCGAACAACGCGGAGGTGAAGGCGCTCGGAAAGACCTTCGAAAAGATCGATCTCGCGCAGTTTGCGGCCACGGCCGAGGTCGCCGAGCAGGTCATCGGACTTTCCCGCTCCTCCGCGGTTTACGGTTACATGCCCACCCTGGTGCTGGGACGAATCACCGGAGTGTTCAAAGGCGAGCGGACCTTCTTCGTCACCGACGCCGGCACCGCCCAAGGCGTTCCGGTGTTCACCATGGACGGCAAGCCGGTCGGACTCACCGTCGTCCGCATCGTTGAAGGGCAGCCTTCCGGAGTTCTTGGCACCTTGTCAGCGGGTTCCATCCAGGTCATGGCGAATCTGGCCCGCGAGGCGGCCAAGACCACTCCCTGAGCCTGTAAGTGCTTCCGCTCGATCATGGATTCGGCATACGAACGTCTCGCCGCGCTCGGCCGCGAGTTGCAACTCGTCGCTGATGCCTCGGCCCTGCTGGCCTGGGATCAGGAGGTGATGATGCCGCCGCAGGGCATCGCCTACCGCGCCGAACAGATGGCGTGGTTCGATGGTTATGCCCACGACCGCTTCACCGCGCCGGAAGTCGGCGAATGGATCGAGAAAGGAAAAGCTGCCGATCCGGGCGAAGATCCCGCTGCTGCCGCCAACCTGAAGGAGTGGGAGCGGGAATACCGACTCGCCACGGCTCTGCCGGGCGATCTCGTCCGGCAATTCGCAGAGGTCCGCGTCCTTGCCCAATCGGCTTGGAGCGAGGCCCGCAAGCAATCCGATTTCGCGCGCTTCGCTCCGCATTTGCAGCGACTCATCGAACTCTCGCGGGAAAAAGCCGAGCGATGGGGTTATCAAGACGTGCCCTACGACGCGCTCCTGGATCGTTTCGAACGTGGCGCCACCACGCGAGCCCTCGTCGACACGCTTGGCAGCCTGCGCGAAGCGCTGCTACCCGTCGTTGAGGAAGCCACCCAACGCGAACGTTTGCCTGTCGATCTGCTGCGCGGGCATTATCCGGTCGAGCGCCAGCAGGCCCTCAACCGCGAGATCGCCGAATCGATCGGATTCGACTTCGAGTCGGGTCGCATCGACACCGCGGTGCATCCCTTCTGCTCGGGGATGGCACCGCATGACACGCGCCTTACGACCCGCTACGATGAGTCCGACTTCCGTAGTTCGCTTTTTGGCGTGCTTCACGAGGCCGGTCATGGTCTCTACGAGCAGGGCCTGCCGAAGGGAAGGCGTGGCCAACCGGTCGGCAATTCCGCCTCGCTCGGCGTGCACGAATCGCAGTCGCGTCTCTGGGAAAACCATGTCGGCCGCAGCCGCGCCTTCTGGGAGCGCTGGATGCCGCGGGTCGTGCATCACTTCCCCCACCTCGCCGGTGTCAGTGCGGAGCAAATGTTTGCCGCGGTCAACGAGGCCGAGCTCAGCCACATCCGCGTCGAGAGCGACGAAGTCACTTACGACCTCCACATCCTGCTCCGTTTCGAACTCGAGCAAGCCATCTTCTCAGGTGCCCTTGCCGTAGCGGACATCCCGGGTGAATGGAACCGCCGCTTCGAATCCTACTTCGGCATCCCCGTCCGCAATGACGCCGAGGGCTGTTTGCAGGACATCCACTGGAGCATGGGCATCTTCGGCTACTTCCCGACCTACACCCTCGGAAACCTCAATGCCGCCCACCTTGCCAGTGCCGCCCTCACCGATCCCGCGGTCGCCGTCGGCTTCGAGTCCGCCGACTACGTTGCTTTGCTCGACTGGATGCGCTGCGGCATCCATACCCAGGGCAGCCTCTACCTCCCCCACGAGCTGATCGCCCGTGCCGCTGGTTCCCCGGTCGGACCTGAGGCGCTCGTCGCCCACCTCCGCAGCCGTTATCTTCGCTGATGCGATCCCTTGGGCCAGCGCGCGCAATCCTGCTCGCGACGGTTTTTGCCGCGACCTCGGCGTTCGCCGATGAAATGCGGGAAAAGGCTTTCATCGAGGCCCTCCTCCCCCGCATCGATTCGGTGCCCGCAGTCCGGGGCGATGACATTGAATGGTACTTCCCGACCCGGGAACTCCGCCACCTTTCCAAGGGACGCTTTTGGGAGCAGCCTTGGGATGAGGTGGCCGCCAATCGCAGTGATCCGCTGCCAGTGATGCTGGAGTTCCACGAGTCCCTGCGCGCCCGTGGCGTCCGCCTCGTGATCGTGCCGGTGCCGGCGAAAGCCGCCCTTGACCCCGAGAAACTCATCGCGGGCAGCCGTGTCGGAGACGTCGCCTCCATCGCCCCCTTCCTCCTGAAGCTGAGGGACGCCGGATTGGAAACCATGGATCTCGAATCCATTCTCCAGGCCCGCCGGGCGATGCATCCTGATGAGCTGCTCTACTGCCGCCAGGATGCCCATTTTTCACCCGCTACCGCCGCATTGCTCGCCGAAGCCGTGCATGCCGCCGCTCCCCTGAGCAACGTACCGACTCCCTTCGTCCTCGCCGAGCCGCGACGACTCGCGATCACCGGTGACCTCATTGCGGGCAGTGATTGGGAAGGGGTGGTGCCGCCGGAGGAGCTGTGGGTGTCTGAGGTGACGCGCGCAATGGGAGAACCAATCGATCCCGATCCCGCCAGCCCCATCCTATTGCTCGGCGACAGCCATACCCTCGTCTTTCACGAGGGCGCTGAGGCGGGCATGCATTGCCGTGGGGCCGGTGTCTTCGAACAACTCGCTCTGCGCTACGGTCTCGCTCCCGATCTCGTCGGAGTCCGGGGATCGGGGCTGGTCCAGTCGCGCAAACAGCTCTTCTACCACGCCTCGCAGATCCCCGCCTACTGGGATTCAAAGAAGCTCGTCATCTGGGTCTTCAGCATCCGCGAATTCACCCAGTCGAACGACAAGCCGGTCTCGATCCCGCTGACGCGATAGACCTGACAGGGTCAGGTCACCGAGGCAACCCTCTCAGGTCACTCCGCCTTGAGCCAACGGACCGCGTCGATGATCACGTGTCCGTCGGTGCCGGCGTTGGTAATGGTCACGGTGCCGGTGCCATCGAAGTGATAGGTGCCGACCGAGCCGAACTGCTTCTCGAAGGCGGGATGCTCGCGCTGATTCAGCCTGACCTCGCTGCTGCCTCCCGCGTGATCGATGCGGACGGGCACGTTGGTGGCGCGGTTGCCGTTCTGGGTCCAGGCGACCTGCACTTCGTATTTGCCGGCTTCGGGCAAAGTCGCGGTGAAGGCGGCGGCGGCCTGTCCGTTGCGGGCACCATCGTCGTGGCGATAGCCCTCGTGGATGCCAACAGGAAGGGCGGAGGGGAACCAGGCTCCGGCCACCTTGGCTTTGGTGTCGTCAACCACGATGCCTTTGAAGGACTCGATCGGCGTGTAGTTCGCGGCAGGCCGGGGCGGGGCGACGTAGTCGAGGATTTGTCCGTCGGCCTCGAGCCGCGCCCGCAGCGAGTTGAAGTCGATCTCTTGCACCGCGACATCCGCGTCGATCGCGAAGCTCGCAGCGGTGGCGGCGGATTGGCCAAGCACCATGAAAACCGGTTCCATCCGGATCGAGCCAAACGCGATGTGGGTGGCCGAGAGGCAGACCGGCACGAGGAGATTTCCGCACTCGATTTTCTTTGGGACGATGGAAAGGTAGTGGATCGGGTAGGGCGGGAATCCGCCGACCTGCACGTCGCCCTCGTTGCGGACGTGACCGTTGGCGTCGACATGCCGCTGCACGTGGTGCGAGTCCATCGTGTAGGCGCCCATGCCGACGGCAAGGTCCACCGGTTCGCGGTGTTGGCAATGGTTCTGGGTCATCACGAAGTCGCTCACCATGCGACGGGCCTCGCGGATGTAGAGCTGCTCCTGCCAACCGCCGCCTTCGGTGAATTCATCGCGGCTCATGCCCCAGCGCGAGACTTCGGCGCGGATTTTTTCCGGCATGCGCGGATGGTTCGCGAGGGTCCACATCAGCCCCTGTTGGTAAAGCCGGTGCCGGGCCACGATCACCTCGCGCTCGGCGTAGCTGGCGTCAGGATAGGCGTAGTTTTGACCGATGAAGTCGGTGGAAAAGCCGAGGCGGTTGTTCGTGTCGGTCTTGCGGTTGGGCATGGATGAGTTGATCCAAGGCGCGCTCGACTCGCCCGCTTCGTAGTTGCGCAGGAGCAACTCATACCATTCCTCCACGTAGCCCTCGGGCTTGGCGAAAGGGATGCGGTTCTCCGGATGATCGGTCAGGCACATGCGGAAGCAGTAAGCTTGAACCCGGTGATCGCCTCCGCCCTCCTCGCCGGGCCCCGTCGGATCGATGAAGGGGAGCAAGCCGCTGGCGGGATCACCGGCTTTCACGTAGGGATCGACGCCACTGACGAACTGGTGGTGTTTCGCCATGGCGGTCTGCACGCCGTTGAGCGTCTCGCCATAGCGCGCGTTGGCTTCGCGGCCGACGGTGTAACTGACCCCGGCGGCGGCCATCAGGTCGCCTTCATAGGTGGCGTCGATGAACATTTTTCCGGCAAAGGTGCGGCCCGACTCCATCGTGATCGAGATGATGCGCCCAGATTCCATTTTGACGCCACTGGCACGGTCGAGGCGCTCTTGATGGATCAATTCGAGTCCGGTCTCGGCGATCCATTCCCGGTAAACCTTCAAGGCCGCGGAGGGTTCGAAGGTCCACATGGTTTCCTCGCCTTTCGCGGTGCGGCTCTGGCCGGAGTCCTTGTAATCCTCACGCTGCTCCCACTTCCAGGATGCGGCCTTGTGGTAGTGCCTCGCGATGCGCTTGTAGAATTCCCGCGAAAGGCCGCCGATGACCTGTTTGTTGCCGATGTCGGTTTGGCCGAGACCGCCCGTGGTCAGCCCTCCTTCTCGGCTCGTGGGTTCGATCACGACGACGGTTTTGCCCATGGCGATTGCCTGGATGCCGGCAACGATCCCGGCGCTGGTGCCGCCGTAGACGACAAGGTCGCGCTCGGTCACCTCGTCGGCTGCGAGCGACAGGGTGAGCAAGTGAATCAAAGAAAGGAAGGGGAGTTTCATGGATGATCGAGCCTAGGAGTCCGGTCCGCCCGGGTCAAGCAGGGGCATGATCCCCTTTTGCCGTCCGGCTTTTTAAAAACGCGGACTCGTTCAGGTGCGGTGAGCGGCTATAGTGGGTCGATGTTCCGGAGCCGGTTCCAGTTTACCGCCTGTCTTGCTGTCGCGCTGAGTGTCTGCGGTGACTCACGGGGTCAGGACCAGACGGTACCCATTGTTTTCCCCACCGAGGGCGGCACCGTCGACATCCAGGCATATGGAGCCATCCCCGACGACGAGGGAGACGACACGGCCGCGATCCAGGCGGCGCTCGACGCTTTTCCCAACGGCAACCGGATCGTCTATGTGCCGGCGGGACGTTACCTGGTCCGCGATACTTTGCGTTGGCCTGCTGGAGCGACCGCCGGCACGGAGCAGAAACGCACCATCCTGCAAGGTGCCGGCGACGGGTTGAGCGTCATCGTGCTCGCGCCCAATTCTCCCGGGTTCGCCGACAGTTCAAATCCCAAGGCGGTTCTTTGGACCGGAGGTCCTCCCGCGCAACGGTTTCGCAATGCGATCCGTGACCTGACCGTCGAGGTCGGGCCCTCGAATCCCGGCGCGATCGGGGTGCAATTCAACGCCAGCAAACAGGGCGGAATGCGCGGCGTCACCATTCGTGCCGCGACAGGGACAGGACGGATCGGTCTCGATTTGGGTCATTGCGACGAGATCGGCCCGCTCTATGTCCGCGATCTCAACATCGAGGGCTTTGAATACGGGATCGTGACCCGCTATCCGGTCCACTCGAACACCTTCGAACATGTCCTCTTGAGCGGGCAGCGCCGGCTCGGGTGGTGGAACTATCACCAGATGATCACCATCCGCGGTCTCATCAGCGAAAACCGGGTGCCGTCTCTCTACAATGAAAAGGACTCCTGGGGGGCGGCGGTTCTCTTGGGGGCCCATCTGCACGCCATCAATCCGGACCACGACGTGCCCGCCATCCTCAACCAGCGACAGCTTTTTTATCGCGATCTTGAGGTGCTCGGATACCGCATCGCCGTGGAGAATGACGATCGCGACCGCGCCAAGGGCAAACTCACGGCAAGCGGCAAGCTCGGAGCCGACAGCTCGCATCGGAATGTCCGCAGCCTTTTCCGAGAAGGGGATGGCAGTCTCGCCTCGTTCGGTCTCGTCGAGCCTCTCCCGGTCCGGGAGGTGCCGATGGTCCCCTGGGGCGACCCGGCGAAGGACTGGGTGAACCTGCTCGATTTCGGAGCAGACGGCACTGGCGCTGCGGATGCGAGCCCGGCACTGCAAAAGGCCATCGACGCGGGTTCGAAGGTCATTTTCCTGCCCGGTGGCGCGACGTTCCGCTTTTCCGGCACGGTTGAGATCCGCGGTCCGCTCCGCCGCATCATTGGACTCGAGGGCCGGGTGGTGGCGGAGGGTGAACCGGTTTGGAAAATCGTGGACGGCCGGCATCCGCAGAACTTGCCCGATGCCCCGGTCGTGGTGATCGAGCGGATCGGGGGATCCGTCGCCACGAGAATTCGGATCCGCCAGGAAAGCGCCCGCACCCTCGTCGTCTGCTCGACCATGGGTTTCGATGTCGAAGGGGCCGGGAAAGGGGATTTGTTCCTCGAGGATGTCTCCGGTCGACTGACCCGGGTCGCGGCCGGACAGAGCGCCTGGTGCCGGCAACTCGACACCGGTATCGGGGGCAAGGTCGAGAATGCGGGCGGTCGTCTCTGGATCCTGGGAATGAAATGCGAAGCCACGGGCACCGTGGTCGAAACCAAGGGCGGGGGCATCACCGAGATCAACGGTTGTTTTCTCGACTCCAGCGGAGGCTGGACTCAGGGCGAGCCCGCCTTTGTCGTGACCGACGCCACCTTGAACCTCTTCGGAGTCAGCGAGCGGAACTTCAACCGCCAGCCGGTCGACCTCTGGGTGCGCGAGAGGCAGGGGGCGGGGGAGGAAACGCTCACCGAATTGCCCTGGGTCTATCTCGGCCGGTAAGCATCTGCGTTTTCCCTTGTCGAACGCGGAGCCTTGGCCAACACTCCGGTGTGTTTCAGGTGATATTCAACGAAATCAGCGCGGCGGAGATTTCGCAGCTGCCGACGCTCGAGCAACTCGAGGTGCTCAGCGAATTCCAAGTGAAGCCCGAGGACCTCGAGGGCATCGAGGACAATCCCGCGGGCGCGAAATTCGGTCAGATCGAGCGCGACGGGAAGAAACTCTACCGTTACCGCGCCAGCGATGTGCGGATCTATTTCGAAGTCTCCCGTGATCATCGCTCGGTCGTTGTCCACCGCGTCCTCAACAAAAACACCTTCCAGGATTTTCTCTTCCGCGCCAACCTCCCGGTCGGGGATGATGACGCGCTGGCCCAATCAAAATCATTCTGGGCGCTGATCGAGGAAGGCGAGCGGGCCCGGCGGGTTTGAAATCTCCGGAGTGGACGCAATGATGATCCCGCGTGATCCTTCCGGCGTGAGCGATCTCGAAAGCATCCTGAACGACGAAGCGCTGCGGCGTTCCACCTTTCCCTCCTGCTGCGACCGGGTTTTTTTCGCGCATGCGGCGGTCGCTCCCGTCCCGCAGGTTGCCGTCGATGCAATGAGTCGCTTTAATGCTGCCTCCAGCACCGGAGAGCTGGATTACGGACGCGTTTTCCTGAAAGACATGGACCGGATCCGGGGCTCGGCCGCCCGCTTCTTCGGATGCGAGAGCAGCGAAGTCGCCCTCCTCGGCCCCACCAGCCTCGGGCTCAGTCTCGTTGCCAATGGCCTCGACTGGAAAGACGGGGACGAAATCATCACCTATCTTGATGACTACCCGGCGAACGTCTACCCCTGGAAGCAGCTTGAGCGCCTCGGGGTCCACATGGTGTATCTCCGTCCCCGGGAGTTGGGAGAAATCACCCCGGAACTCGTTCGGGAAGCCATCACTCCGCGCACCCGTCTGCTGGCGCTGGCCTCCTGCCATTTCCTGAGCGGTTACCGCATCGAGATCGAGGCCATCAGTGACCTCGCCCGCGAGCGCGGCGTGCTCTTTTGCCTCGACGCCATCCAGACCGCTGGTGCCTTTCCGACACCGGCGAGGCTCGTCGACTTTCTCAGCGCCGATTCGCACAAGTGGATGTTGGGACCCAGTGCGGCGGGCGTCGTCTATGTCTCGCGGGAGCATCAGGAACGGCTCCGGCCGAGCCTCTACGGCGCTTGGAACGTGATCTCGCCCAATTTCATCGCGCACGACCGGATCGCTCTTGAGCCCGGAGCCCGCCGTTATGAACCGGGCGTGCTCAATGCGACCGGGCTCTTCGGCATGGAAGCCTCGATGGATCTACTCCACGGCATCGGTATTGAGATGATCGCCGCGCGTTTGCTCGATCTCAAGGCGCACCTCTGCGAAGGGCTCACCGGTCTCGGACTCGAGATGATTGGACCTCGGGGAGGTGGCAACGCCAGCGGGATCACTTCGTGCACCGATCCGCGCGATCCCGGAAGGATCGGATGGTTGAGCCAGCGCCTTCAGGAGGAAGGTATCGTCATCAGTCACCGTCACGATCGCGATGGGCGTCCCTTTCTCCGCTTCAGTCCCCACTGCTACAACACCCACGACGAGATCGACCGGGCACTGGGCGTCCTCCGCGACTGCCTTGTTTGATTCAGTGAACAAAGAATCCTTCAATTGGAAGGTCAAATTAAGGGACAGACAAACAATATAGTTCCGCTTGCGCGATGGGCCGCTCTGCCCCATTATGCCGGGCATGAGAAAGGCACGGCTGCTCGGAGAAGGGCGTTCGTTTTATCACGTGGTCTCACGGGTCGTGGACCGGCGGAAGGTCTTCGAACCCCGCG
>JAYRWX010000008.1:0-398537 GCA_041917795.1 Verrucomicrobiales bacterium
CGTGGGGATGGTCCGTTCCGGCTGCTTTTCCTCGCCGCGTTTCTTCAGTGTTCCCCACTCGCGTGGGGATGGTCCGGAGTGGATTCCCCGGTTTCCTCTGCCGCTTTCGTGTTCCCCACTCGCGTGGGGATGGTCCGGCTCCGCCCCCGGCGATACTCGCCGCCCCGGCGTGTTCCCCACTCGCGTGGGGATGGTCCGCTTGCGCTCGCTAATCTCTCTTGATGCCTTCCGTGTTCCCCACTCGCGTGGGGATGGTCCGGCCACGGATGCGAGCGATTGCCGTTGTTTTGAGTGTTCCCCACTCGCGTGGGGATGGTCCGATCCTGCCTCCCGCCCTTCTGCTTGTGCCTCGGTGTTCCCCACTCGCGTGGGGATGGTCCGACCAACACGGAAACATCATGGTCTTGGGCGGCGTGTTCCCCACTCGCGTGGGGATCGTCCGTCTTGACTTTCTAGGTCTCACGATGCTACACCGTGTTCCCCACTCGCGTGGGGATAGTCCGTCGAGACCTGATTCTGGCTCCCCGCTTTGTCCGTGTTCCCCACTCGCGTGGGGATGGTCCGGGTCTTCTCGGCTCCATACCAGCGGAAGCCGAGTGTTCCCCACTCGCGTGGGGATGGTCCGGCGCAGATCGACCGCCTCACCCCCGCCGACCTGTGTTCCCCACTCGCGTGGGGATGGTCCGGGCTCGGCGGGCTCGGCAGGTTGCGGCCCCACGTGTTCCCCACTCGCGTGGGGATGGTCCGGACGTTCGAGAGGTTCATTTCTCCCCCTTTTTGTGTTCCCCACTCGCGTGGGGATGGTCCGATGGTGCGGACCTGGTCGCGCACCTCGCCCGAGTGTTCCCCACTCGCGTGGGGATGGTCCGCGAGACGCTGAGACTGTCGAGCGGGTCGACGGGTGTTCCCCACTCGCGTGGGGATGGTCCGCCGGACGGCTCCGCGCATCCCTTCGGGCGGATGTGTTCCCCACTCGCGTGGGGATGGTCCGTCATGGCCCGTCATGCCCTGCCCCAACATCTTGTGTTCCCCACTCGCGTGGGGATGGTCCGGCCACCCACCCCGACCGCCCGGGCGGGGATGAGTGTTCCCCACTCGCGTGGGGATGGTCCGAACGGGCTGCCGAAACACATCGTGCGCGCCTAGTGTTCCCCACTCGCGTGGGGATGGTCCGAGCAGCAGGTAACTGGCCTCATTGCCGGTGTCGTGTTCCCCACTCGCGTGGGGATGGTCCGTGGGGCTTCTACGAGTTCAGCGGCGCCAGCGCGTGTTCCCCACTCGCGTGGGGATGGTCCGCACGGTTGCCCGTTGGCGCCGTCCGTGAAATAGTGTTCCCCACTCGCGTGGGGATGGTCCGCGCATCCACACCGGCGACGGCATCGCGAGTCTGTGTTCCCCACTCGCGTGGGGATGGTCCGCCGAACCGATCCTCGTCGTCATCGATGAGGCCGTGTTCCTCCCTTCACGGGGCGCGGATTGAAATGACATTCCCCATCATTGCTGCACTGGCCAAAGTGGTCCCGCAGTTCTTGGGGGCATTTAGAAACTTTCCAATATCCACACGGGTATCAATCGACCAGGAATCCCTCCGCTTCCGCCGCCAATCGCAGACGAAGGTCGCCCGTACGGAAACGCCAGCCTGTTGTCCTCTCGGCACAAGCCACAAGACACGCAGCCAATTGGAACGCGTCGGCCGCCCGCAGATGGTGGGTGCGCAAGAGACGAAGAGCGCGATCCCTCACCTGGGCCGTCGGCGCCACCTCCACCCATGCCTTCTCCAAAAAGGCCAATCTCTTCCGGGCGAGTGATTCCGCCGTGGCATCGAACAAGCCCTCGCGCTTTCTCCGCATGAGGGCCGATTCGATCTCGGCACGAGTGCCATACCAGACCAGCATCCTGGGATCATCATTCAATTGCGACTCCCGAACGTCGGAATCCGCCTCCCTCACCAGCAGCGGAGTCAGTGCCGAACTGTCCCAGAAAATCATCGCTCGTCCCGGTCCTCTTGAATGAGCGCCGTGAGTCCTCCCGGAACGGATGGAAGCGGGGAACCAAAAAATGCCTTCAGATCCAGTGCCTCCGACGCCGGACTGACAATGCCGCCGGCGATGAGACCAGCCAACTGTTCGTCATCGGCGGTCACCCCGATGGGCTGAAACACCGCCACGGGTCGTCTTCGGTCCGTCACGACAACCGTTTCCCCCGACATCACCGCCCGGAGATAGCCGGATAGGCCGTTTTTCAGCTCGGACACGCTGGCCGTTTTCATGAGGCTATTATAGCCATTTTAAAAAGGTCCATCAACTGGCTTTCGCTTCATTCTCAACCAAACCTCCGCTCCCCTCGGGTCTAACCGACGGCCTCCTCAATACGGCCAATGCGTCTTCGTCCAGAGACCGCCGTCGACGTAAATCGTCTGACCGGTCACAAAACAGGCGTCATCACCGGCCAAATGCACGACCATCTTGGCGATGTCGGCGGGATAGCCGATGCGGCCGAGCGGAGTCAGGGGCGACCAGGTTCCGGAGTAGTCATCGGACTCTTCCTTGGTGCGCTCGATCTCGATCGCTCCCGGGGCCACGCAGTTGACGCGGATGCCGTATTGGCCGAGTTCGCAGGCGCTGACGCGGGTGAGTTGCTCGAGCCCACCTTTCGACGCGCAGTAGTCGACGAGGTTCATGAAAGGCTGTTTGTTGGCACCGGATCCGATGTTGATGACGGAACCGCCGCGACCGGCATCCTTCATGATCTTCGCGGCGGCCTGGGTGCAGAGGAAACTGCCCTTGAGATTCGTTTTGATCGTCTTGTCCCAATCCGCTTCGCTGAGGTCGAGCAGCGAGGCCCAGGTCTGGCGTCCGGCGTTGTTGACGAGGCAATCGAGGCGACCGAAACGCTCGAGGACCGCGGCGAACATCGCGTCGACATCGCTCTTCGTACCGACATCGCCGGTCACGATCATGCCCCGCGCGCCCTTGCCCTCGATCACTCCGAGCGTTTCCTCGGCCCCGGCCCGGTCGCTGTGGTAGTTGATCGCCACGGTCCATCCCGCCTCGGCGAGACCGTAGGCGATGCCGCGTCCCACGCCCTTGCTCGCTCCGGTGACCAGGGCCACTTTTTCAATCGCTTCGCTCATCCGGCAATGGAGCCGAAAAGGCGGACTCGTCAAAAGGCTTTGTCCCGGCGAAAAATGGGCTCGATTCTTGTCGGGAAATGGACACGATTCCGTTTCCCAAGTGGAATCACAAAGACTCCCCGTGATGCGCCTGATCCTTCCGCTGCTTTGCCTAGTCGCCACCGCCTCCGGGCAGGGCGCGGAGGATTTCGCAGCAAAGCTGCTCCCTTTCTTCGACAAGCACTGCCTCGAATGCCACGATGATCTGACCCACAAGGGCGGGCTCGATCTTGATGCGCTTTCCCGCGACCTGAATGACGAGGCGGCGATGGCAAAATGGGTGCGGCTCTTCGACCGGGTCGCCTCGGGCGAGATGCCGCCGAAGGATCGCGAGCGACCCTCGCCGGGCGAGGTCCGCATCTTTCGCGAAAACCTCTCCCCTTCGCTGGTCGCCGCGCACGAGGCGAAGAAGGGCACCGTGCTGCGACGCCTCAACCGCCGAGAGTACGAAAACACGCTGAACGACCTGCTCGGGATCCGCCTGAACGCCGCCGCGTTGCTGCCCGAAGACGGCCGTTCGGGCGAGTTCGACACGGTCGGCGCCGCGCTGGGCCTCTCCGCGGAGCAACTTCGCAACTACCTCGACCTCGCCACGGAGGCCATCGACCTTGCCATCGCGAAGACGACCGCCCCGCCCGAGCCGGTCAAAACGACCGCGAGCTACGCGGAGACCCAGGGAGCCGACAAGTTCATCGGCGAGGCCTGGCTGAAAGCTGCCGATGGCTCGGTGGTCTTTTTCCGCGACCTCAGCTACCCCACCGGCATGCTGCGCGAGGCGAATTCGAAGCAGCGGGGACTTCACCGCATCCGCGTGACGGGCTATGCCTATCAAAGCGACCAACCGGTGATCTTTTCGGTCGGCGGCACCACCTTTGACCGGGCTGCGGGCAGACCCACCTGGGACTATTTTTCCTTCAATCCCGGCAAGCCTCAAACCATCGAACTGACCGTGTGGATGGAAAAGAACTACATGGTCGAGATCACCCCGCAGGGTCTTCATGATCCCGAATACCTGATCAAGAAAAACGGCATCGCGAACTATCAGGGCCCCGGTCTCGCGATCTCCTCGGTCGAGATCGAGGGTCCCCTGGCGGAGGCCTTCCCCACCCGAGGTCACCGGCTCATCTTCGAGGGCCTCGACCGGCGCGAGATCGAGCCACGCAATCCAGCGGACAAACAGAAAAAATATTATGTGCCGCAGTTCGAGATTCGCTCCGAGGATCCGGCTCACGAGGTGCAGCCGGTGCTGCGCCGCTTCGCGTCAGCCGCCTTCCGCCGTCCCGCCGGGGAGGAAACCGTGGCGCCCTACCTGCTGCTCTTTCAACGCGAGTTGTCCGAGGGAGCTGACTTCGAGACGGCCCTGCGCACCGCCCTGACGGCGATCCTCTGCGCTCCGGATTTTCTTTACCTGAAGGAATCGCCGGGCGCGCTCGATGACCACGCCCTCGCCGCCCGCCTCTCTTATTTCCTGACCCGGACCTTGCCGGACGAGGGCCTCCGCGGTGCCGCGGCCTCGGGGATATTGACGCGCGAGCCTGCGGAACTGCGTCAGCAGGCGGAGCGCTTGATCAACTCACCCGCCGCGGACCGCTTCATCACCGACTTCACGGATGCGTGGCTCGACTTGCGCAACATCGAGTTCACCAATCCGGACGAGCAGCTCTTCCCCGAATTCGACCGCTACCTACAGGACTCGATGACCGCCGAGACCCGCGCTTACCTCCGCGAGTTGCTCGCGGAGAACCTCGATGTGAGCCATCTCGTGAAGTCGGATTTTGCGATGCTGAACTGGAGGCTCGCCGAGCATTACGGCATCCCCGGGGTGGATGCGCCGAAGGTCGCCCGCGTTCCGCTGCCGCCCGATTCGGTGCGCGGGGGACTGCTGACGCAGGCGAGCGTGCTCAAGGTCTCCGCCAACGGCACCAACACCTCGCCGGTGCTGCGCGGGGTCTGGATCAATGAACGCATCCTGGGCAAACACCCGGCTCCACCTCCTCCCGGCATCCCCGGCGTGGAACCCGACATCCGCGGTGCCACCACCCTGCGCGAACTGCTCGCGAAACACCGCAATTCCGAAAGCTGCCAGGCCTGCCATCAGATGATCGATCCGCCGGGCTTCGCGTTGGAGTCCTTCGATCCAATCGGCGGCTGGCGCGAAACCTTCCGCAGCCTCGGCGAGGGAGAAAAACCGGAGCAGCGTTTCGCCGGCAGCCGCAGCATCCGCTACCGCATCGGTCCGATCGTCGATGCCAGTGGAGAACTCGCCGATGGACGCACCTTCGCGGACTACGTCGGGTTTCGCGACCTCATCGCCAGCGAAAAAGAAATGCTGGCCCGCGCCTTTGCCACGAAATTGCTCACCTTCGCGACCGGCCGCGAAATGGGATTCTCCGACCGTCCCGAGATCAACGCCATCGTCGCCAAGGCCGGCGAGGACGGATATGCTTTGCGTGACCTCTTCCTGCTCTGCGTGGACTCCGAAATCTTCCGGCAAAAGTAAACCCGTGACCCATCGCCCATGAACTCACCCTACCTCGCCACCCGCCGCGCCCTGAGCCGACGTCATTTCCTTCGCGGCACCGGAGGAGCCTTGTTCGGCCTGCCCTTTCTCGAGGCGATGCGCCCGGCCTTCACCCGGGCCGCGGCAGTGTCCTCGCCGCCGCGCTTCGTCGCGATGTGCGCGACGCTCGGGTTTCACGGACCGCATCTTTTCCCGACCGGAGAGGGTAAGGACTACGACCTGACCCCCTACCTTTCCAAACTGAAGGATCATCGCGAGCAGTTCACCCTCTTCTCGGGCCTCTCCCATCCCGAACAGCAGGGCAACAACGGCCACGCCTCGGAGATGACCTGGTTGACCGCGGCGCGGCGCCCCGGCTTGGCCGGTTTCAAGAACTCGATCTCGCTCGACCAGCAAATCGCCGCGCATCTCGGCAGCGCGACGCGTTTTCCCTACCTGGCCCTGTCCACCAGCGGCCGGTCGATGTCGTGGAGCGCGAACGGCGTCGAGCTGCCCGCGGTCACCTCGCCCGCGCAACTCTTCGCTTCGCTTTTCGTGCAGGGCACTCCGCAACAGGTCGAAAAAGAGATGCGGAGTTTCAAGCGCGGACGCAGCATCCTCGACACCGTGCTCGGCGAGGCGAAGGACCTCGGCAAAACCCTCGGCGAACGCGATCGTGAAAAGCTCGACGAGTACCTCGCCTCGGTCCGCGAGCTGGAGATCCGCCTCGAGGAGTCCGGCGAATGGGTGCAGAAGCCCAAGCCCCAGGTCGACGTCGCTCCGCCCAAGGACGTGGCCGACCGGAACGATGCGATCGCCAAACAACGAGTCATGAACGATCTCATCGTGCTCGCGCTCCAGACCGACTCGACCCGGGTGGTGACCTTCCAGCTTTCAGGGATGAACGCGGTCCCGACGATCCCGGGAGTGAAGACGGACTGGCACAACCTTTCCCACCACGGCAAGGACCCGGCCAAGATCGACGAGCTCAAGATCATCGAGGAGGCGGAGTTCACCGTCTTCTCCGAGTTTCTCGGCAAGCTGAAGGGCCTGTCGGAGAACGGCCAAAGCCTGCTCGATCGCACCTCCGTCCTCTTTGGATCGAATCTCGGCAACGCCAGCAGCCACGATTGGCGCAACCTGCCCGTGATCGTCGCGGGGGGCGGCTTCAAACACCAGGGGTATGTCGCCCACAACGCGGAGGACAACACGCCCTTCGCGAATCTCTTCGTTCCCCTCGCCCAGCGCATGGGCCTGCCGATCGAGCATTTCGGCACCAGCACCTCGGCCGGGCTTCGCGGATTGGAAAGCTGATCTCGGGAAGGTTCAAGAACTTAAAAAATCTTGATTTTATAGATTTTATGATAATCTTGTGGAGATCCTCCTCCACATGTTTGCAAGCTCGGTCCAAAGTGTCGCTCCCTGGCTTTTCACCGCCCTCGTGGTGCTCTACCTGAGGCCGCCGCTCGCGGCCAATGGGATCAACCGCAACGGCATCGGCGCACGCAGCATCAGCCTTGGCGGTGCCTCGGTCGCCGACGTCCATGATACCTTCGCCGCGACCAGCACGAATCCCGCGCTGCTCGGTTTCAGCCTTTCGAACGATTACGCGCTCGGTTTGGTGGGAGTGATCGCCGAAGGAGAATTCGACAATGGCGGGACCCGGAAAGGCCTGCTCGATGATGGCTCCGGCGCCTTCCCCGAGATCGCGATCCGCCGGGTGCTCGGTGAAAAGACGAGCCTCGGTTTTTCCCTGGTTCCCGAGCAAGCCCGCAGCGCCGACTGGGTCTATCAAGATCGGCCTGGTGGCATCGACGGGGCCACCAGTTACGGGGTCCGGGCCCACCGCTCCGACATCCTCGGTGTCCGCAGCGCGGTCTCGCTGGGATGGCAGATCCACGACACTCTTTCGGTGGGAGTCGGCCTTGGAATCACTTACAACCGCAACCGCCTCGTCTCGCCCTACACCTTCCAAAGCCACCCCGCCCTCGCCGGTTTCAAGACCCTGCTCGATTTGGAAACGGACGGCTTCGGCGCCAACGGCGACCTCGGACTTGCCTGGAAACCCACGGACACAGTGACCTTCGGGCTGAGCTACCGCACCCCCACTCGCATCGAAACAAGCGGAACGGCCGAAGGCGACATCGGTGCCCAGCTCGATTCGCTCGGACTGGCCGTTCCCTCGGGTTTCCGATACTCCGCAGAGGTGGAAAACACGCTGCCGGATGCCGTCACTGCCGGACTCTCGTGGCAGATCACGTCGAAAACCCGCCTCGCCCTCCAAGCCGACTGGATCGGATGGGAAGACTCCTTCGATGATCTGACGGTGCGCCTGACCGATGGCAGCAACCCGGCCATCAACGGCCTGCTCAAGAGCACCGCGATCGACGACACGGTTCCCTTGGATTGGAAGGATCGGCTTGTCTTCCGCGCCGGCATCGAGCACGAGATCGCGGAGGATTGGTTTGTCCGACTCGGGTATTCCCATGGCGAATCCCCCATGCCGGTCAATACCACGCTGCCGATGACGGCCGCCATTTCCGAGGATTCGATCGGGCTCGGCATCGGTCATATCGCGGGGCCATTCCGGATCGATCTCGCTTATCAGGTCGACCTTCCCGTTTCTCGAAACCTGATCGGCACCAAGATCCGCTCGGGCGAATACGAGGGCTCGACCATCGACCTCAGCGCACACTGGATCGCCCTGACCGTGGGATATGAGTTTTGATTTCCAGCCGAAGCCCCGCGCCAGCAGGTCGAAGCCGCTGCCGGCCTCGCCCACGAGGGTGACCGCGCCGAATTGGTGGGATCGTTTTGTCCCGGCGCAGCTCCGCCAGGATCCCGAGATCCAGAGGCGCGCGCGTCTCCACGTACGCTTCAGCCTGCTCGGGGCCGCCTTCGGAATCATTTACGCTTTGTTTTACCTGCTCGTCGGGCATCTCCATGGTGCCACCATCATCCTCCTGTGCAGTGGCGCCATCATTGGCGTGCTTCCCCTGCTGCGGCGCTACCAGAGCCTCACTCTGACCGGGCATTTCTTTGCGGCCATCCTGCTTCTCGGCTTCACCGCGCTTTCCTTGGTCGAGGGAGGGATGCGCGGACACGCCGTCGCGTGGATCACCTGCATCCCGCTCTGCGTGCTCCTTCTGCTGGAGCTGAAAAGCGCGATCGTCTGGACCGTGGTCGCCACCCTGACCACCATCGCACTCGGCGCGGTCCATCTTGCCGGTTTCATCATTCCGAAGACCTACCCCCTCGAGTGGGAAGCGGCGATCGACCTCGCCGGTTATGCCGGCCTCGTTCCCTTCATGGCTTTGCTGGGATTGATCTTCGAGTTCACGCGGCTCCGGGCCTTCTCCCAGTTGCAGGATGCGCTCGCCGAGCTATCCGCGGCCAACGAGGGCCTGGTTCGGCTGAACGAGGAGAAGAATGAATTCCTCCACATCGCGGCCCACGATCTCAAAAATCCTCTCGGGGTCATCAGCGGCTACGCCGGACTGCTCCAGATGTTCGAGCACGATCCGAAGGAAGTGAATGAACATGCCGGGGAGATCCTCGCCTCGGCCAACCGCATGCTGGAAATCATCCGCAAGCTGCTCGACACCCGGGCGATCGAGGATGGCCGGGTCAATCTCGAGCCGGAGTCGGTGCCGCTCGCGCCGGTCATCGAGACGCTTTTGCGGGATTATTCCAATGCGGCGACGGGCAAGGACATCACTCTTGGTGTCGACGGCAATCCCGGATCAATCACTCTCCACGCCGATCCCGGCGCTTTGCACCAGATCCTCGATAACCTTGTCTCCAACGCCATCAAATATTCGCCCCATGGACGGCCGGTCCGGCTCTCCATCGGCATCGGACGTGACGGACTCGCCAGGATCGCGGTGGTCGACCGCGGCCCCGGCTTGAGCGAGGCAGATCAGGGGAAACTTTTCGGTAAATTCGTGCGACTCACTCCCCAACCGACCGGCGGAGAAAGCTCCAACGGCCTCGGCTTGTGGATCGTGCAACGCATGGCTCGAATGATGGGCGGCGACATCGTCTGCGAGAGCAAGCTCGGCGAAGGTTCCACCTTCACACTCACCCTGCCCGTCGCGGAAGCTTGGTTTCGAGAGATTTCACCCGACGACGTGGCTCTGCCAGCGTGACGAAGGCCCTTTTCCTAGAATCATTTCGAAGCTAAAGGTGGGCTGAATTTCAGGAGGATTTTCACCCCTTCTGATTTCTAATTATTGTGGAAAACACAGTTTCCAAGTATTAGTAGGGAGACCTACTTCCTCCTTGATGTCTCCTTTTTCCCACCCTTCCCGCCAGTCCGCGATGACGCTGATCGAGGTGACTCTCGTCGTGGCGGTCCTGCTTGGCCTGATCGGTACGGGCATGGTCGGCGTGGGTGCCTACAAACAAGGTGCCAACCGCGCCCTCTGCATCCAGAACATCGCCCGGGCACAAAAAGCGATGCGAGCCTACTGCCATTTCAACGAACTCATCCCCGGGCAATCGGCACCGGGTCTGAAAACAAAGATCGTCAACGAAGCGGGATTCTTTTCGGGGGCTCCTGAATGTCCCTCTGGCGGCACCTATCACTTCATCGATGGCAACGTGCCCGAGGTAGGCGCGCTTTTCATGAGTTGCTCGATCGGAGATCACGCCCCGATGCGCTCCGAGGGCTGGTGAACGAGCCCGTCACTCAAGAGTGTGGCGGATCGGTCTTGGGTTTGGCGGACGTGATTCCCGTCGCCTTTTCCTTGCCGACCGAGGCCTTTTCCGCCTCGGGGTTCGCCGGGGGCGGAGTCTCGGCGGGTTTCTCCGCACAGGCCGTCGCCCCGAAGAGCGGGCCGGCCAGCACCGTGATCCCCGCGGCCGCGGCAGCACGCTGGAGCAGCGTCTGCTTTTTCTTCTTCTCCGTGTCGCCGAAACGGGCGCGACGGATGTTGAGCGAATTCTTCTCGTGGATGCGGTAGACGACGTTCCGGACCTCGTCGTCGCGATGGAACTTCCCGCCGGCGAGGTGAATGCGATACCAGAGGTGGTAATCATCGGCCCCCAGACCGACGGCGCGCTCCTGATAGTTGCCGGCCTTGCGCGCGATCTCCGTGCGCATCAGCACGGAGGAATGCGGCAGCATGTTGTCGTCGGAGTTGCCGGTGAACATCGTCTCGACGCCCTTCGTCGGCCAGTGCAGGCGCGGGGTGATGGCACCGTTCTCATGGGTCATCAAGAGACAACCGTAGACGTCCACCTTCAGCTTGTCGATCATATGCACGGCACGCTCCAGATAGGTCGGCATCAGTTGATCATCGTAGTCGAGCGGCTTGTAGAATTCGGTGTCGCACTGCGCCACGGCCTGGCGGTGCAGCCAACTGCAATGCTCGATGTCCGGAGCCATGCCGGTGCAGATCAAGGGCAGACCGTAGCGCGCCGCGAGCGGCTCGGCGAAGGACCAGGGCCCGTCCACGAGCAGCTTCACCTTGAACTTTTTGTAGCTTTGTGAGGCGAGGCTGCAAACCGCATCGTCGAGCTTCGCGAGGTCAGTGCCCTGATGGATGCGCAGTCCCACGGTGACGCGCGCCTCGGGATGCTGCAGCGAGGTCCCCGTCATCTCCGCGAGGATGCGGCGGTTTGCCTCGGCAAAATTCGCGGCGAGGGACAGAGGCGCGGCTGAAGCGAGACAGTCGATCCCGGAGAGCGTCGCCGCCTTGAGAATCGCCCCATGGGCCGCCTTCGCGAGCTTCTTGGGGTTCGCGTTCCAGTCGATCAGGTAGCCGTTGCGACCCTGCTTGATGAAATCAGCGATACCGCAGGTCTTCGTCACGACCACCGGAATGCCGCAGCTCAGGGCCTCGGCTGCGGTGAGGAGAAAACCCTCCTTCTCGCTGTTGCCGAGCAACACATGGCAACCCTCGAGCCGATGGCGGTAGGAGAAAGGATTGAAGTCGAGCGGGCGCAGATCGAGACGATCCGCGACCCCGAGTTTCGCGGCCAATTCCTTGACCTGGGCAAGAGTCTCGGCTTGCACCTTCTGGGTGTAGGCAAGGCCGGCGGTCTCCGATCCCGTCCAGGCACGAATGACCATGCGGGGCTCTTCGGCGAGAAGGTAAGGCAGCGCGAGGATGCCCTTCGATTCGAGCGGACGCCCCATCCAGCCGACCACGAGGCGACCTTTGGGATCGTAACTGCCCTTGACCGGAACAAACTCGGAAACCGGCGGCGTCAGCACCCCGGCAACCTTGTGGCCCTTTTCTTTCGCCCATCCCGCGTAGCGGTCGAGGACTTGCTGCGAAACTCCCGCGACGGTCAGGCCGTGCAGATCATCATAAGCCCGGTTGATGAAACGCCAGCCCGCGTCATCCCAGGAATGCAGCACCAGCGAGGTCGGGCGCTGCGGCAGCCCGGACAGATCGCCGTAGCTCAGAAACCAGGAGGAAGGATCGACCGGAGCCTCGCGGGTCACCAGTCCACAGGAAAAGCCCGACCTTTCAGCCGCATCGAGCAGCGGCATGTCGGCCGACTGCGAATAGAGCGTGGTCCGCTCCCGCACCCACTCCGGCAGGGCCATGATGTAGCGCAGGACCGCGGTCTGGGCTCCTCCGAGCGCCAGATTGTGGGTGACGAAGCACGGATTGACGCGGGGGAGGTGGTAAGTCGATGCCATGGGGTGTATCGTAGGCGGGTTTCAACAGGGTCAGGTCGTTGACCCAACCCTGTCCGGTCCCGGTTTTTCAGGCCGAGGCAATGAACCATTGCCGGAGACGCTTGTCCAACCTTGGAATCCGGAGCGAACCGGACGTTCAGTTTCTTCAACGCATTTTCAAGTGACTCCATCAGGCCATGAGCGGATCCCGGCGGGATCAAAACTCGCGTGCACCGCGATTCTCGCGTTGTGCCTCTCCGCCCCTTTGGTTGCGGATGAATCCTGGTCCTTGAAACCGCTCGTTCGCCCCACCCCGCCGGCGGAGGGGAATCCGGTCGATGCCTTCATTCACGCGAAACTCGCCGAGCATGGCCTCGAACAAAACGACGCGGCCGATCCGCACACGCTGCTGCGCCGGATGACCCTAGATTTGACCGGCCTCCCGCCGACGCGGAAGGAGATCGGAGGTCTGGGGGCGGAGGTCGGAGATCAGATCGATCGCCTGCTGGCTTCTCCGCATTATGGGGAGCGCTGGGGACGCCATTGGCTCGATGTCGCGCGCTACGTGCAGGGGACGATCAAGGTGCCGGGGGTGGCAGCGATCGATCTGGCCGAGCCCTATCGGGATTATGTGGTGAAGAGTTTCAACGAGGACAAACCCTACGACCGATTCCTGACCGAACAGCTCGCCGGTGATTTGATCGAGGGCGATGCGGACCAGGATTCGCTCATCGCCCCCGCCTTTCTCTCGATCGGGCAGTGGTTCGAGGAATGCACCGATCCGAACAAGCTGCGCCTCGATCTCGTCGATGAGCAGATCTCGACGGCGACCCGGGCTTTCCTCGCGATGGATTTTTCCTGCGCGCGTTGCCACGATCACAAATTCGATCCCATCTCGACCCGCGACTATTACGCTCTCGCCGGGATCTTCCGCAGCACCGAGATCACCTCGCATTTCGCCGAGGAATGGAAGGATGGTCGTCCCCGCGCCCTGCGGCCGCTCGCGCCGGAAGCGGATGTGAAGAAGGCCGAGGCGATCGATCGTGAAATCACCGCATTGCGCGAGGAACGGCTCCGCTTCCTGACCAACGCCCAAAAGCAGATCGCGCCGAAAGCCGCCTCGGAGATTCCCGGAACGGTCCTCGCATTTGAAGCGGAGGCGTTCGACGGGCACAAGGATCTCAAGACGATCGCACTGGGCGAGGGTGAAGCGATCGCCCTGCGCCGCGCCATCGAACCCTGGGTGCGCTACCGCCTCGTCCTTCCCGATCCAGGCGCCTACACCCTGCTCGTCCGCTACGCCGCGATTGATCCGGCTCCGGTGCAGCTCGAGATCGAGGGCAAGTTTGTCGATGGCCGCGTCCTCGACGAGGCGACCCACGGGGAAACGCCAAACCATTTCCGCTGGGGCGTCGTCCCGCTTGGCGAACGTCCCGCGGGCCGCTGTTTCGTGCGTTTCAAGGCCGGACGCAACGAGCCCTTTCCCACCCTCGATCGCCTCATCCTCGTGAAAGGGGCGCTGGACGGGAACGCCCTCTCGTGGCGCGAGCATTTGGGAACGCCCACCGCGGAAGATGCGCGATTTTTTCTGAACGAAGCGGAGCGCGCCACCCTGACAAAACTCGAAACGCGCCTGGCCGATCTCCAAAAATCCCGCCCGGTCCTGCCTCAGACACTGGCCGTGCGTGATACCGAAACCCCGCTGGAACTCCCCGTTCATCCCGGCGGCAATCCCTATGCGACCGAGGGCGATCCGGTCCCGCGCGGCAATCCGGCCCTCGCCGGCAGCGAACTCGCGGCCGCCTTCCCCATTCCCGCAGACGCGAGCGGACGGCTCCAGTTTGCCCGGTGGCTTTCCGATCCGCGGAATCCCCTCACCGCCCGGGTCATGGCCAACCGGATCTGGCACTGGCACTTCGGCACCGGACTCGTGAGGACCGTCGATGACTTCGGCAAACGGGGCACCCAGCCAACCCATCCCGAGCTGCTCGATTGGCTCGCCTGCGAGTTGATCGAGAGTGGCTGGTCGGTGAAGCATCTTCACCGCCTCATCCTCAGCTCAGCGACCTACCAGGCCTCGTCGGCGGCGAATCCTGACACGCTCGCCAAAGATGCGGACGGCAGTTTGTATTCCCGCTTCCCCGCTCGACGGCTCGAGGTGGAGGCAATCTACGACGGCATGCTCACCAGCATCGGCAAGGTGCCCCGCCAGACGACGGGTACCCCACTCGACACCGCCAAATCGAAGGACCGCGCCCTCTACATCCTCACCTCCTCGCGTTCGCCCCTGGGGATGGGCGTGGAGATCCGGAAGATGTTCCCGCTCTTCGGCTTTGATGATTCGGGCCGTCCCATGCACGACCGCGACGAGACCGTCACCGCCGCCCAGGCGCTCTGGTGGCTGAACAATCCCCTGCCCCGCCACTATGCGACGAAGCTCGCCGAAAAACTGGTCAAGGAACACCCTGACAATCCTACCGAACGTGCCCTTGCCCTTCACGAAACCCTCCTCGGTCGCCCACCGGGCAGCGGTGCCGAGGCGGCGATGCTCGGATATGCCGACGAACTCGTGAAAAACGAGGAACTGACCGAAACCGAGGCATGGACGCGCGTCGCGCTCGGGATGTTCTCTTCCAAATCGTTTCGAAGCCTTGAATAGACACTCCTCCATTCTCTGTCCGGGACACTGCCGCCCCCACTCGCGACGCGACTGGTTGCGGAAGAGCTTTCTCGGTCTCGGTGCCATCGCCGCGGCCGATGTGATGGCGCGCGGAGCAGTTCCGGCGACCCTGACAAAACTCCATCACCGTCCCGCGGCGAAACGCATCCTCTACATCTTTCTCGAGGGCGGCCTCTCGCAGCTCGACAGCTACGACCACAAACCGGCCCTCGCGAAGTTCGCGGGGAAGCCCCTGCCTGATTCGATCCGGCCGCCACAGTTCACCTTCGCGAAGCAGGGCACGGTGATCCCCTCTCCCTTCGCTTGGAAACACTGGGGCGAGAGCGGCACCTACGCGAGCGACCTCTTCCCCGAAGTGAACTCGCGTTTCATCGACGATCTCTGCTTTATCCACTCGCTCCATCATTCGAGCAACGACCACGTCACCGCAAAACGCGTCCTCCACACCGGCGTGCCCATCGAAATCCGGCCGACGCTCGGTAGCTGGCTCGTCTACGGGCTCGGGGCGATGAACGAGAATCTCCCTGCCTACATCGACATCACCCCGACCGATCCGAATCGTCCCACCGGCTTCCTCCCCGGCAAGTTCGGCGGCGCGGCGATTGCCCGGCCGGACAAGAAGTCGCCGAAACTCACCTGGGAGAATCTCGATCCCGCCTTTGCGAAGCAGGAACGGCATTTGCAATTTCTCCGCGACTTCGAATCCGCCGATGGAGGCGATCCGCAGCTCGATGAAATGGAGCTCGCCTTCCGCATGCAGACGGAGGCTCCGGAGTTGCTCGATCTCGAGAACGAGACACCCGCGACAAAGAAACTCTACGGCATCGGCGAAGACCACACCGACGAGTTCGGACGCGCTCTCCTTCTCGCCCGTCGTTTCGCTGAGGCGGGAGTCCGCTACCTCACGATCAACCACGCCACGCCGCGCTACGGCAATCTCTGGGACCAGCACTCCGAGCTCGAGGCCGGTCACCGAGGCAACGCCAATGCCGTCGACCGACCCATCGCGGGATTGCTCCACGATTTGAAGGTGCGCGGCCTGCTCGAAGACACTCTCGTGATCTGCGGCAGTGAATTCGGGAGAACTCCGACCTTTGAATTTTTCGACGGCGTCACCGGTCGCCACCAGAACGGGCGCGACCACAATCCACATGGTTTCACGACCTGGTTCGCCGGAGCGGGCGTGAAGGCGGGCCATCACCATGGAGCGACCGACGATTTCGGCTACCATGCGGTGAAGGACAAGGTCGACATCCACGACTTCCACGCGACCCTGCTGCACCTGATGGGCATCGATCACGAGGCCCTCACCTACTTCCACGGCGGACGCGATTTCCGGCTGACGGATGTTTATGGCAAGGTCGTGAAGGGAATCCTCGCGTGAGGTGACTGCCTGTAACACGTCGCAAGCCTCGCCCTTCCCGGTTGTAGGAAAGGGGCTTCCGACGTACACTTCCGGTCCATGTCCGACGTTCCAGTGCTCAAGCGGCTCATTTTGGCCGGCGACCCCCGCCTTCCTTTTCTCGACCTCGACCTCTGCGATCCCGCCACCGGGCTCCCTCTGGCTGAAGTCTGCCTGATCGGGCCGAACGGCAGCGGCAAATCGGCTCTCCTCGCCCGCATCTGCGAAGTGGTGAGTGGACGGCCGCGCTGGATCGAGAGCGAGGGATTCGCACTGGCAAAATTCGAGTTGGAGAATGAGG
The DNA here is from genome assembly GCA_041917795.1 of Verrucomicrobiales bacterium. Taxonomy (GTDB): domain Bacteria; phylum Verrucomicrobiota; class Verrucomicrobiia; order Verrucomicrobiales; family DEV007; genus Arctic95D-9. The sequence goes on from JAYRWX010000008.1 coordinate 16,690, forward strand.
ATCTCTACCTCGCCAAAGCTCTCGGTCAGAGCGGCGGCCATCTGTTCCGGACCACGATCGAAGAAACCGAGACGTGGAGCCAGCTCGCCGCTAGTGCTCCCGTTTTCGACGAATTGCTCGAAAGTCTCTCCGCCCATCTCATCCTCGAGTCCGTGCCGGGCTTCCAAGAGGGCGCCGCCTTCTGGTTTGACGGCAGCCGCACTCTCGAAGACGGGGATGATGCCGGGGGATTCGTTCCTTTTCTCGAGCATCTCCTCCGTGAGCGTGAGGAGTCGCTCCACCGCTTTCTCCGGGAGACGCGGAACCGGGAGAAAACCGTGGCCGAAGTCGAGCAGGATTTCGAGGAACACTCGCCCCAGGCCCTCACCGAACTCGCCCGGTCCTGGAACCGGCTTCTGGAGCTCTCGGGCGTCCAGGTCGATTTCGGTGCTGCGGAAGGACCCTTTTTCGACAGGACCGGGCCAATCACAGTGGACCGTCTCGGCCCCGCTCTCGTCCGGGTCCTGCACCGCACCGGACTTGCTTTGCTCCGAGCCGGAGAAGCGGTACCCATGACCTTCTTCTGCGATGATCCGGAGGAGGGCCTGCATCCCCGCCTCGCCGCGGCCTACCTGGACACCCTGCGCGCTTTGGGCAGCCCAATGCAAGGGCGGATCATCATCGCCACCCACAGTCCCCTGCTGGCGGCACGTTTCAGCCCGGCGGCACGCCTGCGGGTGACGAACGGCCCGGACGGCACCTTGAACATCCAACGCGGCACCGCGGCCGCGGGATCGATCTCGGAGGAACTCTTGAGGGAAGAATTCGGTCTGCCCGTCGCGCCCCCCCAACCCGAGGAAACACCAAGCCCGGATCCCATCATCCCGCCTGCTCCAGAGACGCGGGAACGGCGATCCAGCAGGCTCCGGCGCGCGATCCGTGAATCGGAGAGCGAGAAAGAGCTCGCCGACCTCATTGACGAAGTCATCTCCATACGGGAGGACTAAGGCTCGATGAAGATCCTCATCGCCTGCGACAAGTTCAAAGGCTCGCTCACCGCGCCGGAGGCCTGTGCGGCGATTGCGAAAGGCTTGCGCGACGGTCTCGGGGACTCCGCCGCGATCCGCTCGTTGCCGATCGCCGACGGAGGTGACGGGCTGGCGGAAACCCTGCTCGCGGCTTGTGGTGGAGAACGGATCCGGGCCACGGTGCGCGGCCCACTCGGCGAGGCGGTCGCGGCGGCCTACGTGGTCATCGACGGCGGGGCCACCGCCGTGATCGAAATGGCCGCGGCCTCGGGACTCGTGTTACTTGGAGACCGGGCCAAAGACCCGCGGCGCGCCTCGACCTACGGCACCGGCGAGCTGATTCGTCACGCGATCGACCAAGGCGTTTCGGACATCCTGCTCGGCATCGGCGGCAGCGCGACGAACGACGGCGGCAGCGGCATGGCCGAGGCGCTCGGATTCCGCTTCGAGGACCCCTCCCGAAAGACGCTCGTCGATCTGCCTCTTGGCCTGGAATCAGTGGCCCGCATCATGTCCCCTGACCAAGCCACCAAAGCCCGAGTCACCGTCGCCTGCGACGTGACCAATCCCCTGCTGGGCGAAACGGGCTGCACGCGTGTCTATGGTCCCCAGAAAGGGATCGCCCCCGATGATTTCGCCTTTCACGAGGAGCGCCTCGCGCGGCTCGTGGCGGCCTGCGGTGAAGGTGCCGTCGAGGCCGCCCGCATGCCGGGTTCCGGAGCAGCCGGTGGGCTCGGATTCGGTGCGATGATGTTTCTAGGCGCGGTGCTTGAGCCGGGTTTCGACCTCGTCGCGGAGAAGCTCGGCATCGCCGCCGCGATCGCAGAAGCCGACCTCGTCATCACCGGGGAAGGCCGCCTCGACCGCCAATCCCTCCAGGGCAAAGGTCCCCATGGCGTGGCCCGGCTCGCTCGGGGAATGGGCAAAAACCTCGCCGCTTTCTGCGGGTCGCTCGAGAGCCCCGATCTGGAGAGCGAATTCGGAACGATCACCGAAATCGCCGATCCCTCCACCAGCCTCGCGGAAAACATGAGCCGCGCCGCGGAACACCTCCGCGCGGCAGCCCGAAATTTCGCCCGCTCGCTGCCTTCCACCTGACATGGATCGGACGCCCGACATCCCCGGATTGCTTCCCGCCGCTCCAGGCTATCCCACGCGCTTTGATCTCCGCCTCGGGGATTGCGTCGAAGGCATGCGGTCGCTGCCCGATGAGTCGATCGACCTCGTCGTGACCTCGCCTCCCTACAATCTCGGAATCTCCTATCAAAACTACCGCGACCAGATGCCACCTGCCGACTACCTCGCCTGGTCGCTCGAGTGGGCCGGCGAAGTGCGGCGTCTTCTCAAGCCGGAGGGATCGTTTTTTCTCAATGTCGGAGCCACTCCCGCCGATCCCTGGATGCCGCACGAACTCGCCCTGGGCCTGCGGCCCATATTCATCCTTCAGAACACGATCCACTGGATCAAGTCCATCACCGTCGAGCCCCGCGACGGAGACCCCGTCTCGGCGGGCCACTTCAAGCCGATCAATTCGAAGCGTTACCTCAACGACTGCCACGAGTTCGTGTTTCATTTCACCAAGAGCGGCAAGGTTCCAGTCGACCGGATCGCCGTGGGCGTGCCCTACGCCGACAAAAGCAACATCGCCCGCTGGGGCCACACGGGCGGCCGGGACAAACGCTGCCGAGGCAACAACTGGTTCGTCCCCTATCAGACGATCGCCTCGCGCGAGCGCGACCGTCCGCATCCGGCCACCTTCCCGGTGGAACTCGCGAGCAAATGCATCGCGCTCCACGGTGGTGATCCCGCCTCGCTCCACATGCTCGAGCCCTTTCTCGGCATCGGCCACGCGGCCGTCGCCGCCGGAGAAGCCGGACTCGGCCATTTCACCGGCTTCGAGATCGACGAGGGGTATCTTGCCGAGGCGAAGAAGAGGGTTGGAGCCGATCACTGATCCGCGCCCACTTTCGCCCGCAGATCCTTCCAAAACTCTTCCACGTTCTCCTTCTTGATCTGTCTCGCGGGGATGTGGATGAAACGATCGGCGGGGATCACGCTTTCGTCACCGGAGGCAAGGGCGGCGAGGACCTTCACGGATTGATAGCCATATTCGTAAGGATTCTGCACCACGGTGCCGTAGGCTCTCCCGTCGCGGATCGCGGCGATGGTCTGGGCGTCCTCATCGAATCCCACCACTTGGACCTTGCCGACTTTTCCCGCCTGTTCCAGAGCCTGCAGGATCGCGGGAGTGTTGTAGGCGAACATCCCGATCATGGCGTCAATGTCAGGATGGCGCGAAAGCGTGTCTTCAGCATTGGCCTTGGCCTTGGCGAGGTCGAAGGCATCGGTCAGGGTGCCGAGAATACGGAAACCGCCGCCCTCGATCACCTCGCCGGCGGGATCGATCCGCTTCGGATCGTCAACGCGACCCAGCAACTCATCGATCACGCCCTGTCTGCGGCGACGGGCGTTGTCCTGCTCCATCCGTCCGATCAGCAGCATCACATCCCCGCCCGCGGGCAGAGCTTCCTTGAGCAGCTTTCCGCAGAGGCGGCCCGCATCGTAGTTGTCCATGCCGATGTAGGCGAGGCGCTTGGACTCCGGCGCGTCCGAATCGTGGGTGACCAGCTTCGTGACCTCGGCGACGCGGTTAATCATGTCGATCTGGTTGGCCGAATCAATCGGACTGACCGCGACCCCGTCGTAGCCCCGCGTGATCGCATCCTCCAGCATCTGCTTCTGGTCGCTGATCGAGCCCGGCATGAAGACCCCCACATCCACCCCGAGGTCCTGGCCCGCTTTTTCGGCACCACGCTCCGCAAGGGTCCAGAACTCGGCGATGCCGTTGGTGATGAAGGCAAAATTCGCCTTCTTCTCTCCCCCCGCGGGTGCGGCACCCTTTTCACATGAGGAAAACAGGAACGCGACGGCGAGGAGGACGGATCCGGTGATGCGGGATTTCATGGGCGCGAAGGATAGACGCCCGTCCCGGAACTGGGAAGCTTTTTCGCGCGGATGGCGCGGCCGACGGATCAATCCACGAGCGTGTCGAACTTCCGGGCCAACTCTAGATCGGCTTCGGTCAATCCTCCCGCATCGTGGGTGGTCAGGCGAAGCGTGATCGTGCACCAGCGGATGTCGATGTCCGGGTGGTGCCCGGCTTCCTCCGAGATCTCCGCGACCGCGTTCACGAAGTCGATGCCTTCCATGAAGTCATCGAACTCCATCACCCGCACGATGCTGCTGTTCTCAAGGTCCCACTCAGGAAGCTTCTTGAGGAGTCCTTCGAGTTCTTCGGCGTCGATCAGTTCTGACATTGGGATAGGGGGAGGGAGTGGGGATGCCGCAGCCATGGCAGACCACGTCCGTTATCGCTAGAGGACAAAATCGATTGCGCAAGTGGCAATCTCCATTTTTTCCCTACGCCCCCCGAGCCCGTCAGGACGCGGGATTTCCCCCCTGATGGCACTCCCGGGGCCGGGGAAAATCGGATTGCGGAGCTGCCGGATTTTGCGTATAGGGACAGCTCCCGGGACGCACCCCACGAGGCGGACGCCACCTCCGAATCCCCCATCATCCAACCTCACTTCCCATGGCACACGGAAAAATCTACAGCAACATCGTCGAGACCGTCGGCAATACCCCCCTCGTGAAACTCAATCGTGTCGTCGGCGACGTCGACGCGACCATCGCGCTCAAGTGCGAGTTCTTCAACCCGCTCGGATCGGTCAAGGACCGGATCGGCATGGCCATGATCGAGGCCGCCGAGGCCGCCGGCCTGATCACGAAGGATACCGTCATCGTCGAGCCCACCAGCGGCAACACCGGCATCGCCCTGGCCTTCGTCTGCGCGGCGAAAGGCTACAAACTCATCCTCACCATGCCCGAGACCATGAGCGTCGAGCGCCGCACCCTGCTCGCCCTGCTCGGCGCCCAACTTGTCCTGACCGAGGGGCCGAAGGGCATGAAAGGCGCCATCGCCAAAGCCGAGGAGATCGCCGCCGCGACCCCGAATTCCTTCATCCCCCAGCAGTTCAACAATCCCGCCAACCCCGCGATCCACATCAGGACCACCGCCGAGGAGATCTGGGCCGACACCAATGGCAAGGTCGACATCGTCGTCTCCGCCGTCGGCACCGGCGGCACCGCGACCGGCTGCGTCGAGGGGCTGAAGAAAAAGAATCCAGCCATCCAGGTGATCGTCGCCGAGCCGGCCGATTCGCCGGTTATCACCCAAACCCTCGCGGGTGAAACTCCGACTCCCGGCCCCCACAAGATCCAAGGCACCGGGGCCGGTTTCGTGCCGCTGAACCTGCACCTGAAGAGTGAATCAGGCGAGGACCAGATCGTCGAGTGCGTGAAGGTCAGCAACGACGACGCCTTCGCGATGGCCCGCCGTCTCGCCAAGGAAGAGGGCATCCTCGCCGGCATCAGCACCGGGGCCAACGTCGTCGCCGCCCTCGAGGTCGCGAAGCGTCCGGAAAACAAGGGCAAACTCATCGTCACGATCGGTTGCTCCACCGGCGAGCGTTACCTCTCCACCGCCCTCGCCGACGAAGCCCGCGCCGCAGTTGGCGGCTGACAAAACGGGAAACGCGTTTAAAATTCCCGCCCCGTCCGGTCAAACCCGGTTTCCGGGGCGGAAATCCCCTCTTTTTAGACACCCCCATCGATCATGGCCGAAACCCCGCAGCCCAGTCCCGCCGAGGATCCCCGCAATCTTGACGCGCTCTCCGCGAGCCAAGCCCCCGGGGTGATCGATGCCCTCGATCGCAACCGCAACCGCATCCTTTTGGCGATCGGCACGGCCGCCGTCGTCTTCTGCGGCATCCTGGTGTATTCCCAGATCCAAAAGCAGAAGCATCTCGAAGCCGCCGCCGCCTTCACCAGCGCCGCGATCAAGGGCGAAGTCGCCGCCCTCGACGCTGTCGTCGTCGACTTCCCCGGTTCCGTGGCCGCCGGAAACGCCCTCCTCGAAAAGGCGGAACTCCAGCGGGATCAAGGCAAGAGCGAGGACGCCCGCGCCACCCTCGAGACCTTCATCTCCACCTATGCGAAGCACCCTCGCTACGCCCAGGGTCTCTTTGCCCTCGCGAATCTTTTCCACATCGCCGGCGATGCTGAAAAGGCCAAGGCGAATTACGAGAAGGTCCTCTCCGCACAGCCCGACGGCGAATTTACTCCCCTCGCCCGCATCCGCCTTGGCGATCTCGCCCTCGAGGCAGGCGACACCAAGGCCGCCGATCAGCGGTATCAGGAGTCCTTCGCGATGCATCCCGGCAACCCCTTCACCACCTACGCCGAGGAAAAAATCACGCTGCTGAAGGTCGGGAATCCCACCGAGATCGAGAAGCCCGCGCCCCCGGCAACTCCGGCAGCCGTGACACCGGCACCCGCCGCAGGCCCGACCGCTCCGAATGCCGAAAAGGCTGCGCCCGCCTCTGTTCCCGCGCCCGGTCCTCAGCCCGCCCAGTCGGCTCCGGTGCCAGCCCCCCAGGTTGAGACTCCGGCACCCGCTCCCGCTCCCAAGGCTGAGCCCCCCGCACCCGCTCCTGCTCCCAAGGTTGAGGCCCCGGCACCCGCTTCTCCGGCTCCGGCTCCGGCTCCGGCTCCGGCTCCGGCTCCGGCTCCGGCCCAGTGATGTGCTCTGCGCTTGAGGGCATGCTTCCCCATGCCCTCATCGTCGTGCGCGCCGTTCTTTCAGTGGCGCTCTGTGAGCCATTCCGGTAGCTTTCCCTTATGCCCCGTACCCTCGCCGACGTCCTTCTCGTCTCTCCCAACGACTACATCCGTCCGGTCTGCCTTGAACTGGGCGAAAACGGCACCATCGCGGGCATCCACGAGGGGCGCCAGGCTCCCGCGGGACACGAGATCATCTTCGACGGTGGCGGCGAGGTCTATCTGACCGCGGGTTTCATCGACATCCACACGCACGGGGCCAAGGGCTTCGATCTCTCGTATGGCACCCTCGAAGCGGTCGAGGCCCATGCTGAGGCGAAGCTCGCCGAAGGCGTCACCACCTTCCTGCCCACCACCTGGACCGCCTCGCCCGAACACAAGCTCCGCATGGCCGCCGCCGCCGCAGAGTATCGGAAGAACCAGCGCTTCGCCCGCGCCCCCTTTCTCCACGTCGAAGGCCCTTACCTGAATCCCAATCAGGCCGGCGCTCAGGACACCCGCTACATGCGGCGCCCTGACGTCGCCGAGATCCGCCGCATCCACGAAATCTGCCCGGTCGGTCTCGTCTCCCTTGCCGTCGAGCTCGACGGCGCGCTCATGTTCATCGCCGAGATGCGCAAAATGGGGATCACCACCTCCGCCGCCCATAGCGCCGCCAGCTTCTCCGACTTCCAGGCCGCCCGCGAGATGGGCCTGACCCATCTCACCCACTACTGCAACCAGATGTCGGCCCTGCACCATCGCAACGTCGGGCTGGTCGGCGCGGGTCTGCTCGATGACGGCGTGATGATCGAGCTGATCTGCGACGGCATCCACCTCTGCCCCGACATGATCCGTCTCGTCTTCAAACATCGCGACTGCGACCGGCTGATGCTGATCACCGATTCCATCGCCGCCGCCCATCTCGGCGATGGCGTCTACCCGCTGCACGATGGCGAGATCACCGTGAAGGACGGCGTCGCCCGCATCGCCGCCGGCAACCTGGCCGGTTCGGTCGTCACCTTCGACCAGTGCCTGCGCCGCGTCTCGAATCTCACCGGACTGCCGCTGAATGAACTTTCGAAAGCCTGCTCCGCCAATCAGGCGCGATCCCTGCGCCTCACCGACCGCGGCCGCATTCAACAGGGTCTGCTCGCCGACCTGACCCTCTTGACACCGGGGCTGGAGATCGTCGCCACCTACGTCGGCGGCGAACTGCGCTACTCCGCCTGATCAGCGGCTCGCCCGGACCAGCAGCTCCTCCACCTCGCTGAGCGGAACTCCGTGATAAGCCCGGGCCACGTAAGGGATGGGATCGGTGGGGCCCGGATCGCGAGAGGCCGCGGGCACGACGATGCGGCTCAGCAGATCGAGACCGCCAAAGACGATCACGTAAAAGGCGATCCGGCTGGCAAGGCGCTGTCGGAAACTGGGCCCGAGAGGATTCACAGCTCCGAGTAGAGCAAAATCGTTTCCGGAATCCAGAAAATGATTCTCACTTTTGCAGGAATCTCAGATTTGCGAAAACCAAGGGGCTTGAGCGCGGCCGGGAACGCTTTTACAATCCGGCGTGGAAGCAACCGTCTCCGTCGCGCCCTACGAGGTGCTGCTTTATTACCGCTACGTCGCCATTCCCCATCCGGAGGAATACTGGCAACGACACCGAGCCCTCTGTGAATCCCTTGGTCTACGCGGACGCATCATCATTGGACGCGAAGGCATCAACGGCACCGTCTCGGGGCCGCGGGACGCAACCACCGCCTACCGCGAGGCCATGCTCGCCGATCCCCTGACCGCCGAAATCGAGTTCAAGATCGATCCGGCGGACGGACACGTCTTTCCGAAGCTCTCGGTGAAATTGCGTTCCGAGATCGTTACCCTCGGGCTACCCGGCGAAGCCGACATCGATCCCAACCAGCTCAGCGGCATCCGCCTTTCCCCCCGGGAGTTCTACGAAGCGATGCAGGACGAGAACGCCGTGGTCATCGACGGTCGCAACGACTACGAGGCCGAATTGGGCCGCTTCAAGGGTGCCCTCTGTCCGCCGATCCGGAACTTCCGCGACTTCCCGGCTTGGGCGCAGGAGCACGCTGACGAATTGCGCGGGAAGAAGCTTCTCACCTATTGCACCGGCGGGATCCGCTGTGAGAAGCTCTCCGGCTACCTGCGACGCGAGGGGTTCAGCGAGGTTTACCAGCTCGACGGCGGCATCGTCAAATACGGCAAGGATCCCGAGGTGCGCGGCCGCAACTTCGAGGGGCTCTGCTATGTCTTCGACGAACGTGTTGGCGTGGAGGTGAACCACACCGAGACGCGGAAGGTCATCTCGCGCTGCCGTTATTGCGGCTGCGAGGAACCGCGCTATGGAAACTGCCGGGATCCGGAGTGCAACGAGCAGATTTTCGTCTGTCCGGCTTGCCGCGAATCGGCGGGGCTTTACTGCAATCGCTCGTGCCGCGAACACCACGAGACCGCCGGAGCATGAGACCGCTGCTCGTCGCCTGGATCCTGCTGGGCGCGACCATGGCGCTCTGCTCGGAAACCGTCACCCTTTCCGGACGGGTCACCGACTCGAGGATGATCGTGCATCGCAAGATCCGCTCGGCGCTTTTTTACCTGCGTTTGAAGGTCGAGGTCGATCAGGCGGACTCGGGCCGCGCCTTGCTCCGTGGTGCAAAGGTGATCGAGGTCCGCTGCTGGCGCGAAACCGACGCCGAGGGCAGAACGATCGGCGGTCACCAGCCCATCCCGGCCGATGGCGCGGCTTTCAGCGCGGTGCTGCTGGGAAATCCCGAGGGTTTCTTCGAGCCGGCCGCGGCCGATGCGATCGTGCTGGCCGATGCCACCGCCGGGCGGACTTTCCCCATCCTGACAAAAGCACCTTCGACCACCGGCATCGTCGTCGGCGGCATCGTCGGGCTGCTGATGCTCGCTGCGGCGGGATATGCGAGGTATCGGGGCCGCGGACCAAAAGATCGGAGCTGGGGTGAACCACCCCGTGAGGAAAGCGGCGATTGAGGCGTGCCCAAGCGCTCAATGCTCCACGTTGCTCAGCACTTCCTCGATGGTCGTCTCGCCTGACGCGACCTTGCCCCAACCGTAGTCGCGCAGGGTGCGCATACCGTTGGCGAGAGCCTGCTTCTTGAGCTGCGAGTAGGTGCCGTGCGAGGTGATCAGTTCGGACATGGCCGGATTGATCAGGCAGATTTCGAGAATGGACATGCGGCCCCGGTAACCGGTGTCGCGGCAGGCGCGGCAGCCGACGGCCTCATGGATGCCGGCGCGCATGGAAAGCGGGAAGCCGATCTCCTCGAGGTAGCTGTCCTCGAAGTGCGCGGGTCGCTTGCACTGCTCGCAGAGCCGTCGCACGAGCCGCTGGGCGAGGAAACCGCGCACCGAAGAGGCGATCAGGAAGGGCTCGACCCCCATGTCGAGGAGACGGGTGATGCCGGAGACGGCGTCGTTGGTATGAAGCGTGCTGAAGACGAGGTGACCGGTGAGAGCGCCACGGATCGCAATCTCGGTGGTCTCGAGGTCGCGCATTTCCCCGACCATGATGATGTTCGGATCGCCGCGGAGGATGCTGCGCAGTCCGCTCGCGAAGGTGAGGCCGATCTCGGGTTTGATCGCGATCTGGACGACGCCGTCGAGACGGTTTTCGACCGGATCCTCGACCGTGACAATGCGGGTCTGCTTGGTGTTGAGCTTCTTGAGGAAGGTGTAGAGGGTGGTCGATTTCCCCGAACCGGTCGGGCCCGTCACGAGGATGATGCCGTTGGGCTGGCGGAGCAGACCATCAATGATCGCGATGGTCTGGTCATCGAGACCGAGCATGGTCATGTCGAAATTCTGCCGGGTGAGCAAGCGAAGGCTGACGCTCTCGCCGTTGACCGAGGGGATCGTGGCAACCCGCACATCCACTGGCGAGCCGTCGAGTTCGAGGTTGATCCGTCCGTCCTGCGGCAGGCGGCGCTCTGCGATATCGAGCTGGGCCATGATCTTCAGCCGCGAGATCAGCGAGGCCTGGAGGGCGCGGATGTCAGGCGGCACCGCGACTTCCTGGAGGGCTCCGTCGATGCGGTAGCGGATCCGCAGGCTTTTTTCGAGCGGCTCGATGTGGATGTCGGTGGCTCTTTCGCGCAAAGCCTCGCGGAAGATCTGGTTCACAAAGTTCATGACCGAGGCTTCTTCCTGCTCCTCGTCGAGCTGGGTGACCTCTTGTTCGAAATCGTCAGCCGCGGCGGGGTCGCGCCCCTCGAGGAGTTCGTCGAACTGCTCGGCTCCGACGCCGTAGCCCTGCCGCAGCCCTTCGAGGATGCGGTAGCGGGTGCCGACGACCCAGGAGACGGGCACGGACATTTCGCGACCGACCGCCTGCCTCGCCTCGAGGTCGAAGGGATCGTAGGTCATCAGGCAAATGCCATCCTCGTCGATGCGCCCGGGGAGGAGCCGATGCCGCAGGGCGAGCTTCGCGGGGAAGCGCCGGTGCAGAGCGCTGCTGAGATCGAGCTCGGACTCGGCCTGAAATTCAAGACCGGCCTCCTCGGCGAGTTGGCGGGCAAAGGATTCCTCATCGACGAGTCCGGCATCGTAGAGCGCATCGACAAGCGGAGCGCGGCGCGCGGCGGCTTCGGCGAGGACAGCCTCGCAGCGCAGGGCGTCGGCACAGCCGCTGCGTTTGGAGACCCGGGTGAGCAAAGGGATCAGGGACATCGGAAGAGGGCGATCACGCCACCACGAGGATGCGGAGGGCGCACCCCGAAGTCAACCCCGCGGCGAGCCGGGCGTTTCGCCGGATCACGTCCCATACCGGGGCGCGGGCGGCGAAAAGAAGATGCGGGCGGCGATGATGCCGGCAATGAACCCGAAAAGGTGTCCCTGCCAGGAGATTCCGGGTTGACCTGGCAGCAGCCCTCCGATCATACCGCCGTAGAGCACGAGCACCCCGATCGACACGAAGGTCCAGGTCCGCGAGCGCTCCACGAAACCGCGGGCGATCAAGAATCCGAGATAACCGAAAATGAGCATGCTCGCTCCAATGTGATTTGTGTTGGCGGGCCCCAGCAGCCAGAGCGCGGCGCCGGAGAGGGCGAGGATGACGATCGAGACACGAACGAAGAGCTCACGGCCGCCCATGAGGACGATCCCTCCAAGAACGAGGAATGGCACGGTGTTCGAGGCGAGGTGTCCGAAGCTCCCGTGCAGGAAGGGTGCGAAGGCAATGCCGGTGATCCCGCCGAAGGTGCGCGGACGGATCCCGAAAGGGTCGAAACTGCCGGGCAAAATGAACTCGAGGATCTCCAACACCCAGACGAGCAGGACGAGGCTGGCGAGAAAGCCCGCGTTCCGTCTCAGGGCGAGGGCCCATGATTCGCGCCGGTGATCACGAGGAAGGAGTAGGCCGGAAGGCATGCGCCAGTGTAGCGCGAAACGGGACCGGCTCGTTTACAAATCGGGCCCCGTTTTCGCGTTGGGCCCGATCACTGCTCCGCGGGCGCTTCGCTCTTCGTTTCGGTCTTTTCGGCCCCGGCCCCGGCCTTCACGGCGAGGCTCTCGGGCGAACGACGACTCAGCTTGGCGGCCTGCGACTTGAGGTTGATGAGGTCCCACCAGGTGTCGCCGAGCTCACCGGCAAGCGGCTTGCTCTTGTCGCCCCGGACCTCCTCGACCTGGGTGAGCAACTTGCCAGCCTCGTCGTGGACATTGAGGACGAGTTGGCCGTCATCCGGCGACAAGCGCGAGTCGCCTTCAGGGATCTTTTTCAAATCTGCCTCGAGCTTGGCGATGCCCGAGCGGATCTCGGCGATGCGCGGATCGGCAGGCTTGGTTTCCGGCGATGCGGCAGCGCTCTTGTTTTCCCCTTGGCCGACCGCAGCGGCCGGTGCCGGAGCCGCGGGCGCGGGAGTTTCCGATTTGACGGGCGTTTCGGGTGTCTTCGGCAGTTCCGGCGCGGTGACCGGAGGTGCCGTCTCGATCGTGGTCAGCACCGCCGGAGTGTTGAGCGAAGAAGGTATCGGCGAAAGGGTGCTGGCATTCAGCTTCTCGGGCGACAAGGCATCCGGGTAGGCGGCTGCGGCCGGTGCCACCTCCTCGGCGCGGGCCGCCATGGGGGCGACTTCCGCCTCTTCGCTGCGGCCAAAGGTGCGGCTCGATTTGCGATCCGGCACCACTTCCTCGTGGAAAGCGGGGATGTCGGCGATCGGTTGGGCCTGGACCGGTTGGCGATAGCTGGTCTCATAGACCGGAGACTTCTCGTAGGTCGAAGGATACGGCGTCTGGTGGACGGAGGGCGCGGCCTTCCATGGCTCGCGAGTGATCGGTTTCTGGGTGAGCCCCTCGGTGCCGGAGTTCAGCGCCACGGGCGTGATCAGCATCATGAGGTGTTGGCGCGAGCGATCCAGTTTCCGGTTCTTGAACGCGTATCCGATCACGGGGAGGCGTCCGAGAATGGGAACACCGCTCTCGTTCTCATCGCTGCGCGCGGCATCGAGCCCGCTGATGGCCACGGTGAAACCACTCTGCACGGTCAGGGGGGCGGTGTAGACCCGCGAGGTGGCGATGGGGAAAGGATTCCCGTTGATGGTCTCGGTGCCGATGATGTCCGAAACGGTGACGGAGACGTTGAGGAGGATCTTGTTCCCTGCCATCCGCTTCGGCAGGATGTTGATGACGGTGCCGATGGGCAGGTATTCGATCGAGGAGGTTTCGGTGGCTCCGGCTCCAAGGCTGGCGCTGGCGCTGGTGCCGAGCACGGGCTGATTGATGACGCTGCGGAAGGAAACCTCGCGGTTGTCGAGGGTGACCATGCGGGGATAGGAGACCATTCGCGTCTTGCGGTCGCTGTAGAGGGCCCGCAGCTTCAGGTTGAGATCGCTGTAGCTGAGCACGGCGGTAGGCAGCGAGTAGTTGCCCAGGCTGTTGAGGTCGATGGGGCCCGAGGCATCGGTGAGGTTGACCTCCAGGCCATTCTGCCCGAGCACCCCGTTCCAATCGATCCCCAGATCGGAGCTGGGATCCCGGCTCGTCTCGATGAACTTCACCTCGACCGCGATCATCGGTTGAGGACGGTCGGCGGAGGCGAGGTAAGCCTCGATCCACTGGTGCTGTTGCCGGGTGGCGACGACGTAGAGCGTGTTGGAATCGCTGTTCCAGATGACTTTCGACTGCCTCGCAGTACTGTCGTCTCCGTTCGCTCCCGCCCGCCGCACGACGAGGTCCGGCTGCCCTTGAAAGCCGCCCACGGAGAGCTGAGCCACATTGTCCACGGAGGCCGTGGGCGCGAAGTCGGCGTTCCCGCCCGTCGTCGGAATGTCGAGGATGTTCTGGATGTCCTCGAGGATCCGCGAAGGTTCGGTGACGAAGAAGTCCGGGGATCCCTGGAGATTCAGGCCCGACGACGCGCTGCTACCGTTTCCATTGCCGGAGCCGCTGCCTCCGTCCGATCCGCTCCCGGCCGACGCCTGGGTGTTTTTGGTAACGAGTTCCTGGGCGTTGTAATTGATTTCGTAGATCCGCCCGATCAGCTCCTGGTCGTTGGCGGGACGCAGGTACCAGATGCCGCTGTCGTAGATGAGGGCGACCCCATTGGCTTTGGCTAGCGTCTCCAAGGCCGCAAAAGGACTCGCGTTGAGCGTGAAGGTGACGAGATTTTCACCGCTGCCGGTTCCTTCCGGCAAACCGAAAAAGCCGATCCCGGCATCCTCAGCCATCAGGCGCATCACATCGCTGAGAACCGCCCGTGAAAAGTTGTATTGCCGCGGCGGTGCGCTGCGCAGTGGGTAAGCGGCTGCCTCGTAGGCAGGCGAGTTCAGCAGGGCCATCTGCCCGGATTGGGCCGAGAGATCCCCCATCCCAGCGGAGAGGGCGGCCAGTGAGATGATTAAAAATCGTTTCATCTTGTAATTTTTAGAATTACGGATGCCACTATAGTTAAGGTTTGTAAAATTTTCAACCGGGAATTTTAGAAATATTAGAATTCCCGAAAATCGCTTGCGGGAAATTTTTATACTCAATATATTGATTATAACTTCCGAGAATGCAGCCTACCTTCCGGCCTCTTCCCCGAACGCCCGGGTTTTCGACCGTCGAGCTCCTCGTCACGGTGGGTCTGGTCGCACTCATTTCGACCATCAGCGTCCTCGCGGTCTCAAAAATCAATCAAGTCTCTCAAAATCAAAAGTTGGAGACGGACGTTAGGACGATCAACGAAGCGATCGCAGCATACCAGGCCAGCGGAGGCTCACTCGGCGGGATCACCGATGCGAACGCGGTGATCGCCAAGTTGAAGACCACCCTTTCCAAGGACGAAAAGAAACGCCATGTCGGCGCGCCTTCGAGCCGGATGGTGGATCCGCGCTTGGTGGCCGTGGCCGTGGCCGCGGAGAGTTCCAAGCCCCGGGCACGCTTTGACGCTGGCTCGATGCGTTTCGTCGCGACCACCGGTTCAGGTTTCGAGTTCGCCTTTGACCCGACCCTGGCCGAAGCCGCTCCGGTCGTTGAAACCCGCAATGGAGCGGTCAAATATTCCGGATCGTCCACCTGGGTCTGGGACCACGCCTCGACCAACAACCCCAGCGCGCCCGCAGGGCCGAGCCGTTTCAACACGAATCCCAATGTCGCGGACTCGACCCCGGTGGTCACTTCCCCTCCCCCTCCGGACCCGGATCCCGATCCCAGCGGCGGCGGAACCGGACCAACCGATCCCCCGCCGCCACCACCGCCGGTCATTCCGAGGCTTCCCACACCCGAGTTCAGCGTGGCCGACGGAGCCCATCCCGAGGATGAGTTCCCGCTGAGCGTCTCGATCACGAATCTGCCCTCGTCATCAATCGCCGATATCATTTATCAGATCGGCGGAGGCCCTTGGACGCCCTACAGCAGCTCCGTCCCGGTGCCGATGAACCAGCACCTGCGGGCTCAATTCCTGACCAAGACGCCAACAGACTATCAAGACAGTCCGGTCCGCACGGCCTACTACTACCCGGTGCCCGACAGCCTCAGCGGCTCGGTCGAGGGTTCCTTCAAGAATCCCGGCGGTGGACCGAACCTGAAGTATTCGATCACCGGCGGCGGCACTGTCTTCACGCACGGTGACCCGGTTTTCATCCTCGACGGGAACCCGGTCAACTCGGGAGATGCGAACGTGCTTGGGTTCACCGGCCAGGGATTCTCCAACGTCCCGCCCGGTCAGAAGTTCGTGCTCGGCCGATTCCACTACCGCAACGGATCGACCTACTACGACTCGCACGCCACCGTCGTGAATCTCGGGATCACGATCAGCCTGCCCGACCGCGGCCAGAACCTGGACTTCAATCTGAACCTGAACCTGATCAACACCGAGAACGACCCTGACGACGCGAACGCCAGCGCCGACTACGTGAAGATCACGAACCTCTCACAGGACGTGCCCCTTCAAATCAACGGCGTGAACTATCGCATCAAGCTTGAGTTCGGTGCCACCGACTCCTTCGGCTTCTCGAACCAGAGCGAGTTCCACGTCTATGAGGGCGCTACCGGCGAGGGTGAGCTCCTCGGGACCTTCCTCGCCCAATAACCCATTCTCCTAGACACACATGAACGGCATCGACGAAAGAAGCCCGCTGGGAAACCGCATCCTGCATCTCTCGCAGAAGTTCAACATCAGTGACTTCTACATCACTCCGTGGGAGCAATTGGTCTACCGGATGAACGGCGACCTCGTTGTCGATTCCTTCATCTACCAGCCCGAGACGCAACTCGAGATCCGCCCTGGCACGATCGACTACGCCATGCAGATCGGGCCGCTCCGGTTCCGCGTGAACCAACTCGTCACCCGCGGCCGTCTCCGCTGGGTCATGCGTCTGCTGCCGAACCATATCCCCTCTCCCCAGCAGATCTCCCTGCCGATGCAGGCACTGAAGGCCTATCTCGAAGCCGACAACGGGCTCTTCCTCGTGTGCGGCGCGACCGGGTCGGGCAAATCGACCACGATCGCCTCGCTGATCAAGGCCCGGGCCGAGCGCAAGCGCGAGCACATCATCACCTTCGAGGATCCCATCGAATACATCCTGCCGACGAACCTTTCCTCGCTGATCAGCCAGCGCGAAATCGGATCCGACGAGATCGACTTCGGCCTCTCGCTGCGAGCCTCGCTGCGTCAGGCACCCGACGTCATCATGGTCGGTGAAATCCGCGACGGAACCACCGCCGAAATCGCCCTGCAGGCGGCCGAAACAGGGCACGTGGTCATCGCGACCATGCACACTTCCTCGGCGGCCCAGACGGTGCAACGCTTCCTCAAACTCGTGCCCAGCGAGCGCATGGAGAACGCGATGCTCTCCTTCGCCGACTCGATGCGGATGATCCTTTGCCAGCAGCTCCTCTTCGACTCCCACCAAGGACGCCGGTTTCCCATCCACGAAGTCCTCTTCCCGTATGACTCGGTCGCGGGCATGATCCGGCGCGGCGATTTCAAACGCCTCGACCACGAGCTCGAGACCGGCACAACCAAGGGCATGATGAATTTCGAGCACAGCATGAAAATCCGCGAATTCGAGGGCTGGCGATCCAGCATCCCGGCAAAGACCGGATACACCGAACACGAGGTCGCCGAGTATCTCCACCGCGACAGTGCCCTCGCCGAACAGGAAATGTTAGCCCGTTGATCTCACCATGGAATTCAAAGACATCAAGGACGTCCTCACCTTCGCGGCTTTCCGCCCCGAACCGGACAATCCGCGTTTCACCTGGCAGCAGCGCTTTCCCAAGCGCAAGACCGTGCTCGTCAACATCAGCCGGGGGCGTTGCTCCTGGGCAATGATCTCGCGCAAGGGCGAAGTCGAGAGCGCCGCCGAAGCCGACGGCGAATTCGTCGAGGTCGCCGCACAGATGGCGGATGTGTGGAGGGCCGGCACCGAGGATGGCTGGATCGGCGTGTCGGTTAACAACCGCTTCATCATCAGCCTCGAGCACAACCTCTCCCGCAAGAAAGGCTGGGAGGAGGAGCTGCGCCTCAACCCCAAGACCATCCTCGGCACGAAATACGACCGCTCGAAGCGCTACGCGATCCACCACAATCCCGAGACCAGCGCGAGCCTCGTGATGGCCTGCGATGATTCCATGGTCAAGGCGATCGAGGAGGCGATGCGCAGCCACAACCTCAAGCCGGCGCGGATCTGCTGCGGACTCTTTGCGACGACGGCGCGGTTGCTCAACCGCATCGCCATCGACAACACCCTGAAAAGCCAGGACCTCATCATCGTGGTCTGGCTCGACGGTTCGCTTTGCGTCGTCCGGCAGAAGAGCGGGCAGTGGCAGGACCTCCGCTGCCGCAGCGGCATCTCCGCCGGCGACGAGGGCACCGTTTCCCAGATGCTCCGCCCTTTCCTCGACAAGGCCGATCCGTCCACCCGGGTCCTCCTGATGGAAGATCGCCGGAACGGCGGCTTTTCATCCTCCTACCTCAGCCAGTTCGGCAACCTCCACCTCACCGATGTGACCGAGGAGAACAACCTCTGGGACCTCCTCGTCAGATACTGAAACCTCCCTCACCATGTCCGACGTCATCCACGACCTCAAATCCGAGCGGCAAAGCGTCTCCGCGGGGCTGCCTTCGGCCTACAAACTTGTGCCCGTCGCCTTCTACGTGGTGGCGACGGCTTCGGTGTTCCTGAGCCTCTACTTCTATCTCAGCAAAAAGGCCTACGAGGCCACCGAGGCGGAGATGCAGGTACGCCTTGCCGATGCCCAGTCCCACTCGTCCACACTCAAGACCCAGCAACAGGTCATCGTCGACGAGGCCCGCAAGGCCGAAGCCTACGCGAAATGGCTCGATGGATCCCGCCCTCTCCAGCCCGTCACTGTCGCGGTGGGGCGCAGCATGGGCAAGGACTCGACCGTGGCCGAACTCTCCCTGACCCGGAACCCGGAAATCCCGGCGCATACCTTCATGCAATTGAAAATCGATGGAGCGGGCAACGGCCAGATCGAGACGACCCTCGATGCGATCGACGCGCTCCACTATCAGACCTATTCCGCACAGCAGGTGATGGGCGACAACACGACCGATTTCCAGGCCACCCTCATCCACAACAAGAAGTGATCCCGCCAACGCCATGAAGAATCACCAGACCGCCTGCATCCTCCTCGCCGTTCTCACCATCGGCATGCTTTACGGGGTGAACTCCCTCCGCAACGCCACCTCCGCGGCACGGGATCTGGCCGAAAAAGTCCGCTTCGACGCGGAGACGGCCGAACAACAAGCCCAGCTCGCCGACATCGAACTGAAGACCCTGGATTCAAAGACCTCTCAGCTCCGCCTCGTCTACGGGGAGTGGAAACCTCATTTTGAAGCCCACCGCACCGCGCAGGATGCGGAGCAACGCGTCGCCGAAGTCATCCGCGAGGGCGGGGTTTTCCTGATCTCGCAGAAGTTCGAAACCCGCGAGGTCGACAATCAGTCCATCATTCCCGAGGCCCTCATCGCCGACCTCATCGTGGAAGATGATTACACGAAATCTCTCAATTGGCTGGGCAAGCTGGAGGAATCCATTCCGAGCTGCCGGATCACCAAGTGCTCGATCGGGCGTGGCGATCGCGGCAACGACATCCATCTCGTCGTCCAGTTGCAGATTCCCATTCTCAGATCGTGAACCGCTCCCCCCGCGCACTTCCTGACATGAACACCTCTCTTCACGCCATCTCCCTCGCCGCGCTGCTTTTGCTTCCGAACGGCCTGCGCGCCCAAGGCATGCCCACACCGATGCCAGCCCCTGCTCCTGCCCCCGGTGCGGCCCCCGTGGTCGGGGCTCCGGGAGCGATCCCCGGAGCCATCATGCCCAATCCGGCAGCCACCTTCGCGCCCGGGCGCATGATCGAAATGCGCCCCACCGAAAAAAGACCGCTCCTCCTGAAAGAGAACGAGCGCAACCCCTACGCCAAACGGAGCGAAAAGGAGGTCGAAGCCGCCGAGGAGCAGGCCAACTCGGAAGAGACCCGCATCCGTGAAAAGCTTTCCACCCTCAAAGTGACCGGCAGCAGCCTCGGACCGAACGGACTCCGGGTCCTGCTCGGCGACATCATTCTCGAAAAGGGCCGCGCCCTGCCCCAATTGCTGGGAGACCAGAGCGAGTCACTCCAGGTCATCGACCTGACTGAAGACACCGTGATCCTCGGCTGGATCGACGCGACCTCGGGCGAGCTGACTGGAAAAACCGTGCAAGTGGCCTACGACCTCAGTCCCAGTGTTGGCTACGCCCTGCAAGGCCAAGAGATCCAGCGGAGTTCCGAAGGCGTCGCCTCCCGGGAGATGGGCGTGCTCCGCGTCGGACAGGAACGCAAGAAACTGGAGGCGGGGATGGCGACGCGGCCTCCCCAACCGAACATTCCGCCGGAGGTTTTCCAAGCGGGCCAATGAGCAGGCCGCCACGGCGCGAGGCGAGATGAGAATTCACCCTGACAGAACCACTTCCCGCGGAGGCTGGACCTTCGTGGAGATGCTGGTTGCGGTCGCACTCTCGGCGGTTTTCCTCGGTGCGGCCAGCCTCGTTTACGCGAGCATCAACGTGAATTCCAAACGGCTCGCCACTGTCGTCACCGTCAACATCGGGGATTCAAACAAGCAGGCCTTTTACGGGCAATCCGGCGCCACGCTCGGAGCCTATGCAGCACCGAACTACGGCCGCGCCGCCTTCGCACAGGACTTCCTGAGCCTGATCCGCGAGGATCTCGAGAATGCCTCGATCGCCCACTGCTTGCCCCGACAGGCCGTGAACTCGATCCGTCCTGAATTCCTCCGCTATGAAGCCGGCGATACGGGTAGCACGGTGGTCCCGCCCCGACTCGACACGCCCGAGGCATTCCGCTCTTTTCTCATCTCGGTCGAACCGACCGCCGCTGCGATTTACGACACCGCGATCCGCAATGTCCCACCCACGAATCGACCCAACACCACCCTTTTCATCCTGATGCCCGACACGAATCCGGGCTACCTCCGCGTCAAGGCGGTCTACGAGATCGATTACACCACCACGACCTCTCCCTCGGGCACCTACGCCTCGGTGCGGCGCTACAAGAATGGATCGCTCACCCATTACTACGACGTCTTTTTCGAAACCGGCACCGGTACTCTGCCCATCCCGAGTTTCGTCGCCTTCGAAAGCACCGCCCGCCGCGCGGTGAACGAAGGCACCTCGATCGACCGTTTCAAGATCGCCGGTTGGGTCCCCTTCTACTTCATCTGGCTGCCGGACCCCTCGATCAATCCTCACAAGGTCGCCAATGCGACCGGGACCGCCGCCGCGTCCTCGCCCCTGGCCGCCTACGAGCATCTCGCCTCGCGCAGCGCCTTGAGCTTGGTCGTGCCCATGTTCCCCAGCCTTTGATCCCGAAGACGCGATGGTCCGCCCCTCTTCATACCGGCCTCCCCGACACCGCATCCGCGGCAGCATCCTCGTGGTCTGCATGGTGCTCGCCGCCCTCGGCACGCTTGGCGTCGCGGCCTGGATGTCGCTGCTGACCGCCCGCAGCAACCAGGTCGAGTCCAATTTCTCAGCACTACAGCGCCGCGTCGCGCTCTCGAACAGCCGCTCCCTTGCCCGGAAAGCCATCTACGAATCCCTCCTGCACGCGAACAGCGGACTCGGCAGCGGCCTCACCTATCAGTTGCCCTCGAATCTGGGAAAAGCCGTCATCCAGACCTACGCCGGCGTGCCTTTGAAAAGCGATGTGGCAGGATCGCCCTCGCGGACCGGAGCCACCCCCATCGCTTCGCAGACCACGGATGCGACCGTGCAGCTTTCCGACGGGATCGGTGATTCGACCTGGATCTTCCGGCTCCGGAACCAGAACCCTGCCCTCGCCGGTGAATTGCTCACGCTCCATGCGCCCGTGAATCCCTCGGACACCTCGCCCCTCGTCAGCGGCAATCTGAGGGTGCGGGGACGCGCCGTCCTGTGGGACGCCATCGTCCGCGATGTCAGCAATGGTCTGCGTGCCGATGAGTACTTGCTGCCCTCGAACCTGGTCGGCACCACCACCTTCACCAATGTTGCCGGCACGACCGTCCTGCCACTCAACTACCCGCACTATCAAAAAACCACGGGAGCCTATTCCGGCGGTCCCGCCTATCGCGGCGAGCTCGAGCTCGTCAGTTCCACCATCAATCCGCAGAACTCGCACCTCTTCCGCGCCACGGCCGCCGCGACAACGCTCAATGGCACGATCGCCGCGAGCGAAGGTGCCGGCGTGCCCAACCTGCCCGCGGGATCGGACGACGCGAATCACATCGCCTACATCGGAGCAAATTCCGCGGCCGATGTCGCGACCTACCTCTCCACCTTTCCGAACCTTTCCTCAAACGTGCTCATCGCCGCCACCCAGAAGCCTCTCAACAACACGCAACTTGTCCAGGTCTTCAATGCCCAGGCGCTCGTCCCCGATGACGCCCTCACCGCGATGATGGCCGCGGTGAATGAAGCCACGATGACCGCGGCGGAGGAAACCGCCATCCTCCAGCTCAACACCAAGACAGGAGCACTCTACAACGTGAGCGGATCCCGGGTCGCGAACATCTACCTCAATCAATCCGCTCTCACCCGCATCGTGGTGCGCGATGTCAACCAGTTGCGGCTCGTCGGCCAGCCTGACACGACCACCGCCACCGCCGCCGCGGCCATGGATCCCCTCCTCGTCATCATCGACAACAGCTCGGCCGGCACGCTCACCCGCATCGACTTCTTCCACGAAAACCGCCGTCCCCTGATCTTCGCCGTCGCGTCATCCTCGGGCGCCGTGGCGATGCCCGCGGCCCGGTTCAAGGGCGGCTCTCCGTTCCCGGTCTGGTATTGCATCGCCGATTTGCAAAATACGGGGCTCGCCCTCGACGTCAGCGCGGTCGCCGGCGCGACTTGGCGAGGAGGGATCCGCGGCAACCATCGCCTCACCGTTGCCGGAGGCAACGTGACCCTTGAACGGGACACCGTGAATGTCGCCAAACTCCAGCCGCTCTGCAGCCGCGACGCCTGGATCGAAATCCACCGCAACTGAGCCACCATGAAGAAAGCATCCTCAGACCGGCTCTGCCAGCATCGTGCCTACACGATGATCGAGGCACTCGTCGCCAGCAGTGTCCTCCTCATCGGGATCTCGGCAGCGGCGTCGATGTCGCTCGCCTTCGTCACGCAGGAGGAGACCGCGGAACGTTCCGCTCGCGCCTTCAATCACCTTGAAAACGCCGTGTCGCTTTGTCAGGCCGGAGTCGATCCCGCCACGATCACCTCGCTGCTGCCGCCCCAGCCGATCGTGACCTCGCTCACCTTCACCAACAGCAGCCGGGATGCCGGCACCCTGACCAACCTCCCCACCGTCGTGATCCAGATGGAATGGAAAGCGAATGACGCCTCCTCCACCTCCGGCACCACCCGCTGGACCGGAGGAGATCGCGACGCCCGGCGCACCGCCAGCGTCGAGGTATTGCGCACCGCGCCGGTTCTCGCCGCCCCGCTGCCGCGGGTCGACGCCTTTGATTGATTCCCCCTCCCAGCTCCCTTCACCATGATCAAGAAAGTCGCCCTGACCAACATCCACACGGGACGCAAGACGGTCTCGCTGGTTGACACCGGCACCGACGAGAAAGCGCTGATCGGCTCGGGTAAAACTCCGGTCGAAACCGCCGAGGTTTCCGATGTGACCGGCATGGATGAAACGATCCAGCGCATTACCGGGAAGCGGAACAGCCTCGAGGACCGGGTCGCCCTCTTCAACGGACTCGCCAAGTGCTTTGACCGGAACATCCCGATCATCAAGAGCTTCCACCTCCAGGCAAACCGGGTCAAGACACCTCGCTACCGCGGCATCATCGCCGATGTCTCGCACGATCTGTCCCAGGGCGAAAAGATCAGCGATGCCATGGCGAAGAAGGAGGATGTCTTTCCGCCTGACATCATCGCCCTGATCCGCGCCGGAGAGGAATCGGGCCGCCTTCCCGAGATCTTCAAACGCATCGGCAACAGTCAGAAGAAGACTTCGCGCATCCTCAAGAAGCTGAAATCCGGCATGATCTACCCGGGGGTGGTCATGACCCTCGGAATCGGCGTGGTCATCACGATGAGCTTCACGCTTGTCCCGGCGATGACGAAACTCTACACCTCGCTGAACTCCGAGCTGCCCGCGGCCACCAAGATGATGATGGCTTTCTCCGATCTGCTCCTAAAACAGCCCTGGTTGGCCGCCCTGCCCGTGATCGGTCTCATCCTCTTCTTCAAAAATTGGGGGAAAATCTCCCGCATTCCCTCGGTGCAGACCCTTTTTCTGAAGATTCCGGTCGTGTCCGGACTCGTCCGCAAGTCCGCCGCCGCCGTCGGTTTCCGCACGCTCGCCCTGTTGATCGAAGCCAACGTCCGTCTCACCGCGGCGTTGGACATCACCGCCAAGACCGCGTGGCACCATCATTACCAGACCTTTTTCGAGCGTGTCAAAAACCACATCCTCGCCGGCCTCACCCTGCCCGATGCCTTCCTCGTCGAATCCCATTGGCTGGGCCACGACGGGCGGATGATCTGCGGGCTCATGGAAACCGCCGCCGAGACCGGTGGCGGCACCGAACTCCTCAACGAGATCGCTGAGGACTACGAGGACGAGTTGGATACCGCCGCAAACCAGATCGACAAGCTGATCGAGCCGGTCACCATCGTCTTCCTAGGGACTCTGGTCGGTTTCCTCATCTACGCCATCTACGCGCCAGTCTTCAGCCTTGGTGATGTCCTCCTGAAAAAGAAATAATGGCGGATCGAACAAAAAATTAAAACTTTTGTTATGGTTTTAATTGAATTTATAGTTTTTTGGCTTAATAATTACTATCTCTCGGTATCAATCTCCAAGAAATACTAACCATAAATAGACAAGATAACTATGAAGCTCCAGTCTCGTAACCCCATCAGCTCGGCTTTCAGCTTGGTTGAAATGCTCGTGGTGATCGCCGTGATCGGCATCATCGCTGCCATCGCGGTGCCGAACATCGGCAAGATCAACGACGCCGCCAAAGACGCCACCTATCGTCGCAACGCTCAAAACATCGCCTCCGTGTTCGCCTCGGCCCAAGCCGCCGGGTACGATTTCTCGAAGACCGGTGGTACGGGCGCGACCCTCGCCGACCAGACCGCGATCATTACCGCGGTGGTCTCCGGCGCGACGATCAGCAACGCCAACAGCCCCTTCAACGGAGCCTACTTCGGCATCCCCGGTCTGAAGGTCGCGGAAGCGACCAGCACCACCGCCGGTGCCGCCAAGTACCTGACTTGGGACACCACCTCCGGCCAGCTCCTTTACACGGGCGGCCAGTGATCACGAGCGGGCACACCGCCCGCCTCGTCTGACTTTTCGGTCGCCGGCGTCCGCGCTTTCGGACGCCGGCGATTTCTACCTCCCTCCCACCGGCCTCCGCCCGAGGTCACCCTTCACCGCATGAAAGCATCCTCGTCCCCTGCACACCGTGCCTTCACGATGATCGAAATGCTGATCGTCATCGCGGTGATCGGAATCATGTCCGCCCTGGTGATCGGGGCATTTTCCAACGCCGCGCAGGACACCCGCCGCGTCGTCGCCCGGCAACAACAGGCCGCCGTCCAGAACGCGGTCAATGCCTGGGTCAACAGCGTCTCTCAGGCCGAGGGCCTCGCCCAGGCTCGTACGCTCTACAATCTGGCCGGCTCCAGCAAGGGGCGGCTCCAACTCGTCCAGACCTACCTCGACGAGGCAACCCTCTCGCACTTCCTTTCCAACACGACCACCAACGGCGAGGTGAAGAGCGCCGCCCTCTCGAAAACCGGCCAATACCTGCTCCTCGACACCTGGAACGCCGCCTCCTATCCCAAGGTCGAGCTCAAGTGAACCCTCTTTGGTCCGGCACCCAACCCTCTTTGATCCCCTGACATGAAGACCACCCCAGCCCTGCGCCGCGACCGCGGATTTTCCCTCGTGGAGGTGCTCGCGGCCGTGAGCATCATCGGGATCATCGCCTTCCTCGCGATCCCGAACATCGTGGCGATCAAGGCGGACTCCGAGCGGAACCTCGCCATCTCGCGGGCCGAGGCGCTCAACATGGCGATCGTTTCCTACGTCCAGACCAACGGCAAGGCCAACGTGGCGACGAGTTGGTCGGGGCTCAACGACCAGCAGCGCTACACCCTGCTGATCCCCTACCTTTCCTTCGCGCCCGCAGACCTGACGGAGTTCGTCCCCTCCGGCTATTCGGTCACGCTGCCGACGAACCTGAACTCGCTGACGAAGACGGCCTTGACCGACACGTCGACCTCCACCGCGATCGCCTATTGACCCCATGCGACGGAATCCGACATCGCTTGCCAAAGGCTTCTCGCTCGCCGAGGCGATCACGACCATCGCCATCATCGGCATCCTCGCCGCCATCGCCATCCCCACGATCGGCAAGGTGACGGAAGGCTCGCGTCGCGGCGTCGCCCGCAACATCGTCGAGACGCTGAACAAGGCGACCAAGGAGTTCGGACACTCGCAATATGATCTCCGTGTCACCCCGAATCCGGCGACCGGAGCCGATGACATGCTGATCCTCCGTACCTTGCAATGGCGGGATCCGAATCCGAGCGGCGAGCTCAATTTCCCCGGCCCCTTCATGCGCACCGACTGGAATCCGATCGCCTCTTCGAGTTCGCAGGACTACCGGGTCGAATGGACCGGATCATCCTGGCAGTTGCTGGAGCCCGGGACCGCGGGTTCGGGATTGAAAATCGATTTCGAGGGCACCGACCTCGGCACTCCTTACGTCCACGCCGGCGACTTCAAACCCATCGGCTCCAAGTGAGATCCGGAACGCCGATGACCGCCCTTGCTCCAACACCGAATGCCCCGGCCGGAACGCCTGTTCCCGGCGCCGGTTTGCTGGGTGCCCTGGAAGGGCTGATGTCGCTCGAGGGCAACGCCGTGCAATTCGGGATCACCCCGGTAAAGCTGCCGCGCGAGACCTGCTCGGTCGACGCCGAGAGCCTCTTGCGCCGTCTCGGCCGTTTTCCCCAATCCGACCAGCCTTGGCTGCCGATTGCCACTCTCGGTCCCTGCCTGATCTTCGCCCACTACTCGCCGCGCTCGTCGGACATGTGGGGCGTGCCTTCCTTCCTCGCGGTCCGCATCGCCATCTCGCAGGAGCAATACGAAAAGATCCGCAAGGACCTCGTGATGCGGCTCTCCGTGAGTCCGCTACCGCGCGAAAACCCGATCGAGCGGCTCCGGAAACCCGATCTGACCCCGGGGCAGTTGGACGAGGCCTTCCATTGGCTGATCGAGAACTATCCTTTTGAGACGAACCTGTCCGAGCGGCTCTCGATGCTCTACTCCGAAGCGGCCCAGCGTAGCGGCCGGCTCGAGCGCGAGGATTACAACGCGATGATGCCCTCGCTGGGCGTCGCGCTGCAGTACCTGCTCGATGGCCCGCTGCTGCTCTGCTACAATCCTGACGAAGCGCCCAAACAAGAGCGTTTCCCTGCTCCCCTGCTGGAAAAGCACAACGTCTATCCTCTTTATGTGGGAGAGCGTCGCGTCTACCTGCTCTCGGCCCAGTCGGACAACTATAATTTCGAAGATGAGTGGCTCTCGCAGGGGCACGATCCGGTCGAGTTTGTGCCGGTCCTCGCGGATGCCAAGCGCATCGCCAGCCTGATCACACAAGCGACCTCACGCGTCGCCAAGACCACCGGCATCGAGGTGGAAAAATCGACCCTGAGCCTTTCCGATTCGGCCAGCTTGGTCGTGATCGAGCCCGATGACATGGCGGGCATCAATCCGCAGAATCTCAACCACAGCGCCGAGGATCTGGTGAAGTGGGTGCTCTACACCTCGATCGTGAGCCGCGCCTCCGATCTGCACCTCGAAAAGTATTACAACGTGGCGCGCTTCCGCGCCCGCATCGACGGCAAGCTGCGGGTCATCTACACGGCTCCCCAGGAGATGATGCAGCGCTTCGTCGCGATCCTGAAGAACTACGCGAACCTCAACCAGTCGCGCCAGGAAGCCCTCGACGGACGCTTCGGGCTCTCGATCGGCCGCCGCCGCGTCGACGTGCGTGTCGCCGCGGTCCCCTGCCGGAATGAGATGCAGAAAATCATCATGCGTTTCCTCGACAAGCAGGACGGCATGAAGGAGCTCTCCCAGCTCAACTTCTCGAAGCGTCAGAGCATGATCGTGAAGCGGGTCATGAGCCGTGACCAGGGGCTGATCCTGATCACGGGTCCGACCGGATCGGGTAAAACGACGACGCTCTACGCGCTGATCAATTCGGTCAACGACGAGGGTATCAACATCCACACGATCGAGGACCCGATCGAATACGAGATCGAGGGCATCAACCAGACCCAGACGGATCCGACCCACGACCTCACTTTCGCCCATGGCCTGCGCGCCCTGCTGCGTTCCGATCCCGATGTGATCCTGATTGGTGAGTGTCGAGATACCGAGACCGCCACCTCGGCGATCAATGCGTCACTCACGGGCCACCTCGTGCTGACCACCCTGCACGCGAATGACTCCCTGCGCGCGATCTCGCGCCTGCTCTCGATGGGCGTGGAGCCCCACCTCGTCGCCGATTCGCTCGCGATGTCGCAGGCGCAACGCCTCGTGCGCCGACTTTGCAACTACTGCAAACGCCCCTTCGCGCCGACGCCGCAAATCCTCGACCTTTTCGCCCGCCAGGGCCTGCCCTTTGAAAAGGAGAATACTCCCATCTTCCTCGCGAACGGCTGCGCCGAATGCTCCGGCACCGGGTACTCGGGCCGGGTCGCGCTGATGGAGATGATGGAAATGAACTCCGAGCTTTCCGACCTGATCGAACGCCAGGCCACGCAGACGGAACTGCGTCAAGCCGCGCGCAAGACCGGTTTCCAAACCCTCTACCAGGAGGGCCTCGTCCATGTGCTCGCGGGCAACACGACCCTCGATGAAATCCAAAAAGTGAGTTACACCGCCTACTGATCCCAGCCGTTTCCCGTCATGAACACGACCCTTACCCAGAGTCACGCAACCGCCGCTCCCTCCCACCGGCCCCCATCGATGGCCCGCATCCTGATCGTGGATGACGAGCAAGCGATGCAGGTCCTCGCCGCGGCCATCATCAACAAACTTGGTTTTGAGCCGGGCGTCGCCTCCAGCGGCGAGGAGGCCATCGAGATGTATCGCAAATCCATCACCGACGGCAACCGCTACGCGGTCGTGGTGATGGATCTCGCGCTGCCGGGCGGCATTTCCGGACTCGAAACCACCCTCGCCATCAAGCAGATCGACAACAACGCCAAAGTGATCGTGAGCAGCGGCTACCTCGAGCAGAACGCCCGCAATGCCGCCCTCGAACACGGCTTTGCCGGCATCCTGCCGAAGCCCTACACGGCGGAGCGTCTCGCCAGCGAGCTGCGTTACGTGATGAAGACCGGGGAATGACCCGCTGCGGCGCGGTCAGCTTTCCGTCTTCAAAGCCTTGATCAGGGCATCCGCGGCCTCGACCGCGTACTTCGCCTTGTCTTGCAGTGTGCAGTTCACGCTGAGCTTCGCGATGACCCCTTCGAAGAGGTGTACCGCGAAATATTCGCGCTTGGTGAGTCCACTGAAATCGCGGTCGTGGAGACCTTCTTTCAAATTGGCCGGCAAAGGGAAGGCGCTGTCGTTTCCGGATGTGGTCATGTGAGGATCTGGGAAAGAATCAGTCTTTCCGAATCCGGCGAGCCTGTCCAGCCCCGATCCACCACACTCCCGGATTCCGACGGGCGATCAGTCTCGCTTGAGCTTGGAAGCCACCCACGAGCCGATCTTGCGCTTCTCACCTTCGTGGGACGCGCGGGAACCCTCGCTCCTCTTCGTCGACGCCTTGCTCTTTGTGGCGGGCGTCTTCTCAGCCGGCTTTTTCTCAACAGTCTTCGAAGCCGGAGCCTTGGCTTTGGCTTGGGTCGCAGGAGCGGCCTTGGGAGCAGCGCCGTGGATGCCAGAGCGAATCTTGCGGCTCCAGGAGCGCATCGCGGACTCGGTCTGACCCCAGCGATCGATGCCCGAAGGCTGGAACTTGCTACCCTTGTACTGGTCGACGAGGGCGTAGACCTGACGACGTGATGAGGAATCAACAACCTCCGCCTCCACCGTGGTGCTGCCGGCACCGGGAGTCTTGCCCGTGGCCACGGAGTAGCCGGTGGTCACCGCTGCGGCATAGGGAAGGTAATTGAAAACAAACAACTCCGGCTTGCTGGCCTGGATGTCGGTGAGCGTGGCGCGCACGACGAGGGTGTCGCGTCCACGGCTGTTGGTGATCTGGTAGTGCGGCCGAAGCTCGTCGCGGAGGATCTCCTCGAAGCGCTCGGCGAGACGCTCGGCATCGGATCGCGAGGCGGTTCGGGCTCTCGGATCGGAACTCTTCGATTGAGACACCTTCACATCCTCGACGACCACCTTGCGATAGCGGGTCAGGGCATTTGGATCCAAGGTCTTCTCAAGGGCCTTGTTTCCGGGTCCTCCGGAGGTCTCTTGGAGCCCGCGGGTGGAGCTGAGGTGACGGGGGCGGGTGGACTCGGTGGTCTCGCAAGCGACGAGCACCAAAGGCAAAATAAGAAGGCAGGCGGAGCGGGTCATACCTCTTTCTTACGACAAGCAGCGATTTTCGGCAATCAGCTTTTCATATTCATTAAGATTTTTCGGGTTTCTTAAGTATCTCCCCTTTCATTCCGGTGAGGGGACGGAAAACCAGGGCTCGTGGCGGTTGCGTGAGGTCAGAGCCTGTGTAGGTTCCAGGACTCGATTTCAAACCTCAGCTTCCCTACCATCATGCCCTTCCAGTTCACCGGATTTGCCGACGAAGCCGAAAAGACCCTCGCTGGCCAGATTTCCACGCTCAAGGAAGCCGGCTGGAGCGCCATTGAGCTCCGCCTGCTTGGCGGGAAGAACGTCTGCGACCTCAGCGACGATGAATGGAAGGCGACACGCGACACGCTGGAGTCCGAAGGCATCCGCATCGTCGGGTTCGGTGGGCAAATCGGCAACTGGGCCCGTCCGGTCACTTCCGATTTCCAGAAGGACATCGACGAGCTTCGCCGGGTCGCCCCGCGGATGCGCGAAGTCGGTGCCAAATTCCTCCGCATCATGTCCTGGCCGAATGACAAGGAATCCCCCTGGGATCGCCCGGCTTGGAAAGCCGAGGTGATCAAGCGGCTCGCCGAACTCGCCCCGGTCGCCGAAGCGGAAGGCGTCATCCTCGCCCATGAGAACTGCAGCGGCTACGGCGAAACGCCAGAGGGCTTCCTCGAACTGACCGAAGCCGTCAACAGTCCCGCTTTCAAACTGATCATCGATACCGGCAATAACAGTCTGCACGACAACAACAACGAGTCGACCTGGGACTACTACACGAAGTGCCGGGCCCAAATCGTCCACGTCCACATCAAGAGCGCGAAGCCGAATCCCGAAGGCGGCGACTGGATCACCTGCCACGTCGACGAGGATCCGGTGCAGCGGCGCATTCTCAGCGATCTCCACCAGTCGGGTTACGACGGCTGGCTCTCCATCGAGCCCCACATCAAGGCCGCGATCCACGCCGGACAGGATGTCGACGACACCGGGGAGGCCCGCAAAGTCTGGGTGGAATACACCCGACGTCTCGAGGCGCTCATGCGCGAGATCACGGCATGAGGGTGCGGTCGGTGGGTGCGGCTCTGACCACCGCCGCGCTTTTGCTTGCCTCCGCCGGTGCCGCGGAGCGCCCGAACCTGCTTTGGTTCGTGGTTGATGACATGTCGCCGAATTTCTCCTGCTACGGGGAGAAACTCATCGCAACGCCCCATGTCGACCGCCTCGCGGCCGAGGGTACGCGTTTCTCCCATGCCTACGTGACCGCGCCGGTCTGCTCGCCGTGCCGATCGGCCTTGATCACCGGCATGTATCAGACCTCCATCGGCGCCCACCATCATCGGAGTGGACGGGGCGCCTTGAAAATCCATCTGCCCGAGGGTGTTGAACCCATCCCCGCGATCCTCCAACGCGCCGGTTATTACACCTGCATCGGCAGCGGGCTCCAAGGGGCCACTGCGAAGAAGGGCCGGAAAGGCGGCGGCCTCGGCAAGACGGATTACAACTTCGAGTACGATGCCGCCATCTACGACGGTCCCGACTGGTCCGGCCGGAGCGAGGGTCAGCCCTTCTTCATGCAGGTGCAGCTCGCCGGTGGAAAATTGCGCGAGGGCCCGATGGAGAAACGCGAAGACAAGCTCCGTGCGCAGGTCCGAGAGGTCTTTGGCTCAACCACCGACCCCGCCGAAGTCACCCTTCCCCCCTACTATCCCCGCGATCCCATCCTGCTCCAGGATTGGGCCGACTACCTCGACGGCGTGCGCCTGACCGACCACCATGTCGGTGAAGTCATGCACCGGCTCGAGGACGAAGGACTCATGGAAAACACCCTCGTCGTTTTCATGACCGATCACGGCATCAGCCACGCCCGGGGCAAACAGTTCCTTTACAATGAAGGCACCCACGTCCCGCTGGTCATCCGCGGGCCGGGAGTGCCTACAGGCGCGGTGCGCTCCGATCTCGTCGAACACATCGACCTCGCCGCCCTCACTTTGGCCGCCGCCGGCCTGACCTTACCCGAGACCATGCAAGGCCGCGACATCCTTGCGTCGGATTACCAGGCCCGCGACGAAGTCTTCGCCGCCCGCGACCGCTGTGACGAAACGGTCGACAAAATCCGCAGCCTGCGGACGGACCGCTTTCTTTACATCCGGAATTTTCACCCGGGTCGTCCCCATCTTCAGCCGAACGCCTACAAGGATGGCAAAGACATCATCAAGACCCTCCGGGCACGGCACGCCGCGGGCACTCTGCCGGCCTTCAGCGAATCCCTCCTCTTTGCCGCGGATCGGCCCGCCGAGGAACTCTACGAAACCGGCGCCGATCCCTGGCAAACCCATAATCTCGCCGGGGATGCCGCGCATTCCGCGACGCTCGCGGACCTTCGCGCCCGGCTCGACCGGAAGCTCGAGGCCACCCGCGACCCGGCCCCGGAGACCGAGGCGAACTACGACAGCGACATGGCCGAATACCTCGGCAAAGGCAATCCGGAGGTGGCGGAAAACATCGCCCTGATGAAACGCTGGGCGGCGGAAGGACGCTGAATTTTATTCCGGGGCGGTCTTCTGTTCCTGCGATTCGACGTAGGCTCCGATGGCGCCGGCAAGAGGATGGCTGTCGACTTTCGCGAACTCCCGCGCGATCGGCAGGATCGCGTTGGGATCGCGGTTGATCAGGTCCTCGAACACCACGTCGTTGACAGGCTCGGGAAGATCCGTCCGAAAGGCCAGCGGCTTGATGTCGTCACCGTAGTTCTCGTCGTCCGTGAAGTTCAACGCGTTCGACATGGCGTGCGCCTTCAGCCAGTCCGGAGCCTTTTCGTCATCGACCATCTTCAGGAGCTGACGCCCAAGTTCCCGGTCGCTGTAGGAGTCGTTGTTGAGCAGCTCGAGGAGCCGCTCCTTCCAGCGGTCATCCTCGGTCTTCACCGCCTCATCGATGGCGATGTCCGACTCGATCCTGGCAGGCCCCGGATTTCCGGAGATCGTCACGGTGCCGTCCGCGGTCGGTGAGAGTTCCGCCCCGCCCAAGGTGGTCCCGGACCTGGAGGAGCTTCCCTCGGGCTGGCCACCCCGAGGCGAAGGGGAACGGCTCATGAGATAGGCCACCGCTCCGGCAAGGAGAATGGCGACGACGGTGGTGGAGAGGACTTGCTTGTTCATCAGTTTGATTTTTCAGCGACCTTGGGCGCGCTCCAGTCCAGGATGATGTTGTAGTCGAAGATGCGCTCCGTCGGCAGGGTCGGCGAAGTCTTGTTGTCGATGCGGTCATAGACATTGGCCGGTGGAGTGAGCACCGCATCTTTTCCAAAGAGGAAGTCCTGGTCCTCGACGATGGTCCGGTAGGCCTTGTTCAGAGCGAGGGCTCGTGCCGGCGACGGAGTGATCAGCTCGTAGACGTCGCGCGCCCGGGCGATCTTCTCGGGGTCCGCGGTTCCGTCTGCCTTGAACCAGCGAGCCGCCATCTCGTCGTTGTTGCGAAACTCGCTGCCTCCTTCGGCCCGGGTCAGGTAAAGCTCGATCTCGCCGACCGTCTCGCCTTTGGTCGGAGCATCGGGCATGCCGTGCAGGTTGATGTATCCCCAGCCCTCCGCGCCATCCGGCTTCCTTGCGAAGCTGAAGGTCTTGTCGATCGTCGAACCGACCGAATTGTGACAACCCATGCAAGAGAAGTTTTCCTCGTGCGTCAGCACGCGGAGGCGGCCCTTGCGATCCTCGATGAAACCCTGGATCGCCCAGCCGTTTCCGTTGTCGAGACCGTGGTGACCGATGATCTGATAGCCCGGCAGATTCCCGGCCTCTTTTTCCTGGGCTTCAAGTTCATACTTCCGGGCGTACATCGACTTCAGGTAGGACTTCACCTTCCACATGTAGCGGACCTCCTTCATGCGGGTCGAAACGCCGATGCGACCGTCTTCGCCGACCCCGACATAACGCACCGTGTGGAGAAATTCGGTCCCGGCCGGATACAAGTGCGTGTCGAAAGGGATGTCACTGGCTGCTCCGACCCAGGCTTTGATGTTGCGGATGTCACGGGCGGTGCCCAGGGTTCCGTCGCCATCAAGGTCGCGACCGATGGCCCCTTCGTTCACCGGCGGGCAGCCCATCACATCAACTCCCTTGATGGCCGCCTCCAGAATCGCGAGGTTGGCCTGATAGACATCCCGCGAGTAGTCGCCCTCGGCGTTCGTGCGAAAGGGTTCGGCGAGCCGGATCATGACGTCATCGGTGGATCCGTTCGTGGGCCAGAACGTGCTCGGAAAAGGCTTGTAGTTGAACGCGACCCAGTGGCTCCCGTCCTTCGCGAAACCGCCCTCGTCAAAAGCGTCGGCCCCCAGCTGGAGGTTCTGCAGGTCGGGGATGTAGCCCTCGAACCCGGCTTCCTTGAGTCGACCGGCGAGTTCGCTGTAGTTGTCCTCGCCAATGTAGCGCAGGATCTCCTCGTCGCTGATCGCGGCAACACGCTGGCTCCGGTCTTCGAAAAGGTTTTTCCAATGGTTCGTCATGCCGACGTCGCTGAAACTGTAGGCCTCCTGGAGATCGCGGTCGTTCATGCGGTTCTCGCGGCCCGGCAAGTGATCCTGATGGCAGACGTAGCAGGGATTGGCCCGCGCTTCCGTACGCGTGTAGCACTGCGGCGGCACGACCGCCTCCGCGTTGAAAAGCACGTTGACCGGGTGAACCTCCGGAACCGGTGGCATCACGGCGTCGAGGGTCTTGAGGTGGTCGAGTAAATCTTGAAAGCCGGAGATCGACGGCACGGTGGCAGTCTCTCCGGCGCGCAGAGGCGCGGCCAGCGCCGAAGCGGATAGCAAGCCCGGCAGCAAGAGACGGCTGAAAGCAGGCAGGTGGAAATTTCGATTCATCGGAAAGGGAGGAGCTGATGATCAAACTTGGGATCGGGCAGTCCTTCGACCGCCAGAAAGGGCCGGCTCCCCCCGGAGCCGACCCTTCGTTGTCACCGCCCCGTCAGGAGCGGCGATCGACGCGGCAGGTAGCGAAATCTCACTGATTGGTGAGCGTGCGCAGGCGACCGCGCTTGAGAGCCCGGATGAAGTCCTGGTTCGGAATGTTCTCGAGGTTGAAGGTCCAGACCGCGTCACCAAATCCGTTCGGCACCGTGGCGAGGTCCGTGCTGGTGGGGTGCTGAACGCAAACGTGGAACTCGGTCGGAACCGCCGCGTTGAAGATCATTCCCGTGGCTTCGGAGCCGTTGACACGCAGGCTGAGGAAGTGGTCGATGGACTCGGCCACACCGTCGTTGTTGGTGTCGCGGACGAACCAGATGTCGCCACCAGTGGAGCTGCTGTTCGGAGCGTCTTCGATGACGTAGAGGTTGCCGAGGGCGTCCATCGCCAGGTTGTCGGGAGAGCCGAGCGTGCCGGTGGTGGAAGAGAAACCGAGGTTCTTCGGAGTTCCGGCATTGGAGCAGTAGGAGCGGACCACGGCTTCACCGGCGCGGAAGGCACCCTTGGTGGTGTTCAGGATCTCGATGGAGTAAACCGTATTCTCCGAGGTGGCGGTGAAGTAGACCACTTCGTTGCCATTCGCGAGACGGCTGACGACCACGTCCTCGGGGCGGCCGTAGGGCGTGCCATTGGCGTCATCTGCGGCGGGACGGCCACCGAGCACGGCGGAACTGGTCCGCGGATCGTCACCGGGGGCACCATTGCGGAAGGGATCGGTGATGCCGGCAAGCGGCACACCCAGCTTGTCGGTCAGCGGAACCCAGGTCGCGGCACCCACGCGCGAGGCCGTGGCGTTGGAGCCTTGGTTGTAGAACGCCGCTGGATCACCTCCGGTGGAGATGAAGTTATTGACCGAAAGCACGAAGATCTGGGCTGGGCTGGTGTAGTCCTTGCTGTCTTTCAGAACCATCTTGTAGATCGAGCCGGAATTGAATTCGTCGATGAAATAGATGGTGTTCCGGAACTTGGCGCTGAAGTTGATCCCTTCGTGCGAAACGTTGGGGATGCGGTTCAGCTCGCGGATCTGGATCGTCTCGGTGGAAAGATCAGCCATCGGATTCAGCACCTCGATGACACGGCCTTCACCGGCCCACTCTTCGGCAAGGAAGAGGGTGCCTTGCGGGGTCCAGCGGCAAGGATCGAAAGCACCCCAGTCGTTCGACCAGTCGCCCGTGAGACCTTTTTGATCACCTGCGAAAAGCAGCTCGGCCTTGTTCGCATAGATGTCGTAGCGGGTCACACCGGCACCCACCGGGGACTCGTGGGGAATGAAGATGTGGGAACCGCCCGGGTTTGTCGCGAGCATGTCGAACATAGCCGCGGAGGTTGCATTTGAACCGGTCAGCAAGGAAGCACGGCCGATGGATTGACCAGGGCTGAGAACGGTGTTCTCAACTTCAGCGAGGCTGACCCAGTTGATTTGCTCAAGCCCGGCGGGAGCAACCCAGGGGGCGCTAAGCTCCGCGAGCGCATTCGGGGCAACAACAGGGGCGGACTGAGTCAGTGGAGTGAACCACGTATCGGTGCCAGCCTGGAGAACGGGAGCGACGGCGAGCGCGACACCCATGAAGTATTTGATTTGGCAGGACATTGTGAACTTGGATTAACGGTTGTTGATTCATCCCGGGAGTCGGACTCCGGGACGCCGTTGCTTTTCCATCACCGTGCCTGCTTCGGCACTTTCTTTATGATGACATTATTGCCCCGTTACAACTTCGTTGCGATGGCCGGCCACCACGGCCGTGCCGCGTGGAGAGTTCGCAACGGGTGCGATGCACCCTCTGGGGAGGGTGCCATGCCCCACCTCTCTTGAGAGCAATCAATGTTTGGCCGGTTTGCCGGTGCCGAGCATGATGCGATCGGTCCAGGCGATGCCGATCGCCGATAAAATGAAAACCGCGTGAATGATCGTCTGCCACATCACTCCCTCGGAGGTCACGGTATCAGCCCCGCTGAGGGCGGGATTCGCGGGCGATGGCAGCCCGATGTTGCCTGCGGCGATGAAAGTCTTCAACAAATGCACGGAACTGATCCCGATGATCGCCATCGCGAGCTTCACTTTCAGCACGGAAGCATTCACGTGGCTCAGCCATTCGGGCTGGTCGGGATGGTTATGGAGACGCAGACGCGACACGAAGGTCTCGTATCCGCCGACGATCACCATCATGAGAAGATTTGAGATCATCACCACGTCGATCAGCCCCAGCACAATCAACATCATGTGCAATTCGGAAAGGCTGGTGGCTTCGGCGACAAGATGAGCGAGCTCCTTGATGAAAAGCACCACGTAGACTCCCTGCGCCACGATCAGACCGAGATAGAGAGGCAATTGCAGCCAACGAGAACTGAAAATGAGGGCGGGCAGAAATCCCAAACGGGAAGCCGGGTCGGGTGGAGGGGTCGTCATGGGAAGCGGAGGGTCGCGGGAATCTGCGGAGCGGTCCCGGATTTTCAACCTTGGATGCGAGATTTGTGATCTCTACCCTGCCTGCTCCCCTGAACGGAAAGGGTGCACAAATTTTCTTGCCGGAATTGATAAAATTATCTAATTTGCACCTCTAATTCTGAAATTTAGAAACTTCGGTCTCCCTCTCTTTACCGAAAATGCAGCGGCCTGAACTCATCGAAACGTTTTCGGGCTCTCCTTTTGGAGGGGATGCCTCGAGCGATTGGTTTCGCTCGGAGGACCGGATGTTGAGGCGCTTCAAATCACTCGCCATCGACCGATCCGTGTTGGGCAGGTTGTTTGCGAGGTGGAAGCAGATGCCGGAGCATGCCGGTCTTCCCCCGCTCCTCTCCCATCATCTCGACCAGGCACCTTATGCCGTGGTCACGCGAACCATCGAGGGAGAATCGCTCGCACCGGTGACCGGCCGGAAAGAGATCGCCACCTGGCGCTTGATCCGCGAAATCGCCGAGGTCCTCGGTCACGCCCACAAGCATGGCGTGTTTCACGGCCACCTCCGTCCCGCGGCCATTGTCCTGACAAACACACCATCCGCACCCCAGCCATGGGTGCTTCATTTCGGATCGGGATTGATCGGCGAACTCCACCACATCGATCTCGGCGAGGATGCCGCCTTTTGCGCGCCCGAGCAGTTGCTCTCCGGGGGGCGCGACTGGGACGAGGGCCACGCCCAGCGCTGGGATGTCTACAGCTTCGGCGTGATTGCTTATTGGTTGCTGAACGAGCACCTGCCCCGCGGCGTCGAGTGGCTGAGGGAGCGCCGCCTCGCCCTCCTCCACGCCGGAGGTCGTCCCGTGCCGTTCGACCCCTCCGATTTCGTCGAGGAGCTGCACCGCGAGCCCGGGATCACCTGGGGCAGTTCCTTCATGACCACCCGCGAGGTCAAACTTTACCGCGAAATCATCGAACGTTGCCTTTCCCTTTCTCCCCGGCAACGTCCCGTCGACCTTCGCGAGGTTCGCAACGAGTTCCGCGCCCTCGAACATCAGTTCGCACTCGAGGATGCCGAGGACCGCGTCCACAAGGAACGGCTCAAACAAAAGGCGAAGCTCTTCGGCGCGCGCTCCGTCGCGGTCTGTCTCGCGATCTCCTGCATCGGCGCGACCTACACCCTGTTCGGCTATTTCCGGAAGAGTTCCTTTTTCCAAAGCCGTGTCAGCGAACTCGATCACGTCGTGGTCAGCCAGCAGGCGAAGATCCACCGGCTCGACGAACGCTGGTCGGACACGGTCACCGACCTGAAAAAGTCTCGGGAGGCCGCCGACACCTTTTTCCACCACATGGCCAGTGGCGACAACGCCGGCGGCAGCGGGGTGGCCTCGATCGCGCGTGAGGATCTCGAAAAATCGCGCCAATATTACCAGCAGACGCTCGATGCGGTCGGATCGGCCGAAGAGACCCGTCTCGAGCGGTCCCGCGCACTTCACAGCCTCGCGCACATCGAGAGGAAACTCGGCCTGCTCGAGAAATCGACCGAACACTTCCGCGAGGCGATCACCACATTCGAAGGAGCGGTGGACAGTGTCTCCGATGAAAGTGGCATCGTCGACCTGAGCACCCGCCTTGCTGACTGCCACGAGAATCTGACCACGCTCCTGACGAACCCCTACGGCGAGGAGGCCCTGCGATCGCTCGAGCAAGCGGTGTCGCAGTTCGACGTGGTCATCCGGCGAAAGCCCGGGGACGAGGGCATCGTCACCCGCCAGGCGGGGACGGCCTACCGCCTCGGCCAAACCTACACCGCACATGGACGCCACGCGGAAGCGATCGCCGCTTTCGTCAAGTCCGCCACCTTTGCCGACAACCTTCGTCAAACAGGACTCGCCGCCGGTCGCGACATGACCCATCTCACCGAGCTGGTCGGCAAGCTGCAGTTCAGCACCGCGAAGTCGCTGCGCCTTGCCGGGCGAACCGATGAGTCGATCGAGGCACATGTCGCGGCGTTGGAGACCCTCGAGACCCTGCGCAGTGTGAACGGCTTCTCGCCGGTCCAATCCCTCCAGCTCTCCGAAGGTTATCTGGAACTGGGCGAGCTCTTCGCTTCGAAGCAGGCCACCCCCGGGGAGCTCGACCAGCTCTACAATGAATCGCTCCGCCTGCTTTCTCCTTTGAATGTCGGCGCACCCGAGGATGTCGAGGTCGCCATCCTGCTTTGTCGCAGCCTCGTCCATCTCGGCGTGCTCGAGCGGGATCAGGCGCAATGGTCGGCCGGCTACCGTCTCGTGGTGCGCGGCATCGACGCCCTCGACCACGCGGTGGCCGCGCAGCCTGAACACGTCGCCGGCACCCTGACCTTGGCGGAGGCACGCCTCGAGCATCTCGAGTTTTTCTCCGGAGACGCGAAGTCCTCCCGCAAGTGGGCGGAAAAAGGGCTCGAAACCGCCGAGCATGCGGAAAAACTGCTCGCGGGAAAACGCATCGAGGAACCGCTGCGCACCCGCTACCTCGAACGCCTCGGCCGGATTTTCCAGAGTTACGGCACGGTCTGCACCGCCTTGGGCGACGATGCCCTGCTCCATCGCTGCCAGGATCGCAAAACCCTCGAGGTCAGCCTGCTTGAGACCGCTCCGGTGACTCCCTGATCGCGGCGCGAGGAGCGGATCGCCGACACGCTTTTCGCTTTCCACCGTGCCCCGCGGCTTTCTATGCTTCGGGAAAACCCGACATGTCCTACATCCTCTCCCTCGACCAAGGCACCACCTCCTCACGCTCCATCCTTTTCGATTCGTCCGGCAATGCCGTCGCCATCGCGCAAAAGGAGTTCCCCCAGATTTTTCCCAAACCCGGCTGGGTCGAGCACGATGCCACCACGATCTGGTCGACGCAGCTCGGTACTGCCACCGAAGTCCTTTCGAAGGCCCGCGTGCGTCCCTCCCAGGTCGCCGCCATCGGCATCACCAACCAACGCGAGACCACCGTGGTCTGGGATCGCGAGACCGGCCGTCCGATCCACCATGCCATCGTCTGGCAGGATCGCCGCACCGCGGCCCGGTGCGACCAGTTGCGACGCGATGGATCGGACCGCACCATCACCCGCCGCACCGGCCTCATCGTCGATGCCTATTTTTCCGCCACGAAGATCGCCTGGCTGCTCGACCATGTGAAAGGCGCGCGAGCGAAGGCCCGGGCGGGAAAACTCGCCTTCGGCACGATCGATACCTGGCTGCTCTGGAACCTCACCGAAGGCCGCGTCCATGCGACCGACCCGAGCAACGCTTCGCGCACCATGCTCTACAACCTCCGCAAGGGTGCCTGGGATGCCGATCTGCTCGAGCGCTTCGACATTCCCGCCGCGATCCTGCCCGAGGTGCGGAGTTCCAGCGAGGTCTATGGAGAAACCAGCCTGCTCGGCGGTGCGATCCCCATCGCCGGGATCGCCGGAGATCAGCAGGCCGCCCTCTTCGGACAAGCCTGCACCCGATCGGGCATGGCCAAGAACACCTACGGCACCGGCTGCTTCATGCTGATGAATACGGGCAATCAACCGGTGGCATCGAGGAACCGGCTGCTCACCACCGTCGCCTGGAAGATCGGCGATCGCACCGAGTATGCCTTGGAAGGTTCCATCTTCATCGCCGGCGCTGTCGTGCAGTGGCTGCGGGACGGACTCGGCATCATCCGCAATGCCGCCGAGATCGAAGCCCTCGCCGCCTCCGTGCCCGACAGTGGCGGCGTCTCCTTCGTTCCCGCCTTCGCCGGACTCGGCGCACCGCATTGGGATCAACACGCCCGGGGCACCGTCACCGGCCTGACCCGCGGCAGCACCGCCGCCCACCTCGCCCGGGCCGCGCTTGATGCCATCGCGCTCCAGACCGTCGATGTGCTCGGCGCGATGGAGGCCGACTCGGGCATCCGCTTGCGTGAGTTGCGGGTCGATGGCGGCGCGGCGAACAACGATCTGCTCATGCAGATGCAGGCCGACTACGCCGGCGTCCCCGTGGTGCGCCCCAGCGTCACCGAGACCACCGCGCTGGGAGCCGCCTACCTCGCCGGACTCGGTGTGGGCTTTTGGAAAGACACCGCCGAGATCGCGAAACAATGGCAGGTGGAAAAACGTTTCACCCCGAAGATGAAACCGGCCGCCCGCAAGGCAGTCCTCGCCACCTGGCACGCCGCCATCAAGCAGACGCGCGCCCATCCTTGACGATCGCTCACCACGGATCGTCGGAGTCGTCGCCCGTGATGTGGTGGACGACGCGCTCGGCGAGCGTCTCCGGTTTCCGTTTCACCACCTCGTCCACCGCGGCCCGGTCCACCTGCGAGATCCAGCCCGCCTCGGCGAGCAGAGCGGCGGCTTCGGCATGGTCGGTGAAAAAATGGAAACTCGTCCCGGATCCGGCGAGCCGGTCGAACTCGACGCGGAGCTGCTCGATCCTTTTCTCGCTGCTGACGCGATGGATCAGGATCATCGCCACCCGCCCGGGGAACTCGCGTGCCGCCTCGACGTAGATGGGTACATCGTGCTGGCTCGTGTCGCCGAACAAAATGGCGGGTTGGTCAGGATACCAAGCGAGCACTTGGCGAATCGCGTCGAGCTTGTGCGCGCGGTGACTCCGGGTCAGCCACCGGTTTTCATCCAAACCCCAATCCGTCATGAAGAACGGTCCCAGAGGCAGGCCATTCTCCGCGAAGATCAGTTCGAGCAGCCCGTGCAGATTGTAGGGCGAGCTAGTGACGTAGGCGATCGGGTTGCGGCGATCCGTCCCGTGGTTCGGACCATGACGAAGAGCCCGGTAAAGCGGAGCGACACCGGGGAAAAGCTGACGGGTCAGCGCATTGCCCAGGAGCGTCGTCGCGATCATCTGGAGGAGTTTTCCCGCGTGGGTCACCAGCACCGTATCGTCGACATCGCTGACGATCACGCAGGCCGGCGACTCCGCCGGAGCATCGATGTTCCAGACCGTCGGCAGCGAATCCGGTGATTCGGGGAAAGCGATCACGACCTCGTCGCCGGTCGCCTCGGTGCCACCCATCTCCACGGTGAAGTAACCCTCGCGATCCGCCAGCAACTCGATCGGCGGACCGCCCGCGCTGACGAGCAGGCGCGTGTAGGGTCGCTCTGGCGTGCACCATCGGCGGATCATCTGAAAGAGATTCACCAAACCCGGATCGTCCACCGTGGGCCGGGGCCACTCCCGGGCCAGCAGCACCCGTCCCTTCACCGAAACGCCGCCCGAGTGGCGCATCGCAAAATACACCTCGGCGGAAAGTGGTGCCCCCATCCGGCCCGTGATCCGGGCGAGCAAGCGGTGAAAGGCATCGTAGACCCTCTCCGCCCGGAGGGCGGTTCGATGGAGCCAGCGATGGCGCGGCCCGGTCGGAATCGTGGGGAGCGAGGCGGCGATGACAGCAAGGAAGAGATTTCGCTCCCTCAGTGTTCGCCCCGACCTAGCCGGG
The DNA here is from genome assembly GCA_041917795.1 of Verrucomicrobiales bacterium. Classification (GTDB taxonomy): domain Bacteria; phylum Verrucomicrobiota; class Verrucomicrobiia; order Verrucomicrobiales; family DEV007; genus Arctic95D-9. The sequence goes on from JAYRWX010000008.1 coordinate 59,786, forward strand.
GTCAATCCCGCAGGCTCAAAAATAAATATTTTTAACCATGTGTTTGATTTTATTTAATCTTGAATCAATTTTTCTTAAGATCACATGCGCCTTCCCACCACCTGCCCCAGTTGCGACCAGGCACTCCAGGTCCGGCGTCTGGGCTGCACCAGTTGTGGGACCGAGGTTGAAGGTGCCTATCCCCTTCCTTGCCTCGCGGCGATGTCGGCCGAGGACCAAGCCTTCATCTGCGACTTCGTGCGGGCGAGCGGCAGTCTCAAGGAGATGGCCGCGCTTTTGAAAGTCAGCTACCCCACCGTCCGCAACCGCCTCGACGAAGTCATCGCCCGGCTCACCCCGCCTGCATCCCAACCATGAAACCCACCCAGTTCCTCTTTTCGCCCTTCCACCGCATCGCCGGAGGTCCCGCCCTCGGGCTCGGTGTCGTCGGCATCGTGGTCGCCGCCCTGATCGGCTCGCCCCAAGGCCTCCATTTCGACGGCGTCCTCGACATGCATGTCGGCATGCGAGCCCCATGGTGGGTCTTCGTGGCCGAGGGGCTGGTCAACTGGTTGAGTCTCGCCCTGCTGCTGCTTGCCGCAGGGCGCTTGCTTTCAAAAACCGCCTTCCGCACCCTCGACCTGCTCGGAACCCAGGCCCTCGCCCGCTGGCCCACCGTCTTGGTCGCTCTGGTCTGTCTCGCCCCAGGATTCCACCGCTATACCAAAGCCCTCGTCCAATCGCTTTCCAACCTGAAACCCGGCGCCGTGCCGGCGATGCCTCCCGGTGGGCCTGATGCCGTCGTCTTCTTCCTGGTCACCCTCGCGACCCTCGTTGCCATCGTCTGGATGGTGGCCCTGATGTGGAAATCCTTTTCCCACTGCTGCAACCTGCGTGGCGGGAAAGCCGTCGCGGCCTTCGTCGTCGCCCTGCTGTCTGCGGAGGTGCTTTCCAAAGTGCTGATCATCCAGCTCCTGAAAGCCATTTGAGTCTCTCCGGGCGCGACCTCTGCCGGAAATTGGCCCGAGTGGAGAGGGTTGAGTCGGCTACTTGACCCTCTTGAGTCCTCGATTCCAACGAGGCAAACAAGAATTTGCTTGAAACTTTCATGTAATTTCCATAAATTTAATAATTAAAGAATGGCAAGTTCCCCCGCCAGCCTGGCCGCGCCACGGATGAAGCCGCTCTTCACCGTGTCGGAACTGCGTGCCGGCTTCGCGCTGCGCAATCCGGATTTGTCAGCCGCAGCGGCGGTGGCGCTGGGTGAATGCGCCGAATGGACCGCGACTTTCCCTCTGCAGCGGGTCAAAAAACAGCACCGCTTTGAGGCAATCTGCCCCTTTGTCGCTCCATCGATCGCTGCCGATGCCATGCTTTTCTCGGCGGCGGAGTTGTCCGAATCGGAACCTGCCCTCGAGCGGCTCGACGATCTGCTCCGCGAATCCGCGGGTCTCTTCGAGCGCCTCGACGCGTCGGATCCGAAACTGCGCTGTCTCGTGATGGTGGTCCCGGGCGTGCGCGGCGGACGCCTCCTCGAGGCCACCGATCCGGCCCGCGCGATCAAGAATGACCTGCTCCGCCGCGGCATCCTCGTCGGAGAGTTTTTCCCCTCCTGTCCCTTCGCCACCACCTTCAATCCCCGGCTCTTCGCCCTGCGTTCCCCTTCCCCGATGTACGTGCTGCGCACCTTCATCGAGACGGACTGGCGCTTCATCTGCCAGATCCCCGCCTGGCAGGCGACCTACCGCGAGCGTTTCGGCGAACCTCCGGCCCGGTTGCGGCACCTCGGCGGACCACTCTGGCGCTTCCGTCAGAAAATCTCGTGGCGGCTTGAGGCCCTCCGCCGCCGCTTGGGAGGTGCGGAGGAACTGCCTGCCGCTCCGAAATCATGAAACAAACCCTGACATCGCCCGCCGCGGCGCAAGCCCACGCCAGCGTCGCGCTGCCCCGAGCGTCGGGATCGTCCGAGGGGGAACTGATCGTGCACGAGACGGTGGCGTCGCTCGAGGTGCTCGAGTCGAACTGGCGACGCCTCACCCCGGCGGCCGCATCGCCCTTTCAGACCTACACGTGGAATTTCGCGTGGTATCACACCCACACAGGCGGTCAGCAGGGGCCAATCCTTTTTGAATGGAGGCGCGAAGGGCTGTCCACCGCGATCCTCCCCTGCTATCGCGACGGCAGTACGCTGCGTCTCGCCGGAGACCGGATCTGCGACTATCAGGATGTGATCGCCCGCGATCCGAACGAAGTCGCCGCACTGCTCGACGCGGTGAGGCAATGGCTCGATGGCGAGGGCCGCGGCCTTCATTTTCGTTTCGAACGACTCTCCAGCGAAGGCTTGCTCTATCAGGTCCTCCACGATCCGGAACGCCAGCCTTCGCGCTCGCTGTGTTTTGAGAAGTCCTTCGCCCCCTGCCCTTACATGGAGCTGCAAGGTGGCCTCGATGGCTACCTCGCGACCCTGCCTCGAAAAATGCGGCAGGATCTCCGTCACACCCTGAACCGCTTCGAGCGCGAGGCGGGCGACGCGGTCGTGACGATCCTGCGCGATTTCGAGATCCGCGTCGATGACCTCTGGAACGCGGCGGCTTTTCACACCCAGCACTTCCGCAAGACCGGGGAAAGCCCTTTCCGCGATCACCGGCTGCTCGATCTTTTCGCACGGATCGCGAAGGATCCGGAGGTAGGCTTCCAGCTCGCCTTCCTCTCGAGAGGCAACGAACTGCTCGCCGTCGATTTCGGTTTCGTCCGCGGTCGCCGCTACTACGGCTACCTCACGGCCTTCGACCAAGCTCACTCGCGCCTCGCCCCGGGCAAGGCGATGCTGTTGAAACGAATCGATCGCTGGGTGCAGGAGGACGATGTCGACACGATCGATTTCCTCGCCGGCGACGAGGGTTACAAGCGCCACTTCGCCGGAGACCGCGCCTACCGGGTCTGGTCGATGCGTTTGATGCCCGACGACTTCCGCAACCGGATCCGCCACGCCCGGCTCGAATCGGACAAGCGGCTCCGACGTCTCGCGAAACGAGCCTTGGGAAAAGCTGAAGGACTGCCGCGCTGACCTGCCCGGCGGTCGGCACCGGGGGTCGCCCCCCCTCATGGCGCGGTCGCGCGCCCTTCTCCGTCGAATCGCGATTGCCGCAGGCGCGCCTTGGCCTTCCATTGCCGAAGTCGTCGCCTCCCCTGCGAACTTTTTCACCGCGATCCATGCATTCCATCCTCGTCATCGGCTGCGGCAGCATCGGCGAACGACACCTGCGCTGTTTTCAAAAGACCAGCCGCTGCACCGTGGCGGCCTGCGACACGCGCCCGGACCTGCTCGACCGAATCCGCGCGGACTATGGCGTGAGTGCCTACCACTCGCTCGACCAAGCGCTGGGCGAGTCCGACTACGATGCGCTCGTCATCTGCACTCCCGCGCATCTGCATCTGCCGATGGCACTGATTGCCTTGGAAAAGGGCTACCATCTCCTGATCGAAAAGCCGCTCGCGGTGGACACCGAGCTCGTGCCGCAGGTGCGCGACGCTTTGGAAGCCTCCGGGCGCTTTCTCGGGGTCGCCTACGTCTATCACCTGATGCCCTGGATTCGGGAGGCGCGCCGTTTCGTCGCCGGTGGAGGAGTCGGCAGCATCCTCCAGGTGACGGTCGTGGCCGGTCAGCATTTCCCGACCTTTCGCCCCGCCTATCGGGAGATCTACTATGCCCGTCACGATCACGGCGGCGGAGCGATCCAGGACGCGCTGACCCATCTCGTGAATGCGGTGGAGTGGCTGACCGAACCCTGCACCCGCGTCTACTGCGATGCCGCCCACCAATGTCTGGAGGGTGTCACCGTCGAGGACACCGTCCACGTCTCGGCCCGCCACGGCGGGATCCTCGCCAGCTACGCGCTGAACCAGTTCCAGTCGCCTAACGAAACCACCATCCTGCTGAATGGAGAGCAGGGCAGCGTGAAGATCGAGGTGCACCAGCGACGGTGGGGACACCTCCGCCATGGCGCGACGGACTGGACCTGGCACGAAACCGGCCCGCTCGAGCGCGACGAGCTTTTCATCACCCAGGCCCACGCTTTTCTCGACGGGATCGAAGGCAAAGCGAACGATCTTGCCACCTTCGAGGAGGCCGTCCAGACCCTGCGTTTCAATCACGCCGCCCTCCAATCCGCCGCCCTCGGCACCTCCATTTCCCTGCCATGAAACTTCGCCCCTCCCGCATCCTCCGCGAACTCCGCGACGGAGGAACCAGCACGATCTTCAAGCTCAATCTCGGCGACCCCCGCATCGTCGAATTGGCCGGACTCTCCGGGGCCAGCGGCGTCTGGCTCTGCAACGAACACGTCCCGAACGACTGGCTTAATCTCGAGCACCAGATCCGCGCCGCGAAGCTGCACGACCTCGACACCATCGTGCGGGTCAGCAAGGGGAGCTACTCCGACTACAACAAGCCTTTCGAATGCGACGCCACCGGCATCATGGTGCCCCACATCCGCAACGCGGCGGAGGCGCGTGAAGTCGTCGACATGGTGCGCTGCCTGCCGCTCGGCACGAAGCCGCTCGACGCGGGCAACATGGACGGAGCTTTTTGCCAGGTGCCCCTGGCCGACTACGCCCGCCATTGCAACGAGGAGAAGTTCATCATCCTGCAAATCGAGAGTCCCGAAGCGCTCGAGGAGGTCGAAGCGATCGCCGCGGTGCCGGGTTTCGACATGCTGCTGTTCGGAGCGGGAGACTTCAGCCACCGCGCCGGACTGCTCGGACAAGCCACCCACGAAACCGTCGTCGCGGCCCGCCGCCGCGTCCATGCCGCCGCGCTCGCGAACGGCAAACATGCGGCAGCCGCCTCACTCTTCGGGCAGAGGGATCTGCTGGTCGAGGAGGGCGTGCGGGTCTTCTGCCTCGGCGCCGATGTAATCGAACTGGGCCGGGCTTTCAACCAAGCCGTGGCCGATTTCAACGGCGGCACAGCAGACCCAGCGGCGGGCGCCTCGGTCTACGCCCGCAAGTGAGGCTGGAGCCAGAGGAGCACGGTGGAAGTTCAGCGCGATTCTGCGTGGAGGCGGAGGATGCGCTTGATCTCATCGATCGCAAGCGGGCTGGTGTAGGCACCGTGATCGGTGGGCACGATCAACTCCGAAGCGGCTCCGTCCTGATGGGAGCTCCAGTATTCGACAATGCCGTCGGAGCTGTTCGGGGTGTCGCCCTTGCCCCGGTCACCGATGATGCTGTGATAGATCACGCCCTTTTTGTAAGGAGATTGGTCCAGTGCCGCGACCATGGGGGCACCCGGCTCAAGTGACTGCACGGCGGTGTATTTCTTGCTCAAATCGACCTTCAGTCCCAAACTCGCGTAGGCGCTCGGAGCGAGCGCGTCTCCCGTGAGTGCGACCAGATTCCCCGGCAGCTTGGCCATGCGCGAGACCACGCCCACGAGATTGCCCTGGGCCATTGAGGCACCGCGATGCGGGGTGGAGATGAAAATCGCCCGGCGCACCGCTGGATCGGGTTTGAAGAAGAGGAGCTTGCGCGCGGCGTCGCGTCTTTCCGCATCGAAAGGCACGCTCTCGAAAGGCTCGTCGCTGAACTGCTCCCAGAGATGGTTGCCGACATCGGCAACGAGCGTGTGGGTCAGGATGCCTCCCATGCTGTGACCGGCCACCACCATGTTCCGGCTGAGCGGATCGTTCCCTTCCGGATCACAATGGGATCTCAGGGCGGCGAGCTGCTCGCGAAGCAACAGGGCCGACTCCGTGATCGGGTAGCTGCTGGGATAAGTGAAAACCATGAACTGGTAGCGCGAAGACAGTTCCGGCTCGGAGTTCATCGTCGGGATGATATCGCGCCAGATGATCGGCACGGAGACGAGACCGTGGATCAGCATCACCGGGATGCGGTGCGGATCGTAGGGTTCGGTGAGGAAGATCCCCGACTGCGCGATCCGCTCGTCCGCGTGCATGAATCCGTTTAAACCGGAGAGCATCTCGTTCCGCCCAGCCAGCAGCACCGCCAGCGGAGCCGTGAAGTCGGCGGCGAGCGGATAACTCCGGCCGTTGACCCGGGCCGTCTGCTCGAGCATCGGATTGCGCATCGAAAAGGTCACCACCCTCACGCCTGCTCCGTTCCTGCGACAGGAGTCCATCGTCAGCGTCACCGGCACATGCAGTCCCCGTTTGGGATAGAATTTCATCTCCGCGGCCCGCTCCGGACGTTGTTCGCGGATGCCGACGAAAGGCGCTCCCAAACCCTCGCGGGTTTTGGAGACCACGCCTTTCTCTTGAACCGCCTCTGCCGCGATCGCCCGGTCGAAATAACCCGAGTGATAGGCCGAACCCGATGCCAGGCTCGCGCGGATCACCTCATCATGACAGGTGAATTCAAAGGGGCCCGGGCTGCCGTCGCGCCGCGGATCGTGCATCCAGAGTTCCGCGAAACGTGAAAGAGCGGAGTTGTGAAGGGTCAGCAGCGCCTTTTCCGCTTCGGATCCCGGCTTCTCGCTACCCGAAGCAAGGAGTTCATAGGAGTCCATCGCCGCCTTGAGATAAAACCCGGCGGCGTCGACCTTGCGGCCCTTCAACTCGAGCTGCGAGGCCTGCTTCAACGCCTCGGTGCTGCTGGTGGCAAGGTTTCCCAGCAGAGAGACCGGAGCGGTCACCAGCTTGCCCAACATCTTCGCCGATTCCAGGCTCTCGCGGGTCACCTCGGCCGAGTTCGTCCGGACGCTCACCGTCGAACACGCACCTGCTGACAAGGCGATGCAGAAAAGCAGGGCGACGTGCAGAATCGCTCGCGTCGAAACAAGATGGCAGGGACGTCCGGCCTCAGAAGTCGGTGGCATGATCAAGCGGGTACAAAACGACAATGCCCGCCCGGAATTGGAAATCCTCCCCCATTTCCAAGGCTGCTGAAGGATCATGAACCGGAATCGCCGCTTGGCCAGCAACTTTTTCGAGTTCTCAAGAGGTCCCGAAAGCCGCTAAAACCTTGGGTTTCTTGATATTCCCAGTCGCTGGCGCTGCCAAGCTCCGGATTTGGGGAGCCGGGAGCTTTTGGAAGAAATTGGTGGAGGTGAGGGGAGTTGAACCCCTGTCCTAAAGACCATTGCACCTAACGTCTACATGCTTAGTCGGTCTTTTGATTTAGGAGAGGCGGCTTCGACAGACAGAATCCGTTCCCTCCGATGATCACTGTAACCTCTCGTCTCCTCCGCCGGACCCCCGCGGCGAGACCAGCCTGCTAGGTGTCGCGATCCAGCTCAGCAGGCGTCGGCCGGATCACGTGGCAGCTCAATTAGGCCGCCAGGGCAAGTTCAGGTTCGTTATTTGCGTTTGTTTTTTGAACGGCTTTTTACGAGGCCAACCGATCAACCTCGGCATGCTGTCAGGCCCTCAGACCCTCAGTCGAAACCAGTACACCCCCGTTTCCGGGAAAATCACCGGGGGAGGAACCTACGGTGTCTCCGGGGAAAACGCAAGCCGGGGACCGGATCAGAAAAGCAGGCCGTCGGTGGGCTCGCTGGTCTGCTCGATCCGCTCGACCTGGAGCAGCGGGATGATCTCCTCGTTCTCGTTCGCGTAGTGGAGTTTGCCGTAGATTTTGTACCAGCCCATCTCGGTGTATTCCGGTGGGGCCTTCCCGAAGTCGATCGGGATCGAAAGCGGGCGGGCATCCGCGGCGCAGCATTCGATGAAGAGACGGAAGGCCTTCAGGCGGGTCTTGTTGGGGTTATGGAGCGTCTCCTCCATCAACTGGGCCGTGGCCTCCACCGGGATGCCTTCCATGACCTGCATCAACTCGCGGTCACCGGCGGTGTAAAAGATCTGGGGGATATCGAGGAGGAACTCGCCTTTGTCATTTTGCGGCACCATTTTCTTCAGATCCTCCATCGTAAAGGTACCCCAAGCCGGAGCCTCGCCCCCGGCCGCTGCTTTCGAGGGATCCGGCGGCGTGTCTGCCCCTGCGGCGCCCTCGGCGGCCGCGATGCCCTCGCTGGTGTAGGGATTGGTGACGGGAGCCGCCCCATTGCCAACGCCCTCGCGCTCTTTTGCGATCCGCATCTGCATCATCTGCCGCTCGATCTTCCCCCATTTGGAGAGGTAACCGGAGCTGAACTGGTCCTTCGAGTAGGCGGCGGTCACCAGCAGCGGCACGATCAGGATGAGCAAGGCCACGAGAACACCCGACGGAGAATCGTCGTGGTGATGATGGTGATGCTCTTCTTCCGAGTGATGATCGTGCCCGCAGCATCCTTGCTCGTGAGCATGATCATGGCCATGGCCATGGCCGTGGCCGTGTTCGCCGGCATCGCCATGCCCGTGATCGTGATCGCAGCCGTGGTGATGATCGTGATCGTGATCATGTCCACATCCGTGGTGATGCCCGTGCCCTCCGCACGCACCTTCATGATCGTGGCCGTGGTCATGATCGTGGTCATGCCCGCAGCAGGTGGACGCGGCGATTTCGCGGTTGAGGAAATTGAAGGCACCCAGCAGGAGGAAGCCGATACCCGAGATCAGCGCGTAGATCCGGAAGCTGGGGTCGAGGTATTTCTCAACCCGCCCGCTCAGGTAAAAGTAGAGGAACATGCCGCCCCAGAGGAGGAGCGTGCCGATCGCAAGAAGGGGGATGACCTTTTTCATGGGAGGGAGCCGTCCAACTCAGTTCACAGGCGCACCCAAAGGTAGCTCAGGATGCCGATGACGACAAAAAGCGATGCCGCGAGGGTGAAGACGAAGCGGGAACGGAAGACCGAGAGATACATGAAGACCAGCTTCACATCCATCATCGGACCAAAGACGAGGAAGGCGAGGCGGGCCGACGGCAGCACCGGGAAATTCGCGGCGATGAAGGCATCCGAGGTGCTGCAGAGGCTGAGCACGAAGGCCAGCACCATCATCAGGCCGATGCCGGTGGGCTCGCTCTGATTGAAGATGAGAATGAGGTCCTCGGTCACGTAGGCCTTGAAGACCGAGGTGATCGCGACCCCGATCACGAAGTACATCGCCGTGTCGACGAAGTCCTTCATCGTCGTGCGCATCGCCATCACGAGCCGGTCGCCCGCGGCGCCGCCCAGAGCATGGCCGCTACCCTCTTCGGTGGCCGATCCCGCTCCCTGGGGAATGATCCCCGGCTTGAGAATCGACGCGGTGCGGAATTTCAAAACGATCAGCCCGACCGACACGGTGACGATGAAGGCGATCAGCAGGCGGCTCGAGGTCATGAATCCAGGTCCGAAGGCCGCGGCCTGCTCCGCCCCGCGCAGCGAGAACTGGCCCACTGAGGTGGAGAAGGCCTTCATCGTGCTGATCACGACGATGGGATTGATGATCGGCGCCGAGAGCATGTAGGTGATGGCGCAGGAGACGGGCAGTCCCTTGCGGATCAGACGGCGGATCACCGGCACGACCGCGCATTCGCAAACCGGGAAGACCGCGCCAAGCAGACCACTCAGCATGACCGCGAGCACCTTGTTTCGCGGCAGCCATCGATCGATCAATCCCGGAGGCAGATAAGCGTCGATCACGCCGGAGATCAGAGTCCCGAGCAGGATGAAGGGAGCCCCTTCGAGAACGATGCTGAGAAACAGCAGGGAAAAATCGGAGAAGTGATTGGGGTCGACGGCATCCATACCTGGGCGGAGGACTTTAAAGCCCCGTGGGGCGGGAGCGCAAATCCGGATACGTGCCGAAACACCGCCACCGCGGCGCACAAAAATCAGACAAAAAAACATTTGTCTTTTTGAACATGCTTTGATTAAGTGTTCTCATGAGCAGTTACAATCGCGTCACTCTTGTTGGAAATCTCACCCGTCAGCCGGAACTCCGGAAAACCAAGAACGGCACCCCGGTCGCCGAACTCGGGATCGCTCTCAACCGAAGCTGGAACGGTGAAAATGGTCAGAAGCAGGAAGAAACCACCTACGTCGACGTCACCGTCTGGGGGCGCTCCGCCGAGAATGCGGCCCAGTACCTCCAAAAAGGCCGCAGCGTCCTCATCGAAGGTCGGCTCCAGATGGAGACCTGGCAGGACAAACAAAGCGGAGAAGACCGCTCGAAACTGCGCGTGGTCGCCGAATCAGTCCAGTTTCTCGGCTCCAGCCATGATGCGGAGCGCCCCGATCGTGAGGAGGAACGTCATGAGCGTCGGGAACGTTCCGATCAACGGGCCGATCGCCGCGAGGATCGTGGCGAAGAGCGTCGCGATGCCCACCGGGGCGAGCGACGCCCGGAGCCGCGCACCGATTCGAAGCGGGAACGTCGCTATGCCTCGGCCTGAGGGCCACGGCAAGGGACGGCACTAAGGAACCCGGACGTAAGGATTGGCCCAGGTGACCGAGCCGGTCGCCCTGAAACCGAAGGGGCCCTCGGCCGGAGTGTCGGGGTGGGTCGAGAGCTCCTGCTCGTCAACCTGCAGCGTCAAGACCTCGCCTCTGACCGTCGCCACGATGCGATGGTAGTCCCCCGGCTTGCCAAATGCGGGATGTCCGGGATCGAGCGGGATCTCCTTTCCGCGAATCACCAGAAAAGGATTGCCCGAATCAGCCGTCAGTTTGAAATCGACGATGAACTCCACGTCGCCGGCGAAAGGCTTTTCCGTGAGCAAGGCCCCCGCCCCGGTTTGGTTCACGAGCTCCCAATCACGGGAGGTCCAACCCGGAGCGGGCAACCAACCGGCAAAATCGATGCCGTTGTAGAGGCAGCGAAATCCCCGGTCTTCGATCGCGATGTGGACAGGATCGATCGGGGTGTCGGGCAGCACCTGGATCCTGACATTCCGCCAATGGACCACGCCTCCCTCGCTTTCGAGGCAAATGTAACCCTTTTTTGGGATGCAATCCCGGCCCCGGGTCACGACCTTGCCATTCACCGCCAAAGAAATCGCGCCATCGCGACATTCGATGCGGTAGTGGTTCCACTCCGGGCTGGGCTTCGAGCGGTTCTCGACGGGAAAGGCGCGGGAGCCGCCCCGACCGTTTTCAGGGATCATCGTGGCCCCGTGGATCGGAAAGATGTCGCCGCGGGTCGTGTGACCTTTCGAATCGCCGTAGGCATTTTCGAGAACTTGTACCTCGACACCTCGGATGAAAGGCTGGCCGCGTGCGGTGATGTCGTCTGCCCACACAAAAATGCCCGCGTTTCCCTTCGGCACGAGATGCCGCCACTCCGCCTCGAGGATGAAGTTCTGATACATCCGGTCCGTGCGGATCTCGCCGATCGGCTTGCCGGAGCAGACGAGGTAGCCCTCCTCGTTGAAAGACCAGGTCGAGGGCGCCGTGTTGACGACTTTCCAACCCGCCAGATCCTTTCCGTTGAAGAGCGGCACAAAACCCTCCTCGGCGGCGAGAGGTGAAAGCAGCAAACCAAGGGCGATGGCAAAGCGGAGAACGAGCATGCGCGTCATTTCACCGCAAGCCCGCCCCTCCCGCAATCCCGCGATCCGGGTGCCCGAGCTCCTACCTCACCCCTTCGACCTCGAGGTCGATCGCGTAGAAGCCGGTGCGCGCCGTCGCATAGAGGGTCTTGCCCACGAGCAGGCAGTTCGCCGGAGCTTCGGGAACGGCGAGGCGTAGGACTTCCTTCCCTTCCGGCGAAAAGGCGATGATTTCCCCTTTCCAGGTGACGTAGATGTTGCCGAGCTTGTCGACCGTCATGCCATCGCTGCCGACCGAGGCGAACTCGCGCTTGTTTCCGATCTTTCCGGGTCCCTCGATGTCGTAGACGTAGGTCTTTTCCGCGCCGGGATCGGCGACGTAGAGCCGCTTTCCATCGGGAGAAAGAATCAACCCGTTCGGCTTCACGAGATCGGCGGCGACTTGGGATGCCTTGCCGCCCCGGTCGATGTAATAAACCGCTTCGACGTCGATCTCGCGCGCTTCCCCTTTCCCGTAGCGCGGGTCGGAAAAGTAAAATCCGCCGTGACCGTCGGGAGCAATGTCGTTCGGGCTATTGAACTTCTTCCCTTCCCACTTGTCCGTCAGCACCTCGAACTTTCCGGAGAAATCGGTCCGCGTGACGCGGCGGTTACCACCCTCACAAGCCACCAAAGCTCCAGCCGGGGTGAAGAAAAGCCCGTTCGCCTTGCCACTCTGCTCGCGAAACACCGATAAAGCGCCAGTGGCAGGATCGTAACGGTGGATGCGCTCGTTGGGGATGTCGGAGAAATGAATGGAACCATCAGGCGCCAGCGCGGGCCCCTCGGTGAACTTGAAATCTCCGGCGAGCTTGCGGAAGGTCGCGCCCGCCTTCACCAGCGGTCCCTCGTAAGAATAGGCCGGCGTTTCAGGGGTACGATACTTCGTGTCGGGTCCCAGGTCCTGGATCCGGATGTTGCGGTAACGGACCTGCAAAGTCTCCTCGCGATTGCCGATGCCGTGGACCTGCAGGGCGATGAAACCAGCGGGCGTCATGTCGTCGGTCAGGTCCGCGGCGGGCGTGCCGTTGATGAAGGTGCGGATGCGGTCGCCGATCGCCTCGATCCGATAGTGGTTCCAGTCGTTCTGGCGGAAGGCATAGCGGGCCGGGATGTTTCCGGAGAGATCCTTGAGCCAACCGCGGCGGCCCTCGTCGTAGATTCCGGCGCTCCAACCTCGATCCGCCGGATCGATCTCGGCCTGGTAACCGTGGACCTGGCCGTTCTTGTATTCCGGCAGGCTCTGGGAGCGGAACTGGATGCCGCAGTTGAGGGTCGGATCGACCTTGTATTCGACTTCCAGGATGAAATTTCCGTAGTCCTTCGCGGTGCAGAGAAAGGAGTTCGGCGTCTTCGGCACCGTGGTGCCCACGATGACCCCGTCTTCGACCGAATAGTGCGCCTCGCCGCCGCGTTGCACCCATCCTTCGAGATTCTTCCCGTTGAACAAATCGATCCAGGTGCCGGGTTCTTCGGCATTCAGGATCAGGGGCAGGGCGCACAGCGCGATCAGGATGGTCTTGGGGGTCATGGGCTCCGGGATTACCACGCCTCGCCGTTCCTGACAAGCAATTCCGACCAGAGAGGGTTGGATCACCGACCCAAAAGGGTCTGGTCCAGTTCCGCCAAGCGGGTTGCACCGGAGACGTGGCAGTGTCAGGTTTGCAGCGCCCGATGCCATCCTCCGATTTTCCCGTTTCCGCCATTGCTGATCCTCTCCGTGTCGGTGGAAAATGGTTTCGCTCGGGCGATTCGGCCGAGATCATCAAGGCGGTCACTTTCGGCCCCTTCCCCGCGGGCAGTTTCCCGGATGAAGGCCGCTCGCAATTGCGACGGATCCGCGAAGAACTCGGAGCCAACGCGGTGCGCCTCTACGACATCCCTTCCCTGCCCTTTCTCCACGATTGTGCCGAGGTCGGCCTGCGGGCCTTCATCGGCCTGCCCTGGGCACAGCACATCGATTTCCTCAGCAAAAGGAATGTGCTCGCCGACGCCGATCGCCTGCTGCTCGACACGATCGCTCGATTCCGCGGACATCCCGCGGTGGCAGGTTACTTCGTGGGCAACGAGATCGACAGCACCCTGGTCCGATGGATGGGGATGTCGGGTGTCGCCGAGCAAATCGAGCGGCTCATCGACCTCGGCCATGCGAATGATCCCGACGCGCTTTTCGCCTACGCGAACTATCCGAGCACGGAATACCTCGCGCCACAGAACCAGGACTTCACCGCCTTCAACCTTTACCTGGAGACACCGGAGGCATTCTCCTCCTACCTCGCGAGGCTGCAGGTGATTTCCGGCGACAAGCCGCTCTTCCTCACGGAATTCGGGATCGACGCGGCGTCACACGGAGAGGAAGCCCAGGCCGAGATGCTGGAATGGGCGGTGCGCGAGGCGGCCGCGGCCGGGGTCGCGGGCATGACCCTCTTCTCGTGGAGCGATCTCTGGCAACGCGGCGGCAAAACGGTGACGGGATGGCGTTTCGGCTTGACGCGGGAGGACCTGAGCGCGCGTCCCGCGGTGGCCCGGGTGCGCGAGGTCTGGGACGGGCTGAAACAGCCGGCCGACGGCATCACCCTGACATTCACACCAAAAATCTCCGTGATTGTCTGCACCTACCGCGGCAGCGCGACCCTGGTGCCGTGCCTCGATTCGATCACCGCCCTCGACTACCCCGACTACGAAGTGATCGTGGTCAACGATGGCTCCGACGAGCGGGTCGCCGAGATCGCGGCGAGCTTCAACGGGGTTCTTTCCATCGCGACGCCGCACGAAGGCCTCGGTGCCGCCCGCAACACCGGTGCCCGAGCCGCCACCGGCAGCATCCTCGCCTACACCGACGACGACTGCATTGTGGAACGCGATTGGCTGCGCTGGATCGCTTTTGCCTTCCAGCAGGATCCCGCCATCGGTGCAGCGGGCGGACCGAACCTGCCGCCTCCTCCGGAAAACGCGGTGCGAGCCGAGGTCGCGGCGGCGCCTGGAGGTCCGAGCCATGTGCTGCTGACCGACCGGCGCGCCGAGCACCTGCCAGGCTGCAACTTTGCGGTTCGCCGCGAAGCCTTTGAAAAGATCGGTGGTTTCAACACGATCTTCCGAGCCGCCGGAGATGACGTCGATTTCTGCTGGCGTCTGCTCGAGGCGGGTTATCCGCTCGGCTTCAGTGCGCCGGCTTTCGTCTGGCACTACCGGCGCTTCAGCTACCGCGCTTATCTCAAACAGCAGATCGGCTATGGAAAAGCGGAGGCGCTGCTGATGCCGCTGCACCACGAACGTTTCCGCGGCGTCGGAGGCGCGGTGTGGGAAGGTCAGGTCTATGTGAAGCGGCGGCGTTTCGGATCGATCGTCTATCACGGCCACTACGGTCACGAACCCTTTCAGATCGTCTATCCCGGCGGCGACTCGTGGTTCGGCGAAGTCGCGCTCCACGTATTCTGGTGGATGACGATCCTGCTATTCCTGATCCTCGGCTTCGTGGAGAAAGGATTCTTCATCCCGGCGGCGGTCCTGTTTTTGACCACCGTATGGGTCGCGCTCGGCCGGGCGGGACGTTCGGCGATCGCTCCGGCCTTCGACACAACCGGCTCGCGCATTGCGTTGGCCGGATTGATCCTCGTCCAGGGCGTCGTCCGCAGCGCCACCAGGATCTGGCGCGGTTGGCGCCATGCGAACTGGACGAAGAGCCTCCAGTTTGTCAGCGGCACCGCCGCGAACCGGATCCTTTCGGGCTGGTGGAAGCTCGGCATCGATCAGGCCTTTTGGAGCGAGGCCGGCATCGATCGCGAGGAACTGCTCGCCGCGATCCTGAAAGCCTATCCCACGGCGACGGATGATCCTACCGGCAAGACGGACATCGTTTTAAGACGCGGCCGGCTCTGGAATTGGGCGATCCTGACGGCCACCGAATACCACGAGAACGAGGGACGGCTCACCCGTCTTCGCCTGCTCGCCCGACCCGAACCCCTGATGCGGATGATCACCCTGCCGATCTTCCTCGGCATTCCGATCGCTGTCGGCGTGGGTTTCGGATTCAAGAGTGAAATCGTCACCCTGACCTTGATCTATCTCCTGGTCTGGATCGCCTCGCGCCTCTTCATGTGCCAGAAGCTCCGGATGCTGAAGGTCGCCCGCGACGTGGGCCTGGAGCCGGTCTGACCTCTTAATCCGCCCTGCCGATCAACGACAGCACCACTTGTCGCGTGTGCGGTGCCCGGCGGTGTTCGAAAAGAAAAACCCCCTGCCAGGTGCCGAGCGTCATCTCTCCGCCGATCACGGGAATGACCTCGCTCGTCCGGGTCAGGGCCATGCGCAGATGGCTGGGGCTGTCATCCGGCCCCTCGTAGGTGTGGACGAGAAAGGGCAGGTCTTCGGGCACGAGGTGATCAAAGAAAGCGTGGAGATCGGTGCGGGCCTCCGGGTCGGCGTTTTCCATGATGACGAGGCTGGCACTGGTATGCCGAACGAAGACGGTGAGTTGTCCCTCGCGCACACCGCTCGACGCGACGAACCCGCGCAACTCGCGGGTCAGCTCGTAGGTGCCCTTGCCGCGGGTCGCGATCGAGAGCGTCTTGCTGCGGGTGATCATCGGCTGGTGTTTTGTCAGGGTTCCGGGAGCAGCCAGGCCGACGCTTCGCGGTCGTTGCGGGCGAGGAGGATGCGACCGGCGACAACGGGGACGTTCCAGGTCATTGATGACAGCGCAGGGATGCGTCCCGACTCCCGGAATCCCTCGGGACCGATGCGGCCGATCACGATTTCTCCCGGCTCCGTCTGCACGAGGAGCTGGTCCCCGAAGAGTAGGTGTTGCCCGAAGCCGAATTTTTCATTCTTCCAGACCCGCTTTCCATCCGCGAGGCTGATGCAGGCGAGACGCCCTTCGTCGAGACCGTAGGCATGATCCCCGAGCACCGCGGCGCTGCTGAATTTGGTTTTCAACTGCGTGGACTTCCAGATCTGCTTCGCCGCGAATCCTTGGCCGGTGCCCGTGACCTCGAAAACAAAACTGCCCACGCCATAACTCGCCGTCACGAGGATGCGATTGCCCTCGAGCACGATGGGTTGGCCGACCTTGGGCCACATGCCGGGCCAGGAAAAGGTCCACAGCACCTTGCCATCAACGGGGTCGATGCCGGCGACATCCCCTTGGTTCACATTGATGATCTGCCGACGCCCGGCGAGTTCGACCAACACCGGCGAGCTGTAGGTGCCGCCGCTGCCCTCGCAGGTCCAGCGAGTCCCGCCAGTGGCCAGGTCGCAGGCGATCAAGGTGGCACCGGCCTGATCCGAACCGGTGAAGACAACCAGGCTTTCCTCGGCCAGCACCAGCGGCGAGTTCGCCATGCCCCATTTGTGAGGCTGGGCCTTCAACTCGCGGATGAGGTGTTTGGACCAGACCTCCGTGCCGGTTTCCGCGTCGAGGCAATGGACGATCCCGGTGCCGCCCATCGAGTAGAGCCTGCCGTCGTGAAGCGTGGGGGTCGCCCGCGGTCCATCGCCGCCCATGCGGGCCCCTTCATTTTCCGCCCGCTCGAGCAGCAAACGGGTACCGGGGTCAGCATGATGCCAAAGTTCGCGGCCGGTATCCACCTCCAGGCAGAGCACCTGCTCGTCGTCGCCCGACTGCTGCTGGGTGTAGGCTTTCGATCCCTGGACCACAAAGCTGCTCCACCCCCCGCCGAGGGGCCGACGCCACAAGAGCTCGGGTGCTCTCTGACTCCAGTCGGAGCCGAAGGCGGGCCGGGCCCAGATTCCATCGCGGCCGGGACCAAGGAATTCGGGCACTTCGTCAATTGCGCCAGCGACGCGGGACGGGTCGCCCGGCGGATTCGCTGCCGGTGCGGATTCCACGATCGCCGGAGCCTGCGCCTCTTCCTGCCAAACCCACGAAAACTTGGGATAGGACGATCCGCCCACCGATCCCTCGTAGCGCACGAATCGCGAGAGAATCCATCCTGACAAAGCCACCACAGCGACAACCGCGAGCACCCGCTTGCCCCGCCGCGCGGCGCTGCCTTTTCCGAAGATCCAATAGTGAATGCCGAAGAGGAGCGGCCATCCGAGCAGGATCCCGGGTACGACCCAATAGAGATGGGTCATTTCCTGGCTCCGGACCCAGAGCAGGGCCAAGGGCGCGGAGACGATCACGAGGATCAAGAGGATGGGGGCGAGCAACCGCTTCATGGCGGCGCAATCTAGCACGGCCCGGAAGAGCTGGCCCGAAAAAGGCCTTGTTTCGATGGGGGCCGCGACGAAGCTTCTGCCACCCCCTTCATGGAAAAAATCACCGGCAAGTCGCAGCTCGGCGGAGGCCTCAGGGTCCTGCTCGCCTTTGCCTGCGTGGTCATCGTGGTGGCGGGCCTGCGGGCTTCGGCGACCCTCTTCGTGCCCGTGATCCTCGGTCTCTTTTTCGCCCTGCTCTCGCTGCCGATCTTGAATTGGCTCGACCGGAAGGCTCTGCCCCGGATGTTGGCGGTGGTCGCGACCGTTCTTTTCGACCTGCTCGTCCTTTTCGTGATCGCGTTCCTCTTGTCGGGCATCATCGGCGACCTCCAGTCCAAGAGCGCCGACTACGCGGAACGATTGCGCAAGCAAGCCGCCGAATTCTCCGAGACGATGGACTTGCAGCTCGAGCGTCTCCAGGGCTTCTGGAGCCGTGCGGGAGAGGCCGCCAGCCACCCGCACGAAGCGGAACCGGAAGCCGAAGGAGCCTCTCCGAATTCACTCCCGCCGACCGATTTCCCGATGCTGGAAACGGATTTTCCGACCTTCCGCGAACTCTTCGAGCGCTATTGGGACTCGAGCCGGCTCGTCGCACTGGTGGCGCAGTTCGATGTCGTGTCGCGTTTCACCTCCTTCGCCTCGCAGAGCGTCTTCGCGCTCATCGTGATGATTTTCCTGCTGACCGAGTCGGACCGATTTTCGCAGAAGGTGCGGGATGTGCGCGCCGCGCGCGGTCCCGACTTGAGCCGCTTCGCCCGCACCACGCAGGACATCCAGAAATACCTCGCCATCAAGACCGTCGCGAGTGCCACGACCGGCCTGCTTGCGGGGCTTTCCTGCTACTTCTTCCGCGTCGATTTCCCGCTGCTCTGGGGCATTGTCGCCTTCCTTTTCAACTACGTGCCCGCGATCGGATCGATCGTCGCGGCGATTCCGCCCGTGATCCTGGCCCTGATCTTGCACGGGATCTGGCCCAGCCTCGGGGTGCTGGCTTGCTATCTGATCATCAACTTCGCGATCGGCAATTTCCTCGAGCCCATCTTCATGGGCGAACGTTTCGGCCTGTCCACGGTGATGGTGATCCTTTCGGTGCTCTTCTGGGGGTATGTGTGGGGACCCGTGGGGATGCTCTTGGCCGTGCCCCTGACCATGATCGTGAAAGTGATGCTCGACAACAGTCCGGAGTTCCGCTGGATCTCCGCTCTGATCGGCAAAGGTCTTCCCGAGGGAGCCGACGCGGAACCTTCGGCCAAACACGCGGCTCATCCGGCAGGACCGGAAGCCACTCCGGAAAACATCGCTTCGATCCCGTGAACCCCTCATGAAAGCCGCGCCCCTGCTTGCCGTCATCGCTCTTTTCGCCGCATCCTGCCGCGAATCTCCGGAATCCGCGCCGACTCTTCCCGCCGCTGCGGAACCGGTCGGAAAGGGCGAAAACCCCGCTTCGGACCAGGATTTTGTCGGCCTCTCCGAAGCCGAAGGCGAGGCCCTCGCGAAGGAACGCAAACTGTCTCATCGGGTCGTGATGGTCGACGGCCAACCCCGGCCCGCCACCCGTGATTATCGACCTGACAGGGTCAACTTCGAGATCGAAGAGGGTCGGATCGTGCGGACCAGCCGCGGGTGATCACCTTGAGGTGGCCGGATTTCAGGCAATCCGGATCAAGAAGCCACTTGAAATTTTCAAAAATCCGAGGATTTTCGCATTATGAAAATTATGGTTTTTGTATTTTCTTTGACCTCATCCCTGCTTTTGGCGGGCTGTGCCAGCATCGGCAAGGGGCGGGTGGAGTATGTGACCCTTGAAGCGACCGGCTACTGCAAATGCGGTGAATGCTGTGGATGGCGTCGCAATCTGTTCCTGCAACCGGTCTACGCTTACGGTCCGATGGAGGGCGAGCGTAAGAAAATCGGTGAGACCGCATCCGGAACGAAGGCCAGAAAGGGAACGATCGCGGCGGACACCAACGTGTTCCCCTTTGGGACGAAGATGCGCATCCCCGGCTACGGAGACGGCGTCGTCGAGGACCGCGGCGGTGCCATCCAAGGAGCGCGCATCGACCTATTCTTCAAAACCCACAAGCAGGCCCTCGAATGGGGCCGCCAGACCGTGACGGTCGAGGTGAAGTATCCGTGAACGAATTGGGCCGATGCGGGCAGTAGCGAACCTGGGAAACCTTGCCGGCTTTGCGAAGTTGGGAGCGATTATTGCGTTTCTCGCCGGGTCAATCATCGGTTTCGCAATCGAAGAGTTCTTTGAAAACGGTGTCGAAGGTGCTCTCAAGGAACTGAACCAGCCCGCTTCGATCATCGTTATCAGCGTCTTTCTCGTTCTGACCTCATTACTCTTTTCGATCGATCTGAAGAAATGGGGAATCCCGGGCAATCTGGCGCGGGCCCTCTGGATTTTCTCGTTCCTAGTCGGTTCGGTGGGAATTCAGGTCGCTCTTCTTTTGACCTGAACCTGTGTGGCCGAAACTTCTGAAAGACGTGTCGATGCGGGCCCGTATCTGACTTCATGCAATTCATATGGCTTTCCAAAGCAGTTACCGTGGTCGCCCTGGCTGCTGCGCTCCATCCCCGGGATACCTGTGGTCAGGAGCTGATGGTGTTTCCCATCGCAGGACAGTTGTTGGCGGCCAAGTCGCCGGCCGCATACAAACCCGACCCCGACGCTGAGGGGACTCCAATGGAGGATTCCCTCTTTCACATCTCCCAGTTTCCCGTTTTCCCTGAGATTGAACCTTCGTCCGAAGAAACGGCTGCGATCCCTGGAAAAGAGACACGGAACAATGAGAACGACGAGGAAGGAGTCATTCTATCCCTGATGCAGCGGTTTTCCCTGAACAGCACCTACCTCGACGCGACGGGAGGCGAAAGCGCCAAATCTTACGAAAAGCGGCTCAAGGAAAAAGCTCCCTCGGAGGTGCGATTCACTCTGTTTTCGATCCCGCTGAAGGATTGAACCGCCGCCTCACTCAAGACGATTGGTCACCCAGAGGATGCCCCGGGTCACCAGCTCGAGGTAGCGCTCATCCGCGACGGTCTCGTTGTTGTGACCGAGCGTGGTGCTGAAAATCCGGGTTTTGGCCGGTCCATAGAGGTTGGTCCAGGCGACCACGGCATTGGCCTCGACACCCACCGCGTTCGGATCCGCTGGTTCCCCCTTTTTGGGTTTCGGCTTCTGGATCTGCCGTCCGCTCGCGAGCGGGGTGGCCCCGTCGAAGACCTGCACGTTATTATAAAGTTCCTCGTTGATCGTGGTCCAGTTTTTCATCCCGCGGGTGATGGGATGGTCTTGATTCGTGAAGGTCAGGTCGATCGGCGCCTGAGGACCGTGTCCGGTGGATTGCAGGCCCAGCATCTCATACCAGCCGGCGTTTTCGGCTCCGGGCTTGACCGGCTCCTTGAAATCACCCCAGCGATAGCAATGCATGGCGCAGTGCAGGTTCACGGCCGGCACCCCGCCGGCATGGGCATCGAGGATGCGCTTCACGTAAGCCGGGTCGGTGACATTGGCGGAACACTCATCGTGGACCACGACGTCGTAACCTTTGGCCCAGTCCGCGCTCTCATACATGGGGAACTTGGCCTCGGTCGACTTGTCCGGATTGTATGCAATATCCACTTTCGCGGCGATGCGGGATTCGATGCCCGCTTTGAGCAGTTCTTTCTGCGTCTCGTAATCGTGGCAGCAGCCTCCAAGCACCAACAAGACGCGGAGGGGACGCGCCTTGGACGAGTCCGCGGCGTGCACGAGAAACCAGCTGGCGAGCGCGGTGATGAACACCGGCAGGAGGGGGAGGAATCGTTGCATTTGGGGGTTATGTCCGGGAATAGCAAACGAGCGGGGCTACGTAAATAAAAATTTTGCGAATCTCCCGGCCTCTCATTCTTGCGCAAACGCGCCCCGCTGCGAATCTCCCCTGCTTGTCCGCCTCCCGCCCGATCTCCCGGCGCCTCCTCGACTTTGCCCTGGGGCACTGGCGCATCGCCCTCTTGCAGCTCGGTCTCGCGGTCTGCGGCACCCTGCTGATGTTTGTCTTCCCTGGGGTGATGCAGTGGTTCATCGATGACATCATTCCGGGGAAAAAGTCGGACCTGATCTGGCAGGCGGCCGGGCTCGCCCTCGCCGCGCACGCCGGTCGCGAGTTTCTGTTCTACCTGCGGACCCGGGTCAATTCGGTCTTCGAGCAGCGCATGATCTTTGATCTGCGAGGCCGGCTCCACCGCAAGATCACGCGGATGGAGATCGCCTGGTTCGACCGGCGCAGCACCGGCGACATTCTCACCCGCATGGCCGAGGACGTGCCGGCGACGCAGCGGGTCGTTCTGGAGGGGATCGAGCAAGGCATCACCGCTTTGCTTCAAATCGTGATCACCCTCGTGGTCATGACTTTGACCAATGCCCCTCTCACCGGCCTGATCCTGTTGCCGGTGCCCCTGCTCGCGGCGGGAGGCTGGATCTACTCCAAGCTGCTCGCCCCGCGGGCGCGACAGGCTCGCGAAGCCTCCGCCGGGATGAACGCGATGCTGCACGATACCGTCGCCGGGATCCGCCAGATCAAGAGCTACACCTACGAGGCAGGCCAGCAGGAACGTTTCAACGAGACCAGCCGAGGGGTCCGCAACGTGCAACTCCGCATGATGGCGGCAGCGGCGATTTACGGACCACTCATGACTTTCCTGGGGAGTTGCGGGCTGGTGATCCTGCTCGCGGTCGGTTCCGCCTGGACGATCGAGGAGCGGCTCACCGTCGGCGAGTTGATGAAGTTCATCCTCTTGACCGGTTTCCTCTATGAGCCCATCACCCGGCTCCACGGCGTGAACCAGAATCTGGTCAGCGGACTCGCCAGCGCGGCTCGCGTCTTCGAAGTCCTCGATGAGACCGCCGAAGAGGCGCTCGAACCCGGCGTCGTGCTCGAACGTGCCCGCGGCGAAATCGTTTTCGAGGAGGTCACCTTCGGCTACACGGCCGAGCGCACCATCCTCCACGGCATCTCCCTCTCGGTGAAACCCCGCCAGACCGTCGCCATCGTCGGAGCAACCGGATCGGGCAAGAGCACGATCTTCCAGCTCCTCAACCGCTTCCACGATCCCTCGGGCGGACGCATCGTCCTCGACGGACGATCCCTCGCCGATTATTCCAAGGAAAGCCTGCGCCGCTCGATCGCCTATGTCACCCAGGATTCCTTTCTTTTCGCCACCACGGTGCGGGGGAATCTGCTCCTTGGCCGCCCCGGGGCCACCGACGCCGATCTCTGGGAGGCCCTCCGCCTCGCCTGCGCCGAGGACTTCGTGCGACGGCTCGAGGGCGGGCTCGACCACGAGGTCGGCGAGCGCGGCCAGCGCCTCAGCGGTGGGGAACGCCAACGGCTCGCCCTGGCCCGGGCCTTTTTGAAAGATGCCCCCATCCTGCTGCTCGACGAGGCCACCAGCGCGGTGGACACGAAGAGCGAACACCTCATCCAGAAAGCCCTCGCCGAGTTGAAGCGCGACCGGACTTGTCTCGTGATCGCCCACCGGCTTTCCACGGTGATCGAGGCCGACTCCATCCACGTGATGCGCCTGGGTGAGATCCTTGCTTCCGGCACCCACGCCGAACTGCTCCAGAGTTGCCCCTACTACGCCGAGTTGGCTGCCGCAGCCTTCGAGGGGCAAGGAAAGAAATCGTAACCTGCGCCTCGGAACGACTCGCTTTCAATGGCTGGCACGTTTTTTGCGCCCCCGATCGACTCCCGAAAACCCGATGTCCATCCACGTTGCCCTCCACCACCGCACCCGCTACCGCTACGACCGGCCGGTTTCGCTAGGCCCGCAGGTCGTGCGCCTGCGTCCCGCGCCGCATTGCCGGACCCGCATCCTCGGCTATTCCCTGAAAGTCGAACCCCAGGGGTTTTTCCTCAACTGGCAGCAGGACCCCCAGTCGAACTACCTCGCCCGCGTCGTCTATCCGGAGAAGGTCCGCGAGTTCGACGTCACCGTGGACCTTGTCGCCGAGATGTCGGTCTACAACCCCTTCGACTTTTTTCTCGAGCCGAAAGCCGAAAATTTCCCCTTCGAATACGACCCCATCCTCGATCACGAACTCGAGCCCTTCCAGCATTGCGTCGAAGGCACCCGCAGATTCGGCACCTACCTGCGTTCCATCCAGAAGGAGCTCATCGTGCTCGACTCCGAGGGCAAGGGTCCGCGCACGATCGACTTTCTCGTCGGCATCAACCAGCGTCTCTGGAAAGACATCGCCTACCTCGTCCGCCTTGAACCCGGGGTGCAGACGCCCGAAGAAACGCTCGCGAAGGGCAGCGGCTCCTGCCGCGACTCGGCCTGGCTTCTCTGCCAGCTGCTCCGCCACTGCGGACTCGCAACTCGGTTTGTGAGCGGTTACCTGATCCAGCTCACCGCCGATGTGGACTCGCTCGACGGACCAAATGGGCCGGAGGAAGACTTCACCGACCTCCACGCCTGGTGCGAGGTCTATCTGCCAGGGGCCGGCTGGCTCGGTCTCGATCCCACCAGCGGCCTCCTCGCCGGCGAGGGCCACATCCCGCTCGCCTGCGCGCCCGATCCTACCAGCGCCGCGCCCATCACCGGCGGAGTAGAGAAAAGCGAGGTCGAGTTTTCCTTCGAGATGTCGGTGCACCGGCTCTACGAGTCGCCCCGCGTCACCCTGCCCTATACCGACGAGCAGTGGGAGGCGATCGAGGCGCTCGGGCGCGCCATCGACGCCGATCTCTCCACCGGAGACGTGCGCCTCACCATGGGCGGGGAGCCAACCTTCATCTCCATCGACGACTACGAGGGCGAGGAGTGGAACAACGCCGCCCTCGGGCCTAACAAACGCACCCTCGCCGACCGGCTCCTGCGCCGGCTCCACCACCAGTTCGGTCCCGGCGGCTTCCTCCATCATGGCCAGGGCAAGTGGTATCCCGGCGAGCAGTTGCCCCGCTGGGCCTTCGGATGCTACTGGCGGAAGGATGGCGAAGCGATCTGGGACGATCCCAAACTGATCGCCGACGACGCCGTCAACTACGGCTACACCGACGCCGACTCGGCCCGTTTCATTGAAACTCTCGCCGAGGAACTCGGGGTCGACGGCCAATGGGCCATCCCCGGCTATGAGGACGCCCTTTATTTTTTGTGGAAGGAACGCCGCCTCCCGCCCAACGTCACTCCGGAGAACAACCAGCTCGACGATCCGCTGGAGCGAGCCCGCATGGCGAAGGTCTACTCGCAGGGACTGCGCAAAGTCATCGGTCACGCCCTGCCGCTGCAGCGCCGCTGGGCGGGGAACACTCCCTACTGGGCGAGCGGGCCCTGGTTCCTGCGGCCGGAAACGCTCTACCTCATTCCCGGAGATTCGCCCATGGGCTTCCGCCTGCCGCTCGATGGGCTGCCTTGGGTCAACAAAGTCGATCACCCTTGGATCCACGACCCCGATCCGCTCTCGCCTCGCCCCCCGCTGCCGAAAAAGCCGCCCTTTTACCCGCAGCGCTTTGTTACTTATTACGGTGACTCCACCGGGGCCACACCGAACGATGCTTCGCGCCTCGATGCCGAAAACCGCAGGCCCACGAGCATGACCTCTTCCGGGGCCTGGGGACCCGGCGGCCAGGCAGTGCCCTTCGCCGAAGTCGAGGCCCGCCTCCAGGATGATCCTGATCAGGTCCGCCGCGCGCCCGCTGTCGGAGAGTCCGCTTCCTGGATCGTCCGCACCGCCCTCTGCGTCGAGGCCCGCGAAGGCAGGCTGCACGTCTTCATGCCTCCCGTGCCGCACATCGAGGACTACCTCGAGATCGTCCACGCGGTCGAGGCCACCGCCCGCAAGCTCGGCCAGCCCGTCCTGCTCGAGGGCTACACCCCACCGCACGATCCGCGGATCGAGGTGCTCAAGATTACGCCCGACCCCGGGGTCATCGAGGTGAACATCCAGCCAGCCAGGACCTGGGAGGAGATGGTCCGCACCACCACCGTGCTCTACGAGGAGGCCCGCCAGGTCCGGCTTGGCACGGAGAAGTTCATGGTCGACGGGCGCCATACCGGCACCGGCGGCGGCAATCACATCGTCGTGGGTGGCTCGGTCCCCTCGGACAGCCCCTTCCTCCGCCGTCCTGATCTGCTCCGCAGCCTCGTCACTTATTGGCAGCACCACCCCTCGCTTTCCTATCTTTTCTCCGGACTGTTTCTCGGCCCCACCAGCCAGGCCCCGCGCATCGACGAGGCCCGCCACGATTCGCTCCGCGAACTCGAGATCGCCTTCCGCGAGGTGCCCTTCGGCAAAGACGTCCCGCCTTGGCTCGTCGATCGTCTCTTCCGCAACCTGCTCATCGATGCCACCGGCAACACCCACCGGGCCGAGTTCTGCATCGACAAACTCTACTCGCCCGACAGCGCCACCGGCCGCCTCGGCCTGCTCGAACTGCGCGCCTTTGAGATGCCGCCCCATTCGCGGATGAGCCTGGCCCAGCAGCTTCTCTTGCGAGGACTCATCGCCCGCTTCTGGAATCAGCCCTACGAGAAGCCGCTCGTTCGCTGGGGCACCGAGATCCACGACAAATGGATGCTGCCTCATTTCGTGCGGCAGGACATCCAGGATGTCGTCGCCGATCTCGCCGATGCCGGTTATCCTTTCCAGCCCGAGTGGTTCGATCCTCATTTCGAGTTCCGCTTCCCCCGCCTCGGGGATCAACAGATTCGTGAAATCGCGCTGGAATTGCGATTCGCCCTCGAGCCCTGGCATGTCCTCGGCGAAGACGGCAGCGCCGGCGGCACCGTGCGATTCGTCGATTCCTCGGTCGAGCGAGTCGAGGTGAAGGTCAACGGCGCCACCGACAGCCGACACGCGATTCTCTGCAACGGACGTCCCCTGCCCCTCCATCCCACCGGGGTTGAGGGCGAATTCGTCGCCGGGGTCCGCTACCGCGCCTGGCAACCGCCGAATTGCCTCCATCCCACCATCCCCGTGCATGCCCCGCTTGTTTTCGACATCGTCGATGCGTGGAATGATCGCGCCCTCGGCGGCTGCACCTACCACGTCAGCCATCCGGGAGGGCGCAGCTATGACACCTTCCCCGTGAACGGATTCGAAGCCGAAAGCCGACGGCTCGCCCGTTTCTTCCGCCACGGCTTCACCGGCGGACGCGTCGTGTCGGGTGCTCCCGTAATCGATCCCGAGCACCCGCTCACGCTGGATCTGCGGAAAACCTGAGGTCCTGACTGCCCGAATCACCCGCCGCGGTATCGCCTTCGTTCGAGGCGATCCCGGCGGCGTGACCTTGTCTTTTTGTGCCTGCGGAAGGGTTTCCGATTCCCGGAAAGCGGAGCGGCTAAACTTCGTTGCAAAAAGCGGCTTTTTGGAACTTGAAAAATTTATAATTTCCATTATTTTACGGAATTCTTTTACAACAATTCCCACATATTTTATAAAAACCGTTTGTCAATTCCTCTGATTTGCAATAATTTTCAGAGTTGAGAGCTAATATCGACAATTTCGCTTTCATGATCGTCGTTGGAGTGCAGACCGATATCGCTTGGGAAAACCGCCAAGCCAATTTCTTCCGCATCGGAGAAATGCTCGCGGCGACGGATGTCGATCCGGGGTCGCTCCTGGTCTTCCCCGAGCTCTCGACGGCGGGTTTCACAATGAACACCGCCGCCGTCACCGAAGCCCGTGGCGGCGAGTCCGAGCAATTCTTCTCCGACTTGGCGAAGCGGCACCAATCCCACATCATCGCCGGGATCGCCTCGCAGAACGAAAATCCCGCCCACGGCGCCAACGAAGCGGTCTGCTTTGGTCCCGATGGCGGCGAAGTCGCACGCTACCGCAAGCGCAATCCCTTTCCCCTCGCCCACGAAGCGGATCACTATCCCGCCGGCAATAAAGCGGTCGTCTTCGATATCAACGGCTGGAAGGTCGCCCCGCTGATCTGCTACGACCTCCGTTTCCCCGAGCCCTTCCGGGAAGCCACCGCGCTTGGAGCCGAGCTGTTCGTCGTGATTGCGAACTGGCCCATCGCCCGCGTCGATCATTGGATCACGCTGCTCCGCGCCCGCGCCATTGAGAATCTCGCCTATGTCATCGGCGTGAACCGCGCCGGCAGCGATCCGCATCTCTCCTATCCCGGTGCCAGCCTCATCGTCGGACCGAAGGGCGAAGTCATCGCCCAAGCCGGAGACGAACCCTGCACGCTCCGCGCCGAACTCGAACGCGAAGCGCTCCTGCAATGGCGTTGCGATTTCCCCGCCCTCGCCGGCCTGAATCCGAAGTCCTGAAACCCTGAGCACGTCCTCACAGCACCACCTTCGCATCAGCGCGACCTTCACCGCGGAGCCTCTCCGCGGTCCGCTCGCCTTCTGGCTCGACACGCTCGGCCTCGGCCATCGCGTCTCCTTCGCCGACTACGGCCAGGTGCTCCAGGAATGCCTCGACCCGACCAGCGAAAGCTGCCGCAACGGAGCTGGCGGGATGAATGTCTTTCTCATCCGTCCCTCCGACCTCGGTGATGCGCTCGCCGAGACGGGACAAGCCATCGCAGCCCTGGCGGCCCGCACTTCCGCGACGCAACTCGTCGTGGTCTGCCCCGATCAGGCCCCCGTCAACGATCTTTCCCCTCTCACCGCGCCCCTTGCCGGACTGGCCAATGTGGATCTCGTCACCGCCGCGGAACTCGCTTCATTCTATCCAGTCGAGGAAATCTTCGACCCCGAGTCCGACGCCTCCGGCCACATCCCCTACACCGAACCGTTCTATGTCGCGGCCGCGACAAAAATCGGTCGTGCGTTGAGCCTGCGTTCGCGTCCGCCAGTAAAAGTGCTCGCCCTCGATGCCGACAACACGCTCTGGGGCGGGGTCTGCGGTGAAGACGGCGCCGCCGGAATCCGCCTCGACGGACCGTATCGGGTCCTGCGCGAGTTCGCCCTCGCGAAAAGCCACGAGGGACTTCTCCTCGTGCTCGTCTCGAAAAACCAGGAGGCCGATGTCGACCGGGTCTTCGCGGAACGGGTGGATGATCTCATCCTCACCAGAGCTGATTTCTCAGGCTGGAAAGCGAACTGGAATCCCAAGTCGCAGAGCCTCCGTGAACTCGCCGCCGAGCTGAACCTCGGTCTCGATAGCTTCGTTTTCCTCGATGACAACCCCGCCGAGATCGGCGAGGTCACGGCCAACGCGCCCGGCGTGCTCGCCCTGACATTGCCCGAAAACACGGACGAGTTCCCCGACTTCCTCGCACACCTCTGGCCGCTCGACACGCTGCCCGCCACCGCCGAGGACGCGGCCCGCGCCGAGTTTTACCGCCAGGAATCCGAACGCCGCGACCTGCGCGCCGCCGCGCCGAGTTTCGCGGACTTCCTGCGGGGACTGGATCTGCAGATCGAGATTTCGGAGACGTCGGCCGAAGATTTACCCCGCGTCGCCCAGCTCACGAAGCGGACGAATCAATTCAATGCGAATCCCCTGCGGCTCTCCGAAGGGGAACTGGCGGGCACTTCCTGCCTCTCCGTCAAAGTCCGCGACCGTTTCGGCGACTACGGCCTCGTCGGAATGATGCAAGAGGGTCAAGTCGACGACTCAACCCTGTCCGTTCCGCTGTTCCTCCTGAGCTGCCGCGCCATGGGCAAGGGCGTCGAACGGGTCATGCTCAAGACGCTCGCCGAACGCGCCCTCGCCGCGGGAGCCAAGACACTTTCGATTGCCTTCACGGAAACGGATCGCAACGAGCCGGTGCGGCGTTTCTTCGAAGGGCTCGGCGGATTCACCCTCGATGCGGCGACAATCGCGGAGCTTTCTCCCGTGCCGGAAGAAACGGAGCCCTCACGTGGGACCGGCATCTTGCCGGTCACCGACCGGCGGGACGCCGGTCCCACATGCCTCTTCGACGCCGCCCTCGCCCAACGCATCGCGATCGAATTGCGCGATCCACAGGCCCTGCAAACGCTCCTCACCGCGACGAAACGTCCCCGTCCCGAGATCGCCCAGGCCTTTGTGAAACCGGGCACGAAAACGCAGACACGTCTCGCCGAGATCTGGCGCGGCATTCTCGGACTCGAGGACGTCGGGCTCGAGGATCCCTTCTCCGCTCTCGGCGGCAGCTCGATCCAACTCGTGCGCCTGCATGCCGCGCTGCGCCGCGAATTCGGCACGGCCCTGGAGTTGGTCGAACTTTTTGAGCTGCCCACCATCGCCGCGCAGGCCGCGAAGCTCGAGGCGGAGCGGACGACCTCCACGGTTTCCATCACCTCCACCGAACATCCGCGCACTTCCGACGACGATGCTGTCGCCGTGATCGGCGTCGCCTTGCGCGTACCCGGGGCGAACGATCCCGACACCTTCTGGCGGAATCTCGTCGACGGGGTCGAGTCGATTTCGTTCTTCCGTCAGGACGAGATCGAGTATCCCGAGGAGTTCGGGAAACCCGGCTACGTTCCCGCGAAGGGCCTCCTCGACGACATCGACAAGTTCGACGCGAATTTCTTCGGCATCCTGCCCAAGGACGCGAAGATCATGGACCCGCAACAGCGCGTCTTCCTTGAACTCGCCTGGGAGGCGATGGAGCGCAGCGGCTACACGCCCGAGACCCACACCCAGCGCATCGGCATCTACGCGGGCGCCTATTTCGACACGTACCTGCTGACGAATCTCTGCACCGACCGCGAGTTTCTCGCGAACCTCATCCCGCAGATCCAGGTCGGGTCGCTGCAATGCGAGCTGGGCAACGACAAGGACTACCTCGCCACGCGGGTCGCCTTCAAGATGAACCTGCGCGGTCCAGCGATGACCCTGCAGACGGCCTGCTCGACCTCGATGGTCGCGATCATCGAAGCCTGCCGCGCGATCCGCTCGGGACTCTGCGACATGGCCCTCGCCGGCGGCATAACCCTGACCCTGCCACTGAAGCGCGGCTACTTTTACACCGAGCAAGGCATGCTCTCGGGCGACGGCCATTGCCGCGCCTACGATGAAAAAGCCTCGGGCACGGTCTTCGGCAACGGCGCGGGCGTCGTGATGCTGAAGCGCCTCAGCGACGCGGTCCGCGACCGCGACCACATCCACGCCGTCATCCGCGGCACCGGGATGAACAACGACGGCGGGGTGAAGCACAGTTACACCGCCCCGAGCGTCGAAGGCCAGGTCGATGTCATCCGCATGGCGCATCGCGACGCGGGCGTCGAGGCCTCGTCGATCGGCTACATCGAGGGACACGGCACCGGCACGCCGCTCGGCGATCCCATCGAGGTGACCGCCCTGACCAAAGCCTTCCGCGCGGCGGGCGTTTCGGAGAACCAATTCTGCGCCCTCGGCTCGCTGAAAACGAACATCGGTCACCTCGACGTGGCCTCGGGCGTCTGCGGCCTCATCAAGACGGCGCTCTCGCTGGAGAAGGCGACCCTGCCGCCCATCCTGCACTATCAAACGCCCAATCCGAAGATCGATTTCGCGAACAGTCCCTTCTACGTGAACTCGAAGCTCACTCCCTGGGCCGAGGGACGCAACGGCCAGCCGCGCCGCGCCGGGATCAGCGCCTTCGGAGTCGGCGGAACGAACGCGCACGTCATTCTCGAAGAGGCACCCGCCGTCGCTTCGACTCCTTCACCCAGGGCGAACCAACTCTTCCTGCTCTCCGCCCGCACCGAGGAAGCGCTCGCCGCCGCCGCGACGAATCTCGCGACCTTCGCCGCCAATCCCGGTGACACGAAAGCCGCCGACGCCGCCTGGACCCTCGCGATCGGACGCAAGCCTTTCCGTTGCCGTCGCGCCGTTGCCGCTCCCGATTTTGCTTCACTCGCGGAAGCGCTCCGCGCTGGAGCCGGGGTCAGTGGCGTCGCCGAGCGCAGCAATCCTCCGGTGCATTTCCTCTTCCCCGGCCAGGGTTCGCAGCATGTCAACATGGGCCGCGCCTTCTACGAGAGCGAGCCGCGTTTCCGCGAAACGATCGACCATTGCTCCGAACTGTTGCGTCCCCATCTCGGGCTCAGCCTGACCGAAGTCCTCTACCCTGCCGAGGGCACCGATCTCGAAGCCGCCGCGGAGCAACTGAAGCACACCGTGCTCGCCCAGCCCGCGATCTTCGTCATCGAATACGCCCTCGCCGATCTCTGGCGTCACTGGGGTCTCGAGCCCGCCGCGATGATCGGTCACAGCGTCGGTGAATTTGTCGCCGCTTGTCATGCCGGGGTCTTTTCGCTGGAGGACGGACTGCGCCTCCTCGCCGCGCGCGGACGACTCATGGGCGAACTGCCCGGAGGCGGCATGCTCTCGGTGCGTTTGTCCGAGTCCGACCTGCTCGCCCGCCTGCCCGGCACGCTCGACCTCGCCGCGGTGAACGGACCTTCGCTCTGCGTCGTCGCCGGACCTCGCGAGGAGCTGGAGACCTTCCGCGCCGCGCTCGAAGCCGACGGAGTCGTCGCGCAGGCCCTCCACACCTCGCACGCCTTTCACTCGCGGATGATGGACCCGGTCATCGCGAAGTTCGCAGCCGAGTTCGCAGGCATCGAGCTGCGTGGTCCTGACATTCCCATTCTTTCCACCGTCACCGGTGAATGGCTGACCGCGAAGGAGACGACCGATCCGCTCTACTGGGCGAAACACCTCCGCGAACCGGTGCGTTTCCACCGTTCCGTCGTCACCCTCGCCGCCGACAAAACCGAGCAGCTCTTCCTCGAAATCGGCCCCGGCTCGACGCTTGCAGGCCTCGTGCGGCAATCGGTCGATCGCAAGGCCGGTCATGTCGCGCTTTCCACCTGCCGCCACGTCAAAGAACCCGGCTGCGATCATGCCAATGCCCTTGAATCGCTCGGCCGTCTCTGGGCCGCCGGGGTCGAGGTCGATTGGCAGTCCTTCTACGGCGCGGAACTCCGCAAGCGTGTCCCGCTGCCTACCTATCCTTTCGAACGCAAGCGCCATTGGGTCGATCCCAAGCCCCTGACAGACACCCCAATGACCTACACCGCGCCGGTCGAGACCAGCGCCACCGAGATTGCCTTTACCGAAACCGTCATGAGCACACCCGAACCCGCCAACCGCCGCGCACCCATCGCCGATGCGATCCGCGCCGTCCTCGCCGACCTCTCCGGCATTCCGGAAGAGGAACTGACCGGTGACGCCTCCTACCTGGAGCTCGGCTTTGACTCGCTCCTGCTCACCCAGGTCAGCAAGGCGCTCGGCAACGAGTTCGGAATCGATCTCACCCTCCGCGATCTGATGGGCAATCTCGCCAGCATCGACGCCCTCGTCGCCCATCTCGACGCGAGTCTGCCCGCGGACAAATACCGTCCCGCGATGGTCGCCGCGCCCGTTGCGCCTGCGGCGCCGGTGGTTCCGGTGACCAGTGCGCCTGCGGCGCCGGTGATCAGTGCTCCGGTGGCCGTGGCAGCACCTGCGCCCGCTCCGGTGATGGTCCAGGCGGCGACTCCGGTGGTGGCTTATGCTCCGATGGCTCCGGTCAATGCGAGCGGTCTAGAAGCTCTCGTCGCCCAGCAACTCGACCTGATGCGCCAGCAGATTTCCCTCCTTCAAGGTGGCGTCATCCTTCCCCAAACTCCTACTCCTTCTCTTCCTCCTGCTCCTGCTCAATCCGCAGCACCCGCTCCGGTTGCTCCAGCACCCGCCCCCGCCCCTGCCAAACCCGCCGAGGCTCCCACATCCTCTTCCAACGTTTCGGCACCGACGACCTCGATCAACCGCAGTCTCGACGACACCCTGACCGACCGCCAACAGCGCCACCTCGACGAGCTCGTCGCGAAGTATGTCGCGAAGACGCGCACCTCGAAAGAACTCACCGCGAAATACCGCCAGTGGCATGCCGATCCGCGCACCGTCTCCGGCTTCAACCGCCGGTGGAAGGAGATGATCTACCAGATCGCCGTCAAGAAATCGAAGGGCTCGCGCCTCGTCGACGTCGATGGCAACGAATACATCGACCTGCTCAACGGCTTCGGACCGAACTTCCTCGGTCACTCGCCCGACTTCGTCACCGAGGCCCTCAAGGAACAGCTCGACCGCGGCGTCGAGGTCGGACCCCAGTGCGTCAACGCAATGGAGGCCGCGCAGCTTTTCTGCGAGATCACCGGCAACGAACGCGCCAGCTTCGTCAACACCGGCTCCGAGGCCGTCCAGGCCGCGATGCGCCTCGCCCGCACCGTCACGGGCCGCGACAAGATCGTCATCTTCACGAAGGATTACCACGGCAACTTCGACGAGGTGCTCGTGAAAGGCGTCGGCTCCGGCGACGCGATCCGCTCGCTGCCCATCGCGCCCGGCATCCCGCGCCGCGCCGTCGATGACATGATCGTCCTGCCCTACGGCACCGACGAAGCCCTTGAGATCATCCGCAAGCGTGCCCACGAGGTCGCCGCCGTCATCGTCGAGCCCATCCAGAGCCGCCGTCCCGAGTTCCAGCCCCGCGAATTCATCCGCGAGGTGCGCGAAATCACGCGCCAGTCCGGATCGGTCTTCGTCTTCGACGAGGTCATCACCGGCTTCCGCACCGGACCGCACGGAGCCCAGGAATATTATGGCGTCGAGGCCGACCTCGCCACCTACGGCAAGGTCGTCGGCGGCGGCATGCCCCTCGGCGTCGTCGCCGGCAAAGCCGAATACATGGACACCTTCGACGGCGGCATGTGGCAGTATGGCGACGATTCCTTCCCCGAGAAAGGCGTCACCTTCTTCGCGGGTACTTTTGTCAGGCACCCGCTCGCGATGGCCGCGGTGAAGGAGGTCCTACTCCACCTCAAGGGCAAGGGCCCCGAATTCTGGCAGGGCGTGAAAGACCGCGCCACCCGTCTCGCCACCACCGTCGACCAGATGTTCGTCGAGAACAACGCGCCCTTCCGCATGCCGAACTTCGGCTCGCAGATGTTCATCCGCGCGGCCGAGGATCACAAGTATGCGAACCTCCTCTTCTTCCACCTGCGGAACAAGGGCGTCTTCCTTCTCGAAGGATTCCCGACCTACATGACCGCGGCCCACACCGACGAGGACATCGACTACTGCATCAGCGCCTTCCGCGAGTCGGTCGCCGAGCTGCAGGAGGGCGGCTTCTTCGACGTGCCCTCCGGCATCACAGTGCCGCACCTCAACGGATCGCGTCTCAGTGGACCGCCGAAGATTCTCACCGCCGGGATCGAAACCGAGGAGAAAAAAAAAACTCTCCAGCCAGCAAGTCCGCTCCCGCAGTCTCCCAGCCTGCACCCCATGACCGAGCCGCTGGCCGAAGTCTGGCTGGCGTCGCAGATCAGTGAAAACTCCTCGCTCTGTTTCAACGAGATCAACCTCGTCACCCTCCGCGGCGGGCTCGACCGCACCGCGCTGCGCGATTCGCTGAGCGACCTCGTGGCGCGACACGACGCCCTTCGGGCCGTCTTCCCCGCCGGGGGCGAAGGTTTCACGATCCAACCCTCTTGGGTCTTCGACCTGACCCTGTCCGATCTGCGCGATCTTTCCGAAGCGGATCGTGACGCCGCAGTGACCGCGGCGAAAGACGCGGAGCGCGACACGCCCTTCGATCTGGAAAAGGGCCCGCTCTTCCGCGGTTCGCTCCTGCAACTCGCGGACGAAGAGCATCTCCTCATCCTCAACGCGCACCACCTCGTCAGTGACGGTTGGTCCTACAACGTGCTCCTTTCCGAGCTCGCCGAGATTTACGCGGCCCGACTTCAGGGCAAAAAGCCGCAGCTCAAGCCCGCACCGAGTTTCGCCGAGCATTGCCAGAGCACCGCGACGCGCGAGGCCTCGACCGCGGAGACTCCGGCTGAAGCGCATTGGATGAAGGAGTTCGCCGAGCCGGTTCATCGTCTCGGCTTGCCCGCCGATTTCACCTCGCCCGCCGAGCCCGACTTCCTCTGCGGCACGATCGCCGATCATTTCACACCGGACCAGGTCCGCGCCCTGCGCAAGGTCGCGGGCAAATCGGGCGCGACGCTCTTTGGCCTGCTCCTCGGCACCTACCAACTCCTCCTTCACCGGGTCTGCCGCCAGGATCGTTTTGTCGTCGGCTTTCCCGCGGCGGGACAGAACACCGCGGGTGCCGAGGGACTCGTCGGCCATTGCGTGAACTTCCTCCCTTTCGTCGCCTCGATCGATCCGCAGGCGGCTTTCGGCGACTTCCTCAAGGCGACGCAGAAGCGTCTCCTCGACGCGCTCGATCACCAGGAGTTCACCTACGGACGCCTCATCAAGAAATTCTCCGCGGATGAGCGTCCCCTCATCGAAGCCGTCTTCAATCTCGAGCGGGTCGACGACGGACTCGCCATGCCCGGGCTCACGACGGAGGTCGCCGAGATCGAGCGCGGGTACACCGCCAATCCGCTTTTCCTGAAGGCCCGCGAATACGAGGCCGGACTCGAGATCCGCTTCGACTATCAAAACAGCCTTTTCTCGGAGGAAAGCGTCGGTCAATGGCTCGCGATCTACCGCGCCATCCTCGAGGGTCTCATCGCGCGCGCCGACCTTACCGTCGACGAGGTCGCCGCCTCGATCTCCGCGTCGCAGCAGGAACAACTGCGTCGTTGGAACGAGACCTCGACCGTTTATCCGCGAGAAAGAAGCGTGCCGGCGCTCTTCGATGAAATCGCCGCCGCCCGTGCGACAGCCCCGGCCCTGCGCTTCGACGCGGGTGAGATGAGCTACGGAGAACTCGCCACCCGCATCGATCGGATCGCGCATGGCCTCGCCGCTTCGGGTGTGAAACAGGGAGATCGGGTCGCGCTCTTCCTTGAACGCTCTCCGGACGCCATCGCCTCGATGTATGCGGTGCTGAAATGCGGAGCAACCTGTGTTCCGCTCGACCCCGAGTATCCGGTCGAGCGACTTCACTTCCTCCTTTCCGACAGCGGGGCAAACCTCGCCGTGAGCGAACCCGGATGGAGCGACCGGCTCCCGCGCGGGCTTGCCGCCACCACCCCCGAGCGCCTCGCCCGGGACGGCGAAGGACGCGGCGTCTTCCCCTGCGCCGCGATCGGTGCCGACACCGTCGCGAGCATTCTCTACACATCCGGCTCCACCGGCACACCGAAGGGCGCGCTGATCCCCCACCGCGCCATGGTGCGTCTCGTGCGGAATTCCGGCTTCATTGAGTTCGGCGAAAACGAAACCTTCCTCTTCGCGGCCAGCCCGTGTTTTGATGCCTCCATTCTCGAGATCCATGGAGCGCTGCTCAATGGCGGCGTCCTCGCCCTGCCCGCGCCGGGTGCCCTCACCCTCGATTCGATCGCTGGCGCCCTGACCAAACACCAGGTCACGAACCTCTGGCTCACCGCCGGGCTATTCCAGATCATGGTCGAGGAATGTCCCGAGGCCTTCGCCGGCGTGCGCCAGTTGATCACCGGAGGAGACGTGATGTCGCCCGTCCACGCCGCCAAGGTGCTGGCGATGTATTCCGGACTCCGCCTCGTCAACGGCTACGGCCCGACGGAGAACACCACCTTCACGACAACGCACCGGGTTGAAAAGCAGGATCTCCGTTCCCCGGCCTTTCCGATCGGTCGTCCCATCGCGAACACGACGGTACACCTCCTCGATGCAAAGGGACGTCCCGTCCAACCCGGAGTACCCGGCGAACTCTGCACCGGCGGCGACGGACTCGCCCTCGGCTACCTGAACCGTCCCGAACTGACCGCGGAGA
Organism: Verrucomicrobiales bacterium; assembly: GCA_041917795.1. GTDB lineage: Bacteria > Verrucomicrobiota > Verrucomicrobiia > Verrucomicrobiales > DEV007 > Arctic95D-9. The sequence continues at coordinate 97,015 of JAYRWX010000008.1, forward strand.
AATTCACCAACCTCGACGGAGAGCGCATCTATCGCACCGGCGACCTCTGCCGCCAGCGTGCCGACGGCGCGATCGTCTTCCTTGGACGGATCGACCATCAGGTGAAGATCCGCGGTTTCCGCGTCGAGCTCGGCGAGATCGAGTCGTGCCTCGGCCGCCATCCACTCGTCGGCCAATGCAAGGTGCTCGTTCGCGGCGAAAGCGCGGCCGACAAGACCCTCGCCGCCTACGTCACTCCGCTCAACGGGGTGAAACCCGGTGCCGCCGAATTGATCGGTTTCCTCCGCGCGAAGCTGCCCGATTACCTCGTGCCCGCGTCCATCGCGGTGCTCGAAACGATGCCGCTGAATGCCAACGGCAAGATCGACACCCGCGCCCTCGCCGCTGCCGGAGCCACGGTGGTCGATGAAGATCGCGATCGTCCCCTGACCGAAACCGAAAACGCTCTGACTGCCATCTGGCGGGATCTGCTGAGGACCAACGAAGTGGGGCTCGACGACGATTTCTTCTGCCTTGGCGGACATTCCCTGCTCGGAATGAAGATGTTTTCGCGCCTGCAGAAGCGCTTCGATGTTTCTCTCGCTCTGGCGGTGCTCTTCCGGGCACCCACGGTGCGCCAGCTCGCCGCGCTGATCGACCAGCGTCTGGCTAGCGTGACGGAATCGCCTGCCGTGGTGGAGATGAATGAGGCCACCCTTGTTGATGAAGCGCCGCGAAAGGGCGGACTGCATCTCACCACCACCGTCAGCTGTGAATTGGCGGAGACGACCGTGGCGATTCAACCGAGAGGCGACCTGCCTCCGCTCTTCGCGGTCCACGGTGGGGACGGAGGCGTCCTTTTCTACGGCCAACTTGCCTCACGCCTCGGCGAAAATCGGCCCTTCTACGCCTTTGAAGCACCCGCGCTGACCGCGACGTCGCCGATTCCGAACGAGACAGTCGAGGAGACCGCGGCCCATTACATCGTCGAGCTGAAGAAGGTGCAAAAGTCCGGCCCCTATCACCTCTGCGGCTATTCCTTCGGTGGCGTCGTCGCCTACGAAATGGCGCGGCAATTGTCCATGAGCGGAGATACGGTCGAGTTCGTCGGCCTGGTCGACACGGAGAATCCGGGAATCGAAGCCCGCAAGCTCAGCTTCGGCGAACGACTCACGGTGAACTGGAACAAACCGAATCTTGCCGAAAAGGGAGTGATTGAGAAAGTCGGAAAGATCGGCATGCGCTTCGGTACCGGACTCGCCTACCGTCTCTATTTTGAAGCCGAAGGCGCGATGGCGAAGGCCCTCCCCGAGGCCAAAGGTGCCGGCTGGCTGCGACAGGTGCAGGTGCGAATGGCTCACGAGCGGGCCATGTCAAACTACGTGCCAGGTGCCTTCGAAGGAAAGCTGACCCTGTTCCGGGCGATGGTCGGAGGTGACAAGTTCGAACTTGGCCCCGACTATGGATGGGTCGACCTGGTCGACGAGATCGACATCATCGACGTACCGGGCAATCACATCAGCATCTTCCACGAGGAGAACATCGAAGCCGTCGCCACGGCCTTCCGCCTCGCTCTCGCGGGATTGACTCCCTTGAATATCTCCTCGCGATGAGCTGATGCGCAAACTCAAGACAGGCCTATCACTCCACGTCCTGACACTCTCCACGAGCTTTCGCTCCGGGTGAAAGCGGGAGCCGCCTTCAGGAACGAGTTGGCGGACTTCCTCGATGAATTCCGCAGCCGTCCCAGGTCAGGAGCGTTCGAGCAGGAGCCGGTGCTTTTGGGGGATGCCAATCCCGCAGACGCGTGGCAGGATGCCTACCTCGCCGCGGTCGCGGAATAGCTCTGTCAACAGCACGCTTATCGAGTTCCGGCATGGATCCGGGGTCCGGAGCGTTACCTCGCGGATCCCCGGTTCGCCATGAGTTCGCGCGAAGGCCGGCTTTTCCTGCTGAAGGATTCGCCGGCGGCGTTCAAGTCGCGCAATTTCTTCGTCAGCGGCAACGCCATCGAGCGGGTCTGAGCTCCTTCACTCACCGAAGGCGGCACGCAGCACCGCGGCCCCATTGTCTCCCCGCTTCGAGGGTTCGATCTGGGTGCCCTCGTGCCATTCGTTGAAAGAGGTGAGGTCGATCGCCGGGAGTTCCGGGTCGAGGTGATCCCGCGCCATGGCAATGAAGGCTGACAGGGTGGAATCGGGTCCGGCCCCGGGAAAAAGTTCGCGAGGGATCGGATAATGCCTGCCCCGGGTATCGAAGCCGGGCAGGATGCCGGGAATGAAATTCACCTTCAGCTCGGCGGCGACCTTGCGATAGTTGGCATAGACCGCGCCACAGTCGGACACAAAAGCAGTCCAGTCGGCCGTCCCGGCGTAGGGCGTGGGCCCGTGCATGTTGTAGGAGGTGATGGCATCGAAGCAGGCGATGCGGTCGCGGTCCGGCTCGCCCCAGTAAACTTCGTCTCCCACGAAATAGGCATGGAAACCCTTGGCATCGACGACGGCACGGGCTCGCGCGAGGGCTCGGGTGTAGTCGCCGCTAAAGGTGCGGCTCAGATAAAAGTAGACCACGGGACGGTCCCCGATGCGGCGGTAGATTTTTGATCCGAAATAGCGGTCGGCGATGTGGCGAAAATGTCCGGCGAGGGTCTCGGCGGCCGCGGGGGTGAATTCGATGCCTTTGTCAGGCTGGAGCTCGAACATCCCGGCAGTCTCGTAGAGCAGGCAGAGGGTCAGCGGATCTTTGGATTCCTGCGCCTCCAGCGCGGGGATGACGCGGTCGAGCAGGGTGCGGTCCTCCCAGGAGCCCGGCCCCCACCACGAGGCGATCCAAGTGCGGATACCGCTCTCTTTGGCGAGGCGGAGTTGTGACGCGATCACCTCGGGATCACGCGAAGAGTATTCGCCCGCTGCCGGGGCCTCGTCGGTGCCTTCGCCATGATACCCCTCGCGCCAATGGCGTCCGTCGGCGTCGTACCAGGGATAGTAATAAGCGGAGAGATGGACTTCGCCGGCCGCGCAGATGGAGATTCCGCCGAACGCGAGCGCCAGGAAGAGGGCTTTTATGATGCCGCGGGATCTTCGACGAATTGGGGTTGTCCCGTGCTTCCGCGCTGGTGTCGCTCCTCGAGCAGCGTGGCGGGCGCGATCTCGCCGACCTGCCAGATCAGGTGGCGTGTTTCCTCGAGAAAGCGAGCCGTCGAGAAGCGTTCTGCATTGAGCCGGATCCGGCGTGGGTCCCATGTCTTCTGTTCGAACTCGCGAACGGCTCCTGCAAGTGAATCCGCGTCGGGTTGGTTGAAAAAGACGCCCGTCTTTCCCTCGACCACCGTCTCAAGTGCTCCGCCATCGCGGAAGGCGATGACGGGTTTGCCGCAAGCCTGCGCCTCGACCGGGGTGATCCCGAAATCCTCGCTTCCAGGGAAGACATAGGCCCGGCAGGTCGCCATCTTTTCCGAAACGACTTCGTCGGGGGCGCGTCCGAGGAAGGTCACGCTCGGTCCAGCCATGGCTTCAAGCCGGGCCCGGTCGGGTCCGTCACCGATGATCACAAGACGTTTCCCGAGCCGACTGAAGGCCTCAACCGCGAGGTCGATGCGCTTGTAGGCGACGAGCCTCGAGACGATCAGGTAAAAATCATCACTCCGCTCGCTCAACTGGAAGCGTTCGACGTCGACAGGCGGGTAAACGACGATGCTGTTGCGACCGTAGCAGTCGCGGATGCGGCGGCGGATGTTCTGCGAATTCGCGACAAAGAGATCGATCTTGCGGCTCTGGCGCAGGTCGCTCCAACGGAAAAGGGGCATGAGGAATCGCACGAAGCGCCTCAGCAGCGGATTGGGGATCTCGTTCTCGAGGTATTCGTCGGGAGTCCAGAAAAAGCGCGGAGGCGTGTGGCAATAGCATACGAAACGGGTGCCCCGCGGTTTGCGGATCCACTTCGAGAAGCTGCTGCTGCTGATCCAGGCGACCCTGGCGACGGGCATCCGAAGATCCCGGAAAGCGAGGGGATAAAGAAAGAAGAGCTTCTTGTGATGCTTCAGCATGCCTGGCAGCTTCTGCATCCACGTGTTGTGAACGCGCGGCGAGCGGAAGGCGGGAAACAGGTTCGCACCCATCGTCGCACTCGTGTAGATGGGCGCCTCGGGATAGGCCTCGGCCATGACCTCGACAACCTTTTCCGCGCCCCCCATCTGGATGAGGAAATCGTGGACGAGGACCACCTCGGGTTCGTGATGTTCGTTGCTGGCGTTCATGGGTTCAGCGGGCGGAGCGCGGCGGTCGGATGACCTGAAGGGCGGTTTCGCATAGGATGCAAAGGTCCATCAGGGGCGACCAGTGCCGGAGGTAGAAGTGATCGAAGCGGACGCGCTGCCTCACCTTCCGTGGCGTGTCGGTCTCTCCCCGGCAGCCTTTGACCTGGGCGAGGCCGGTGATGCCCGGCTTCGCGAAGTGGCGGACCGGATAGTCGTCGACGAACTCGGCGAACTCGGCATCGTGATCGACAAAGTGAGGTCGCGGACCGACCACGCTCATCTGGCCGGCGAGGACGTTCCAGAACTGCGGCAGTTCATCGAGGCTGCTTTTGCGGAGGAGATTCCCCCCCGGGAAGATGCGGGGATCGCCCACGGTGGCCTGGCGACCGGGCGAGTCGTTCAGGTGCATGGTGCGGAATTTGAGCACTTCGAAAATCTCGCCGTCGCGACCGGTACGCTTTTGTCGATACAAGAGCGGCCCGGGTGAATGGAGGATCTGGAGGATTTTCACGAAAGCGCAGAGCACCGGCAGCACCGTGAAGCACACCAGTGTCGAAATGACGAGGTCGACGCTGCGCTTGATGACGCGGTTCATCGGATCCTCGAGCGGTTCCTGCCAATTCGTTAGGAGCAGCTTCGAGCCCTCGCGTCGCGAATCGAGATTGCCCCGAAAGCGGTCGATTTTGTCGTCCACCCAGATCAGGCGCATTCCGAGGGAGTCGCACAGTTGCTGGAGCGAGCGAATCAGGTCGGGCTGGTCATCGAGTCCGAGGGCGAGCAGGAGCCGCGCGTGGCAGGTCCGGCAAATGTCTTTCAGATTTGCGAAGTCACCCAGCACCGGGAAGGCCGGCATGGTCGCGACGGCTCCGCCGCCGAAAGTGACGTAACCGAGGACTTCTGCTCCAGGCACCGTAGCGGTCATGTGCAGAGCCGAGTCGCGCTCAATCTCGCGGGGCGATGCGAGGACCACGGTATTGGCCGAGAGCCGGCGATGAAGCGTCCCGTTGCCGCGCTTTGGCGCATAGAGCGAACGGTGCAGCAGGCGATAGCCGACCAGATTCATCCAAGCGGTCCACGCGGAAGAAATCGCAAAATAGACGGCGAGGAAGACCCGCGAAAGGCTGTCGTCCTTGCTCATCACGATCAACCCGAAGATCGCGACGAGGGAAAAGAGCAACTCGCGCTGGGTGATGCTCCAAACCTGCGGACGGGACAAGCCGCCGAGCGAGCGGAGACGCTCTTCGCGCACCAGAAATTCAATGATCGCAGCCCCGGGAACAAGAAAGGAAACCCGGGCGTAGTTGGCGGGCAGCAGGTCGATCCCATAGAAGATGAGATGGAGGAGCCAGACCAGTCCCCAGAAGATCGTGAGATTGCCGATCAGCTTCAAAAGAACGTGAAGCCGGATCAAACCATAATAGCGATGAGAGATCATAAAAACGAGTGGGCCAATTTTGCGCGGATACGTCTCAGTTTTGCAACTTTTATCATATTTCGATTGCTTTTCCAGTTAATTCAAGGAAATTTCAAAAACTTTTCCTTTTTCTGGAAATTATCCGACCGTTGCCCTGTTCCGATGTCCACTCACGCCCTCTCCACCGCCCGGCCTGCCGCCATCCGTCCGGAACTCCCCGCCCGTCAGGACTGGGATGTGATCGAAGTCGCCCCCCTGCTGGATTTCGATGATCTCCTCGGGATCCTCCGTCGGAGGCTGCCCTGGCTGATGATCCTGCCCGCGATCGGGCTGGCCGCAGCCCTCGCTTACGTCTACCTGGTGGCGGAACCGCTCTTCCAAAGCAAGGCCATGGTCTTCGTCGATCCGATGTTCGACCGGGCCCTCCAGATCAACCCCGGAGCACAGGGCATGTCGGACCTCGACTCGCTCAATTCGCTGGAAAAAGCGATCATCTCCGATTCGATGATCCTGCGGGTCGTCAACAAGCTGAATCTGCGCGACGAGCCCGGCTTCCTGCCGAAGGCCTTGCGGAAAATGGAAGCGGAAGGAAAGGAAGTGCCCGACTCGCGGCTGTTGAAGGACCTCCGCGCCGAGCGCTTCGCTGCCAGTCTGATCAGGCCCACCCGGCTCATTGAACTGAGCGTGCTCGATCCGGATCCGGTGCGGGCGCAGCGTGTTGCCACGGCTTTCGTAGAGGAGTTCGAACTTTTCCTGGGCGATCAGAAACGCAAGGAAGCCGGCAACTCCTCGGGCGAGCTCCGCCAGCGCGCCGACGAAGCCTATCAAAACGCGCTCCTCGCGGAGAAGGAGCTGGAAAAGTTCCGCATCGACCACCCCGAACTGACCGTGGAGCAGGATCACCAGCTCTTCGCCGAGCGCCTCACCAAGATGGGGGAGGAACTCAATGCCGTCTCCGGCAAGGTTTTCAACCTCCGCAGCCGAGTCGAGACGCTTCGCGACGTCGATCCGATGACCGATCCGCTCCAGGTGATCAGCCTCGGTGGCTTCTCAGGCATCGAGCACGTTTCAGAACTCCTCAACCAACGCCTCAACGCCCACGCCGCCCTCGCGACGGTGGCGGGACAATTCACGGAGAGCCACCCGCGCTATCGCGAGGCCAGGAGCCGGGTCGATGAAATCGAAGCCCAATTGAAGAGCCTCTCCGCGGACCTGAAACACTCCCTGACCGCCGACTACGAAGCCAACGTGAAGAACGAGGAGATGCTGAGCCAGCGGGTCGCCGAACTCCAGACCCAGCTGACCTCCGTAAAGACGGCGAGCTCGCAGTTCCGCGCGATCCAGCAAAGGGTCGAGACGGAATGGCAAATCCACCAGACCCTGCGCGAGCGCATCGGCCAGACCTCGATCGAATCCGAAAAGAGCTCGAACGTGACCCGCCTCATGTCCGAGCCCATCATCGCCCACAAGCCGACGAAGCCGAGCAAACCCATCGCCGCGATCGCCGGCATCGCCTTCGGCGCGATCCTCGCCAGCGGACTCGTCGGTCTGGATCTGGTCCGCTCGAAGCCCTTCGCGAACCGCCGCCAGGTCGAGCAATCTCTCTCGGCCAAGGTCGTCGCCGAGATCGCCACTCCCTCGCGCGGAGGGTCCGATACAGCCCTGGTCGATGCGATGACCCAGGTGCTCCTCTCCCCTGAGCATCGCGGAGCGGCCATTCTGCATCTCTCCTCGCTGCATCCCAATGACGAAGGCCTCCGGGTCGCAGCCTGTCTGGCCTCGGCCTCGGCTTTCCACGCCTGCCCCACCTTGTTGGTCTCGGTGATGCCCGGGGGCGATCCGCGCCTGCCGATCAGCCTTGTCCCCGTCGCATCGCAAACGGACAACCTTCACACCTTGAGGCTGCCCTCCAGCTTCCTCGTCGCGCCGCAGGATACCTGGCAGGTGCTTAGTCCGATCCGGCATCATTTCCACCGCATCGTCATCGAATCGACCGCCTTCACCCAGTCGAGTCAGGTGCCGGCGGCGGTCGCCTCGCTCGCGGATGCGAACCTGGTACTGGTCGACCGCACCCGCGGAACCCGTCACGAGATCGAAGAGAGCGTCGCCCACCTCGCCCGCGGCACCCGCGGCCCCATCTCGGTGATCCTCCAATCCTGAGCCTCCCGCCCACGCCGCGATGTCCCAATCAGCAGTCACGACGAGCCCGCCACCCATCAAGGCGGGACCCCTGCGCGAGAGCCTCGCCGCTTCGTGGTTCGGCCGCACCCTGATCGGTCGGCTCATTATCACGCTGATCCCTTCGCTGGTGCGCATGATTGGTGCCGGGTTCCAATTCCTCAGCACGGTCATCGTGGCCCGCAGCCTCGGAGATGGTCCCAGCGCGCCTTTCTTCTTCTGGACCTCGGTTCTGATGACCTCCGGACCGATCGCCACCTTTGGCTTCGAGCAACTGGCTCTGAAACGGGTGCCGCGGCTTGAGCGCGAGGGAATCGCCGCCGTGGCCCGCTTCGTCGGGAATTTGCGGGCGGTCGCGATCGTCGTCTCCAGCATCATCGGCATCATCTGGATCTCCTATGCGGTGCTGACGGAAAAGGGCACGACCGGCTTCCAAGCGTGGTATGTCCTGCCGTGGCTGGCGCAGGCGGCGATCGCGTTGACCCTGATCAACGGCGAAGCGCTCAAAGGCCACTCCAGCCCGGTGCTGGGAAACATTTTCGGACACGTCCTGCCCGTGGGCATTTTCTTCGCGGTAGTACTTCCGTTTTCCTCCACGCTCGACGCAAACGGGATCCTTGCGGTCTACACCTTCAGCTTTGTCATCGGAGCCTTGCTCGCCCGTTACGTTCCGGGTGGAGTGTTCCGCGAGTCTTTCTTCGAATGGCCTGATCGAGAAACCCTGCGCGGATTGCTCAAGGAAGGATTCCCGGTCTGCTGCGTGAGCCTGTTCGGCGCCCTCGGATTCATCGTGCCCCTCGCGATCTGCGAGGTGACCCTGCCGGCCGCGGAGGTTTCCCACCTCACCGCCGCGTTCCGTATCGCGATCCTTTTCATCGTCATCTCGGGGACGATCCACGGGGTCTTCGCGCCCGCGCTGTCGCGCAACGCCGAGCTTGCAAATCCGCTCAAGCCCGTGATGCGGGTTTATGGAAAAGCCATCGGCATCGCCCTGCTCTCCTTGGGATTGCCCCTGCTGCTCGGCGTGGTTTTCCCCGGCTGGGTGATGTCGGTGTTCGGGGGAGATTTCAAAGATGGAGCCACTCCGCTGCGCTACCTCCTCGTCATCCAACTTCTCTCGCTGATGATGGGACCGGTCGCCCACCTGCTGCTGATGACCGGGCACACCCACTTCCTCGCGCGGCTCGGCTTCTGGAAGCTGCTCGTGGTGGTCGGACTCTCCGTGGCACTTGTCCCGAAGTGGGGCGGCATCGGCATGGTCGCGGCCATGGGGATCGGGTTCATCTGCGAAGGAACCGTCGGCGTCGCCTACGCCGTCTGGAAAATGCGTGAGCAAGGAAGAGCGGCGACGCAATCATGAGTTTCCGCACCGGCAAGAGGCTCTTCGTCCCGGAGAAGAGCGCGCCCAACCCGGCGGGCCGATGGCTGCCGTGGTGGTGTCGGCCCTCCCGCATGCTGCTCGGTGCGTCAATCCCGGCGCTGGTGATTTTCTCCTTCTCCGACCCGACCCATTCCCTATCAAACGCCCAACACTTTTACGGGACCCGTGACTTCATGGTCGCTCTGGTGGCGATGATCCTGATCGCGGCCGGTGCCATGGTCGGGGAGTCCGGCGTGCTCGGACAGGCCTGGAACGCGATGACCGGTCGGCGTCACGAGCCGATCCTACCGCAACCTCGTCTTGGTGAGAACCTGCTCTCGACGCGTTTCGACACCTTCCTGATGGTCGTTTTCATCCTATCACACGTGATCTTTTTTCGCGGATTCATCACGAATCCCGGCCTGATCGCCGGCGTGCTCGGTGGCAACCTCGAGCTCAAACACACCTTCAAAACCATCCCGGGCGTCACCACGTGGACGCAGGTGTCACTCGTCCTCGGCGCGATCCGCGGCATGCGCTGGTCCGGTTTGCTGCCGGGAAAGGTCAAACTGATCTCACTTTTTCACCTCGTCTTCTTCGGAACGCTTTTCGTCCGGGCCGTCCTCTGGTCGGAGCGCCTCGCCCTGATCGAGGGAGCGGTTCCTTTTTTCATCGGTGCCCTGCCCCGCCTCACCGCGAGCGCCGGACCGATCGGACGCTGGATCCTGCGTTTCCTACCCCTGCTGCTTCCCGTGGGTGTCTTCGCGCTCTTCGTGTCCTTCGAGTTCTTCCGCTCCTGGCAATATTACTCGGGACAACACGCCAGCATCTTCGAGTTCGGCTGGCGCAGGCTCTTTACCTACTACTTCGAGGCGATGAACACCGGCTCCGCGATCCTGCAGGTGTCGGGGTTCTACGAGGGTCTCTCAGGACCGCTCTCCTTCAAGCAACACCAGGCCATTTACGATGGTCTCTACCTCGGGACACTGGATGTCGAGTACAACAACCCCGGGGGTATCCACTACCTCCTCGCCCTCACCGGGATGCTTTTCGTGGTCCCATTCTTCCTCGCCGTCGGCACCTGGTACGGCCTGACCTGGCGGGCTTACCGCGAGGGTCGTCTTTTCTCACTTTTCTACCCCATCACCTTTCTCGGGATGATGGAGATTCTGCGCATCCCCTACTGGTTCGGATTGAACCGCGTGCTTCCCACCAGCGTCGTGATCCTCTTGATCCTGATTTGGGCCGCGACCTTGCGGAAACGGGTGCGCGTGCCGGCGTCGCACCTTCAGGACTCCGATCCCTGGGCCACTGCGGGGCAAACTTGGACCGGGCAACTGCGATGACCGCCGTCCGTCTCAACGCCCGCTTTCGGGGGCGCCCGCTCACCGGGGTGGAACGCTTCGCCGTCGAAGTGAGTTCGAGGCTTGGTCAGGATGGTGATCTCCACCTTTCCGAGACCGCTCCAGCCGAACCGTTGGCGGGATTGAAAGGCCACGCCTGGGAACAATTGATCCTGCCAGGAAAGATTAAAAAGGACGAGGTGCTCTTCAGCCCGTGCAACACCGGCCCGATCCGGATCGGGCGTCAGCTCGTCGTCATCCACGATGCCGCCGTCTGGGATCATCCCGAAGGGTTCAGCGGCAGTTTCCGCACGGTTTACCAGCAGTTGCTTCCGCGCCTTGCCCAAAAGGCCCGCGCGGTGGCGACGGTCTCCGAATTTTCCCGAACGCGGCTGGCCCCGCACCTCGGCGTGCCCGAGGAGAAAATCCTCGTGCTGGGCAACGCGGTGGGCCCGGACTTCTCGCCTGGAGTCAGCCTGACAAACCGGCAAACGCTCCTCTGTGTCGGCTCGATGGATCCGAGAAAGAACTTCGGCCGGCTGCTCCGCGCCTGGCAATCGCTCGCGGACCGGGGCTCCCTGCCCGAAGGTGCCCGTCTCCAACTGGTAGGAGGGGCCAATCCACGCAACTTCGCCGGGACGGAACGCATCGAGGGCAGCGGCATCGAGTGGCTTGGCCGCATCGACGACGCGGAACTCGTCCGCCGCTACCAGGAGGCCGGCGGATTTGTTTATCCCAGCCTTTACGAGGGCTTCGGGCTGCCACCGCTCGAGGCCATGGCCTGTGGCTGCCCGGTGCTGCTATCCCATGCCGCCAGCTTGCCGGAAGTGGGAGGTCCCGCTGAAGGGGGCGCCGTCATTTACCTCGATCCGGAGAGCGAAGAAGACATCGCCCGAGCCATTCTCGCCTTCTTCGCCCTCGACGAAGCGGGGATCGCCGCGATGCGGGCCGCCGCCCTGAAGCGCGCCGCCCTCTTTTCCTGGGAGTCCATCGCCCGCGCCACCGCGAAGGCGATGCAAGCGATCGCGTGATCAATCGGCGATGCCGATGACGACCTTCCCCAGATGGCCGGCCCGGCGCAGGAGATCGTAAGCCGCCGTGACCTCACCGAAACCGAAGCGTGCATCGATCACCGGAGCGATCGCGTGCTGTTCGAAAAAGCCGATCATCCTGACAAACATTCCACGATTGCCCACGTAGATCCCGTGGAGCTCTGCGTTTTTCTTTACCAGGGTGAAGAGACTCGCGTCGGGTGGATCGAAACCAGTCAGCACTCCGATCAATGAGATGACGCCACCATTGGCCAGGGCGTTCATCGAGCGACCGATCGTGCCGGGACCGCCAACCTCGATGATGCGATCCGCGCCGTGCTTTCCGGTGAGCCGCCAGACCTCCGCATCCCAGTCGGGCGTCGTGGCGTAGTTGATCGTCTCATCAGCCCCCAACTGACGCGCCCGCTGCAGCTTTTCGTCCGAGCTGCTGGTGATGATCACCCTCGCCCCGACCGCCTTGGCAATCTGGAGGGCGAAAATCGATACCCCACCGGTTCCCAGGCAGAGCACCGTCTCACCGGCCCCCAGAGGTCGCCCGCGCTCCATCAACGCATGCCATGCCGTCAGGGCCGCGCAAGGCAGGGTCGCCGCCTCTGCGAAATCGAGCGTATCCGGGATACGGACGAGGCTGTGAGCCGGCACCACGACCTGCTCGGCGAGCACTCCGTCGCAAGAACCGCCGCGCGCCGCACCGTGATAGCCCGCCTGAAATGGTCCCTCGATCCAGTCCCGGAAAAACGTCAATGCGACCCGGTCGCCGGCGCTCCACCCGGCCACGCCCTCACCGACCGCGAGGATCTCCCCTGCCCCGTCTGAAAGCGGCACCACCGGATCGGTTCCGCCCGATGCCGACTTTCCCTCCCGCACGAGCAGATCTCGATAGTTCAGCGAGGCGGCCCGCATCCTGACCAACACCTCCCCGGTTCCGGGAGAAAGGTCGGGACCTTCTTCCTGAATCAGTTCGAAGGGACCGGGTGTGCGAGGCAAGAGCAGGTAACGTTTCATCGTTTCAGGTTACGACAGGGGCTCGAGTCCGAGAAAGGCCTGCACCCCGGCGAGATCAAGGCAGTTGATCACGTCGTCCCGGGTGAGCCAGCCTTTGCGCGCGAGGCGCACGCCGAAAGCGAGGTAGTCGAGCTGCGAGCAGCGATGGGCGTCGGGATTGATCGCGCATTTCACCCCCTTGGATTTCGCATATTTCCACCAACGCCAATCGAGGTCGAGACGCCAAGGATTCGCGTTCAGTTCGATCACGGTTCCGTGCTCCGCGCAGGCCTCGATGACCGCGGGGATGTCGAGCGCATAGGCTTCGCGCTCCAGCAGGAGACGTCCGGTGGCGTGCCCGAGCATCGTCACCCGGGGATGTGACACCGCGCGGATGATGCGTTCGGTCATGGCAGCTTCCGGCAAATTCATCACGTTGTGGACGCTGGCCACGACGTAGTCGAGCTCAGCGAGGAGATCGTCGGGGAAGTCGAGGCTGCCGTCTTTGAGAATGTCCACCTCGCTCCCGGCGAGCAGACGGAAACGCAATCCTTCATCGACATAACGCCGGTTCAGCGCCCGGATCTCGGCGATCTGGGCGCGCAGCCTTCCCTCGTCGAGTCCATTGGCCTGGAAGGAGCTTTTCGAATGATCGGCGATGCCCAGATACTGCAGGCCGAGGTCAATCGCCGCCGTGGCCATTTCCTCAAGGGTGTTTTTACCATCGCTGGCGACGGTGTGGTTGTGAAAGGTGCCACGCAGGTTTTCGAGCTCGATGAGGCGGGGTAGTTCCCCTTGCTCAGCGGCCTCGATCTCGCCCGTGTTCTCGCGCAACTCCGGCGCGATGTAGTCCAGGCCGAGGAAGCGGTGGAGCTGAGCCTCATCCTCGAAGACCGGAGCCTCTTCCGCGTTGCCGCCCTCGCGCACCGCGAGCCGATACTCATTCAAAGTATAGCCGCGCTCGAGGGCCCGGCCCCGCATCGCGACGTTGTGTTCCTTGCTGCCGGTGAAGTAGGCGAGGGCACAGGCGAACTCGGCATTGGTGACCACGCGCAGGTCGCACTGCAATCCCGAAGCGAGATTGATGCTCGCCTTGGTCGGTCCCTGGGCAATGACCCGGGTGACCCAGACTTGGGAGACGAAATCCGCGATCACCGCTTCACCCCTGGGACTGGCGACCAGAAAATCAACATCGTGCACCGTCTCGCGAGAGCGCCGGTAGCTGCCCGCCGCTTCGGCCCGGAGGCAATCGGGATGCCTCCGGAGGAACTCGAGGATCTCCTCAACCGGAGCCGCCACGTCGCCGAGGCGGAATCGGTCACTGTTGCCAGCCCGGAAGGCAATGGACTCGAGGATCTTCGCCGCGGTCTTGGCTCCGAAACCCGGCAATTTGGCGACCTCGCCGGACTCGCAGAGTTCCTTGAGCCGCTCCACCGAATCGACTCCGAGAGACTCGTGGAGCAACTTGACCTTCTTCGGCCCCAGCCCCTGCAGATCGAAAAGAGCGAAGAGGCCGGGCGGAAACTCCGACTTCAGCTTCTCGTGGAAGCCCAACGACCCGGTCGAGGCGAGTTCGTGCAGCTTCTGCTGGAGCGCGTCACCGATGCCCTTGATCCCGCCGAGCTTGCCTTCCCTCGCCAAAGCCACGATGTCCCCGGGATACTGCATCACCGTCTCCGCGCCGGTCCGATAGGCACGGACTTTGAAAGGATTTTCGCCCTTCAACTCGAGCAAGAGAGCGATTTCTTCGAGCGTTTCGGCGAGTTTTTCCCGGGTCATGCTCCGGCCAGCTTAGGCCCGCCGCCCCCTCCCGGCCAGAGCTTTCCCCGGGGATTCGTTGTGAAAAAGGTGCTTTCCAAGTATGAAAAATCGGTCTATCTGGCCTATATTTCAGCCTTTGCGCGGCGGCCGCGACTGCCCTCCCCAGAATCTCCATGAGCAAGCGCTATGAAATCCGCGAACAAATCGGCAAGGGCGGTCTGGGAGCGGTCTATAAGGCGTTCGACACGCAGCTCCATCGCGAGGTCGCCATCAAGCGGGTTTTGAGCGCCAGTCAGGCGACGGAGGAAGAGGTCAAGGAAGCCGCCGACAAACTCATCGCCGAGGCCCAGACCCTCTCCAGCCTGAACCACCCGAACATCGTCACCGTCTTCGATGTGGGTCAGGACGAGGAGGGCGGATTCGTCGTAATGGAGTTGCTGAAAGGCGAAACCCTCGACGAGACCGTAGCCCGGGGCGTCCTGACGCAGGAGGACTTCACCGAGGTGGTTTACCAAACCCTCGAGGCCCTCATCTCCGCGCAGGCCAACAACGTGATCCACCGCGATATCAAGCCGACCAACATCATGGTGATCTGGCAGGCTTCCGGGAAGTTCCAGATCAAGATCCTCGACTTCGGCCTCGCCAAATTCAGCAAGACCCCCTCGGTCCAGACGATGGATCAGGAGGAGTCGGTGATGGGATCGATCTTTTTCATGGCGCCCGAGCAGTTCGAGCGCGGCGAGCTCGACGCCCGCACCGATCTCTACCAGATGGGTTGCGTCTATTACAACGCTCTCACTGGACAGTATCCCTTCAATGGCGAGACCGCTCCCCAGGTCATGAATGCCCACCTCCAGCACCGGGTCATCCCCCTGGAGCAGATCCGCCCCGACCTCTCGCCCTCGATCTGCCAGTGGGTGATGTGGATGATCAATCGCGACATTTCCCATCGCCCGGCCGATGCCCGCGAGGCCCTCAAGCATTGGCCCCGCAATCCCGAGGCTCCTGGTGCGGCACCGTTGAAAGTGCTCCCCGTCGAGGACACGCCCCAGGTCTCCACCGGCGAGGTCACCGTGGTCCGGGTGGTGCGCAGCGCGGCGGCCCCGCCTTCCCTGATCGTCCCCGGCAATACCGGCAGCGCCCCCATCGCCACGGCGGTGGGCTCTTCCACCGGTCGGCTTCGCACCGGAGCCCAGGGCGGCCAGAGCCGGGGAACCGGTCCGGTCAACCGAGGCAATGTCCGCAAGACCCCGGCGGCTCCCGAAAAGAGCGGCAAGCTGAAATGGATCTTGATCGGATCTGGCGTCGCCCTGATCGCCCTGCTCGGCATCACCAGCTCGATCAGTAGTTCCAGGGCAAAAGAACGCGAAGCCCGCATCCTCGAGTTGGCCACCGCGGAAAAACCGTCGGCTGATCTTTCCGACGTCGCCCTCGCCGTCGCGGTGCTGGGCAGCGATGAGACGACCGGCAACCTCAAGGCCAATGCGGTCAAGGTGCTCTCGCGCATCCAAGGCAGCGGAATCAGCGAGGCGATCCACGCCCAACTCCGCGAAGCCCCCGGCCTGCCCGTGAAACTCGCCCTGTCGCAGGCCCTCGCCGAACGGACCTACGCCGCCGCCGTGCCTGACATGATTTCGGTCTTCAAATCCGCAAGCACGGACGACCAGCGCATCCAGATCCTCCAATCGATCCGCGCCCTCGCCTCGCTCAAGGACATCGACCAGATCATCGGATCGCTTCATGCCGACCACACCCTGCCGGTACGGAAAGCCTTCGAGGATACGGTCCTCGCGGTGCTGCGCAAAGGCGGCGACATCGGAGGCATCATCGACAAGATCATCGCCAAGGTGCCGAACGCTTCCGGCAGCGAACGCCAGAGCCTCTTCCGCATCCTCGGCACGCTCGATGGCGACAAAACCAAGGCTTTGCTCGAGTCCATCTTCAACGGCACGGATGTCGCTTACCAGCGCGAAGCCCTCAGCGCCTATCTGAGCTGGCGCGATCGCAGCGTCGCCCCGGCGGTGGAGAAAATCATCACCACCACCACCGACGAGGCGATGCGCGCCGCCGCCGAGAAAGCCTACGTGCGACTCTCTTCCCTGCCCGGGCCTGAACCAGCCGCCGAGCGTGTCCCCTATTGGTCGCGCGCCTTTGAGCTGACCCGCAAGCCCGGGGACATCCAGGAGCTCTTCAGCTCGATGGTCGAGCATCCCGATCCCGAGTCACTCAAACTGCTGCGCGAGTGGCAGAAGCATCCCGCTCATGGCAAGATGGCAAAAAACTTCGGCGACACCCTCGACAAGGCCATGAAAAGCGTGGTCGAGCTGAAGCCCGGTGCCGAGATCAAAGGCAGCAAAGCGCGGGTGCGAGGCGATCGCGCCGCCGCGATCAACTCGAATCTCTCCTCGCTCACCAGCTGGGTCTCGACCGAGACCTATTTCAGTTGGTATTTCAAGGTCTCCGAGGCCGGTGATTACCGCGTCCAGATCGATCAGGCCACTCCGCTCGCCGAGCCGAGCAAGTTTGTCGTCTATCTCGCCGGCAAGGGGCTCATGGGCGAATCGAAAACCACCGGTGGCTACGAGAAATTCGAGACCGTCAGTCCCGAAGGCACCGTGACCTTGCAACCCGGAGTGATCTACACCATGACCGTGGCCGCCGGACCTACCGTGCAACCGCGCATGATGGACATCGGCGCGATCCGGCTCGTCAAACCCTGATCAGCGACGCTCCCGGCGCTCTCCACGGTCACCCCGTTCGCCTCGATCCGAACCGTCCGAACTCCGCTCGCTGCGACCGGATTCATTGTTCGACGGCGGCGGTCCGCCCGGCGTGGGCGCGGCACCCGAACCATTCGGCGGAGCCTGCGGGATGTCCAGACTGCGACCATCGATCAGACGCATCATCGCCCCGCGCATCATGTTGCCGCGTTCCTCGCGGGAGAGATTCGGATAGTTCTTCATCACATGCCCGATGTACTCGCGGAACTTCGCCTGGTTCTCGGGAGACAAGGACTTGTAGCGATCGATGTCCTGCTGGGAGGGACCGCGATGTTCTTCAGGCTTGGGAGAGCCCGGCGCGCCGGGTGTCGCCGCTCCGGCCTTTGGCTCGGGGTACAACTGGCTCGTCTCGTAGCGCAGTTCCGCCTCATCGCCCGCCAGCGAGATCCTCGCGGTCACCCCGTCGAGTTGGAAAGCCGGGTTCACTCCCACCAAGGCAATGCCGGCCTCGTTGTTTCCGTCGGGCGTCACCACGATCGTCTTTTTGGTCTCGCGGTTGTAGAGCGTTGCGACCTGCGCTCCGTCGATCGTCGCGACCCCGCGCAGGGCGTAGGTCTCCGGCAGACTCAACACCCGGGTGAACGGACTGGTCTTCCTCAGGGCGGCGAAGTCCGAATCGGAAGGCGCGTCCGGCACCGGCATCGACGCCTCCTGCGACCAAGCCATCGGTGCCATCGTCACCGCGATCATCAGGAAAACGGTTCGGCGATTCGATTTCATGATCTTGGACTGAAGAGGGTCAACTACCCGACTGAACCCTCTCTGGTCCCGCCGCCGTGGTGGTTTCCGGTGCGGGAGCGGGTTCGGTGGGGATCGCGGTCTGGGGAGCCGCGTCGACCGGGATCGCCTCGCCCGTGTCCGGATGATACCAGCGGGCGATCGTGATCTCGCATTCGGCTTGTGGCTCGAGTTCGCGGGACTTCGTGTCGAGTTCGAGCTCGAGCTCCTTGATGATTTGGAATTTGTCAGGACCCTGCAGGGTCGTCAGCCAATCGATCACCTCGCGCTCGGCGCCCCGCACCTCGAGACGCACCGCGACCTCGGTGAAAAACTGGTTTTGAACGATGTCCTGCAGGCTCTGGCGGTCGATCCGCAGCTTGCGATTGAAGACCTCGTCCTGGAGCGACTGGATCAGGTCGCCCTGCAGCTTGCCGAGGGAGTTCTCCCCGAGCTTCGGCATGTTGGCGGCGAGCCATTTTTCGCGCGCCTCGGCCTTGGGCGACTCGTCGAGCCACATCTCGCTGTCAGCGAGGGTGCTTTTCAAAGTGCGGATCTTCGAGTCGCTGCCGCGCAGCACTTTCAGAACGGATCGCGCCGCGAATCCATTCACCACCAGGAAGATGACCCCGATGCAGAGGCCGAGCATCCATCTCTCTCTAGCCGTCAGTTCCCTCATGCTTCAGTTTCCCCTGGATTTCGAAAGTGGCCGTGTTGTTCCGCTCAACCCGCGGGTTTGGCATGCTCCACTCATAGCGGGCGAAGCCATCAAGGCCCTTGAGATCCTCGAGCAGCAGGTTGGCGAGCTGCACATCGCGGGCTTGTCCACGCAGGCGGATATCGCGGCCGGTCGTGCGATACTCGCGCATGACCACGCCACTGCCGGGCAGGGCCGAGGTGATACGGCTGAGCTGCACCACCGGAAAGAGATCCTTTTCAAATGCCGGTTCCAGAGCCTGCCAGCGCTGGCCGGCGAGTTGGATGCGCTCGACATCCGGCTGGATGATGGCAATGCGGCGCTCCAACGAAGCGATCTCGCGCTCGGTGGACTTGGCCTTGTTCCAGATCCAGATCCCGATCACGGTGTAAACCACGAGACCAGCCGCCAGCAGGGCGACATTCCGGATCGCGGCGCGACGGCGCTGACGTTGGCGCGTGACCTCGCCGGGGAGCAGGCGCGGCTGGTCATCGCCTTTGAGCGGATGGGCCGGGCGCTCCTCGCGTACTGGAATGGAAAGGACGGAACGGAAGGCTTCCAACTCGCCGCGCCCCACCCCGTCGAGCGAGAGGACGAGTTCCATGGGGCCGGCATTTTCAAAGGCCTTCTCCCCTTTCAAGCCCAGCAGGATCAAATTGATCTCGCGGGCCAGAGCGGTGCCCACTTCCGGCTTGCTGCTCAGCACCTGGACATGGGCGAGGATGCCGTTGATCCGCACAGAAAAGACCAGCCGTCCGAACTCCCTCCAGACGGTCGCGGTGCCGGTCGGTGGACTGTGCAACTCGGCGGAAGTGGTGTAGGCGGCCGCGGTCGGCACGATCAGCGCGGGCGGCAGATCAGGGACGACCTGTACTGCCCAAGTGTCGCCCTCGGCGTCGGAAGCGATCCGGGCGTAGTCGATCAGAGTCGAACCCTTGCCACCGAGTCCGCGTTTGTCGACCTGGACGCCGAGCATGCTGCCGATCAGGGCCTCCTCCACGCGAGGCAGGGTCACCACGAAGGTGGAGAGATTCGCAGCGGGAATCGCGACGAGCAGATCGGCCCGCTTTCCCGCCAACTCGCGCAGATCGAGGTCATGAGCGACCTCCTTCCCTCCGGAGCAGAGAAACCATCCCCGGTCGGATGCCGGGAGTGCCAGGGTGCTGAAAGACATGCCGTTTGGTTTGCGGTGACGCCGCAGGAATCTAGCGCAGAACTAACCCGCCGGATTCCCCAAAGTTTCCCGGAAACACGCTCCCCTTGCAAGCCTGCTCAAAAGCGTCCGATCAGCAAATTCGCGGTGACGAGGTAGCGCTCCGACCATTCAAGCTTGGCTGGGCGCAGGGTCGGGAGTCCCGGTGCCAGCACGAGCAGAAAAGGCCGCCCACCCAACCAAGTCCCGGTTTCCAGATTGCCGCGCAGGGCGGAAAAACTCTGGCCGTTGGCCTCGTTGTGGAGAAACACGGAACTGCGGCGGGCCTTCCACGGGTCGAGAACGTCGAGTTCGAAACCACCGGACGGCACGGGATCCCGAGCTCCCTCGACCATCACGAAATGGTGTCCGGCGATCTCCCAGCGCGGTTCGAGCCCGTGTTCCTCTCGTCGTTTCACGCCATAGGATCGCAGGCTGAGAATCAAAGGCAATCCGCGTTTCAAAGAGCGGCCCGTCTCCGCGTGGATCCGGACCAGAAAGTCCGCATCGGTTTCCTGCTCCGCGCGATCCAGAGAAAGGGAGCGCAGCGGCTCGATCCCGTACTTGGCGAGGAGTTCATTGAGTCCGGCGGCGAGGTCTTCGGCGCCAACCCCATGCACTCCCCAACGAAAACGTCCGGGGTCCGCAAGCGATGGCTGCTTGCGGAAATAGCGGTCGATGAGGTAGCGCATTTTCGTCGGATCATCCCGACCGACCAAGCCCTCGTAGGCGGGGGCGAACTCCATCCCGCCATGCTTGAGCAGATTCATCACCGTGGCGGGGCCGCAAGCGTTGTTGGAGTCGGCGTAGTCGCGCTGGTCGACCGGCACGATGCTCCGGTTCGGCTCTTCTCCGAACAGGATGGAAACGTTGATCGAAAAGGCGAGGAGCCATGCCAGACGGAACATGGCCCGAGCCTATCAAAAATACTGTCCGCGAGTCGATCCCGGGCTTGTCGATTTCACCGCTCTTCGCGCACCTGCTTCCAGCGCTTGTGCATCCAGATCCACTGCTCGGGATGGCGGAGGATGATGCGCTCGAGGGCCTCGTTGAAGCGTTTCGTGTTTTTCGAGAGGATGTCCTTGGTGCGGCCTTCGGTCAGCACCTCGACGGGCCGCTCGAAAAGAAGCACATGAGTTCCGTCGGGCTCGCGCCAGCTTGACGAGGGAATCACCGGTGCCCCGGTGAACTGGGCAAGCACGGCGAGGCTCTTGAAGGTGTGGGCGGGATGTCCGAAGAACTCGGATTGGATCCCATACTTCCGCACCGTGAACTGGTCGAAGATGGAGACGATGATGCGGTTGTCCTCAAGCAGGGCAAGGATGTCGTCGAGCGAGCCGGTTTTCTCCAAGGTGCCGAAACCCGCCTTCTGGAAACGCCGCATCACGAGGTCGTTGAACCATTGCGGCTTCAAGGGACGACGGATGAAATGGAGATGGCCGCGGTATTGCTTGAATTGCGACATGCCGGCCACGGTCGAGACCTCCCAGTTGCCGAAATGACCGGCGAGGAGGAGGACGCCTTTCCCCTTTTCGCGGGCGGCGGCGAGGTGCTCGATGCCCTCGATGCGGACATACTTCGCCTTCTTCTCGTCGCTCATGAAGGCGAGCCTGACAAACTCACCCAAAAACTTCACGAGGTGGGCGTAGAAGGCCTGCGCGATCTCGGCGATGCGGCGGTCGGTGAGGGTGTCGCCGTAGACGCGGCGGAGATTCTCCATCACAACGCGGCGGCGCAGGGGGAGGACGTGGTAGATGAACTTGCCATACCAAGGCACCGCCATCGTCGCGGGCTCGATCGTCGCGACCGCGGTGGCGCTCGTTTCGGTGTGGGTCGTCGAGACGGAGATCGCGTCGACGCGGTGGCGGTTCATCACGGCGCGGGCGCGCTCGCTCGGCACGACGTGCGGCTGTCCGTAGCCGTCGCGGGAGAGCGAAAAATCGTGAGGCTCGATCGTGCCGAGGCAGATCTCCTTCGGAAACAATTTGCAGCAGGCCTCCTTCGCCGCGAATCGCGCTGCGAGTTTTTGGGCGCGTCCGCCACCGCTCCCGGCATCGGCGAGTTCCTCCTCGGAGAAGAAGCGGCGCAGTCCCTCGTGATCGAGATCGGCGAGGAGCTTCTCGATGCGGGAAATTTCGACGGTGTCGATGCCGTTGCGCATGAGAGAGCTTTTCAGCAGAGAGCTGTTTTGCGATTTAGCTCCGGGCCTTGACCACGACAACAGTGTTCATGCCGCCGAAGCCGCGGCAGATGACGAGGGCGATCTTGCTTTTCGGAGCTGCGTTCGTTGAGGAAACCGGGAAGGCACCGATGGCGGGATCGACTTCCTTCCAGGTGGCGACGCCCGGAGCGATCCCTTGCCGCAAGGCCTCAAGCGTCATGACGATGTCGGCGATGCCGGAGGCGGCGATGAGGTGGCCGTAGCACCACTTGAAAGCGGTCACCGGCGGGATCTGGTCGCCGAAGACACGCTGGATGCCCATCGCCTCGGTCCGGTCCGAGGCCTGGTTGCCGTTGCCGTGGGCGCAGATCAAACCGACTTCGTCCTTCGTGATTCCCGCGTTCGCGAGGGCCTCCTCGATGGCGCGGCTGACGCCATTGCCGTCGTCGGCGAGATCGACGATGCCGGTGGCCTCGTTGCAGCAGCCGAATCCGAGAAACTCCCCGATCACCTTCGCGCCACGAGCGGTCGCTTCGCTTTCCTTTTCGAGCACGAGGGCGGCGGAGCCTTCACCGAAGACAGTGCCGTCGCGCGAAGCATCGAAGGGACGCGGGGCCTCGCCGGACATGAGCCCGAGCTTGTGGTAGTAATAAACCATCTCCGGCTCGAAGGGCGAGTCGTGACCCGCCGCGGCCATGCGCTCGGCCTCGCCGTTTTCGATCAGGTAGGCGGCCTCGGCCACGGCAAGGATGCCGCTGGAGCACTGGTTCGTGATGCAGGCGTTGGTGCCCTTGTATTGTCCGCGGATGCCGACGTGGCAGAGGACGTTGTTCGGCAAATTCTTGAGCAGCCACATCGGCGTGACCTGGTTCCCGAGTTCCTTGCCGAAATGATGAAGCGCTCCGTCGGCCGAGGCCTCCGCCTCGGTCATGAGCGGGAGGTAGTCGTAGTTGCTCTTGTAATTGCCGCCGCCGGTGCCTACGACGAGGCCGGTGCGGTCGTTCCAGGCCGCTTGCTCGGCTTCCGGCAGGGCGTCGCGATGAGCGGGCAGGCCGGAATCGGCGAGGGCCTGCTCGGCGGCGTAGATGCCGAACATGTCGGTGCGCGAGATCGTCTTGTGGAGCTTGCGGTCGCTGACGAGATCTCGGTCGGAGAGGAGGACTTCCGACGCGACCTGTACAGGCCATTGGGTCGGATCGAACTGCGTGAAGGTCCGGACCGCGGTCTCGCCCGAGGACAGTTTTTCCCAGACCTCGGCGACGGAGCCGCCCGCTCCGCAGACGATGCCGCTGCCGGTGAACACGATGGGGTCGCGCGAATCGCTCATGCCTGCACCTCCTCGGGATTTCTGAAAACCAGCGAACTGTTCGACCCGCCGAAGCCGAGGGAATTGGAAAGGGCCGCGCGGATTTTCATCTTCACCGGCGCTCCGGTGACGAGATTCACATCACAATCCGGATCGGGCGTGCCGTAGTTCGCGTTGACCGGGGCGATGCCGTCGCGGATCGCGAGACAGCAGACCGCTGCCTCGACCGCTCCGGCGGCGGCGATGAGGTGGCCCATCGAGCTCTTCGTCGAGCTCACCCGCACTTCGCTGATGCGATCGGCGAAGACGGCTTTCAAGGCGGCGCATTCGCTGCGGTCGTTCATCTGTGTCGAGGTACCGTGGGCGTTCACGTAGTCGACCTCGCCGGTCGTGATGCCCGCGTCGCCGAGGGCCTGGTGGATCGCCTGGATTGGGCCATTCCCGTCCGGCGGCGAATCGGTGATGCGATAGGCGCTGAGCGAATTGCCGTCGCCGGCAAGCTCCGCGTAGATCTTCGCTCCGCGCGCGACGGCCCGGTCCCAGTCCTCGAGCACGAGAAATCCGGCGCCTTCCCCTAACACAAACCCATTCCGGGTCAGGTCGAAGGGACGGCTCGCTCCGGAGGGATTGTCATTGTCCGTCGAAAGCGCCCCGAGGAGGCAGAATCCGGAGATGCCAAGAGGGTTCAACATCGAATCGAACCCTCCCGCGAGCATGAAATCGCACTGCCCGCGCCGCATCACCTTCAGCGCCGTGCCGATGGCCTGGCCGCCCGAGGCACAGGCGGTGTGGACCGAACTCGCGTAGCCGCGGATGCCGAATTGTTTCGTCAACAGCGCCTGTCCCGCGTTCGCCTGCCAGCGGCAGAAGGCGAGCGGATTGCCGGGAAACTCCGGATCCATGAGTCCGTCGGCGTTGAAATTTCCATCGGCCGCGGCGTGGCGGTGCACCACCTTGAGATCCTCATAATCGACCGAGAGCATTCCTGCACCCACGGCGAGGCCCCAGCGGTGCGAATCGGCCTCGGTCGGGGCGATGCCCGCATCGGCGAGGGCCTGCGAGGCGGCGGCGAGGGCGAAGCGGTGCGACTTCGAGGCGTATTTCAGCAGCTTCCGGTTCGGGATCGCGGCCTCGGGGTCGAAGCCCTTCACCTCGGCCCCGAAGGTCGTGGAAAAGCCGCTCGCGTCGAAATTCGTGATCGGCGCGGCGCCGCTTTTTCCGGCGAGCAGGGCCGACCAGGTCGTGTCCACGTCGTTGCCGACGGGAGTGACGAGACCGAGTCCGGTCACGGCGATGCGGCGTTTGGGGGAAGAGGCCATATGATTCGGGATCTTCGCGAGAAGAAGTTCGGTAGACTCGAAGCAAAGCGACGGCTATTCGAACATTCGATGAGGAAAGCCATTGTGCTTTATGGCGTGTTTCAACGAGCCAGCACTGCCGCTCACTCTCATGCTTGCCTTCGGAATACTCACCTTGATCCATTGCTGGCCAGTTGATCGCAAGTCGATGAGACGTTCGAACTCGTCCTTGCGTAGCAAGCAAATCGTAAATTCCGAACAGACAAGCACGAGGAAAGTCGAGAAGCCTGACGCAATGTCAGAACGCAGTGTTTCAAGATCATCGACTTGAAAGGTAAACTGCCAAGGTTCAACGGTATCGGAATGCTTAACCAACAACCGCTTATCTGTATTCACTAAATAATGCCCATACTTTGAATCGGCCTTATTCAGAGCCTTAAAGGAGTCATGTTCAGTAATCTGGGTCAAGGCCGCTCCGTGAAACAAATCTTTTTTACTAATTTTCATATTGAAATCGTCACGCTATTTCTAGGTCCGCACGAGCTCGAATTTCGCGCTGCTGTTGAGGCGCTTGCCCTTGCGGGTCGTCACGATAACACGGAGGAGGTCGCCGTCACGCGATTCCACCTCGGCTTTCAGGTCGAGGACCTCGCCCGGAGGCATGAAGCTGCGCAGTTTGACGTCGCAGGCGGCGGAAACTTTCCAATCCGCGCCCGGCTCGACTTCCTTCGCAATTTTGAGCGCAAAGCCGAGCTTCAGGTTCATGAGGAGGGTCCCGGGGAAGACCGGATTCCGCGGGAAATGGTCGCCGAAAAAGGCCGCGCTCTCGGGCACACGGAGGATGCCCTCGGCGCTCTCGCCGGGCGTGCCGCCGGTTTTTTCCGTGCCCATCGCCGGAACGCCGCCGAAGGCGAAAGGCTCGGCTCCCGTCGTGGTGAGCAGCTCGTAGCGCGCCCGCATCGCCGCGGGATCATCGAAATCGACCATCGGCACCATCGGTCCGAGGGTGTCGAGGAGACGCACCACCGTCGCCCCGTTGACCTTGGCGAGGCCGTCGTAGCCCACCGCCTCACGGTCGGCCTTCACGAGGGTGGCCTCGAGCTCGAGGATATCGCCGGGCTTCACCGTGCCCGGAAACTCGACCCGCCCCGCGATCCCCGCGACCGGCCGCACCTCGAATCCCGTCGCCGCCATCGAGGACCAGGCCGCGAGCTGCCCGATCGCCTCCGAAACGAGGGAGAGGGGGAAATCCGCAATCCCCGCGGGTATGGCGTAACGCCCGGAAATGAATTTTCCGGTGTCGTCGGCCAGGATGCGGTCGACAAAGGAGAAGGCTCGAAAATGCTCGGACATCGCGGGGAAGCGGGCATTTTGGCACAGGGAGCCGGGGGAGCAAGGGGCAAAGGCTTCCCAAGCTCCTCAGGTGCCGAGCCCGCCGGCTCTGCGATCTTCACCAGCCGCTGGTGCTTTTTGGAGCATGCCCCCGATCAGCGGAATCCCCCGAACCTAGCGAGCATTTGAGGTAGCGCACCCCCACATCCGGCACCGTGGTGGACGAGCTGGCGTAACTTCCCCCACTGGGACATACGGGATACGTTTCGATCAACTTTCCAGGCCCGGCAACGACATCGAGAGGCAAACTGTCACCCGTCGATTTCTGGTAGATGTTTTGATAGGACCTCACCGCCTTCTGAACATTCGACATGTTCAGGATGCACATGGTCCGGTTGGTCCCGTCCTTGTAGGCACTCACACCGACAAAGAGGATCGTGATCAGTCCCAATAGGACGGCGATCACCAGCGTGAGCTCGGTAAGGGTGAATCCCGCACGATTGTGATGGGTAACCGGTTTCATGAGTAGGCTTCCTGATGGCTCCGTCAGATTCCCCACCTTTCGTGAGGAGGCCGGACACTTGAGGAAGTTTCCCCACCGGTAAAATCGAGGACGTTTTCAGCTAAATGCTACTTTTGAAAATATGGAAGTAAATAGTTTTTATGGTAAATATCAAATGCTCTCATATATGAGAAAGCATGACTCCGTGATGGTGGACGGCCGCGTCAGCGAAATCCAGACACGACGAACCGAACCTCGGTGTTATCCCAAGCCACTTTTTGCCCTTTGCCTCGCCTCAAGCCCCCTTCTGCTCCCGGATGACCATCTTGCAGAAGGTCTCGGTCGTGAAGAGTTTGGGAATCTCGGCGGCCTTGAGCGGAGTCTTGATGCGGTCGGCGGGGACCTCGGTGAGGTAGGCACGGATCTTCGCGACGCCAGCGTCGGTGACGATGCCGCCTTGCTCGAATTCTTCCTCGCTCAGTTCGCCGCGAGCTTCCTCCATGGCCTTGCCACGGGGGATCTTCACCTTGAACTCGCGCTCAAGGCGGAAAACGATGTCGAGAAAGTCGATCGACTCGGCGTCGAGGTCGTTGATGAGGGAGGAATCGGGCTTCACGTCCTCTTCGTCGCAGCCGAGGGCGTCCGCGATGATTTCCGCCACCTTCGGATAGATGGCCATGATTTCCTCTTTGGTGATGTCTGCGTTGCTCATGTCTTTTACATTTTGAAGCCGCCGTCCACGCTCAGGACCTGCCCGGTGATGTAGCCCGAGAGGTCGGAACCGAGGAACCAGACCGCCTCGGCGATTTCGGCCGGCCGACCATAGCGCTTCAAGACGATATTGGAAAGGATTTCGTCACCCCCGAGGCTGCGGACCTCGGCGGACATGTCGGTCTCGATCACCCCGGGCGCGACGGCGTTGACACGGATGCCCCGACGCCCCACTTCGACGGCGAGGGATTGGGTGAAGGAGTTGATCGCACCCTTGCTGGCGGCATAGTTCGTCTGGCCCCGGCCGCCCTTCGTCGCGGAGACCGAGCTGAGATTGATGATACGCCCGTAGCGCTTCGACATCATGTGCGGCACGACGGCGCGGCAGAAATGGAAAACGCCCTCGATGTTCGTCTCGAAGACGGCCTTGAGGTCGTCGTCCTCGAGCATGGGGAGGAGGTTGTCGCGGATCACGCCGGCGTTGTTCACGAGCACGTCGATCCGTCCGGTGCGCTCGACGAGGGTCTCGATGGCGGCGTTGACCGCGGCGCTGTCGCGTCCGTCGACCTTCACCGCGGTGATTTTGAGACCGGGATTTTCCGACACGACCGCGTTCGCCGCCGCCTCGTTGCCGAGGTAGGTGAAGGTCACGTCCATGCCCGCCTTGGCGAGACGCTCGACGATGGACCGTCCGATGCCGCGGCTGCCACCCGTGACGAGGGCAAAACGTCCGGCGAGGCCATCCTCGATTTGGAAAGGGGTCAAGCTCATCCGGAAATGGCGTAGCCACCGTCAACAAAGAGGGTGTGACCGGTGATCATGCCGGCCTCGGGCAGGCAGAGAAGGTAAACCGCGTCGGCGACTTGCTCGGGCGTCAGGGTCGGGCCCAGCGGGGTGCGGACCTTGTATTCGTCGAGGAGGTGCTCACGGTTGGGGAAGTGCTTCAGGGCATCGGTATCGACGACGCCGGCGCTGACGCAATTGACCCGGATCCCCTGCGGGCCGAGTTCCTGAGCGAGACCACGGGCGAGAGCCTCGAGGGCGGCCTTCGAGGCTCCGATGAAGGTGTAGTTCGGAATCGCCCGCTCCGAGCCGAGGCTGGTCAGGCCGATGATCGCTCCTCCCGCGCTCATCATCGGCACTGCGTTCTGCGCCAGGGTGTTGAGAGCGAGGGCATTCGTCTCCATGCAGCGGCGGAAATGCTTCAGGGTCATTTCCAGGGCCGGCTTCAGCACGCCAAGAGCGGCGTTACTGACGACCAGATCGACGCGGTCGAAGTGCTTTTTGAATTCGGCGAAAGCCTCGCCTACGCTGTCGGGCTGGCTCACGTCCGCCTGCACCGCGAGGGCCTTGCGCCCCATCCCACGGATGAGCTCACAAACCGCCTCGGCCTCTTCGTGGCTGTTGTAATAAAGAATCGCCACGTCCGCGCCCGCCGAGGCCAGCTTCAGGGCCGTGGCACGACCGATCCCCCGGGATCCCCCGGAAATAAAGGCGACTTTGCCAGCGAGCGGTTCAGACATTGGAATTTCAGTAAAAACAAGAAACGCGATTTCCGGGAAGGAAACCCGAAAACCGCGGGAGCGGTGAACCTATAACGAGGCGCGGCGATGCGTCAACCGTTGAGAGCACCCCCGTTTCCCGGGACCAAAGTCCCACGGCAAAACCACCCGGAGCACGCTGGAATGGGACCTTTGTCCGATACCCGGTTTCCGGGAAAGGAGGCATCATGGCCCTACCCACCGCGCCACCGATGAATCCCGACTCCGCTCCCAGAACCCTCCTTGTCATCGAGGACCAAGCCACACTCCGGGCCAATCTCGCCCTGCTGCTCGAACTGGAGGGCTACCGGGTGCTGACGGCCGCGGATGGACGTCGGGGCCTGGAGATGGCACGCCGGGAACATCCCGACCTGATCGTTTGTGATCAGATGATGCCCGAACTCGACGGGCAGGGTGTCTTGACCGCGCTGCGGGCCGACCGCGATTTCGACAGGACCCCTTTTCTTTTCTTGAGCGCCAAAGGCGAACTCCACGACCTCGAGGAAGCTCGACGTCTCGGCGCGGATGGCTACCTGACGAAACCCGTGGTCCGGGGGGACTTGATCGGTGCGGTGACCGGCTGGCTCGCGAGTGGGCGGCAGGCTCCGGGTGAGGAAGAAAAGCTGGATTCGCCTGTCGAAGCCGTCGCTGGCGACCTGCGTGAGTCGCTCGCGGTGCTGCTCACCGGCACCGAGATCCTCCACCACCATGGAGGTTCGCTCTCGGAAGCCGATCGGATCGAACAGCGCGATGCCATGCTGGCGGCCGCGGAGAAGCTGGCGGCAGCGCTTAAAAAGCTGCCCAGCCCCGGGCAATGATAAAGAATGGGTCGCGCCCGACCCGAAGTCGTGCTATTTGCACGTCCATGCGACCATTCCTGGTCCCGCTCCTCGTGCTAGCGCTCTAGGGGGACACCCGTTCTCCGGCGCAGGACTCGCCGACCGTGTTGCAGTCGGTCGCGGAAATCCGTGCCCTGGATGAGGCGCGACTGCGCGCAGGCGAGGCCTTCAACATCAAAGGCACGGTGGTTTTTGCCGGACCGAACGATTTCACCCTCCACGATGGGTTGAATGGCATCCATGTGGATCTCGGCCCGGGCCTTGACCCGCCAACGATCGGAGCCCGTCTCTCGGTAGAAGGCATCACCTCCTCCAGCCGACCGTCGGGACAGCTCCGGGCGCATGTCATCGCCCGCAGCTACACGCAAGACGGACTCGGTCCTCCCCCCGAGCCCATTCCCACGTCCCTGCTCGACCTCTCCATCTACCGCCACTGGGATCAATTCGTCGCGGTCGAGGGAGTCGTGATCGATCAATCCTGGAGTGGTGGACGTCACCGGATGCTGATCGCCTCCGCCGATGGTTCCGCGGTGATCGAGGTGTTCGATTCCGCCAAAGACACTTTCCGTCCGGACCTCTACGGGGCGCGGATCCGGGCCCGTGGCATCAACCGCAGCGACGGTGAGAGTGGCTGTGCCCTGCGGGTCGCGATGACCCAGCATTGGCAGATCCTCGACGTCGGCAGCGAGGCCCCTTTTTCCCTACCTCTGACCACCGCCGGGGCCCTCGCCGGCAAGGAGCCGGCGCCGACCGGACTCATCAAGCTCTGGGGAGTCGTGCTTCACAAAACGCCGCAGCAACAGGTCTACTTGCGCGACGCCGAGGGAAAAGGTTTCCGGATCAGTGCCTTCGACCCCTTGCCGAAACCGCCGGCACCCGACGGGCTCGCCTCGCCCATCGCCCCGGCTCCGGATGTTTCGACCGGCGACGAGATCGAGGTTGTCGGGCTTCTGGCCGAAAACGGGCCGGATGTCGGTTTGCGGTTCTGTCAGGTCCATCTGCTCCCCTCGCCTCCTCACCAGCCCCTGCCGCTGCCCTCTACCATCGCCGAGACCTACGAAGGCAAGGTCACCAATCAGGTCATCACCGTGAGCGGCCGCCTCGTCGAGCAACAGGAGCTGAAACTCGCTGGCAACCGCTATCGCACCATCCTCATTCTCGAGGACGACTCGAAGCTCCTCCGCTGCCACTTCGACTCCCGGGAAACGGACCCTTTTCCGGGCTTCCGGAAAGACGACCTCATCGAAGTCACCGGGCTCGTCCCGGGCAATCCGGGCAGCGAACCTTTGTTCCTCCAGATTGAAAAAAAGGAAGACGCGATCTCCCGTGGAACCTCGCCCGAAGTCCGCTTGAGAAACTTCCGCGCCTGGGGATTGCTCACCACCCTCGGTGCGGTCATCCTGCTGCTCTGGGTACTTTCCCTCCGCCGATCCCTCGGACGCGCGGAGCGGGCCGAAAAGGCCGAGCGCGAACTCAACACCACCCTCGAGGACCGCGTCCGCGAACGCACCTCCGAACTTGAAACCGCCCAATCCGAGCTCGATCGCGCCCTCGGACAGGAACGCGAACTCGGTGCCTTGAAAGACCGCTTCGTCGCGATGGTCTCGCACGAATTCCGAACCCCTCTCGGCGTGACCATGAGCGCCCTCGAGCTGCTGCGTCACCATCGCGCCCGCCTCGACCAGGAAAAGCAGGGCGAACTGCTCGACGACATTTTTTCCGCCACCCTGCGCATGTCGGGACTGATGGAGCAAATCCTCCTGCTCGGCCGCGCCGAGTCGGGAAGAATGAACCTCTCGCCGAAGCCGCTCGACCTGCCCGCCCTCGTCACCCGTATCGGCAGCGACACCCTCGCCTCGCAGAACTCGGGACAAGAGATCGAGTACGAATTCGAAGGTGATCTCGATCCGGTCAACCTCGACGAAAACCTGATGCGCCTCATGTTGGGCAATCTGCTCTCCAACGCCGTGAAATATTCACCCGCGGGCGGTCCGGTGAAAGTGAGAACGCGGCGGACGGAGGACACCGTCGAAATCGAAGTCGCCGATCAGGGCATCGGCATCCCCGAGCAGGACCAACCCCGCCTTTTCGAGGCCTTCCACCGGGCCACCAATGTCGGCGAAATTTCCGGGACCGGTCTCGGCCTGCTGCTCGTGAAGCGCTGTGCCGAGCTGCATCAGGGAAGCATCACCTTCACCTCCTTCCCCGGATCCGGCACCACTTTCCTCCTGATCCTGCCCCTCGCGATCGATTGAAAACCAGCCCCTCAGACCTTTTTAGCCGGGCCTCCGGAAGTGGACTTGCCGGCGGCGCGATCGACTCGTGCCGCCGCCGCCCCCTCGAGCATCTTCTGCGAGACCAGCGTGTAAAATTCAACCCAGGCCGCCTTCGTCGCGGGGGTGAACTCATCCCCCAGCACCTCCGCCAGCATGTCGAGCAAGGCCGCGCCGACTACGGGATAATGGGCGTCCTCGCTGCCGTAGTCGAGGTGCCGGGCCCCCAGCTCGCGCAGGTCGCCTTCAAGACTGTCCGGATGATCGGTCAGGCTGACTCCCAGGCCGATCATGTCCATCAGTTTCCGCGCCTGCGATTCGATGTCCGACTTGAAAAGCGGTCGCACCTGCGGAGCCAGTTCAAAAAGACGACGGTAGAAGGCCAGAGCCGCAAGAGAGGCCTGGGGTTCGATCTTCGCGTAGGACCGTCGCAACAAATGAATCTGGTCAGGAGTCATCCTCCCATGTTACGCAGTTCCTGGGATTCCTGTATCCGCCTTTAGTCCTAGATCCCTGGAAATCGTTCCCCACCCGCCGCCATGAGCCAATCCAAAAAAATCCTCATCATCGAAGACCAAGCCACGATGCGGCGCAACCTCGCCCTGCTCCTGGAAATGGAAGGCTACCGCGTCGTCACCGCGGAAAACGGACGACTTGGCCTAGAGGTCGCCCGGCAGGAAATGCCCGACGTGATCCTCTGCGACGTGATGATGCCCGAGATGGATGGTTACGCCGTCGTCCAGCACCTCCGCGAGGATGCCGCCTTCGCCGCCACCCCCTTCCTCTTTCTCACCGCGAAAGGGGAAAAAAGCGACATCCGGGTCGGCATGAACTTCGGAGCCGACGATTACCTGACCAAACCCGTCGTCCGCGAAGACCTGCTCGCCGCCATCGAGGCCCGCCTTTCCCGCCTCGGCGCGCAAGAGGAGCATTTCCGCGAACTCGGCGGATCGGGTGGCTCGCTGCCAGATTTCTCCTCGCCCCTGCCGCTCCAGACCGACCTCGGCCTGACCGCCCGCGAGGCCGAAGTGCTCCTCTGGGTTGCGCAAGGCAAGAGCAACGGCGACGTCTCCGCCATCCTCGGTTGCAGCGAAAAGACGGTGAAACAACACCTCGGCAACATCTTTGAGAAACTGGGCGTCGAGAACCGCACCTCCGCCTCTCTCGTCGCCGTCGAAACTCTCGCCAAACGCGCCTCCCAATGAGATTGCCGTCCTAGGACCTTTGTCCCATAGGCAAAACCCAACGCAGACCGTACA
Organism: Verrucomicrobiales bacterium; assembly: GCA_041917795.1. Taxonomy (GTDB): domain Bacteria; phylum Verrucomicrobiota; class Verrucomicrobiia; order Verrucomicrobiales; family DEV007; genus Arctic95D-9. The sequence goes on from JAYRWX010000008.1 coordinate 129,949, forward strand.
GGGTTGGGTATGACATCTGACCCTGTCAACTCCGACACCCTCCCACCCTCCGGACCGAAGCATGTCCCCGCGACGATCGGCTTCGCCGGCGTGATGGCGGTGTTTTTCCTGATCGGCTGCGCCGCCTTGATCCCTGTCGCTCGTCAAGCCCATCGCGATTACCGCGTCGCCAAGGCTTACGTGGCGAGCGAGGCGGAGATCATCGAATACATCCCGATCAATTCCGGCTACGACACCCGCCCGGGCAAACGCGTCGATCGCTCGACGCGCCCGTCCTTCGTCTTCCGCTTCTCCACTGCGGACGGAAAGATCGTCACCACACGGGGATACGATGCCTACGGCGGACGCGAAGCACCTTCCTCGGAGTGGAATCACATCAGCGCCGGCGAACGCCATCCCTGCTGGTACGATCCCGCCGATCCGAAAAAGGCGGTGCTGTCGCGACGCTTCAACCCCCACTTCTACTGGCTGCTTGCCCTGCCGCTCTCGTTCATGGGCTTCAGCGGACTCATTCTGCGCCAATGTTTCAAACGCATCGCCCCGCCCAAACTGAAAGGCGTGGTCAAGGGGAGCCGCCTCGCCTGGCGCCTTCCCTCAGCCGCTTCGCAGCGCGCCCTCACGGGTTGTCTGGGTGTCTTCATGCTCATCGGTGCGCTGCTGACCTGCGGCTTTGTCATCGCTGCCCTCGACTACAAGGACGAGGTCTACCGTTATCGATGGATCAGCTCGGTCCTCGGATTCAACATGAACGGTTGGTACTGGGTGGCCTTCGCCTCACTGTCCGTCACGATTCTCTTTCTCTGGGCTTTTCTCGTGAACCTGAGATGGATCGCCCTGCCGGAACCCGAAGTGGAGGTCAACGCCACCCAGCTTCGTCCCGGCGATCGCACGAATCTCTACGTGCGCCAAAACGGCCCGCTCAAGGCGCTCGACTACACCATCTCGCTCATCTGCGAAATCAACGGCATCCCCGGCAAACCTCCCGCACGCAAGGAAGTGCTCGTCGAGCGGAAGGACCTCGTCGTCCGCGAAGCGACCGAATTCTCCATCGAAATCGAAATGCCACGCGACGCCCGCCGCACCTGCAAGTCGGTGCCCTTGCAGAAGTCGGGACAAAAACCCTCCGGCTCCTCCGCCGATCTCGTCTCGTGGTTCATCCGGATCGAGCGGCGAGTCTCGGGAAAGACGGTGCTCCAGAGCGATTACGAGATCCTCGTTGGCACCGAAGCCGCCTGATCCATGAAACCCCGCGGCAATCTTTTTCCAGTCCTCCTCGTCGCCGGCGGCCTTGCCTTCGGCATCGGCATCATCATCGTCTCGCTCTTCGCCAACCGTCAGCATTGGGACAGGAACACCGCTTTCTCCGCCGCGAAATACGACGCCACCGCCATCTTTGAGCGGCTCAACGAGGCCCCCGCCTCCGCGGTGGATTATCCCGAAATGGAAGAGGGACCGCTCGCCCCCGATCTCCGCGAGGTTCAGGAAGCCTGGATCACCTGGCGGCAGACCTATGAGAGTGACGAGGGTTTCACCGCCATCGTCGCCTGGCACCACGCGAAACTTTCCCCGGAGTGGTCCCTCGACGAAATGCCTGACAAAGCCACCTTTCGGAAAGGCGAATGGAGCCTCACCCTCGAGGCGATGCCAGGAGCCTCCAAGCCGAGATATCGCAGGATCCTGCAATGGACCCGGGATCCCGAAGTCCTCTGAACCACACCTGCCATGAGAAAGCGCCCCACCTTTCGATCCTTCGCCGGCCTCTTTCTGATCCTGCTGATCGGCGTAGGTCTGCTGATCTTCCAGCGCCATTACATCCAGAAGCATCTCCCCCTCATCGCCACCGAATTCGCCGCCGCGGACACCGAGGGCCCCGGAATTCTCGAGGCGATCGGGCTGCCCGAAGGCGCCCAACCTTTCGACGATGGGCTGAAATCTTTCCCCGAAGAAGGACGCCGGAGCATGTGGCAAGGTGCCAAACTGCGGATCCGCTGGGAGCGGACCTGGGTGCTGCCCGGCGATCACGAGACCACGGATGCCTGGTTCGCCGACCGGCTCGGAAAGCTGGGTTTCCGGCCCTTCACCGTGGGGGTGCCCAGCAGCGTCGAAGATCTCTATTGGAAAGGCAAATGGCTCGTCACCATCCAGCATCGCGCCGACTTCTCGACCGACCGCAATCCCACCGTACGCAAAACGGTGATGCTGGACTGGGATTATTGGCACGATCTGGGGCGGTGAGATTGATCTGCGGGTCCGCTGAACCAAAACACAAAAAACCCCGGGGTCCTGGGACCACCGGGGTTTTTGATAGGGTTTCCCGCCTGTGCCGTCTCCCGATCTTGAGGCTCACGTTCCCGTAACTCTACAGGGAGGGAGCCGCTCTCGACTTTTGCCTTCCAGTGAAGGCCTGACAGCCGACGATGAGCTAAGCCCCCTTTAACGTATCAACGGTCCGGGCCTGTATTTGATGGGTAATGGTCGAACACTGCAGGAAAATTCAAAAAGGCTTCAATTGGGTTATGAGTTGGGTAGTGACACTCAGCGAAATTCTACGTTCAAGCACCGTTTCAGGGAATCCAAAAGTTTCGCGTGGGCCGCTTCGACCTCTGCCGCCTCCAAGGTTTTCTCGGGAGCGCGATACAGAAGCGAGTAAGCCAACGACTTTTTATCGGGCGCAAGTTTCGCGCCAGTCGGATCGGTGAAGACGTCGAAAAGTTCGGCCGAGATCAAAAGCGGCTCTTCATAGCTCTCGAAGAAGGCCGCCACCGCACCGGCGGCAAGGTCTCCCGGTGCGAGCATGGCAACGTCGCGCGAGCTGCCGGGAAACTTCGGCAGGTCCGCGAAGCGGATCTCGCCGCTCACCGCGGACATGAGCTTCTTCAAATTCAGCTCCGCGACCACCACCGGAGCACCGAGATCGAGCTCGCGCGCGCGCGCCGGAGGCACGATGCCCGCCATCCCGATCTTCACCGCCTTCTTGCCTGATCCAATCTCCACGGAACAGGCGCAGAGCAAGCGGCCATCGCTCACCGGCACGAAATTCAAACCCTCCGGGCAAATCGCCTCGAGCACGCCGCGCAGATCGTGGAGATCCAGAGCCTTGGGTTTGCTGTCGGCCCAGCTGCGCTGCACGCGGGCACCGGTCATGAGCAGGGCGAGGTGCTCGTGTTCGATCTCGTCACCTTTGGGAGAGGCCGTGAAAACACGCCCCGCTTCGAAGAGGCGTAGATCTGCGGTCCCGAAACGGACATTCCGCGAAGCGGAGGCGAGCAGTCCCGGCAGGATCCCGGGGCGGAGGTGATCCTGATCATCGTTCAGCGGATTCTTCAGGCGGACCGGACTCATGCCACGGTGGCTGGTCGCGAAATCATCCGCGAGTTGGACTCCGGAAATGAGCTTCAACGTGCGCGCCTCGTGGAAACCGAGGCTGGCGAGCCGGTCCTGGATGGAGCGGAGAAAATCGTAGGCCTCGTCAGCCTTCGAAGCCGGGGCGAAAGTCGCCATCGTCGTCGCGGGAATGCCCTCGAGCCCATGGACACGCGCCACTTCCTCGACGAGGTCGATGGGACGCGCGAGGTCAAGGCGATAGCTCGGGATCTTCCAGGCACCGCCCGCCTTCTCCAACCCTAACGAAGTCAGAATCCCGTCGATCGTCGCATCCGGAATCTCCGCCCCGATCACCCGTCGGCAGTAATCGTTGTCGAGCGCAACGGGTTTCGGTCCCGCGCCCGCACAACCCGCGACGAGGAGTTCGGCATCGGCCGTCCCGCCAGCGAGATCGAGGATCAGCTTGGTCGCGAACTCGGATACACCCGCGACCTGGAGCGGATCGACACCGCGCTCGAAGCGATAACTCGAGTCGGAATGCAGACCGAGGCGTCGTCCGGTGCGGCGCACCGACTGGGGATTGAAATAGGCCGCTTCAAGAAGCACATCGGTCGTCGTGTCAGTGACGCCACTATCTTCACCGCCCATGACCCCGCCGATGGCGACGGCCTTCTTCGCATCGGCGATGACGAGATCCTCCGCCGCCAGAGCGTATTCCTTCCCATCGAGCGCTAGGAAAGTCTCGCCCTCGGCCGCACGGCGCACCACGATGCCCCCCTCGAGTTTGGAGAGGTCGAAGACATGGAGCGGCTGTCCCGTCTCCATCAGCACGTAATTCGTGATGTCGACGAGATTATTGATCGGCCGCAGGCCGATCGACTCGAGCTTCTGCTTCAGCCAGCCCGGCGATTCCGTCACCTTCACCCCGCGGATGATGCGGGCGGTGTAGTAGGAGCAGGCGTCGGACTCGAGCTTCACCTCGTCCACCTTCGCGACCCGGAATGGGGTGGTTGAACCGCCGAAATGGGCGCATCCCTTCAAGGGCTTTTTCGCAAGGGCGGCAAGTTCGCGAGCGACCCCAAGGTGGCTCAGGCAATCGGGACGGTTCGGCGTGATCTCCAGCTCGAAGACGGCGGGATACACCTCGGCCATCGGCGTGCCGGGCTTCAGATCAGGAGAAAGAATCAGCAAACCATCCGCATCGGCGGCCAGCCCGAGTTCCTTCGCCGAGCACATCATGCCGAGGGAATCGACCCCGCGCAGCTTGCCTTCCTTGATCTCGAAGGTCTTGCCGTCGCCCGCGTCGAGGATACAGCCGGGCAGGGCCAAAGGCACCTTGTCCCCGACCTGGTAATTCTTCGCGCCACAGACGATCTGGCGCGGCTTGCCCGAGCCGTCATCGACCTGACAAACCGACAATTTTTCCGCGTCGGGGTGTTTCTCCGAGGAGAGAATCTGCGCGACGACGAGATGTCCGGGCAAGGATTCGATCCCCTCGACCTCGATCCCCGCGAAAGTGAGCAACTCATCGAGTTGTGCGATCGAGTATTCCGAGAAATCGACGTGGTCGCCGAGCCATTGGAGGGACGTTTTCATAGCGGTTTAGCGTTTAGCTTTTTGGCTGTTTAGCTTCTGAGGAAGCGGAGCGAATTGTGCGAATAAGCGCCCCGAGGACCTTCTCAGCTTCAGTCACTTGGGGTTCGATGGCCTGAAAATCTTCGGCAGAAATGAACCCTAGGCGGGATGAAAGTTTTAGTTGATAGGAGAGTTCGCGGAGAGATCCGAAAGCGACTTCCAAGAACCGGACGAAGTCCTTCTCACCGCCGCGGCTGCAACCCTCGACGATATTTGACGGAACCGATACAGCGGCTCTTCGAATCTGGCTTTTCAGGCCGAAACACTCCTCGGCAGGAAACCCTTGGGTCAATCGATACACCTCGACAACCAGCGCATCCGCCTTTTGAAACGCGGCAATTTTCGTGTGATCTCTCATTCCTGAAAGCGAAACGGCCAAACCGCTAACAGCTAAATTGCTTGAGAAACCGCACGTCGTTCTCGATCAGCAACCGCAGATCCGGAATCCCATACATGATCATCGCGAGCCGATCGAGGCCCATGCCGAAGGCGAAGCCGGTCACCTTGTCGGGATCGTAGGCGGCGTCACCGCGCTTCCGTCCGACCTCGGAAAAAACCGCCGGATCGACCATGCCGCAGCCGGCGATCTCGATCCACTTCGACGGACGTCCGGCCGCGTGGAGCTTGATGTCCACCTCGAAGCTCGGCTCGGTAAAGGGGAAGAAGTGCGGGCGGAAACGGAACTCCGTCTTCGACCCGAAGATCTCGCGGAAGAAGTACTCGAGCGTGCCCTTCAAGTCCGCCAAGGTGACACGACGATCGACGTAGAGCCCTTCGAGCTGGTGGAAGGCGCTGAGGTGAGTCGCGTCGATCTCGTCGCGGCGGAAGGCGCTGCCAGGCGCGATGATGCGCACCGGCGGCACTTCCTTTTCCATCGTGCGGATCTGCACCGAGGAGGTGTGGGTGCGGAGCAACTTGCCGTTTTCGAAATAGAAAGTGTCGCTCTCGTTCCGCGCCGGGTGATCGGCGGGCGTGTTGAGGGCGTCGAAACAATGCCACTCCGTTTCAATCTCGGGGCCTTCGGCGAGGGCGAAACCCATGCGGCGCAGCACCTTCACCGCTTCGTCGAGCACCAGGGTCAGGGGATGCAATCCTCCCTGCGGCAGCGGACGCGCCGGCAGGGTCGCGTCGATCGAGTCAAAGGCGGCCGCATCCTTCCTCGCGATGAGCTCGGCGCTGGTCGCCTCGAGGGCCGAGGTGATGGCCTCGCGGACCTCGTTCAGCTTTTGGCCGACGTCCTTCTTCTGGTCGGCGGGCACATCACGCATCCCCGCGGCGGCGGCAGTGAGGCTGCCCTTTTTCCCGAGGAAAGCGATGCGCACCTCCTCCAGCGAGGCCTCGTCGGAGATCCCGGCAATGGCGGCAAGGGCTTCGGTCTGGATGGTATCAAGCTGGGCGAGCATGGGGCGAAACTGGGTTGGGCGGAGTGACTAAAACGGGATGGGTCGAAAAGCAACTGCGGTCGGTGGAGGCGGTCTTCGGAAACGAAAAAAGCCGGTCGCCTTTGGCAAGCGACCGGCTTTTCGAAAATTAAGTTAGCTCCGGTCAGGCGCTCGCCTTGGCCTTGTCTTCCAGGGCGGAAGAGGCCTTCTGGACGAGCAGACCAAACGCGTCGGCGTCCTTGATCGCGAGATCGGAGAGGACCTTGCGGTCGAGCTCGATCCCGGCGGCCTTGAGGCCCTCCATAAAGCGGGAATAGGTCATCCCATTCTGCTTCGCGCCGGCGTTGATGCGTTGGATCCAGAGCCCGCGGAAGGTGCGCTTGCGGTTTTTGCGGTCACGGTAGGCCCACTGCTGGGCCTTGGTGACGGCGTCCTTGGCGGTACGGATCAGTTTGGAACGCGCCGAGCGGAAGCCCTTCGCCTTCATCAGGATGCGCTTGCGGCGCTTGCGGCTTGCGGCCGAGTTGGTTGCACGTGGCATGTGGTTTTTTCTCCGAGAGGACTGTTGTTTTTCTCTCGATCGGCCGACTCACCCTCTCTTCAGGCGACGGTGGGCATTACTGCCGCGCCGCCAGTCGGCTCGATCGTGGACCGGGGAATCCGGTCCGGGTGGCGAAGACTACCGTCTCCGGTCCACGGGAAGACCCGTCAACCGAAGGGAAGGTTCATCTTCAGCGCCTTTTCGTCCGCGGGCGAGACCAGAGTGGCCTGCCCGAGACGACGAAGTCGCTTCGAATTCTTACGACGGTTCAAGTGGCGTTTGCCCTGTTTCCGACGCAAAATCCTGCCACTGCCGGTCACCTTGAATCTCTTGGCGACCCCTTTCCTTGTTTTGCATTTTCCGGCGACTCGTGACATAGGGCGGCCACAGTAAGCCCCCGGTCAAGTTTTGCAACGCCTTTTCTCAAGGCTGGAAAATCGCCTCATTTCCCTTCCCGACGGTCCCGGGAGGTCTTTTTCCGCTTCCGGCCGCTGTCGCTGACGGGGACGAAATCGATGAACCCGCGGCTGCGGTCGACGCGGTAAAGGCGCACCTTCAGCCGGGTGCCAACGGCGAGGGCCGGGGCTCCGGCGCGGCTGTGGAACTCTTCGCGGCCGCGGTCGAAGTGATATTCCTCCCACGGCGGCAGCGTGTCCTTGCGGATCAGGCCCTTCACAAAAAGCCCGTCGAGCTCGGCGAAAGCTCCGATCGCCTTGACCTCGAAGATGGTCGCGTCAAAGACGGCGTTCTCATCCTGGGTGGCAACATTCTCGAGGTATTCGATCAGCTTGAGCCGCTGGGTGTCGGTCTCGGCATCGGCGGCGATTCGCTCGGTCCGAGAGATGTGCTGGGCGATCTCGCCGAGTTCCCCCGGGGCCGGGGTGCGGTCGGCGACCTCGGGGGCGGTGGGAGCGTGGCGCTTCGACAGGATCCGCCGCAGGGCGCGGTGGACGATGAGGTCGGCGTAGCGCCGGATCGGGCTGGTGAAATGGGTGTAGTCGTGCTTGGCGAGGCCATAGTGCCCCACCGGATCGGGCGAGTAGGCGGCGCGGCGCAGGCTCTTGAGCAGGGCGATCTTCAAACTGTGCTCCTCGAGAGTGCCGCGGACGGCGCGAAGCAACTTCTGCAACTCGGGACGATGGCTGACGTCGCCGACCCGATGGCCGAAGGCGCGGGCCTGCTCGGCGAACTCGGTCAACTTGTCCGGGGCGGGATCCTCGTGGATGCGGTAAAGCGAGGGTGCCGGCGCCTGCCTCGTCTCTTTGGCGACGGCCTCGTTGGCGGCGAGCATGAACTCCTCGATGAGCTGATGGCTCTCGTCGTACTCGCTGCGTTTCACCCCGATGGCGCGGCCCTTTTCATCGAGGACGGCCTTGACCTCGGCGAACTCGAGGTCGAGGGCTCCATTCTCGAACCGCAGTTGCCGCAGTCGCGAGGCGAGACGCCAGGCCCGGTGGAGGTGGGAGACAAGGGATCGCTCTTTTTCATCCTCGATCCTGGCGATCTGCTCGGCGGAGTAGTTCATCCGCTCGTAGGCCTCCTCGTAGCTGTAGCGCCGGTGGCTGCGGATCACCGCGGAGACAAAACGATGCCCGCTGACCTTGCCCGAGGCATTGATCGTCAGGATCGCCGCATGGGTGAGGCGCTCGACCCCGGGCTTGAGACTGCAGACCCCGTTGCTGAGTTTTTCGGGCAACATCGGCAGGACTCGGTCGGCGAGGTAGACGCTGTTGCCGCGCTTCCGCGCCTCGCGGTCGATCGCGCTGCCGGCCCTGACATAATGCGAAACATCGGCGATGTGGACGGCGAGTTCCCAGGAGCCGTCGGGATTCTCGGTCACACAGATCGCATCGTCGAAGTCCTTCGCATCCTCCGGGTCGATCGTGAAGACCTCGCGCTCGCGCCAGTCCTCGCGCCGCGCGATTTCCTCGGCCGGGATGCTTTCCTCGATCTCCTCGGCTTCCTGCAGGACCCGATCAGGAAACTGGAGCGGCAGGTTGTAGCGGTGGATGATGGAAAGGATGTCGACCCCGGGGTCTTCCTCGTTGCCGAGCACCTCCGTCATCTCCGCGGTCGGCAGGCTGTGCGGCGAGTCCCAGCCGGTGAACTCGGCCACGACGACCTCGCCCTGCTTCGCCTCGGGCAGCACCCTGGTGAGTCGGAAGGAATTGGGCAGGCGCCCATCCTCGGGCACGATCGTGGCCCTGGTGCCCTTGCTGTAAAAGCGGCCCACGATCTGGACCCGGGACCGTTCCACGACCCGCACCACCTTGGCGTGAAGCTCGCCCGGATCCCGCGGCGGGCGATCCGGACCTCGTTGGGGGCGGGCGTTGCGCCCCCCTGCCCGACGTGGGGTGCGCTGATACGGGGCCGGCTCGGGATCGACGAGCTGGACCTCGACCTTGTCGCCGTCGAGGGCGGTGCCGGTGTGGCGGCCCGGGACAAAAAAGCGGGGACGTTCGCCCTCGTTCACCCCCGGGATCATCGAGGGATCATCGGGAATGAAAGTGGCGCTCTGCCGCTTTTTGTCGCGGGAAAACTGGATCGTCCCCCACAGGCCGGGACGTTTGTCGCGCTCACGCTTTGTGGCGGCCCGGTAGCGCGACTTGCGCCCCATCTCGATCTCGCCTGCGGCCTCGAGTTCGTGAAGAGCATCGCGGAAGGCCGCCCGCTGGTTCGTCCGGACCCGCAACTCCTTGGCGAGCTCCGATTTGTTGAGAGGTTCGTATCCAGGCTTCAACACGAGCGCACGGATCCGGGGAATGAAGGAATTTTTCAAAGTGAGGTCGCCTCGCGACGAAAGTAATGGACGAGAAGGAAAGGAATGTGTTTCAATAATGGCGTCGGGAAGCGATGACGGGCGCCCCCCCCTGTGAAATGCCCGCCTTCCCGACCGTCACCGTAAACTTGCCCCCGAACATGAAAAAGTCACCCTCCAACTCTCACCCCGCGGCATTCACGCTTCTGGAACTGCTGGTCGTCATCACCATCATCGGCGTCCTTGCCGGCTTCCTTTTCCCCGCGGCCAACAGCGTGATGGAGAAAGCGCAGAAGGCCCATGCCGAAACGACCGCGCAGAACGTCAAGAACGCGATTTCAGCCTATTTCACCGAGTACCGGAAGTATCCTGTCAAGTCCTCGGACAAAACCGAAATGTCGATCCGGACGGATCACGAGTTGATGGACGTTCTCCTTGGTGCTGACTCGCAAAAACAATCAGGCGGCCTCAACCCCCGCGGCATCGCGTTTTTCACCGACAAGCAAGCCAAGCCGATGGGCGGAGGCAAATTCCGAAAAGGTATCACTCTCGATTCCGACGGCGGCGGCGAGCTCTGGGATCCTTGGGGTGAATACTACTATGTGCTGATGGATGTGGATTACAACAATCGCACCGAAAAGCCCACTTGGGACCCCAGCGATGCGACCGTGCTGCCCGAGTCCATCCTGGTCTGGAGCGCCGGCAAGGACAACGACGAGATGACGTCGAAGGACAACATCAAGACCTGGTGATCCACACCAAGCTCGCGTTTCCAAAAATCCGCCGTGGATCACTCCACGAAAAACCAGGGGTTGAGCAGATCCTCCTTGTTGTAGAGCAAGTCCGTTCCCGTCCCATAGGCGAGGACCCGTCGACCTGCTCCCAGCGCGACGGCGTGGGCCGCGGCCGTATCCCACTCCATCGTGGGACCGAGCCGCGGGTAAACGTCCGCCGCACCCTCAGCGACGAGGCAGAGCTTCAGGGAACTCCCCGAGGAGCGGAACTCGACCGTCTTCCCCTGCCCTTCCAAGCCGGCAACAAACTCGCGGACCTCGTCGGTGAGGTGCGAACGACTCGCCACCACCACCACGGCTTCCTTCTCGGAGTAGTGGGCACCTCCTGACAAACGCACCGCGTCGCCCCCGCCCTCCGACTTCCAAGCTCCGATGGATTCGCTGGACCAATAAAGTTTGTCCCCGACCGGTTGATAGACCACACCCAGAACCGGTTCCCCGCCGCGAATCAAACCAATGTTCACGGTGAACTCGCCGTTCCGCTTGATGAACTCCTTGGTGCCATCGAGCGGGTCGACCAACCAGCACCAGTCCCAATTGCGGCGCTCCTCGTAGGGCAGGGCGCGCGTTTCTTCGGAGATCACCGGAATCTCCGGGACGATCCGGGACAAGCCCGCCAGGATGATTTCATTGGAGCGTCGGTCCGCTTCAGTCAGCGGCGAGGCATCATCCTTCACATCCACGGAAAACTCGGTCCCATAGACCTCCAAAATCGCATCGCCGGCGGCTCGGGCGATTCGCTTCACATCCTCAATGTCGACGGTATCCAGCATGCGGGATGGGAAGCGCAACCCCGCGCCTTGTCAAACCCCGGATGATCCAGCCGAGGAGGATGCACGGCATCTGCGGCGCGCAAACCCGCTTCGCGGGTTCGAGTCATGAAAGACTCTTGGGAGAACGGAGCGGACGGGATGATCGGGCTGCGCCCGATGCGCGGTTTGGGCTGCGCCCATTTCTGGTGCGCTGGCGCGCCTTGGCGCGCAAACCCGCTTCGCGGGTTCGAGTCATGAAAAACTCTAGAGAGAACGGAGCGGACGGGACTCGAACCCGCGACCTCCGCCGTGACAGGGCGGCGTTCTAACCAACTGAACTACCGCTCCACGGTAATGGGACATCGAAGCATCGATGCCCCTCGGCTAGGGAGCGGACCTTAGGCGGGGAAGCCGGATCGCGCAACAAAAAATATCCGGGAAATCCGTTGCGCATCGAGACTTTGTGATTCACATTCCCGCCCCTCGCGAACCGGGCCATCCGGCCGGACGCGCGCATCTTTCAGAACCTTGCAGCCATGAATTTGATCGACAAAATCGAACGCGAACAAATGAAGTCCGAACTCCCGGAATTCCGTCCGGGAGACACGGTGAACGTTCACTCGCGGGTCGTCGAAGGCGGCAAGGAGCGGATCCAGGTTTACAAAGGCATCGTGATCGGTCGCCACGGCACCGGCATCAACGAGGCTTTCACCGTCCGGAAGATTTCCAATGGCGAAGGTGTCGAGCGCACTTTTCAGCTCCACTCCCCCAAGACCGCGAAGATCGAGGTGCTCAAGCGCGGCAAGGTCCGCCGTTCCAAGCTCACCTATCTTCGCTCTCGTGTCGGCAAGGCCGCCACGAACCTCAAGACCCGCGAGGAGTCCTCGAGCGCCGAGTGATTTTTCTTCAGCGTCTTTTCGCTGACGACTTTGACCCAACCCTGTCCGGTCAGCGACCAGACAGGGTTTTGTTTTGTCCAAGTGAGCCGGCAATCTTTCAACCGATCACTTCTTTGGCTTGGCCTTGACGTTCAAAATGTTGATCGTCGCCGTTTTTCGGGCACCGAGGAGGTAGGCTGAGCGGGGCTGCAAGGTCATGGTGACCGACTCCGCTTTTTCGGTGGTTTTGTCTTTCCGGGAGAGCATGACGACCGATACGGAGTTCCGCCCGACGGGAATGACGGCGGTCCGCGGGCTAAGGGTGTAATCCGAACCGGACTTGGCCTTCCCACTCATCGTATAAGTGATGGTGACGGGACGAGCCGTGCCAGCGGGCGCGGAGATGATGAAACTCGCGCTTTTGCCCTCTTTCACTTGGGCAGGCGACGAGGCCAGCGTGAGCGTTGGCGTGGGGCCCGGAAGCGGTCCGTCGGCTTCGAGGGTCATACCGTTCGCTCCAAAGCCCAGGTTGGCGTTGGAGGAGATGCGCGAGAAGGTCCCCGTGCGTGATTCGAAGAAAAGAGCGGGAACCCCCTGCCCCGCCGGAGTGACGTAGCCGTTGAGCGTGTTGACCACGAGCCGACCGCCCAGCGTCGCCTGCCCCGAGATGATCAACTGGTCATACTCGCGAGGGTTCCGGATGCTGGTGCCTCCGATTTCAAGGGAGAGTGTGCCTCCCTCGTTCTGGGTGAAATTTCCGCTGATGAAAAACATCCCGGGGGAATTTCCCGGACCGAAGGTCGCACCGGCATTCGTGACCGAGCCGACCAGGTTTCCCGAGCCACTGAGGGTTCCACCATTGAATTGGCTGGTGCTGTTCGAAATCAGGGCGGCGGCACCGGTCTGGGCAAGGCTGGCACCGTCATTCCCGACGAGGATGGCCCCATTGTCGCTGATGAGGCCGGCCGAGTCGTTCCCGATCAATCCTGCCGAATCATTCCCAATCAGGCCCGCCGAGTCGTTCCCGATCAGCGATGCGCCGTCGTTGCCCACGAGGGAGGCTCCGTCATTGCCGACCAAGGTGCCTCCATCCTGGCCGATCAGGGTGCCACCGTCCTGCCCGACCAAGGTGCCTCCATCTTGGCCGACCAAACCAGGACCACGGGTCGGCAAGAGATTCCCGGCTCCGGCCGCAACCATTTGATCGGCATGGATCGCCGCCCCCGGACCCACCGCAAAGGTACCATTCAGGGTCGCGGTGCCGACATTGAAACGGATGGGACCACCGCTTCCGGGCGCGGTGATGAGATTGAAGCTACCCTCGCTTGTGATACTGGATTCGGTTGAGTAGAGGCTGCTCGTGAGATACATGCGGCCATGGTTCACCAGGTCCACATTCTCGAAGAACGCGGCCCCTTTGACGTTCGTGATGAGGCCGCTTTCGGGATTCTCCAAGGTAAGGTCGGCCACGAGTCCATCGATGGAAAAATGTTCAGTAACGGTGAGTTCCCGGTTGTTCTGCGGGTCGTCTCCTCGGATCCGACCCTGGCAGTAGATGTGGGAAACGATCACGTCGCCACGCAGGACGACCTGCACCGCCCTTCCCAACACGGCCACGTCGTTCGCACCGGGCACCCCTTGGGCATTGTCACTGCGGCGGCGCCAAATGTCGGGCTCATCCCAGAATCCGCTGGTGATGGCGTCGTAAACGCTGCCGGTGGCGGTGGACTCGGCGACGCTCGACAAGGAAAAAAGCGCGGCTGAAGGTGCCGGTGGAACCTCCGCATCGACGGTGACGAGCAGCTTGTTCGAGGCGCCGATGATGCGATCACTGCTGATCGCCTCGACCTGGAGCTGATGATCCCCCGGGGCGAGAGAGGCAAGGCTGAACTCGTAGGGCGCCTCAAGGTCCGTGGCGACCGGCTCTCCATTGAGGCGCAGGCAGGCGCCAAGCAGTTCGGTGCCTGGCGCCAGGGTCACGGTCACATCCAACGCCGTCCCGACCGTAATGTTGGCAGGCGCCGCGATCGTGACACCGGGAGCCCGGCAGATCACGGCATTAAACGCGGTCAGATCGCCGGTGGCGTCGCCATTCGGCCCCACGACAAAGTCGATCGTATCGCCTGACTGGAGCGGATAGGACTGCGGAGGCATCGCGGCCCCCAGCCCGTTTTCCCAAGCCAGGCCGGAATAGGTGGGTTCGCTGACCGACGAATACCCGGAAAGCTGCCCGAACACCTCCACTCCGTTGACGAGCACGTGGGCGGCGGCACCATTTCCAATAGTGGAATCGAGATCGACCCAGCGGGCTGCGACGTTGTAAGTGCCGGCTTCCGGAGCGGTCCACCGCACAACGGGATAAAGACTACCGGTCGGTTCGACGATGATCTGGCCGGGCCTCACCGGGATGCTGGTCTCTCCGGCCAAGTCGATAGTGACGGGGGAAGAGCCTTTGTTGACGAGGACCGCGGCATCCGGAGCCCATCCATCGACATCCGCATGCCCAATCCCGTTTTGATGTTGTCCCGCCGAGAACACCGTCAGCGCGGTGCCCAGGAAACTGGACCGGGTCCCGTAGCTCCAGGCGTTCGCCGTGGCGTTGATGCCATTCTGTTCGGCCGGCAAGTCGCCGAGTTCGTTCGAGGAAAGGTCGGGACCCGCACCCCAGAGCTCGCGCACGCCGAACTCGTCGCCTTCGCCCAGGAACACATAGGCGGCACCGGCATCATCCGCGGTGTTGTTTCCCTCGTTTCCGTTCACGCCGGTGGCGGAACTTTGTTCGTTGAACGCGCCGACGATGAAAGTGGCCCCGCTGACGGCCACCGATTTGCCGAAGTAATCGAACGCCTCGGTGTTCGATGCCTTCAGGTAGGCCTGCCGGGTCCAGGTGATCCCATCCCGCAGGTAAACGAAGGCCGCACCGGAACTCAGCGCATCGTCGTTCGCCGCGTTGCCGTTGACACCGGCGGCATTGCTCGACTCATCAAGACTACCGACAATCAAGACATCGCCGCTAATGGAGAGGGAGGTCCCGAAATGATCGCCATCGCCAGGATTCGACGCCTTGACGTAGGCTTGCTGACTCCAGTCTGTCCCAGACCGGGTGAACACATAGGCGGCTCCGCTCGCAGGCGTCGCAAGGCTGTTGATCGAGTCGTCACCGCCGACATCGACGGCATTGCTTGATTCAAAGATCGCACCTACAGCGAGGGTGTCGCCATCAAGAGCCACCGCACCGCCGAAGCCATCGCTGGCATCCGTGTTGGACGCCTTGACATAGGCCTGCTGGGTCCAGTTCGAACCGCTTCTGACAAAGACGTAAGCTGCTCCGGAACCGGATTTCCCGTTATCCACCGTTCCGTTGCTGCCGGTCGCACTGCCATCCTCGCCGTCCGCTCCCACGGCGGCGGTGTCACCACTGATCGCGACCGCGTTACCAAAACGATCGTTGGCCTCGGAATTCTCCGACTTCAGGTAGGCTTGTTGGGTCCAATTGGTGCCGGTCCGGGTGAAGATGTAGGCGGCGCCGGCGGAAGGCGCGCTGTTGTTGGTGGCGGAGGTGTTGATGCTGGTCGAGTTGCTCGCCTCGATCGGGGCACCGACGATGAGGGTGTTGCCCGAAATGGAGACCGACGTCCCGAACCGGTCGCCGCTGTCGGCGTTGGCGGCTTTCAGATACGCCTGCTGCGACCAGGTGTTGCTGCTCCTGACAAAAACATAAGCGGCTCCCGCTGCCGTCCCGCTGCCGTTTTCACCCGGAGCACCGACCACGATGCTGTCCCCATGGATGGCGACCGACCAGCCGAACCGGTTGTCGACTTCCGCATTTGAGGCTTTCAGATAAGCTTGCTCACTCCAAGTGCCGCCAGTGAGCTTGAAAACGTAGGCGGCTCCCGCATTGCTGTTCAGGCCGTCTTCATCACGCGCCCCGACCACGGCGGTATCCCCGTCGATCGCCACGGAGCATCCGAAGAGATCGCCCGCCTCGGTATTCGAGGCCTTCAGGTAAGCGGTCTGGGTGAAGAGCGGATCAATGGTCAAAGGGTAAGTGGCGCCTGCATCGTCCACTTCCAGAGCGATTCCTTCTGCATGGCCCACCATGCGTGAGGTCAGGGTCTTCCCGGTCGCGTCCCACGCGAAAAGCTTGTCATAACGGAGCACCTCGGCTCCGGAGGAGTCGATCAGGGTGACCGCCGCCCCGTCCCGGGATACCTTGGGAATCAGATCTCCGGAAACACGCATGGCCAATCGCAAGCCACCCGCTTCGGCGCAACCCCCGGGTCGTTCCGTGAGCGTGTAGCCGTGTTCGAGACCGACGGCGGTATTCACGAACCATTCCACGAAGCCGGGACGCCGGATCTCGACCCGATTGGCAGCCTTAGCATCGACCATCGAAACGCCAGCGGTGACCGGGATGGAATGATCACCGCGTCCGACCGAAACCGTCTCCCACCGGACCATCTGGCCGGTCGTGCCTGTATCTTTCTGCTGGGCGCGCACCGTGATCCCGGCCCGGTCGAAGCAAACCTTCAGCCCGTTCGAAGGATTCCGCATCTCCCATTGACCGGACGCACCGTCCACGGGGCGAGCCGCATGGATGGAAGCCCCGGCGACGGGAACGAGTGACGCTGGAGAACGTGGCGGAGATGCCAAAACGGGAAACACCGAGGCCAGAAATCCGGCAATCGCCGCAAAGAGTCGAGCTTTCATGACGAGGAACCGGATGCCCTGCCTTCTTAATTGATCTTGATGGTTTTCGCGACCGGTGCCGCCGAAGAATAGATCGCGGTCCCCACCTGCTTGGCGGTGATCGTGACCTTGCCCTTTTTGTTCATGATCGCATTCTTCCCTCGGATGGTGACGTTCCCATTGCTGCTCGTGTAAGTAACCGCCAAACCTGAAGTCGCGGTCGCACCGAGGGGGATCTTCTTGCCCTTTTTGAATTTCTGGCTCGGAGGCAGGTTGAAGGTAATCGTTTGGGTGCGCTTGTTGACCAGCAGAAAACGGGTCTCGGAATAGAGGAAGTTCGAGCCATCCTGCTGGAAGGCCTGAACCGACATCAGACCGGAGCGCTGGAGGACCAGATTGCTCCCCGAGATGTAACCGAGATCGCCGCCCAGAGTGATGTGGAAAGAAACCGGCTGCCCGTTGCTGGCCGTGGCACTGAGCGGGATGACCTGCCCGGCGAAGGCCGACGAACTGAACTCGGGAAAGTCAATCGTCGCGCCGTCAACGTTGGCAGGATTGGTGAACCGGACGATCCGAGAATTGGCGGCACCGTTGCCGCTCGCCAGCAACTGAGGGAAGCCCAACGCGATGTCCCCATCGGAGTCGATCAGGCCCGTGAATCTGCCATCCACCGTGTTCCCACTTTCAGCATTGATGTTCGTCGCCACCTGCAGCTTTCCGGAAGGCGAATACTTGTAAAAGCTGATGCCGGCACCTTCATAGTTGTGCCCGAGGAAGTAGAGGTTGTCGGAAACATCCGTGAAGGCATCGTAAACCCGCAGTCCGTATTCGTGTTTTTGCCAGACGATGTCCCCGGTCGCGTCCACTTTCGTCACAAAAAGATCCCTGGGATTCTGACCATACTGCGCGGGGCGGAATCCACCTTGCAGCCCGCCATCAAGCAGCTCTTTGAAAGGATCGAACTTACCGGTGGTCAGGTAGAGGTGATCGTCGCTCGCAGTCCCGGTGGAGAAAAGATGAATACCGGGAAGATCCGAACTGGAGCCGAGCAAGGTGTCCGGTGAGGCGTAGGTGGTCAGAAGCAGATCCGCCGAGAAATCGGCTGTGTCGAATCCGGCCAGGAGCGGCACACGCCGATTGCTGGTGTTCTTGCCCGTGCCGAGGGTGTAGACCTTCCCGCCCGGACCGAGTTCCAGGTCGTTCCAGGCAATCGCGCCATTGGTGGTGTAGCCGGAGACGGTCGGGGCACCGGTGTAGGGGGATGCAAGCTTCCGGAGGACCAGGGTATCCGGGGCCGGATAGGTATCGGGATAGGTCGGATAGTTGGGAGCGGGGTCAACCCCCTCGTACGTCGCGTAGTAGATGGTTCCATCCGCCGCCACATCCATCCCGACGCCGATCGAGTTACGGAAACTGGTATCTCCGTCGGCGAAGAACACCCGTTCAAAGCTCGCGACCCGGACGCCGTTCCGGGATGAACCGGCGGAGGCAAAGATGACCAGGCGAGTGAAGGCGTGCCGGGACGAGCCCATCCCGGTCTCGATCACCGCGACCGACTGATCCGGCAAAACGGCGAAGCCGACGAGTTCCGAAAAGTATCTGTTGGTCATCGCTTCTTCCTGAGGCACTTCGCCCACCCGACCGACCCATTCCACCGCACCCGTCGCGCCATCAAACTTCCCTACGACCGAGCGATCCCGGTGACCGAGGTCCAGAAAATTGACATAAACATCGCCGGCCGTGTCGAGGATGATTCGCTGCGCGTAGAGGTTGGCGAGGTCCCCCTCGTAGAAGCCGCTACCGAGTTGGATATCATCGATATCGCCTTGGTCATCGGTCCAACGATCATAGTAGTTGTTCTGGATCAAGGGAGCTGATCCGGTCGTCAGAACGAAGGCACTCTGACTCTGCGACCACTGGAGCACGCCGGCTGAATTGTATTTGGCGATCTTCGGCCCGGTGGCGTGGTAGAAATTCCCCGAGGCATCGCTGGCAATGGCGGCACCTCCGTTGATCTCGCTGTCGATGGAGAGCGATTGCGTCCCCAGCGCGCCGAGAGATGTGAGCGCCGTGCTGGCGGGCGTTTCCGCAGTGAAGGGCCCATCGGCCCTCAGAGGCTGACAGACGGCGAGGAGGATTGGCACCACGGGCCAGAGGATGGATTTCATGATCGAATGACGCCGTCGATCTTACGACGGTGCGAGCACGATCCAAGCCGATTCTCGCGCGGTATTTGATGCCACATCGATCAAATGGCCTCTCCCCGTCTGAGCCCGCGGATGTTGCCGAGCCAGGTGCAGGCCATCGCCGCGATCAGGGCAAAGAGTCCTCCCATGGAGGTGAAGGGATGGAGCTGGTTGGCCGGATGGCGGATCGCTTCGATGACAAAGACGGCCGCCGTGATCGCATAGATCAGGACAGCAATGCCGCCGAAGACAAGTTGCCCCCGCTTCGAATCGTTGTCGAAGGCGAGGGAAGCCGGCACGGTGGAGACCACCAGCCCGATTCCGGCGAAGAGAACGGGCGGATAATCCGCAAACCATCCCGCGGCGGTCGCGGCGATCCCGAGAAACAAGCCGCCACCCACCGCGATCCCCTGTCGTCGTTCGCCTTTCTTCAAAGCGAGCCGGGCGGAGCGGTCGAGCAGGATGAGGAAGTTCCCGATGCCGGGCGCGAGCCAGACCCACAGCACCAAGGCGAGCCAGACGAGCCCGAATCCCCCGGCGAGCAGGGGATGCACCGCCCCCAGAGTGGATCGCACGACCTGATAGGCGAGGTAAATGCCGATGATGATGCCCCATTGCTTCCCGCCGGTGAAGCGCTGCATCAAAAAGCAATAAGAGAGGTAGGCCCGGTAAAAGGCGGATCGCGCCCGGAAGGATTCGAGCAACCCCTCGCGGGCCGCTTCGGAGTCCGGATCGAGCCGCAAGGCTTCGCGGAAGTGGGTCTCGGCCCGTACCCGATCGCCGCTCTGCAAAGCACTCCAACCCGCGTTGAGATGGGCAAGACTGTCCTCAGGATCGGCCGCGAGCAGCTTGGCGACGGCTTCGGCGTTGAGCTGGCTCTTTCCCTGAAGGCGCAGGGTATGGGCGAGAAGGTTCGCCGCCATGGCGTTGTCCGGATCGGCGGCGAGCGATTTGCGGCTCCACTCCTCCGCCTCGGCCCAGCGTTCCATGGAGCACCAGGCGGCGGCCTTCGCCGCGAGGGTGAAGCTGTCTTCCGGATTCAGCGCGATGGCGCGGTCCACCGATTCGAGCGCCTCTTTCCCCCTGCGGAGATCCGAAAGGATGAGAGCACGGAGAGCGTGATAAAAGGGCTCGTCGGCCCGGATCCGGATCGCTTCGTCGATGGTCTCAAGCGCGCGGGTTTTCTTCCCCGGCTGATTCATCAGGCAAAGCGCCAGCCTGCTATGCACGAAGTCGTTGTCCGGATCGCGCGATAGGACCCCGTAGAAACACGCTTCCGCCTCCTCGAGGCGCCCCTGGTCCTGCAAGAGGAGACCGTGGGCGAGTTCACTCATTTCTGGATCCCGAGGTAGCGCAGGATGTCGTCGTAGAATCCGCTCTGGTTTGCATAGAGGGCGTAGTTCCGCGCGCTCTCGAACCACTTCAAGGTGCTGGGCTTCACGTTCTTGGCGGACCGGAGGAGATCCTTCTGCGTGACCGGCACGATCTTGCCGGTGCGCATGGCTTCGGAAAGCGCGCCCTCGATGGCCTGATCGAAGACGGCCTTCAAGTCGGCACCGGAGAAATCCTTCACCTTCTTGGCGAGGGCATGCGGATCGAGACCGGCAACCGGTTTGCCATCGGCCATGATCTTGATGATCTCCTCACGGGCGGGCTCATCGGGCGGCGGCACAAAGATGAGCCGATCGAAGCGCCCCGGCCGGAGAAAGGCCGAATCGAGGTGCCACGGGGCATTGGTCGCGCCAAGCACAAGCACGCCTTCGTTCTTCGAAGCTTCGCTGTCGAGTTCGGCGAGGAATTGGTTGATCAAAGTCCGCCCTGCCGAGGTGCGCATGTCCTTGCGGTCGGCGGCGAGGGCGTCGACTTCGTCAAAAAAGAGGACCGCAGGTGCCTGGCGACGCGCCATCTCGAAGATCTCGTGCAGCTTTTCCTCCGACTTGCCGATCCACATGTCGAGGATCTGATGAAGGCCGACGCTGAGGAAGTTCGCGCGGATCTCACCCGCGGTGGCGCGGCTGATCAGAGTCTTGCCACATCCAGGAGGCCCGTAGAGCAGCACCCCGCCGCCCGCCTTTTTGCCGTAAGCCTCGAAAAGTTCGCGGTTCTCGAGCGGGTAAAGGATCTTCATGCGGATGTCCTCCTTCACCGAATCCATCCCGCCGACGCGGTCGAAGTCGATGCTGGGCCGCTGTTCGAACTCGATCTCGAGATCGTTGTCGTCAAAGGGATCGTCGTCGAAATCATCCTCCTCGAACTCGGGATCGAGGTAGGCTCCGGCATGCCGGTCGCCGGACCGCTGCGGCATGGGATCGCGCGATTCATCGACGGTGCGATGGCCGCCCGCCTGACGGATGCGGCGGAGCAGTTCCTCATTTTTCAGCGAACCATCGAGCGAGATGGCCCGGTCGTAGTACTCTCTCGCCTCGCGGGCGCGGTTTTCATTCAGCGAAAACGAGGCTCGCAGCAGCCAGGCCGGGGCGAAATTGGGGAACTCTCCGCAGACCTGCTCGAGCCGCAGGATCGCTTCGGAGCCACGCCCATCCAGGTCGAGGAGCCGGGCGATCTGGACGCGGGCCTGGGGATTTGAGGGATCGACGCGCAGGACGGACTCGTAGCTTTCCCTCGCCTCTTCAAGACTGAACTGGTCGAGGTAGGCCTCGCCAAGCATCAGCAGAAGCGGAACGTTGTCCGGGGAAAAGGCCAAAGCCTGCTTGAGTGACTGGATGTCGGCCATCACGTAGTTTGGAAAAAAGGGAAACAAAGGCGAAACACGGGGGGAAGCAAGTCCCTTGCGGAACCGATTTTCACGTGTGGAGAGGAGGGAGGATCCGAAAATCGCACCCTCGCCGGGATTGACGGAACCTCGGGACGGGTGGTTCAATGTCGGTCCGGTTCTTCTGCGTCCCCCGATGCCCCCAGCTTTCATGCCCCCGATGCTCCTCGGACTCGCGCTCGTCGCGGGTGCGGTCGGCTCCGTCGCGGGCGCGGAAGATCCTTTTGATCTGCGGGTTTGTTTCGGTCCCGGCCGGACCATTTTGGAAGGCCGGGTCGACTCGGAAGCCACGGCCAGCGATCTCGCTGCCACGCTGACCCAGGCCCGGCCCGACCTCCCGGTGAACCGTGCGGGGCTGGCGATCGATCCAACCGCCGGGAGGATCAATCTGCCCGATCTGCGCAGTCTCCTTGCCGAACTCGGCCTCTCGACCCTCGAGGGAAAACTCGAGATTTCTTCCGATCGCCTCCTCATCACGGGCCTCACCGACAGCGTGGTCACCCAGAGCGCGATCCGGCTGCGCGCCGCTCCCTTGCTGGAAGGACGCGCTTACCATACCCGCCTCTGCATTGTGGAGACGGAGGCCCTGCCTCCGATAGGGCCATCGCTCACCTCGTCGGGCCCCTTGCCTGCGATGGTCGCGGAAACACCTGCTGTTCCGGAAAAGCCCTTCGAAAGCCCGGGGGTGCGGTTCGAGGACCTGTTGCCCACACTCCGCATGCTCGCCCGCATCGGAGAACTCAGTGGTAAACCGCCCCTGCACACCAACGCGGCCCAGCCTCTGCGCGCTGAACCGATGGTCGCTGCCACCGGGACCGCGCCCCCGGTCGCCCAGGTCGTGATGCCAGCCCTGCCGACCCGCGAGCCGCTGCCTTCCATCTACTTTTCGCGGAACTCCTTCCTGCTCCAGGCGAACCAGGATGCGGCCATCGAAGCCGTCGCCAAACAACTCTTCGCTTCCAATCGCCAAGGCTTGCCGGTCCAAGTCGAAGCGGTGCGAGCCGAGGGCGGCTCGAGCGCCTTCAATGACTACCTCTGCGAACGACGCGTCGAGGAGGTGAAGCGCATCCTCACCGAGCGGGGGATCGCCGCCACGGTGATCAAAGGCGCCACCATCCCGGGCACATCCAGCGTCGATGCCGGCGAGGTGAAAATCTCTGTCGAACTCCCGCCTCCGCCCGCCCCCGCCCCATCGACTCCCCCGACCGAAGCGGTCGCGCCGGAGCCCTGACGGAAAACGCGGAAAACCCGGCCCCTTGCGGGACCGGGTTCCTTGACCACTCAACTTTGTTCCTCTGCAACCTCGGGAATTGCGCGGGGACAAATTATCTCAAACAAATTTCGTTCAGCGATTCGCGACCTCTTCCTTGTGGTAGTCGTTGTATTTCGAGGTCGGAACGATGATGTCCTGGCCGGGCTGAATCACCGTGCTCTCGCCCAGGTTGTTGATCCGCTGAAGTTCGGGCATCGTCGTGAAGAAGTCGCGAGCGAGGGCGTAAAGATTGTCTCCCTTCGCCACGGTGTAGTAACCGTAGGTCTCGCTCTTGTTCAGAAGCGGATTGTCGTATTCGAACTCGCTGTTCTGCTTCGGCTTCTGCGAGGTCGAAGCCTGATCGGTCTTCTTGGCGGGGGCAGGGTCGGTCGACGCAGTCTTGCTCTGGACCGTCGGGATCTTGAGCGTCTGCCCCAGGCTGATCGTGTCGGTGCGAAGACCATTCGCGGACTTCAGGCTATCCACCGAGGTGCCATACTTCTTCGCCAGCGAGGTCAGGGTGTCCCCCTTGGCGACGGTGTGGGTGCTGGTCTTGGCCGGAGCGGGGGCCTTGGTCTCGCCGACCACCTTGTTTTCCTGCTTCGCAGCCGGAACTGAGGGAGCCGCAGGCGGAGTCGTCGGAACAGGTGCCGGAGCGTTGTTCGCTGCAACCGTGGCGGAACCGGGCACGGCCGGAGGAGCGATCTTCTCGCCCGAGGCCACCGCGGCGCTGCCAGGGATCATCAGGGTTTCGCCGATGTAAATGGGCTGACCTTCGCCAAGGCGGTTGGCTTCAAGCAACGCCTTGCGCTCGATCCCGAACTTTGTCGCGATCTTGCCAAGGGTGTCCCCATCCTGGATCACGTAGGTCTGGCCCGAGGTCGTGCTGCCCGTAGCCGGCTTGGTGGCGGTCACCCCGTTGGTGGCCTCGACGGTGGCGGAGTCGCGATAGGAATACTCATTGGGACCACCCTTGAGAGCACCTTCGAGTTCCTTGATGCGCGACTCAAGGCTGTTGATCCGGGTCTCGAGTGACTGGACCGTCGGATCGGCAGCCGTCAGCGACCCGCCCAGAAGCAGTGAGGTAGTGAAAATGGAAAAGGTGGTCAGGATTCCGTTCATGTTGGGGACCTTAGCGGATCTTGATGTTTCAGGCAACAAAAAATTTAATTTTTCCGAACTATTTTTTAGAATGCAGCTTTGAAAGATGTGAAAAATTCAAAAAGACGCAAAAGTTCAGGCAAAATTCTCAGTTTCCCCAAAACCTCCGAAATCAACGAGCCCTCTCCCCGCTTGACCCTTTTCCGCGGTTCCGCTACCGAGAGGACCATGAAGATCCACTTTTGCGGCGCAGCCGAGACGACCACCGGCTCCCAGCACCTCATCGAAGTCAACGGGGCCCGCATTCTTCTCGACTGTGGTCTTTATCAAGGACGACGCGAAGAGTCAAAGGATCGCAACCGGCACTTCCTCTACGACCCCGCCAGTCTCGACGCGGTGGTCCTATCCCACGCCCATATCGACCACAGCGGCAATCTGCCTTCGCTCACCAGCCAGGGTTATCGTGGCAACATCTACTCGACCTTCGCCACCCGCGACCTCTGCCAGATCATGCTGATCGACGCGGCCAACATCCAGAGACAGGACATCAAGTGGCTCAATAAACATCGGACCAAGCGGGGCGAGCCCGAACTCGAGCCACTCTACACCGCTGTCGAAGCCGAGGAATGCGTCCGGCAATTTGTCACGATCGGTTACGACCGCCCCATCCCCATCGCCGACGGGGTCACCCTCACCTTCGTCGATGCCGGGCACATCCTCGGGTCCGCCCAGATTCTCCTTGAGATCAAGGAAGGCGGACGGACCCGGCGGCTCCTTTTTTCCGGCGACGTCGGGCGCGGCAACAACGAACTCCTTCGCGATCCGGTGCCGGTGGAAAACGTCGACCTGCTCTTGATGGAGAGCACCTACGGCAATCGCGAGCACGAGTTGCCCACTCAGGCGAATCACTTGCTCCGTGATGTGCTGCTGCGGGCCCTCGACCGAAAAGGCAAGGTCATCATCCCCGCCTTCGCCGTCGAGCGCACCCAGCAACTTATTTACGTGCTGCACAAACTCTCCCAGGCCGGCGAGATTCCCGATGTGCCGATCTTCGTCGACAGCCCGCTCGCCGTCGGAGCCACCGAGATCTTCCGGCTTCACCCCGAATGCTTCAACGACGAGGTCTACCGCTTCCTCTTTGAAAAGCGCGATCCCTTCGGCTTTGAAAACCTTTCCCTGATCCGCAAGGTGACCGATTCGAAGGCCCTCAACGACTTGCACGAGCCCGCCATCATCATCTCCGCCTCCGGCATGTGCGAGGCCGGCCGCGTGCTCCATCACCTGCGCAACCACATCGGCGATTCGCGCAACACCGTGCTCTTCGTCGGCTACTGCGCCGAGCACACCCTCGGGGCGAAGATCCGTCGCGGCGACAAGGAGGTGCCCATCCTCGGCGACCGCTTCGAGGTTCGCGCCGATGTCCAGATCCTCGATTCCTTCAGCGGCCACGCGGACCGCAGCGAACTGCTCGACTACTTCGACCGCATCACCGGTCCGAAGGAAAACGTCTTCCTCGTTCACGGCGAGAGCGAGCAGAGCCATGCCCTCGCCGCGACGCTGGGCGAGCGACACGGCGGCAAGGTCGAGGTGGCGAGGTGGAAGTCGACCGTCGAGGTGTGAAGCGCGGCCCTTCTCCCTTGAAATCCCCGCCAAAGCCGCTCTCTTGGCCGGGATGAAGTCGCTGCTGCTGACCAACGAGTATCCTCCGAACGTTTACGGCGGCGCCGGCATCCACGTGCAGTATCTCGCCCGCGAACTCGCCCGGCTCTGCGAGGTCGAGGTCCGCTGCTTCGGCGAACAGCTCGAGACCGGCGGCAATCCCGAAGTGCGAGGTTTTGTCTCCGACCCCTCCGGCTACAACGCGCCGAAGCCCCTCCACCCCGTCTTTGGAGCACTCCAGAAGTGCCTCGACTTCAACACCCGCGTGATCGACGCCGACGTCGTTCACCTCCACACCTGGTATTCCCACTTCGGCGGCATCCTCGCGAAGCTGAACTACGGCATCCCCATGGTGCTCACCGTCCATTCGCTCGAGCCCCTGCGCCCCTGGAAACGCGAGCAACTCGGGGGCGGCTATGACTTCACCGTCTGGCTCGAAAAAACCGCCATCGAGATGGCCGACGCCGTCGTCGCCGTGTCGGGCGAGACGCGCGACGACATCCTCCGCCTCTTCGACGTCGACCCCGCCAAGGTCCACGTCATCCACAACGGCATCGACCCCGACGAATACCAGCCGATCCATGATCCGGCCGTGCTCGGGCGATACGGCATCGACGCGTCCCGGCCTTTCATTCTCTTCGTGGGGCGCATCACCCGGCAGAAAGGCATCGTCCACCTCGTCAATGCCATCCGCCACCTCGACCCCGGCACCCAGGTCGTCCTCTGCGCCGGCGCACCCGACACCCCCGAGATCAAGGTGGAGATGGAAACCGCCGTCGAGGCCGCCCGCGCCGGACACGAGGGCCGCATCGTCTGGATCCAGGACATGATCCCCGCCCGCGACAAGATCGTGCTCTACAGCCACGCCCGGGTCTTCTGCACCCCGTCGATCTACGAACCCTTCGGCATCATCAACATTGAGGCCATGGCCTGCGAGACGCCCGTCGTCGCCTCCGCCGTCGGGGGGATGAAGGAAATCATCCTCCCCGGCGAGACCGGCCTGCTCGTCCCGCTCGCGCAGCAGCAGGAGTCGCCCTTCGAAGCCATCGATCCGGCCGCCTTCGCCCGCGACCTCGCCGCCGGGATCAATGAACTGATGCGCGATCCCGAGCGCTGCGCCGCCATGGGCAAAGCCGGTCGCGCCCGCGTGCTGGAGAAGTTCTGCTGGGCCGGCATCGCCCGGGAGACCGTGGCGCTCTATGAGCAGGTGTGCCGGTGAGGGCCCGCCGCCCACCTTTGCGCGACTTGCCGCGGCGGAGATTCGGCCTCAAACTCCCGCCACCATGAGGCCCGCCCTTCTTTCCCTCGCCCTGATTCTCCTCTCCCCCACCCTCCGAGCCGAGCCGTGGACCGCCCCCTTGGCCACCTTGCAAAAGGTTGGTCCCGAGGGCGCCGGCAACGCCGAGGCCGCCGCCGCGTGGCAGGAGCTGAGCGCCCTCGGCCCCGACTCCATCGTCCCCATCCTCTCCGCCATGGAGGGCTCCGGCCTGCTCGCGCGGAACTGGATGCGTGCCGCGGTCGAAGCCATCGCCGAGCGCGAGCAGAAGGCCTCGGCCCAGCTCCCCGCCGATGCCTTGAAAACCTTCCTCCTCGACCGCAGCCAGGAACCGAACGCCCGCCGCCTCGCCTACGACCTTTATTCGCAGATCGATGCTGAAGCCTCCGCCGCCCTCGTGCCCGGCATGATCGACGATCCCAGTCCCGCCCTGCGCCGCGAGGCCGTGGCCCGACTCCTCGCCGAGGGCCGCACCCAGCTCGAGGCCGGCGACTCGGAAAAAAGCCGCACCACCCTGCTCGCCGCCCTCGATGCCGCCCGCGAGGTCGACCAGATCGACGCCATCACCAAACTGCTCCGCGAGAAGCTCCAGCAAAAAGTCGACCTGCCGAGGCACTTCGGCTTCCTCAGCCATTGGCACCTCATCGGCCCCTTCGACAACACCGACCGCGCCGGATTCGACACCGTCTACCCGCCCGAGCTTGGCATCGACCTCGCCGCCGAATACCCCGGCAAAGGCGGCAGCCCGGTGAAATGGCAGGCCTACGCCACCCCCGACGACTACGGCAAAGTCGACTTCAACCAGCCCTACGGCCCACTCAAGCAGGTCACCGGCTACGCCTACACCGAGTTCACCTCCGCCGAGGCCCGCGACGCCCAGATCCGCCTCGGTTGCAAGAACGCGTGGAAGGTCTGGTGCAACGGCGAGCTGCTCTTCGGCCGCGACGAATACCACCGCGGCCAGCGCATCGACCAGTACACCATGCCCGTGAAACTCAAGGCCGGCAAAAACACCCTCCTCGTCAAAGCCTGCCAGAACGAGCAGGAGCAGGATTGGACCGTGCAGTGGGAGTTCCAGCTCCGCGTCTGCGACGCCACCGGCACCGCCATCCTCGCCACCGACCGCCAGCCCACCCCGGAAAAAGCCGCGCCCGTCCGTCGTCGCTCCCAGAAGTCCGAGTGAATCCGAACTCCGCCATCCCATGCGCCTCTTTCTCCCCCTCTCCCTGTCTCTTCTCCTCCCCCTCTCGGCCCACGCCGACTGGCTCAATTTCCGCGGCCCCAATGCCTCCGGCCACGCCCCTGAGATCGCCACCTCACCGAAGACCCTTTCCGCCGAAAGCCTTGCCTGGAAAGCCTCCCTCCCCGGACGTGGCCTCGGCAGCCCCATCATCGTCGGCGACAAGGTCTTCGTCACCGCCGCGAGCGGCCCCGAGCAACAGCAACTCCACGTGCTCTGTTTCTCCGCAAAAGAAGGAGCCCCGCTCTGGGAACGCCGCTTCTGGGCGACCGGCCGCACCATGTCGCACAACAAAACCTGCGTCGCCGCACCCACCCCCGCCAGCGACGGAGAGCGCATCTACGCGCTCTACTCGTCGAACGACCTCATCTGCCTCGATCTCGACGGCAATCTCGTCTGGATGCGAGGGCTGACGCTCGACTACCCGAACGCTTCGAACAGCCTCGGCATGGCCTCCTCCCCCATCGTCGTCGGCGACACCCTCGTCGCCCAGATCGAGAACGACTCCGAATCCTTCGCCGCCGGCTTCGATCTGCTCACCGGCGTCAACAAATGGAAACTCGACCGGCCCAAGTCGGCGAACTGGACCTCCCCCACCGTGCTGGAGAAAGACGGCGAGCCCATCGTCGCCCTCCAGTCCGGCGATGGCGTCATCGGCCTCGTGCCCGCGACCGGATCCTCCGTCTTCCAGATTGCCGGCGGGGCCTCCACCATCCCCTCGGCCGCCGCCGTCGGCGACGAACTCTTCATCCCCTCGAACGGCCTCACCGTCGTCAAGCTCGGGGCCAGCGGTGCCCAACCCGCCACACTGTGGAATCAGAAAAACCAGCGTCCCGGCACCGCCAGCCCGCTCGTGGTCGGCGGAAAACTCTTCCTCATCAACAACGCCGGCGTCATCACCTGCGCCAAACGCGAGAGCGGCGAGGTGCTCTGGGAGACCCGGCTGAAAGGCCCCTTCAGCGGCAGCCCCGTCGCCGGCGGCGATGGCTTGCTCTACATCTTCAGCGAGCAGGGCGTCGGCCAGGTTATCGACCCGTCTCGGGAAAAAGACCAGGTCGTCAGCGAGTTCGAGCTCGGCGAGACCATCCTCAGCACCCCATCGCTCGACGACGGCGCCGTCTACATCCGCAGCGATGGCCACCTCTGGCGCTTCGGAAAACCATGAGCAAGGAGGCGCGACCTTCCTGTCGCGCACGGAGGATCCCGGCAGGCTGGGCGACAGGAATTTCGCCCCTCCCTGAACGACCTGACCCTGTCAGGTCGGGGACTCAACCCTCTTCGGTCCCACCCCCAGGGCTCCGCGCTCCCACCCTCGGGGCTTTACGCGAGGCGAAAAACCCGCTTTAGTCTTCCCATGCGTCGCTGGCTCCTTTTCATCGGTCTCGGCTTGGCCGCCCTCTCGGCTCCCACGGATCTGCGCGCCCAGGCGGACTACAAACGCTACTTCGACGAGGACAAGCTGCCGCAGGTGCGCGAGCTCTACAGCCGTGGACGCTTCGACATCGTCGTGCAGGTCTGCGAATACGCCCGGCGGCGCGGCCAGCCCTCGTGGGAATGGCGCGTGCTCCATTTCGAATCCCTCGCCGGTCTCGGGCGCTACGAGGAGGCCTACGAGGAGGCGAAACAGGTCGCGGATTCCTTCGGCGGCGAACTCGGGGCCCTGCTACGCCTTCACGACTTCTTCAAGCGTCACGGTCATCACGAGGATGCCCAGGCGCGGCTCGATGCCATCAATGCCGCGGCGAAAGCGATGCCGAAAAAAGATCGCAGCACCCTCGACCTGGTCCATCTCGGTCAGGCCGCGCTGGTGCTGGGAGCCGATCCCGCGAAGGTGCTGGAGCAATATTTCGGCCCTGCCAAAGCCACCAAACCGAAGGGCAAGGAGATCCCGCCCGGCCTGCTCGAAGCGCATCTGGCCTCCGGCGATCTCGCTCTTTCAAAAGAAGATTACCGGCGCGCTGCGGAGGAGTTCGGCGCGGCGCTGAAGCTGGTGGCGGACAACGTCGACGCTCTCTTCGGCATGGCGAAGGCGGTGATGGAATCCGATCGCGAGGCGGGGGTGAAGTACCTCGAAAAGACCCTCGCCGAGGCCGAGCTCCACGCCGGCGCCCTGCTGCTCCAAGCCGAGTCGGCGATCAATTTCGAGCAGTACGACAAGGCCAAGGCGATGCTGGATCTCGTCGAGACGGTGAACCCGCGTCATCCCGAATCGCATGCCTATCGCGCGATCCTCGCCGAGCTGGAGCGGGCCGACATGGCGGAGTTCCACCGCGAGCGCGAACTGGCCCTCTCGGTGTGGCGCGACAATCCCGAGATCGACCATCGGATCGGCCGCGTGCTTTCGAAGAAGTACCGCTACGAGGAAGGTGCCGAAGCCCAGAAACGCGCCCTCGCCCTCGATCCGGATTTCGCCCCGGCCAAACTCCAGCTCGCCGCCGACTACCTGAAACTCGGCCACCTCGACGAGGCCTGGCCGCTCGCGAAAGAGGTCGCCGAGGCTGATCCTTACAACGTCCTCGCTTTCAACCTCGGCTTGCTGGAGAAAGAGATCGCGGGTTTCGCCACGCTGCGGACTCCGGATTTCGTGATCCGCCTGCCACAGAACGAAGCCGACATCTACGGCCAGCGGGTCATCGATCTACTGACCGAGGCGAAGCGGGTCCTGGGCGAAAAGTACGGCCTGGTGATCGATCACCCGACTTTGGTCGAGTTTTATCCCGACCAGCAGGATTTCGCGATCCGTTCCTTCGGATCACTCGGCGGCGCGGGCCTGCTCGGCGTCTGCTTCGGCTCGGTCGTGACCATGAACAGCCCCGGCAGCCTGACTGCGAAAAAGAGCAATTGGGAGGCGACGCTTTGGCACGAGTATTGTCACGTGATCACCTTGACCGCGACGAAGAACAAGATGCCGCGCTGGCTCAGCGAAGGTATCTCGGTCTACGAGGAAAAACAGCGCCAGGCGAACTGGGGTCAGGAAATGAGCCCGCGCTACCGCAAGATGATCCTCGAAGAGGAAGCACTCACTCCCGTCCGCGACATGAGCCAGGCCTTTTTCCAGGCAAAGGATGGAGAGGCCGTGATGTTCGCCTATTACCAGTCAATGCTGGTTGTCGAATACCTCGTCAACACCCACGGCCTAGAGGCCCTGCGCGCGATCCTCGCCGATCTCGCCGCCGGTGTGCTGGTCAACGATGCCATCGCGCGCCATACCGTGCCGATGGAGGAGTTCGAGACGGCCTTTGCGGCCCATGCGATGGGCTTGGCGGAGAGCTATGGTCCCGGCGTCGACTGGAGCAAGCTGGAGGACGATGCGGTGGAGCAACGCAGCATCATCTCGGTGGCGGCCTTCTTGAAAGAGCACCCGAACCACTTCGAGGCTCGGCAAATTCTACCCCACCTCCAGATCGGGGCGAAGAACTGGGATGCGGCGATCGAATCGGCCGATGCCTTGATCGCCCTATTGCCCGACTACGTGGGCGAGCGCAACGGCTACACCTACAAGGCCCTCGCCCTGCGCGGCAAGAAGGATGAAGCCGGCGAGGCACTGGTGCTGGAGGCGATGGCCGAGCGCTCCGCGGAGGCCTTCCAGACCTACCAGCGGCTCATCGAGGTGAATTTTGACAAGGGCCAATGGGATGCGGTGCTGGCGAACGCCGACCGGGGTTTCGCGATCAATCCTTTTACCGAGCGCCTCCATTACTGCCGCGGCTGCGCCCACGAGGCCCGCGCCGAGGTTGCTCCGGCGGTGGCGGCTTTTGAAAAGACCCTGCTGCTCGATCCCGCGAATCCATCGGAAGTGCGATTCCGGATGGCGCGGCTGTTGCGGCAGGAAGAACCTGCCAAAGGACGCCGTCACCTGCTCGATGCCCTGGCGGATTCACCCAGATACCTCGCGGCGCATGAGTTGCTGAGAACCTGGGACGAGACGGAGGCGGCGAAGGTTCCGGACGATGCTCCGGTCCAGACCGCGCCCAGGTAGGGAGTACCTCCGGGGCGTCTGCCCGCGTTGAACCGACCTTACCAACCCGGCCAGGTCGCCCACACTTCCCGCACCGACTCCGCGAAGCGTGGCCCGAAGGTCCACGCGTTCTCGGCGAACGTGGCCGCGAAACTCCGGAAGCTTGCCGTCGGGGATGCCACGATCAACATCGCGCTCAGGATCAGGACATTCGCCGAAAAGATCACGGCAAAGGAGAAGACGCGTCCGTTCTGCCTCACATCGGGTTGCTCCCGCGCCACCATGAAGAGGGTGAAGAGCAAATGAAAGGTCCAGGTCAGTCCAATCAGGCCGTAGAGCCAGCCCGGTTCGGGCTTTTTCTCGGCACCGACCACCCAACCGTAGGCAACCCATGCGAGGATCGCGACGACGCTGTAGAAGGGGAAAAAATACGGCGAGAGCGAGATTAGGAAATTGGTCCGGTCCGTCATGATGTGACCGCCCTGCGAGGTGATCTTCACATCGCTGACCTTTCCCCGGAAAAGGAGGACGAAGAGCGCGTGGGTCAGTTCGTGACCGGCCACATAGATCCAACGCAACGCCCGACCCCTCGCGAAAACACAAAGTACCATCGCGACGGCGCCGCCGACTCCGAAGAAGACGAATTCGCGCGTCCTCCAGTAATCGCCGGCGAGCGTGTCGGCCCGCAGCAGCACCAGGAAGGTCTCCAGCAGCACCCAGCAGAGCGGCAACAACGCGAAACCGATGAGCCGCTTGATGCTGCGAAGGGTTGGCGAATGCGGATCCCCGAACCAATCGAACGTGGCCTCGGGAAAGAAGGCGGCAAGGCCGGTCGGCGCCGCGGTCTTGCGGCGTCGCGATCGGTTTTTCGTACTGGAAGGACGCGGCAAGCGGAGCGGGAAACGGGGTCGGGCCGCGCCGCGGGATCAGGCGCGGCTGACGTATTTCTTGTCCTCGGTGCTGACCTTGATCCGGTCACCGGGATTGATGAAAAGCGGAACCTGAAGACGCAGTCCGGTCTGGACGGTGGCCTCCTTGGTGGCGGCGGTGGCGGTATCACCCTTCACGCCGGGAGCGGATTCCGTCACCTCGAGTTCGATGCTCGGGGGCAGCTCGATGGTGACGGCCTTGCCATCGACGAAGAGCACCTCGACGGAGAGGCCGTCAATGAGGAGGTCTTTGCTGTCCTCAATGAACTCTTCCTGGAAGGTAACCGTGTCAAAGGTAGCCGGATCCATGAAGTGATAACCGGTCTGATCCTGATAGCTGAATTCGAGCTTCTGGCGCTCGGACTGGACGATCTCGACTTTGTCGCTCGAGGCGAAGCGGATGTCCTTGGTCTTGCCGGTCTTGAAAGAGCGGACCGTCGCCATGACGAGCGCGTTTCCTTTGCCCGGAGTACGGTGCTCGGTGCCGGTGACGATGGCGAGCTCGTTGTTGTAAGAAATGCACTGTCCGCGTTTGAGTTGGGTTGCGACGATGGCCATTGGAAAAAGGGGGGTGGTTTCGGGGAGATTTCCTAACTTATCTTAACCTTCCGATCTGGAACGGCAAGTTTGCCATCGATTCCTTCGATCACAAGATCGGAAATAACGATTTGAGCCGACCCCGTCGAGCCCGGACGGTCGGGGATGTCCGAGTCTCCTCCGCCAACGAGCCTGCGCGCGCCCCTTCGCTGGGCCCTGCTCATCCCTGCCCTACTAGCTCCTTTGGCGGCATCTTTTTTTTACTTTGTCCTTTTTCCCGGCACCGCCTTCGGCAACGCCTTCTACACCGGGATCAAATGCTTCCACTTGTTCTGGCCGGCCGCAGCGGTGTTGCTGATTCTGCGTGAACCGCTCATCGACCGGACGCGGCCAAAGCGCCACCTCGCCTCGCTGCTGCCGGGCACGCTTTTCGGCCTGCTCACACTCGGTCTGCTCTTTCTGCTGATCCATTCCGGTCCCCTCGCCGCCGTGCTCGAGCAGAGCTATGGACGCATCGCCGAAAAGATCCACGATCTCGGCGAGGCGGAGCGCTACTTCGCCTTCGCCCTTTTCCTCTGCCTGGTGAATTCAGCGATGGAGGAATACTACTGGCGCTGGTTTGTCTTCGGCCAATCGAAGCGGCTCATGCCCGTGACAGTCGCGCACCTCGTCGCCGCGCTCGGCTTTTCCTCGCACCACATCGTGGTTTTGAGCCAGTTTTTTCCCTTCGGCTGGGCACTCGCCCTTGGCGCCTGCGTTGGCATCGGCGGCGCCTTCTGGAGCTGGCAGGCACAGCGCTACAACAGCCTGATCGGGCCTTGGGTCAGCCACCTGCTCGTCGACATCGGCATCGTCTGGATCGGGTGGGAGGCGCTGCAAGCGCAGGCCAACTGAATCGGATCACCCTAGCAAATCGCGCAGCACATGCGCCTCCTCGACCCCGGTCAATTTTTGATCGAATCCTTGGAAACGGTAAGTCAGCTTCTCATGATCGATGCCTAGCAGATGCATCATGGTGGCGTGCAAGTCGCGGACCGCGACTGGATTCTCGGCGACTTCGTTGCCGAGATCGTTCGTCGCCCCGTAACTGAGTCCACCCTTCACGCCGCCGCCCGCCATCCAAATGGTGAAGGCGTCCTTCTGGTGGTCGCGTCCGCATTTGTTCGGCTCCTCGCTGCCCTGGAGCATCGGGGTCCGGCCGAACTCGGCGCCCCAGACCACCAGGGTCGTCTCGAGCAAACCCCGCTGCCGCAGATCGGCGATGAGGGCGGCGATGGGCTGGTCAACGTTTTCGCAGAGCTGGGCGAGACGCCCCTTCTGACCGGCGTGGGTGTCCCAATCCCCGTTGAAGAGTTCGACAAAACGCACCCCTCGCTCGACGAGCCGCCGGGCTTGGAGCACCTGGGTGGCGAACTCGCCCCGGCCATACTTTTCGAGGATCGCCGGATCCTCGCCTGACAAATCCACCAATTCCGGCACCGAAGCCTGCATCCGGTAGGCCATCTCGTACTGCCCGATCCGGGTCAGGATCTCGGGGTCGCCCACCGACTCGAAGTAATGCCGGTTGAGCGACTCGATGCTGTCGAGGGTGCGGCGGCGCTGTTCGCGGGTCACGTCCGCGGGACTGTTGAGGAACAGCACGGGATCGCCCTCGCCGCGCAGTTGCACTCCCTGATGCACGCTCGGCAGGAACCCGGATTTCCACAGGCTCGCCCCGGCTC
Organism: Verrucomicrobiales bacterium; assembly: GCA_041917795.1. Classification (GTDB taxonomy): domain Bacteria; phylum Verrucomicrobiota; class Verrucomicrobiia; order Verrucomicrobiales; family DEV007; genus Arctic95D-9. The sequence continues at coordinate 165,334 of JAYRWX010000008.1, forward strand.
CCGGCGTGTTCCCTGACAAAAATACCATGTAGGCCGGCAGGTTGTCCGAATCGCTGCCGAGCCCGTAGGTCGTCCACGAGCCGAGCGAGGGATTGCCCTGCCGGTTCAACCCGGTGTGGAAGACAAGCTGGGCCGGACCGTGGTTGAACTCGGTGGTGCGGACCGATTTCACGAGGCAAAGTTCGTCGGCGACCGTGCCGAGGTTCGGGAGCAGTTCGGACAGGGCGAGGCCGCTCTGTCCGTGGCGCTTGAACGCATAGGGCGAACCGAGCAGCTTGGGATGCCCGCGGAGGAAGGAAAAACGTTTCCCCGCGAAGAGCGCTTCGGGCGCGGGCTGGCGGTCATACTTCCGCAGCACCGGCTTGTCATCGAAGAGATCGAGCTGCGAGGGCGCGCCCGTCATGTGGAAAAAGATCACGCTTTTCGCCTTCGGGGCGATCGCCCGGAGCGGTGCGGGCACCTCCCCGATCGCGTCGCGCTGCAGGAGCGATCCGAGGGCCAGCGAACCGAGTCCGAAACCGGAGCGGGCCAGGAAACGGCGGCGGTCGATGATCGTCTCGGGATTCATGGACTCGGATCAGGACCGGCAGATCGATTCGTGGAGGTTCAGCAGGATCACGGCGACTTCTTTCCAAGCCGCCGCCTCGGACTTGGATTCGGCGCGGACTGTCTCGAAGGCGGAGAGTAGCAGTTGCCGCTCGGCTTCATCGGGAACCCGGGTCAGGGCGGTGCGGAAGGCCCACTCGATCTTTGCCGCCGAATCACCCACCGCTTCCTTGGCGATGCGCCGGGCGAAGGCCTCGGCCGCCTCGACGTAGACCGGATCGTTCAACAAGGTCAGGGCCTGGAGCGGCGTATTCGAGACATCGCGCTGCACGGTGCAGGCGGTCCGGTCGGGAGCGTCGAAGTTCGCGAAACTCGGATAGTGGGCGTTGCGCCGCCACAGCGTATAGACTCCGCGGCGATGGGCGTCGCCGCCGCTCGAGGGCAGGTAGTAGATCTCGGAAGCACCGGCCGATTTCCGCCAAAAAGTCGCAGGTTGGAAGGGCCGGACCGGCACTCCGAAAAGGCTGCGGTCAAGCAGTCCGGAGACGGCGAGTGCCTGGTCGCGGATGCCCTCCGCTCCGAGACGTTGCCCGGGATGCCTCCAGAGCAGCTGATTGCGCGGATCGATCGCGAGCGACGTTTCGTTCACCACCACCGATTGACGATAGGTCGCCGAGAGCACGATGCGACGCAGGGATTGTTTCAGCGACCAGCCGTCCTCCGACACAAAACTCGCCGCGAGCCAGTCGAGCAGTTCCGGATGGCTGGGACGTTCCCCTTGCGTGCCGAAGTCCTCGGGAGTCGTGACCAATCCTTGACCGAAAAGCTCGATCCAGAGCCGGTTCACAAAAGCACGCCCGACCATCGGATTCGCCGGATCGACCAGCCACTTCGCGAGACCGAGGCGGTTTCTCGGGAGTCCCTCGGCAAAAGGATGAAAGGTCGCCGGCGTCGCCGGATGAACCCGCTCACCGCGCGCGAGAAAGTCGCCCCGCTTCGCGACGAAGGTCGGCCGCGCCTCGGCCATTTCCTCCATCACCCGGGTCTCCTTCTTGCGCTGCTCCTGCAGCCGGGCCTCCATGATCTCGGCCTCTTCCATGAGCCGGGTCATGCCGCCGTCCTTGAGCGCGAGCTTGGTCGTGACCGAACGGCACTGGTTCAGACTCATCTCCTCCTCGCGCTCGAGAAGACGCTTCACCTCATCGGGCAGGCTATCGCGGCCCTTCGGATCATCCGCCACCTTCTTGTCGACCGCAGCGACGAGGCGGGAGCGAATCCTGCCCATGACCTTCTCAAATTCGGCCTCGGCCCGGAGCTCCGCATCGATGTCGGCGTCACCTCGGGTTGCAGCGAGCACCGGAGCGATCGCGACCATGTTCGACATGCCCATCTCCATGCCTTCCTGCTTCGACTCGGGCGGGGCGTTGTTGAAAAAGGCGGAGAGCTCGTAGTATTCCCGCGCCGAGATCGGATCATACTTGTGGTTGTGGCACTGGGCGCATCCCACCGTGGTGCCCAACCAGATCGTGCCGGTGGTGTTGACCCGGTCGACGACGCGCTTGTATTGATCCTCCTCCGGATCGGTGCCCGCCTCGAGGTTCAGCGGTGTGTTGCAGTGGAAACCCGTGGCGATGCGCTGCGACTCGGTCGCGCCCGGCAGCAGATCGCCGGCCAGTTGTTCAATCGTGAAGCGGTCGTAGGGCATGTCCGCGTTCAGCGCCGCGATCACCCAGTCGCGCCACGGCCAGAGCGTGCGGGGCGAGTCGCGCTGGTAGCCCTCCGAGTCCGCGTAGCGGGCGAGGTCGAGCCAGGGCACCGCCCATTTTTCCCCGAAATGGGGTGAAGCGAGCAAGGCGTCGACGATCCTGACATAATGCTCAAAGTCCGGATCAGCGAGAAAGGCGTCGGCCTCCGCAACGGTCGGCGGCAGGCCGGTCAGGTCGAGGTGAACCCGCCGGAGCAGCCGCGCGGGATCGGCGGCGGGATTGAAAGCGAGGCCCTTCTCCTCCAGTCGCGCGGCGATGAAACGATCAATCTCGTTGCCCTTGCGACCTTCCAACATCGCGACACCGGCACCCGGCAGCGGAGCCTTTTTCGGCACCTCGTAGGACCAATGGCGCGGCGGACGCCAGCCATCATCGGGCCACGTCGCGCCCTCGCGGATCCAGCGCTCCAGCAGATCCGTCTCGGCCGCGGTGAGCGGTTCGCCTTTCGGCGGCATCCGCTTCTCCGGATCGGTCTCACGGACGACCCGGAGCAGCACCGAAGCTCCCGGTTTTCCCGGCACGAAAATCGATTCACCGGCATCGGTCGGCAGGTGCGCGTGATGGAAGGTCTCCAGCCCGATGCCGCCCTTCAACGTCGCGGTGTCGTGGCACTCGAGGCAGCGCGACTCCAGTAGCGGGCGGATCGCCGTCTCGAAATCAACCGCCCGCACCCAGCCCGGCACTCCTGACCACATCAGGGTGCCCGCGACGAGGATCGGGAGACGGCGCGACATCCCGGGATCATGTCAGATTTTGCGCCCTGGAGCCAGTCCCGAATACGCGTGACGGGTCCAATCGTGCTTGCTTCCCCTCTCCTCCACCGCTAAAACCATGGCCCCCATGAGCGAACCCACTCCCTTTCTCGAAACCGCCGACGGTGGCGCCTTTCCTTCGGTCGGACTCGGCACCTGGAAGATCCCGGCCGAGGTCCTCCCCGACCTGATCCCACAGGCCGTTGAAATCGGTTACCGCCACTTCGACTGCGCCTGCGACTACGGCAACGAACCGGCCGTCGGTGAAGGCCTCAAGCGTGCCCTCAATTCCGGCGGCTGCACCCGCGACGATCTCTGGATCACCTCGAAGCTTTGGAATACCTACCACCATCCCGACCACGTCCGCCTCGCCTGCGAACGCAGCCTGCGTGACCTCGGCCTCGAGGTGCTCGACCTTTACCTGATCCACTTCCCGGTGACCCTGGCCTTCGTGCCCTTCGAGGAGCGTTACCCGCCCGGCTGGTTCTTCGATCCGAACGCGGCCGAGCCGGCCATGAAGCCCGTCCGCATTCCTCTCGCCGACACCTGGGGAGCCATGGAGCACCTCGTCCGCGACGGGCTCGTCAAACGCATCGGCATCTGCAACTACACCACCGGCATGGTCCGCGACCTTCTCGCCTATGCCTCGATCGCCCCACAGGTGCTGCAGGTCGAGATGCACCCCTACCTGACCCAGCAACGACTCTTGCGCTTTTGTCAGGATGAAAACATCACGGTGACCGCTTTCTCGCCCTTCGGCGCGAGCTCCTACGTGCCGCTGAACATGGCCGGGGAAAACGAGAACGTGCTCGAGGATCCCATCGTGAAAACGATCGCAGGCGAGATCGGCAAAAGCGCCGGCCAGGTCGTGCTCCGCTGGGCGGTGCAACGCGGCACGGTGACGATTCCGAAGACCCAGACCCTCGGCCACCTCAAGGACAACATCGCCATCTACGATTTCGAACTGAGCGCCGATCAGATGAGCGCGATCGACGCCCTCGACCGGGGGCGGCGTTTCAACGATCCCGCCGAGTTCGGTGAGAAGGCTTTCAACACCTTCTATCCGATCTTCGACTGATCAGGTTCACGGCACCGCCCACGGAATCCAACCCGCCCGCAGGATCGCCAGCAGCACGGTCACGATCACCGCGGCGAGCAGGGTCGAATAGAGCACCGCGGCCGCGGCGAAGCGGTGGTTGGCCTTGAACTCATGCGCCAGCAGCGCGGTGTTCACTGCCGTCGGCGCCGCCGCCCCGAGGATCAGGATCGCCGCGATCTCGCCTTCGAATCCGAAAAGCCAGGTCAGTCCCGTGGCCACCAAGGGACCTCCGAGCAGCCGGATCACGAGGGTGAGGCCGAGACTGCCCCGGATCGTCGGCGGTTTGGTCTGCGAGAGCTGCACGCCGAGCGTAAGCAGAGCAAAGCCGACCAGCCCATCGGCGAGATAGGTCAAAGGCGTCCAGACCGCGACGATCTCCTCCAGCGGATTGTCGAAATAGCGCAATGTCAGGGCGGTCAGGATCGCGTAGGGCGAGGGCTGTTTGAGGATGGGCTTGAACCAGCCTTTCCTTTCACTGCTCCCCGCGTTCGCGAGGAACACCCCGAGCGAAAAACTGGTCATGTTCATCGTCGCCAGCACAAAGACCTGGATCACCGGACCGATCTCGGAAAAAGCCAGGGTCATCAGCGGGATGCCCCAATTCCCGCAGTTGTAGATCATCGAGCTGAGCTTCATCGCGTAGCGCTCCCCGGGCGTGTAGCGGTGCAGGGCCGCAGCGATCCAACTCAACGCGCCCATCGATAGGATCACCGAAATCGTGAAAGCCACGATCTTCAGCCCCGTCGCCGCCTCCAGGTCCGAAGTGGAGAGTTTTGTCAGGATGAAGGCCGGAACGAAGAGGTAAAGGTTCAGCTTCACCAAAGTCTTCAAGTCCAGCTTGAAAATCCGGTCCAAGCCCCAACCGAGCCCGATCACCACGAGGATCGGCAGGCAGACCTTCAGGAAAATGACGAACAGCATCACGGTGCGGTCATCCTAGTGTCTCCCCTGCGACGTGCAAGCGGTGGAGCCTGCCCCCTACTAAAGCAGACGGGTTTTATAGACATTTCTCTAGCCCTTGACTTTCCGCCTTTAAGATGGATAAACCAGCGCGTCTCTATCCCTCGGATCGATTCATCAGTCGTTTTCAGCGGAATGCTTCTTCACTACCTCGCCATCGCCGCCGTCGCACCGGTCATCCTGATCGTCTTTGGCAAGAAGCTCCTCGGCAAACAAACTCATCCGGCGGCCATCTTCATTTTGGCCTGGATTCTCTGCGGTTTCCTGCTCGGACTCGCGGGAGTCGAGGCGATCTACCAGGGAGGGGCCTCCTTCCTTTGGGTCGGGCTTTGCTTTCCGGTGGTGGCGATGGTGCGAAAATCGCGGAATTGATCAGCCCTCCCGCGCCGCTTCGATCAGGGCGCGGACCAAGCCCAGGTCCTTCCGACCCGGCGACGTCTCCACTCCGCTGGCGACATCCACACCGGCGGGTCGTACCTGACGGATCGCTTCAGCGACATTCGCGGGCATCAATCCTCCCGCCAGCACAATCTGACGATCCGGCCAACGCCGCACTGCCTCTGAGCCGAGCACCCAGTCAAGGGTTTCCCCGCTGCCCCCGAAGACGCCCGGGGCGTAGGCATCGAGCAACAAGGTCGGCGAATCAAAAAGCGCCGCCGCCTCCAACATCGCCGCATCCCGGAGCCCGAGCGCCCTGAAGACGGGCAGACCCCCTTCGGTCAGCGACCTGACCCTGTCTGGTGTCTCGTCGCCGTGCAGTTGGATCCAGTCGATCACGCCACTGTCGAAAAGACGGCGCAGTTCGTCTTCGGAAGCGTTCACCGTCACCGCGACGCGAGGGACGGTGCCTGCAAGATCACGCAGCCAGTGCCGGGCTTCATCGAGCGCGATGAACCGCTTCGAACCGGGCCAGAAATTGATCCCCAGAGCATCAGCGCCGGCGCCGATGATTGCCGAAGCCTCCTCCCCCCGGGTGATCCCGCAGATTTTGACCGCGACGCGCCCCAAGTCCTGAGGGAAGACGAAGCGCGCCGGGGTCATGGTTTCTCAAAGTTTCGTCAGCGCGTCGTCGAGCGCGGCGAGCAGGTTCTGGATCGTGGCCTCGGTCTCGTCACCCATGTTCGACAGGCGGAAGGTCTTGCCCTTGATCTTGCCGTAGCCGCCATCGATCGCGAGGGAGTGATCCTTGCGCATGATCGAGCCGAGTTTGGCGACGTCGAGGTCCTTGTTGTTCTTGATGCAGGTCAGCGACTTGGAGCGATAGCCTTCGGGAGCGAAGAATTCGAAACCGTTTTTCCGCACCCAGTCGTGGACGAGGTTGTTGAGCTTTTCGTGACGCGCGTAGCGGTTCTCGATGCCCTCGGCGAAGATGACGTCGAGCTGGTGGTTGAGGCCGTAGATCGTGGCGATGCAGGGGGTGCTCGGGGTCATCGAGTTCTCATGATTCGCCTGGAACTCGAGGAAATCGAAGTAATAACCGCGATCCTTGATCGTCGCGGCCTTAGCCATGGCGCGCTCCGAGGCGGTCAGCAGGGCGAGGCCGGGAGGCAGGGCGAGCGCTTTCTGGCTGCCGGTCAGCAGCACATCGATGCCGAGTTTGTCGACCTCGATCGGGACGACAGAAAAGCTCGAAACGGTGTCGGTGACGAGCAGCACGTCGTCATACTTGCGCACGACCGCGGCGACTTCGGCGAGAGGATTCATCACGCCGGTCGAGGTCTCGTTGTGGATGAAGGTGACCAGGTCGAACTCGCCGGTGGCGAGTTTCGCGTCGATCGCGGCCGGATCGACCGGCACACCCCATTCGAACTGGAGCGCCTCGGCTTCCTTGCCGCAGCGGCGGGCGACATCGACCCACTTGTCGGAAAAGGCTCCCGAGCAGCAGCACAGCACCTTCTTGGTCGCAAGGTTGCGGACCGAACCCTCCATCACGCCCCAGGCGGAGGAGGTGGAAAGGTAAACCGGACGAGAGGTGCCCATCATCTGCTGGAGACGGGGCTGGATGGCGTCGTAGAGGGCGACGAAGTCCTTGCTGCGGTGACCGATCATGGGGGCGGCCATCGCCTCGTAGGTCGCCGGCGAGACTTCGACGGGTCCGGGGATGTGGAGTCGGATGTGTTGGCTCATGGAAAGGGCGGAATTTGGACTCCTGAGGGGAATTCACAAACCCATTTTCGTGTCGGATACGGTAAACCGCGGGAGGGGGATACGCGGATGGGACCGCGGAGGGAGGGAATTGGTTGGGAAATCCGAAAGAATCAGCGGCCCGACTGCCTCGAGCCTTCGTAGGCGACATTCACGGCGATGAAACCGCTGGCAGTGAAAAGCCCGCTCCAGTCGTAGCGGTCGAGCAACTCGCTGATGGCGGCATCGCAGTCCCGGCCCAATCCGGGATCATCCGCGAGGCGAATCATCCAAGCCGCGAAAAGCGGCTCGCGCATCGTCTCATCTTCCCAGGGACTGCGGGGATTGTGCTCCGCCCAAAGCGGCAGTTGCTCACGTCCGAGCGCGATGGCCTCGTCGCAGTTGGCCTGTGGTCTCCATGAAGCGTTGAGAAAACGCCAGTCGATGTCGAAGGGCAGGTCCTTGTCCCTGGAGTACCCTTTCGCGTGTTCGAGATACGGAACGGCGCGACGTGCCGAGGCCAGCAAAGCGGTGCGGAAGAGCTCCCGGGTTACCGGATCCTCCTCGACCTCGACCAGTTCGCGCAAGGCGGCCTGCGACATGGAATGGGTCCAAACCCGGCTTTTCCCGCCCGGCTGGGCATCGAACTCGAGTCCCTCGGCTAGGATTTCGCGGCGCGGGCGCGGAGTTTTCCCGATCACTTCGTCGAGGCGCGACCGGTATCCCTCCATCCAGCTTTCTTCGCCGGTCAGCTTCGCCATGGCATGCAGTAGAAAGAAGAGGCGGGCCGCGTCGTGAGCGGTCGGACGCAGAAAGGAGCCGCGGAATCCATATTCCGTCGTCACGCAGGGCACCTGCCAGTCATGGCCTGCGATGGCGCGTCCCGTTTCGATCAATTTCGCTTCGATATCGGCCCTTTCCTCGGACGACGCGAGACCGGTGGCCAGGTAGCGCCAGAGCCCGTAGAACCAAGGGAAGACCTGATCCTCGGAGCTGGCAGGATAGAAAGACACTCCGTCCGCCCCGATTCCGCGCGGCACGAAACCCGGGGTTTTCGATAAGCGGGCCAGGCGCATCAGTCCCGCCGCGATGCGCCGGGCCTTTTCCGCGGATTCCTCATCGCGTCGCGCCCGCCAGCGATTGCAAAGCCCATCGAGATACAATCCCCCGAAGAACGGGCCATCCTCGATCGGACTCGACCAAGCCATGCCATTGGGCCGCGCCTCGCGACAGTCCGCTGCGTCCGGCAGGATCACCTCGCCTTTCAGACCCGCGTAGTGCAGGAGCACGTCGAAACGGCGGTCGATGAAGCGCCGCCAGATCTCCGCATGGGCAAGTTCCGCGGCGGCCGTGGACTTCGCGGCGAATGTCGGTCGCGCCAGGAAAGGAGTGGCCGCAAGGGCGAGAAAGTGGCGGCGGGAGAGCGGGGGCATGTGTCTTCACAGACGTACATCAAAATGGACTTTTTGAAAACCGGGGGTCGATCTTTCCATCGCTCGTCCTTTCCCTGCGGCGCATTCGCGCACGGAATCCGTTGGTCGAACCACTGGCTCTCATGCTTTGATCCAGCCATGCGTGGCCTCGTTGCCCTCGGTTTCCTGATTCTGATCCCCGTTCTCTCCGCCGCGGATCGCCTGAATCTGCTCGTCCTCGTCGCCGATGATCTCCGTCCGGATGGTATCGCCGCGCTCGGGAATCCGGTCGTGCGCACCCCGCATCTCGACGCGCTCGCGGCTCGCGGCCTTGTCTTCACACGCGCCTTTTGCTCCTATCCCATCTGCGTGGTGAGCCGCGGCGAGATGTTGAGCGGCCGCCACCACTGGGAAAACAAGGGCAAGGGAGGCTTCGCCGAGGAAACCGTCTTCTGGCCGGCGGCCTTCCGCGACGCGGGTTTCGAGACCTGGCACATCGGCAAATGGCACGTGTCCGGGCGTCCCTCGCAGCACGGCTACACCGAGGTCGCGGGCCTCTTCGCCGGAGGTGGCGGGAAATTCTGGAAAGAGGGTCAGACCGATCGCCGCGGCGTCCCCGTGACGGGTTACACCGGTTGGATTTTCCAAAGTGACGACGGCAAGACCCGGTATCCCGAACTCGGGGTGGGTTTGACGCCGGGCATTGACGAACGCTTTGCCGATGCGGCCGTTTCGTTGATCGGCCGCGGAGGCGAGAAGCCGTGGTTTTGTCACGTCAACTTCACCGCTCCCCACGATCCGCTGTTTCCCACGGAGATCAGTGCCGCCCGACTCCGTGAAGCGGCGATCGAAACGCCGCCGGACTTCCTGCCCGTGCATCCCTTCGATCACGGGAACTTCGACGGCCGCGATGAAAAGCTGCTACCGCGACCCCGCACCGAGGCGTCGGTGCGCGAGTTGCGACGCGACTATTACGCGGTGATCGAGGATCTCGACCGCGCCGTCGGGAAGATTCTGACAGCGCTCGCGGAAAGCGGACAGGAGAGGAACACCGTCGTCATTTTCACTAGCGACCACGGCCTCGCCGCCGGTTCCAACGGTCTCAGCGGCAAACAAAATCAGTATGATCACACCCTGCGGGTCCCTCTTTTCATCGCGGGACCAGGCATCCCGCCGGGGCGGACCGCGGCGATGGTCTATCTGCGCGACCTGTATCCGACGACTTGCGACCTCGCCGGTGTCCCCATCCCCGACTCCGTCACCGCGCGGAGTTTCGACGAGGTCCTGAAAGGCGAGAGCGAAGGCCATCACGATGCCGTCTTCGGCAGTTTCACCGACACCCAACGATCCATCGAAACCGATGATGGATGGAAGCTCGTCTACTACCCGAAGCTCGATCGTTGGCAGCTTTTTGATCGGAACACGGACCCGCTGGAACTCCGGGACCTCGCGAATGCGGGACATCCGCGTTTCGCCGCACTGAAGGACAGGCTCGAGGCTTGGCGGAAGGCGGCCGGTGATGCGATCCTAACAAAACCATGAAGATGAAATGTCTCCTTTTGATCCCCATCCTGCTTCTCGGAAACCCGGCCAGGGCAGCCGATCCCCTCTACGAGATCGAGCAGACCGTGGCGCAACGCGGCTTTGACGGGAGGACCTGCTGGGTGCATGCCCGCGCGGGGATGATCCCGCCGCGGACCGGCGGAAATGAATCGGACGCTCCCCTCGCGGTGATGACCTTGCAGCCGCTCGACCTCGCCGGATCAGATCTCTTCCACCCCCTCCACACGATGACGAGCGCCGACCGCGGCGCGACTTGGTCGACACCGGTCGAAAGTGCCGCCTTCCCGCGGACGCCCTTTTCCTGGAACGGTCGAGACGACTACGAGATCACCGTCTGCGACTTTTGGCCGAAGTGGCACGCGGCCTCGGGTACGATGCTCGGCATCGGACACACCGCGGTCTACGAGAAAGGGTCCGTGGCGAAGGTGCGGCCGCGGGCGACGCCGTATTCGGTCTACGACGCGGCTTCGGGCCAGTGGTCGCCGTGGAAGACGCTGGCGATGCCGGACGATCCGAAGTTCGCCAACGCCGGAGCAGGTTGCGTGCAGCGCGTCGATCTCGCGGACGGAACGGTCCTGCTGCCGGTCTATTTCAAGTCCCTGGATGCTCCGCGCTATTCCGTCACGGTGGTGCTCGCCACCTTCGACGGAAACGAGCTGCGCTACCTCGGCCACGGCAGTGAATTGACCGTCCCGATCGGCCGTGGACTCTACGAGCCCTCGCTCGCCCGGTGGCAGGGCCGCTATTACCTGACCTTGCGCAACGACGAGAGCGGTTATGTGTCGGTCAGCGACGACGGCCGAACCTTTTCCGAACCGGTGCCGTGGTGCTGGGACGATGGATCCGACCTCGGCAACTACAACACCCAGCAGCACTGGGTGACCCACCGCGATGCGCTCTTTCTCGTCTACACCCGGCGGGGGGCGAACAACGACCACGTCATGCGGCACCGTGCCCCGCTCTTCATCGCCCGGGTCGATCCGGAGACCCTGCGCGTGGTGCGCGCCAGCGAACAGATCGCGGTTCCCGAGCACGGCGCGCGCCTCGGGAACTTCGGCATCACCGAGGTGGACGAGGACGAAACGTGGATCACCGTGACCGAGTGGATGCAGGCCCCCGGCCCGAACTACTCCGATCCCGCCCCCCTCGTCGCCCGCGGCGCCGACAACCGCGTCTGGGTCTCGAAATTGAAATGGAAAACACCGAACCGATGAGGTTAGAACCACGGATGGACACTGATTTGCACGGATTCGAAAACAGCGAAACCTCGGGGCATCCGTGTTGATCCCCGGATATCCGTGGTCCAAACACCCATTCTTCATGAAACGCCCCCTGCTCCTGCTCGCCCTCTGCTCGCCGCTGCTGCTCCACGCCGCGGAGTCCCGTCCCAACTTCATCCTCATGATGGGGGATGACCACGGCTGGGAGGAAACCGGTTACAACGGACACCCCCACGTGAAGACCCCCGTGCTCGATGAGATGGCGGCGACCGGACTACGACTTGACCACTTTTATTCCGCCCATTCCAGTTGCTCGCCGACGCGGGCGAGTTTCCTCACGGGTCGCCATCCGAACCGCATGGGCACCTTCGCGCCGGGCTGGTCCTTCCGGCCGGAGGAGATCACGATCGCCCATCTCGCCGCGAAAGCGGGATACCGTTGCGGGCACTTCGGCAAGTGGCACGTCGGTGCGGTGAAAAAGGAATCGCCGGTCAGTCCGCTCGCGATGGGCTTTCACGAATGCCTCTCGCACGACAATTTCTTCGAGCTGAACCCCTCTTTCTCGCGCAACGGCGGTCCGCCGGAAGTCTTCCAGGGCGAAAGCTCGGCCATCCTGATCGACGAGGCGATCCGCTTCATCGACCACGCGAAAAGCGAGGGCCAACCGTCCCTCACCGTGATCTGGTTCGGCTCGCCGCATGAGCCTTATCAGGGTCTGCCCGGAGACCTGACCCTGTATGATGGCCTGCCCGCGAAATACCCTGACAAAATGGTCAATCTCACCTCGAACGAAACCGGCGGACCGACAAAACGCCCCCTCGGTGACGTCCTGCGCGAGCGCTACGCCGAGATCACGGCGATGGACCGCGCCATCGGCACCTTGCGTGAACATCTCGCCAAATCGGGACTGCGCGACAACACCCTGCTTTTTTACTGCGGCGATAACGGGACTTCCCCGGATGCCTCCCTGGCTTCACCCCTGCGAGGAATGAAAGCGGACATCTATGAAGGTGGCACGCGCGTCCCTGGCCTCATTGAATGGCCGGCGCGTTTTGACAAAGCGCAGGTCAGCAAGCTCCGCGCCTCCACGAGCGACCTGATGCCGACCCTCGCGGCCATCACAGGATCCCCCCTGCCGGACCGCCCCATCGAGGGAGTCGATCTGATGCCCCTGCTACTGGCGGGAAGCTCCGAGAGACCCAATCCGCTCTACTTCTGGGAGTTCGATCAGAAAAGTCTCAAGGAGGCGAAGGCCGAACCTTACCTCGCCCCCGAGTTGCAAAAGGGCACGACACCTTTGGTGAAACGCGCCAACGGCATCACCACCCGCAATTTCCAAAACTTCAGACTGCCGGCGGAATTGAAAGACTCGCGGCGCGGTCCCCGCTCAATCATCGAAGGGGATTGGAAACTCGTCATCCAGGAAACCAAGACCGGCGAAGAGCGCCGTGAACTCTTCGACCTGTCGACGGACCCGGGTGAAAAAAACAACCTCACCAAGACCGAACCCGCCCGCGTCGAATCGATGGCGAAGACCCTGTCGAGCTGGCAGCAGTCCGTGCTGCGGAGCGAGCAGGGCGGCGACTATCACTGACGGCGGGGCCGATCAGCCCTGCGAGGCTTCGACCAGCTTCCGGATCTCCGCGACGCTGTTGAAGGAATTCTCGGTGAGTGCCTCCTCGTCGATGGTGACCCCGAAAGCCCGCTCCAAATCGAGCAGCAGATCGATCGAGGCCATCGAGTCGAGACCGAGCGTGCCAAGGGCGCGTTCCGCCTCGAGCGCTTCGCCGGCGGGCAGGAACTTCAGGTGCGGCCGGACCACGGCGGCGACGGCTTCGAAAGAGGGAGTCATTGTTGGGGATATTGTCAGGATAGGGTTTCGTGTCCGCTGCGGAGCCGGTGGATGGAGAGCACTGTGCCACCGCGATGGAGAATCTCAAATGGCGCCGGACGGCTCAGGAAACCCGAGACGCTTGCGGTCGGTCCGTAGGCCCCCACATTCGGGATGGCGACGAGGTCGCCAGGCTCGACCCGCGGCAGCTCGATTTTTTTGCCGATGCAGTCGAGCGGCGTACAGAGAGGACCGACCAGATCGACGATGATGATTTCATTTTCCCTCCTCGCGGGCGGCACGAGCAGGTCGACGGAAAAGCGGGGGATGCGTCCGAGTCCGGCCATGCCGCCGAGATGATGGATGCCGGTGTCGAGGATGAGAAAATCGCGCTCGTCCTTGGAGCGTTTGATTTCCATGACACGGGCCAGCAGCGTGCCGGAAGACGCAGCGAGAAAACGGCCCGACTCGAACCACCACTGCGCGCGGCTGGAGATGCCGCCACGGGCGATCATCGCCGCGAGCCCCTCGCGAAGCGGAGCGAGATCGGGGCCCTCGCCGCGATGGGCGTAGGGCCAGGGGAACCCGCCGCCGAAGTTCAGGATCTCAAGCGGGATCCCGAGGGCCGGGGCGAGGTCCTCAGCGATCTCGATGGTCTTCATGAAGCTCGCGAGGATGGATTCGGCGTCGGCGATCTGGGTGCCCCAGTAGAGATGGAATCCTGACAAACGCACTGCATCTCCCGCGATAGCCCCCAGGTCGTGATCCCCGCCCCGCAGGGCGTCCTCCTCGAAGCCGAACTGACTCGCGACCCCGGCCATGGCCAGCTTCGCGTGCGGCGGCGAGTGCGGATTCAAGCGGATCAGGGCGCGGACCTGCACGCCACGCTCCGTGGCAACGCGCGAGAGGCGGGCGAGGTCCTCCGCGGACTCGACCGAGAACTGCACGAGGCCAGCGAGGATCGCGGCATCATATTCAGCCTCGCCCTTGCCCGGGCCGCCGTAGAGGGCTTTGGCAAGGTCGAAGCCTGCGGCGCTTGCGGCTTCGATCTCGCCGAGGGATGTCAGATCGGCTTCGCAGTCCGCGGCCCGCAATTCCGCCGCGAGCGAGGGCAAGGGATTCGCCTTGAAGGAATAGAGCAGCCGCGTCTCCATCGACTGCGGGAAGCAGCCCTGCAATTCCGCCGCCCGACGATGCAAGGCCCCCGCATCGTAGATATACGCGGGCGTCCCGACTCGGTCGGCAAGGTCTTCCCATAGCGCCCAGGTGGAGGCGGCACAGGGTGGGCTGGGTTCTGGTTCCAAATCGGAAGGCACGCGGGAAATTTCGGCGCTTTCCGGGCTGGAACAATCATCATTTTTAGAATTTCAAGCGTGACACGAAATCGCGGTTTCGCGGATTGGCAGCCGGTTTATATTGCGCCTCTCCATGCAGCGCCCCCTCTTTCCCATCATGCTCGCGACGGTCCTCGGGCTGTCCGCGTTCCTCAGCGGCTGTGAAAAAGCGAAGCCCTACGTGAAGTCTTTGAAGGAGGCCCTCGATCGCGAACTGGTCGAGGAAGAGGATCGCCCCAAACCCATCGCGCCCGAGGACATCCCGCCTCCGCCCGAGCCGGTCAAGATGGAACCGGTCGTCAACAAGGATGCGCGGGTCGCGGTGCTCGGTTACCACGACTTCACCAGTGGAGCGGCCTCCGGCGACATGGTGATGAACATCGAGGACTTCCGCCATCAGATGCAGGCCATCGTCGACGCGAAGTTGCCCGTCATCAGCATGCGTCAATTCCTCGACTGGAAACAGGGCAAGGGCGACATCCCCGCCGAGTGCGTGATGATCACGATCGACGACGGGTGGAAGGCGACCCACACCCTCGCCCTCGGGGTGCTGAAAGAGTTCGGGTTTCCTTTCACCGTCTTTCTCTACAAGAACTACATCAACGTCGGCGGACGCTCGCTGACACACCAGGAGGTGCGGGAGATCGCGGCCAGCGGCGGCACGATCTCAAGCCACTCGGTCAGCCACCAGAATCTCTCCGGAATCAAGAGCGGCAACGAAGCCTGGCTGCGCAACGAGCTCGAGGAATCCTACCGTTTCCTCGTCGAGACTTACGGCGACACCGGTGCGGTTGAGAAGACCTTTGCCTACCCCTACGGGATCTACAACGAGCGAGTCCTCGAGATCGCGAAGGAGTTCGGCTACGAGGCGTGCTTCACGGTCAATGGCAAGAAGACGAACTGGGACACCGAAAACCTCGAAATCGGCCGCTACGTCGTGCATGGCACCACCCTCGCGAACTTCGACCCCGCCCTCGATTTCGGCGGCGGTGCGGTGACCGCGGGAGGCCGGAAACTGCTCGCCGAACAGAAGTCGGTCGATGGTGCCGCCCAGGGACCGCTTGTCAGTGTGAAGCCCGAAGCCAATGCGGTGATCGGTGACCGCATGCCCCTGATCGAGATTGATCTCTCCAAGCTGCAGGGCGTCAATCCCGAAAGCCTCGTGCTGCGCATCGCGGGCTTTGGACGCGTCGCCCATCAGTTCGACCCCTCCACGGGTCGGGTCACCTATCAAATCCCCCAACGCCTCCGTCTCGAAAGCTGCGCCGTCCAGCTTTCCTTCCGCCACGCCGGATCAAAGGACAACGAACTGATCGGCTGGACCTTTCAGATCGATCCGCTCGCCGACTACCTCTCCTCGTTAGTCGATGCACCGGCCAAATCCACGGCACCCGCCGTGCCGGCCACTTCCGACTCCGACCTCCCCGCGACCGCCAAGCCTTCGCTCTGATTCGCCCGGTTCTTACTCCCATGTTCGCCAACCTCTCCGAAAACCTCCAGGAAACCTTCAAGAAACTCCGCGGCCACGGAAAGATCACCGAGGCGAACATCACCGACGCCCTCCGCGAGGTGCGGCTCGCCCTGCTCGAGGCCGACGTGGAGTTCTCCGTGGCCAAGGATTTCATCGCCCGGGTCAAGGAAAAGGCCCTCGGCGAGACCGTGCTCCGGACAATCTCTCCCGGCCAGCAGATCGTGAAGATCTTCAACGACGAGATCGCCGCGCTGCTCGGCGGAGACGCCGCGCCCCTCGATCTCAATCCGCCCGGACGCATCCTCCTCGTCGGTCTCAACGGCGCGGGGAAAACGACGACCTCGGCGAAACTCGCGCTGCACCTGAAGAAGTCGGGACGCCGCCCGCTCCTGATTGCCTGCGACCTTTACCGGCCCGCCGCCGTAGAGCAGCTCGTCACCCTCGGCAAACAGATCGATGTTCCCGTTTTCCGACCCGAGGCGGGCGAGACCGAGGTGCTCAAGGTCGCCCGCGAGGCCCTGAAATGGGCCGAATCACAAAGTGGCACCGTTTTGATCTTCGACACGGCGGGGCGTCAGGAAGTCGACGCCGCGCTGGTCGAGGAACTGAAGCAATTGCATCGCCTGCTCGCGCCGAAGGAAACCCTGCTCGTCGCTGATGCCGCCACCGGCCAGCAAGCCGTCAAGGTCGCGCAGACCTTCGACGAGCAGATCGGCGTGACCGGACTCATCCTCACCAAGCTCGACGGCGATGCCCGCGGCGGCGCGTCGCTCTCGATGCGCAGCGTCACCGGCAAGCCGATCAAGTTCGCCGGGGTCGGGGAAAAACTCTCCGACTTCGAGGCCTTTGTCCCCGACCGCATGGCGGGTCGCATCCTCGGCATGGGCGACATCGTCGGACTCGTCGAAAAAGCCGCCGAAGCCATCGACGAGAACGAGGCGATGCGCATGGCCGACCGGCTCAAGCGCGCCGACTTCGACTTCAACGATTTCCTCTCGCAGATGCGCATGATGAAACGCATGGGCGGCATGCAGAGCCTGATGGGCATGATCCCCGGCATGGGCGGGATGCTGAAAGGCGTCGACCTCGACGACAAACGGCTCAAGCGCACCGAGGCCATCGTGCTCTCGATGACTCCCTACGAGCGCACCCGCCCCGAGATCATCAAAGCCTCGCGGAGACGGCGCATCGCCATGGGCAGCGGCACCAGTGTGACCCAGGTGAACCAGCTGCTGAAGCAGTTCGGCGAGATGCGCAAGCTGATGCGAAACAAGGGCAAGATGAGCCAACTGATGAAACAGTTCGGCGGGAAGAAGCCGTTTTGAGCGAAGGCCGCGCGGAGATGAGGAGTCGATCGCGTTATTCCTTCCTCTCGTAACTCTCCCAGTCAAAATCCTCCGGCAGCGACAGGCTCCAGACCCAGTCCCCTTGTTCGGTTTTCTTCCTCCAAAGTCCACCCTCATCGGTCCGGTTCGATCCGACGCTGTAAAGTTGGTAGGTGTCAGCACGTCCGAGTTTGTAAATGTAGCGCGATCCGGAAAAGGGATCGGTCAACGGCAGATCGGGATTGGCGGAGATAAGCGGATCGAGATTCTGAGGAAGGGAACCGGTTGCGAGTCGGTGGCGTTCGAGCGCGATGGCGATGCGGCAATGGTCGCGGTAGACGCGGGAGCGGTGAAAGTAATCGAGAGTGTGGGAAATCGATGACGGAGCCATCGCCGAAACCAACGAATATTGATGTTTCCGGATTGGATTCGATTCAAAATCCAAGACCCTCTCTTCAAGAACCGACTCTTTCGGGAGCACGTTCCACCTCGATTGTCCTGCCGAATCCGAAAGCAATTCGCGTTGAAAGAGTTCGGAAAGCATCCTCGCATTCTCGTAGCAACAACCACTGAGAAGCGTCGGGCTGTTGTTCAGGAACCAGTTCGTCGTGGGTTTGACGCCAGAGGTACCTCTCGATTTCCTGGTGATCCACTTGATCATTGCGACATCCACCGCCCTTTCCATACGCAGAGCCCGCAAGAGGGAGGAATCCGTATCTATTGCAGCGATCCTTTCATCGAACTGTGCCAGTTGGCTCGGCGTCCAAGCCCTTCGTATCAGACCTTCATGGATCAGCCCGATGGCGAGATTGTGGGTCCTGAGAGCGGAAACCTGGACGATCCGATTCGGTTCGTCACACACTTGCCGGTATCCCAGCAACAGGGTGAGCACGTCTTCTCCCGCGGCTTGAGAATCACTGGCGGCGACCCTGCTCGATCCGCGCACCGCGAGAAGCTCTGAAATCGTTCTGACCGGGGTCGTCACGAACCACGGAAAGGACAAATCCGTTTCATAGGGCGTTTCGAAGTGCCCTCCGTCGAGCTCACTCGCCTCGGCATATTCGGAAAGTTCCTTGGAGAGGGTTTCGCAATAAGCCAAGACCATTTTCGCTGCCTCCTCCTCGCCTGCCTTCAATGCAAAATCGCGCAATCGCTTCACTCCGAAAAACATCGGTGATTTCCGATCCTCCGATTCGCCTTCCACCTGAATCGAATTTTTCGAAAGCCGGTTCAGCAACAGATCGGGATCCTCCGAATCCCCGTTCTCCTCCTCATCGATTAACCGCACGATCAACGGATGGTACGCAAAGGTCTTCTCGGGATGCTCGAAGGGCTCCGGTTTCAGTTTTTCAATCTCGAGCGTCTCTCCCATCGCCTCCAACTCGGCAACATGTCTCTCGAAAGCGCGGACCGCCCAAGCGTTGTAAATCGGAGCCAGCAGAAAGGGCGAAAAGATGAGAAGAACGAGACCGACCAAGGCAATGATCCAGAGTGAATTCTTCCCGTTTTTCGCCATCGCGGAAGACTTTCTGTTCGAGCCCCCCAGCTTCAAGACTTTTTTGGTGAGGGAGAACGATCACCCCGCCCCCCGGATCACCTCCAGAAAGGGCGCGAGATAGCGCTCTGCCTTCACCTTGCCGACGCCGTGGATCTTCAGGGCCTGGGCCTCGGTGGTCGGGCGCAGCCGCGCAAAATTCTCCAGCACCTGGTTCCCGAAAATCACGTAGGCGGGCACGTTGCCGGCATCCTTGGCGAGCTGGTTACGGATGCTCTTGAGACGCTCCAGCAAGGCTTCGTCGACCTCCGGCATGGGCTCATCCGACTCCTTCCCGGTCCGCTCGGGCCAGGCCATGAAAAAGTTACGGTCCCCTTTCATCACCGCCGCTCCCCGGCGGGTCAGGGCCAGCAGCGGATAAGGCGTCTTGCGCGTCGCGATCAGGCCCGCCTTTTCCATCTCCGTGAGCAGGGAAAACACATAGGTCGATCCCTGCGCCTTCAAAATCCCGAAGGTGCTGAGTTGATCGAGTCCTGACGCGGCGAGATCGGCGGAGCGCGATCCGGTCAGCATCGCGACGATCTTGCCTTTCCCAAATCGCGCCTCCCAATCCCCGACCGGCGTGCGGCCGCAGGTGCGGGCGATGCCGCTGAGGGCCTTCTGCACGATGAGAAACTCGGCATCGTCCGGTCCGCGCTCGTCGCGGAAGGCGTCGTCGGCGCAGTGGTCGCAACTGCCGCAGGGTTTGGATTCACTTTCGCCGAAGTATTCCAAAATCCAGCGCTGTCGGCAGGTCTGGCCGTCGTAGCAGAACTTGATCATCGCCTCGAGCTTCGAGCGGTCGCGGCGTTCTTTCTCAAGCAGGGCAGCCTCGTCGATGGGCAGATCCTCCGCCCGGATCGACGGATCGACGAGCCGGGTGCCGCGGGCGCGCTCGCCGGGCACGTCGTAGCGCTCGAGATGACCGCTGCGCACGAGATGCGAGATCGCGCTGCTGATCTGCATGCTGTTCTTCAAGTTCAGCATGTCGGTCAGTTCATTGATCGTCAGCAGCACGCCCTCGTTGGAGGCGCCGCAAAGCCGCCGAATCGCGAGATAGAGATCACGGATCACCTGGACGCCGGGATTGTTGCCCTCGATGAAAAATTCCTGGGTGCGGGTATCGGCGTAGTTGAAAAGGAGCTCGCACTCGGCCGGCTCGCCGTCGCGTCCGGCGCGTCCGGCCTCCTGGTAATACGCCTCGACGCTGCCAGGCACGTCGAAGTGGGCGACGAAACGCACATCAGGACGGTCGATGCCCATGCCGAAGGCGTTGGTGGCCACCGCGACATCGTAGCTGCGGTTGAGGAAGACATTCTGCGCCCACTCGCGGTCCTTGTCCTCCATCCCTCCATGGTAGGCGACCAGCTTCACGCCCATGCCGGAGAGCGAGGCACTGACCTCCTCGACCTTCTTCCGCGTCGAGCAATAAACGATGCCGGTGCGGTGCTCGGCGACGAGCTGCTGGAGCCGGTTGTATTTCTCGCGATGCCCCTCGCAATGAACGACCCGCAGGCTCAGGTTGGGACGCTCGAATCCGCTGATCGAAACGAAGGGCTCTCGCAGTTTCAGCACCTTGAGGATGTCGTCGCGCACTTCCGGCGTCGCCGTCGCGGTAAAGGCGGCGGTTTGCGGGTGATCGAGAATCTCGAGCGCTTCGGAAAGCCTCAGGTAATCGGGACGAAAGTCGTGGCCCCACTGGCTGAGACAGTGCGCCTCATCCACCGCCACCAGCGCGATCGGCACGCCCTTGAGCGCACGGATGAAGGCACTGCTGCGGAAACGCTCCGGCGCGATGTAGACGAGTTTGAACTGGCCCGCTGACATCTCGCGGAGCCGCTCGGTCTGCTCAGCCGGCGAGAGCGTGCTGTTGATCATCGTCGCCGGGATGCCCTTGCGGACGAGGCCGTCGACCTGGTCTTTCATCAGTGCGATGAGCGGGCTGATGACGAGGGTGACGCCGTCGAGCACCAACGCCGGCAGTTGATAGCAGAGCGACTTCCCCCCGCCCGTCGGCATCACCGCGAGGGTATCGCGCCCCGCCAACAGCGAAGAGACCACCGGCTCCTGGCCCGGCAGGAACTCCCGGAAACCGAAGTGCCGCTCGAGGGCATCGGTCGCGTCTCCGGAGGCGCGGACAGGGAGCGGTTCTGCGAAGTCGAGCATGAGTGTTACTATGAACATTCTCCGTCCCGGCGCATCCGATTTCTCCCACAAATTCGCTTTCCGACCCCGCTGGATCGGGCTATCGCCTCCCGATGAAGGAACTGCGCATTGCCATTGTCGGCCACCGCTTCATGGGCCGCGCCCACTCGAACGCCTGGAACCAGGTCACGAAGTTTTTTGATCCCGCGCTGCGGCCGGTCATGCAGGTCGCCTGCGGGCGGGACGAGGCCGGTCTGAAGGCCTTCGCCGAGCGCTGGGGCTGGGCGGAGACCGCGACCGATTGGCGGGCGGTGCTGGAGCGCGACGACATCGACGCGATCGACATCGCCACGCCCACCCATCTCCACGCGGAGATGGCGATCGCCGCGGCCGAGGCGGGAAAACACGTCTTTTGCGAAAAGCCTTTCGCCAACACGCTCGCCGAGGGTGAAGCGATGCTCGCCGCCGCGGAGGAGGCCGGCGTGGTGCACTATCTCAACCACAATTACCGCCGCTGCCCGGCGGTGCTGCTGGCGAAAAAGATGATCGCCGAGGGCGAACTGGGCGAGATCTTCCATTGGCGCGGCGCTTACCAGCAGAGCTGGCTGGTCAATCCTCAGCACCCGCTCGATTGGAAGCTGAAAAAGGCCAGCGCCGCGGCCGGTCCGCTCTGGGACCTCGGCTCACACGCGATCGACCTGGCCCATTTCCTCGTCGGCGATTTTGCGGAGATCGATTGCCGGGGCAAACAGTTCATCCCGGAACGCCCCCTTGCCGAGGACCCGTCGAAAACCGGCCAGGTCGAGGTTGAGTGCGCCGCCTTGATGACCGGTGAGTTTCGCAACGGAGCCCTCGCCACCATCGAGACGACGCGTTACGCGACCGGACGCCGCAACCGGCATACCTTCGAGGTATACGGCAGCAAGGGAGCCCTTACCTGGGACATGGAGGACATGAACCGCCTCCAGTTTTACTCCGAAAGCGATCCCGAAGACCGGCGCGGCTTCCGCGACATCCTCGTCACGGAGCGTTGCCATGAATACGTTGGCGCTTGGTGGCCTCCCGGACACATCATCGGCTACGAACACGGCTTCGTGCATGCCGCGGTCGATTTCCTCGACGCCTGCGCCAAGGGCGGCACGGTCGAACCAAACTTCCGCGACGGCGTCCGCAGCCTGCGCGTTTTGGAAGCCGCCGCCGCATCGATGGAAACGGGCGCGCGTATCGCCCTGGCTCCCTACTAACCCATCCTGACATGCCCACCAAACTCCTCCTCCTTGGTTTTGTGATCGCCTCCCTCCCGCTCTCCGCACAGGAGCCGTGGCAGGACGACTTGCAAAACTTTCCGGACGGCGTCTTCCTCGGCGCGCCCTCGGGTTATCACACCCACGCCGCTCCAGGAACCGCCGCAACCCGCACCGTGCCCCAGATCACGGTGATCGAAGTAGCGGGCTTCGTCGAGGCGGGCGGCAAGCGCTACTATATGACCGCGGCGAGCCGGGACGCCTGGATCAAGACCCAAACCGCTCCCGTCTGGATCTCGACCGACGGCGTAGAGCAATTGCCTCCCCTGCCCCGGCTCCTCAAACGCGGCGAAGGCGAAGATCCGGACTCAGGCGAGATGGTCATGATCGAGGCCTACGAGGAAATCGTCGCGATCCAACCCGAAAGCCGATGGCCCGGCAATGCGGCCCGGCCGGAGAAGTATTTTCCAGCGGCTTTGATCGCGGTCGGCGAAGACGCCGCCGGCAACACCACGGCCGATCTCCAGCTCTTCATGAACGGTGACGGGATGACCACCGGCTATCCCTTCGCGATGCCCTCGTTCCGTCAGATCACCAGCGGCACGCCGAACCCGGTGATCCGCCTTTATTCCAAACCCGACCGCGCCAACATGCGATTGCTCATCGCGGGGCAGTCCACCGTGCTGCCGCTGCTCCAGCCCGGCCTTGTCTTTCGGGCGGGTTTTGCGAAAGGACAGCTCGTGCAGTTGTCGCTGGGTGGCGATGCCTGGTCCGAGTCCGCGGCGATCAGCCGGCTCGGGGCTCCCGTCTTTCGTCGAGATGAAAAGCTCGTGCTCGGCTTCACAGCCACCGAGGTCACCGGAGCGGGGGTGCCGCTCCGGGTGTTGCCCGATCGCATCGCGGGAGCCGATTACACCAAATATCAGCTCATCGCGGAAATGGGCGCGCCCTTTGATGATCTGAATCCGATCGAATATCAGGACGGCTGGACCCTGCACATCGAGCGCGACCTCACCCTCACGGCGCTCGCTCCGCTTTACGACGGACGCGGCGCTCCCGGCATGCTCGAACTCGAGGGGCTTGAACTCGACCCCGTTCCAGCCGCCCCCTCCGCCGACAACTTCACCGAGGAACAATTCGCAGCGTTCCGCGAAAAACTGACGGTGAAGACCGACCCCGCGATCTTCGGCGATGGCTGGCAAAGCATCACGCAGACCAAACTCGGCGTGGTGCCCGCGTCGCAGCGGATCGAAGAGACCGGGCCGACGGAGTTTTGACCGCGATCAGAACTGATTCCGCCACATCATCGACTCGACCGGCAAGTGGGTACGGTCGTTGTATTTGGCGGTTCCCTTCGAGTGGTAGGGATTGAGGATCTCGCCCTGCACGAGGAAATAAATCAGCTGCCCGATCGGCATGCCCTCGTAGACGCGGACCGGTTGTTTCACCGAGATCTCGAGGGTCCAGTAGTTGCAAAAACCCACGTCGCCCTTGCCGGCGGTCGCGTGGATGTCGATGCCCAGACGGCCGACGCTCGACTTGCCCTCGAGAAAGGGCACCGTCGCATGGGTCTCGGTGTATTCGATGGTCGAGCCGAGGTAATTGATCTGCGGCTCCAGCACGAAACCCTCCTCCGGGATTTCGAAGTGCTCGATCTCGTTGTGCGCCTTCGCGTCGAGGACACGCTTTTTGTAGGTCGCGAGGTGTTTGCTCAGATGCACGTCGTAGCTGTTCGTGCCGAGGCACTCGCGACGGTAGGGTTCGATGAGGATCTCGCCGCGCTCGATCGCGGCCAGGATCTCGGAGTCGGAAAGGATCATGGGTGGCATCGATAAGGAGGGCCGCGGGGCCCGGCAAGCGCTTTTTACGGATCCTGCGACCGGGAAAATCCGATTGCGGCCCTCCCTTCCGCGGTTCACGATGCACGCGATGGACGGAAACCCTCCCCTCATCGTCGCGATCGACGGACCCGCCGCCTCGGGCAAGAGCACCGTGGCCAAGCGCGTCGCGGCAGCGCTCGGGATCGTGTTCGTCAGCTCCGGCGAGATGTATCGCGCCTTCACTTGGTGGGTACTGGAGAACGGGATCGACCCGGCCGACACCATCTCGGTGCTTGATCTGCTGGGTCGGACGGCATTCGTCTGCGGCGAAGAGGAGCACGTGGGCACCATCTCGATCGGCGGCACCCGGATGACCCGCGCCGAACTCGCCGCGACCGAGGTCAACGCCGGGGTTTCCCTGATTGCCGCGATCCCCGAGGTCCGCGAGCGCCTCGTCGCCGAACAGCGCCGCTACGCCTCGGAACGCGGTGTGGTGATGGAGGGACGCGACATCGGCTCGGTCGTTTTCCCCGACACGCCGTTCAAATTCTACATCGACGCCTCGCCCGAAGTCCGCGAGGCCCGTCGCCGCGCCGAGGGAATCGACGACTCCATCGCCCAGCGCGACCGGATCGACTCGAGCCGCAAGGCCTCTCCCCTGGTCATCCCCGCCGATGCCTTGGTCGTGGACAGCTCGGAGCTGGACATCGAGGGAGTGGTCACGGTCGTTCTGGACGCGATCCAAGCCCGGGGACGCTGACCGGGCGGAAAGACGCCCTTTACATCCGGACCCGGGACCGGCTAGCCTCGCCGTATGCAAAATCCCCAATCTTGGTCCCGCCGTCGTTTTGTCGCCGCCTCCGCCGCTTCGCTCGGCGGATTGAACTTGCTCACCACCCGCAAGGCCGCCGCCCAGACCGGGCACGGTGCCGTCATCGGCGAGGGCGAACATCGCTACGAGGTGCTGCACAACTGGCCGAAGCTGCCTGGCCAATACACCTGGCAGACCACCCACAACGTCGCCGTCGATGCCGCCAACCGCCTCTACGTCATCCACGAAGGGCGCGAGGATCAGAAAGACCATCCCTCCGTCTTCGTCTTCGATGAAAAAGGTGACTTTGTCAGGGCCTTCGGCAGCGAGTTCCAGGGCGGAGGCCACGGTCTCGAGGTCCGCAAGGAAGCCGATGGGGAATTCCTCTACATCACCGGCTACCAACAGGTGAAAAAGATCGCGAAGTTCACCCTCGAGGGCGAAAAGGTCTGGGAAAAATTCGCGCCCATGGCCTCGGGAGTCTACGCCGCGGGCGAGGACACGAAACCCGAGAAGGTCTGGGGCCGCGACCGCTTCATGCCGACGAATTTCGCCTTTCTGCCCGATGGCGGCTTCTACGTTGCCGACGGCTACGGGTCGCACACCATCCAGCGCTACGACGCCGCGGGCAACTGGACCCAGACCATCGGCAAGCCGGGCACGGCCGACGGCGAGTTCAACCTTCCGCACGGGGTCTGGATCGACGACCGCAAGGCCGATGATCCCCAGATCGTCGTCGCTGATCGCGCCAACAAACGGCTCCAGTGGTTCGACCTCGACGGCAAACACCGCAAGACGATGAACGATTTCATCCTGCCCGCGAACGTCGACCGGCTCGGCGATCTGCTGCTGGTGCCAGATCTCAGCGCCCGCATCACCCTGCTCGACAAGGACGACAAAATGATCCACCTCGGCGAGGACCCTGCTTGGCGCGAACAGGTGCTGAAAGACAAGATGGCGATGCGCAAGAATCCGGGCGGTTGGGTCTCCGGCAAGTTCGTGCACCCGCACGATGCCTGCTTCGACCCGGCCGGCAACATCTTCGTCGCCGAATGGGTCGACACCGGCCGGATCACGAAGCTGCGGAAGGTGTCGTGACGCTACGCTTTGGCCACGAGGTCCACCGCCCGAACGCGATAGGCCATCATCGTTTCAGAGAAGCCTTTCAACTTCAGATCACTCAGCTCCACCGACCCGACCCTCTCGGGTCCCGCACCTGACAGGGTCTGGTCATCGACGACCACCTCGCCCGCCCCGGCCGCGGAGCAGAGGCGCGAGGCGAGGTTCACGCGGGCGCCGACGACGGTGTAGTTGAGGCGATCGACCGATCCCATGCAACCGGCGACCGCTTCGCCGGTGGCCACGCCGATGCCGATCTGGAGCGGATGGGCGGCGGTCTGGTTGAGCCTTTCGCGCTCGGCGATCATTTCGAGCGCGCAGGCCGCGGCGTGCCCGGCGTCGTTGCCGTAGCTTTTCAGCGCGCCGAAGACGGCCATGATCTCGTCCCCGACGAACTTGTCGACGACGCCGTAGTGTTTGCGTACGATCGCCGTCATCGCCGTCATGTGTTCGTTGAGCAGGGTGATCAGTTCGGTGGGCGGCATGTTTTCACTGAGGGCGGTGAAGCCGCGGATATCGCAGAAAAGCACGCTCACCGTCTTCAGTTCGCCGCCGAGCTCGAGGTCGAGGTCGCCGCTGATCATGGCCTGGGCCACGGTCTCGTCGCTGACCTTTTCGAGGATGCCGCGGTAGGCGTCGCGCTGCTGGAGTCCCTCGGCCATTTCGTTGAAGGACGCGGCGAGTTCCCCGATCTCGTCGCGGGACCGGATCGCGATGCGGGTGTCGAGCGCGCCCGATTCGATGGCGTGGGCGGCGCGGGTCAACTCGGCCACCGGCACGGCGAGCCGGCGCGAAATGATCCAAGAAATGAGGATCCCTGACAAAAGCGCCACACCGCCGATGCCGCTGCCGCGCAGGCGCAACTCGGCGAGGTCGGATTTCAGCGTGGCGAGGGAGAAGGCGCTGATCTGATAGGCGGAATCGGGCGTCCTTTTGGTGGTCAGTGGCGCGACATAGAGGCGATGCGGAATGCCATCGATCGGCGCTTCGAACACAAACGAGTACTTGCCCTCGAAGCGCCCCTTCTCGAGCGCCTCGGGCAGGCGCTGCTGGAGGGCGGCGGTGAGCTTTTCAGCGACCTTCGGTGGGACGGTTCGGGAAAACAGCTCCCCGTCGAGGTAGATGCCGGTGATCAGAGGAGAGTCGGATTTGAATTCCTCCTGGTAACGCTCGAGGAATCGCTGTGCCTCGGTCTCGGCCGGGACGGAGCGGAGGAAGTGACCGATGATCTCATCGGTCCCCGGACGCAGCACGGGAGTGCTCATCATTTCCTGCACGAAGCCGTGGCCTTCGGCGTTTTCAAAGGTCAGGTAGAGCACCTCTTGCTCGCGGCTCGCGACGAGTTGGCTGGTGATGCGGTCTTTCGCCTGGTTCAAGTTGCCCTTCCGTTGCCGCAGCTTCGCTCCGTCGAATCGGCGTCCCTCGCCCGGACGGATCCCCTTGGAAAGCACGGCGCCCGCCTCACTGAGCGCCGGAGGCTCGAGCGTGCGCAATTTTCCGTCGGGCGTGATGATGCCGACGATGCTGGCCCGCTCGATCATCTCCAGCACCGACAGTTGCCGTTTTGATGGATCACCGCCCTGGCCGGACTCGAGCTGGCCGAGCGTTTCGCGGTAGGTCTTCCAGAAGGAGACCGCCTGCTCGGCGTCCCCTTCTCCCCCGATCGACGCGATGATGTAGGGATGGGATGCGAGTTTTTCGCAGAGTATCTGAAACTCCTCGGATCGCTCCTCGTGGGCGCGCTTGAGCTGGCGGACGAGGCGCTGGAACTCGCCGGAAAACTGCCGCTGGTAGGCCTCGGCGACCTTGGATTCAGTCGCCGCGATCAAGGCGACGCTGGCGGCGCCGATCGCGACCACGAAGGTCAGCATCAGTTTGGTTTGGAATCGCAGGCCTCTTTTCATCGGGCACCCGGAGAGGGCGTCGTTTTCGTATCCAACCCTGACGAGCCTCGCGGGTTTTGCCAAGGCGAAGTTTGCGGCGCTCCGGACCTTTGCTCCTTGACTCGGATGCCCTTTTTGACGACAGGAACCGAAGGCAAAACTCCCGTGGTTTGTCTCCGATTTTTCCGCCCCATGGAACGCGTTCATTTCGACACCGCCGTCAAAAACATCCGCAAGACGGACCCCCGCTACGAGACCGACGGCTACCAGTTTCTCCGCGAGGCGCTCGACCACACGATCCGCTCGCTGCGCGAGGACGAGTTGGTCGAACATCGCCACGTCAGCGGTCCCGAGCTGCTCCGCGGGCTGGTCGATCACGCCCGGGCGAAGTTCGGCCCGATGGCGGTGGCCGTGCTCGAGTCCTGGGGCATCCGCGAGGGCGATGATGTCGGCGCGATGGTGTTCAACCTGATCGACGCCGGTGCCTTTGGAAAATCGGAGGAGGATTCGCCTTCGGATTTCCGCGGGGTCATGAACCTGCGCGACGAGTTGCTGGCTCCCTTCCGACCGACCCGCGAAGTGCTGGCTCCGCGCCCGACTCCCCGGGGGACCCAACCCGCGAAATCGAAGGAGCTTTGAACGAGTCGTCCGAGGCCCTGCCTTTCCCTTCCTACGAGGCCCGGATCACCACCCTGCCGAACGGTCTCGAGATCCTCGTGCGCGAGGACCACGCCGCACCGGTGGTGAGCCTGCAGGCCTGGGTCCGCACCGGCAGCATCCACGAGGGCGCGCGACTGGGCGCCGGGCTCTCCCATTTCCTCGAACACATGATGTTCAAGGGCACGCCGACCCGCGATGCGAACGAGATCGCGCAAACGGTGCAGGCCGCAGGCGGCTATATCAATGCCTACACCTCCTTCGAGCGCACCGTTTATTGGATCGACGCCCCGAGCGCGGGTTTCGCGACCTGCCTCGACGTGCTCTGCGACGTCGTCGCCAATGCGCTGCTGCCAGAGGATGAGGTCGCCAACGAATCCGACGTGATCCGCCGCGAGATCGCGATGGGTGAGGACAATCCCGACCAGGTCCTCGGCAAACTGTTCTTCCGCACGGCCTACGCGGCGCATCCCTGCCGGCATCCGGTGATCGGTCACCTCGATCTTTTCAACGGTCTCGACCGCGCGGATCTGCACGATTATTTCACCGAGAGCTATTCGCCGGACAACGTCTTCATCGTCGTCGCCGGAAAGGTCGACACCGACGAGGTCGTTGCGCGCATTGGCGAGGCCCTCGGATCGCTGCCGCGCCGCCGTCGCGCCCCGGTCATTCTCACCCCCGAGCCGCCGCAGGTCGGGCCGCGGCAGGATGGGCTTCCCTTCCCCACCGAACTGCATCGCGAGCGGCTCGCCTGGCAGGTGCCCGATGGTCTGCATGCCGACGCCCCGGCTCTCGATGTGCTCGCCGGCATCCTCGGGCAGGGTCGCAGCTCGCGACTCTTCCAAAGCGTCCGCGAAAGCCAACAACTCGCCCACTCGATCGGCGCGTGGAGTTACACGCCCTCCTTCACCGGGCAGTTCGGGATCCATTTCGACACCGAGCCGGAAAAGGCCCCCCATGCCCGCGAGGCGGCCCTCCGTGAAGTTGAACGTCTCGTCACCGACGGCATCACCGACGCGGAGCTGGAAAAAGCGCGCCGCCAGATCCTCGCGGCCCAGTTCTCGATCTACGACGAGGTCCGCAGCCAGGCCTCCGACATCGGCGGTAGTTGGCTGCTCGCCCGCGATCCCGATCACACGCGGTTTTACCTCGGCGAGATCCAAAAGCTCGATCGCGAGACGGTGCGGGCGGTCGCGGAGCGTTACCTCGTGCCGGGGCATCACACCAGCGTCTCGCTTTTCCCGGAAAAAAGCGCCCATCGCGCGCCGCATCAGCCCGTCGCGAAACGATCCGAAGACATCCATCGCGTCGAGCTCGCCAACGGCCTCACCGTGCTGCTCTTGCAGGATCGCCGCGTGCCCATCGTGCAGGCCAGCGGGGTCTTCCGGGGCGGCATGCTCGCCGAGACCGCGGAGACCGCCGGCACCACCCGCCTGCTCTCGCGCCTGCTCACCAAAGACACCCTGCGGCGCTCCGCTGAAGCTCTCGCCGAAACGATCGAGGGCGTCGGCGGCGGCATCGAGGCCTCCGCCGGCAACAACACCTTCGGCGTCTCCCTCCACGCGTTGCGACCCGACCTCGAACTCGTCGTCGATCTGCTCGGCGAGACCCTCACCGAACCCGCCTTCCTCGAGTCCGTCGTGACCCGGGAAAAATCCTATCAGATCGCCCAAATCAAGGCCGAGGCCGACCGGCCCTTCTCCGTCGCGATGAAAGCGCTTCGCCGCAGCCTCTTCGGCACCCACCCCTACGGACTCGAACCGGGCGGCACCGAGGCATCGATCAGCTCGGTCCACGGCGAGGACCTCGCCGCCATGCTGCGCGCCCGCGCCGTCGGCGGCAACGGAGTCGTCGGGATCTTCGGCGACCTAGATCCGGCCCGCGCCGAGGACCTCATCCGCGCGCGCTTCGAGGCGACCCTGCCCTCGGGACCGCGACAGTTTTTAACGCCGGGAGAAACTTTCGATGCCCCGCAGACCCCGCTGATCGAGCTGACCCACGAGAAAGAACAGGCCGTGCTCCTCATCGGATTCCGCACCGTGCCACTCCATCATCCCGACGATCCCGCGCTCGAGCTGATCGATGAAGCCTGCAGCGACATGGCCTCGCGCTTTTTCATCCGCATCCGCGAGGAGCTCGGGCTCGCCTACTCCGTCGGCGCCTCGCGCATGGCGGGATTGGAGCCGGGTTACCTCGTCTTCTACGCCTCCACCGCGCCGGAGAAACTCGACCTCGTCCAGGCCGAGATGCTCGCCGAGATCGACCTGATCCTGAACGAAGGCCTCGCGCCCGAAGAGTTCGAGCGGGCCCGCGCCTCCTGGCTCGGACGCGAAGCCATCCGCCTGCAAGGTGTCCGCAGCCTCGCCTCCAGCGCGACCATTGATGAACTCGTCGATCTCGGCTGGGACCACTACCGGAAAATCCCCGACATCATCCATGGCCTCGACCGCGATCAAGTCCGCGAGGTCGCGCGGAGACATCTCCGCGAGGATCAGCGCGTCATTGTCAGGCTGAGCCGCTGAGCAGCGGCTCAATTTGCGAGTTTTCAGTGTTCAGTTTTCAGTCCCGAGCGCAAGCGGCCCGAAGCCGACCAAGGACCAAGGACGCGGGCGCAGCCCGCAACCAAGAACCAAGCACTCCGAACCAAGAACCGCGGGCTCCGCCCGCGCGGCGTCACCCATTCGCCTTTTCCCCGATGCCGGGGATCTGGAAGACGCCGGGCACGGGCACCCCGTGGGGCTTGTAGCTCTGGGTCCACGAGAGATTCTCTTCATTCGGGAAGAGATCCTCGTTGGCCGCCATCGCTTCCTCCCAGCTCACCTCGCGGCCGGTCTGCGCCGACATGCGGCCCATGATCGCCATCATCGATGAGTTGATCATGCGCGGGCCATCGTTGATGTGCTGGCCCGTGCGGATCGACTTGAAGAGCTCGTCGTGCTCGACCTGATACATGTCCTTGTCTCCGTCGCGGGGCGGACGGTAGCTCCAGATCTTCTTGCCGGTGTTGTCCTCGATGTAGGGCACGCTGCCGCGTCCGATCACGAGCGTGCCCTTCGTGCCGCGCACGTAGTCGGCGTTCTCGTTGAAGCAGCCCGGGGCCTTGCGCGAGCCGAGGTGGCACCACACGTTGTTCGGGTATTCAAAAGCGAGGTGGTAGTGGTCGAAAATGTTGCCCCCGGCCTGCGGCGCGCCCAGACCGCCGGTCGCGCGGACCTTCAGCGGCGGCTTGTCGCCCATCACCCAGCCGATCTTGTCGACGCTGTGCACCGCCTGCTCGACGAGACCACCGCCGCCGAGCCAGGTGTAGTTGTACCAGTTGCGGATCTGCCACTCGATGTCGCTCATCCCATCCATGCGCAGCGAGGGATCGAGGTGCGGCTTGGAATGGCCCGAATAGTAGGTCGCGTAGACGCCGACCACGTCACCGATCAGCCCCTCCTCCATCACCTTCTTGTAGGCGGCGACCCGGCTCGGGGCGTAGCGCCAGCAAAAGCCGGCCACGATCGAGATCGGTTTGCCCTCGGCCATCTTCAGCGACTCCAGGCAGTGGCGCGCGCCGGCGGCGTCGATCGCCATCGGCTTTTCAGCGAAAACGTGTTTGCCCGCCTCGATCGCCGCCCGCAGGTGGAGCGGACGGAAACCCGGGGTGGTCGTCAGTAGCACCACATCCACCCCCGAGTCGAGCACACGCTTGTAGGCATCGAGCCCGACGAACTGGCGCTCCTTCGGCACGTCGACCTTGCTGGCCACGTTCGGCAGCTTGCCGAGCTGCTGCAGGGCCAGGTCGATCTTGTCCTGGAACACGTCGCCGACCGCGTGGAGCACGATGTTGTCATCGGCCGAGAGGGCCTGGTTGGTCGCGCCGGTGCCGCGTCCGCCGGTGCCGATGAACCCCACCTTGATCTTCTGCGAGGGATCGATCCCGGCACCCCGAGCAGCGCCGAGGAAGGCGGAAGTCGCGGCGGCCGTGCCGGCGGCGGTGCGGATGAAATGGCGGCGGTCCAGCTCCTGGGGGGTCTTTTTCTTCGGGCTCATGAAATTCAGAAATGGTTTTGCTCCGGCCCGGGGGCCGGGTCGCTTACCCTCCAACGTCCCGCGCCGGGGGATTCTTTGCAATCACGCAATCAGGCGGGCGGGGATGGGGGAATAAAAACCCTCACGACGACTCCGGCGCTGGAGGTTCGAAGTCTCAAATCGAACCGCAGCGGGGACAAGTGCGCCCCTTCCATTCCTTGTTCGAGAGCGACTTCCGGCACTTGGGACAGAGATAGGGCATGAACATCAGAACCAAAAGACCTGGCAGCAGCGCCAGACCGCCGATCAGACCCCAAGCCCAGCCACTGCGGTTTTTCCGCGCAGCCAAAAGCCCGATGATCAATGCGGCAATCGCATAAGCGATCAGGAACGACACGAGACCCGATAAGTCTGAAGAGCTATTTTGCATGAGGCTTTCAATCTATGGCGGGTTTTGATTGGGGCCGTTCCTCAGTGGGAGGAACAGCTGACTAAGAAAAACGCACTCGGAGGCAGGCCTCAGTTCGGGCTTTAATCCAGTTGCTTCCACCCACTCTTGTCGTTGCCGATCTGAAGAACGCCGAAAAGAATCGCGATGCCGGTCAACCCGGTCACCGAAGGCCCGATCCCCAATCCGATTTTCAGGTTGATACCGAGGACAAGCAACGACAGCACCACATATCCCCAGAATCCCCATTTCTTCCATCGAAAGAGCGCGATCGAAAAGATCACATTGAGAAGCCCCGCGACGGCCAGCACGGGAAAGGCCCATTCCGGTATGTTCGCCGGCCCTTGTCCTGACAAAGCGGCCATCGAATAGACCACCATCAAACCGGAGTTCGCCAAGAGCATCAGGATCAGGTAGGCGGTCAGACAACCGTGTCTCTGTTTTTGCGATGGGTTTGACTCACTCATTCGCGATGGCCATGCCGGCACTCTGGTTCGGGATTCAAAACGCCAAGTTCCGTTTGAAATTAGCGAACCGACGGAAGTGGTGTCAATCCATTCGAAAAATTTCTGTCCTCACCCCTCACTTCACCCCGTGCTTCGCGAACCACGCGCGCACGGAGGAAAAGACCTCTTCGCGCTTCGTCTGGTCGATGGGATGGCCTTCGCCGGGGTAGAGGATGCGTTCGTGCTCCACGCCACCAGCCTTCAGCACCTCGGCGAAATCGGCCGACTGCCCCGGACGCACCACCGGGTCGGCGTCGCCGTGGAGGATGAGAAAGGGCGTCACCACTTTGGCGGCGACGGCAGGGGATGGAGCAGGGAAACCCTCGCGGGGCGACACCCCGCTGCCGGTGATCGCCGCCGCCCGGAGACGTCCAGGCTCCGCGGCGGCAAGAACAATCGTCACGAAACCTCCCATGCTGTGACCGTAGGCGGCGAGTCGCTCCGGGTCGACCTCGGGCATCTTAGCGAGCAAAGCGAGGCAGGTCTTGGCGCGGCGCAGGTTCTCCGCACTGGCACCGAGGTCCGCCGGCGGAGTCTGTCCCTGGCCGGGCCTTTCCTGGCCGGGCCTTGGGCCCACGGGGCCCTTTCCTTTTCCGCCCATCGCCGGACCGGCGTGCGTGTAGTCGGGCGCGATGCAGACGAATCCCCACGACACCATCTCGCGCGCCTTTTGCAGTCCGAAGCTGCCCGCGCTGCCCCCGCGGCCATGGCTGATGAGAACGGCGGGAAAAGGCCCCGTGCCCTCGGGCTTCAGGAGAATTCCGGTCATTTCCCAATCCCCCTCCCGATAGGTCCAGCGCTCGCCATCGAGGACGAGACCGTCAGCGGCTTGGAGCGGGAAAGCGAGGAGCAGAGCAAGGAGGGTGAGTGCGCGCATGTCGGAGGGGGAAACACCGGTGGGGGGACGGGGTTTTCCCCCCTCACCTCACCTCCAACTCCGCAAATACCGGCCGGTGATCCGAGGCCATTTCTTCGGGGATGACGCGGGCCTCTTTCAGCACGAAACGATCGGCGGGCCGATAAAAGATGAAGTCGATCCGCGAGGTGGGGTTCACCACGGGCACGGTCGGCGAGGGCGGGTCGTCGGTGGCGTTGGTCCACCGCTCCTGAAGGATGCGGATGGGCTCTTCCCCGGGTTTGGCGTTCATGTCGCCGGCGAGGATGGACCGGATCGGTTCCCCATCGGCGGCGAAGAGTTCGTTGATCGCACGGGCCTGGGCGATGCGGTCCTCGGGGACGTTGTGCTGGAAGTGGGTGCTGATGAAACGCAGAGGCTTGCCGTCCGGCGCGGTGACGGTGACGGCGATGGCTCCGCGCGGGTAGGTCTGCAACTCGGCTGTGGCCTCGGTGTAGGGCAGCGGATGGATCTCGACATCGAGGATGGGCAGCCGGGTGAGGACGGCGTTTCCAAAGAGCCCGCCCTCGTAATGCTGGGTGGGTCCGAAGCGGCCGGCCATCCCGGTCATCTCCGCGAGCATGCGGACCTCGTGCATGCGTCCGGAGCGCTTCACGCCGACGTCGACCTCCTGCAGGGCGACGAGGTCGGGTTGGGCGACCTTGATGACCTCGGCGATGCGGGCGACGTCGTAGTTGCCATCCATCCCGAGTGCCCAGTGGATGTTGTAGCAGAGGATGCGGAGGGTGCGGGGTTTGGCATCTTCGGCTCGGAGGCTGGTGGATGCTGCGGCAAGCGCGGTGCCTGCGAGGAGGCGGCGGCGGGAAAGGGCGGGAGCGATCATCGACACAAGGTGGTCGAATCCGGGGCGAAGGCTCAATGGGAAAATTGTGCTCGATCGCGGGTCACGGGTAGCACAGGACCCGGGGGAATCCGAGTGGCAGGCCACCGGATCGTTCACTGCCGGTCTCCAGTCGATCATCTTGGCGGAAACTCGGAGGACGTGCTGTCCATAACCGTAATAGCCGATCGCGGCGAGGGAGATGGCGATCAAGGCTCCTGTCGGTCATCCTTCTCTCAGGGGAAAACTCCAATTCCGGTCGCGCCCTTGGCGAACGCATCTCGATGCCGTTCCAGTTCGGCAACCCAGTCGGCTGGCAATTGCCGTTTCGAAATGCTGACCCTCTCTTTTTTGGCGTACAAGTGAAATTGGATGAGGTCGTCATCGACGAAAGCCACCACGGATTTCGGAAACTTCTTCGCGCCACGAGCCCTTTGAAGCCACAGCTTTCCGTCGTCGACTGAAAGATATCGACCCTTTCGGAGTTCATTGATCCATAGCCCCAGAAATCCGAGCCCACATGGGATCGCCGCGTACGGCATGGCGAATGAATCGTTTGGAAAGTGATCGGCCCAGAGAAAGTGACGGCTGCCCTGAAAGAGATGGAAGATTGAAAGGTATGCCCAAAGCCAACCCGGAAAGCGATTGCGGGGAATTTTGAATTCCGACGCGCTCGTAGAAGAACTCAAGTCGGCACCAGTCTCACGAGATTGCTTCATTGGAATGCCCATCTCAGCAGAGCCTTCGTCGAAAGGCAAGAAACACCGACGGGGGTGGGGCTACGGAGGCTCGGCTCTCCCCGGTTCCAAGGCGCTCTGCGCCATTCATCTCGCTCGATGGGATCATGATTTTCGCTCAAGGAATAACGATCCCGCCCCACCAAATAGGGTCAGGTCGAGCACCCGACAGGCTTGAATGAAGGGGGAAAATCCCATCCGGCACCATTTCGCCTTGCCGGCCTGAGCGTGAATCTGTTGCCCTGCCCGGCTTCACCCCGCTGGACCTGCCGCCCGAGTTCGCCGCCCTGCCCGATCTGGGGACCAACGGTGCGCTCGACCGCCTCTTTGCCCTGATCTCCGTCATCAAGACCCGCCCCGGCTACACCGAGGCGATCGGCCTCGATCTCGGCATCATCGGCACGGGCCAGACCCCGCCCGACTACGCCACGCTCCAGCCCGTCTTCACCGCCACCGTCAGCGGGGCGAACGTGCAGATCGATTGGAACTGGGGCGGCTACGCCGACTTCCTCGACCAGATCGAGATCCAGGTCGATCGCGGCAGCGGCTGGGGATTCCTGACCATGGACACCACGCCCGGCTACACCGACAGCACGCCCCATCCTACCGTGCTGACCCGCTGGAAATACCGCGCCATCTACCGCGTCGACGACCACCAGGTCGGGCTGTGGAGCAACGAGGTGAGCGTGACGTGGGTGGGTGATGGCAGGGAGGCGGAGGGAGAGAGCAGCGCTGGAGCCGCTGCGGTGGAAACGGCCCGGACCCGGGAGGGTCCGGGTTTGCTTTTGGTCGGATTCTCCGCTAGCAAGGGGGACTCTACATTTTCTGAAAAACCTTGACCAATCCATGATAACGGAACCCACAACGTTCGACCAAAGTCTTGTGGCTCTAGAGCCATTTTCAAGACAACTGAGGGATTTCATTGATATCGAGCGCCATTTTGTTTCAGGTAGCCTCGTCGTCGCGCTGAGCTCGAAGTATGGATCGGGAAAGTCCACCTTTTTCCGAATGTGGGTATCACAGCTCACTTCTTCAGAAGGCGAAGCTCCTCCACCAGTTGTTGTAAAACTGAACGCGTGGGAAAGCGATTACTACGGTGAACCACTGTTCGCGATTGTTTCATCACTAGTCGAGCAAATCGGAATAGGTGACGACACTGCAAATGCCGTCAAAGAAGCTGCAAAAGACCTGGGGTGGTTCTTCACTTCAATCGCTACCCAAGCAGCGAAAAACATCAGTGGCATCGACCCTGTAGCGGCCGGACGCGAGGCGACGAAGAAAAAATTGCAGCGAGCAAACAAAGTTCAGATTCCAGAGGATGCATTCACCGCATTTCAAAAACGGAAGGAAGCGATGATCAACTTGAAACGTGAACTTTCAATATTTATCGAAAAGAAAAAACCATACGTGCTATTTCTTGTCGACGAACTTGATCGCTGCCGGCCAGACTACGCAATAAATTACCTTGAAACAATCAAGCACATTTTTGATCTCTCAGGGGCCGTTTTCGTTCTCGCTGCTGATCGCGGACAATTGAAAAACTCAGCAATGGTCGCGTTCGGAAGCGAATTAGATTTCGATGAATATTACCGGAAATTTGTCCATCGGGAAATCTCTCTTCCATCACTTCGCAAACCCGATTACAGGAAAATTGCCGAGGCTTACACAAATTTTTTCTTAGATCGATCAGAACATCGAGGTAGCTGCGCAAAAATAGATGCGGAAACTGAGGACCAAATTCAGACGTTTATTTCCGGACTCAAACTCACGCCTCGACAGTGCCAGGAGATGTTTCGAATTCTGGGACATCTTTTCTCAACCAGGAATCGGAACAGCGGGACCGCATCTGATCTCCTTATGACGATTTCAATTGCAATCGCCGCAATGAAAGTTGGTCGAGGTGACCTTTTTCACAGATTCGGAAACAGATTGATAAGCCCTAAGGAAGGCGCTGAAGTCTTAGATTCGATCGTAGGAACGAAGAGAATCGATTGGTGGATTCTTGCGTTCGCAGCTTTTGGAGCGTTCAAGATGAACGAAGGTTCGGATCTGGCAGATATCTTCATTGAATCCGGACTTTGTAAAAGTAGAGCCGATTACAATCAAAATTACCCTTACACGCGCATAGATGAAGGGGGCCTCTCAGAGCTCTATTTCAAGATCCTGGAAATCTCAAAGTGGGTGCATGACTGAGTCGACGTTCACTTTTCAATTTTTCCCAATATCAACACCACCCCAGCTCAACAAACACTGATCGACGATCCTAGGCCAGGCCGTTTTGACGGGAGAACCGCTCTTTTTCAACCAAGGATGAATATGGATGTGATGAAGCAAAATTGTGAACGCGAATGGACACGAAGATCCGCAAACCGGAAATGGTGAAACGAATCCGTTTTCAGACCTGAAGGCCCTGGCCCGATCCCGCTTTCCCCGAATCCGGGACTGGTATCCGGGCCGGGGCTCCCCTACTCTGCCGAAACGATGTGCCATCCACGCTCCGTGCTCCCCCTGCTCCGCGGACTGCTTTCCGCCTTGTTCCTGTCGGCCATCCCCTCCCCCGCCCACCAAGTCACCTCGGCCTCGTTGATGGTGAACCTGGACACGAAGGCGGCGACCTACGTGCTGGATGCGGCGATGGAGGTGGCGCCGAGCGCGGATGCGGAGACGAACGCCCAGATCTCGCCGGAGGACGCGGCGCGGGAGTTCGCCTCCTATCTGATCGTGATGTTCGACGAGGCGGAGCATAAGCCGGAGCTGTCGGTGGCGGTGGAGGAAACGAGCGATGCGGACACCCCGCCAGAGCTGCGCCGCCAGCAGGTGGTGACGACCTTCAAGGGGAAGATCCCGGAGGGGGCGAAGGACTTCCTGCTCTACCTCGATCCGCGTTGCCCGATGGCGGTGGTGATGGTGGCGATCAAGGACCAACTGCCGAGCCGGCGGATGCAGGTGATCCTGGCGGGCGAATACAGCCGGCCGGTGAGCGTGGCGCCGCTGGCGGAGGGCGATCCCTTCCTGGAGGGCGCGCCGATGCCGGTTCCTCCCGCTCCGGCGGAGACGAGCTTCGCGGCGCCCGCGACGTCCGCGGCCCGGGGTCCGTTCGCGGCGGGTTTCCTGGCGTTTTTCCAAAGCTCGGCCCTGCCGGTGCTGCTGGTGGTGGGCACGCTGCTGCTGACGCTGGGGCGCGGGAGTGTGCTGATCCAGATCGGCCTGCTGCTGCTGACCCTGGCCCTGTTCCTCTCGCTGGCGGCCTGGAGTCTGGTGCCGGTGCCGGAATGGGCGGCGGCGGCGCTGGCGGGCGCGACGGCATTGATCGCGGGCGAGGCTTGGTTTCACCGCCGCTTGCGGGTCTGGCGGGTGCTGCTGCTGGTGCCGGGCGGGCTGGCCCTGGGCGCGACCCTGGCGGGGGGCCCGGCCTTTCGCGGGATCGTCGCGGGTGCGGAGCCGGCGACGGGCACGGTGATCGCCTATGTGGCCGGGGTGGAGGTGGCGATGCTGCTGACGGGGCTGGCAGCGGCGGCGATCCTGCTGCCGCTGAGCCGCTTCGCCTGGTACCGCCAATCGGTGGTAACGCCGCTGGCGGTGGGGATCGCGGGCTACGCGATCTTCCGGATGGTGGAGCAGTGGCTCTAACTTCCGGTTCGACAAACGGGGCAATCGACGCCTCACTGGGAGTGGTTGAACACGAACCGGACAGACCGCCGCAGGCCCTGCGGCGGGTGGGGCAGGCTTGTCGTCGCGGCGGGTCTGCTGTCGCTGCTGCCCGCCTGCCAAGGCATGAAAGGCGGTTTCTCCGGCGCCGCGGCGGTGGGCGATCTGCCGGCCCGCTGGACCGCGGGTGGCGGGGTGCCGGGTGAGGCGGTGACCGGCTGGATCGACGATTTCCAATCCCCCGCCCTGACGCGGCTGGTCCGGGAGGCGGTGGGTGAAAGCCCCAATCTGGCGGCTGCGCGGGCTCGGATCGAGCAGGCCCAGCAGCGCGCCCGGATCGCGGGGGCGGACCGGCTACCGCAGATCGATTCCTCGCTCTCGTCCTCGCGTTCGCAGAATCTGCGTGGGTCGGAGTTTTCCCGTTCGATCGCGAACAACTTCAATTTTGCCCTCGATCTGAGCTGGGAGATCGACCTGTGGGGCCAGATCAAGAATCTGCGCGAGGCGGAGCTGTTGCGGCTGGAGTCGGAATCGGCGCTCTACCAATCGGCGCGGCTCTCCCTCGCCGCCAATGTGGTGAAGACGGCGCTGGCGATGGCCGAGTCGAAGGGGCAGATCGAAATCTCGCGCCGCACCCTGGGCAGTCTGCGGACGAATCTCCGCATCCTCGAATCGCGGATGGAGGCGGGCGATCTCGCCGAACGCGCGGCGCTGGAGATCAGCCTGAGCCGGGCGGACATCGCGCGGGCGGAGCGTTCCATCCTGCTCTCGCAGCGCCAGCTCGACGGGCAGCGGCGCACGCTGGAGACGCTGCTGGGCCGCTATCCGGCCGGTATCGAGGAAGCCTTGACCGGCCTGCCCCGGATCGGCCGCGAGGTGCCGAAAGGGCTGCCGAGCGAGCTGCTGATGCGCCGTCCCGATCTGCTCGCGGCCGAGGCCCGGGTCGACGCGGCAATGAAGGATCTCTCGGCGAGCCGCAAGGCGCTGCTGCCCTCGCTGCGCATCACGAGCTCGATCGGCACGGCGAGCACGGAGGAGTTCGGCGACCTTTTTGACATCCAGCGCATGGTCTGGTCGATCGCCCAGAACCTGTCGCGTCCGCTCTACCAAGGGGGCCGTCTGCGGGCGAACATCCGGCTCGACGAGGCGGAACGCGACGAGCTGGCCTACGACTATGCGGAGACGGCGCTGACCGCCTTTCGCGAGGTGGAGAGCGCGCTGGCCGCGGAGCGTTTCCTGAAGTCGGAAGTGGCCGCGCTCTCGACCGCGGTGACGGAGTCGCGCCGGGCGGAGCAGCTCAGCCTGGACGAGTTTGAAGAGGGTCTGGTCGAGATCATTACCCTGTTGGAGAGCCAGCGCCGGGCTTTCGAGGCGGAAAGCGCCCTGCTCGGGGCCCGCTTCGAGTTGCTCAGCAACCGGGTCGATCTTTACCTGGCGCTGGGGGGCGATTTCGATCACCTGCCACCTGACAAGGAGCCGATCGAGCCGGTCCCGCAGGCTTCGGCAACGCCTTCGAAAACGGAATGATCACTCGCCGGTGGCGGCGGGCAGGGTGACATCCTCGATCCGCATCTGGCAGCGGAGGAATTTCACGTCCTCGACCTTCCCCGGCACGAGGATGGTGGCCTTGTTCCAGCGGAAGTTGGAGATCTTGGAGGAAATCATCGACTCGAAGGGCTGCAGGGTGCCGCTCCAGGTCGCCATCTTTTCGGCATACGCTTCCTCGCTGGCGCTCTCCTCGCGTTTCGGCCGGGCGGTGCCGAAGTCGCCGATGAGCCGGGTCTGGTTCAGGGTGAAGCCGTAGGGATTGCCGATTTCGAGGTGGAGTTTCGTCCCGATCTCGCTCGCCTCGGCGCTTTTCACGGCGATGAGGAAGGCGCCGTATTCGGTCTTGAAGACGGAGGCGGCTTTCGAATCGACGTCGATGTGGCCGAATTGGTTGGCTCCGCCGCCGCTCTCGGCGAACTGGCGGTTGAGCTGGGCATTTTCCACGGTCAGGGAGAAGCGGATCATCTCGAGCTCCTCCCGGGTCTGGGCGGGCACCTCGATGTCGAAAGGCGTCCAGGTGAAGGGCTCGAGGGTTTTCGCGACGCGGGCCTCGAAGGGTTTCAGGGTCTCCTGCCAGGCCTTGATCTTTTCATTCCGCAGGTTGTAGTCCTCGCCCTCGGGCAGCTCGGGGGTGCCGCCGCCGTAGTCGCCGCGCAGGGTGAACTGCTGCACGGCGATGGCCTGGGGGTTGCCGATGTTGAGGTGGACGGTGTAGCCGCCCTTGTCGAGGTTCAGGTCGATGCCTTCCATGCGGACGAGGAAGGTGCCGTGGTCGGTGAGCAACGGCGCGTGGCCCTGGAGATTGGCCCGGAGGTAGACCATCTCGTTGTCACGTGACTTCATCGTGAGGACCTCGCCGAAGGAGCCCTCGAGGGAGGCGATCCGCTCATCGAGGGTCTTGCCGGAGGCTCCGACGCCGACCTTGCCCTCGGCGGCGATGACGCGCGACTGGAGACCGTCGACGGCCTCGCGAGTGTCGGAGCGCACGCCTCGCAACTCAGCCTCGAGGCGGTCGACACGCTCCTCGAGGTCCTTGTTGCAACCCGTCAGACCGACGGACAGCAACAAGGCAGAAAGGGAAAGCGGGGTGCGGAAGCCTCTCATGAAGGTCTGGAGTATCGCCGGGGCCGGTCTGCCTTCAACCCCGGATCGCTGGCGATTCCCCATGGCGTGACGATCACTGTTTCGCGAGGATGGTCGGCACGGAGAGGATGCCCGAGGGCCCGACATTGCGGACGGCGACGGCCTGGGGCATGCCATTGATCAGCAAAGACTCCTGCGAGGCGGGGATCATCCGCAAAGTCACCCACTGATTGCCCTGCTGGACCTGCACGACGCGCCAGCGGGCGGTGGGCTCGGGCTTGAAGAGGATCTGCAGACCATTTCCGGCCGGGACGGGCGCCATGTAGACTGGTCCGGGAGCGGAGGCGCCAAGCCAGGGCGAGGCAGGCGGCAGGGCGTTCTCCGCGTAGACTTGGCGGAGCTGGCTGCGCAGACCGCCGCGGTCCTTTTTGAGCGCCTCAATGCTCCAATGGAGGTGCCCGGGGCCGAAGGGCGAAGGACTCTGCCGCGTCACCTCGATCTGGCGGACCGATTCCGCGGCGGGACGGTTGCGATCATCAGAGCTGAGGATGCGGCTGGAAGCGATGCCGGGAAAGAGGTGACGGCCCTTTTTGTTTTCTCCCGACCACCACCGATAAAGCGTGGTGTAGTTCTGGTCCGAATCGATCCGCCAGTAGAGCTGGGGGGAGAAATAATCGAGCCAGCCCTGGTTCAGCCAGAGGCGCGAGTCGGCGCAGATGTCATCGTAGGCATCGAGGCCGGCTTTCACGGTCGAAGGACTGCCCGGACGCCAGATCCCGAAGGGGCTGATCCCGAAATCGACCCAGGGTTTGGTCGCCTTGATCGAGCTGTAGGTGCCGCGGACAAAGTGATTGATGTTGTCCCGCCGCCAGTCGCGCAGCTCCAGATTGCCACCCTTGGCCCGGTAGGCCTTGTAGGAGGAGGAATCGTCGAACTGATCGTAGGTCTTGCCGCCCTCGGTTTTCGGGTAGGGATAGAAGTAGTCGTCGATGTGGATGCCGTCGACGTCGTAGCGGCGGGTCACGTCGACCATCACGTCCGTGGCGCGTTGGCGAACGAAGTCGGAGGCGGGATTCCCCCACTTCATCGAGCCCGAGGCGAGCATCAGCGACGAATGGGTGCGGGTGATGTGTTTCGAAGACTTGTTCGACCGCTCGGTGGCGCTGGCGCGAAAGGGGTTGAACCAGGCATGCACCTCGATGCCTCGCTTGT
Source organism: Verrucomicrobiales bacterium (assembly GCA_041917795.1). Taxonomy (GTDB): domain Bacteria; phylum Verrucomicrobiota; class Verrucomicrobiia; order Verrucomicrobiales; family DEV007; genus Arctic95D-9. The sequence continues at coordinate 208,882 of JAYRWX010000008.1, forward strand.
GGGCCTCGGCGATGGTGAAGGCGAGCGGGTCGTAACCGTCGGAGGGGCCGACGCCCTGGTTGCCGGTGAGGAAGAAGGACCAGGGCTCGAGGCTCGATTTGTAGAAGGCATCGCACTCGGTGCGGACTTGGAAGATGACCGCATTCAGCCCCGTCGACGCGGCGAGATCCAGCAGCGCGATCATTTCCGCCCGCTGCTGGGCCGGAGAGAGCGTGTAGGTGGACGGCCAATCGAGGTTGTGGACCGTCGCGATCCACGCGGCGCGGAACTCGCGGCGCGGATCCGGGACCTTCGCCTGGACCGGCACGTAGTCCGCCCTCACGCTCAGGGGCGCCAGCCCGAGAACCGACAAGAGGACCAAAGTTCGCAAAGTCATAAATTTAAGAAATCCTAATAAATTATCGCATTTCCAAGATGTGGCAAGCCCGGAAGCGCCCAAACCTCTTTTGGAACGTTCCGGAGCGGGATCGTTCGACGCTTTCTTTCAAGGACGCTTTGCCCAGCGCAGATGGCGATGCAGAAAATCAAAGCTGCCCTGCCCGTTGATGGAGTGACCGCCATGGAAAAACTCGATCTCCGTCTGGTCGGCCAGGCCGAAGCGGGCGTAGAGGTGACGGACCCGGGCATACTCGTGGCCCACCCAGGCATCGGAGGCGACCCGGTCGTGATGGCCGCGCTCGACGAAAAAGGGACGGGGAAAAATCAGCCCCGCCATCTCCCCGTAGTCGAAGGTGTTGCCGAGATTCCAGTAGGGCATCTCCCACTCGATGCTTTTCATGAAACCGCCCGGGTAGTCCGGATCGGCGACCTTGCGGCTCCAGTGGTTGAAGTCCCCCGAGCAGATCGAGAGGCAATACTCCGGCATCACTGCGGGCACACGCATCGCAGTCTCGCCGCCATAGCTGAGCCCGTAAAAAGCGATGCGCTCGGGATCGACCTGCGGCAGCATTTTCAACCAGGCCAGGGTCTGCCGGTGCGAGGCGACGATGAAGGTGAAGAGCGTGCCGCCGATCAGGTTAGCCTTGCGATCGAGCCAGCGGTAGCGGTCCTCGTGGCGATAAAGATTGTGCGGGGCGTAGGTGATGAAACCCCGCTCGGCGAGCCGCGCGGCGAAGTCGTTGTAGGCGGACTTGCCAGCGTCGATGCAGTCGCGTGGCACGCCGTGGCGTCCATGCTGGCAGACCACCACCGGTCGCTGCTCGCCTGCACGGAGATCCTTCGGCATTAACAGCACACCCCAGGCCTCGAAGCCAGCGAAGACGTCGAGCCCGACCTCCCACATCGTCCAAGCCTCGGTTTCCTTGAGCTTGCGGGTGCGGGGATGCAGAGGCGCGAAGGGCTCGTCGAAGATGCCGATGATGTCCTCCTCGAACCGGGTCCGCCATTTGCCGCTCCCGCCCAAAAACCGCGCCGGACCCAGAATGGGATGCTCACGCTCGGTCGACCAGGCCCCGGGCCGCAGGTCCGGCTCGGCGGCGAAAAAGAAAAACTCGTCGCGCCGCTCCTCGGAGCCATCGACGAGGGCTTGGACCTGATCCTGCAGCCCCCGCAGCAGACGATCCTGGCGAGCCTCGGGATCAAAGGAAGAGCGCTTCTCGATGACGAGGCCCAGCGGCGGAGTCCGATCAATCGCAGGCACCTCGCCGATCGCCTGGAGGAAGCCCGCCACCGCGGGATAGTCGCCGCGCGCTCCGGCGTGGGCTTCGGTCAGGAAAAAGCCGGATGGCGGCGCAGGCGCATTCAAGACGCCGGCGATGCGTTTCCACTCCGCCTCGACCGCGGAAAAGGACGGGGTCTCGAGATCACCCTTTTGATCCTTCACCTCGGGAAAGGTCGTGTGCTCGACCAACAACACCCGTGGGGCGATCAAGGCGGCGACAGAGGCGTCACTGTGATCGGGCAAAAGGCGGAAAAGGTTGCGGTCGATCGGCTCGCTCCAAGCCGCGTCACGGGGAGCAAAGGCGCCGCTGACAAAAGCCCCGCCGATCCGAGCGTCGATCGCGGCGGCATAAAGCGCGGCCCGTCCGCCTTCACCAAAGCCGGCCATGGACACCGCATGCCCCGGGAAGGCGGATTCGAACCAATCCACCGCCGCCAGCGCGGCCTGGATCTCATAGCCGAGCGGATGCCGACCCATCTGGAAGGCTTGGCGATAGATCCATTCGCGCCGCGTTTGTTTGGTTTTCGCGATCGCCTCGTCCTCCCCTGACCAACCGACAAAAAGATCGCGGTCCAGAGTCGCCGGGATCAGCATGCGGAATCCGGCGAGGGCGAAGCGCAGGCCGATCTGCTTTTCGGGCAAGAGCCGCGGTGTCATGCCGAGCAGGTCCTCAGGTTCGTCGAGCGCATCGGGTAACAGCACCATCAGCGGAGCGGATCGCGCTTTTTCCTCATCCGCCGTCGGATTGATATAGAGACCCTCGGCGAACCAGCCGGGCAAGATCTCCCACCGCACCTGGTGCACGGTGAATCCGGGACCCTCCGCCACCAGCGATTCCGGAGGACGCCCGTCGAAGCCGACCGCCTCGGCGGTGACAAACTCCAGCCGCGGAGCGACCCGCGCATCGACGACGCCCAGCTTCGCCGCGAGGGCCTCGCGCGATGCTTCCACGAATTTTTCGCGCTTGACGGGATCGAGGGGAAAACGCGGCTCCCGCGCCGCCGTTTCCGCGATCTTACGCCCGACGAAGGTATGGGCCTGGTCCATCACCCGCACCGAGGGATCTTCCTCCGTCCAGTCGAGCAGCGCCGTGCCCGGCAGGGTGTCCTGACAAAACACCGTCAGCGACAAAGCCGGCACCAGGCAAAGGATCGGCCGCATCATGGCGTGTCGGTCGGCGCGGACTTCAGGGTGGTGATGCGGCTCTGCATGTCACCGGTCGCCCGGATCACGAGCACGATGCCGGGATCGGCCGCGCCACCCTCGATATGGCGCGTGATCGTGTAAATGTCGGTCAGACGCACCTCGAGATCCTTCAGCGACACCTCGATGCCCTCGGGCAATCCCGCGTCCGCGATGGCCTTCTGCACCTCCTCGTCGAGCTCGCCTTTGTAATCATTCAGGTCGACCCGCATTTGCGATTCGAGGCCTTTCACCAGCAGCTCCTCCAGCAGCCAGGCCGCCGCGCCGGTCAGCTTGTCGCGGGTCTCCACCGTCAGCTCGACGCCGGTGAAACCGAGAGTCTGCTTTTCGTAATCGATCACCGGACGCCCCCGCACCCAGATCGTGCCGGCGACGCCGCGGCCGAGGGTGGAACGATCCGCCTCGAGCTGGAGTTTCAGATTCAGATAACCACCCTGCCCCACCTCGGCGCTGAGCCCGTCGACATGGATCTTCGTTCCAATGCCCGAATCGATATCGAACTCCTCGCCCGCGAGCAATTCGTTGAGCTCCGCCATTCCGATCACGAAAGGCAGACGCAGATCGGTTCCGGCCGGTCCGGTCAACGGGCTCAGCTCGGGCAAGGGAGCACGCTGCGGTTCGGCGGGAGCTCGGTTCGAGAGGAAGGTCTGCGACTCGATCGCGAGATCGATGCGGATCTCCTCCGGCGTGTCGTAGCGGACCGGCCCCAGCAACACCCGCTGGGGTGTCACGCTGATCCAGAGGGCCGGATCGTCCGCGACCTGACGCGAGAGGTAGGCCTCGTTCCAATGTTTTGCGACCTCGCGGCGCAGGTTGAGAGTCTTGCGGATCGCCGGAGTCAGCTTGCGGGCCTCCTTTTGCAGGTATTGCCCCAGACTGCCTCCGAGGAAGTCGCCGACGTCGATCTTGCCGAGTTGGCCGAGCTGCAGCGCGCCTTTGTTGAGCTGGAGCGCGGGCGTGTAGTTCGGATTCACATTCCAATCGCTCATCACCTCGGGCTTGAGGGTGCCGCCCGCCGTGCCCGCTACGTCGACCTTGCCGTCGAGCGGGATCGTCAGGATCGCCGCATCGAGCTCGCCCTTCACATCGGCCTGTCCTTCGAAGGGCAGGGAAAAAGCGATGCCCTCTCCGGTGTTGCTGAAGGCGATGGGCCCACGCTTCACCTCCCAGGCATAGGAGCCGTTCTTGATGCGCTTGTGAAAGTTCTTCGACTCACTGCCTGCGAAGGTCTCCGGCACCTCCGCATTCGAGAGTTCATCGAGCAAGGTCACCGGAATGGCGATGCCCAGCCCCAGCACCGAGGTCTCGGGACGCGGCATCTCATATTCACCGATCGGCTGTCCGCTCGGCGCCGACACCGAGATCAGACGCGGACCAAGGATGCGGGCACCCACGAAGACCGAGACGACCCCCGCGGCCACGAGGATGACGAAGGCGATGAGGACTTTTTTCATGATGACAAAAAAGGAGCGGAATCACAGCCACTTCATGCGCCGGAACACCCAGAACATGCCCGCAGCGCAAAGGATGAAGACCGCCCAGACCGCCGGATAAGCCCAGGGCTTTTCCAACTCCGGCATCTTCTCGAAATTCATCCCGTAGACACCGGCGATGAAGGTGAGCGGCAGGAAGATCGTCGAGAAGCAGGTCAGCACCTTCATCACCTCGTTCATGCGATGGCTCGCGAGCGAGAGGTAGAGCTCGCGCAAGGCCGCGCTGCCTTCGCGGAGGAACTCCGTCGTCTCCACCGCCTGGATCGCGTGGTCGTTGAGGTCGAGGAAAAAGGGCTTTGCCGCATCGCCGAGCAGGGTCGCGTTCTCGCGCAGCAACACGCCCGCGATCTCGCGCACCGGCCGGATCGCGCGGTCGATTCGGTTGATGTCGCGTTTCAGCGCGTAGATCTCGCCCACCTCGACCTCGTTCGGCGCGGTCTGGAGCTTTTCGTCCATCGCCACGACCTCGTCGTCGAGCCGGTCGATCACGAGCAGGTAATTGTCGACCACCGCATCCAGCACCGCCCAGGTCAGGTAATCGGCGCCATGGCGGCGGATGCGCCCTCCGATGTTCGTGCGAATGCGGTGCAGCACCGGATCAAAAATCGCCGTCGGTGTCTCGCAAAAAGTCAGCACCAGATCGCCGGGCAGCAACAGCAGGGCGAAATGCTGGCCTTCGATGGCGCGTTGGTTCCCGCCCTCGCCGCCCGGTTGCGTCAGCATCTGCATCACCACGAAGATCCCCGTCTCGCGGTTCTCGATCTTGCTGCGGCTCGAGGTGTGCAGGATGTCCTCGAGACTGAGCGCATCGATGCCGAAACGCCACCCGATCCGCGCGATCTCCTCGACCTCGTGCAGGCCGGTCACGTGGAGCCAGCGCACTTTGCCGTCACCGGGGTCGAAAGGCGCATCGTCGATGCTCGAAAGTTCGCGCTCCTCCTGCTCCTCGATGTCGTAAGTGACAAGACGCAGCACCGCACGATCGGTGCGCTTTTCCCCCCGGTGGACCAAGGTGCCCGGCGATTGAGCGAGCGGCCGGGGTTTCCGGGAAACCTGGATGGGACGAACGACGGAGCGGCGGGGAGACGAACTCATGCGCGGGGTTTTGGCGCCCAGCATAGCCGCGACCGCCCCTCCCGTCATTTCCCGATCCGGGAAAAAACGCCATTCGCGCCCCGGTTCCAGCTTCTGGGAGAAGCTCTCACGAGCTTCTTTACCTCATGGGCAGGTATTCGCGGGAAGTGCTTCACCTGACCCTGTTCGATCCATCCCTCTTTCCCAAGATCGGAACCCCGTTCCCCAATCGTTCCGTTAGCCCCAGCTTCAGGGCATCTTTCTCAGCCCCGTCATGGGATGCTCTTTGACCGTCTCCCAGGCGATCTCCTGCAACAGCGTGTTCAGCGCCCCTTGATCCGCCGGACTCATTTCCTTGATTGCCCGCAACGCGGCCGGCACCGGCAATCCCACGGGATTGCGTCGGTAAATCACCGCAAAGTGGCAATAACTCGAGAGGATTTGTAGCGGCGCGAGGGCATGGCCCCAGTTGTCGCGGAAAAGGTCCCCCTGCTGTTTCAAACCCGGAGCCTCGCCTTTCACGATTTTCTCCCGCAGCGTCACCGCCGCCATGCCGACCGGCACGACGAGGACCGCCTCCCTTCCGGCCTTCACGTTGAGTTCGCGCACGTGATCCTCGATGTCCTTCGCGTAGCGGCTCGTCGCGTCGCTGAGCGCCGCGAGGTCGGTGGCGTTATGATCGACTTTCTTCTTTGTCTGCAGGGGATAGACCGGCACGTATTCGTCGTTCGGCATCCAGTATTCCTGGACGAGGATGCGGAGATCGGGACGGTGCTCGAGACCGAGCGAGACGAAGGCTCCGATCCCCGGATCCGGCAGCCAGATCGGAGAGAGCGTCAACACGTCGGCACCTCCATTCTTGAGGACCTGCTTCACCTTGCTTTCCGCCTCCGGCACGTCCCAGTGTTTCTGCACCGTCGATCCGCCGATGCTCGAGATGGCGACCGCTTCGTGCGCCAACCCCGCCGCGAGCGCCATTTCCGCGACCTGTCGATAGGTGAACACGTGGAAGCTGTGACCGCAGGTCGCCACCTTCTGGCCGACCGCGATGGGAGGTTTCACTCCATCCTCCGCAGCGGCGGGCATCGTGTTACCGAAAAACACCAGGAAAATCGCGTGGATCAGGGGACGTTTCATGCGGGATATCGGGTGAAGGAAATTGAAGAAGATTGCCGGTGAAGGTGCAATGCATTGTTTGCGCCTGGAGACGGTGAGGCAGCCCACTCGGTACTCGCGGCAATCCGACCGCGAAAGTGGCTTGGGCTTCAGCCCAAGGAAAAAAAGATCGCAGCGAGGCCCAATCCGGTGAAAGATCGGCGTCCAATCTCGCCAGCATGGGAAGGGAACGCCCGCTCGTCATCGCCGGCACGGGAGTCGCCGTGCCGGAAGCCGTCCTCACCGCCGGGGCGCTCGACGCGCGCCTCGGTCTGGCGGAGGGCGAGTCCTTCCGCATCACCGGGGTGGAGCGGCGCCACGTGTCGCGCGACGAAACCGCCTCCGCCCTCGCCGCGGCCGCACTGCGGAAGGCCATCGCCGACGCCAACCTCGCGTGGGACTCGATCGACTGTCTCGTCTGCGCCTCGGCCACGATGGATCAGGCGATGCCCTACAACGCGGCGATGGTCCTCGCCGAGATGCCCGAGTCCCGAGCCCATCGCGTCGCCGCAATGGATGTGGGGGCGAGCTGCCTTTCTTTTCTCCAAGCCCTCGACCTGGCCGCCTGCGCCATCGCGGCGGGACGCTATGAGACCATGGCGATCGTCTCGGCGGACATCGCGACCTACACCACGGATCTGCAAAACCTCCGCGACAACGGCATCTTCGGCGATGGAGCAGCGGCGGCGATCGTGAGGAGACCCTGCCCCGGCGAAAACTCGCGCCTTCTCGCGGCACGCAGCATGGTCCTGCCCGAGGGTGTCGAGCATTGCCGGATCCGCTCGGGCGGGTCGCGTTATCACCGGCGCGGCGATGCAAAACATGGCGAGGCGCTTTTTGAAATGCAGGGCCGTCCTCTCTACGCCCTCGTCGCCCGCGAACTGCCAGGCTTTGTCGCGGACCTCCTTGCCGAGGCGGGGATCTCCAGCGAAGCGATCGATCATTTCATCCCTCACCAGGCGAGCCGTCAGGCGCTCGATCATGTTGCGCGGATGCTCGGTCTCGACGACGGGCGCATGGTCGATATCTTCGCCGATCACGGCAACCAGGTGGCCGCCTCGCTGCCGACCGCGTTGCATCATGCCATCCATGCGAAGGGCATGAAGCGAGGCGAAAAGGCGCTTCTGTTAGGCAGCGGGGCCGGAGTGACGCTCGGCGGGATCGTCCTCGAATATTGAGATGGACGCTTCGTTCTCCACGCCGCTCGCCTTCGACCTGCTGCGAGTCGGACATTGCGGGCATCCCGAATGCATCGCGATGGCGGGCGGACGCTGGAACCCGATCGAATTTCCCGCGCTGGTCGGCCTGCTCGATCATCCGCACCAAGGGCTGATCCTTTATGACACCGGCTACTCGCGACATTTTCTCGAGGCGACCCGGGGTTTTCCCGAATGCCTCTATCGCCAACTGACCCCGATGACCCTGCCGCCGGAAGAGGAATTGCTTTCCCAACTCGGAGACCGCGGCATTTCACCGGAGGCAATCGGCACGATCGTCATTTCGCATTTTCACGCCGACCACATCGCGGGGCTTCGCGATTTCCCGAAAGCCCGTTTCATCGCGACCTCAGCCGAATATCGCGCCAATCAAAAGCGCGGTCGTTTCGCCCGGGCCCGCCGCGCTTTTCTCCGCCCGCTTCTGCCGGACGACTTCGAGGAACGGGTCACTTGGATCGGAATGGCTCCCACCATGCCGCTGCCGGACCATTGGCGGCCTTTTCAAAAGGGACACGACCTCCTTGGCGACGGTTCCCTGCTCGGCGTCGACCTGCCCGGACACACCGACTCGCAACTGGGCATCGCCTTCCGCGACCGGGAACGGGACGAATGTTTTCTCATCGGAGACGCCGCGTGGAAAATCGAAGGAATCGCCGGGGACCGCCGCCCGGCTGGGATCGCCTACGGACTCTTCGCCGATGCGGCGAGCTACGATGCCATCTTTTCCGAACTCGTGGACCTGCACCGACGACCGGCATCGCCGCGCCTGATCCCCTCGCACTGCACGACGACCTGGCGCGAACTCGGCAATACCCGCACCGTGACCCGTGAGTGAACGCCTCGCCATCCTCCGCCATTTCATCGCGACGCGCTGGCTGCCCGCGCCGGGTCCTCGTGCCCGCGAGCGTCGTCGACGGCGCTTCCTCGAACAGGCCCGCCGGCAGTCCCCGTTCTACCGCGGACGCGAAGACTTCCCCATCCTGACAAAAGCCGAATTCCTCGCTCATTTCGCCGGGCTCAATACCCGCGGCATCACCTTGGAAGCCGCCACCGACCTGGCCCTGCGGGCCGAGCGCGAGCGCGACTTTTCCGCCGAACTGCCCGGCGGCATCACCGTCGGTCTGTCATCGGGCACCTCGGGTTCGCGCCATGTCTTCCTCGTCAGCCGCGAGGAACGCTGCCGCTGGGCCGGGCAGATGTTCGGCAACATGCTAGAGAGTGCCTCGCTCCGGCAATTGCTCAATCCCTTCGCCCCGCCGCTGCGCCTCGCCTTTTTCCTGCGGGCCAGCAGCCGTCTCTACACCACCCTGGCGAGCCGGAGGTTGCGCTTCGATTACTACGATCTGCTGCGTCCCTTTTCCGAACTGATGGACGAGCTTTGCGCCCGTCCACCCGATCTGCTCGTCGCTCCGGCGACAGTGCTGGCGGCGATGGCAAGAGCGGAGGTGCCGGTGCGACCGCGTCAGGTGCTCTCGGTGGCGGAGGTGCTCGATGTTCGGGATCGTGCCGCGATCGAAACCCATTTCGGCGTGCGTGTCCGCGAGATCTACCAGGCCACCGAGGGTTTTCTCGGGTCGCAATGCGAGGCGGGATCCCTCCACCTCAACGAGGAGTCGCTCCACATCGAGCCGCTCTGGATCGATGAGGCGCGGGAACGATTCCATCCCCTCATCACCGATTTCTCGCGCACGACCCAATGGTTCATCCGCTATCGACTCGACGACCTCCTCACGATCGAGCCCGGCGATTGCCCCTGCGGGCGGAAAACGACGCGCCTTCGCCGCATCGAAGGCCGCGCCGAAGAGGTGCTCTGGCTTGCGGATGCGGGGGGCAATCTTTCGCCGGTGTTCCCCGATGTGCTGCGGCGCGCTCTCTACGCCTGCGAGAATCCCCCGCAGCGCTACCGCATCGAGCAACACGGCCAACGCTGGGAACTGCGACAGCTCGGCGGATCGGAGCCCGCGGTGAGCGAAGCGATCGAAAATCTGCTCCGCGGCCTGAACCTGACTCCACCCGAGCTGGTCTTCCTCCCCTGGACCGATCAACACCCGGGCGAAAAGGAAAAGCGGATCCGCTGCCTCGAACGACCGGCATGAAGACCCGCATCCTCATCACCGGTGCCTCGGGTTTCGTCGGCGGGTCCTTTTGCCGACGTCACGCCGGTCGGGACGATCTTGAGATCCGCGGTCTCTCCCGTCGCCCCTGCGATCTGCCGGGTTACTTTCAAGCCGACCTGACCCGACCACTCGCGATCGACTGGACGCCGGACATCGTCATTCATGCCGCGGCGCGTTCTTCACCCTGGGGCACGAGACGCGAGTTCGAGCTTCAGAACGTGCTCGCCACCCGACATGTTCTCGATTTCTGCGAAGCGCGCGAGGTTCAGAAGCTCGTGCACGTGTCCTCCAGCTCGGTGTTCTACCGCGAAGGCGACCAGTTCGATCTGACGGAGGATTCACCGATCGGGCCCGACTTCATCAACACCTACGCCGAGACCAAAGCCGCCGCCGAGCAACTCGTGCGCGGCTATTCGCGAGATTGGTGCATCCTGCGCCCGCGGGCCGTCTTCGGCGCCGGCGACACCGTGCTCTTCCCCCGCATCCTCCGCGCCGCCCGCGGGGGCCGCATGATCCGGATCGAACGCCCCGGCCCGCCGGCGATCGGCGATCTCATCGACATCGACTCGCTCTCGGATTACCTGCTCCGCGCGGCGCTCGATCCGGAGGTGACCGGTGACTTCAACCTCACCGGCGGGACGCCTGTCGAGATCGAAACCTTCATCGCTGCGATCTTCGAGCGACTTGGATTGCCCCCCGTCACCCGCACCGTGCCGCTGGACCGGGCCCTGCGTTTCGCCAGCCTGCTTGAGAGCCTCCACAGCGTCTTCCTGCCTTGGCGCGAGCCCGCCCTGACCCGCTACGGCGTCGGCGTCCTGGCCTGGTCGAAAACTTTCGATACCCGCAAGTCGCTGGCCGCGCTCGGCCCGCCCAGCGTCTCGCTCGATGATGCGGTGGAAAAATTCATCGAGTGGCAGCGTGGCCGGAAGTGAGCGGCCCCTCATTTCGCTTCCCTCCAGGTCGGCGAAGGTTTATGAAAACGGCTCCAAACCCGGCTCACAATGCGACTCTCCCTCAACGCCTCGACCATCAAACCGACCCCGCTCCTGGAAAAAATCCGCGTCGCCGGCAAAGCGGGATACCACGGCATCGAACTCTGGGCGGTGGAACTTTACGAGCATGTCGGACGCGGCGGTGAGATCTCCGAGGTGGAAAAGGCCCTCGCCGACCACGGGCTCGTCGTGCCCTGTTTCATCGCCGTTCGCAACTGGGGCGAGACCTCCGGCTGGGAATACAAGCTCGCCATGGACGAGGCCCGCCGCCGTTTCGAACTCGCCGCGCGGGTCGGCGCGCCGCTGATGGTCTGCACCCCGCCGATGGAGCGCCCAGGCATCGACGGCTTGGCGAAAGGTTACGCCGACCTGCTCCAGATCGGACGCGAAACCGGAGTCCGGGCCGTGCTCGAATACATTAGCTTTTTTGCCAGCCTCAACCAGGTCGCCGATACCGTCGCGGTGCTCGATGAATGCGGCGCACCCGATGCATGCCTGATCGTCGATGCCTTTCACAATTGGAACAACCGCACCACCGCCGCCGATCTCCGCGCCCTGCCGCTCGAGCGCATCGCCCACTATCACATCGACGACGCCGCGCCCGGCATCCCCAGCGGATCGCAGAAAGATCCCGACCGCGTCATGATCGGAGACGGGGTCATCGACCTCGACGAGGAGATGAGCATCCTCAAGGCAATCGGCTACGACCGCTGGCTGAGCCTCGAGCTGTTCAACGCGGAGTGGTGGGCAAAGGATCCCATGGAGACAGCCAAAATCGGGATCGAACGCATGCGCGAGCTCTGTGATCGTACCGGGATCGTCGTGGAATCGAAGTGATCCCGATTTCACGAAGTTGGCATCACTGTTTCATCGGAGATTCACAAAGCGGCGCGAATCTCTCCCATGAAAATCACCCGCCGCCGATGGCTCGCCCGCACTCTCTTCTACGGACCCCTCGCCGCCGGCACGGGCTATGGATGGGGCTTTGAAAAACGCAACCTCGCCCTGACCCGCGTCGACATCCCCTTGGCGCCGCAAAACGTCGCCCTCGCCGGACTGCGCATCGCCCTGATGGCCGACTTCCACCACGACGACTTCGGTGAACAAGGCCTGATCCGGCGAGCTGTCGAGGCGATCAACGCCGAGGGCGTGGATTTCGTGTTTCTCGCCGGCGACTACATCTCCGACAATGCCACGGCCATCGTGCCCCTCTGCGAGGAACTGAAAAACCTCCGGGCCGGCCGCGGAGTCTTCGCGGTGCTCGGCAACCACGACCGTTGGCATCCCGATCCGATCCTACAGGAGACCCTGCGCAGCTCGGGCATCCGCCTGCTCTGCGACGAGATCGAGGATTTCGGTGATTTCGTCGTCGTCGGTATGGACAGCTTTTGGGGCGGCAAACCCGATCTCGGCTCGGTCTTCGATCGCGTGCCGGACCGGCAGCCCGTTCTGATGCTCTGGCACGAGCCGGACACCTTCGATTTCCACGAGGATCCGCGCATCGCCTTGCAGGTCTCCGGCCACACCCATGGCGGCCAAATCTGCGCGCCGATCTACGGACCCCTCTTGCTGCCCAAATACGGACGGAGTTATCCTTATGGCCACTACCGCAAGGGCGACTCCTCGCTCTTCGTCACCCGCGGCATCGGCACGCTCGACATTCCCGCCCGCGCCTTTTGCTCGCCGGAGGTGGTGTTTTTGAACCTTGTGAGTTGACCCTCACACACCCACCGCCCGCCCCGTCCTTGCACTCTCCACCGCGGCGTCGACGATCTCCTGGCCGATGCGGGAGATGGCGACGCTGAGCGGACCTTCGATCGGGCGATCGTGCTCGAGGCAATCGAGGACGTAGGCCACGGGATTGTCGTTCGGGAAAGACGGCTTCGGTGCGGCGATGATTTCTCCCCGGGGATTCGATCGGGTCCGCAGCGTGATATGATCATCGTAGTCCCAGCTCACGATGGTGCCCGCGCTTCCCCGCACGACGAAGCCGCAGCGGGGCTCCGGTTGCTCGGTCCAGGGATCGGAGAGCGTGCCCCATCGCGTCTCGAACTTGGAAAGGCCGGTCGCATATCGCACCACGGTGACGCTGTGCTCGTCGACTTCGAGTGCCCCGCCATCACGCCGGTCCCACATCGCCATCACTTTGAGGGGGCGTTGCCCGCCGTTGAACCAGGTCGCGAGGGTGGTGCCGTAGCCGAGATAATCCTGCAGGCTGCCGCCGCCCTCGGACTCGCGGTAAAACCAGCTCGAGGCCTTGTCGGCATCGGAGGGTTCGCGTTCAATCTTGTCGGCGCCATGCCAGAGCGGGCCACGGTTGCCATCATGATAGTGGACTTCGAGGACATCGCCGATGACACCGGAACGACAGAGCTCGTGGCATTTGAGATGCGACGCATACCACGCGAGGGGCCAGTTGATCGCGAGCGGTTTTCCGGTCTTCGCCATCGCGGCGATCATGCAGTCGGCCTCAGCGAGGGAAGCGGCGAAGGGTTTCTCGATGAGGATGGCGGATCCGAATGGCGCGACTTTCCCGACCCATTCGGCGTGGCGGGCGGCGGCGGGACAAAGGATGACGAGATCGGGCCGGGTCTCGACCAAACAGGGTTCGATCTCGGAATAAACCCTGTCGGGTGCGATCGAGAAGTTCCGGATCGAATCCGCCATGCGCGAGGGTTGCTCGTCGCAGATGGCGACGATTTCGGCACCCGGATGCTCGTGGACCCGCCGGAGCAGGTCTCCCATGTGGAAATGGTCGAAGTTGATGCCGGCGACGCGCCACATGGGGGAAAGCATTTAGCGCTTAGCTTTCCTCGGTGACACGCGACCGGTCCCAGAAGGAAAGGAAGAAGATCGCGGCGATGACAAGAGCCATGATCGCAGGGAAGGTCCAGAAGGTCTTCCACTGGTTCATCGCGTCGGAGAGCAGTTGGGGATCGATCCCTTCGGGCATTTTCACGGTGAACATTTTCCCGAACTTCTCGAAGAAGCCCAGAGTTTCCTCCCCGCGCGCGGCGGTGATGGCTTCGCCGAGTTTTCCGGTGGAGGTCAGCTTTGTCGCGGTGCCTTCCAGGCCGAGCCAGGGTTTGCCGAAAACGATGGCGTATCCGATCCACATGCCGACGCCCTGGGTCACGAAGACGAGGAGGCTCTGGGCCTGTCCGCGGACTTCCTTCGGCGCGACGTGGTCGGTGTACATGAAACCCGTCACGAAGAAGAAATCATAGCAGATTCCGTGCAGGGCGATGCCGAGGAAGAGCATCCAGGCGGCCTGGTCGGGTGCTCCGAAGGCAAAGAGGAGATAGCGGACAAACCAGGCGAGCATGCCGGTGATGATCATCCATTTCACCCCGAGGCGGCGGAAGAAGAAGGGGATCAGGAGCATGAAGACGATCTCGGACATCTGGCCGATCGTCATGGTCGAGGCGGGCTGCTCGAATCCCGCGTTGGCGAGGAAGGGACCCGTCATCCCGAAGTAGTAGGCGAGCGGGATGCAGATGAGTCCGGAACAAACGATGAAAACGAGGAAGGAGGGTTTGGCGAGAAGCTTGAGCGCGTCAAGCATGAGGAGGGCGCGCAGGTCGATCTTCTGCCCCTTGGCCGGAGCCGGTGTGTGCGGCAGGGCAAAGGCGAACATCCCGAGGGCGAAGGAGGCGTAGGCGGCGAGTTTCATGATGCCGAGATTGGCGCTCCAGCCGATCGCCCCGACGAGGAGGCCGGCGGCGATCCAGCCGATCGTGCCCCAAACGCGGATCTTGGGGAAATCGAGCCGCTTCAGGTGGGTGAAGGCGATGGTGTTGCCGAGCCCGAGCGTCGGCATGTAGCAGAGCATGTGGGCGAGGAAGAGCTTCGACATGGTGGCACCCTTGCCGGCCTCGGCGGCGTTTCCGGCCAGATAGATGAGGAGTCCGCCCAGAAGGAACAGCACCCCCATGATTCGCTGGGATGGGAAAAAACGGTCAGCGATGAGCCCGAGGAAAAGTGGGGCGAAAATGGCCCCGAGCGGGACGGCGGCGTAGGCGTTGCCAACGAAGTCTCCAAGTCCCGCCGAAGCGAGGGCGACATTGATGGTGGAAAACCAGCTCCCCCAGACGAAGAACTGGAGGAACATCATGACACTGAGGAGCGGAACAGCGGAGCGTGAGGCAGCCATGGAAAAAAGGCGGTGAAAGGACAAGCGGTGCGAGCTTGTCGGAAAATTCACCGTCCGGCAATCGCGGAATCACGCGCTTTTCCCTACCTCACTGCGGATAGATCCACTCGTAGGCGTCGGTGTGGCAGTAAATCCGGTCCTGCAGGTCGCGGCTGAGACCATTGAGGCCCGGACTCATGGCCCGGTGATCGACTCCCATCGTGGCGATGCGGCGGCGGAGGTACTCCTTGGCATCCGCGGGGATGAGCAGCTTCGTCAGGACGATGCGGTCGTTGCCCAGTTCATAACACTCCTCGAAGGTCTCGGGAGCCGCATCTTCGGTCGGCAGCGGGTGGGAGAGGAAACAGGTGCGTTGATTCCGCATCGCCTCGTCGGGGCGCATGGGCCGATAAAGCCGCGGCGCGTCGGGGAGTTGCTCGTAATCGTGTCCGATCATGAAGGTCGGATCACCCGGCAGAATGCGCCAGATCACGCCGTCGACCGAGGCATGGGCCGGGTCCGTGGCGTGGTAGAGCGCCACGAGGATGTTTTCGCTCCAACTCGTCAGACGGGTCGGCAAGCCATGGCGGGCGGCGAGCGACATCCACTCCAGTTCGGTTTTGGGGAGCTTTTTCAAATAAGCGGCCGCTTCGTGTTTCCATTGGAGCATAAAGGCCGCCTCCACCTCGGACCAAGCCTGGTGCTCGGTGCGGGCCACCTCGACCCGGAAGAGCGAGGGCAGGATGGACCAGTCCGCACAGGCCTGGCCGCGGTAAACCGGCGATCGCAGGAAACCCAAGGTCGGCAGCATTTCCTCAAACAGGGTTTCCAGACTTCCCACGGTGACGGTTTCAATCTCCTTCATGGCATGGCCTCAATTTCAACTCGCGTTTTCTATTATTTTGTGCAAAACTCCTCCCGAGTTTTAAATTTGAGACCAACCTCAATTTTGCCTCGGACTTATCTCCCATCTCTCACGATGAATCGAAAAGTTCAAGAAGAATTTGAGTTCTACTTTAAATTTTTCTGAGAAACCTTGAGACACTCATGGAAACCTTCGACGAAAACGCCTTTGTGAAGCAGTTGGCGCATCTGTCGCTCGCCCAGCTGATTGGCATCCGGATGTCGGTGAACACGGCGATCATGATGCGGAACGAGGGGGAGATCTCGACCGACCAGGGAGAGACCGCGATCCGGGGCGAGGAGGGGCTCGGACTCGCCGACGAGGCCCGCCTGATCCTGGAGCGCCCGGACCTACACGAGCTGACTTTGGCCGACCAGTCCCTGCTCGCCGCGCTGATCCTGAGCGACGCCTACCAGCAGGACAGTTTCTCAAGCCGCGCCATCAACGATCTGATTGAAGAATGCGGCCGGCCCAGAATCGCCCATATCACCTCGGCCATCGCGGGGTTGACGACGCGGTCCTACCTGATCGCCGATGACAAGAATCTCAGCCTGAGCCGCGAAGGTCGGGCCAAGGCCCGCGGGCTGATCGGCATGCTGAAACGCAGGGCCAACGCCGCTTGATCCGCCGCTTATCACCGCTTCAGCAATCCGCTGATGTCCTGCCCCGAATAGGCATCCTCGCGCAGGGTATCCGTCATGCGGACGGTGTAACGGTTGGCCGAGCCCGAGCCACGATCGGAAAAATTGAGGATGCGCATCCCCGAGACCGTACCGGAGACGAGACCGTTGTTGTAGGTGCCGGTGTAGACGCCGATGCGTTTGGCCCGACGGGTCGTGCCGGTGGGCTTCCGCCAGATGATGCGGTGGGTCGGGTTCGCGTGCAGGTCCGAGATCAGCGGCACGAGGACTTCCGCATTCTTCGTCGTCACCAGGATCTGGGTATTGAACCTCACCGCATGGGAACTGAGCGTGGTGTTTCCCGCGATTCCTGAGACTTCGCCCCGGTAGCGACCTTTGAATTTCCGGAATTGGGCCGTGGTCAGATCGGCGGCACCGAGATCGGCTGGTAGGGCGATAGCGGCGACAGCGAAAAGAATCGGAAGGAGCGCGCGATTTTTCATCAGGGAGTTAAGCCGGAGTCTACAATGGGGCGCGTCGAAGGACTAGCCGAAAAATCTCCGGGGCGCTCCTGAGTCGCCGCGGTCTCAGGAACGACGGAGTTGAAGCAGGAAATGAACGAAGGACTTCCCGCCGGGCAGGTCATGCCGCATTTCCCGTAGCATTGCGAACCCCTCCCTTTCCAACCCTTGCCTCAAAGCCGCGGGATCAACGAAGTGAAACACCCCGGCCAGCCGGCCGAGGCTCGTGAATGGCGTCTCACTGACCCCGGGCAGCAGCAGGGAAGGCAGTTGAATGACGATGCCAAGATGGCCGCCCGGGTTCAGCAGTCCCGGGATCATTTCGCAAAACCGTTCGACGCTGAGATACTCCAAAAGGAGACCTGCGAAAACGCAATCCACCGGGGCGTTCGGAGGAGGGCCGGTGGATAGATCGTGAAGGACCGGCTCGAGCCCCGGAAAACGGTTCCCGAACCTCCGGACACAGAGTGCAAGGTAGTCGGGATTGAAATCGAGCGCCACCAGCCGGGAGATCCTTGCCGGATCAATCGATTCAAGGCCATTTCCTCCGGCCACCCCGAGCACAGCCAGTGATGTCGCGCTCGTCGCTCGCAGCGTTTCGAGCATCAGTGCCCGCAAGAGCGTCGCCTGACCCACCTCGGGGAGCGCCATGTGCCCTTCATAATCCTCGATCGGGATTTGCAACCAAGGATGGTCCATATCCAACTCGATCCCGTTCACCATTTTTTCCCAAATGGCAGGCCGGCCCGGCTCATCCCACCCACTGGGTCATCATGATCTCGTTGCCTTCCGGATCGGCGAGAAAGGCGAGGATGATCGGCTCTCCTTCGCGCTGTTCCGGCTCCTGGAGGCCCGTGGCTCCGCCGACAAGGGCCCGGTGCCAGGCTTCAGCCACGTCAGTGTATTGGATCGAGAGCCCGGTCTCACGGCGGGAGCCGTCTCCACCCCCGTGGAGCCCGATGATCGCATCGCCGTGGCGGAGTTCGGACCAATGCTCGGAACGGAACGATTCCTCGAAGCCGAGGGCTTCGCGGTAGAAATCCACCGCCCGGTCCATGTCCGCGGCGCAGAGGACGATTTTGACGAGTTCGGGTTTCATCTCAAATCAACTGGCGCTTCTTGATCGTGAGATACTGGCTCACCGCCTCGGTGCAGAGGTCCGCGTGCTCCGGCATACCGAGCTCGACGCCGAGATGTCGCAGCCGGTTGGCGGTCTCGCGCAGTTCCTGCCATTGAAAGTGCCCGGCGAGCTGCTCGTAGATCGCCGGAGTGGTCTCGGGAATGTGTTTGGCGTTGAAGAGTGGGTGCGCCGCCTCGGGCCGCACCATGTTCACGAGTACCAGATGCTGTCGGTTGATGATGGGAAGAGCCTGGTAAAACTGCTCGGCGGTGAGCGGATCGCTCAGGTCGATCAGCATCACGATCAGGGCGCGCCGGGTGAGGCGACGGCGCAGCGCGATCATGAGCTGCTCGAAGTCGGGGGCGACCGGTTTCGGCTCGAGCGTGTAGAGGGCGTCGCGGACAAGGTTGTAGTGCCCCTTGCCGTTTTTCGCGCGGATGAAGCGGTCCTCCTTGTCGGCAAAGCTGATGAAGCCAAAGAGATCGCCCTGGCGCTCGGCGACTGAGGCGAGGATCAGCGAGCAATGGAGAAACTTTTCGAGCTGCGTGGTGACGACACTATCCCCGCCCGCCGAATCCTCCCGGTAAAGCCAATCACCGTCGGTAGCCTGAGCGACGGGCACGCGGATCTCGCGGGCGCTCAGCCGCGAATGATCGACGACGACGTAAATCTCCTGGGTGCGCTCGATCTGGTAGGTGCGGGTGACCGGATTGCGACGCCGTGCGGTGGCCTTCCAATCGACATCGATGTAGTCGTCGCCGGGTTGATAATCGCGGAGCTGTTCGAAGTCGCGCCCTTTCCCGACCTGCCTGACCATGTGGCTGCCATCGTTCCCACGCATCAGGAAGACGCTGGAGAGCCTCCGGCGCTCGGCCCGCAGATCGGGATAAACGCGCACCTCGCTCTCGACATCGATGCGACGCCGCACCAGCCAGAGTTTCCAGATCGAAACGGTCTCGAGGTGCACCGGTCCGATAAAAAAGCGGCCGCGGCGCAGCGGGGTGATGGGATAAGCAAGGGTCGTCTGCCGTCCCTCGCCGATCCGGTCGAGCCGGGCCACGATGCCACCCTCGGCCCTGAAGTCGACCGGCAGGGAGATTCCATAACGCAAAGGCCCCCACTCCGGGCCGCGATTGGCCAGAGTGAGCGGCACGACGAGTTCGCGCCCCTTGGTGCAACGAAGCAGCGCCGGCAGCTCGATGCCGAGCGGAGCGAGGATCTCGCGCGAGCGGAGCCAATCGACCACGGCGATCAGCGCGACCACCAGCAAAAAAGCCAGGGCGGCGATTGGTCCCCCACCCTGCAAAAAAACCATCGCGGTCGTCGCAGGGGTGACGAGGCCGAGGGCGACCCAGAGCAAGGGGCGGTTCGGCACGGTGCTCATCAGCGTTTCCGGGGAAAAGTCAGCGGGGCACGGCGACCGCTTCGAGAAGTTTTGAAATCGCTTCGTTGATGGTGACGCCCTCGATCTCGTACTCCGGCATCAGGACGAGACGGTGCGAGAGCACTGGCTGCACCATGGCGCGGATGTCGTCGGGGGTCACATAGTCGCGGCCTTCGATGGCGGCGAGCGCCCGGCTCGCGAGGAGCAAGGCCCGTGTCGCGCGGGGTCCGGCCCCGACCTGCACGCTGTCCATCTCACGCGAGCGGCGCACGATCTCGACGGCGTAGGCGACGAGTTCCTCCTTCATCGTGATGGCACCGAGCGCCTCCTGCATTTTCACGATTTCCGACTCGGCGAGCACCGTCTCCACCGCTCCGCTTTCGAGGATGCGTTCGGGAGTTTCCCGTCCGAGGGAGGCATGCGCGAGCGCCAGCTCCTCCTCGGCGGACGGATAGTCCATCTCGACCCGGAGAAGAAAGCGGTCCTTCTGCGCCTCGGGCAGCGGGTAAGTGCCCTCGTATTCGATGGGATTCTGCGTGGCGAAGACGGTAAAACTACCGGGCAGTGCGTGGGTGACGCCGTCGATCGTGACGAGCCGCTCCTGCATCGCCTGGAGCAGGGCCGATTGGGTTTTGGCCGGAGCGCGGTTGATCTCGTCGGCGAGGAGGAAGGAGGTGAAAACGGGCCCTTTGACGAGGTGGAAGGCCGACTCCTGCAAATTGAAGACGTTCGTTCCAGTGATGTCCGAGGGCATCAGGTCCGGGGTGAACTGGATCCGCGAAAAGTCACTGCCGAGCACCTTCGCGAGCGTGCGGACGAGGAGGGTTTTCGCCACGCCCGGCACCCCCTCGATCAGGATGTGGTTGCCTGTGAAAATGGCGATCAGGCAATGATCGACGACACGCTGCTGTCCGATGATGACCTTTGCGACCTCGGCGCGCGCCCGGGAAAGGATCTCGTTGACCGACCGGAGGGCTGCTTCGTTGCGGGGCTGGGCGTCCATCATCGTGCGCTTCATCGCACACGGAGGGCGCCTGCGGCAAGCGGATTATGCGACGACCGCGGAGCGAACCGTCGACCGAACCCTCTTAACCCTAGCATTCGACCCTCTTTGGTCTATTTTGTCGGATGCTCGTATCGCTGCTCGCTGCGATGGACCGGGACCGGGTGATCGGTTCGGCGGCAGGAAAGATCCCCTGGGATCTGCCCCGTGACCGCGAGCATTTCCGTGCCCGCACGGCAGGTCGCTGGCTGCTGGTCGGCCGCGCCACCTATTCCGAGATGGAAGGCTGGTTCGGCGACCGGGTGCCCCTGGTGCTGACCCGTAATACTTCGCTCCACCCCTTTGAACCCTCGCACCGCGTGGTCTCCTCGCCCGGCGAAGCCTGCGCCCTCGCCCTCGCGGCCGGCGTGGACGAGCTGGTGGTGATCGGCGGGGGCAAGGTCTTTGAGGCCACCCTGACCCTGGCCGACCAGATCCTGCTGACCCGGATCGATCTCAGCTCCCGGGTTACGGACCCGGTGCGTTTTCCCGAGTTCGAGGACTCGGGCGAGTGGACACTGACCCATGCGGAAGATTGGCCAGGCGGGGTCGGCGTCCCCGATGCGCGCTACGAAGTCTATCAGCGCTCCGCTCCGGCCGATGAGAGAGAATGAAGCGTCGCCTTTCTCTCCCCGGCCTGCTCCTGATCCTCGCCCCGCTCTTCCTGACGGGCTGCGCGGGCGATGGTGATCCGCGGGTCTATCTTGAACAGATCGAGCACCTGCCGCTTTGGCACAAGATGACGGCGATCGCGCTGGCGACCCTGATCAGCGAGGACCTCGTCTGCATCGCGGTCGGCCTGCTCTGCAGCGAGGGTGTTCTCTCGCTCTCAATGGGACTATTGGCTTGCTTCATCGGCATCGTTTTCATGGATGTTCCCTATTACCTGCTCGGGGCATGGGGAGGCATCGACCTGCTGCGAAAACGTCCCTTCCGCTGGTTCATGCGTGAGAGTCAGATCCTCCAGGCCGAGGAGCTTTTCCAAACCCACGGAGCAAAGCTCATCTTCTCCTCCCGGCTCGTCCCCGGCTCGCGCGTGCCGATCTACGCGGCCGCCGGGGTGCTGAACTTCCCCTTCTGGAAGTTCATGCTCTACAAGGCGATCGCCGGCGGGGTTTCGACCCTGTTGCTCGTCTCGCTCTCCTATCATCTGGGGGACCGGATCATCCGCTGGATGAAGCTCTACGAGAGCTACTTCATCCCCACGCTGATCGGCCTCGCCCTCGCGATCTGGTTGGCGGTCAAACTCTTCGAGATCCTCGCGACCCGTCGGAGCCGCCTCCTTTTCCTCGCCCGGATGCGGCGCTGGCGCAGGGGGCCCCGCCGAAATCCGGGAAGCTCCGGATCAAACGGTGGAGCGTGAAGAATAGGGTCCGAGAAAATTCCGCTTGAGTCCAAAGAGGCGTTTTCGCTATACGAATCCCCGTCCCACCCCGAATGAATCCCCCCGATTCTCCGTCCGATGAGCGCCCTGGCGCTGACACCGGCTCCAATCCCGTGACTCCCCGCAGCCTGCGACCACCCGCCGAGGATGGGGTCGAGGTCGATCTTTCCAATCCGCAGGAGGCACCCTTCGAGACCGGTTCGGTGCCTCTGGAAGCCGAAATGGTGGCCGACGGAGAGGGAACCGGGGAGCGTTATTTCATCGTCGCCGAGGGCGAACAGGTCCAGGGGGTGGAAAAGCCGCCGGCAACCAAAGAGAAGCTGAGCGCGGTGCTGGCCGCGGTTTTGATCCACGTCGTTCTCGTCATTCTCCTCGGCCTCTGGTACACCGTCACCCCTCCCCCGCCTCCGCCTCAGATCTCGGTGTCCGCCGTGCCGGTCAACCAGGAAGCGGAGATCGAAAACCAGGTCATGCAGAAGACCAGCGCCACGACCCAGGCCTCGGCGGCCGCCGCGACCCCGGTGATCTCCAGCACCGCGATCTCGAATTTTGCCCTACCCGAGGCCACCACGACCACCGACCTCTCCATGGTTGCGATGTCCGCCGGCGATGCGGGTTTCGGCATGTCGATGAGCGGCTTCGGCGATGTCTCGAACATGAAGGCAATCCCGGCCTCGATGCAGTCGCGCTGCTCGATGTCGCAACGGATGAAACGCCTCCGGGAGAGTGGCGGTGAAGAGCGTGCGGAGAAAGCCGTGCGCGAAGGCCTCAAGTTTCTCGCCACCAAGCAGAATGCCGACGGATCTTTCGGCGAGGAGTACACTTCGGGCATGACCGGTTTGGCGCTGTTGGCCTACCTCGGCCACTGCGAGACGCCGGAATCCCCCAAATTCGGCGACGCGGTCGTTCGCGCCGCGCAATACCTGATGGAACTGGCGTTGAAGAACGATGGCAAGATGACCAACGGCAAGGGCGGGAACCACGAGTCCTACGAACACGCCATCGCCACCTACGCCCTCTGCGAACTCTTCACGATGACGAAGGAGAGCGGCAAGGAAATCCCGCGACTCGAGTCGGTGTTGCGGAAATCCGTCGGTCTCGTGGTCGATTCGCAGACGAAAACCGGGGGTTGGCCCTATGGCTTCAAAGGGGCCGGAAAGGAAGACATGTCGGTGTCGGGGTGGCAGATCCAGGCGCTGAAGGCGGCTTACAACACCGGGAAGAACTTCGCCGGGGTCGACCGCGCCCTCGACGATGCGATGAAAGATTACCTGCCCCGGATCCAGGATTCGGAGGGTGCCTTCAAATACGGTCCGGAGGACGCCCGGGGCAAGCCGACCTTGACCGGCGCCGCGGTGCTGGCCCTGCAGATCTGGAACCAGAGGGACACCGCCGTCTACAAAAAAGGCATCGCCTATCTGGCCACAGCCTACAAAAATCCCTCGGTCAGCGACGGCGGTCACGCCTTTTACGCTCCCTACTACAACACCCAGGCTTTCTTCCTGCACGAGGGCACGGAGTGGGAGAACTACAACAAAGCCTTCCAACCGAAACTGCTCGACGCCCAGAACGAGGACGGATCCTGGCTGACCCCGAACGGGGCGCGCAAGGATCACCAAATCATGAACACGGCGTGGGCGGTGCTGATGCTGGAGGTCTACTACCGTTATCTGCCCACCACCGACAAGGTCAGCGGACTGAAAGCCCGTTGATCCTGACAAAACCACTCACCGCGCGGGAGGATAGGGCAGCGAGAGTCCGGCAGCACCGATCTCGACGGGCTTCAGGGTGAGTGCTTTGCCCCAATAATAAAGGTGGAAAGTCGCCGTCTCCTTCGGGAAGGCGTAGATCAGCAGCCAGCGCGTCGCCGCCGGTGCCTCGGGCAGCGATCCCCCGCCGGTCAAGAGCCCGCCCGCGCTGGTGAGCGGCTCGGCATCGGGATCGCTCCCGTAGCTTACCATGGTGGCGCCGTCGACGATTTCGATGTCGTCGATGTCAAAGAAGGGGGTGTGTCCGGCGATCGTCACATCGACGGCGACCAGCCGCGCCTCGATCGCCGCCGCCGGATCGGGGGCGATCGTGCTGTAGCCGGTGTAGTTCCAGGCCCCGTTCACCTTGACACTGCCACCGCCGAGCCCCTCGGCCTGCTGCCTGGCCCGGATCTGGAGGATCTGGTCGAGGAGTTGCTTCTGCTCCTCGGGCGACAAGGCGCGTTGGATCATCGGCGGTTTCGGATCGGCTTCGTCCTTCGGTTTGGCTTTCGCCGCCTCGATCACGATGGGCGCCTCGGCCGCGGCCGGTTTCGCTTCCTGAGCCGGAGACCACGACGCAATGAACGCAAAAAGAGTCAGAAAAAAACGGAGCTGGGGGAGTTTCATCGGGAGGGTTTGTTTCCCGGCTCGGCGTCGTGACGCCTGCAATGCTCCTTTCCAAAACACCCAACCGGGACGTAGAGTATGGCATGCCAACCGAAGTGATCGGAGAAAAATTTCAGATCGCCCGCTTTCCCGAGATCCCGGCGACGCCCTGTCCCTGCGGAAACTCCCGGCGGGCCTTCATGAACGAGGAGAACACCGTCGCCTCGATGCATGTGGTCGAGATCAAGCACGACAGCGAGTTGCATTACCACCGCCACATGACCGAGCTCTACTACGTCCTCGAGGGCGAGGGCCGGATCGAGCTCGATGGCGAAATCCATCCCCTCTCGCCCGGCACCGCCGTGCTCATCAAACCCGGCTGCCGCCACCGTGCCGTCGGCGAATCCTTGAAGATCCTCAACGTCCCCGTCCCCAAGTTCGACCCGCATGACGAGTATCCCGCCTGACCGATGAGTTCTGACATACTGGACACTGAATACTCTCAAACTCCTTCCCCATGACACCTTTCAGCCCTGTCGAAGACCTCATCGCCGATGTCCGCCTTGGGCGGCTCGTCATCATCGTCGATGACGAAGACCGCGAAAACGAGGGCGACCTCGTCTGCGCCGCCGCCAAGGTGACGGCGGAATCGGTCAACTTCATGGCCATGCATGGCCGTGGTCTGATCTGCGCGCCGATCACCGAAGAGGCCGCCGAACGCCTCGGTCTGCCCCTGATGGTCCGCCGCAATACCGAATCCCACGGTACGAATTTCACCGTCGCGGTCGATGCCGCGCATGGCATCAGTACTGGCATCAGTGCCGCCGATCGCGCCCGCACCGTCCAGATCCTCGCGAATCCCCTCTCCGAGCCCGCCGATCTCGTCCGCCCGGGCCACATCCTGCCCCTCCAGGCCAAGCGGGGCGGAGTTCTGCGCCGGGCCGGCCACACTGAGGCCGCGGTCGATCTCGCCCGCCTCGCCGGGCTGGAACCCGCCGGAGTCATCTGCGAAATCCTCAACGAAGACGGCACCATGGCCCGTCTGCCGCAACTGCTCGAGTTCGCGAAGCGGCACGATCTCCGCGTCGGCACCATCGAATCGCTCATCGAATACCGTCGCAGTCAGGAGCGCCTCGTCGAATGCATCGAGCGCATCCAGATGCCGACCGACTACGGCGAGTTCACCCTCTCGCTCTACGCGAGCACCCTCGATCCCACCGAACACCACCTCGCCTTGGTCAAAGGTGAGATCCTTCCCGATGTGCCGGTGCTGGTGCGGGTCCATTCCGAATGCCTCACCGGAGACGTCTTCGCCTCCCGCCGCTGCGATTGCGGCAGTCAGCTCCACTCCGCCCTCGCCCAGATCGATGAGGCGGGCGCGGGTGTGCTCGTTTACATGCGGCAGGAAGGCCGCGGCATCGGCCTTGCCAACAAGATCCGCGCTTACAAGCTGCAGGAAGAGGGCCTCGACACCGTCGAGGCCAACGAGCGGCTCGGCTTCGGCTCCGACCTGCGCGACTACGGCATGGGCGCGCAGATCCTCTACGATCTCGGCGTCCGTAAAATCCGGCTCATGACCAACAATCCGCGCAAGGTCGTGGGGCTGGACGGTCACAAGCTCGAAATCGTCGAGCAGGTGCCCATCCGCGTCGCGCCGAACGAGCACAACGAGCGTTACCTCGGCACCAAGCGCGACAAGCTCGGGCACTTCCTTTGATCCCACCACCGCGGGTCAAGGCAACTGCCCCACAATCCGCCGGGTGCGGACGAATTCGTCGCCCGGAGTTACCGGCGGCAGGTGATGCTGCGGGCGCAGCACCCGCTCCATCGAGACCGGCATCGAGGGGCTGACACTGCGGCGCACCATTCCGATCGTGCCGATCAGACCGCCCGACGCGTTCAGGAAAGGTTCGACCGTCACTGAAAAACGTTCTCCCTGCTGCTCGAGTTCGCAGTTGAGGCTCATCCCCGAGATCGCGTCGCTGCAATCGATGCCGCGCAGGATTTCCGGCAGCAGCGAGTCGTGGCGTTTGCCAAAGCGCTCACCCACGAGATCCGCCCCCGCCACACCGAGTTCGGGCCAGAGGCTGCCGAATACCTGGGTGATGCGCAGGTGGTCATCCGTGCGCCACACCGCGACCGGCAGTCCGCGGAAGATGGGATCCTCGGCCACGTCCTTCTCGGCCGCGCTCGATCCACGGTTTTTTCCAGCATCCCGGGCCACGAGGTAATAAACGTAATCGCCGCTGCGCTCCCGGCTCCGCACCGCGCGGAAATCAAGGTTTAACAGGCCGCGGTTCGTCACCAGATTCGCCTGGAAACGCATCCCTGCAGCGTGGCCTTGCTTCCACGACTCGAAGACGGCGAAGATGCCGTCGCGCTCCTCCCCGGGGAAAAACTCCGCGAGATGGGATCCCCGGTAGTGACCCGAGCGAAAACCCACCGCTTTGAGAAAGGCGCGGTTGTGATGCCGGATCGTCAAACTCGCATCGCACACCAGGATCGGATCGCTGGCGACGCGGAGGAGTTGCCCACCCCAGCGGAGGTCGCGGCTGCGAACCGGACCCGCGAGCAGGTCGCGCCAATCCACCGGACCCTTCTTCGGCTCGGGGACGACCGTGGACACGAGCCCACAGGAAAGCGGAGACCAACTCATTCGGAAACCCAAAAAATCCGCCCCACACTATTTATAACTACTATAATTTCAACCCCGTAATTCCGTAAAAATTACGATCAGCCATAATTTCATCACAAGCCCACCAAGTGACCGAGCGCCGGAAGTGGGCGAACTTCAGTTCAACCACAGGTCGTCCGGCTCGTCCGCGACCAGCTTGTGCCAAGGGCTCAAGCGGCGGAGCAGGTCCTTCCAGAGGTGGTCGGTATTGCCCAGATCGATCACGGACTTCTCCGGGGCGTGGATGATCCAGGCCTTTTGCTCCATCTCGCCCTCGAGCTGTCCCTCGGACCATCCCGAATAGCCCACGAAAGCCCGGATCTGGAAGCCCTCCATCTGGTGCATCACCGCCTCCTGCGCCGACAAGTGGGTGGTGTATTGCAGGCTGCCATCCTCCTCGGACCACCCGAAGGCTGAAAAAGTGAGATGTTCCGTGCTGACCGGACCGCCCAGGAACACCGGCACATCGATGAGCCGATCCCGCGTCTCGCCCGGCAGAATCTCCGTGCCCAGCAATTCACCGATGCCTTTCCCGAAAGGCCGGTTCAAAATGTAGCCGAAGGCTCCGGTGGCCCGGCTGTGCTCGGTCAGCAGCAGCACACTGCGGAAAAAAGTCGGCTCGCGCAGGCTGGGGTCGGCGAGGATCAGGCTGCCCTTCAGTGATTTCTCGAATGATCCACCCTTCGGCATGCGCGGGCGCCCTGACAAGAGCGCGTGAAATGAGCTTGGAGCAGAAGTTGGAAGTTGGCAACCCCGAAGCAACGGTGTTCACTGCCAGCCTTCATGCAGGAACTGACGGAAGCCGCCCAGGTCGCAGAGCTCGAACCCGCCCGGATCACCGAGGCGGCTTCCGCACTGCTCGACGAAGCGGTCGATGCCGGGACCAAAGCCGCCTTTCTCGCCGCCCTTTCCCGGCGCGGTGAGACCCCCGCCGAAATCGCCGCATTCTGCGATGCCTTCCTCGCCCGCGCCGTCGTCCCCGCGATCGACCGCGACTCCATCGGCCGCCCCCTGATCGATGTCTGCGGGACCGGCGGTGACAAGCTCGACCTTTTCAACATCTCCACCACCACCGTCTTTGTGCTCGCCGCCTGCGGCGTCGCGGTGGTGAAACACGGCAACCGTGGCATCACATCGAAAAGCGGCGGTGCCGACGTGCTCGCCGCGCTCGGCATCGACATCGAGATGGATCCCGAGGATTGCGGACGCTGCCTCGCCGAAGTCGGCGCGACCTTTCTCTTCGCCCCCCGTTACCACCCCGCCTTCAAGGCCGTCGCCCCCGCCCGCAAGATCCTCGGCGACTCCGGGCAACGCAGCATCTTCAACCTGCTCGGCCCGCTCCTCAATCCCGCCCGGCCCGAGCACCAGCTGATCGGCGTCTTCGATCCCGCCATCGGCCCCGTCTTCGCCGAGATCCTGCCCAAACTCGGGCGTCGCGCTGCCTGGGTCGTGCACGGCCGCACCGAGTCCGGAGCAGGCATGGACGAAATCTCCACCCTCGGACCCACCACGATCTGGGAAGGACCTGAGAGGGTTGGGTCGACCATCGAACCCTCTTCACTCGGCCTCTCACCGGCCACGACCGCCGATCTGCGCGGCGGTGATGGCGCCGAAAACGCCGCCATCCTCACCGGGATCCTCGACGGCTCGATCCCGGGCCCCCGTCGCGGCATCGTCTGCCTGAACGCCGCCGCCGGTCTCGTCATATGCGGCCTCGCCGCCGACCTTCCCGAAGGCCTCGCCAAGGCCGGCGAAGCGATCGACTCGGGCAGGGCACTGGCCGTGCTGAAACGCTGGCAACGGTTCTCCTGACAACATGCCAAAACGGAAGCTCATCATCATCGCCCTCGCGGCGTTCGCCCTGCCTCTGCTCGGTGCCGCCGTGCTCTTGATGAGAAATGCCGGTTGGGGGCCTTTCCGCGGTCCCGAGTTGACGGACACGATCCCGACAAAACGTCCGCGGCTGCCCGATCACCGGCTCATCGAACGCTACGCCGGTCAGACCATGCGCGAGATCCTCGCGGAGCGCCTCGGCGAACTGCCTCCGCCCTCACCGAAGGCTCCCGAGCCTCCCTTGTTGGCGATGCTGCCCGATGCTCCCCTGCCCTATCGGCCGGAGGTTACTCCCGCGGACGAGGCCGGATTGAAAGCCTACGTCACCGAACGCCGCGGTGATGGAGAACCCCAGTTCAAGGACCGCGACGAACGTTGGCAATTCAATCTCGCCCTCGCCGCGCTGGGCGTGCCAGCCTCCGACATCCCCAAGACGATCCGGATGGACGCCCATCCCGCTCCGGAGACCGACACGCTGCCGATCCGCCTCCTTTCCAAGTCGGCAAGTGGCCTGCAGGGTCCGTTTGTCATCGGGGATTTCGGCAGCAACGAAGGGATTGAAATCATCGCTGCGGGTGGTGCCAAACGTTTCACCGCCTCCGTCGAGGGACTCGTCGCCCGCGACGGGCTCGCGGGCATCGAGCCGGGCGCGGCCCTGCATCCCGCCGATTTCGACAACGACGGCGACCTCGATCTTTACCTCGCCCGCGAGCGCGGCCTGCCCGATTCCCTCCTGCGGAATGACGGCTCGGGACGCTTCAGCGACGACACCATCGCCCACGGCCTGCTCAGCTTCGGTGATACCACCGCCGCCGTGTGGTGGGACTACGACCGCGATGGACTCCTCGATCTGCTCGTCGGTTTCCGCGACCGGCCCATGGAGCTCTTTCACCAGACCAGTGCCGGACTCTTTCAACCCATCGCCTGGGATCTGAAACTCTGGGTGCCGCGGGGAGTCACCCATCTCGCCGCGCCCGATGTCGATGCCGACGGTTCTCCCGATCTCGTCATCGTGCGCGACGATGGCCGCGTCGAACTGCTCGTTTCCAAACCCGCGCCCGTCTGGAGCGATTCACGCTTCGTGAAAGCCGAAGCCGCGCTGGCTTTTCCCGATGGATCCGTGCCCACCTCGCTCACCTTGCTCGACTGCGACGGTGACGCGCTGCCCGACCTGCTCCTGACCAGCGCCTCGTCCGATCCGGAGAAAGGCGGCCTACGCCTGCTCCACAATCTCGGCGGAGGAAAATTCGAAGACCTCACGGAGATCTCCGGTATGCCCGCAACGGCCGACGGGCTCGGCGCGGCGGCCGTCGATCTCGACCTCGACGGATTTGACGACCTCGTCATCGGCACGCCATCGCTCGAGGTGACCCGCCTTTTTTCCAATCAGGGCGGCATGGGATTCCGCGAGATCTCGATCGCCTCCGGGGGAGCCTATCTCGGAGCGGTCCACGAGATCACCGGGACCGACCTCGGCAACGATGGCAGCCCCGATCTGCTCCTGACCAAAGCCGATGGCAGCGTCCGCTGGCTGAAGGTCGAAGGCAAAACCGGCCAATGGCTGCGGGTCCATGTGCCGGGCCAGCCAGACGGATCGCGCCTCGTCGTGTCAACCCGCGACCGCGACTGGGTCGCCACGACCCGTCAACGCCGCCTCGGACTATCTGCAACGACCACGATTGGTCTCGGCGACATCGATCGCATCGAGAAGCTCGAGTTTTATCCGCCCGCGTCCAAGGAGCCGACCAAAGTCCTCGAGTCCATCGAACCCAACCGGCTCATCGAGCTGAAACTGCCCAAGCCGCCCGCCCCGCGGGCGGTGGTGCCGATGGAATGAGGGTTAGGAGTGCCCGGGGCCGCAAATCCCCCGCCTTCGCCATTGCACCGCTGCGCGCCGTCCTCTACAACTTCCGGGTGCTCGAACTCAAAGACATCCATTTCACGATCCAAAAGGGCCGCGAAGAGGCCCACCTCCTCGAGGGGATCGATCTGCAGGTGCCCACCGGCCACTTCATGGCCATCGTCGGACCCTCCGGTTGCGGAAAATCAACGCTGCTCAAGCTGATCGCCGGGATCAACCAGGAAAGCTCCGGCAACATCTTCTGGAAAGGGCGCGACCTTTCCGAGGAGGATTTCGAGGCCTCCGAGATCGGCTACGTGCCGCAGTTTTCCATCGCCTACGAGGCGCTGACCGTGGAGGAAAACATCGAGTCGGCGATCCGGCTGCGCGCCGTCACCGAGGACCATCAGGCCTTTGACGCTCTTGTGGAAAAAGTCCTCGGCTCGACCGGACTCACCGCGATCCGCGACCGACAGGTCAAGGTGCTCTCGGGCGGACAACGACGCCGTCTTTCGCTCGCCCTCGAGCTGGTCACCGATCCCGTCCTGCTGCTGTGCGACGAAGTGACGAGCGGCCTCGACCCGAAGAGCGAACACGAGATCGTCGAACTGATGCACGAGCTGAGCCGTCACGAGCACCGCATCGTCATCAACGTGACCCACAGCCTCGCGAATCTCGACCTTTACGACTCCGTCCTCGTCCTTGATGCCGGACGGGTCGTCTATCACGGTCCGCCGCGGGCGCTTGAACATTACTTCTCCGTCGACAAGCCCGAGGATGTCTACCTCCGCATCTCGAAGCGCAAGACCGGGGAGTGGGCCGACAGTTGGAAGAAACACCGACTGGCCTACTACGAGTCCTTCCCGATCCGCGATGCGAGCGGCGGGGGAGCCGCGGTCTCGGCGAAGACACCATCGGCGATGGCGCAGTTCCTCGCGCTCTTCGCGAGGCGATGGAAAATCTTTTTTCGCGACAAGGGCCAGATCTTTCTGCAGCTCGCCATCCTGGTGATTTTCCCCTGCCTCGTGATCATCTTCGAGCTTGATGGAGTGGAACAACTCGAGCGTCTCTCCGAGACCCTTCCGGCGAACAAGGCTGAGTTTGAAGCGGAGACGAAGTCGATGACCTTCAACCTCAACCTCGGTGGCATCGTCTCCGGTCTCGTCATGTTCCAGGTGATCCTCCTCACCTTGATGGGCTCGAACAACTCCGCCCGCGAGATCGCCGGAGAGCGGCCCATCGCGGAGAAGGAAAAACTCGGCGGCGTCCGGCCCGGCGTTTACATCGCCAGCAAGGTCGCCTTTCTCAGCGTCTTCGTGCTGCTCCAATCGCTCTGGATGACGGTCTTCGTCCAGAGCTTCTGCCAGATCCCCTCGCAGTCGATGCTGGCGCACTTTCTCCTGCTGCTGCTCGTGAACGGAGCCATGACCGCGATCTGTCTCGGCATCTCCGCACTGGCGAAGACCGCGGACCAGGCCTCGCTGCTGAGCATCTACCTCGTCGGCTTCCAACTCCCGCTCTCCGGTGCCGTCATCGCCCTACCCGCCTGGGCCGGCATCGCGACACGGCCTTTCATCTCCGCCTACTGGAGCTGGGCGGGGATCATGGACGGGATGGAGAAAAGCTACTTCCGCTACATCGATGAGGTCACCGACACCTGGCTCGGGCCGATGTGGTTGAGTTTCGCCGTCCTGCTCGTGCACGTGGCGCTCGGTCTCTTCGCCGCCTTCATCGGCATCCAGCGCCCCAAATGGGAGAATTGAAGCGACGGGGCATGACCGCCGACCAGGAGCTGATCGCCCATCTCGGGAGCCACCTCACCGAAAACAAGCGCGACAAGATCCGCGCCGTTCTCGCCGAGCGGACCCGCCATTTCACCGTGTTGCTCGAGGATCTCAACCAGCCGCACAACGCCGCCGCCTGCCTGCGCACCTGCGATTGCTTCGGCCTTCAGGATGTCCACGTCGTTGAGCGGCGTCATCCCTTCGATCCGGACAACCAGGTCGCGATGGGCAGTTCGAAATGGCTCACGATCCATCGCTATCACCAGCCCGGATCCGCCATCGAGACCCTGCGCGCCCGCGGCTATCAACTCGTCGCCACCTCGCCGGTCGCCGAGGGCCACGATCCTGACACACTACCCATCGACCGTCCCC
Source organism: Verrucomicrobiales bacterium (assembly GCA_041917795.1). GTDB lineage: Bacteria > Verrucomicrobiota > Verrucomicrobiia > Verrucomicrobiales > DEV007 > Arctic95D-9. The sequence goes on from JAYRWX010000008.1 coordinate 241,760, forward strand.
TTGCGCTGCTGTTCGGCTCCGAGCACAAAGGCCTCACCGATCCGGTCTTCACCTCGGCCGACCACACCCTGCGACTGCCGATGTATGGCTTCACCGAGAGTTTCAACATCTCCGTCACTGTCGCCCTCGCCCTTTCCCACCTCATCGAACGTCTCCGCCGCAGCGACCTTGACTGGCATCTCTCCGAGGCCGAAAAGGAAGAACTCACCCTGAAGTTCTACCGCCGCCTCATCGCCCGTCACGATTTGCTCGAAGAGGAGTTTTGGCAAAACCGTCCCGTGACTCATGACTCGTGACCTGAGAATCTTCCTCGGCTGGGATCAGCCCGTCCTCGAGAGCACGATCGCGTGGCTGTCGCGTGATTGGGAAGGCGGTGGTTCGCTCGACCTCTCCGATCACCTCGTCATCGTGCCCACCCGCCAGGCCGGACGCCGCCTCCGCGAAGGCCTCGCCCGCCATGCCGCCACCCGCGAGGCCGCGGTGCTGCCTCCGCTCGTCGTCACGCCGAACTACCTTTTTTCCCCCGCCCGCCTCACGGCCTCGACCCCGCCCGTCGCCTCGCCCCAGACCGCGCGACTGCTCTGGAGCGCGCTCCTCCTGCGTCTCCCTACGAACGCCTTCCGCCGCCTCTTTCCCGTCGAGCCGGTCGAGCGTCACCTCGCCTGGGCGGACCGGCACGCCGGAGAGTTTCTCGACGTGCGCGATCTCCTCATTGAATCCGGCCTCGATTTCGCCCGCGCCGCGGAAACGCTCGCGGAATCCGGCATCGAAATCGCCCGGTGGCAGGAACTCGCCAGTCTCGAAGCCGCCGCCATCACCCTGATCGAGGCAGGTGGCTTCCGTGATCCGGGGCTCGCCTCGCTCGACGCCGCCCGCGCCGGAATCCTGCCCGAGGCCATCCGCCATCTCGTCGTCGCCGCCGTGCCCGATCTGCGACCGCTCACCGCAACCGCCCTCGCCCATCACGCTGCCACGCTGCCCGTCACCCTCCTCGTGCCTGCGCCGGAGAGCGAAGCCGCCGCCTTCGACGAATTCGGCCGGCCTTTGCCCGGAGCCTGGCTCGAGCGCGAGATCGTTTTTTCCGATCCCGAAGGCACCCTCCATCCCTGCGCCCATCCCATCGCACAGGCGGATCGCTGTCTCGAAAAAATCGCGCCCTACGACGATCCCGCCGCCTGCGCCGCGATCGGCCTGCCCGATCCCGATCTCGCACCCACTCTCGAGCATCGCTTTGCCGCCCGCGGGCTCGCCACCTACGATCCCGCCGGACGCGCCGTCGCGCGCGAGGGCATCGTCCACCTCCTGCGCCTCGTGGCCGACCTCTCCACCAGGGAACGCTACGAGACCTTCCGCCAGCTCCTCCGCTGCCCCGGCTTTGCGGGCGCGATGTTGCCCGAATCGCGCCGCGAGAGTCTCCGCTCCGGCTGGCTGCTCAAAGACTCCGACACGCTCGCCACCGACCACCTGCCCGGCACCCTCGACGACGCGATCGACGCCCTCTCCCGTCGCCCTGACAAAGCCACCACGCTCGCCGCCGTCCTCGATGGCGCGCGCTCTTTTCTCGTCCGCCTCCGCAAGGGCGACTTCACCGACGAGCTCTGTGCCTTCCTCTCCGCCGTCTTCGCCGAGAAGCGGCTCTCTCCCCACGATCCCGAGACCGCCGTCTTCGCCGAAGTCGCCGCCGCGATCCACGGTCTTGAGAGCGACCTCGCCGCCGCCGCGACTGCCTTCCCGCAAAAGCCGGCGACCGACGACCGTTTCTACCTGCTCCTCTCCGCCCTCGGCGAGGGCCGCGTCCATCCGGAGCGCGGGCCACACGATCTCGACCTGCAGGGCTGGCTCGAGCTGACCTGGGAGGACGCGCCGCACCTCCTCGTCACCGGCATGAACGACCATGCCGTGCCCGAGTCACTCGTCGGGCACGCCTTCCTGCCCGACTCCGCGCGCCAGCTCCTCGGCGTGCCCGACAACGATGCCCGCTTCGCCCGCGACGCTTTCGTGTTGACGCTTCTGGCCGAGACACGGAGGAAACAAGGCCGGCTCGACCTGCTCTTCGGACGCTTTTCCGCCACCGGCGATCCGCTGCGTCCCTCGCGGCTCTTGTTTCAATGTCAGGATGCCGGACTCGCCGAGCGGACCCTGCGGCTCTTCCACGGAAGCGAGGCCTCCTACGTCCCGCCCGCCCGCACCCTCGCGTGGCAATTGAAGCCGGAGCCGCTCCCCGCGGATCACAAGGTCTTCACCAGGATCAGCGTCACCGGCTTCAAGACCTACCTCACCTGTCCCTTCCGCTTTTATCTCAAGCACGGCCTCGGCATGGAAGCCGTCGAGTCCGACAAGGCCGAGCTCGATGCCCGCGATTTCGGAAACGCCATCCACGCCGCTCTCGAAGCCTACGGCCTCGACGAAGACCTCCGCCGCTCCACCGACGCCTCCGCCATCGCCGCCGCCTTTCACGACAAGGTCGACCGCTGGTTCGCGGTGCAGTTCGGCCCGCGCCTCTCCACCCCGCTCCTCATCCAGCGCGAAGCCGCGCGCCGTCGCCTCACCCGCTGGGCCGCCATCGAAGCGGAACAACGCAGCCTCGGGTGGGAAATCCTCGAAGTCGAGGCCGCGCTCGGCAAAGAAGACTGGCCCTTCGCCATCGACGGCATGCCCGTGACCGGACGCATCGACCGCATCGAGCGCCACCCGTCCGAAGGTTTGCGCGTCTTCGATTTCAAAACCCTCTCCCCCATGGAAAACGGACGCCGCAAGACCGTGGATCGTTTTCATCTCGTCAACGTAAAGCGCACCGAGGATCCCGAATCCTTCCCCGCCTGGTCGCGCACCCTCGATGCGAAAGGAAAGGAGCTGCGCTGGATCGACCTGCAGGTGCCGCTCTACCACCTCGCCCTCGCGCAACGTTTCCCCGGCGAGCCCATCACCGCCGGCTACGTCACCCTCGGCCGCACCGCCGAGGAAGTCGGACTCGATCCCTGGACCGGTCTCGACGAGACCATCCTGACATCCGCCCAAAGCTGCGCCGTCGGCGTCATCAACGCAATCCGCCAGGGCATCTTCTGGCCCGCCAACGAACGAATGCCCGAATGGGATGAATTCCGCGCCATGCTCTCACCGACCGCCGCGGAAGCGGTGGATGCGACAGGGTTGGGTGGGTGATTGGACCCTGTCTCCCGAAATCTCTTTCCGGGGCGTTCCGGATCTTATCTGGAAATTTGGCAGATTCCAACGGAACCTACCCTGTCCGGATTTGATCCCTCACATCCTCTTCAACCAATCCCAGCAGGGTTCCGGTAGAGGTTCGGCGTAGGTGCGTTCATAGATGGCCCGCTTTCGCTCGGGTTCGGTGAGACCGGGCGGCAGGCTCGCCAGGATCATCTCCCTTGCCGAATCGAACATCGACGATCCCATCTCCATCCGCTCCTCGCCCGATAGGCCCATCAGCCCTTCCCACATCCTCGCGTTGATCTCCGGCGACGTGTCCGCTACGCCAAAACCCGTGTCAGGATATCGGTAAGTTGGGGATTCGTGGACCATTCCTAAACGTAGGCCATGTCACATTCCGAGGCGAGCAGACTCCGCACGTCATCCACCAAAGCAACAACCGCGACAAGGTCGATGTCGCGGGTCATGCGGGGGGTTGCATAGAAGTTCATCGCCACAGATCCTGTGAGCATGTAATCGATGCCCGCCGCATCGAGGATACCGGCGACTTCGAGAAGGACGGAAATTTCTTCGCTCATGATTCTCGTCGAATCGAAGGACAGCGATCACTCCCATCTGTTTTTCTTTAAACGCCCACCAATCCATTGAGTGAGTTCGCTTGCCGGACTCGACACTGAAACGGACGAACGGGGGTGTCGAGACTAGTCGAGCCGAACGCATGAAAGGATTTGCCTGATCCAAGGACTCCCGCCAATCTGCCCTGGGTCGGATGAGCGGAAGACCGCGTTTTCGCTCAATGGCTCTCCAACCCTCCCCCTTTCTCATCCAACCATGCCCGTCCCCTTCCAACTCCCTCACGAAATGATCCTCGCCTCGGCGGGTTCGGGGAAAACGTGGCAGCTCACGAACCGCTACATCGCCCTGATGGCCCTGCAGCTCCGCAGCGGCCAGCCGGTCGCACCCGAGCGCATCCTCGCGGCGACCTTCACGAAGAAGGCGGCGGGCGAATTTTTCGATTCCATCCTCGTGAAGCTCGCCGAGGCCGCCTCGGATCCGGAAAAGGCGGCGGCGCTTGCCGGAGACCGCGGTGATCCCCTCGCGCCCGTGCTCGCGACGCTCACCATCGACGACTACACCCGTCTCCTCCGCGTCTTCATCTCGCGGATGCCACGGCTTTTTCTCGGCACCCTCGACAGCTTTTTCGCAAACCTGCTCCGCGCCTTTCCCGCCGAGTTCGGGCTCACCGGCGACTTCGAAACGATGGACGACTACCAGTCCGCCGCGGCCCGGGCCCGCGTCTACGAGAGCGTCTTCACGCGACGTGCCTTTTCGGGAAAGGGCGAGGATCCGGCGCAGACCGCTTTCCTTGAGGCCTTCCGTCTCGCCACCCTCGGCTCGGATGAAAACCGGGTCGCCAAACAGCTCGACGGCTACATCGACGATCTCCACGATCTCTACCTGAACGCTCCCGCCGCGGAGCGATGGGGCCAAGCTGCCGCGATCTGGGAGGACGGCGGCGCGTCATGGCTCGTCGAGGGCATCGAACCCGCCGCCGAAAGCCGGCGCCTCGACACGGCACTCAAGGCGATCGAGGCCTCGGGCAAAAAGGTCGAGTGGAAATTCTGGGACGAGTTTCTCGAGGAGATCGCGACCTTCCAACCCGGCCTGCCCTTGTCATCGCGCATCAAATACGTCGCCGAACGGGTCCTGCCGGTGTGGCGTGAGGTTTTGTCAGGCTGCGCCGGGATCAAATTCAACAAGACCGTCCACGAGCTCGGCCCGAATGCCTGCGAGCCGCTGCGGCGCCTTTTCCAATGGATCGTCGGCGGCGAGTTGAAAGCCAAACTCGCCCGCACCCGCGGCGTGCGCGAGCTGCTCCATCATTACGAATCGGCCTACGCGGGGGAGGTGCGGCGGCGCGGGCTGCTGACCTTCCAGGACGTGCAACTCCTCCTCGCGGGTCGCGGCGAGGGCGACGCGGAGGACTCTCCCCTTTTCACCCAGATCCCCGGCGATGACGAGCGACTCCGCATCGACTACCGGCTCGACGCGAAATACGACCACTGGCTCCTCGACGAATTCCAGGACACGAACCTGCTCCAGTGGCGGGTCATCGAGAACCTCATCGACGAAGTCGTGCAGGACACCTCGGGGACGCGTTCGCTCTTCCAGGTCGGCGATTTGAAGCAGGCCATCTACGCCTGGCGTGGGGGCGACACCCGCCTCTTCACCGACATCGCGGCGCGCTACAACGAACACGAGGAGCGCGTGAAACGGCGTCACCTCGACATCTCGTGGCGCTCGGGTCATGACGTGATCGATCCGGTGAACCGAGTCTTCGGCGACAAGCCGGCCCTCTCCGCCCTCGGCCTGCCCGCGCCCGCGATCGAACAGTGGGAGTGGCACGATCACCTCGTCTCGCCCAAGGGGGAACGCTACGAGGGGATCACCCTGCTGATGAATCCTGTCGCACCATCGGGTGAGAAACCGGAGCAGGGCGACCTCGACGCCCTCGTCGCCGCCCTTCTCGAGGAGATCGATCCGGTCCGCCGAGGCATCACCTGCGCCATTCTCGTGCAGAAAAATCGCTCGGGCGAGGAGCTCGTCGACGCCCTCCGCGCCCTCACCCGCATCCCCGTGGTGAGTGAGTCCGAGATCTTCGTCGCCTCCGACAATCCGTTGAACCGCGCGCTCACCAGCCTCTTCCAGGTCGCCGCGCATCCCGGCGACAGCTTCGCCTGGGAACATCTCCGGATGGGACCGCTGGGGAGAATGTTAGGATCGGAGCAAATCTCCTCGCTTTCCCTTTCGTCGCGGATCCTTGATGAATTGTTCGAGGGGAACTTCGAATCCGTGGCGCGCCGCTGGACCAGCGCGATCGAGACCGCCCATGGCAGGCCCCTCGACGACTTCACCCGCGGCCGGGCCGAGGAGTTCGCCCTCGCCGCGCGCACCTTTGATGAATCCGGCAGCCGCGACATCGATGAATTCCTCGCCTACCTCGAGAGCTACCGCACCCGCGAAGCCGTCGCCGGAGAGGTCGTGCAGGTGATGACGGTGCACAAATCGAAGGGCCTCACCTTTGATGCCGTCATTCTCCCCGATCTCGACGGCCATTCCCTCGACACCGCCCGTCGCGAGATCGGGGCGAAGAAAGACGAGGCCCGCGAGGTCGAGTGGGTCCTCGAGATGCCGCGCAAGGAATTCGTGGAGGCCGATCCCGTTCTCGCCGCCTACTCCGCCGAACGCGCCGCCGAGGCCGCCTATGAGAACCTGTGCAAGTTCTACGTGGCGATGACCCGCGCGAGCCGGGCGAACTACCTCATCACGATGCCGCGTGGCTCCAGTGCCACCTCGCGGAATTTCGTGAAGCTGCTCGAAGACAACCTCGCGGGCGAGCCCGCGGAGATCGTGATCGGTGGGTTGAGCGCGAAGGTGCTCTATCAAAGCCACACTCCGCGCACGAACCGCCGCTGGTATGAGGCATTTCATCCCGCCGAAGCCCCCGCCGAAGCCCCCGCTCCCGCCGTCGCCGGCATCGACCCCGCGCTCGCCCGGCTCCGTCCGCGTCGCCGCACTCCGAGCGGGTCGGAGGAGATCACCGTCAGCGCCGCCCAGCTTTTCCATCGCCGTGGCGGACAAGCCCGCGAGTTCGGGACCCTCGTGCATGCGCTTTTTGAATCGATCGAGTGGAGCGACGACCTGCCGCCGGAACATTGGGAATCGGTTAGAACCCAACTTGCCGTCGACGAAGGAGCCTTTGAGGCCGCCCGGGAATCCGTGGCTGCGGTGCTCACCATCGCAGAACTGCGAAAGTCTCTCGCCCGTCCCTCCGCTTCTGCCGAGGTGTGGCGGGAACGCAATTTCGAGATCCTCCTCGATGATGAATGGATCTCAGGGACCTTTGACCGGGTCGTCGTTGAGCGCGGGGACGACGGACATGCCATCAAAGCTTCTTTGCTCGATTTCAAGACGGACCGCATCGAATCATCGGAGCAAACCGAGGCCGCCGTGGCGAAGTACCGGCCCCAACTCGAGCTCTATCGCCGGGTTCTCGAACGGATGCTGCGCATCCCGACGGCATCGATCCATGCGAGCCTCCTTTTCACCGCTCCAAAATTGCTTCGGAATCTTTAAATAAGATTTTCCGAAAGTTGGTTGAGCGGCGCGGCACTTTCCGATAAGAAACCATGGCGAGGAGCGCAACGTGTACGAAAGAGTGCCCATCACCGGAATCAGGGAGTCCCACCGTTTTGTGGAGGGTCCGCGCACCGTGGTGATGCCACTGTTGATCACGACTCTGCTGGCCGGTCTGATTGGTTTCTATTTCCACGGAGAGCCACGCAGCCCGATCAGCATGGCCAGCGCCGCCTTACCGGATTCCCAAGCTGCGGAAGCTAAAGCGCCCACGACAAGCGCGCCGAACCAAGTCTCGGTGCCCCTAGCTGCGCCAAACGCCCCCCAGCGTGATCTTCCCATCGTCGCGAGGGCTGATGTTCCGGAAAAGGATTTCACCTCCTGGATGTCGCCCCAGGCGCTCGACAGCTATCTGCGACAGAAGAACCGGGGTTACCAAGGGAACTTCTGGTCCCGCGGCAATTGGATTCGTGCGATCGAAGGACGATGGCATGAAGGAACCCGGGAAATCCGGATCGCTCTCGGCACCATGACCGAGCGCGGTCGGATCGAATGGGCCTACCGGATCAACCTCACCGAGATCGCCTTTGCCGAGGAGCTCGCCCGCAAAGGAAACGAGGGGTTCATCCTGGCGCAAAGTCAGGCCTATCGGCATCCCGACGGAACAAAGCGATATCAGGCGGTCTGGCAAAAGGAGGATCCCAAGCAGGCGGCGAGGTAGCATCACCTCACTTCGCTCAGCACCACCTCTCGCCCGAGTTCGAGCGATCGCTGGCCGGCTTCGAGCGCGGCGATGAGTTCGACCTCCTCTTCCAGCGGCACGCTGACCTTGTCGTGCTGAACAAGATCGAGGAAAGCCTCGAGCAGGTAGGCGTAGAGATCCTTCAGATCCGGCTCGACGCGTAGGTTGCCCTTTTCGCCAAAGAGCTGGATCGAAAAGGACGTCCGCATCTTCTCGCGTGCCCCGACCATCAGGACGATGTCGCAGTCGTCCTCGCGACGGAGACGGACGATGTGCGATCCCTCGCGACCGGTGTTGTGGGCGCTGACGACACCGGAGCCGAGCACGGCGTAGGCCATGGCGAGGGCATGAATCCCGTAATAGACGAGGTCGCCGGGCCCGGTCACAGTGCAGAGCCGGATCGGCCCGATCCCCTTCGCGTCCTCGCGCAGTTTCACGATGTCGGGGACGAAGCGGAGGCTGCTGGAGGACATGAATTTCGTCCCGGTCTCCTTCGCGACCTTCACGATCGCGGCGGCTTCCTTCGCGGTCATGGCGAGGGGCTTGTCGCAGAAGGTGGGGATGCCCTTGCGAAGGGCGGCTTCGGCATACTTCCACTGCGCGCCGCTGCCGTCGTCGATGAGCAGGGCGAGGTCGACGTCGGTGACGCAGTCCTCCGGCGATGCCGCGACGGTCGGAATGGAGCAGATCTCGGCGATCTCGGCCGCGGCGTCTTTGTCAGGGTCCCAGATCTTGACAACCTTGCCCGCCTCGAGACGCTTCGCCGATTTCACGAAGGTGCCTTTGAAGGCCTTGGCTTTTTCCTCATCGAAGCCGTTGAAGGTCGTGGCAAAGGCGGTGCCGTGGTTCGAACCTGCGGTGCGCGGTTGGGGATTGGGACCATAGGCCGCCCCGTAGCTGGCCGCCGAGACGAGACCGATGCGAAGGGGCTTGGCGGCATCCTGGGCGAGGGCGTTTAACGCGGGAGAAGTCGCGGCGAGTCCGGCGAGGGATTGGCCGAGGAAGGAACGGCGGGGGATGGGGGGATTCATGATCGTCATTTGCTGATCGGTTGGGAAATCCGCAGATAGGCGAAGAGATCGCGCCACTGCTGCTCATCGAGCCCTTCGAGCAATCCTTCGGGCATGAGGCTGCGGCCCATCGGCTCGACCCTGTCGATCTCGGCAGCGGACAGGGTCAGGTCCTGCCCATCAAGGCCACGCAGGACCGTGACCTGGTTGTCGCGATCCACCTGGAAACCCCCGAGCGTTCGACCGTCCTTCGTCTTCACGGTGATGAACTGGTAGCCCTCGCGGATCTCGGCGTTGGGATTGACGATGCTGATGAGCATGGTCCCGAGGTTGTCGCGCTGATAGCCGGTGAGCTCCGGTCCGATCTTGCCGCCTTTGAAGAAGAGCTTGTGGCAGCTCGCGCAGCGCTGCTCGTAGATCGGCTCTCCCGCGTAGGGATTGCCGGGAGCCTTCTTCAACGCCTCCTCGACCGAGGCGATCCGCGCGTTGAAATCCATCCCCGCGGTTTCCACCTTCGGGAACAATTTCACCGCTACGGTGCGGACGGATTCCTCGGCGTGCGAGCGCAACTGGTCGGCGACATCGCCGGGCACGAGCGAGAGCGGCAGGCTGCCCGACTGAAGCGCCGTGATGAGCATTCCGGCCCAATCCGGGCGGCTCCCAAGCAGGGTGAAGGCGGCGGGACGCACGGCTTCGGGGAGTTTTGGCAGGTTCGTCAGGGTCTCCTTCGCGATGGACGCCTCGTCGTAGGCGCCAAGCGAAGCGAAGGCGGCACGGCGGAGATCGACCTCGCCTTCGCTCGTCGCAAGTTTCAGCAACACCGTCACGGCTTCCGGCCGCTTGATCTCGCCGAAGCTGCGGGTGTAGCGGAGCCGTTCGTCGAGCGGGGCCTTCGCATCGGCTACAAGGGCGAGCGCCTCCTTCACCGCGGCTTCATCGCCCTGGCGCAACCGGATGCCGAGGGAGGCTCCGCCCGATTCCGCCATCGCCGCGAGCAATTCCTCGGGCAGGGCGGTCATGGTGCGGCCGCGGTAGGCTTCTTCGAAACCTTCGAGCAGTTTCCCGGCCTGCTCGGGTCCGGGCGCGAGGCGAAGCAGTTTCGCGAGCAGGAGCAAATCCTGCCGTTTGCCTTCGACCGAAAAACGACGGGCGATCCGTGGCAGCAAATGTTCCTGCACGATCTTCTTGTCCCAGAGGGCGCGAATCTCGAAGAGCGCCATCACATCCTCCGTCGATGAGGGAAGATGCGCCTCGAGGACCCACCAGCAGAGCAGCGGAAGGTAGGGATCGTTCATATCTTCATCCCGGCTGAGCAGGGCGGCGACGAGGGGAAAAGCCTGTTCGTTGGCGAGGCGGCGGGCGGTCGAAGCCATCTGCGAGCGCACCTCGGCGTCGGGTTCGACCGCGGCGCGGGCGAGGAGGGTGTCGAAGACATTCGTCGCGAGCGGATAGGCCTCGGTGCGGGCCGGCGGCAGGCCGAGATTGCGCTGGATGCCGTAGGCGTCGCCCAACAAACGCACCGTCCAGCCGCGCACCGCGGGATCGGCATGGGCGAGGGTTTTCTCCGCAGTTGCGTCATCGAGTCCCGCGATCTGGTAAAGCGCCCAGAGCGCGTGGAGTGCGGCGGGCCCGCTTCCGTTCATGGCGAGTTCCTTTAGTTTCGGCACGACCGATTCATCCCCGCGTTCGCCGAGGAGGCGGGTTGCGGTGCGGCGGTGCCATTTGTTCGGGTGATCGAGCAGGGTGAGGAGTTGTTCGCTCGTCAGAGCCGAGAGCGTCAGTTCGTTCTCAAGCTCCATGCCCTCCCCCGCCACGCGGTAGATCCGGCCGGAAGTCGGATCGATCTGGTTTTGATAGTGCTGGCCGTGGGCGATGTAAAATTCATACATGTCCGCGACGTGGAGCGATCCATCGGGCGCATTGGCGAGATAGACGGGACGGAAAGCCGGGTCGCTGCTCTTCACGACCGTGCCATGATCGACCGTCTCGAAGGTCGATCCGTGCGCCACCCATTTCGAGGCGATGATCTCGTTGTGAAGCGGATCGATCGCGAAGAGCATCCCGCGCAGGGGCCCGGGCATGGCCGTGCCGTCGGCAAAGGCACCGAAGTGGGTGAAACGCACCACGGGATCCTTCGTCGCCATCATCGGCAGGTCGCCGAAGGCGTAGGGATTGCGCGGCGGACCGAACTTGCCGGGATCGACGCCCTGCATCAGGTAGAAGCCTCCCTGCACATAGTGCCAGCCGCGCGTGCCGCCGCCGTTGTGCCCCGAATAAAGCCGCCCCACCGAATCGAACTCGAGCCCGAAGGTGTTGCCGCTGCCTTCGGCGAAGATCTCGAAGGCCCGCGTCCCGGGATGGTAGCGCCACACCATGCAGCCCTCGAAATAAACGCCCGGATGCCCCTCGGGATCGAGCCCGGGACGCACGACGCGGCACGAGACGGTGCTGCCCTGGCCTCCGTAGATCCAGCCATCAGGCCCCCAGACGAGGCCGTTCGCGGCGGAGTGGCTGTCCTCGAATCCGAATCCTGACAAATGCACCACCGGATCGCCGTCGGGTTTGTCATCGCCGTCGGCATCGGGGTAGAAGAGGAGGTAGGGCGCGTTCATCACCCAGATCCCGCCCTTGCCCGGCAGGACCGCGTTGGCCATGTTCAGTCCCTCGACGAAGACCTTGCGCGAGTCGTAGCGCCCGTCGCCGTCGGTGTCCTCGTGGATCGTGACGAGGTCGGCCCCGGCATCGTGATGCGGCGGCGCGAGCGGTACCTTGTCGTAGTGGGCGCGGTAATAGCGATCACGGCTGAGCATGCGGAGTCCCGCCGGATAGGGATACTGCTTTGAATGGATCACCCAGAGGCGGCCCTTGCCGTCGTAGCTGAAGTGGAAGGGCTGCGCGACATCGGGTTCGGCGAGGAGCGACTCGACCTTCAGTCCATCGGTCGCCGTAAAGGTCTTGGCGGCTTCGTCAGGGGCGAGTTTCGGGCCATGGACCTGCTCGGCGCGGCCGAGGACGCGATTCGATTCGCGGAATTCCTCGAAGGCGGCCCGGGCCGGTCTTTCGGCGAGGGCCTTGCCAGGAGAAAAGTCACCGGAGAGCCGCTCCCATTCCCCCTCGAAGATGCATTCCCAGAAGTAGTTCATCAGGAAAGGCGCCTCCTCGCGGAATCCGATCGCGCCGTCGACCGGGGTCGTCTTCACCGAGATCTCGTTCCACTGTCCGGGCACGAGCGTGCCGACGGGGACCTTGTAGCGGAGAAATCCGGGCTCGCTCCCCTCTCCGATTTTCACGCCGTTCACCCAGACCTCGTGGGCTCCGGGCAGATCGCTGAAATGGAAACCGACCGATTCCTCGAAGAGATTGCGCTCGTGTTTCGTGAAGAAACTGTCGTGCGGCTTCACCCAACAGCGCAGCCACGTGGTGCCGTCCGCCGGGATCGAACCGGGGACTTTGGCGGGCTGGCTGTCAGCCGAGTGCAAAAGGGAGGAACCCAGGAGAAGGAAGGCGAAGCAAAGCGCTTTCATGTTCGAGGGAAGGTTCAAATCATCACCACCTGCCCCGTCCGCGCCGATTCCTCCGCTGCGAGACAGGCGCGAACGGCTTCGCGCGATTCCTCTGGAGTGATCACGGTCGGTTTCTCTCCATCGAGAACACACTGCGTGAAGTAGGCGAGTTCGTCGCGCAGCGCGCCGCGCAGCTTGCCGTGCTGGGTCGGCCAGTAGGTCGTGTCGGGACAACGCGCCCCGTCCTTGTCGACGACCATCAGGTTCGGATGGGTGTCGTGGATGGAAATCGATCCTTCCGTGCCGACGATCTCGAGTCGCTCGTCGATCTGGAAAGGCGTCGTGTCAGGCAGGCACCAAACCGCCTCGAGGATACAGGAGGCCCCGCTCTCGAGACGATACATGACTTGCCCGAGATCGGGATGGGCGTGGCTGCGGTATTGCACCGTCTGCGCGTAGGCGCTGACGGCGCGCGAGCCGCTGAACCAGAACATGAGGTCGGAGTCGTGTACGCCGTCGCCAATGATCGGACCGATCTTGTCGAGCACGGTCGCACCGACCCAGGAGGGCAGGTTCCGCCGCGCATACATCGAGACGATTCTGCCGATGCGGCCCGCCTCGATCGCTTCCTTCGCCGCGGCATACCGCGGATTGAAGCGGCAGATGTGACCGGTCATGAAAAACCCGCTCGCCGCGTTCGCCGCTGCGACGATGCGGTCGCAGTCCGCCACCGTCGAAGCCATCGGTTTTTCGAGAAAGACGTGTTTGCCCGCCTTGAGCGCCGCCACCGCGGGATCGGCGTGCTGGTCCCACATCGTCGTGATGCTGACCGAATCGATCTCCGGATCTGCGAGCATCGCGTGGGAATCCGTGTAGGTCTTCTTCACACCGAACCTGCCCGCGACTTCGGCGAGGCGTTCCGGATTCCGCGTGCAAACCGCCGCGATCTCCACGTTCGGGATCGCCGCGAGCGCCTCACAATGTTTCTCCCCGAACCAACCGAGGCCCAAAACCGCATGCTTCAATTTCTTCATCAAGATTCTTACCTTTAAGTTTTTCTTTCCGACCTGCTACAGCGAGGCCTCGCCGCGCTCACCAAGGCGGCAGCGCCATGGTGCCTCCGTCGAGCACGATGGAAGTCGCGTTGATGTATTCGGAATCCTCGCTCAGAAGGAAGGCCGCCGTCTTCGCGATGTCGACGGGTTGGCCAAGCCGACGCACCGGAATCTTCTTGGCGACCTCGGCGTAGAGTTCCTCGACCGGCTTGTCCCATCCGTCGCAGGTCGCCGCGAGCATGGGCGTGTCGATCGTGCCGGGACAGATCCCGACGACACGCACCTTGCCGGCGTGGTCGGTGGCGAGGCAACGGATCAGCGACTCGAGCGCGCCCTTCGAGGCACAATAGAGCGCGTGGGCCGGAAAGCCGATGAAGGCCGCGACCGAAGTGGTGACGAGAAAGACCCCTTTTCCCGAGGACGATTCCATCGCGGGGATGGCGTGTTTCGCCGTCCAGAATACGCTCTTCACGTTCACGTTCATGATCTTTTCCCAGATCGCGTCGTCGAACTCCGTGACCTTGCCCTTGCCCCAGACGCCGGCGTTGCAATGGACGCCGTCGAGCCGGCCGTACTCCACCACCGTGAAATCGACGAGCGCCTTGACGCTCTCTTCGATGGAAACATCGGCATGGATGAAACGCACCTCGCGTCCGGCGGCGCGGAGTTCGTCCTCGAGCGCCTCTCCCCGGTCCTGCTGGTTCGAGGTGGTGACGACTTTCGCACCGAGTGAAGCGAAGTGACGCGTGCAGGCCTCGCCGATCCCGGAGGTGCCTCCGGTGACGAGAATAACTTTGTTTTTCAGATTCATAATGGGATCACCAGGGCAGGTCTTCCTCGCGATTGAACTTCATGTATTCGATGACGGCCCCGTCCTTGAGGATGAAGGCGACGGTAAAATTCGGCGAGGGTTCGAAGGGCTCGAGGATGACTTCCTCCCCCGCGATCGCCGCGGCGATGTCATCGACGCGATAAGCGACATGCGGCATGTCGCGCACCGGTCCGGTCACCGGACTGTCGGGTTCAAAGCGCAGGTATTCGACGCTGTAGGGATGTTGGCGAGGGTCGGTGACCCAGACACGGGTATCCTCGACGAAAAATTCGCCGGGCTGGCTTTGGTCGGTGGGGAGGCCGATGTGATGGAAGGATTTCATCGTTCCTGGTGCTTGGTTCTTGTTGCTTGGTTAAAAATTCAGCGCTCCCCGATCGCCCGATCCGCCATGCGGAAAAAATCATTCTCCGGGGCGTAGCCGAGGACGGTGCGGGCGCGGGTGATGTTGATCTCGAAGGGGTGGTAATCGGGACAACGGATCTCGACGGTGGGGACACCGAGTTTCTCCGAGAGGTAGCCGGCCGCGACGCGGTAATCGAAGCAGGAAGGGCCCGCGATGTTGAAGGCCTGGCCGTTCGCCGCCGGATTCCCGAGCATCCGTCCGAAGGCCTGCATGACGTCGTCGATGTGGACGATGTGGCGGCGCAAGGGCTTGCCGTGGGCGTCTGTCAGGATCGGGATTCGCTCCTCCCCTGCCTGGACGAGGGCGAGGATCTCGTCGGTGATTTCACCGAACCCGTGACCTGGCTCGGCCGGGTTCACATTGCGCAGGAGCGAGAAATGCTTGAGCAGATCATCGCCCTCGAAGACCCAGGAGGAGCGCAGCACGGTCACGGGAACGCCGTATTGCACCGCGTATTGCTGGGCGATCGTCTCCTCCATCACCTTCGAAAACGCGTAATAGCCGGGATAGGCGGTCAGCGGATGATTCTCGTCGATGGGGATGGGCTGCGGGTAGAACCAGATCCCGTAGGCGGCGTCGCCGCCGAGAAGGAGAAACTGTTCGACTCCCTGCTTCCGGCAGGCCTCAAGGACGTGGAAGGTGCCCTTCACGCTCACGTCGAAGAAGGTGTCGGCATCCTCCTTCGTCGTCGCGAGCTGCACGACGAGGTCGGCGCCGCGCACCGTCTCCTCGACCGCCCCCGGGTCGGTGATGCTGCCCTGGATCGAAGTGACGCCCGGTCCCGCGACCGGAGTCTTGTGAACGAGTGCCCGCACCAGCCAGCCACGTTCCGCGAGAAGCGCGAGGGCACGACGTCCCAGCTTGCCTCCCGCTCCGAAGATCGCGACGGTCTTGCTCATGTCGTAGGAGAATAGCCGGATTTTCTCCGGTAAGGCTTGGCGCGGAGCGTCAACCTTTGGTATTTTCCGGCCATGAGCGCAAATGCGGAAAAGTCCCGCGCCCTCCGGTTTCAAAAGAACTTCCTCGATCGCATCGGGGGCGGCTTGCAACTTTCGGCCCTCTTCGCCCATCTCCCGATGGTCGCGTTTCTCGCGAAGGACGAGGAAAGCCGCTTTGTCTGCGCGAACGGACCGACCCTGAAAATCTTCAATCTCGAGCACGAATGGGAAATGCTTGGCAAGACCGACGCCGATTTCTTTCCGCGTCCTCTCGCCGAGAGTTTCCTCGAGGAGGACCGCCGTGTCATGACCAGCGGCGAGACGCGGACCTACTACGCGCAAATGGTGCCCGACATCGCCGGACCGCTGAACTGGTATGTCGTCACGGTCGCCCCGCTGCGCGATCCGCGAAGCCGCATCTGTGGTGTCGCCATCGTTCTCTACGACCAGCACGAGATCGGTGGAGTGGCGCAGCCCTTCTCCCAAGTCGAACCGGCCCTGCGCCATCTCCACACCCGCTTCCGCGAGGCCATCACCACGTCCGAGCTCGCGGCCCTCTGCCACCTTTCCGAGCGCCAGTTCACCCGCGTCTTTCGACGTTTGTTAGGCGAATCCCCGATGCGTTACCTCATCCGCCAGCGGCTCCACGCGGCTCGCCACGAGCTGATCGCGAGCGAACGTTCCGCCGGGGCGATCGCCCTCGACCTTGGGTTCTACGACCAGAGCGCCTTCACCCGCGCTTTCCGCGCGGCCACCGGAATGACTCCGGCGGCCTACCGACAGCAACACTTGCAGGATCTCGACGGGAACTGAACGCACGGCTCAAACCGCGCCGTTCTCCTCGTCGTCCTCGAAGTCGACCTCGCGGACGCGCTTCTTGTCCCGCTGCGCTTCGACATTTCGCCGGATGAGATCGGCGACCTCGCTGCTGTGATGGATCGCGTTCAATACCACCTCGGGCGTGCTGCGATCCGAGGTCTGGAGCATGATCCGTCCGAGACCGAAGATCCGGAAATGAAAGGGCAGTTCCTGCCTCATGTCCTTCACCCGATAAAGTTCGAGGACCTCGATGCTGCGGCTGAAAACCCCGCTGCTGTGTTTGAGTCGCTCGGAAGTAAGCTCGTAGTTGTCGAATCGCGTCGCGATCGACTTCACGATCCAGGGCAGCAGGCAGACGACCCATACGACGATGATCACCGGAATGACGAGCGGCCCCGCCACGAAGGTCGTCAGCAACGCGGCCGTCGTGAGGATGGCACCGACGAGCAGGCCGAGGATCAGCGCGGGAAGATTCAGCACCTGCGAGGGGGTGCCTTTCCAGAGGATGGTTTCGGGGGTCATGGTCGGGTGAAGTGATTGCCGGAGTTTGTCATTTTCGCCAGCGCTTGGCGAATACAATCCGGTCGGAGGATTGGAGAGACCCCGCGCCTCACCTCGTCCCACGCACCTCACCGTCCTCGAGCAAACGATCCAGTTTGCCCAAGGCGGGGAGCTCTTCGTGGATCACGATTTCGAAAACCGTGTCCGCCGGTATCTCCCGGCCTTCCCATCCCGCGGCTTGGAGTTGCTCGACTTCGGGCGCGATCTCGAGAGCCCGATGTCCGAAACCCCAGCCGCCATAGGTGAAGCGGGTCTCCACTTCGTTGGGGCAGGATTCGGAGAATAGACCGAGGTGGCGCGCCCCGTAAAAGAGCTCATTGCTGCCATTGAAGCCGTAGGGATCCGCACTTTGTCCCTGCCTCAAGCTCGCCGAGCGGATCGGGGCGAAGACCCGCTCATGGGTATCGAGCCGGCGGATCGAAATCCAGTGAGCCCACTCGGGAAAACTTTCGATGGCTCGCGCCCGGCATCGCCCCCCCCGATAGATGGTCTTGCCCCAGAGCTCGACGTTGTTCGAACAAAAAAGAACCAGGGTGCGGTCCGCCTCTTCGGTTACCGTCACCGCATCGGCAGCGATAACAGCCGCGACAGAAGGCGCGCCGTTCTCAAACGAGAGATCGTGGAATCCCTTGGCGGCACGTTTCGTCTGCAGGATGACGTCTTCCGGTAAAAGAAATCCGGGATCGGGAGACTGGAGTTTTGGGAATCCGAATCCGGGAGCATCTTCGGCGAAAGGATTCGCAGCCGACAAGACGATGGGCTGCAGGTTCGTTTCGACGATCGCGTCGTGGCTCCCGCCTGAGCTCTTTCCGGCAATTTGAACGACGTGATCAAGCGAGGTGATGACCGCACCGACCGAGCCGGCGAGGCCGATCCCTGCGGCTCCGCCACTCTCGAGTGAGTTGGTCAGCGAGCCGTCCACAAGCAACACCTCCCGCACCGGCACAAGGTCCGGATCGTCGACCGTCGCGAGCAGTTCACGAATCCGGAGATCGGCTTCTTCGCCCGAGGTCGCCCAGCCCTGCGGCAATGAGAGCACGCGCTCTTTCAAATCCTTGAGCCGCTTCCGTAGATCCAGGGAAGTGGAGGGATCGATTCCCTGCTCGAGTGCTTTCTCCTCGATCTGGAACACATCTTCACCGATGCCCCGGAGGATCTCCCGCGCCTCTTCGAGACGATGGGACTGGGCATCCGCCATGCCTCGGGCGGCACCGACCGCCTCCTGGCCACGTTCGACCGTCGGCAGGATCTCATCGAGCCGGTCACGCACGGCCCGCATCCGAGAAAGGTCCGAGCCGACCTTTTGCCTCGCCTCACGCACCCGTTCCGCCAAGAGAAAGACCCGGACCAGCACCGACTTCGTGGGCCCCTCGGGAAATTTCTCAAGTGCCTCTCCGAAAGCGTCGAGCCGGAATTGTTTCTCCGCCTGGAGTCGCTCGATCAACACCAGCTTTTCGTGGCGCCATTGCCATTCTGGCCCGGCCACGCCCTTGGCAGAGGCAGGCGTCGGCTCGGCGCGTCCACGCAGCAACCATCCCACCAGCAAGCCGAGCAAACCGGCGAGCACGATCGCGACGGAGACCGGCTTCGACATCAGCACGACCAAGTCCGGCCACCAATCGGTGAGCGCGGAGGCAAGGGCAGGCTGGATGGGAGAAGAGATGGGAAGAAAAGCAAACATTCCGGATCTGTGTCGGAATACCGCAATCATCATAGGCAACAAGCGGGCGGAGCCAAGCCATAATTTTCCCTCTTTATCACCTGCGCCGACGCTTGCGCCGGACCCTCTTGGCTCCAAAGTGCACCCATGTCGCTCGCCCTGAGGATCCTGTGCGTCGTTTTCATCCTGGGCCCGGCCCTCCGCGCCGCGGACCTCATCACCATCCCCATTTCCGGTGACGAGGGCCCCTACACCGCGGCCCGGTGGAAAGCCGACTGGCCTGGCTGCGAGTGGCAGGACGGAATCAAGGAAGGAAATGCCTCGGTCGTGAAACGAGCCGGTGCCAACCGGCTGCGGATCGACTATCGAACCGGCGAAATCGGCCCAGAGAAGAATGGCGTCGGCTGGCGATATCCCATCGGAAAACGGGAAAGCGCGGAACTGATCTACACGGTGCGCTTTTCCCAGAACTTCGACTGGATCAAGGGCGGAAAGCTGCCGGGGCTCTGCGGCGGACCAGAAAACGTCAGCGGTGGGCGACCCGCCGACGGCACCAACGGATTCTCGGCCCGGCTGATGTGGCGGCGCGAAGGTCGTGGCGAAGCCTATCTTTACCACAAGAACCAGCCCGACCGCTACGGCGACCAGGTCCCCTTCCCCGAAGACTTCCGCTTTCCCGAGGATCAAGACCTGCGCATCCGGATGAGGGTGACGATGAATGAACCCGGAAAAAACAACGGCATCATGCAGGTCTGGATCCGGATCGGGGAAGGCGCCGAGCAGGAGGTCGTGAACCGCCGCGACCTCGCCTGGCGCACGGTTGATACCTTCGGGATCGATTCGCTCTACTTCGAAACCTTCCACGGCGGCTCGGACAAAAGCTGGGCACCACAGCGGCCCTGCCATGCGGAATTCGGCGACTTCATTGTCAACCCCTGACAGAAGAGGGTCGGGTCCCCGACCCAACAGGGTCAGGTGCTTCCAGACGAATTCTTTACAACTTCCTGCTTCATGAAAAGGAAGCTCCATCGTTATCGTATGAGACATCGGAACGCCTCTGACCATGAACATCCTCCGCATCGCCACGCTCCTGCCCTTCCTGGCGGGCCCCCTCCTCGCCGACGGTGAAATCGGCTTCATCGAACGCTTCGCCCTCGCCCAGGATCGTGGCGAGGTGCTCAAGGAACTGATCACTGGCACCGAGGATTTCTACTACTTCTCGGCTCTGCACGCCCAACATGAGAACCGGCTCGCCGAAGTCGCTGGTTTTCTCGAGCCTTGGCGCGAACGCTTCGGCGAGACCCCGCGCTACCTCGCGATTCGCAACCGCCAAGCCTTGTTGGAATATGGCTCCAAACCCGCCGACACCATCGAGTTCCTGAAGCGCGAGCTCGGCCTCACCTTCCAGCACCAGCAGGAGCGGCTCGATGCCAAGCCCGATTTTCCCACCCGCCTCGATCCGGCGCTCGTCTCACGCGAGGCTTTCCTGCAACGGGCGCTCTCCCGGCGCGATCTTGCAGGCATCACCGACGCAGGTCTCGATGCGCTGCTGCGCAATCCGGTGGAATTGAATCCCGCCCAGCGGCGGGAACTGCTTTCGCGACTTCGTTATCCCGACCATGAGCAACTTGTCGGCCTGATCGCCGCCGATCTCCGCACCCGCGAAAGCCAGGGCTTCGGTGAATTTGAAATCCACCGCCGCCTCACCCTCGCCCAGCTCGACGAACTCGCGGGTTTGAATCCCGAGCTGGCGCTGGATCCACGCTTCGTCGACCAGCGATTGCTCCGACTCCAACCCCACGCCGATGAATCCGCGCTCCGCGATCCGGAAGTCGCGCAGGCCTGGAACGACCGGGTGTGGGATTATGTCAGGACGCTTCCACCGGCTTTCAATTCGATGAAGGCCGCCGTCCTCCACCGCCGCCTCGAGCTGGCGAAGAATCAAGGTCGGTATCCGGAGGCAGATTTCCTCGAATACATCCGGCTCCCCAGGCTGATGGTCTACACGCGACGGGACTATTTCAACGCGCAGATGCAGGCCCAGGCCGGACCCGCCGTGGACCTGAACGTCGACCACACCGCCTCGATCGGCCTGCCTCCCATCGGCTCGGACGAGGGCCTCGTCCGCGAATACCTCGGGCACTTCTTCCTCAACGCGGAATCGACAACGCGATTCTCGCCCTACCTCGACGAGACCTGGCTGGAGCGGATCTTTGCCGAAACGAAGCTGCTCAATGGGATCGGCGATCCGCAGCAGTGGTTTGCCCGTCTCAGCCCTGCGGAGGTGCAGGCGCTGAAGGACCGGGTCGAGATTACATTCGCCCCCGCCAACCGCGAACGTTTCACCGCCGCCGACGAGGTCGCCCTGACCGCCACCTTGAAAAACGTCCCCGAGCTGATCGTGAAGGTCTACGAGATCAACACGCTGAACTACTACCGGGAGCGAGGTGAGCCGATCAACACCGACCTCGACCTCGACGGACTCGTCGCCAACGAGGAGACCGTGCACCGCTACGAAGACGCTCCGGTGCGGCGGCGCAGCGAGACCTTCCGTTTTGATTCACTGAAAGGGAAACGCGGGGTCTGGGTGATCGAACTGATCGGCAACGGCATCAGTTCTCGTGCGCTAGTGAAGAAGGGTGAACTACAGGCGCTGACCCAATCGACCGTCGGCGGCGAATTGCTGACGGTGATCGACGAAGCGAACCAACCCGTGCCAAAGGCCGCGGCCTGGTTTGGCGGCAAGCTCTACGAAGCGGATGAAAAAGGCTTGATCCTGCTCCCCTTCTCCGAGGCGGGGACGGTGCCGGTGGTGCTGA
Source organism: Verrucomicrobiales bacterium (assembly GCA_041917795.1). GTDB lineage: Bacteria > Verrucomicrobiota > Verrucomicrobiia > Verrucomicrobiales > DEV007 > Arctic95D-9. The sequence continues at coordinate 263,407 of JAYRWX010000008.1, forward strand.
CGGACGGCGACTTCGCCTCGCTCGCGAGCGTCGCTCTGCCCCGGGAGGACTACACCCTCCAGACAGGTTTCCTGCTCGAACAGGAGACGCTGCTGCCCGGCAGCGAAGCGACGGTTTCGGTGCGACCCTTGCTGAAGGTCAACGGCGAGCCGGTTTCGGTGGCGCGTTTGAAAAAAACCCGGCTCACGGTGAAGACGACCGACCTCGACGGGATCGAGTCAATCAGCGAGGCGGAGGACTTCGCTCTCTTCGACGACCGCGAGTCGGAGCACGCCTTCCGCGTGCCGCCCCGGCTCCGCACCGTGGAGGTGTCCCTCCGCGGCGAGATCGAATCGGTGCAAAGGACAGATGATCCCTACGTGCTGAGTGCTCGGAGGACCTTTGCAGTCAATGGAATCGAGGCGATGGAGGTCTCCTCCGACAGCTTCCTCAGCCGCGTCGGCGATCGCTACCTCGTGGAGGTGCTGGGGCGCAGTGGAGAAGCGCGACCCGAGCAACCGGTCACGCTGGTCCTGAAACACCGCGATTTCATCGATGCTTTCACCGTCACCTTGAAGTCCGACCCGCAGGGCCGCATCGATCTGGGTGTTTTGTCCGGGATCGAATCCGTCCGCGCCGAGACGCGTGAACCCCAGCGCCAGTGGGAGCTGCATCCCGACCGCATCGCCCGCGCTGAAACGATCCATGCGAAGGCCGGTGAGGTCATCGAAATCCCCGTGCCGCTCGACTTCACCGGCGATCGCGCCGCGTTCGCGATCCTTGAACTGCGCTCGGGGGTGATTGTTTCCGATGCTTTTTCCTCGGCCACTTTTGAAAAGGGCCGCGTTCTACTGAAAGGTCTCGCGCCCGGCGACTACGAGGTGGTGCTGAAAGACGAGGAACACGCCCTGCAACTGAAAGTGACCGAGGCCCGCGCGGTGCACGCCGGTTACGTGCTCTCTGACGACCGTCATCTGCGTTTGCCCGGCAAAGCACCCCTGGCCTTCACCGGTTCCGAAGTGAAGAATGGCAAGCTCGTGGTCACGGTGGCCCATGCCGACGAGCGCACCCGGATTCATTTGATCGCGACCCGCTTTCTGCCCGAATTCGATCCCTACGAAAGCCTCGCGCTTTCGGCTTGGCCGACTCTTTTCGAAATCAGCCGTGGTGCGGATTTTTCGCGCTACATCTCAGGTCGGGACATCGGCGAAGAATACCGCTACATCCTCGAGCGCCGCAACGCCAAGAAGTTCCCCGGCAACCTGCTGGCACGGACCGGCCTGCTCCTGAATCCCTGGGAGCTGAACGAGACCCAGACCGATGTGAAGGATGCTGAAAAGGGCGAGGCGTATCGCAAGAGTGCAGCGTCGGTCGAAGCCCAACGCGCCGGGGGTGCCATGGCCCCGCCGGAGGAGCCCGTGGCGGCGATGATGGAGGCGGACGGTTCGCCTTCGCTCAATTTTCTCGCGAACCAGGCCGTGGTCCTGACCCATCTCGCGCCCGCGGAGGACGGCACGATCGCGATCGATCTCGCGACCTTCGGCGACCGCCAGCACATCCACCTCGTCGCGGTCAACGCGAGCGAGACGATCTCGCATTCCCTCGCCCTGCCTGAGCCGGAAGGCGGCGCGAAGATCCGCGACCTGCGGCTCGAATCCACCCTCGACCCGGCCAAACACTTCACGCAGGGCCGCAAGGTCACGCTGCTGAAGGAGGGCCAAACGCTGACTGTTTCCGACTTCCGCGCTTCCGAAGTGCAGCCCTACGGGACCTTGGCCACGGTCCATCAGACCCTGCTGGCGATCAGTGGCGACGAGGCTCTCGCGGAGTTCGGCTTCGTCACGAAATGGCCGACCTTCGACGAGGCGAAAAAGCGCGAGCTTTATTCCAAGCACGCCTGCCATGAGCTGCATTTCTTCCTCGCTGAGAATGATCCCGCCTTTTTCGACGCGGTTGTGAAACCCTACCTCGCCAACAAGAAGGAGAAAACCTTTCTCGATCACTACCTGCTCGGCGATCCGCTGGAGCGATTCTTGGCGCCTTGGGAATTTGGCCGTCTCAACATCGTCGAGCGCATCCTGCTCGCGCGGCGCATCGGCGAGGATGAGCGCGTCCGCACGGCGGGGCATGTGACCAATCTTTATCAACTCCTTCCTCCCGATCCGGAGGGCTATGCCCTGATGTTCGGCCGGGCGCTTCGGGGACGCGGGGCGGATGGAGCAAGCAGTCTCAATATCGTGACCGCGGCCGGAGGCTTTGCCTTCGAAGAGAAGCCACTTCCGATCGATTCCATCACGCCCGGTCGAACCCTGCAACGCCGCGGAGTCGCCGCAAAAAGCGCGATGGCGGCCGATGGATTTGCCGACGCCGCTCCGATGCCCGCCGCCCCGCCTGCGCCAATGGTGGCGGAACTTGGCATCGCCGACGAAGAACTGCTCGACCGCGCCAAACAACAGGCGCTCTACCAGACCCTCGACTCCACCAAGGAGCTCGCCGAAAACAACTACCGTCACCTCCCCATCGCGCAACAAAACGCGGACCTTGTCACCGTGAACCGATTCTGGCGCGACTTTGCGAATTGGAACGGCGAGGGCGGCTTCTACTCTCGCGAGTTCGCGGCGGCGACGCGCAACTTCACCGAGATGATGTTCGCGCTTTCGGTCCTCGATCTGCCCTTCGAGGAGAAGGAGCATCAGATCGACGTGACTGACAACGTCTTCAAGCTGACCGCCGCGTCGCCGCTGGTCGTTTTCCACGAGGAGTTCGAAGAAGCCCCGCTGGCGGAGGGAACGCCGATCCTGGTGAGCCAGAACTTCCTGCGCACCGATGACCGCCAGCGTGAAGAGGAAGGCCAGATGGTCGACAAGTTCATCACCGGCGAGTTTCTCACCTGCACGATTTACGCTTCGCAGGTGGTGGTGACGAATCCAACCTCCTCCTTCCATCGTCTCGAACTGCTCGTGCAAATTCCCGAGGGCGCGGTGCCGGTCGCGGGTTCCGACTACACGAAGTCGCACCCACTCAACCTCGCTGCCTTCTCGACGGAAAACATCGAGACCTACTTTTATTTCCCGGGCGCTTCGGATGCGGAAGGGTTCACCCTTTATCCCGTGCAGGTCGCGAAGGGCGGGCAGGTCATTGCCGCCGGCGAAACCCGGGCGCTGAAGGTCGTGAACTCCCTCAGCGAAGTCGACGAGGCCTCATGGGATTACCTTTCGCAGTTTGGAACGGAGAAGCAGGTGCTCGACTACCTCGCCGCGAACAATCTCCACCGCATCGACCTTTCCCGGATCGCGTGGCGGGCGAGAGAAAGTGTCGACTTTCTCCGACAGGCCACTGCGGTGATCGCCTCGCGTCATGCCTACGACGGCACCTTGTGGAGCTACGGCCTGCACCACAACGACCTCGCGATTGCCCGCGAATTCCTGAAACACCGCGAGGACTTCCTTTCACGCTGTGGCAAGGCCATCGAGTGCGAGCTCGTCAGTCTCGATCCGGTCGAACGGCATTGGTACCAGCACCTCGACTACGCGCCCTACGTCAACGCGCGGACCCATCGCCTCGGTCGCGATCAGCGCATCCTCAATGACCGCTTCTTCGCGCAATACGGCTCTTTCCTCGAAGTGCTCGCTTCCCGGCCGACCCTGGCTGCGGAAGACCGGCTCGCGGTGGCGGGCTACCTCTCGCTGCAGGATCGCATCGAGGAAGCGATCTCCTGGCTCGACGCGGTGCCCGCCGCGGAAATCGCGTCGGAGCTGCAATACGACTACCTCCGGGCCTACCACGCCTTCCACCGCGAAGACCTCCCCGCCGCGAAGGAGATCGCGGCGAGGTACGCGGAGTATCCCGTCGACAAATGGCGGCAGTCTTTCGCCGAAGTCGCCAAGCAGGTCGCGGAAGTCGAGGGTGCAGCGGCCCGGCCTGACCAAACCACCCGCGAGGACCAGCTCGAGCGCCTCTCTTCGCAGGAGCCCTTCCTCGACCTGAGCGCATCCGGTCGCGAGCTGAGCCTCCGCCACCGCAATCTCAAAATGGTCACGGTGAACTACTACGAGATGGATCTCGAGTTCCTTTTCTCGAGCCGACCCTTTGTCTCCGCGGACAGCGGCGGGTTCTCCTACATCCGTCCGAATCTGGTCGAGACCAAGGAACTGCCCGCCGATGGTGCGGTCCTCGGCTTCGGAGTGCCCGCGGCCTTTGCGAGCAAGAACGTGCTCGTCGAAGTGAGCGGAGGAGGGAAGACCAGCTCCGTCGCGGTTTACGCGAACCGGCTCGACCTACGCCTGACGGAAAACTACGGGCGCCTCGAACTGCGGCACGAGGACGGCGGCAAACCGGTCGGACGTGCCTACGTGAAGGTCTACGCGCGGATGAACGACGGCTCGACCCGCTTCTTCAAGGACGGCTACACCGACCTGCGCGGGGTCTTTGACTACAGCAGCCTGAGCACCGACGAGCTTGATCGCGTCGAGCGTCTCAGTCTGCTCGTGATGAGCGAGAGCGACGGATCGCTCGTTCGCGAGGTGAAACCGCCGCAGCGTTGAGGCCTTCCGGGTGCCGCGGGGTCAATGCCGCGGCACCACCTGCAGCTCGCCTTTCGATTTCGCGATGCTGCGCTCGGGCAGCACGCCTTGCCAGGAAGTCAGGGGATAGACAATGCAGTCCCGCCCGAGGATCGAGCCGGGACTGAGCACCGCGTTGCAGCCGACCTCGGTGCGATCGCCGATGATGGCGCCGAATTTCCTCAGCCCGGTCTCGAGAAATCCGCCGTCACCGTCACGGACCTTCACGGGTTCACGGTCGAGCCTGACATTCGAACAAATCACCCCGGCCCCGAGGTGGGCGCGGAACCCGAGGATGGAATCGCCGACGTAGTTGAAATGCGGCACCTCGCAGCGGTTGAAGAGAACGCAGTTCTTGAACTCGCTCGAGTTGCCGAGGACGCAGTCGTTCCCCACGATCACGTTTTCCCTGACGTAGGCCCCGCTGCGGATCACCGAGCCGCTGCCGATCCAGGCGGGACCCTTGACGATGGCATTGGCCTCGATCACCGCACCGGGCGCAACGTAGACGCAATCACCGAGGATGGCCCGGGGATCGACCTGACCCTCTTGCATGGCGGACCCGACCCTGTCGAAGCGGGCCTCGAGGTAGCCGGCGATCCGGGGAAGCGCGGCCCAGACCGGCTGATCCGCCTGGAAGAGGGCGTCGTGCTCCGTCTCGTCAAAATCCAGACAGTCACCAGGGAGAAACTTCATCTTCGACGCGTGACCCTCGACCCGTTCCTCAAACCGTCATCACATCTTTCTCCTTCGCGGCGAGGTGCTCGTCGATGGATTTGACATGTTTGTCGGTGAGGGTCTGGACCTCCTTTTCGTGATCGTGGAACTGGTCCTCGGTGATGGAGCTGGCCTTGAGGGCGTTCTTGAGCTTGTCCATCGCGTCCTTGCGGGCACCGCGGACGCGGACCCGGCCCTGCTCGGCCATGTCCTTGATGATCTTGACGAGATCGCGCCGGCGTTCCTCGGAGAGTTCGGGGATGGGCAGGCGGATGATGCGTCCGTCGTTGGCGGGATTGATTCCGAGCTTCGACTCACGCAGGGCACGGTCGATGTCCTGCAGGATGGAGGGATCGTGTGGTTGCACCGTGAGCATGCGCGGCTCGGGAGCGGAGACGAGGGCGATCTGCTTCAGCGACATGGTCGCACCGTAGGAATGGACGTGGACGTGGATGTTGTCGAGCAGGGCCGGGCTGGCTTTGCCGGTGCGGATGCTGCTCATTTCCTGGGCGACAAAATCGGCCGCCTTTTCCATCGCTTCTTCGGTTTCGAGGAGAAAGGTTTCGAGGTCCATGCGGGGTGGTGGATTGAGGTAAATTTCAGCAGGATCAGGCACAGACAACGGTGCCGATATCGTCGCCGGTGAGGGCGCGGCGGATGTTGCCGTCCACCGTCATGTCGAAAACGACGATGGGGATGTTGTTGTCCTGACAGAGGGTGAAGGCGGTGCCGTCCATCACCTTGAGATTACGGGAGAGGGCCTCGTTGTAGGTGACGGTGTCGTAGCGGACCGCGTCGGAGTGTTTGTTGGGATCCTTGTCGTAGACGCCGTCGACCTTGGTGGCTTTGAAAATGACGTCGGCCCCGATCTCGCTTGCGCGAAGCGCGGCGGTGGTGTCGGTGGTGAAGAAGGGGTTGCCGGTCCCGGCGCCGAAGATGACGACGCGGCCCTTTTCCAAATGCCGGATGGCGACGCGGCGGATGAAACTCTCGGCGACATTCTTCATCTCGATGGCGCTCTGGACCCGCGTGGGCACGCCGACGGCCTCGAGCATGCTCTGGAGGGCGAGGGAGTTCATGACGGTGGCGAGCATGCCGACGTAGTCCGCGGTGGCGCGGTCCATGCCGCGGCCGGCGGCGGCGGCGCCTCGCCAAAAGTTCCCGCCCCCGACCACGATGGCGATCTCGAGCCCGGTCTGGTGGGCTGCCTTGATCTGCTTGGCGATGCCTTCGACGATTTCAGGCGAGATGTTGTCTTCGCTGCCGGGTTCGCGGAGGGCTTCCCCGCTGAGTTTCAGGACGACGCGTTTGTAGGATCGGGACATGGCGGAAGGTTTGCGGCTCATCCTCCGCCAATCAACCGCATTTTCAAACCTCAATCTCCGGACCGCCCAGAATCGTACCTACGGGAATGGGGCAGCCGCGGAGGAACTCGGCGACGTTGAGACGGCGTTTGCCATCAAGTTGGAGGTCGCCATGTAGGGAGACAGCATCCCGTCCACATTGCACGTGCAGGGCCTCTCCGGCGTCGATAACGGTGCCGGGGGCGGCACCCGTGCCCTCGACGACGCTCGCGAAGGGGTAGATCTTGATCCGCTTCGTTTCTCCGGGCGAGGGAAGCACGGTCGTGGTCCCCGGCCAGGGATCGTAGGCGCGGATGAGGCGCTCGATCGCGGCCGCATCGGCGCTCCAATCGATCGCGCCATCCTCTCGGCTGAGTTTGCCGGTGTGGGTGACGAGGGTTTCGTCCTGCAGCTCGCGGGGATAGTCGCCATTCCGAAACAAGGGCAAACCCGCGGAGAGCAACTCGGGCCCGAGCAGGGCGAGCCGATCGTGGAGACTGCCACCGGTCTCGTTGGGAGCCAGGCGCAGGCTCCTTTTCAGGATCATGGCACCGGCGTCGAGGCGCGGGCTGACCTCCATCAGAGTGATGCCGGATTCGGCGTCGCCATCACGGATCGCGGCCTGGATCGGGGCGGCTCCGCGATGCCGCGGCAGGAGGGAGGCGTGGAGATTGACACAAGCAATCCCGGGCAAGGTGAGGACGTACCGCGGCAGGATTTGGCCATAAGCCATCACCACGATGAGGTCCGGGGCGAGCAGGCGCAGGGTGCGCAGCACCTCCTCGTCACCACGGAAACGCTCGGGCTGATGGACGGGGATCCCAGCGGCCTCGGCGATCACTTTCACCTCCGGCGGAGTCAGGACCAGTTTCCGCCCGACCGGCTTGTCGGGCTGGGTGTAAACGGCGACGAGGTCAAGATCCCGGCGCGCGGAGGCCTCAATCAGCCCCCGCAAGGTGGGGATGGCGATCTCCCCCGTTCCCATGAAAACGACGCGCATGGCTCGCAATCAAGGGCGGGTCTTGGCCGGGTCAACGGATTTGTCGCGCCCATCCCGGCTCCGCACACGGCTTGCAATGACCGGCACTCCATGAAAAGATAGTTGCACCCCAGAGGGTCCCATCATGAAAGGCTTTTTCCCCACGTTTCTTGTTGTTTGTGCCGTGATCGGCGGCGCTGGCTGGTATTTCTACGATCCCTACCTGAAACCCTACTTTGACCGGGCCGGCAAAACGACCCTGACCGACCAAGATCGACGGATCACGGAAACGACACCCGCCACCCCGGCGTCCGCGAAGGAGAAGGCCGCCCCGGCTCCCGTCGCCACCAAGCCTTCCACCCCCGCGCCGGCTCCGGCTCCGGCAGTGAAACCGAAGTCGGAACTGGATCTGGCTTTGGAAAAGAAATACCCGATGCCGCAGATCCTGCCCTTGCTGACCATCGTGGACCAATGGCGGAACGTGCCGGTCAACGCGTACCCGCCCGAGATTTTCTCGAAGCAAACCATCCCCTTTGAGCTCGTCGTCGACGGAAAAGTGCTCGGATCCAGCAACGTAGCTCCGGGCACTCCACTGAAGCCGCTCCGACTCGAGGGCGACCAAATCGTGATCGCCTCGCCGGCGAATCCGGCGATGAACAAGAAGATCCCGGTGGACCAGACCGACTTCAAGGAGCGGATCGAAGCGCGTTACCAGCAATTCGTTGACGCGAAGACCAAGGAGATCGAGACGAAGCGCGCGCGGGTCCGCCAGATCATCGAGGCCGATCCTGCGAAGCTCGCCATGTTGACCGGCACGGGGGCCCCGAACCCCGCGGCGGCACCCGAGGACAGCGGAGATCCGCGCTTTGCCCCGGTCAAAGCCAGCCTGCGGGCCGGCGAGGCGGCCAGCGTGACCCTGGAGGAGGCGAAGTCCTTCCACTGGAACGGCACCGAGACGATCAAGGGAGCGTTCGCGGGGTCCTATGAAACGGTCACGGTGAACTTCGAGGTGTCAACGATCTTCGGGAAGTTCCCCACGGAATACAAAGCCCTTCTGAAGGGCGGCAAGGTCCACGCCTGGATCGATCCCTTCACCGAAGACCGGATCTGATGAAGGGGTGGCACCTCCTTTCCCTGGCGATCGCGATTTCGTTCCCCGTGACCGCCCAACCGCCGATCCCGGCGATCCCGCGGGTCCTGCCACCGGAGGGGGGCATCGCGATTCCCGACGAGCTTCGTGCGGTGCTCGAGAAACGCGTCGCCGACCTCAAGGAGCGGGTCTGGGAAGTGGATCAAAAGCCTCACGCGGCCGATGTCGGCGCCCTCGTCAAGGCGGTGGAGTTCGCCCTGCTCCACGGCGAGTTTTACGCCGAGAAGGAGATCCCACGCGCGAAGGAGATGCTGGATCTGGCCGAGCAAAGGCTCGCCGCCCTTGAAACCGCGGATCGTCCCTGGTTGAAGGACCGCGGACTGGTGGTGCGCGGCTACCGGTCGCGGATCGACGATTCCTGGCAGCCCTTCGGTCTCGAAATCCCCGCGAACCTCGACCTTTCCAAGCCCGTCCCTCTGTTGGTGTGGTTGCACGGTCGCGGCGACAAGACCACCGATCTCCCGTTCCTCCGCGCGTGTCTCACGAAGAGCCAGGCGCTGGGTGGCTTCTACAAGGATCAAAACGATTGCATCGTCCTGCATCCTTTCGGACGACAGTGCGTCGGATGGAAACACGCCGGCGAGATCGATGTCTTCGAGGCCATCGCCGCCGTCCAGGCCGGCTACCCGATCGACCCGCGCCGCATCCTCCTCGCGGGCTTCTCGATGGGAGGCGCCGGAGCGTGGCATCTGGGAGCGCACTACCGCGATCGCTTCTGCGGGGTTCACCCCGGGGCGGGATTCGCCGACACCCGTTTCTACAACGCGCTCACCGACGAGCAGTTGCCGCCCGAACACGAGCAGATCCTCTGGAAGGTCTATGACGTGCCGAACTATCTGCGCAATTTCCTGAACGGACCTCTGCTCGCCTATTCCGGGGCGAAGGACAAACAGAAAGCCACTGCGGATTTCATGGCGCGGGAATTCCAGAAAATCGGCTACTCGATGCGCCACGTGATCGCTCCCGACACCGAGCACAATTACACGGAAGCAGCAGTCGCCGAGATCCGGCAGTGGATGCAGGAATGTTGGAAGAATGCGGAAGCTCCCTCGAACGAGGTAATCTTGCAGACCCCCACCCTGCGCTACGCCTCGCAGAAATGGCTGCGCCTCACCGGACTTGAGCGTCACTGGTCGGGCGCGCTTGCCACCGGGAAATGGGATCGCGCCGCCAAGCGCATCGATCTGGAGTTGAAGGGAGTCACCGCTTTTGAAATCAGCGCTCCGGAAGGCCTTGCGGGCACAAGTCTGCGCCTCGGCGACACCACCTTGAAGGTCGAAGACCCCGGATTTGCAGTGCAGACCATCTCGGTGATCCGAAGCGGGCAAGGATGGATCTGGGGCGCGCCGGAAGGACTCGTGAAACGTCCCGGGCTACAAGGTCCGATTGACGACGCCTTCATCGACCGTTTCATCGTGGTGTCCCCGGACCAAGCTCCGTCGGAGCCTGCCTTCGCCCGCTGGCTCGATTTCGAGCTCTCGCATTTCCGGAAACGCTGGAGCGCCCTGATGCGGGGGAACCTGCTGGAGAAATCAAGCTCGGATCTGGATGCCGATGACCTTCGTGATGCCAACCTGGTGCTCTGGGGAGATCCGGAATCGAACGACATGATCGCCAGGATCGCGGACCAATTGCCGGTGAGATGGACCGCCGAAGAGATCGAATTGGGAGGTAGGAGATATTCCCGCTCCGGTTTTGTCCCGGTGCTCATCTTTCCCAATCCTCTCAATCCGGATCGCTATGTCGTCATCAACAGCGGCCTGACATTCCGCGAAGGACACGACAAGACCAACTCGCTGCAAAATCCGAAGTTGCCAGACTGGGCCGTTCTTGGCTTGGACCGCGATCCCGACGCTCTAGCCCCCGGTCGGGTCGTAGCCACCGGTTTCTTCGACGAGAATTGGAAATAGGATCATGCTACCGCCAGAGTTCCGAAGCTTTTGCCACGATCCGCGACGGCTCCTCCAGGAGTGGGAGTCGCTGACGGACACCATGGGTTGGAGACTGGGGGAGCTGCACGGCGCTGACGCCGCGCGAGTAGTGATTCTTGAGAATTCCGCAGCGGCGTCGGGACGTCCGGGCGGTCTTTACATCAGCGCGGGCGTTCACGGAGACGAATGCGCTCCGGTCTGGGCGCTGCTGGAGTGGATGCGCTCCAGTTGGAAGGAAATCCCCGAAGATTTTCCCATCCTGCTGTTTCCTTGCCTCAATCCCATTGGGTTAGCTGAAAACACCCGCCGGGATGGCGATGGCATCGACCTGAACCGGCATTTCCACGATACTTCGCTCCCACTGATCGCCAGTTGGCAGCGGGTGATGGCGGGGCGGCGGTTTGATCTGGCCGTCAACCTGCACGAAGATTACGACGCGACCGGCATCTACCTCTACGAGCTCGGCCGCAGCGCCCCGATCGGCGACCGGCTTCTGCGCCATGCAGAGGCTCACATCTCCCGTGAGACCGCCGCGGTGATCGACGGGGCCGATTTCCAGGATGGCCTGCTTTTTCACGGCGAGGACATCGAGGAAGTGATCACGGGCCGACTCAACGGAGGTTATCCGGAGGCGATCCACCTTTTCCTACACCACACCGATCGCAGCGTCACCTTCGAAACACCAAGCGAACACGACCTCAACCGTCGGATCGAAGCGCAATTCGCGTTTTTGAAGGGCCTGGGCGAACTCTGGGGCTGACCAAAACGAAAACGGCCCGGATGACCGGGCCGCTCGAAGGGGAGAAAGAGAGAGCGCCGCTGCTCAGTGGTTGAACATGAACTCCTTCGAGTTCAGGACCGCCCAGAATACGTCGTTGAGCACCAACTCTCGCTGGGCCTTGTCCTCGCCAACCGCGGAAACCTGGCCCATGAGCTGCTTCATCTCCTCAGGTGTGGGCTTGCGGGTGAAACTGCGCATGTAGATTTCCTCGATCACCTGCTCGGGGGTCTTGCCCTCGGCGATGAGGGTCTTCACCAACCCGCCTTGCTCGACTTTCTGCGTGACGGTCGGTCCGTTCAGAAGGTGCAATGCCTGGGAGAGACTTGGATCCATCTTCACCTCGCAGGAACACACCGTCTCGCGGGTGGCGCGCCCGAAGGTGGTCAGGAAGTAGTCGGTGGTGTTGCCATCGGCGATCTGGACCGCCCGTGATCCGAGCGGGAGACCGGTGAACTTGTTCTTCGTGTTCGTCACCTGGGTGATGGTGTCGAGCATGATCTCGGCCCGCTGGCGGCGGATCCGCGACTTGGCGAAATTGTTGAGGTCATCCTTGTTCGAAGGGTTCGCCTTGGTGGTGCGCTGATAGGTGGCCGAGTTGCAGATGTCCCGGACCAGCTGACGGAAGTCATACTTGTACTCACCCTGGAACCGGTTCGCGAGCGCATCGAGGAGCTCTGGATTCGACGCCGGATTGCTGATGCGGACGTCGTCGACGGGATCGATGATCCCCACCCCGAAGAAGTGGGACCAGACCATGTTCGAAATGTTCCGTGAGAAGTAGATGTTGTCCGGAGAGGCCATCCAATGGGCCACCACCTCGCGGCGGTCCTTGCCCTTCACATCCGGAACCGCTCCCCCGAGGAACTTCGGCTCCATGTTGCGGCCTCCGACGATGTGTTTCACCTCGCCACTGCCGCGGTTGTAGACGATCTGCTCGCGGGGGTCGACGCCCTCTTTCCGGCCGATCTGCGCGAAGAAGGCAGCCCAGCTGTAATAGTCGTTCATCGTCCACCGGTCAAAGGGGTGGTTGTGACACTGGGCGCACTGGAGACGCATGCCCATGAAGACCTGAGCCACATTCTCAGAGAGTTTCAGGGTGTCGCGTTCGACCTGATAGAAGTTCGTCGCCGGGATCGCAAAGCTACCGCCTTCGGACGAGAGCAGGTCGATCACGATTTCATTGAAGGGGCGATTCGCGGCGATCTGGTCGCGCAGCCACGAGTTGTAGAGGAGCGCGGCCTTGTAGGAAATGCCGAGACCCAGGTTCGGATTCGACCGGATCTGGAGCAACTCGGACCACTTCATCACCCACATTTCGGTGAACTCCTTGCGCTGGAGCAGCTCGTCGATCTTTTTCGACCGCTTTGCCGGATCCTTGTCCGCCATGAAGGACTGGTACTCCTCCGAGGTTGGCAGCAGCCCCACGACATCGAGATAGACCCGGCGGAGGAACTCCTCGTCAGTGCAGTTCCCCGACGGAATGATACGCAGCTTGTGGAGCTTGTCGTGGACAAGGGTATCGATGTAGTTGTTCTCCGGCATCTTCGGCCGGGTATACTCGAGATTTTCGGGGATGACGATCGTCTGGATGCCCACGGTGTGGGTGTCGTAGCGGGCCATGATGAAGGCCTCGCCGCGCTTGCCTGCAGTCACCAAACCCGAGGGGCTGACCGCCGCGGTCGGTTCGTTGTTGGTCACAAAAACGACCAGAGAGGTCACGTCGCGGTCGTGCCCGTCGGTGAACTTGGCACGGACGGTGAGCTGCTGGGTCGCCCCGGCACCCTCAAGCACGAGTTTCGGCGGGTAAAGGTGGAGCGAGGCCACCTTCGGCACTTCTTCGGCAGGCCGTTTCGTAGCGCCCTTCTCGATCCACTCGACCATGGTCTTGTAGGCGTCACTGCCCTTTTCGAAGAGTTTGCCACCGGTGTGGGGAACCGCTTCGATCGATTTTTCGACAAGCAGTGATTCCTCGGGAATCGCGAGGTTGATCCGGTAGCCCGCGAGTTCCCGGGTGAGCCGGAAATGATCTCCCTCGGGGTCGTAGCCGAAAAGTGAAAGCATGAAACCATCCTGGCCGCGCGCCGAACCGTGGCAGGCTCCGATGTTGCAGCCTTCGGACATGAAGACGGGCATCACGTCGAGGTGGAAATCGATCGGACGATCAACGGCGGATTCTTTCACCGTTACCGGCAGCGACACGGCGTGCTCGGCGACTTTGACCTTCAATTCGGTCTGACCATCCTTTTTCGGCGTGAAGGTGTTGCGGGTCTTGAGCGCAACCAGCGACGGATCACCGAACTCGAAGGTGGCATTGGCGGTCACGTCGACTGTGGTATCGTCCTCATAGGTCGCCATGACTACGACGGACTGAAGATCGCGCGACTTTTCCAGCACGATGTCCTGAGGAAAAGCCTCCACTTTGACGAGCTTCTTACCTCGGTCCGCGAGAGGTTCGGCTCCCTTGAAATCCTCCTCCTTCTTCGCAACCAAAGTCAGGTTCTCGGGCCAGACCGCGCCCTCGGCAATCCACTGCCGCAGTTTGGCGATCTCCGTTTCGTTGAGTTTCCGCCCCTTCGGAGGCATCACGTCCGAATCATCCGCTGGCAACGAAACGAGCTCGATGAGCAGTGAATCGTCAGGCTTGCCCTTGACCAACGCCGGTCCGCCTTCCCCACCCTTGGAAAAGTGGGCGGCCTGGTCGAAACGGAGATCGGCCTTGGCCTCGTCCGCATTGTGACAGGAGACGCAGTGGAACTCCAGGATGGGCTGAACGTCCCGGACGAAGTCAATCGGGGCCTCACCGGCGGCGCGTAGACCGCTCGAGGCCGTCAGAGCCAGAGACAGGATGAAAAAGCGTGGATTCATGGAGTGCGGGTGGAAAAGGATCAAAGTGGAGGGATCACGGAGTCGCCGCTTCCTTCTTCGCTTCGAGGCGGAGTTGCTCGAGTCGCGAAAGAGGCTTCTCCTTCTTCTCGGCCGGGGCGGCCGCAACCGTGGGTTTCGGAGCTTCCTTGACCTCCTTGGGCTTGGGATCAACCCGGAGCACCGATCCCATGGCGAGGCGGTGGAGAATCGGCTCACCTTCGTAAAGGACGGTGGCAGTGCAGAAGATCCCTTTGTGCTGGCCGACCGGGGTTTTCTCGGTCGTGACGATGGGGATGGAAAGGCTTTCCAACTCGGGCTTCAGCTTTTGCACCTCGGCTGTCGAGTGAGCGGGCAGGCCGAAAAGCTGGACATCCGCATCGCCGGCGAAATCGCGTAGCTTTTCCACTTCGGCAACCATCTCCACGGTCTCGCCTTGTTTCGCTGAGGTCATCGTCAGTTTGATCTGCACAAAGGGCTCCTCGACCGCGAGCTTGATGAAGGGAGCTGCCGTAAAGGTGCGCCCGGTGGGGCCTTCGGATTCGGCGATGACAGTCATGTTCCAGGAGTTCAATTCCGCGTTTTCGTTGGCATTGAGCTCGTAATCGACTTCGTTGGCCTTGCCGTCGATGATCATCGTCGCCGGACTGGTGATGCCCGGGGGCAGCCAGGGGAATCGCACCGTGATCGGCTTGTCGTATCCTTCCTTGCGCTGGGCACGGACCTTCAACTTGAGGGTGCCATTGCGGACGATGGGGACCTTCGGCTGATCGATCGAGACCGTGTAAGGGAGCGGCTCCACAACCGAGACCGGGAGGCGGTCGTGGTTCTTGGTGTAATATTCGACGCCATTCTGCGGCCCGCGGACCAAGTCGATCGTCTGGATGAATTTCCCGGAGACGGGTTTGTCACCCTCGGTGGTTTTCACAACCAGGTCATAAAGTCCCGCGGCCAAGGGCGCATCGGGAGCAGCCTTCAGCAGGATGGGGTACTGACCCACGGACTTGGGAATGACACCCGACTCGAGGGTCACTCCTTTGGGCAACTCGGGCATCTCGAATTTCAGGTCACCCGAAACTCCCTTGCGCGAGGTGCTCACGACCATCGCGAAATAACCACCTTGGGGAATGTCGAACTGTTTCAGATATTGGAAGTCGCGGCGAAGCATCTCCGGCATGGTCACATCAATGCCAGGCTGAGGGGAAATGGACTCGATGCGGTAAACATAATCCGCTCCTCCGCGGGCGAGCATGTCGGTGACACGCACGTAGTACTCGCCGTCTTCGGGGGCCTTGAAGTCGACCCGGGCGTCCTTCGAGGCGTCCGCATCGTCACTCGATCCGAGCCCGCCCATCTTGGAATTGTAGACGGTCAGCACCGGATCAACCGGCGTCCCGATCGAGTTCGCAAACACCTTGATCTGGAACGTCTGGTCTTTCTTCGCGGTGAATTTGAAGAAGTCGACATCTCCCTCTTTCTCCAGGATTCCGTTCATGGCCACCGGGAGAGCTCCTGCCACCGTTGCCTCGGCATTGGAGTCGTTCGGCTCCTTTTCCATCACGTTTTCGAAGGGACTGAGACGGACCAGGTTGGGAGAGGGCGGCAACAACTTGTCGGTCCCGGCGAAAACTCCGAAAAGATCGCCCTCGGCTGTCGCGGGCAATTTGACCTTGGCCTTATAGGCCCCCTTCACATCGCCGAGCAGGGTAAATTCCATCTCCGAACCGGCCTTGCCACCTGCGGGAAAGATGGCAGTCGGGCGGGGATAATGGCCAATGTGGGCACGGTAACGGCCTCGGCCCTGGTAGGCGGAGTCGCGGACCTCGACGATATAGTCGCCGTCCTCGGGAGCTTCCATCGAGAGCACCGATTCCTGCTTGAGCAGGGCGGAACCGTCGGCCGAGGCGATCTCGAATCGATCCTTGTTCAAGACCGCCACGTAGGGATCAATCGCGATGTTCTGAGGAATGTTGTTGATCCGGAGTCCTTCGATTTCGACCGAGAGCCGCTCGCCCTTTTTCAGAGAGACCTGGTAAAAATCGGTCTCCTCGGGCTTCGCCTCGGCCTCAATCGTGACGTTCATCGAGATCTTCTGCGGAGCCGCAAAATCATCGTTCGGCTCGACCTCATCGACGTTGGGAAACTGGGAAACCCAGAAGTTCCGCGCGTAACTGATCCCGCTGCGGCAGCGCACCCGGAAGTGATGCTCGCCGAGACGGCAATCGGGGGCAATCTGAATGGTCACTTCGACCTTCTTGTCGTCGACGACCTTGAGATCCTTGAAGCTCATCCCGGGCTGGTGGAAAAGCAGACCCTCGGCATCCGAAAGACGGTTGCCGTTGATCGTGACCTTGACCTCGCTGCCCGCCTGTCCACCGCGTGGAACCGAGGTTACGAAATCTGGTGAAGCGGCTTTCAAGACTCCCCCCAAAGCAACAAGTGCCGCCAACCCGAAGGCTGCCAGCACCCGCTTGGAAAGAACCCGGATCACCGCACTCTGAGGGTTCAGAATACGTTTCATGGGATTGGGATCCGAAAGCCGGATCAGGCGGAAGCTTTGTCAATGATGTCGTGGATCACGCTGCCGCCATCCACGATCTCGATGGGACGGGGTCCGGGAGCGACGAGTTCCTTGTCGGCGTTGATGCCAAGTTGCGAGTAGACCGTCTTCGCGAAGGACTGGACGTCCACCGGATTTTCGTCGGGTTCGGCGGCAAGGGCATCGGAGCTCCCGTAGACCATGCCGCGCTTGATACCGCCACCGGCCAGCATCGTCGAGAACACCTTGGGCCAGTGATCCCGACCGTCAGTTTTATTGATCTTCGGAGTGCGTCCGAATTCGGAAGACACCATGACGATGGTCGAATCAAGCAGGCCACGCTCGTCGAGATCGGTGAGCAGGGTGGCGAGGGCTTGGTCAAACGCAGGAACCTGGCTGGCGATGCCCTGCTGGATGCGGTCGTGCATGTCCCACGAACCGTAGGTCAACGTGACGAGGCGCACACCCGACTCGACGAGGCGGCGGGCAAGCAGCATGCGCATGCCGGCTTGGTTGCGACCGTAGCGGTCCTTCATCTTTTCCTCCTCCTTCTGGAGGTCGAAGGCCTCGCGCGCCTCGGCCGAGCCGATCAGTCCGTAGGCTTTTTGGTAGAAGCTGTCCATCGCGTCGATATTGTCAGCCTGCTCCATGCTGCGGAAGTGGCTGTCGACGGCTTCAAGAAGCGTACGACGGCGATCGAAGCGGGCATTGTCAACCCCGCCGGGCAAGGTCAGGTCGCGCACCGTGAAACCCTTGTCGGCGGCCGGATCACTGCCAACGGAGAACGGGCCATACATGGAGCTGAGGTAGCCGGTCCCGGCGAACTCGTTCGGAACATTCGGGATACAGACGTAGGGGGGGAGATTCTTCCGGGTGCCGAACTCGTGGGAGATGACCGAGCCAAAGCTCGGATACTTCAAAGCCGGGCTGGGGCGATACCCGGTAAACATGTTGTGAGTGCCACGCTCGTGAGCCGCTTCACCGTGGGTCATCGAGCGGATGATCGTCATCTTGTCAGCGACCTTGGCGAGGTGCTTGAAATTCTCGCTGAACTGGATGCCGTCCACGTTCGTGTTGATCGCGTTGTAAGGACCGCGGTACTCGACCGGTGCGTAGGGTTTCGGATCCCAGGTCTCCTGATGAGCGGAACCGCCCGGGAGATAAATATGGATCAGCGACTTGGCGACACCCTCCTTGGACTCATAAAATTTGGCCTGGGCTCGCGCCTCGACCTTGAGCAATTCGGGAAGCGACAAGCCAAGTCCGGCGGCAAAGCCGACTTGCATGAACTCGCGCCGGTTGGCAGAGCCGTTGGTAAGAAATCCTTTGCAGCCTTTCATGATTTTGTAGCGGTATTGGGTGATGATGGGAAAGTCCTCTCTACACCTGTAATCTCAACAGGCGTCTTCACGTAGACCTCGTGTGCGGGAAAGGGAAATGGCCATATTGAGCCATAAAAATCGCCGCTCATTTGCGACTGATTTCCGGGAGACGCCGTAAGCGAAACATGCTACAATTCTGGAGGATTTCGAGCGACATTTTGACCCGGTTACAAGTGACGCCGATCCCCACCACGATTCCGCCGGTCAGACAGATCGCCGGACTTCGCGTCCCCACCCCCCATCCGACCATCCGAGAATGAAGCTTCGTTCCCTTCAAACCTCCCTGGCAGCTCTTTCCGCCCTCATGGCTGCGGTCCCATTCACGGCCGACGCTGCAGACGAGGCCGCCAAGGTGACCTTCGCCGACAATGTCTTCCCGATCCTCGAGGCGAAATGCGTCAACTGCCACAACACCGATGAAGCCAAGGGAGGCCTCGACCTCGCGAGCTTCGGGGCCACCATGACCGGCGGTTCGGGTGGAGCGGTGGTGATCTCCGAGGACCCCAAGGGATCTCGACTTTACACCTTGGCCGCCCACACCGAGGAGCCCATCATGCCTCCGAAGGGAACGAAAATGACCGACGAGGAACTGAAAGTCCTCTCCGACTGGATCACCGGGGGCCTGCTCGAGACCAAGAACTCAAAGGCCAAGAAGTCGGACAAACCCAAACTCGACCTGACCTCGGTCAGCGCGACCGGCAAACCTGAAGGTCCGCCGGCCATGCCCGAGCACCTCCTGCTCGAGCCAACCCTTTTCACCCCGCGGCCCAACGCGGTTCCCGCCCTCGCGCACAGCCCCTGGGCGCCGATCCTCGCGGTGGCCGGGCAAAAGCAGATTCTTCTCTACCATTCCGCCGACTTCGACCTGCTCGGCGTCCTCCCCTACCCCGAGGGTTTCCCTCAGACCCTCAACTTTAGCCCGAACGGGGCCTACCTCTACTGCGGCGGGGGGCGCGCCGGCAAATCCGGCAACGTGGTCGCTTGGGACATCAAAACCGGCGAGCGCGTCATCGAAGTCGGCAAGGAGTTCGACATCGTGCTCGGCGCCGATGTCTCCCCTGACCTCAAGCACGCCGTCATGGGCGGCCCTGGCCGGGTCATCAAGTTGTGGGACACCGTCGCCGGCGAGCAGATCAACGCGGTCAAAAAGCACACCGACTGGATGCTCACGGCCGCCTACAGCCCCGACGGCGTGATCTACGCCACCGGAGATCGCAATGGCGGGCTCTATGTCTGGGAGGCGGCGACCGGCTACGAGTTCTACACCTTGAAAGGCCATACCCTCGCCATCACCGACCTGGATTGGCGGATGGACGGCAACGTGCTCGCCTCCTCGTCCGAGGACGGGCAGGTGATCCTCTGGGAGATGAACAATGGCTCCCAGGTGAAAAAATGGGCGGCCCACAACGGAGGGGTTCAAGGGGTGGAATTCGCCCCGAACGGCAACCTCGCGACGGTGGGTCGGGACAAAACGGTCAAAATCTGGAAAGGCGACGGCACCGCGATCCGCTCGATCAACGCCTCCGACGACGTGGTTCTCAGCGTGGCCTTCAGCGACGATAGCAAGCGCGTCTACAGCGGGGACATCTTTGGAAACATCAAGGTGTGGGATGCCGAGTCTGGTGCCGAACTTGCCCGGATCGATCCCAACCCTCCTCCGATCGAACAACAACTCGCTTACTCGGAGAAACGCATCACCGAACTCACCTCCCAGTTGCCGAAATTGGAGGAAGGGGTAAAAGCGGTTTCCGCTGAATTGACCGCCGCCCGCACCGCGGTAGCCGAGGTCGACAAGGCAATCGCGGCCCAGACCCAGGCGCGCGATGCCCAGAAAGGCCAGATCGCCAAGCTCGACGGCACCATCAAAACCTTGACTCCGGAAGTCGCGAAATTGCAGGCCGACCTCGCTGCCAAGAACGCTGCATTGAAGAGCCTCACCGACGCCCTCAACGCCGCCAATGCCGCTCTCAAGCCCCAACAGGATGAGGCTGCTCGCCTCGCCCAGCACCTGCCGCAGGCAGAGGCCGCCCTCGCATCCGCCAAGGCCGCCGCCGAAGCCGCGAAGGCGGAGGCCGCCAAACCCGCTCTCAGCACCGAGCAAAAGACGCAGCACGATACCCTGGCGGCAGCTTTTGCAGCGGCTGCGAAAGCCGCCGAGTCCGCCAAGGCTTTGGTGGGAGCCAAAACCGCCGAAAAAACCACGCTCTCCTCGCAGTTGGCGGAGGCAAAGAAAATCGCGGAGGCTGCTGCTGCCAATACCGTCCAAGCCAAGGCCTCGGCTGATGTCACCCAGCAAGCCCTCAGCGCTGCCACCACTGTAAAATCGCAGGCAGACGCTGCCCTGGCCGCCGCTTCCAAGGACGGACAAGCTCCGGCTCCGGAATTGGTCCAGGCGCGCGAGGCCGCCGTAGCCAAGGAAGCCACGGCACAGAAGGCACAACAAGCGGCCGCGGCCGCCTTCACCGCCGCCGAAGGCACCAAAACCCAGGCCATCGGCGTGGTGAGCCAGATCGAAGCGAAGCTGTCCCAGATCGCCCAAGCCCTCGCCTCCGCCACCCAGGATCAGTCCGCCAAGGTGGATGCACTGGCGATGGCCGATACTGCTTTCAAGCCGCTGCGGGATGCCGCCGCAGCCGGAGCCAGCCGCCTCGCCAAAGCCGCGACCGACGTCACCGCCAAGACCGCCGCCCTGGCTCAAGCCGAGAAGGCCCACAATGACGCCAAAACCGCCGCGGATGCCGCCGCCAGCAAGGTTGCCGCCACGACTGCGGCTGCTGCCAAAGCCAAGACCGATCTGGCTCCCGCACAATCGGCCGCCACCGAAGCCGCCGGCAAGCTCGCCGCGAAGCAGAAGGAGTTGGCCGATGCGCGCACCCAACTCGCCGCATCGCAGGCGGCTCTGAAGCAGGCCGAAGATGCCCTCGCCGCCGCCACCAAGTCCAAGGAAGGAGCCGTCGCCAAAGTGGCCGCCATCGTGGCCAAGGAAAACGAGACCAAACAATCGATTGAAAAGGCCAAGACCGAGCTGGTGAGCTCCCAGTTTCTCCATCGCAAGTGGCAGGCTGCCGCGATCAACCTGACGGCCCACAAGGAGAGTGAGAACCTCGACGACATGACCGCCAAACTCGGCGACATGATGGAAGAGGAGACCACGGCCAAGCAGGAGGCCGACGCCGCCGCGAAGGCCCGCGCGGAGGCCGAGGCAACCCTCGCCAACGCCCAGAAAACCGTCGCCGAAGGAACCGCCGCGCTTCAGGAAAAATCGACCAGTGTGCTGGAACGGGCCCTCGCTCTTGTCGCCAGTCGCGCCGTCGCCGAACTCAAGGAAGTGGCGATCCAAGATACCGCTCTGGGCGGGTCAACTTCCGACCTGACGACCCTCTCCGGGGCCGGCGATTCCGTCCCCGCCCAAGAACTTCCCGAGTCCTCGGAGATGCCTGCCGAAACGGTCAAAGTGGTCTCGGCCGCCCTCTCCTACAAGACTCCCGAGGAGATCGGGAATGAAGTGGCCAGTCTGAAGAACCGTCTCGTCGAGCTCGAGCAATTCCTCGCCAGCAGCTATGTCGAAGCCAACAAGACCCGGACCACCGTCGTGGCTGCTGATCAAGTGGCACGGGAAACTCCGAAGGTGATCGCCGAGCGCACCCAGGCCGAACAGAATGCGGCCCGTGAACTCATCGAGGCCGAAGCCGAGCGGAAGCGCCAGGAGGAAGCCCTCGCCGCGCAGAAGAAGCACATCGAAGAGCTCCGCGCCAAGTACTTGGAGATGCTTCCGAAACGGGGCAGTTGATTCCGCGATCAGCCCAGCTCAGGACGAGCCCAATGCTCCCGGTATTCGCGGGTCAGCTCCCGCGAGGCCAGCTCGATCAGCTTTGGATCGTTTCCGATCACGACCTCTTTGGCGGGGTCGAACTCGAGGTCTCGTCCCAGTTTCCAGGACAGGTTCCCGAGCTGGCAGAGTGACGAGGAAAAGTGATGCACCGCCACCGGAGCGTGCAGCGAGTCCGGTGCCGCTTCGCCCCGCACGACAGCGAGAAAGTTATCGTGGTGAGCGGCGAGCATGTCACCGGCCACCGGGACCGACTCGATCAGCCGATTCTTGGGACCGTAAACCTCCCATCCTTTCGCCTTCCCTCCGACGATCATGCCTTCGGTCCCGTACCAGGCGCATCCATTCTCGTGACCTTCCTGCACATAGGGACTCCAGATACGCTGTTCGTAGTGGAGGTGCTGCCTTTTCTGCCCTTCCCTGTCATAGGCGAAACCACAGTTCAGGGTGTCCGGCCATTGCTGGTCGTCGTCAAAGTAGAGCTTGTCGCCAAGGGAGACGATGCGAGTGGGATGATCATCGCCGCCCAGCCCCCAGCGTGCGATGTCGATGTCATGGACGCCGTCGTTCCCGAAGTCCCCGGCTCCGAAGTGAAAGAACCAACGCCAGTGTGCCGGATGGTAGGTCTTCTTGAAGGGAACCTTCGGAACCGGTCCGAGCCACATCTCGTAGTCGAGCGACGGGGGCGGATCGGAGTCCGGCTGATGACCGTGGTTGGCGCGCTTTTGACTGTTCCACGCCTTCGCCACCAGCACCTCTCCGATTGCTCCGGAGTGCAGTTTCCCGATCACCGCCCGCACGTGATCCGCACTCCGACTTTGGGTCCCGACCTGCACCGCCAGGCCTGTATCCTTCGCCTTCTTTACCAGGGCACGTCCTTCGCGCAGATTGTGGGCACAGGGTTTTTCGACGTAGACATGCTTGCCCGCCGAGAGAGCCAGCAACGCGGCCGGCGTGTGCCAGTGATCCGGAGTCGCGATGAAACAAGCCCGCACCTTTTCGTCATTCAGAGCCTCGCGCAGATCTTGCCCGACGCGTGGCTGGTGCGATCCATTCAGATCCGAAAGCGCTTTCGCCGCCGCCCGCGCCCGCTCGAGATCGGCATCAACGAGCCAACGGACTTCGAGGTCGTCGCGCTTGGCCAGGGTCTTTACGTGGTTCGTGCCCATCCCGCCCGTTCCGATCACCGCGATCCCGATGCGATCTTTGCCGCTCGCGGCCCGGACCGCCGGGGCCGCCATCGCCGCCACGGGTAGAGATTGAAGGAAAGCACGACGTGTCCTGAAACCGGTTGCGGGAGAAAATGGGTCCATTCCATCAGTCTGCCTCGGGCGAGCGAACCAAGTCAATGGCGCGAAAAGTGCGGCTTGAGCCGGGAGGGAACCCATGCGAACCTGCGACGCTCCGTCCCCGTAGTTCAACGGATAGAACGAGGGTTTCCTAAACTCTAAATCTGGGTTCGATTCCCGGCGGGGACATTCCTTCTTGAGTCTTACGAAAGCCCGAGGCTTTCATTCGCGATTCGAAGTCATGCGGCATGCACTGATTGGCGGTGCCCGATCGCCGCTGGGGTGCTCCATGAGGTCCCAAATTCTCATTCGCCAAATGGGTTTCCCGGAGGCTAGATTTCCGGGATCGATTGAATCAGACTTTCCCATGAATCGCCGGGCTTTCTCCCGGCGCTTCCAACTCGCCCTAGCTGATGGAACGACGACACTTCTTGCACCAAACGGGCCTGAACCTCGGCGCGATCTCGCTCGGCTCGCTTCTCGCGCGCGACGCGTTTGGTTCCCTGCCCACGTCCTTCTCCCGCATCGCTCCGAAGGCGAAACGGGTCATCTTCCTCACCCAGTCGGGCGGGCCTTCGCAGATCGAACTCTACGATCACAAGCCCGGACTCGCGAAGTGGGCCGGGACGGAACTACCCGAGAGCGTGCGCCAGGGACAACGGCTCACGACGATGACGTCGAACCAGAAGCAGCTCATCATGCCCGGCATCACGAAGTTTTCGCGCCACGGGCAAAGCGGGGCGACGGTCAGCGAATGGCTCCCGCACATTGGCTCGGTCGCGGACGAGCTCTGCTTCATCAAGTCGATGGTGACCGACCAGATCAACCACGCCCCGGCGATGACGAAGTTCCTCACCGGTCACCAGCTCCCCGGGCGCCCCAGCTTCGGCGCGTGGGCGAGTTACGGACTCGGCAGCGAGAACGAAAACCTGCCCGACTACCTCGTCCTCATCTCGCGGATGAAACGCCCGAGCGACCAGCCGCTCTACGACCACTACTGGGGCAGCGGCTTCCTCCCCTCGCGCTATCAGGGCGTGAAGCTCCGCAACGCGAAGGACCCCGTCCTCTACCTGCGCGACCCTGACGGATTGCCAAGGGAACGACGTCGGGGAATGCTGGACGGGCTTTCCGAACTCAACACGATGCGTCACGAGGCCACGGGCGATCCCGAGATCGCGACGCGGATCCGCCAATATGAAATGGCCTTCCGCATGCAGACGAGCATTCCCGAGCTCGCCGATCTCGGCGACGAGCCCGACTCCGTCTTCGAACTCTACGGACCCGACTCGCGGCGTCCCGGCAGCTACGCGGCGAACTGCATCCTCGCCCGCCGCCTCGCCGAGCGCGGGGTGCGTTTCATCCAGCTCTTCCATCCCGACTGGGATCACCACAGCCGACTCCCGAGCTGGTGCACGGCCCGCTGCCGCGACACCGACCAACCCAGCGCCGCGCTGATCAAGGACCTAAAACAACGCGGCCTCCTCGAGGACACCCTCGTGATCTGGGGTGGCGAATTCGGGCGCGGCGTCGCCGGACAAGGCCAGTGGGACAGCCCCGAGGCCGGACGCGACCACCATCCCCGCTGCTTCACGATCTGGATGGCGGGCGGTGGCGTGAAATCAGGCATCACCCACGGAGCGACTGATGAATTCAGCTACAACGTCGCCGAGAATCCGGTGCACGTCCGCGATCTGCACGCGACCGCGCTTCACTTGCTCGGCATCGATCACGAACGCTTCACCCATCGCTTCCAGGGGCTCGATTACAAGCTGACCGGCGTCGATCCCTCGCGGGTGGTGAAGGAAGTGCTGGTTTGACCTTCCCGCGCGTTCGCGTGTCCTCCTCCGCAACCGCGTCAGTTGGCCTGCGGAATGCTTTCCCGCACAATGAGAATTTGTGGAATCGTCTTCCCTATCGATCTTGTCTCGATCCACCGTTCTCGCGTTGGCCGGATTCCACTTGCTCGGTCCCGCCGCGGCCGAAGAGACCAAACCACTCCCGTGGTCCTTCCAGCCGCTCCGTGAACAAGCCCTACCTGCCGTCAAGGACACGGCATGGCCCCGCAATCGCATCGACCACTTTATCCTCGCCGAGCTCGAAAAGAACGGTCTCGCTCCCGCTCCCGAATCCGATCAGCGCACTCTGGTCCGCCGCCTCAACTTCGACCTGACCGGCTTGCCTCCAACGACCGAATCAATCCGCAATCCGCAATCCGAAATCCGCAATGAAACGGATCGCCTCCTCGCATCCCCCCACTACGGCGAACGCTGGGCGCGTCATTGGCTTGACCTCGCCCGCTACGCCGACGTCACGGAATCGTGGAGCGACTCCAAAAGCCCGGCCTGGCTCTACCGCGACTGGGTCATCGCCGCCTTCAACCGCGACCTGCCCTACGACCAGTTCGTCGTCCAACAGCTCGCCAACGATTTGCTCCCCGGCTCGAATCCCGCGGACAACGCCGCCCTTGGGTTCTTCGGACTCAGTCCCAGCTATTGGAAAGAGCTGCAACTCCCGCCCGAGATCATCAGCGTGACCGTGGCCGAGGAATGGGAGGAAAAGATGGATGCCTTCGGCCGCACTTTCCTCGGACTCACCCTCGGCTGCGCAAGATGCCACGACCACAAATCGGATCCCGTCACGGCCGAGGATTATTACGCGATCGCCGGTGTCTTCGCGAGCGTGCAACTCGTCGATCGACCCATCCTCGATGAGAAGGCCTGGGCTCCGATCCGCGAAGCCCGCGCCAAAGTGAAGACGCTCGAAGGCAAACGCGATGCCTTGAAGAAGGCCAAACCCGCGCCCGCCGACCTCAAGGACCAGCTCGCCGCCTTGGAAATGGAAATCGCCGCGATCCGCGAATCGACTCCAAAGTACCACACCGCCACCGCACCCGCGGTGATGGAGGCCGCGCTATTCGTGAAACCGAAGGACAAGGGCGAGCATGGCACCAAGCTCGACTACGTCCCCGGCATGGCGCGGGACCTGCCCCTGCATGAACGCGGCGACCCGAACAATCCCGGAAAGGTCGTCCCGCGGCGTTTCCTCTCCGCCTTCCCCGGTCCCGATGGCAAACCCCGTTCTCTCGATCATGGCAGCGGACGTCTCGAACTCGCCCGCGCCCTCGTCGAGGAAGCCGCCCCGCTCTCCGCCCGCGTCATCGTCAACCGCGTCTGGCAGCAGCATTTCGGCCGCGGTCTCGTCCCGACGCCGAGTGAGTTTGGTCCCGCCGGCGAAGCGGCGACGCATCCAGCGCTGCTCGATGATCTCGCGGCACGTTTTGTCGCGAACGGTTGGTCGATGAAATGGCTGCACCGCGAAATCCTCGAATCCGCGACCTGGCGGCAGAGTTCGCTCGGCTCGGACGAGTCGAAGGCGATCGATCCGCAGAATCGACTCTACTCCCACATGAGCCAGCGACGTCTCGACATCGAATCGTGGCGGGATGCCATGCTCGCGGCGACCGGCGAGCTGGATCTCAAAACCGGAGGCGAACCCTTCGCCCTCGAGGACCCGAAGGCGACGCGTCGCACCGTCTATGGACTCGTGAAGCGCCGCGAGCTCGATGAGATGCTGCGCATCCACGACTTCCCCGATCCCATCGCCCACAGCTCGACCCGCACCGAGACCGCGACACCCTTGCAGCAGCTCTTCTCGCTCAACAGCCCCTTCATCTTCGCCCGTTCCGAGGCGCTCGCATCAAAGCTCACGGGCACGAATGACGAAGAAAAGTTGCGCGACGCCTACCAACGGCTTTTCCAGCGCGAGCCCACCGCGCGAGAACGCGAACTCGGCCTCACTTTCCTGCGCGAGGGCGGCTCGTGGGAACGATACGCGCAGGTGCTCCTGACTTCGAACGAACTGCTCTACCTCGACTGACCCCGATGACCTTTCCCGGAGATTCCCCGCTCATCGATCGTCGCACCGCGCTGAAACGCTTCGGCGGCGGACTTGGTTCGCTCGGGCTCGCTTCGGCTCTCCAGGCGGCGGGTGACTTTGGTCCACGCACCCACTTCGCACCGCGGGCGAAACGGGTGATCCACCTCTTCATGAACGGCGGCCCCTTTGGTCCCGATTTTTTCGAACCCAAACCCGCCCTCACGAAATATCACGGACAACGTCCCGAGGGCGCCGATCTCCGAACCGAGCGCCCCACCGGCGGACTCATGGCCGCGCCCTACGCTTACGCGAATCATGGCAAGAGCGGGCTGCCCATCAGCGAACTGCTGCCGCTCACGGCGCGCCACGCCGACGAACTCTGCGTGCTGAATTCCTGCCACACCGACAATCCGAACCACGGTCCCGCGCTGTTCCTCATGAACAACGGCACGATGACCCCGAAGGTCCCGAGCATGGGCGCGTGGATATCCTACGGGCTTGGTTCGGAGAACCGCAACCTGCCTTCCTATCTTGTGCTGTGCCCGGGCCGTCCGGTGCGTTTCGCCGAACTCTGGCACAGCGCCTTTCTCCCGCCGCAGCACCAGGGCGTCTACATCAATCATTCGAAGCTCGAGCCCGACCGCATGATCCCCTGGCTCAGCGCGGCGAAACCCGATCATGCCGCGCAACGCCGCCAACTCGATCTGGCCGCGGCCCTCAACCGGGAACACCTCGCCACGCGCACGTCCGGACAAGAGGCGCTCGAGGGCCGCATCGAGGCGATGGAAACGGCCTACCGCATGCAGTTCGAGGCCAGCGATGCCTTTGACCTATCCAAAGAACCCGAAAAAGTCCGCGAATCCTATGGGACCGGCCATTTCGCGAACGGCTGCCTCCTCGCGCGGCGTCTTTCCGAGCGCGGGGTGCGTTTCATCCAGGTTTACTATGGCAACGGCCAACCCTGGGACACCCACAGCAAACACGACGAACAAACCCGCAAGCTCGCCGCGGACATCGATCGTCCCGTTTACGCCCTGCTCGAGGACCTGAAGCAACGCGGCCTCCTCGAAGACACCCTCGTGATCTGGGGCGGGGAGTTCGGCCGCACCCCCGTCACCGAGAACGGCAACGGCCGTGACCACAATCCCCACGGTTTCACCATGTGGATGGCCGGGGGCGGAGTGAAAGGCGGCATGGCCTACGGCAGCACCGATGACTTCGGCTTCAAGGCCCAGGAAAACCGTCTCCACGTGCACGACCTGCACGCCACGATTCTGCATCTGTTAGGCCTCGACCACGAGCAACTCACCTTCCGCCACGCCGGCCGCGATTTCCGCCTCACGGACGTCTACGGGAAGGTGGCGAAGGCCGTGGTGGCGTGAGACGGATTGACGGGAAACCATATTCCCGTATTGTCTTGTGGTGAAGACGACCATCGACATCCCGGACGCCCTCTATCGACAGGCGAAGATCCGCGCGGTGGAGACCGGACAGACGCTCAAGCAGATCGTGCTGACCTCCTTGGAGAAGGAATTGAATCCGGCAGCGACGGTGGCAGAGGAGCCGGGATCGTATTGGGCGAACCGGAAACTCAGACCCGGCTTTCAGAGAATCCTGGAGTCCGGCGTTCTAGACGGAGGGACCGATTCCACCCAAATCATCTCGGAAGACCGCTCCTCGCGCGATGATGCTCTTTTTTGATTCAAGCTACCTCTTTCGTCTCTACTCCAACGAGGCTGGAGCGGCAGAAGTCAAACGTCTCGCCGGAAGAACGGAAGGGCTCGTCTCGGCATGGCACGCCCGTGCCGAGATTGCTTCCATCCTACTTCGGAAACGCCGCGAGGTCGGGCTTCGCGAAGAAGACGTGAATGAAATCCAACTTCAGGTTCAGGACGACCGGGAATCCGGACTTCTCACCCTTCTGCCGTTGTCGGATCCTGTGATGGCAAGGCTGGAGTCCGTGATGGCCGGGGCGCCGGCAAATACTTACCTCCGCGCCGCCGATGCCCTGCACCTCGCGTGCGCGGCCGAGCATGGATTCACCGAAGTCTACTCGAACGACCGCCACTTGCTCGCCGCGGCTACGCTCTTCGGTCTGCGGGGGATCGACGTGATTGGTGCGACCTGACTTGCTCGGCCCTCACCCACCCACCTGCGCGATCCAGTCCTGCAGGTTGTAGTAGTTCGTGACGCGCGCGATGCGTCCTCCGATGATGTCGAAGAAGGCACCGACACGGAGGTGATATTTCTGTCCCGCCGCCTCAGGGAGGCCTTCGTCCGTCACGAGATATTCGCCGCGGATGTAAAACTCGGCCGCGGCCCGGTCACCGCCGGCGGCGACCATCACCACGAGATCCTCGACCTGCTCGGCGTAGCAGCGGTCCATGTGGGCGAGGAACGTCTCAAAGGCCTCCGCGCCGACGACACTGTCGCCTTGATTGATATCGTGAATCACCTCAGGATCAAGAAGCCGCAGCATCGCGGGGCGATCCCCGGAGTTGAAGGCGTCGTAGTACATCCGGATGAGTTCCTCGCTGTCGGTTTCGGCACAATTCATGAGCCCGCAGCGTCGTGCAAAGCGCGGGGTCCCGCAAGCCCTTGAAGCCGACCGTGATTTCCTCGCGAGCGGAACGTAACAATTTTTTGAACAAAAAGCTGCAATGAGTTTCTGAGCCGTCAGTAATCAATCCTCCTCCGAAAGAGCCGCCCATGAATCCGAATCAATACACCCACAAGCTCCAGGAAGCCCTCCAGGCCGCCCAATCGGTCGCCGCGGGCCGAAACCACGCCGAACTCGGCTCGATCCACCTGCTTTCCGCCCTGCTCGGACAATCCGAAGGCGTGACCCGGCCGGTGTTTGAAAAACTTGGGGTCAACCTCCGCCAGTTCGAAGCTGGCGTCTCCCGCATCCTCGACAAGATCCCCAGCGTCTCAGGCAACGCCGGCCAGCAGGTCTATCTAGGCCATGATCTGCGTGCCGTGATCAACATCGCCGAAAAGGTGAAATCGGACATGAAGGACGAGTTCACCAGCGTCGAACACGTCCTGCTGGCGATGACCGAAGAGGGTTCCGTCGACCTCAAGACCCTGTTGAAAGAGAATGGCATCACCGAGGCTTCCCTCTCCCAGGCCGTGGCCGCGATCCGCGGGAGCAATCGGGTCACCGACCAGGATCCCGAGGGCAAGTACCAGACGCTTGAGAAATACGGCACCGACCTGACCGCGATCGCCCGTCAGGGGAAAATCGATCCCATCATCGGGCGCGATGACGAGATCCGCCGGGTCATGCAGATCCTCTCGCGCCGCACGAAGAACAATCCCGTCCTCATTGGTGAACCGGGGGTCGGCAAGACCGCCATCGCCGAGGGCCTCGCCCGACGCATCGTCAGCGGCGACGTGCCGGATTCGCTGAAAAACAAACGACTCATCGCCATGGACATCGGCTCGATGATCGCGGGAGCGAAGTACCGCGGTGAGTTCGAGGACCGGCTCAAGGCCTTCCTCAAGGAAGTCACTTCGAGCAACGGCGAGATCATTCTTTTCATCGACGAACTCCACACCATCGTCGGCGCCGGAGCCAGCGAGGGCGCGGTCGATGCCTCGAACATGCTGAAGCCCCAGCTCGCACGCGGGGAACTCCGTACCATCGGTGCGACGACCCTCGACGAGTACCGCAAGTACATCGAGAAGGACGCCGCCCTCGAGCGCCGCTTCCAGCCGGTGATGGTGAACGAACCTTCGCCCGAGGACACCATCGCGATCCTGCGCGGGATCAAGGAACGTTACGAGGTCCACCACGGGGTCCGCATCCAGGATTCCGCCATCGTCGCCGCCGCGACCCTGAGCGACCGGTATATCGCGGACCGCTTCCTTCCTGACAAAGCCGTCGACCTCATCGACGAGGCCGCCTCGCGTCTGAAAATCGAACTCGACTCGCTCCCCACCGAGATCGACCAGCTCGAACGCCAGGGCATGCAGCTCGAAATGGAACGCCAGGCCC
Source organism: Verrucomicrobiales bacterium (assembly GCA_041917795.1). Lineage (GTDB taxonomy): Bacteria > Verrucomicrobiota > Verrucomicrobiia > Verrucomicrobiales > DEV007 > Arctic95D-9. The sequence continues at coordinate 294,626 of JAYRWX010000008.1, forward strand.
TCGCCAAAGAAAAGGACGAGGCCAGCAAGGAACGTCTCGCCAAGGTCGAAAAGGAAATGGCCGATGTCCGCGAGCAGTCCGATGCGCTCCGCGCCCAATGGCAGAACGAGAAGTCGATGATCGACCGCGCCAACGCGGTGCAAGAGGAAATCGAACAGCTCAAGACCGAGCTGGAGCGCCGCCAGCGCGAGGGCAACCTCGGACGCGCCAGCGAGATCCAATATGGCCTGCTCCCCGGCAAGGAAGCGGCGCTGAAGGAGGCCCAAGCCCAGCTCCACACCATGCAACACGCCTCGCGTTTGCTGAAAGAGGAAGTCACCGAAGAAGACATCGCTGAAGTCGTCAGCTCGTGGACCGGCATCCCCGTCTCACGCCTACAGGAGGGCGAACGCTCCAAACTCGTCCGCATGGAGGACCGCCTTGGCGACCGCGTCATCGGCCAACGCAAGGCCATCACCGCCGTCGCCAACGCGGTGCGTCGGGCCCGTGCGGGCCTGCAGGATGAAAACCGTCCCATCGGCTCCTTCCTTTTCCTCGGTCCCACCGGGGTCGGCAAGACCGAACTCTCCCGCGCCCTCGCCGAATTCCTCTTCGACGACGAGAACGCCATGGTCCGCATCGACATGAGCGAATACATGGAGAAACACGCCGTCTCCCGCCTGATCGGGGCGCCTCCCGGCTACGTCGGATACGAGGAAGGCGGCCAGCTTTCCGAAACGGTGCGTCGCAAGCCCTACTCCGTGGTGTTACTGGACGAGGTCGAAAAGGCGCACCCCGATGTCTTCAACGTGCTGCTCCAGGTGCTCGACGACGGCCGCATCACCGATGGCCAGGGCCGCACCGTGGACTTCCGGAACACGGTCATCATCATGACGAGCAACATCGGATCGGAATACATCCTCACCGAGAGCAATCCCGAACAGCGCGAAGCCCTCGTGCTCTCCGCCCTGCGCGTCCATTTCCGTCCGGAGTTCCTCAACCGCATCGACGAGACGATCATCTTCGACCGTCTCGGCGAGGAGGATCTCTCCGCGATCGTGAAGATCCAGATCCAGCGCGTCGTAAAACGGCTCCGCGACCAGGGGCTCGAACTCGAGCTATCACCCGCCGCATTGGAGAAACTCGCGACGGAGGGCTACGACCCGGCCTACGGGGCACGCCCCCTGAAGCGCGTCATCCAGCACCGCCTGCTCGACCCGCTCAGCCTCGATCTGCTCGACGGAAAATTCCGCGAGGGTCAGACGATCCGCGCGGATGTGCGGGACGGGGAGATGGTCTTCAGTGTGTGATCGATCTCGCCGGATCCTTTCCATTCCATGGTGCTCATCGATGCTGCGATCGGCACGGTTCGCACGTCGGCAGAAGGTCTGGCGTGAGGATCGGCACAAGCGCCCTTGTTGCCCCGGCACGATGAACCGAGCGGCGGCAGTAGCCGCGAGTCAGACCGCGACGAACGAGTGGCCCTGAAGCGAAGCGGGAGGGTGAGAGCGCCGGAGGAGGCGATCGAATCAACGTCGTTGGGACGATGTACGGAGGGCTGAAGTCGATTGCCCGGCGAACGCCCGACTCGTGGCTTGCCACGAGCCAGTGAGCCACCACGACTGCGGAACGCAAATTCGCAAAGAGTGCGCCGCAGGCGCGCTCAATTTTTCTTGAGGCTTCATGGTTTGTGGGAGGCCATTGTGGCCTTGCCACCTCCGCCGGACCCGCCTTTCGACATCAACACGATGGAGCCGATTGAAGCGCCGCCTCACGCCATCTGGCGGGACGATTTCGAGGAGTTCGGACCGGATCGGTGGGCTGAGGCCGAACCGGCATGGATTGCGCCCGAGCTTGATCTCGGCGATGGCCGCCACCTTGTTCTGGACTCGCCAGATCCGTTCCCTGAGGAGGAGTGGGTGGTCGTCGGGATGAGCTGAGGCACCTCCCGCGCGACAATCCGGAAGGACCCGCTCAATTTCAAAAGCGAAATCGAGCGGGAGCGAAGCGCCATGCCCTGACGGTCCGATTTTCGGCTCGCGAACAGCGGAACGGTCCGGTTTCACGTGAAAATCGTTGACTCATCCGGCCAAATCGGGCGATTCTTGTCCGCGATAGTCCTGAAAGCCCCTACCTCCCCCCGGTGAAGCTCGGCGCGGAGCACCGGCAGTACTTTTTCAGCAACATCCCCTCCTTCACGGACAAGGATATCGCCTGGTTCTATCCCTTCACCGCGGCCGACGGGGTCTCCTTCGGCGCCGCCTTCCGGCTGAAGGAACATGCCGCGGTGGAGCTGAAAGCCATCTCCCTGACAAATCAGGGAAAGTTGCTCGGGCTCCGCTGCGCCGATGTCCCGATGCAGGCGGTCCTGATCGACCGCCCCATCGAGGACGGGATCATCGTGATCTGGAGTGGACTGCAGCAACGCCACCTCCAGGATTTCCGGAAGCGTTTCCCGCACGTGGATGACTTCCAGAAAAAGAGCGGTCCCCAGTTCGCCCTGCCGAATTGACGTCACTTGGCGGATTGCTTCGGATGTGTTAAGGGTCTTGCTCCCGACCCCGCACGTCCCGGATTGATGCAGCCCAAGGCCACCCTCTCTCTTCTCGCCGCCCTCTTCTCAAATCTCGCATTCGGGATGGAACCGACGAACCCCCACCGACCCCGGGCCTTCGGCGGGTTGGGAGCCGAGGGGATGAAAAAGGAAATTCCTAGCAGCCCGAGGGGATGAAAAAGGAAATTCCTAGCAGCCAACCACCGCCGCGATCTCAAGGCCAACTGCGAGGCGACCGACGCGCCCATCGCCGCCCTGCTCGAGGATCTCGACCAGCGCGGCCTCCTCGAGGACACCCTCGTCGTCTGGGGCGGTGAATTCGGACGTCCCGGCCTGACTCCTGATGATGGCAAAAACGAGACCGGCCACAACGCGAACGGCTTTACCTTCTGGCTCGCCGGCGGCGGGGTGAAGGGCGGCCACGTCCACGGCAATACCGACGAAACCGGCGCCCGCGCCGTCGAAGGCAAGGTCCACTTCCGCGATCTCCACGCCACGATCCTCCACCTCATGGGTCTCGAGCCGAACGCGCTGACCTATCGCTACGAGGGCCGCGCCCATCGGTTGACGGGGCCGGAGGGCGGGCAGGTGGTGCGGGAGATTTTGGCGTGAGTTCTCAATCGGAAAGATCCGAAACCGATTTCGACTCGAGCTGCGGGCGGAGCAGGTAGATCGCGCCGTCCACCAGTTTCCCGATTCCGAAGAACAGGCCGACGAGCAGCAAGGCCAAAAGATACCCGCCGTGCCGCATCGAGCCCCGCATGGAACGGGGATCGTCGATCCAGGCCCACAGCAAAGCGAAACCGCACAATGAGGCGCCCAGAGTCAACGCGCCGATCAGAACCTTCCTGAACCCGGTGCGCCGGATCTCCCTCAGCCGTTCCTCCATGAATCCGGCGATGGCCTGATCCGCTTCCCGTCGCGAGGCATCGTGCGAGAGGAGGAAGCCCCGCACTTCCTCAGCCGTCTCTCCCAGAGAATTTTGGCCCTCGCTTCGTCGAGAATGTGCCGATCCATCACGGAAGGTTTATCACACCCTCCCCGCCTCCGCCAGTCTCCGGAATCCGACGATGAGGGCATATCCTCGTACGGCTCGGCCCGCTGGAGCACGAGGTCGGCTTCCGGGACGTTCCTGGGAAAAAGGCGAACCGGCGGGCAGGACAGTGCTTCTCCCCAACTAGATCCCAATTCACCAGATCGTTGAAGCGCTCTTCGAGATTCAAGCGACAGACCATTTGAGATGACGGGGCCAAGAGGGGCCGCTACGGAAAAAGAGATGGGAGAGTATCAATTTCCATTGACAGGATTACGCGTGTAATCCAATTGGTTCCCGACGTGATCCGATGACCTTACCCACTCCCATGTACCGAGTTTCCAGATTACTTCCGTCGTCCGCAGCTCCCTTGGCGTCTTGTTTTCTTGCGATTCTGACGGCGGCCCCCGCGGCAGAAGGGCCGGCTCCGGCGGACCCGGTCACCTGGGTGCAGGCGGGGTGGGGAGGCGGCGGATTCTACTTCGCGTCGGTGTATCATCCGACCCGCGAAGGGGTGATCTACTTGGCTGGCGATGTGAACGGCGTCTACAAGACGGAGGACAGTGGCAAGCACTGGCGCATCATCAACAAGGGCATTGCGTCGTATGCCGTCTACGGACTGGCAGTGAGCGCAAGCGAGCCGGAGGTGGTCTTCGCCGCGACGGAGGCGGGCCTCTCGAAGAGCACGGATGGCGGCGGACATTGGCGCACGATCCCGCGCACGGGTAAAAAGGAACTGCGCATCACGGGTGAGCGGAAACTGAGCATCCGTCCGATCGCGGTCAATCCGCGTGACGGGCGAATTGTCTTTGCCGCGAGTCCTGGAGGGAGAATCTACAAGAGCACGGACGGTGGCGAGACCTGGGCCGTGTCGTATGAAAAGCGATCGGTCGCGGAGCCCGATGGCGCGCTCCGGATTCAGTTTGGCAAGGTCACCGGGGACTACTACGGCGACGTCGCGATCCCGGTGACCCCACCTGTGGAAGCGGATGGGGTGGACCGCATCGGCTTTACCATGCGCGGCGAGGGAGTGGTGCCGAAAGATTGCTTTCTAATGCTAAAAACGGCGGGCGGAGTAACCTTCCGCAGCCGCAATCTGAACGAGATCTTCAAAAAAGCGGAGATGCACGATGTGGTGCTTCGCGCCGGCGATTTCACGGTCGATCCCGACTATGCGAAAAAGAATCCCGGCGCCGCCGGAGCGACCTTCGGCGACGGGGACTGGCCGCAAGTGACGCGGCTCGATTTCACCTGCTCGGGTGCGCTGCCGACGGAGGCCTACGTGGCCCGGCTTTCGCGCTTCTTTTTCGCTGGCGGATCGGGGGAGCGCTTGATCACGGATTTCGGATCCACGGACGGGTTCCAGACATTTGGTAGCATTCATCTGGGGGCGCCCCCAGCGGGACCGGTGCATAGTGTCACCATCGCGGACAAGGATCCGTCGCTCGTGATCGCGGCCACCGCCGACGCGGGGCTGCTGCTCAGCCGCGATGCCGGCAAGAGCTGGAAGAGGCTCAACACGCCGGCGCGCGCGGCCTTCGCGACCTTCGATCCGTCCAACGCGGAGGTGATTTATGGCGCTTTCTTCAAAAGCGGCCTGATGAAGTCGACCGATGGCGGCAAACAATGGAAGCGGATTTCCGAAGGCCTCCTGAATCAGAGCGAAATGCTCGAGGTGGTGGTAAGTCCCGCGGATCCGAAAAAGGTTTATGCGATCGGGGCGGTGGATTGGAACGGCTCGTTCTACGCCTCGCATGACGGCGGCGAATCGTGGTCGAGGACGAACAAGCTGCGCACCGATCCGGAGACGAATCCGACGCTCGATGGCTCCAATGGCGGCAAGGCGAGCCTGAGTGCTCCGCGAAACCTGTCGATGAACCCGCGTAATCCGGAAGAGCTTTTCATCGCGGCGAACTGGCGCCCGTGCCTGAGCCGTGATGGGGGCGCGACATGGGACGAGCACTCCGCAGGGGCCGATATTTCCTGCATCACGGACATCCGCTTCTCGGGGGGCAGAACCTACGCCACGGCGATGGATGAAGGCACGCTCATCTCGGAGGACGGCGGCCGGCGCTGGCGGCAGCTCCATCCCTTGAAACACACTCCCGGTCTGAGTGGTCACCATTGGCGAGTGGCGGTCACGGAGTTTGAAGGCGGCACCCGCCTCCTTAGCACGGTCACGCCATGGTACAAAGTGCCGACCTGTGTCGTGCGCAGCGACGATGGCGGCGCGACATTCCAGTCGACGCAGGAGGGCCTGCCCGACTACACGATCCGACCCAACACGATGTGGGGACAGGGCCATCCGCGCGCGCTCGCGGTCGATCCCTCCGATCCCCGCGTGGCCTATCTCGGAATCGATGGCGACGCGGCGGATGGCAGAAGCGGTGGCGGCATTTTCAGATCCGGCGACGGCGGCGCGACCTGGTCGCAGCTCCCCGCTCAGCCCGCGAGCCGCCGCATGTTTTATGGCCTCGTGATCGATCCGACGGATTCGAAGCGGTTGTATTGGGGGGCGTGCGGCAAGGATGGGGGCGTGCACCGCAGCGAGGATGCCGGCGCGACATGGAAGCACGTTTTCGCCCAGGAAAATTTCGTCTGGAATCTGCACCCTCTCCCCGACGGAACGATCTTCTGTGGTGGCACCCAGCTTTGGCGGAGCACGGATCAAGGCCAGACCTGGACGCGGATCACCGATTTCAAGGAGAAGCGAACCGTGGTCGGGATCGAGGCCCATCCAGGCGATCCCCGGACCCTTTGGATCTCCGCGATTGGCTGGGGCAACCTCCCCAACGGAGCCATCCACAAGACCACCGACGGAGGCACGACGTGGCGGGAGATCACCGGCGACATCCCGCACGTAAAGCCGCTGGTGCTGCGCTTCCATCCGGAGACCAACGAACTCTGGGCCGGAGGCGTGGGCCTTTACAAGACAGCGCAGTGAGCGCCCGTAGTGGGGGTCGGTCCTAGAATATTGAATTTGAAGTCCCTTCCCCGACACCAAGGCGGCGGGCACCATCACCTACGCCTGCAACGGCGTGATTCCCGAGCGTTTCGTAGAGCAGGGCGACGTTGTATACGAGTTCCTTCTTCGTATCGTCCATCCCGGTGAACTCGCCGATGGCTTCCTTGAATTGTCCGGCAGCCAGATCTGTCATGCCCATGCGCTCGTAGCACTGCCCGAGCTGGTTCATGACGCGGATGCGAAGGTTCGGACTGCGTTTCGCCATCTGGAGGTGGTGGATGGCGTCGCGGTATTGACCGGCCTTGAAGAGGCGTGATCCGAGCTCGAAGCGGAGTTCGTTGTCGGTCGGGTTGCGGTCGACCCGCTGCCCCGGGAGCTCGTCCTTGCAAAACGAAAATGTTAGTTTTAAAATGCAAGGATGATTCCACGCGCGATCCATAGCGCTCTTGACGCAGCACTCGACCGGCAGGCGGCCGTGGCCTTGATTGGGCCGCGGCAAGTCGGCAAAACCACGCTTGCACACGCGGTCGCTGACGGGCGGCCGAGTCTGTATCTGGATTTGGAGAATTCCATGGACCGCGCCAAGTTGGCGGAGCCGGAGCTGTTCCTGGCGCTGCATCAGGACGAGTTGGTGATTTTGGACGAGTTCCACCGGGTGCCCGAGCTCTTTTCAACGCTGCGGGGCATCATCGACAAGGGGCGCCGGGAAGGCCGGCGCACGGGGAGGTTTCTACTCTTGGGTTCCGCCGCCATCGAACTGATGCGCCAGAGCGAAACACTGGCCGGAAGGATCGCCTATGTGGACATGGGGTCATTGCATGTTCTCGAAACCGGACCGGCATCCATGGACACTTTGTGGCTGCGAGGCGGATTCCCGGACAGTTTTCTGGCTACCGACGATGCGGAGAGCCTGGCCTTGAGGCGGGACTTCATCCGCACCTACTTGGAACGCGATATGCCGATGTTCGGCCCACGGATCCCGGCAGACACCCTTGAACGATTCTGGAGGATGCTCGCCCATTGCCAGGGAAGTCTGCTCAACGCCTCGAAGCTGGCTTCGGGGATCGGGGTGACGGCCCCTACCGCCACCAGCTACCTGGGTCTGCTGGTGGATTTGCTGTTGGTTCGGCGACTGCCGCCCTACCATCGGAATGTTGGCAAGCGGCTGATCAAATCGCCAAAAACCTATGTGCGAGACAGTGGCTTGCTCCACGCCTTGCTGGGGATCGGGGACATGGATGCCCTGCTCGGGCACCCGATCATCGGCGCAAGTTGGGAGGGCTTTGTGATCGAAAACCTGCTCGCCGCCGCCCCGGCAGGCACCAAGGCAAGTTTTTACCGCACGGCAGCAGGTGCGGAGATCGATCTGGTGCTTGAACTCGGAGGCAGGCACGGCGTGTGGGCCATTGAAATCAAGCGCAGCCCTGCTTCAGGATTACAGAAGGGGAATCACCATGGCTTGTTGGACATCGCGCCCAGCCGATCATTTTACGTCCATGGTGGCAGCGATCGTTTCCCGATGACCGCCACCACGGAAGCGATCGGCCTGCACGAGCTGGCCGAGGAACTCGCCTCTCTTCGATAGCATCGCCCTTTTTCCTTTTGCGCCCCTCCGTCAACTGATGGAAGGCGTCCGGGCTTTCCTGCGGGCGACATTCCTGCCATCGACGCCCGAATTCTGGGAGGCGTTTGAGGGAATCCTTGCCGGGTTTGGCCACGACAGATGGTTCCAAGGCCCTCGTCCCTGGGGGCAGCGGTGGAACATCAAATTTGTCTCCGCTTCCAAAGGTGCCCCCCTCGCCTCATGCCCGAGCGAACCCGAACAGGGTCTGCTCGACGGCTTGACCCTCTCCTATCCGCAGATCGCGGCCGCAGACAAGGCTTTACCGCCCCCCACCGCCCCCGGGCCGTCGGTGGGAGAAACGAAGGTAGCCCGCCATCGGGCGATGACCCGCCGAAGAACCGCGCTCCCAACCTCACCCCCCATACGACCCCTCGACGCGCGCGGCGACGTCGCGGTAGCCGTAGTCGACCGCATAAATCTGCTTGAGCGACTCGAGGTATTTGGCGGGATTGCCGAGCTTTTCGTAAAGGAGTCCGAGGTTGTAGAGCAGATCTTTCTTCACCTCGTCCATGCCGGTGAGTTCGCTGATGGCTTCCTCGAACTGGCTGGCGGCGAGGTCGGTCATGCCCATGCGCTCGTAGCATTGCCCGAGCTGGTTCATGACGCGGATGCGGAGATTGGGGCTGCGTTTGGCCATCTGGAGGTGCTGGATGGCATCGCGGAACTGGCCGGCCTGGAACAGGCGCGTGCCGAGCTCGAAACGGAGCTCGTTGTCGGTGGGATTGCGGTCGACGCGCTCCCTCGACTCGGCAATGAGGCTCGCCATCTGCTCCTTCTCGGACTCGGCGAGTTGGGCTCGGTACTGTTCGATGTCAGGGTGACCGGGATTTTCCTCAACGAATTGACGCAGCGAGTCGAGGTAAGCCTTGTTCACGATCTCCCGGATTGAGGCGACCTTCTTCTCCAAGGAGGGGTCGTTGTTGCTGAGGTGCAGCGCCCACTCGTAAAACTGAAGCGAGGTCTGGAAGTCCTCGAGCTGCTCGTAGGTCGAGGCGAGACGCTTGGTGACGTCGAGGTTGTTTTGGTCGGCGGAGTATTCGGCGAGGAGCGTCTCTGCCTGGGCCGCCAGCATCTCGGGGGTCATCGCGGCTCGACCCTTGCTCTCGAGTTCCTTGGCCTGGTCCTTGTCCTTGAGCAGATCGCGCCAGTCGCCGTCCTTGTCCCATTTCTGCGAGGCGATCGAGCCGCGGGCGGTGGCGTCCTTGTATTTTTTGGTCGCCTCGAGGTCGGTGCGGTTTTTGTCGACGATCTTTCCGAAGATCTCCGAGGCCTTGTTGAACATCTCGCGCGCCATGTAGAAGTCGCCGAGCTTGTGGTAGAACTTCAGGTTTTCCGGATCGCCGTCGATCACGGTCTGGAGGGCGAATCCAGCGGTGGAATAAAGGCCGAGCGCGCTGGCCGCTTCGTAGAGAAGTTCGTTGGCCTGGGCATTGTAGGGGTCGGTGGCGAGCACTTCCTTCTCGAGCTGCTCCATGACGTGGAGGGGCTCTTTCTTCACCTGACTCTGGAGCTTCATCACCTTGAGCGCTTCGGCGCCCATCTTGAGGCCCTTTTTGCCCTCGTTCTCCTTGGCCGCGGAGAGGCGGAGACGCTTGCGCCCCTCGAGGAAGCCGGGCTCCTTTGAAAGGACGGCCTGGAGCAGGCTGATGGCATAACCCCAGTTGCGGACTTCCATGGCGCTTTCCGCCTTGAGGAAAAGCTTGTTGAGGTTCGGCGCGAGCTGCGTCTGGCGGACGTCGTCCTGATACTGGGTGGTGTTGGTTTCTTCCGACATGGGTTTTCTGGAGCTTTCCGATGAAATCGCTTCTGGGAGGAGTCCGCGGGCCCGCCTGAGGAGCCCCGGGGGACGAATCCTAGCACGGTCGCACGGAAGTTTTCCAGCGAATGTTGAGCCTTCCCGCCCGGAAACCCGCTTTTTGTGGTCTCGGGCGGTTTTTAGCCTGCGTTCCATGAGTCTTGCCAGACCGCTCCGTTTCCCGTAATCTCTCCGGGATGCGCCTTCGCCTCTTGCTTACCGCCCTGATCCTCGCCGCCATTCCGTCCGGCGACGGGGCAGGCACGCAGTCGAAGCTCACCATCGTCTCCTTCCACGTGGAAGGGGAACAGTCCGACAACCCGAAGATGATCACTCCGGTGAAGCTCGGTGCGGAACACCGGCAGTATTTCTTCAGCAAGATCCCGTCCTTCACGGACAAGGACATCGCCTGGTTCTACCCCTTCACCGCCGCCGACGGGGTCTCTTTTGGCGTGGCTTTCCGGCTCAAGGAGCACGCGGCCACTGAGCTGAAGGCAATCACGCTGACCCACCAGGGCAAGCTCCTCGGCCTGCGCTGCTCCGACGCTCCTCTCCAGGCCGTGCTGATCGACCGGCCCATCGACGACGGAGTCATCGTGATGTGGAGCGGCCTGCAACAGCGTCACCTCCAGGAGTTCCGGAAGCGATTCCCGCACGTCGACGATTTCCAGAAGAAGAGCGGGCCGCAGTTCGCCCTGCCGAACTGACGTGACTTGGCGAAATGCTTCGGATGTGTTAAGGGTTCGTTCCCGATCCTCATCACCGGAATGATGCAACGCTCCGCGGCTTTCGCCTTTTTCTCCGCCATCCTCTTGTCCTCGACCGCCCTCGCCGAGCCGATGGGCTTGGTCTTGCCAACCGACAACGACGCGATTTTTTCGAGCGATCCCTCGAAATTCTACATGTACACCGATCGGAATTTCGAGGGTGTGCGGACGCAGCCATGGGAAGGCGGCGGCTACGGCTTCACCCGGGACCAAAAGCGCACTTCAGTCGGCATCATCCTGACCCGGCTCCACGAGGGAATCGACATCCGTCCGGTGCATCGCGACGACAAGAACGAGCCGCTCGATGAAGTCCGCGCCATCGCCAAGGGCACCGTGGTCTACGTCACCGCGGCGTCGAACCAGAGCAATTACGGCCGCTACATCGTGGTGCATCACGATTGGGGTTACGGACCCTTCTTCTCACTCTACGCCCACCTTCGCTCCGCTTCGGTGACCGCGGGCGAGGCGGTCAACGCCGGCCAGAAAATCGGCCAGATGGGCTACACCGGCGACGGTATCAACCGCGAACGGGCGCACGTGCACCTCGAACTGAACTTTCTCCTCAGCGACCGTTTCCCCGCCTGGTACGACCGCCATTTCACCACGAAGAACCATCACGGCATCTTCAACGGGATCAACCTGACCGGACTTGACATCGCCTCGCTCCTGATCGCCCATCGAGCCAATCCGGAGGTCACGATCCCCGAGTTCCTTGCCCGGACCGAAGTTTACTACCGGGTGCTCATACCCAAAACAGGGCAACCTGATTTTCTCGTCCGTTACCCGTGGTTGGGCCGCGAGCTCGACTCCGTGCCGGAACCGAAAAGCTGGGAATTTTCCTTCGCCGCCACCGGCGTGCCCCTGGCAATCAAGCCGAGCACCCAGTCCATCTCCGCTCCGATCGTGACCTACGTCAAGCCAACCCAGGGCAACCACTCCGACTTCACGGTCGGCCGGATCACCGGAACCGGCAGCACCGCGACGCTGACCCCGACGGGGACGCGTTATCTGCAATTGATCAGCGACTCGTTCTGAGCGCCCCGACGATGGACTCACTCGAGGATCTCCTCGAAGACCCCACCCCCGAGCAAAGTCTCGCCTTCGTAAAACGCGCAGATTTGGCCGGGTGAGAGGGCCCGCTGGGGAGTCGCGAAGGTGAGCAAGGCGGTTTCCGGGTCGATCCATTCCGCCTCGACCCGGTCCGCGCTGCTGCGATAGCGGGGCTGGGCGCACAGTTCACCGGCAGCGACCAGCGGCCGATTGGTCGCCGTGATGCTGCCGACCCGGCAGCGGATCGCGTAAAGTCCCGGAGCATCCGGCTCGTCGAACGCCACCACCAGTTCACGCGTTTCGGGCCGCTTCGCCACCACCACGTAAGCCTTGCCGAAGGTGTTCGAAGGCACGCCCAGCCCCTTGCGTTGGCCGAGCGTGTGGAGGTGCAGTCCGCGATGGCTCCCCAGTTTTTCGCCTCTCACACTGACGATGTCACCGGGGGCGTCGGGGATGTAGTGCGAGAGGAAATCGCTCATCCGGATCTGTCCGATGAAGCAGATGCCCTGGCTGTCCTTCTTCGCCGCGACCGGAATACCGAAACGCTCCGCTTCGCGCCGCACCTCGGGCTTGGAAAGATGGCCGATCGGGAAAAGCGCGGGGCGGATCTGCGGCTGCTGGAGCAGGGCGAGAAAGTAGGTCTGGTCCTTGCCCATCGCGCCGCGTCGCAGATCGATCGAGCCATCCTGACATTCCCACCGTTTCGCGTAGTGACCGGTGGCGAGGTATTCGAAACCCTGCGCCATCGCAAACTCGCGGAAGAGACCGAATTTCATCTCGCGGTTGCACATCACGTCCGGATTCGGCGTCACGCCCTCGCGGTAGCCCGAGAGGAGATAATCGACGACACGGTCGTGATATTCCTCTGTCAGGCTGAGGATGCGGAACTCGATGCCGAGAAAGTCGCAGACGGCTCGGGCGTCGCGAATGTCCTCCTCCCACGGGCAGTCGCCGGGCAAGCCTTCCTCGTTGGTCCAGTTCTTCATGTAGGCCCCGACGACCTCGTGCCCCTGCTCGAGCAGCAGCGCCGCCGCCACGCTCGAGTCCACGCCACCGGACATCGCCACCAGGATTCTTGCCATCGTGGAATCTAGCCCAAATCCACAATCTTTCACGCCGCGACCCGGCCCGTGGCCAGGCGCATGATCTCCTCTTCAGCCGCTTCGCCGCGCGACAACTCTCCGGTGATGCGGCCCTCGTGCATCACGAGGACGCGGTCCGACATGCCGATGATCTCCTCGAGCTCGCTGGAGACGAAGAGGATCGACACACCCGCAGCGGCGAGTTGCTCCATGATCGCATAAATCTCCTGCTTTGCTCCGATGTCGACGCCACGGGTCGGCTCGTCGAGCAGCAGCACGCGCGGTTGGATCGCGAGCCATTTGCCGAGCACGACCTTTTGCTGGTTGCCTCCGGAGAGGTAACGCACCACCTGCCGAGGCGAGGGCGTGCGGATTCGCAGATCGCGGATCATGGTCTCGGCGAGGTCGCGCTCGGCCGCTGCATTGAGAAAACCGGCTCGCTGGTCGCGGGCGATCGTGGTCAAGCTGAGGTTTTCCGACACGGCGAAGTCGAGGATCAGGCCCTGCTGCTTGCGGTCCTCGGGAACCAGGGCGAGACCGGCGGCGATGGCTTCGGCCGGGTCGGACAGACGACGGGCCACACCGTCGAAAGAGATCGTCCCTGCCACCGGCGGCGTGATCCCGAACAAGGCCTCGAGCAACTCCGTGCGTCCCGCGCCGATCAAGCCTGACAAACCCACGATCTCGCCGGCACGCAGCGAGAAATCGACGGCATGCCCCGGATGAGCCGAGGTGCGCAGGCCTTCAACCGAGAGCACCACCTCGCCGGGCGGATGCGGCTGGTGCGGATAGAACTGCGAAAGCTCGCGACCCACCATCAGGCGGACGATGTTCTCATGGGTGATTTCCCCTGCGGCGAGTTCGCCCGCTTTTTCCCCATCGCGCAGGACCACGGCGCGATCGGCCAGTTCGATGACTTCGGCGAGCCGGTGGGAAATGTAGAGGATGCTCACGCCGGAGGACCGCAGTTCGCGGACCACGTCGAAGAGCCGCTCCGCCTCCACCTGCGACAGGCTCGAGGTCGGCTCGTCCATGATCAGCAGACGCGCATCCGTCGCCAGAGCCTTGGCAATCTCGACGAGTTGCTGGCGACCGATCGAAAGTTCGCCGACGAGGGTCGCGGGATCGAGATCGAGGCCGACACGCTTGAGCAGGACGCGTGACCGTTTCGCGATCTCTTTTTCATCGATCCAGCCCCAACGGCCCGGCTCGCGTCCGAGGAAAAGGTTCGCGCCGATGCTGAGGTTGGTGGCGAGATTGAGCTCCTGGTGGATCAGGGCGATGCCGTGGGCCAGCCCCTCCGCGACCGAGCTGATTTCCACCTCGCGACCTTCGATCCGGATCGTGCCCGTGTCGGGTCGCTGCACCCCGGCGAGGATTTTCATCAGGGTGCTCTTGCCCGCCCCGTTTTCTCCGAGCACCGCGAGCACTTCTCCCGGTGCCACGGCAAACCCCACGCCGTGCAGCGCGCGCACGCCGGGGAACGATTTACCGATGCCCTGGACTTCCAAAAAAGCCGCCATGCGGGAAGGCTAGCAGAATCCGGCGATGGAACGAGCACTTATTGAAGCGCGGGACTTTTCCTGCTTCCGCATTGGCAAGGTCAGCATGCCCATGGAAAAGTGGAGCTGATTGGAATCCCACCCCACGATCCTGCCCTCGCGTTATTACCTCGCCCATTTCGAGGAGATGCTGGACTTTGTCGCCTCACGCTACGACCACGCCCTCGCGGAACCGGAGCGGCGATTCCTCGCGGATTTTCGGGCCCTCGATGAAGACGCCCGTTGCCTCTATGTGCGCGTCGCGAACCGCAAAGGCACGATCTTCCGCCGCGACACACTGCGCTATCCGGAGATCGACGCGCCCGATGCCGCCCTTGCCCTTCTTTTCGAATCGGCTTTCGTGCGCCGACCGGAACCGGATGACTTCCCGGGGCTCCTCGCCCTTGAACCGAAAGAGCAACTGCTTGCCTGTCTCCGTGAGCACGACGCCAATTCCGGGTCCGGTCTCGCTTCGCGGCGAAAGGCAGCGCTCGTCGAGCAGGCCTGCCAGGAGCTCGACTTCGCCACGCTCTACCCGGAGTCGCGAATCGCGCTCTACCTCGTGCAACTACGCGGCGAAGAGGTGGCCTACCTGCTTTTTCTCTACTTCGGCGGCGTCCACCGGAATCTGACGACTTTCGCCCTGCGCGATTTGGGGAAGGTCCGCACCGCCTCGTTCCGCAGTGATTTCGAAGCCCGCTTCGCCACCGGCGAAGCCGCCCGCACCGCCTTTTTCTACAAACGACTCGAAGATCGCCTCGAGATCGCGGGAGACGCGGAAATCGAATCGCTTTTCAAGGAGTCCTCCACCTGGCCGGTCAACACCGATGCCGAGACCGAGCTGCTGCGGCATCGCTCACTGCATCGACTCGGGAAACTCCTGGAACGCGGAGGGCGCGGCGAGGAAGCGCTGGCGACTTACCTTCGCTCCGACCAATTTCCAGCGACGGAGCGCAGCGTCCGCCTACTGATGTCCTTGGACCGGCGCGATGAGGCCGAGGCCCTGCTGCAACGGCTCATCGATCACCCTTCCTGCGACGAGGAACTGCTCTTCGCCGAGGATTTCCTGGAGCGCCGTTTCCAACGCAAGCGCACCGGCCGCCTCACCGAGATGCTGCGGAGTGCTTCCGCCCATGGCATCGATGAATCGGCCCGCGACCGGCCCGAAGCGGCGCTGGCGGTGCGATTGACCCGCGAGGGTGTCCCTGCCGCCCATGTCGAGAATCGGATCTGGATGCAGCTCTTTGGGCTGGTTTTCTGGGACCTCCTTTTCGGCCCCGAGCACGCCGCTCTGCACGATCCCTTCGACTTCACGCCCTCCGACCTCGCGACCGGCACTTTCTCCCAACGACATGGGGCCGCCATGGAGATGCGCCTCGCGCTGCTCGATGATCCGTTGAAAATGCTGCACCGGCTCGACGCGACCTGGACCGCGCACCATGGCACGCCGAACTCCATCGTGCCGTGGGATGCCAAACTCTATGACCTGACCCGCCGCCTCGTCGCCGCCGCTCCGCGCGGCGGACTCGCGTTGGTGCTGCGAGAGATCGCCGCCGACTTCCGAGGCCAGCGCAGCGGTTTCCCCGACCTGATCGCCTTCGATTCCGAAGGGGTGCGATTCCTCGAGGTGAAAAGCGAAGGCGACCAGCTTCGCCGCGCGCAACTCGTCCAACTCGAGCGGCTCAAGAAGGCCGGCTTCCGCGTCGAGGTGGCGCGGGTCCATTGGACGGTCGATCCCGCTCAGGACTACGTCGTCGTCGACCTCGAAACGACAGGCGGCGACCTCCGGTCGAACCGCATCACCGAGATCGGCGCGGTGCGGGTGCGCGGCGGGGCGATCGTCGAGGAATGGTCCACGCTGGTGAATCCCGAGCGCCACATCCCGTCCTTTGTCGCCCGGCTAACTGGCATCACCGATGCAATGGTCGCGACCGCTCCGCGTTTCGCCGAAGTTGCCGCCGGTTTTCGGGAGTTCGTCGGCGATGCGGTCTTTGCCGCGCACCGTGCGAAATTCGACCACGGCTTCTGCCGGGCCGAGTTCGAGCGGATCGGCGAACGTTTTTCCGCACCCGTGCTCTGCACCGTGGTCGAGGCGCGGAAACACTTCCCCGGCCTGCCTTCCTATGGGCTCGCCGCGCTGTGCCAGCATTTCGCGATCCCGTTGGAATCGCACCACCGCGCACTTTGCGACGCCCGCGCTACTGCAGAGATCCTGCTCCGGATCCAGGAGGTGCGAAGCGGTTGCCGGCCCAAAATAGCCAGCGCCGATCCGAAATCGGAGATTGAAAAACAGCCCGGAATCTGATTCAAAGGAGGGGTGAAAACTCCACCCCTCCATCGCCTTCTCCTATCCCTCGTTCTGGCCTTCGCCGGTCTCTTCCTGACTTCCTGCTACGATGACCCCTACTATGGTGGTTATCGGGGCGGTTATTACGGTGGTCCGGGCTACTACTCCGGAGCTTACTACTCGCGCACCTATTACCGGAGCTATCCCTATCGGAGCTACCCCTACCGCCGCGGCTATTATCACTACGACGACGATTACCGCCGTCCCTCGAATGGTTGGGATCGTCCCAACAACGGCCGACCCAACAATTCCGGCCCCAACAAGCCGAATTGGGTGAACAACGGTGGCGGAGGCAATGCGCAGCGCCCCGTTGCAGCTCCGCGCGGCGGCAATCCCCCGCGAGCGACGGGTCCCTCCCGCGTCGGCGTGCGTCCTCCTTCCGGTGGCGGCGGTGGCGGTGGCGGAGACCAGCGCAAAAAGCGGAACTGATTCCGGGCGGATCAGCGCCTGGGCGGATCAATCGGGCTCAGACATCGTCGCGGGACTCCCCCGCGACGTGGCCGCGCAGCTTCGCCTCGATGAAGTCGCCGAGCGCTCCGTCCATCACCGCCTGGATGTTGCTGGTCTCGCAGCCGGTGCGGTGATCCTTGACCATCTGGTAAGGCTGGAAAACATAGGACCGGATCTGGCTGCCGAAGCCGATCTCGCCCTTCTCGCCATAGACGCGCTCCATCTCGGAGCGCTTCTTGTCCTCCTCGACCTGGAGCAGCTTGGCTTTCAAAATCTTCAGAGCGAGGTCGCGGTTCTTGTGCTGGCTGCGCTCGATCGTGCAGCGCACCATGATGCCCGAGGGAAGGTGGCGCATCAAAACGCCGGTCTCGACCTTGTTCACATTTTGGCCGCCCTTGCCACCCGAGCGCATCGTCGTGATCTCGAGATCCTTTTCATCGACTTCCAATTCGGGCTCTTCCTCGAGATCGGGGGTCACATCGATGCTGGCAAAGGAGGTGTGACGGCGCGCCTGCGAATCGAAAGGCGAAATCCGGACGAGACGGTGCACACCGCGCTCGCAGTTCAGATAACCGCAGGCATTTTCGCCCTCGAAGCGAAGCGTCGCGCCGCGCACGCCCACTTCTTCCCCTTCCTGCACGTCGATCATCTCGACCTTGAAACCCTGTTGCGCACCCCAGCGCTGGTACATCCGCACCAGCATGTCGGCCCAGTCGCAGGCCTCCGTGCCGCCGGCACCGGCATGCACCGTCAGGTAGGCGCCCTCGCGGTCGTGCGGGCCGTTCAGCAGGGTCTGTAGTTCGATCTTGTCGAGATCAGCGCCGATCTTCGCGACTTCAGCCAAAACCTCCTCGGCGGCCTGGTCGTCGCCTTCTTCCAGCGCCATCTCCACCAGCACGGAGAGATCAGCGATGCGGGCGTTGAGTTCGCGGACGGGGATGACCTTGTTTTTCAGGCCGGCCACCTCTCCCATCTTGGCTTGCGCCCGCGTTTTGTCCTCCCAGAACTCGGGCAGATTCATCTCGGCCTCGACGGCCTCGAGCTGGGCTTCGAGACGAGGGAAGTCAAAGATACCGCCGTAGCTCGGAGAGCCGGCCCTGCAAGGCATCGGTGTCGATGGCTTGGAGTTTTTCTCGAATCTCGTCGTTCATTGGCGGGGCTCAGAGGTTCCACAGATCACGGAAAGTTCAAGGAGCCTTTGCCAATCCCGTCACAAAATGTGACCTTGCGCGACCCGCGCCAAATGAAGTCACTCGGCACCCTGATCCGGCGTTATCCGCTCACGGAGACAAGCCTCATCGTGCACTGGTGCACGCGGGAAAACGGCATCGTCAAGACCGTCGCCAAGGGTGCGCGGCGGCCGAAGAGTCCCTTCTCCGGCAAGCTCGATCTTTTTTTCCAATGCGAACTGGAAATCCATCCGGCGCGCGAGGGCGATCTCCACATCCTCAAGGACCTCTCGGTGCGACGGCCGCGTCTCGGGCTGCGACGCAGTTACCTCCAGACCCTCGCGGCCTCCTACTTCGTGAAGTGGATCGACCAGGTCGCCGAGGGCGGCACTCCGCTCGACGAGCTCGCCGATCTCCTCGACCGCGGACTCGACTACCTCGACACCCACGAGGCGGACCTGCGGGGCCTGCTCCATTTTGAAAAAGAACTCGCCCGTTTCCTCGGCGTCTTCGAGCCCGGCATCGAACCCCACCGCTCCCTCGCCCAACACTGCGGAGGCATCCCTCCCCAGCGCTCCGACCTGATGGAGCGGCTGAAATGATCCTCACTCCCAATCCTGCAAATCTCGAAAAATCTCCCTGATCCGGGTTGAAAAGCCACCGATCCTGTCACAAATCCCCCGCCGGGGAAAAAACCTGGTGGACCCCGCGTTCTTCCCCCCAGATCCATGTCCCGACTCCGGTTCGCCTTTTGCGGCTCCATCGCCGCCGTCCTCGCTGCCGCCATTCCGGCGCGCGCGCAGACCGTCGCGGACGGAATCGATGCCTCCGGTCTCGTCGGTGTCTTTGAAAACTCCGCCGCCCTGCTTGACGAAACGAACCTTCCGTCCGGCGTTTGGCAATTTGACAACGCCACCACCCACGATGGCATCGATTCGGTCAAGGCCCTGCTGCCGAACCGCTCCGAGAACCTACTCAAAACCAAGATTCAGGGACCTGCGACGGTCTCCTTTTGGTGGAAGCTCGACGCGGTGAACTACTTCGACAGCATCCGCTTCGACTCCTCCAACGATCTCGCCAGCGTTACCGGCGTCCAGGACTGGCAACAGCGCAGTTTCATCGTCGATTGCGGCGAGCAGGCCCTTCAATGGAGCTTCACCCGCTTCGCCAGCCTTCCCGTCGGGACCGGATCCGCTTGGCTCGATCAGCTCGTCGTCACCCCCATCCCCAACAATTCCGCGCTCCAATCCGCCCTCGACCACTTCGACCACACCATTCATAGCACCGATTGGACAGGTCACACCCTCACCAACTCTCAGAACGGCGTCGTGGCGAAAAGTGGTCCTGTCGGCAGCGGTGGAAAAACCAGCATGGTTCTCGAAGTCGAGGGCCCGGCCGTCGTGAGATTCAACTGGGGCATCCAGTCCGACGAAACCGCCGAGTCCACCCTCAGCTTCCTCATCGACAACGCCGAATATACAAACATCAGCGGCGTCCAGGAACTCCACGAGCGACGATTCCAGCTCAAACCGGGGACCCACTGCCTTAAGTTCCTCTTCATCCGCGATTTCGATTCCGCGGGCGATCCCGAATACCAAGGAGCGCACGAAGGCTACGTCGACAACCTGCGGATCGACACCTATGGCGAAAGCGCCGGGCTCGCCGCCGCCATCGAACGCGACAGCGGCGTTTACAGCAATGCCTGGACCACCACCACTTCCGATACCCGGGACGGGGTTGACGCTGTCACCGTCTCTGCTCCCGATATCAACGACTCCAAGATCCTCTTCGTCGAACTCCCCTCCGAGGCCGGCCTCCTTTCCTTCTGGTCCAAGATCAAGAGCGAGCCCGACCATGGCTTCCTCTACGCCTTCGTCGACGGCGAAATCGTGATGCAGCGATCCGGAGTCCACGGATGGGTCGAGAGCGAGCTGAATCTACCTGCCATCAGCGGGTCCCGGCTCCTCGAGCTCTACCTTTACCGCGACGGCAACTCCAGCACCACCACCACCGACTACGAGGCCTGGATCGACCAGATCCGTTTCTCCCCCGGAGAGACGAACTACCAGGCCGACATGGCCATCGCTCCCAAGGGCAAGCGACTCCTCGGGGAAAACATCATGAACCGCTCCGGCGCTCGCCAGACCGCGAATGGCAAGGCCGCCATCACCCGGCCCTTCGTCCGCTATCAAATCGCCGCCAAAAACGGTTCACCAACCGACAACGACCGCATCTACTACCGCGGCGTGGGCTCCACCCGGAAGTTCGACATCTTTTTTGTCGTGAAGGTCGACAACAAACTCCTCAACTACACCTCCGCCCTCCGCACCGGCCAGTTCACGTCGCTGGAACTCGAACCCGGCGAGATGGAAAAACACGAACTCTGGATCGCCCGGAAGCAAGGCGAACGCAGCCGCAACCACCGCTACACCATCATCGGCAAATCCAAAACCGATCCTCGCAAGCAGGACACCGTCCGCACCCGCACTTCGATCCATGTGAAATAGGTTCCTGGTCCCGGCCTTAGCCGACAGCTCCAAGCTCCGCCAATCGCTCCGCCATCTCCGAGGCTTGGAGCGCGGCGATCACCGGAGCAAGCGCTCCGGTCACGACCTGGTCGAGATTATAGAGGGTCAGGTTCACCCGGTGATCCGTCAGGCGGTTCTGCGGGAAATTGTAAGTGCGGATTTTCTCCTCCCGCCCCCCCGAGCCGATCAGGCTGCGGCGATGGGCCGAATACTTCTCCGCCTCCTCGCGCACCTTCGCCTCGAGCAGTTTGGCGCGCAGGATCTGCAACGCCCGCTCCTTGTTTTTCCCTTGGCTGCGACCCTCCTGACATTTCACGAAAATTCCTGTCGGCAGGTGGGTCACCTGCACCGCCGAGTCCGTCGTGTTGACGTGCTGCCCGCCCGGGCCACCCGAGCGTGTCGCCTGGATATGGAGATCCTCCGGCTTCAACTCGATGTCGACCTCCTCCGCCTCGGGCAACACCGCCACCGTCGCCGTGGAGGTATGGATCCGGCCCTGGGTCTCCGTCACCGGCACCCGTTGGACCCGGTGCACTCCGCTTTCGTATTTCAAAAATCGGAAGACCTCCTCGCCGCTCACGCGGAACACGATTTCCTTGTAGCCGCCCACCTCCGAGGGGCTCGACTCCACATTTTCCACCCGCCACCCGCGGCTCTCCGCGTAGCGCTGGTACATCCGGTGCAGGTCTCCGGCGAAGAGCGAAGCCTCGTCGCCGCCCGTCCCCGCGCGGATCTCCACAATGGCATCGCGGTCCTCGGTCGCGTCGTGCGGCAGCAGCGCGTACTGCACCGCCGACTCCAGTTCCTCGACCCGGCGCTCCAGCAGAGGAATTTCCGCCGCCGCCAGTTCCGCCATCTCCGCCTCGGTGGATTTTGCCAACTCCTGGTTCTCCGCCAGCTCCGCCCGGGCGCGTCCGAGCCGGTCCCAGTCCTCCATCAGTTCCTTGGTGCGATTGTATTCCCGGGTCAGTTCCCCCGCCTGCTTCGGATCGTCGAAAAAGCCCGGCTGGGCCATGAAGGACTCGATCTCCGGCAGGCGGAGCCGCTTCTTCTCGATCAGATGCGAATGGTCCACGGGTGGAAAAGGTTGGATCGCTCCGGCCGGCTACAATCCGGGCAACAAAAAACGGTGAGATGCCGGAGCATCGTCACCGTTTTCGAGAAAGGGGAGAAATGCGACCTAGTTCAGGTCGGAAAGCTTGGGACGCTTGCGGCGCTCCGACGACTTGGCAGCGTCACCGAAACGCTTCTGAAACTTGTCGACCCGGCCGGCGGTGTCCACGAAACGCTGCTCGCCGGTGAAGAAGGGGTGGCAGGCCGAGCAAATCCCAACGTGGATGTTGGCCACGGTCGAGCGGGTCTGGATCACGCTGCCACAGTGGCACTGGATGACCGCTTCCTTGTAGTCGGGGTGGATGTCCGCTTTCATGATGAAAAATGTGGGCAAAAGCCGGTCGTGGTGGGGCTCCCAGGGCCGTGGCCCGGATTTGGGAGGGGCGGAAGGTAGACGGAGAGGAAGAGCGGCGCAAGTGGTTTTTGGGAGAGCTTGGGAGCTCTCTCCACCACCATCCCGACTCAATCAAAGAGGGTCTGCCCATCAACCGAACCCTCTTTGAAGCGAACCGTTTCTGCTTCAGACTCTGAAGCCACCCATGCCGACGGCGGGACTCGAACCCGCACGGGATTTCTCCCAGCGGATTTTAAGTCCGCTGCGTCTACCATTCCACCACGTCGGCGTGCGCCCCATTGACGCCGAGTTCGCGGCGCGAGGCAAGGAAATCCGCTGAATGGTATCAGGCCTTGAGAATGCCGCGGGTGACGAGATTGTTGAGGCGGCGGGCGACGTCGACGACGCCGTCGAGCACGGCCTGGCGGTAGCTGCGCCCGTCGGTGGTATCGAGACCGTGGCCCGGATCGAGCTGGCGCAGGGCCTCGAGGGCGGGATCTTCGTGATGGAAGATCTCGACGAAGACATATTTCAGCTTGCCGGTGCGGGCGGCGGCGGCGAGGAGCGCGCCGATCCAGCCATCGTCGGTGCTGAGGCAGCCGCGGGTGGTCTTGGCGGAGGCGTGGAAGGTTCCCATCTCATCTGCCGCGGCAACCTCGGCGATGAGGGCCTCGTTTTCGGGGATGCTGAGCCCGGAATCGCCGCAATGGGCGGCATCGACCATGATCTTGAAGAACTTGGAGCCGAGTTCGGCGTTGGCGGCCTTGACCACGGCCCAGCACTTGGCGATGTCGTTGAAGGTTTGGAATTCGCCCTGACGGAGAAACTCGATGTGCCAGGTCTCGATGCAACTGCCCGCTACGCCCGCCTCCTGGCAGGCGCGGAGGTGGGCCCGGACGTTCTGGGCGACGGCGGCGTCGAAGGCGGCTCCGGTCTTGGGTGTCGCTCCCGGCTGCATCCACTGCTCGATGGAGGTCGAAGCGACCTGGGTAATGCCGTGTTTGATGGCGATGCGGAGGCCCGAGGCAAGCATGGCGGCAACCTTTTCCTCGTCGGCAGGGTCCATGGGATCGGCGCCGCCGACCATCATGATGGGATGCAACCCGAGGCCGAGATCGCGGAGACCGCCGAACATCTCGTCGGTGTCACCTTCGTGAGTGCCGGGAAAGATGGTCACCTGGGCGTTCTGAACGGGCACCGGACTGGCATCGCGGATTGCCTGCATCTCGCTGACGACGAGGAGGCGGCCGTCTTCACCGCGGGGGAGGCGGCCGTTCTCATCGGGCACCAGACCACCAACGAACTTGATGTGGGTGGGCACCACGCCAAGCTCGACGCGGGTCTTCAGGGGAAAGGGTTCGGACATGCCGGGATGTTAGGGATTCTTTCCCCCGCGGCAATGGAAAAAGTGGCAGGGGCTAGGAGCTCGCAGTCAAAAACCTAAAACCCTGAGCTCACTCCCTCTCCCTCAAGCGAAACCCGGTTGGAGAGCACGGATCCGGAGGATCTGCTCGCTGGCCTCGGCGCACTTCTCACGCCAGTGGTCGAGGGTCTCGCCGGAGACCTTGATGCTTTCTCCGACGGCGTTCTCCAGTTCGTGATAGGCCTCTCCAAGCTGGTTGGTGAGTTCCTGAAGCGAAGCGAAAGCAGCCTCCCGGGTGGGGCAATTGAACTTCCAGCCCTTGCTGGTGGCGATCTGGGCTTCGGCTTGCCCCTTCATCTCGCGCAGTTCGGCGAGCACGATCTTCTCCTCGGGGACGCGGCGGAGTTCGGTGGCGAGACCGAGCTTGGAAAGCATCCAGATGGTCCACTTGGTGGGATCCCACTGCCAGGGTTTGACACCGTTGCGGTAGTCGTGCTGGAAGGAGTGGTGATAGTTGTGGTAGCCCTCGCCAAAGGTGAAAATGGCCATGAGCCAGCTGTCGCGGGCGCTGGTGGAGGAATCGTAGGGGCGGCTGCCGATGGTGTGGCAGAGGGAATTGATGAAGAAGGTGCAGTGCTGCACGCAAACGAGGCGGAGCAGACCGGCGATGAGGAACGCACCGAGGGCGGACTCCCATCCACCCCAAAGGTAACCGAGAGCCGCGGGAAGGGCGAAGCCGACGAGCATGCCGATCTCGCGGTGGTTGCGGTGCTGCCACATGACGAGGTCGTCTTTCTTCAGATCGGCGACGTTGGCGAGGGGACGGGGGTAGAGCTTGAAGAAAATCCAGCCCATGTGCGCCCAAAAGAATCCCTTCGAGATGCTGTAGGGGTCATCGTGCTCGTCGTCGACGTGCTTGTGGTGCTGGCGGTGGTCGGAGGACCAGTCGAGGGCCGAGTCTTCGAAAGCGGCGGCACCAAAAAGCAGGGTGGTCAGCTTGACGGCCCGGTCGGCCTTGAAGGCCTTGTGGGCGAAAAGCCGGTGATAGCCGAGGGTGATGCTCATCCCCGTGGCGATGAAGAAGACAAAGAAGAGCGCGATTTGAAACCAATCGATCCCGAAGTGGGCGATGTAGAGCGGAGTGCCGATGAGAGATCCGAAGAAGGTAACGATGAGGAAGCTGCTGGATACCCAGTTGACCCGATCAAAAGGAAATTTTGAAATCATGAAAATGACACAGAGGAT
The DNA here is from genome assembly GCA_041917795.1 of Verrucomicrobiales bacterium. Lineage (GTDB taxonomy): Bacteria > Verrucomicrobiota > Verrucomicrobiia > Verrucomicrobiales > DEV007 > Arctic95D-9. Next base: position 319,565 of record JAYRWX010000008.1, read on the forward strand.
GCAAAGGATGGAACAAAGTTGAGTGGAGGACACGGAACATTCCGTGAACAAAAGGTCAAAAAACAAAAAGAACCGAGCGGCTTCCCGGGCAGGATCAAAGGCTGCGATAGCGTTTGCCGCCACCACCACCGCCGCGATCTCCGCGGTCGCCACGATCGTCGCGAGAATCGCGGTCGCGCCATTCGCCACCGCCTCCTCCGCCACCGCCGCGATAATCGCGATCACCGCCTCCGCGGTATTCACGGTCACCGCCGCCACGATAGTCGCGGTCGCCACGGGGACGGCCACCGCCGCCTCCGCCGCCGCCACCACCACGGCGCTCGTAGCCGCCGCCACCGCCGCCACCATAACCGCCGCCGCGGGGAGGACGGCCACCGCCGCCTCCGCCACCACCGCCGCCGCTGGCGCGACGATCTTCCGCTTCACGAACCCGGAGATTGCGACCACCGAGTTCCGCACCGTCGAGGGCACCCACGGCTGCCTCGCCCTGCTCCCGACTCGAGAGCGTCACGAAGGCGAATCCACGGGGCCGCCCGGTTTCCCGGTCGATCGGCATGTGAAGGTCGACAATCGGCTCGTAAGCCTGCAGGAATTCGCGCAGTTCGGCTTCCGAGGTGTCGTATGACAGATTTCCAATATACAATTTCATCGATTCTAAACCAAAGATTGGTCCCGAGTTTTCCAAGCAGCTGTGTCTCCGTCTTTGGAAAACTCGTGACCGGAGTCAGAATCGAATTGCCGTGGAGTGAACATCCTAGCCCGGGAATGGACCATTTCTAGGGTCCCGCATTTTTAAGAAAATCCAATCTCTTTCCAAGAAAATAATTCAAGAGAAGGTCAGAATTTCCGGCGCGATCCCGGCTGGGGGTCGAAAAATAGCCCTTTCGGGCCTGATGATCAGACCTCGTCCCGGCTGCGTTCCCCGGCAAGGAGGCGGATGATGCCCCGGGGATTGGCGTTCTGGAGCTCGGCCGGGAGCTGGGCATCAGGCCAATCCTGGTAGCAGACCGGGCGGACGAAGCGCTGGATGGCGCGGGTGCCGATGCTGGTGAAATGGCTGTGGGTGGTCGCCGGATAGGGCCCCCCATGGTGAATGCTGTGGCAGATTTCCAAGCCGACAGGGTAGCCATTGAAGATGAGCCTTCCGACTTTTTTACGCAGCACTTCAATGAGGTCGCGGTGGTCGGCAAGATCCTCCTCGGTGCCATGGATGGTCGCGCTGAGCGAACCCTCGAGCCTCTCCGCGATGGCGACAAAATCGCCGTGCGTCTGGCAACTGACGAGAGTGGAGACGGGCCCGAAGAGCTCATCAAAGAGGGTTGGGTCGGCGAACAGACCCTCTTGGGTCGTGGCGAAAAGGTAGGCGGCGGCCTCGCCCCGGGCGGGATCGGCGGCGGTGCCGGATTCGGCAATCAATTCCAAGGTGCCAACACGGCGGCTCGCGATGCCGTTCGCATAACTGCGATGGATGCCGGCATGGAGCATGGTGGCGGGAGCGAAGGCGGAAACCCTCTCGGCGGCGCATTGGCGGAACTGCCGCCACGATTCCGAATCGATCCCAGCGACGAGGCCGGGATTCGTGCAGAACTGCCCGACCCCGGCGGTGAGAGCGGCGACGAAGCCCTGGGCGATCCCTTCGGCGCGACTGCGAAGGGCGCCGGGCAGGAGAAAGACGGGATTGACGCTGCCCATTTCGGCGTAAACCGGGATGGGGCGCGGCCGGGAGTTGGCGAGGTCAAAGAGGGCGCGCCCCCCGGCGAGCGATCCGGTGAAGGCGGCGGCCTCGAGCCGGGGATGGCGGATCAGGGCGGCGCCCGTCTCGTTGCGGGCCCCTTGGATCAGGGAAAAGACGCCCTCGGGCAGGCCGCAACGTGCGGCGGCGCGGAGAATGGCCCGGGCGGCGATCTCGCAGGTGCCGGGGTGGGCGGGGTGCGCTTTGACGATCACGGGGCAGCCCGAGGCGAGGGCGGAGATGGTGTCGGTGCCTAGCACGGAGATGGCGATGGGGAAATTGCTGGCCCCGAAGACGGCGACCGGGCCGAGCGGCTCGAGCAGGGAACGCACATCGGGTTTCGGAAGCGGCTGGCCCTGCGGATTGCCGCGGTCGATGCGGGCGTCGACCCAAGAACCTTCGCGGATCCACTCGGCGAACTGCCGGGTGTGGGTGAGGACGCGGTCGCGCTCGGCAGCGCAACGGGGCAAGGGGTGGGCGGTCTCCACGGCGGCGCGCTCGAGGAGGGCATCGCCGAGAGCGAGAGTCTCCTCGGCAATGGCGTCGAGGAAGTCCGCCCGCTTTTCGGGAGAAAGCCTGCGGTAAGCGTCAAACGCCGCCACGGCGAGGGAAACCGCCTCGTCGATCTCCGATTCGGTGGCCTCATGAAAGGCGGGGGCGAGTTCCGTGCCGGTGGCGAGGCTGCGCGCGGTGAAGGTCGCGTCGGAAGCGGCCGACTCGCGTGTGCCGATCAATTGTTTTCCGGAAAGGGTCATGGGGAGAAGCGTAGAAGGTGAAGGCCAAAAGGTAAACGGCTTAGCAGGATTACGCGGCCCCGGGACGCGTGTCCTTCCAGTTTCTTCCCGGAAATCCGGACTGGGAACCGCTCACGACACCGCCACCTTGAGCGCTTCGACCGCTGCGAGGATCTCACCTTCCTGCTCCGCGGTGACTCCGCTGAGCAAGGGCAGGGCGGGTCCGGTGTCGGCGATGCCGGCGAGACGGACGGCCTCGTGGAGCACGCGGACGGGATTGATGCCATTGCGAAGGTCTTCGAGGGGCTTGAAGATCGCCTGGATCCGTCGCGCGAGATCGAGGTCGCCGGCCTGGACGGCCTTGAGGAGGCGGTTGCTGAGGTCGGGCCTGACACACACACATCCCGCGGTGAAACCGTTGACCTTGAAATCGACGAGGTGCTCGATGACGGGCTGCTCGCCGATGCCGCTGACGATGATCCGCGGATCGACGACATCGACGAGTCGGGTCAGAAAGGGATCATCGGCCGGATTGTCGCGGACAATGGCGTATTTGATCCAGGAGACGAGGCCGGCATCGACCAGTTCCTTGGTTCCCTCGACGCTGAGGTAGTCGCCGTATTTGATGTAGACGACGATGCGACGGCCGATCGTTTCCGCAAAGCGGCTCAGGCCGCGCACGACGCCGGCGCTGGTGGTGAGGCCCTGGTGCGGGAGGACCATCACGGTGGGATAGTCGGTACCCTTGATGATCGCGGCCTGGTCCATCATGACCCCGTAGGCGGGACCTGCCGAGGGGATCACGAGCGTACCCGGCGCGGCGAGGGTGGCGAGTTCGCCGAGGATGTGTTCATACTCGCTCGGCGCAGTGTGGTAGAAGTTCGCGTTGCCTCCGTAGAGCAGGATGTCGACACCTCCGGCCTCGATGTGGCGGATGATTTTTTCGTTCTCTCCGCGGTGGAACCTGAGGTCGCGGTCGCGGGCCATGGGTGGCACGGCGATGACGGAGCGGGCGAGGTCGGCGGGGGTGACGGGGGTGGTTTGCATGAGGGTCAGGGGTCACGAATCACGGGGAAGTCGGCAGGGATCACTGCCATTTCCCGTCGATGAAGCGCTGGACGGGGCCGGTGTAGTCGTCGCGGAGGATGTCGGGGAGACGCGAGGCCCTGACATTGTCATAACTCCACAACATCGCGAAGCGAACGATGGAGGCGGGAATGCCGACGGCGGTAAAGCCGGGGTGGCCGGTGGCGGGATAGGGTCCGCCATGGTTCATCGCGGCAGACACGGCGACGCCGGTGGGCATTTTGTCGTTGAGCAGGCGACCGACCTTTTGCCGCAGGATGGGCTCGAGACGATCGTGGGCGGCATCATCGGCTCCCGAGGCGGCGGAGTAGATCGCACCGGTCAGGTTGCCCTCGAGATGGGAGAGCACCGCGGCGGCTTCATCGAGATCAGCGGCGACGACGATCAGCGAAGAGTTGCCGAAAGCCTCGGTCTGCATCGTCTCGGGATCGCGGAGGAATGCGGCACCGGAGACGCGCAGCAGGGTGTTGGCGACGCAGCAGCCGGTCCCCTTCCCTGCGCCGGTGCCGCAGAGCACCTCGGCCCCGGCCTCGACGAGGGTGTGATGGCTTTCGTGAAGCGACTTGCGGACGGATTCCGAAAGCAGGGTGCCGACCGGAGCCTCCTCGAAGCGTTTCACGATCGAGGCGACGAAGCTTTCGGTCTTTTCGCCGGCGATGAGAAGGACCAAGCCCGGGTTGGTGCAAAACTGCCCGGTGCCCATCAAGCAGCTTCCGGTGAACTCGGCGGCGAGGTCTTCGCCTTTTTGCTCAAGCGCCCCGGGCAAAAAGACGACGGGATTGACGCTGGAGAGCTCGAGGTAAATGGGCTTGCCGGCACCGTCGGCGGCGCGCTTCAGGGCGAGTCCGGCGGAGCGACTGCCGGTGTAGCCGGTCGCACCGACGCGGGCATCGGTGACAAGTTCTTCGCCGATCGAGTGGCTGGTGCGATAAATCATCTGCACCGTGCCGTCGGGCATGCCGGTATCGCTGGCGGCCTCTTGGGCGGCTTCGGCGAAGATCCGGGTGGTGCCGGGATGGGAGGAATTGGCTTTGGCGATGACGGGATTCCCCGCGGCGATGGCGGCGGCGAAATCGCCACCGGAAATGCTGCCAAAAGCGAAGGGGAAATTGTTCGGGCCGAAGACGCAGACCGGGCCGATCGGGCCGAAACAGGCGCGGATGTTGTTGGCCTGGTCGATGACCGGCTGCCGCCACACCCCGCTGCGCGCGGCCGCGGCAGCTTGGCGGAGTTGTCCCGTGGTGCGGGGCAGTTCGGCGTCGGCGAGGCGGGGCGACTTCGGCAGCGCCGTCTCGAGATGGGCCATCGCGACGAGTTCATCGGCGCGCTCCTCGATCTTGGCGGCATAGGCCTCGAGGAAAGCAGCGATCCGCTCGCCCGGCATCGCCCGAAGTTCCTCAAAGGCAGCGCTCGCGGCGACGAGGGCCTTTTCGCAGTCGGCCCACGAGCTGATCGGGTAGTGCGCCGGCAGCGGCTTGCCCGTGGCGGGATTCATCGACTGGAAAGTGCCGGTCGGTTCGGATTCGCACCAGGAGCCGGCGAGGAGGACGGGTTCGGAAGACATGGTTGAGAGGGCGGGAGACTCCCACAAGGTTCAAGTGAGATCGAGCGGAAAGTGGGAAAGCTGGCGGAAACCATCGGCGGTGATCAAATAGTTGTTCTCCAGGCGGATGCCCGCACGGAGCGTCTCCCCATAGAGCCCTGGCTCGAAGGCAACCACGTCTCCCTCGGCAAAAGTATCGTCGTAGCCGGAATTGATCCGCGGCACCTCGTGGGCGTCGAGACCGATCCCGTGGCCGGCATGGTGGAAAAAGCGGTAGCCATTCCAGCCATCGAGTTCGGCTTTGACCGCTTCGAACATGGCACGGCACGATTGACCGGGGCGGAGCAGCGACTCGCCCATCTTCATCACCTCGACGACCCGCTCATGGGCGGCGGCCTGCTCCTCCGTCGGATTGCCATCGACCGCGAAGGTCCGGCAAAGGTCGCAGCGGTAACCGCGCACTCCCACGCCGATGTCGAGCGGCATCAACTCGCCGGCCACGACATCGCGCCGCAGGCGGGCGAATCCTCCGGGCGAACCGGCTTGAAAATCCTGACCCCAGCCTGAAAGAAACTCCCCGGCCGCGTAGGTCGCGGTCTCCAGCATCGCCGCCATCACCTCGACCTCTTCGATCCCGGGTTCGAGCAGCTGTTTCGCCTCGGCGTAGGCCTTGTCCGCGCATTCGATCGTGAACTCGAGCATCGCGACCTCGTCGGCGTCCTTGTGACGGCGCACGTATTGGTAAGCTTCGGAGAAATCGAGGCATCGCGGTCCTTCGATCAGGGCGGCGGGGACCTGCTGCTCGGTGCCGATGACGGCGAGTCCTTTCAAAAAGGGATTCAGCACCGCGGCGACCTCGCCCGAGAGGTTCGGTTTCAAGGTGCAGAGATGATTGGGCACGTAGTGCGCCACCTCGTCGGCGGCGGGAGCCTCGGGTGTCTCGTCATGGGTCACCAGCACCGAACTGCCGTCGGCCCGCACCAAAAACGCGACCGGCGTGAGCGGTTGCCCGTGCCAGTAGCCAGAGAGGGCGTGGATGTAGTGCCGGTCGAAAAAGACGGCGCCGTCGAGTTTCTTTCCGGCAAGGAGGTCGAGGAGACGTTTCTGGCGGGCGTGACAAAGGGCAGGATCGAGTTTCGGAGGTTGTCCAGACATGACCCGGGAGGATAAGAAGGGGCTCCGGATGCCGCAAGGGCAATCCGCCGCAAGAATCGGGTGGCCCGCCGCGACGCCCTCCCCTACCCTGTCGGCATGTCATCGTATGCCCGGATGGAGCGCATCCTGAGGTGGTTGGGTGAAAACGCCGCTTCCCAACCAAGCCTCGCGGAACTGGCCGATCTGGCCGGTCTCGGGGAATCGCATTTCCATCACGAATTCGTCCGCTGGACCGGGATCACCCCGAAGGATTTCATCCAGCACCTCACCCTCGCCGACGCACGGGAACGGCTCGCCCGCGGCGAGAGCGTGCTTGATGCGGCGCTGGGGGCCGGACTTTCCGGACCGGGCCGGCTCCACGATCTGTGTGTCAAGCTCGATGCCGCGACGCCGGGCGAAATCAAGTGCGGAGGCGCGGGACTGACGATCCACTGGGGCGTAGGACCGACGCCTTTTGGTGCGGGGCTGCTGGCGGAATCGGAACTCGGCATCTGCGGCTTTTCCTTTCTGGAACCCGGTGACAACCCCGCCCCCCCGCTTGCGACCTGGCCACGCGCAGAGTGGCGGCGCGACGACGCGCGAGCCGCGGGTCGGCTCGCAAATCTTTTCGCCGACCCATCCGCGGAATCGCCTCCGCTTCGCGTCTGGGTGCGAGGCTCGGCATTTCAAGTGAGGGTCTGGCGGGCGCTGCTCGAGATCCCCTCCGGTGCCCTCAGCACCTATGGCCGCCTCGCCGCCCGGCTCGGACAGCCCTCGGCGGCACGTGCTGTCGGCACCTCGGTCGGGGCAAATCCGGTCGCCCTGCTGATCCCTTGCCACCGCGTCATCCGCGAAACCGGAGCCATCTCCGGCTACCGCTGGGGCGTGGGTCGGAAACGCGCCCTGCTCGCCTGGGAACAGGTCCGGGAGACCCGACGCTGAGCGAGGGAGGAAAGTTCGCCGCGGGCCCTTTGGAGGATTGCCTTTGGCGCGACTCCCGCTAGGCTCGGAGCGTAATCAACGTATCCCCAAACGACTGTCATGCGCTGGAAAGGAAGACGCCAAAGCACCAACGTGGAAGACCGCCGTGGCGGTGGCATGATCGCCTCGGGCGGACGGCCCGTTGCTCTCGGCGGCGGTTGCGGCACCCTGGTGCTGGTCATCGTGCTCGCCCTCGTGTTCAAGGTCGATCCCGTCCAGTTGCTCGACATGGCCAGCCAGATCGAGGGTCAGGGCGGCCCCACCACGACGCAGGTCGAGACCACCGCCGATCCGAACGACGAGGTCGGTGCCTTCGTCCGCACACTCTACGCTGATACCGAAGAGGTCTGGGGCGAGATCTTCGCCGAACACGGTCGCCGCTACGAACCCGCCCGCCTCGTGCTGTTCTCGGGCACGACCCGCTACCCCGGCGGGGTTGCTTCGGCGGCGACCGGACCTTTCTACATGCCCTACGACCGCACCGTGTATCTCGACACCTCTTTCTTCGACGAGATGCGGACCCGCTTTCAGGCAGGCGGGGATTTCGCCTATGCCTACGTGCTCGCGCACGAAGTCGGCCACCACGTCCAGAACCAACTCGGCTTCACCGACCAGGTTCACAACCTGCGCGGCAAGGTCTCCGACGCCGAATACAACCAGTCCTCCGTGCGACTCGAGCTCCAGGCCGACTTCCTCGCCGGGGTCTGGGCCCATCACGCCGAGAAAAAATGGCAGATCCTCGAGGAAGGCGACGTTGAGGAGGCGATGAACGCCGCCAACGCGATTGGTGATGACCGGCTCCAGAAACAGGCCCAGGGGCGTATCGTCCCCGACGCCTTCACCCACGGCACCTCCGAGCAGCGGAAGCGCTGGTTCCTGAAGGGTCTGAAAAGCGGACGCCTCGAGGACGGGGACACCTTCTCGATCCCCTACAACCGTCTCTGAGCGCTTTCGGGGTGATTTTGTCAGGGTGCCCTCAGTCGAGCGATCCAGAACGATGTCCGCTATCCTCCACCGCGATCTCGCCCCTCTCGAAGATCTCTCTCCGGCACGCCTCGCCGCGGAACTCCGGCACCTGCCGGGTCTCGTCTTTCTCGATTCCTCCTCCTCGGATGCCCCCGAAGCCGAAAGTCCCGCGGGCCGCTATTCACTGATTGCCGCACGTCCCTCGCGGATCTTCCGAGGTCATCTTTTCAACGAGTCCGACCTCGCCCCACTCCGCGCCCGCATCGTCGAGCGCCGCTCCTCGGCCCGTCCCGATCTAGGCCGACCGGGGCCGGGATTCTACGGCACGGTGGACTACGACGGAGCCTATCATTTCGGCGAATACCCCGAATGCCTCGTCCACGATCACCGTTCGGGCCGTTGGTTCGAAACCGGTTCGCTCTCGGCCGAGCGCCGTCCCGATCGCGAGGTCGAGGCACCCCTCGCCCCGCTTTCCTTCACCGGTCGCCTAGATCGCGATGAGTTCTGCCGCCTCGTCGGGAAAGCCCGCGACTACATCGCCGCCGGTGACATCTATCAGGTGAACCTTTCGCACCGCTTTGTCGCGCCGCTGCCCGGGGAATACGACCTTTTCCAATTGCATCTCCGCCTCCGCGAAGTCTCGCCTGCTCCCTTCGCCTGCTACGCCGAACTGGGATCGCGCACAGTCATTTCCTCCTCGCCCGAGGAGTTCCTCCGTCTGAGCGGTCGGCACATCCGGACGCGCCCGATCAAAGGAACCCGGCCGCGCTACCGCGATCGCGAGCGCGACGAACGCTCCGCCTACGACCTGATCACCTCGTCGAAGGAAATCGCCGAGCTCGTCATGATCACCGACCTCGAGCGCAACGACCTCGGTCAGGTCTGCGAGTTCGGCTCGGTCGCCGCCACCGAATTGCTCAAGCTAGAGCGCTTCGCCCAGGTTTTCCACCTCGTCTCCACCGTGGAGGGAACCCTGCGCGATGGTGTCGAACAACTCGACGCGCTGCGGGCCTGCTTTCCCGGTGGCAGCATCACCGGAGCGCCTAAGAAACGGGCCCGGGAAATCATCGCGGAGCTCGAGCCCGAGGCCCGCGGACTCTACACCGGCGCGATCGGCGGCTTTGGTTTCCACGGCGAGAGTGTCTTCAACATCGCCATCCGCACCCTCGTCGCCGAGGGCGGCCAACTTCATTTCCACGTCGGAGCCGGCATCGTCGCGGATTCGGTGCCAGCGAAGGAATGGGAGGAGACCCTGCACAAGGCGAGCGGGATGCTGCAAGCCTGCGGATGAGTTCCTCGGAAGGAAAATCCCTTGTGGACCTTCGTCCGGTCCGGTAAAACCGCGCCATGACCGATTGGAGTTCGATGATTCAAATGCTTTACCGCGTTCCGGGCCTGATTGTCGGGATTGTGTTCATCGCCGCGGCCTTCGCCTTTCACTTACGTCGTCCCGGAGTCGCGACGATCGCTCAGATCGCCGGCAGTCTCATCGCCTTCCTGGGCTACGGAGTTTCGGTGATCGCGTCGACGATGATGAATCTCCAATTCAAGTCTTCGGGGGCCGGTTCGGAATTCAAAGATTGGATGGGGATCGCTACGATCTCCAGCCTCACCCAAATGGCGGGCGCCCTCATTTTTTCGATCGCGCTCCTGGTCGCCATCCTTGGGTTGCCTCGGAGCGAATCCCGATGATGGCGGAAAGAGTGCGGAACCTTCCTCACCCCTCTCCCAGCAAATCGGGCCGGTTGGCGCGGGTGCGCTCCAAGGCCTGCTCGTGCCGCCACATCGCGATGGCTCCGTGGTTGCCTGACAAAAGCACCTCCGGCACCTTGCGACCTTCGTATTCGGCGGGCCGGGTGTAGTGCGGAGCCTCGATCAGCTTCCCGTCGCCGGAAAAGGACTCCTCCTCCGAGGAGCGATCGTCGCCGAGCACACCGGGGATCAGGCGCACGATCGCGTCGATCACCACCGCGGCGGCGATCGTTCCATTGGTCAGCACGTAATCGCCGATGGAAAGCTCCTCATCGACAAGAGCCTCGACGACCCGGTGATCGACGCCCTCGTAGTGGCCGCAGAGAAAAATCAGGTGGGTTTCGCCGGCGAGGGCGACGGCCCGCGACTGGCGGAAGGTCTTGCCTTGCGGGGTCAACAGGATGACGCGGGACCCATCGCGCCTCAGATCGGCCACCGCGGCGAAAAAAGGTTCCGGCTTCATCACCATGCCCGGCCCGCCACCGTAGGGCATGTCGTCGACCTGACGGTGCCGGTCACTGGTGTAGTCGCGCAGGTCGTGATAGCGGATCTCGACACGTCCCGCCTCCACCGCGCGGCCGATGATGCTCGCGCCGAGCGGACCGCGGGCGATCTCGGGGAAGATGGTGACGATGTCGATGCGCATGGGCGGAAAGCCGCCACGGTAAAAGGTAAAAGTGAAAGGTAAACGCTTTTAGCCGGTCATTCCCGGAACCGCGCGATCGGCCGCAGGGTCGTCCGGTTGCCCTCGGTTACCTCCTCCGCGAGGATGACCCGCGTCTCGGTGAAATCGCCCACCTTCCCCGTGCTCTCGATGCGGCGGACCGTGCCCTCGACGGTGACGAACTCGGAAAACTCCTCCCACTTCTCATCCGACACACCGAGCAGCGACTGGACCTGCGCGATGTCGTCGAAGCGGACATCATCGATCGTGTTTTCAACACCGTCGTCACCATTGCGCACCGCGACCAGATTGGCCGCGGCATCGGCGGTGGCTCCGGTGAGCCCCTGAATCAACTGGGCCGAGGCCGCATTGAAGTCGATCAGGGCATCCGAGCGGATGGTGAAAAAATCGCGCCAGAAAGGCTGGATCTGCTCCACCGCCTCCATGCCCGCGACGAAGACCACTTCGTCGAGCGACGTGAAATCGGTGTTCGGCGGGAATTCGGGATGCTCAAGCCCCGCGTAATAAGGATTCTCGGCGCCGTTGGGCAGCGGATCCGAATTGCTGTCGATCCAGTCCGCCAGGCAGTCGGCCGCCCGGCTTGCCGCCGCCGCGTCGAGCCCCCACAGCACGAACATCTCCACCACCCCGGCGCGCAGCCGATCCTCGCCGATGCTGTTGAGCGGAAAACGCCCGCCTTCACTGGTGATCCGCACCTCCCAGCTCCGACCGGGAGCGAATTCGTGTTTCAAGGCGAGGTCGCCGGGTTGGATGTCCGGATGCATCGCCACGGAGAGTCCCGACTCGGCCAAAAGACCCGCCTGATAGCGTGCCCGGGCCAGGGTGTTTTCATCCCAGGACGGTTGCGAGCTTTCATAGAGACCCGCGGCGATGAAGGCCAGCACCAGCACGACCGCAAGGACCAGGACCAAGGCCATGCCCCGCTCCCCTTGATGGCGATTCCAAACGCGCTTCATCGCCCTCCACCTCCTCCGCCCCCAGATCCACTACCGCCACCGCCACCAGGACCGCCGCCGCCAAATCCTCCACCTCCCGGCCCTCCGGGACCTCCTCCCGGCCCACCCGGACGTCCTCCACCATCGCCGGGCCGACCGCCGCCATCACCCGGTCTTCCGCCGCCGTCGCCGGGCCGACCGCCGCCATCGCCCGGTCGTCCACCTCCACCGCCGCCATTGTTGCCACCACTGCCATCCGTGGTGCTCGCCGTGCTGGTGGTGGTTGTGGTACTGGTGTCAGGCTGCGGATTGGAAACCTGCTCCGGCACTTCAAAGACCACACGCAAAGGAATCGGCCGGTAACTGTCGTCGAAGGAAAACGCGAGCAGTGGCGGCATCTTGGAGTCATCGGTCCATTCCTCGATCCAGGTTTGCTGCTTCTCATCCCAGAACATCCAGCTCGCCGCAGTCACTCCGCCGATCAGGGGCAGCCAATAGCGGCCTTCCTCATCGGATTGCAGGAAGTCATCCTGACTCGCCCGCAAGGCCATCCCGGATCCGTCGGTATCCTCGGGCGCGAACTCGGCCCGGCTGATCGCGATGTCGAAAGTCGGCTCGCCCTCCGCCGTCGCCGCCCCGGGTCGCAGCGAGATGATCGTCTCCTCGCTGCTGCCGACGATGTCGCCGAAGGTAAAGGCGGTGGCGCTGTTGCCGATTTTCAATTCGGGATAGCCCGAGGCCGCCTCCTCCGCGGGCACCATTTCCATCGTGCCGCCCTCGGGCAGGTGCTCGATCGTTTCACGCAGCAGGGCCAGAAAGCGCGAGACCTCCTCGTCGCGCCGATCGAGATCGCGGATCTCCACCGCCGTGTCGCCAGCCTGCCAGAGGATGGAGAAAATCGCGCCCGAGATCATCGCGAGGATGGTCACGGCCACGGCCACCTCGAAGAGCGAAAAGCCGCGCTGGCATCGGTGATGGGGGGAGCGTTTCATTGATCCTCGATGTGGATGATCAGTTCGGCCTTCTCGGTCTGCTCGCCGGCGTCATCCTGATAGACTGCCTCGGCGGTCAGCTTGTAGAGATCGGCGAGTTCCCTGCCCTCGCCATTGTCGATCTGCCAGGCTTCGACATAGGTACGGAAGCGGATCCCGCTCAGTTCATCGACGGCCTCCGACGCCATCGCATCGAGCTTCATCCTTCGCTTTTCCGCGAGCATCGCCTCGAGTTGCTGTTGCACGTAGCGGTCGCGGGCGAAACCCTCCGACGTCTCCCCGATACCACGCAGCACCTGGATCAGACCGGTCACCGCGATCGCGAAAATCGCCACGGCGAGCACGACGTCGAGCAGGGCGTAGCCCCCGCGACGCCTCCCGACCTGACCCTGTTGCATCGGAGACATGACCCTCTTCACTCGACCCAGGACCGCTCCGACTTCACATCGGCAGTCAGGGGATGGAACTCGACCTCGAAAAAGGAGTCGTTCGCCTCGACCCGGATTTTCATCGGCTCGCACATGCCGGAAGGTTGAAAAATCCACCGGCGATATTCGCTGCCCGCCATCGCGACCCATTCGATGTCGTTCCAGAACCGCACGCTGACCTGGACATTTTCGGGGAACTTCACCTCCTCGAAATAACGCAGTCCGTCGCGGATCAGTTCCTCCTTCGGGTCGGGTGCCATCTCCTCTTCGAGCTGGATGCCGCGCTCCTGCGAGGCCTCGATCATTTCCTCGCGCTCGGCGAGCTGGGCCATCTCGAGCCGGATTGTCTCGGCCTCCTCGATGCCGGCGTAGGGCCGCAACAGCCGCGAGGCGCGGAAGCCCTGGGAATCGATCACGATCTGATAGGGCCGCTCCTCGCGCATCGCCCGTCCGCGCGCCTCGCGCGCGAGGCGAAGCAGCTCGCCGACGGGAGCGCGGGCCGTGCGCTCGCGCTGGATCCCGTCGATCGCGGGCACGGCGAGACCGGTCAGGATCGCGACCACGGTGATCGCGATGACGAGCTCGACGAGGGTGAAGGCGCGGGGCGAAGCGGGAGCTTTAGTTTTTCCAGTTCCCGATGTCGTCTTCGCTTTCCACCCCGTCTTCGCCGAGGGAAAAGAGGTCATATTTTTTGTTGGTGCTCTTCGTCGCCGGGAACCGGTATTGGTAGTCGGCACCCCAGGGATCTTTCATCGGCTCCTCGAGGTAGGCGCGCCAGCGCTCGGGCTGGGGCTCGCCGGTGGGGCGCTCGACGAGGGCGTTGAGCCCCTGCTCCTGGGTCGGCGGCTTGAAGTAATTGTTCCGCTCGTAGCTTTTCAGCGCGAGGTCGAGGGCCTGCAGGTCGGACTCGACACGCTGATATTTCGCATCATCAACGAATCCGATGATCAGGTAGATGCCCGAGCCGGACAACACCGCGATGATCGTGATGACGATGACCAGTTCCACGAGGGTGAAACCGGCGGGACGGCGAGAACGGGATGAAGAGGGGTGGAGTTTCATGGTGGAATGTCAGGGTGACGGCTCAGCGTTTCCGGATGCCGGACATCGAGCCGAAAATGGTGGTGATGACGCTGTAGGCGACGACGCCGACGACGACCGCGACCAGGGCGAGCATGACGTTCGGGACGACGGTCGTCAATCGCGCGATACGGATGTCGAGGTCGTCGTCGTATTTGGCGGCGGCTTTCTGGAACGCCTTGCCGAGCTCGCCGGTCTGCTCGCCGATGGCGATGCGGTCGATGAGCTGCTCGGGGAAAGCCCCGGTCTTTTCCATGGCGCGAGCCAGGCTGGTCCCCTCGCCGACGTCGGCGACGACCTTGTCGAGGTGCCCGCGCACGTAGCGGTTCGGGGTGCCGCGGGTGACGAGCTTCAGACCGTTGAGCAAGGGAACGCCGTTCGAGACGAGGTTAGACATGGTATGGCAGAATTGGGCGTAGAAGCGCCCGAGGATGACGGGGCCGAAGGCAGGCAGGCGCATCTTGTATCCATCCCACCATTCCCGCCCCGCGGGCGTCGCGATGAAGACCCGGAAGCCGGCGAAGATCGCCACGACCGCGCCGAGGATCAGCCACCACCAGGCCGCCATGAAGTCGGTGAACTTGACGAGGATCTCGGTGATCAGGGGCAGGTCCTGACCGGTCTTCGCCATCATCTTGCTGAGCGAGGGCATCAGCACCGTGCTGAAAACAAAGAGCAGCACCACGCCCGCGAGCATCACGGTGATCGGATAAATCATCGCGCCGACCGTACGCCGCTGCAGGTTGTAGAGCTGCTTCAGGTTGCTGACGAGACGACGCAGGATCTCGGGCAAGGAACCGCTCGCCTCGCCCGCGGCGACGAGGCTGGCGTAAAGTTCATCAAAGGAGGGCGAAGCGGTGGGCAATGCTTTCGAGAAGCGCGCTCCTTCGCGGATCTCCTCGCGCAGGCAACCCGCGACCTCGCGGATCGAGGCGTTCGCCTGGCGTTCCTGGAGGATTTTGAGGGCCCGTTCGAGGTTCATCCCGGCGTCGAGCAGGTCAGCGAGTTCCTCGGTGAAGAGGACCAGTTCGGGACGCTTCAGCTTGGTGTGGCGTTTCGCTTTGGCAGGCGAACCGGGCGCGGCCTTGCCGTCCTTGCCCTTCGCTCCGGGCGCAGGCTCGGCACCTTGGGCGACGGCCACCGGAGTCAGGGAGCGCGCCTCCAACTCGCGATAGGCTTCCGCCTTGTTCCGGACCACGACGCTGCCCGACACTTTCTTCCCGGTCGGGTCGATGGCGGTGTAGGTGAAGGCGGGCATGGAGGGACGAGCCGGTTGAACCCCGGAGGGCTCATGGTGTTCCGATCATTTCACGGCCCCGGCGCTGCGGTCAAGTCACTCCGCGAGACGCGCATCGGCCGCAAAACGGGCCGCCCGCTCCAGCAGGCGGGTCACGTCCTCGTCCAAGAGGTAACCTCCGCCGCGCAATTCGCGCAGCACATCACTCGTCTCCGCGAGGTAGGCGGCTCGGTCCGGGTAGCGCTCCTCGATCGAAGGACGCGGATCCCCCACGGCCTCGCGCTCGGCCCGGGTCCGCGCCAAAGGAAACCACGATCCCTGCAAACCGGCCAGCACGCCGCCAGCTCCGTAGGCCTCGTCGCGGAGGTTCCATCCGGTCGCAGTCGCCAGCGGGACCGCGATCTCGGGCAGGCGGATCCCCGCGATTTCGCTGCCGTCAGCGTCGACGGCGGGGATGAGGGTGACGTAGGGCTCGCCGGCCTTCGGCGGCACCGTGTCGACGATGCCTTCGCTCTCCCAGCGCGGCCCTGGATCGAGGTGCAGCGGCCGATAGACCTGCGCCGGAACCTCGACCCCGGGAATTTTCGGAAAGGCCGCCCGGAAAGTGTCGAGGTCCACGAGGGTGCCGTCGTCGATGCGAGGGTAGCGGCTCGCGGGCGGTTCGACCCCGTCGCGGATCCAGGCATCGAGCCCGGTCAACAGGGCCCGCAACACCGGGCCGCGGTGTTTCACCGGATTGAGATCGTAGCGGCAGGGTTTCTTCGCCTTAATATCGTCGCTGCCGTCGAGGTGATGACTGCCCGCGACGAGGTAGAGACGCATCGAGGGATCGAGTTCAAGGTCGCGCCCGCCCTCTCCATCCGTGTGCAGCAGCGAAGCGGCCCGCGACCAATACTCCGTCGAGCTCTGCATGAACATCGTCTTCGGGACACCTCCTTTTTCGCGGAGGCGGGCAAAGGAGTCGCCGCTTTTTCCCGTCACCGGATCGGTCTGCTCCATCGGGGCGAAGGGAAAAAAGTCGGTCGGCGAGAGATTGCCCTCGCGATGGGTGCCGTAGACCGTGGCCATGCCGAAGCGCTGGTTGAAAAGCCCCTTGCCGGCGCCCGCGACCACGATCAGCGCCCCTTCGAAAACCGGACGTCCCGCAGGATCGAGATTGAATCCCTCGTGGAAGAAATGATGGCAGAATCGCCCCGATTGCGAGATACCGAAGATGATGGCCCGATCGAGATGACCGTGGAGCGGGTTGATGGTTTTGTCAGGCGCCTCGGCTTCGTGTTTCAGGAAGGAACCGATGTCGCGCAGCCCGGCGAGCCCCAGGCCCGAGACACGGGGATCGCGGGCGGTATAGACGAGATCGTAGATCGCGCCGGGCTCGAAACCTTCTTTCAGATACAGGCTCGCCGAATCGGGCACGAGAGCATCGTTTTCCCAGCGAGCGAAGGCCCAACCGTCCGGCGGGATCGTCTCGGCGGGTGACTGACGGTCGCGACATTTGGTCAGGGTGGCATCCTTCGGGTCGAGCGAGACCGCAGGGAAGGCGGTCGACACGCCCCAGGGACTTTGGAAAAAGGCGCGGCTCTTGACCGGCTCGTCGACGGTGATCTCGACATGGTTGCGACCGGTCACGGGTGAGCCGTCCGGATTCTTTGCGACCGGCACACCGCCGGTGAGCCGGCCGTTGCCGTCGTCCTGGATCTCGCCGCTCCAGCCGGTCCAGAGTACGCTGTAACCCTCGCGCATCAGGAATCCCTGACCGGCATGCTCCGCGTCGCGCGGCGTGTTGGATCGGACTCCATCATTGAAGGTCCAGAGCGCGAGTTTGTTGCCGCGGTTGTGGACGTCGTAAAGGAGGGTGCCGTTGCCCTTTGCCGGATCCGTCGGGTAAAGCAGCGTGAAGTCGGCCCAGTATTCGACCTGCCCGCGATCGTTCACCGGAGCGAGGGCGAGATCGGTGATGCGGGCGTTGGCCGGATCCTTTGGGTCCGCCTCGAAAAAGAGGCGGCCCTCGACGAGTTCGTAGGCACCACTGCGGCCGAAAGACATCCCTCCCGCGAAGGGCACGCGCTCCCCCACCTCGACACGGACGAGACCGGCGGAAGCGAGAGTGGGGATGGATAAGCACAGGAAGAAAAAGCGCAGCGGAGTCATGGAACAATCGTTTCGAAATGAGTGCCTTCGCTCCGCCACCCGGCTGAAGCCGCAACTACTCTGCCCGGCTCTGGTTTCATCCGCCATGCGCGCTTTCCCGTATCTCCTCGCTCTCTTCCCCCTCCTTGCCCAGGCCGGAACGGTTGAGAAGGATTTGCCCTACGGGGACCATCCGCTCCAGAAGTTCGACCTCTACCTGCCTGACACGCCCACCAAGGCCCCGGTGATGGTTTACATCCACGGTGGAGGATGGAAACGGGGGGACAAAGCCGCGGCGGCCCTGAAACCGGCCTTTTTCAACGGCAAGGGCTGGATCTTCGTCAGCGTGAACTACCGGCTGATCCCCGAAGGCAAACATCCGCTCAACGTCAACGACGTGGCGGCGGCGATCGCGCGGATCCACGACACGATCGCGGAAAAAGGCGGCGATCCGATGAAACTTTTCGTGATGGGCCACTCCGCCGGAGCCCACCTCGCCAGCCTCGTCGCCACGAATCCCAAACCGCTCGAAGCCACCGGAAAATCGGTGGCGATTCTCAAAGGCGTCATCTCCCTCGACACGAACGCCTACGAACTCCCGGGGCTGCTCTCCAGCAGCATGCGTCCGTTCTACGAAGCGGTTTTCGGCAGCGATCCGACTCTTCTCAAGGACGCCTCGCCGCAGTGGCAAATCGACGCCGACAAGGGGATCCCGCCCTTCCTGATCTGCTACTCGCGCGGCATGGGAAAGAACGCCGAACCGTCTCGACGCGACGCCGCCGAGGGGTTTCGAGAGGCCCTCGCTGCCGCCAGTATCGCCGCTTCCGTCGTCGATGCCAGCGACCGGAACCACGGCGAGATCAACCAGTGGTTCGGCCGGGACGATGATGAGAAGGTAACCACGGCGGCATGGGAGTTTCTCGAGCAGCTCGCCGAGGCCCGCTAACGCGAATGTGGACCGGACATTTCGAGGCTTTCCCGCTTCAATCGGGGATTCCATGCATGCCTATCGCTACCTCAGATTCCCTTTAATCGCACTGATCAGCGGCGGAGCCTTCGGCGCCCTCGCCGCCGAAAACCCCTTGTCTCTGGATCTCCAGACCCGCACCTCCACCGGCGTCGCCAAGCTCACGAAGGAAACCTGGCTGCCTTCGCGCACCGCGATCATCGTCTGCGACATGTGGGATCTCCACACCTGCCACCGCGCCGTGCTCCGCGGAGCCGAAATGGCTCCGCGCATGAACGAAGTTCTCGAAAAGGCCCGGGATGCCGGCGTCCTCATCATCCACGCGCCCAGCGGGTGCATGGCGACCTACGAGGGCACACCCGCCCGGCAGCGCGCGGTCGAGGCACCACCCGCGGCCCGGATCCCCAATCAGATCGCCGAGTGGTGCAAACAGATCCCCACCGAGGAGGCCGCCATTTATCCGATTGACCAGAGCGACGGAGGCAACGATGACACCCCGGAGGAAAAGGAAAAGTGGACCGCCGAACTGGTCGCCAAAGGCGTCAACCCAAAGCAGCCCTGGACGCGGGAAACCGACACCCTCCGCATCGACCAGGAAAAAGATGCGATCAGCGACTCGGGTGTCGAGATCTGGAATCTCCTCGAATCGCGGAACATCGACAACGTCATCCTCATGGGCGTCCATGTGAATATGTGCGTCTCGGGCCGCCCCTTCGGCCTGCGTCAGATGGCAAAGAACGGGAAGAATGTCGTCCTGATGCGCGACCTCACCGATTCGATGTACAATCCGAAACGCTGGCCTTTCGTCAGCCACGTCGAAGGCACCGCCCGCTACATCGCGCATGTCGAAAAACACATCAGCCCGACGATCACCTCCGACCAGATCCTCGGCGATGGCAAACCTTTCGCCTTCAGCGACGCGACCGTGGGTCCGAAGCGGCTCCAGATTCTCCTCATCGGCGACAGCACAACGGAAGCGAGCATTCCCAAGAAACTGGCTCCAGACGAACCGCAGTTCGAGGACCACGTCCGCATTCTCCTCGCGACCGAACCCGATCTGCCGCCAACCGATGTCTACAACGAGGGGGTCAGTGGCGAATACATCCGCCGGCTCCTTGACAGCGGCCGCTATGACAAGGACATCGCCACCAAACCGAAGGCCGACTACATCTTCATCCGCTACGGGCTCAACGACGCTTCAAAGCGCGAGAACTTCGCGGAGAATTTCCCGAAGGACTTTCGCGAGTTGCTCGGACGCTTGAAGCTGGATCATCCCGATGCCGTAATCATCGCGATGACCGCGATCCCCTATTCGACCGTGAACAATCATGCCGAGATCAACGCCCTCATCACCCGCATCGCGGAGGAGGAGAAGCTGCCGCTCTTCGACATCGTGCCGCGTTACCTCGCCGAGTTGGAGAAGGGCGCCGACATGCTCAACTACCGCCGTTACCCGCTCTCCAAAGTGCCCGAAGCGCTTCGCCCGCTCGCCACACCCTATTTGCAACCGGGCGAAGATCCGCAGATCGTCGTCCTGGATAACCGGCTCGATGCGTTCTTCGGCCACCTGCCGGGCTGGTTCAGCGACCGTCACCCCACGCTCGCCGGCTACAATGTGATCGCCAGCGAGACCGCAAAATGGCTCGCTCCCGTGATTCGCAAGGATCATATCAAGACTCCCTGAATGATCCGCCGCGCCACAGGCACACTCGCTTTGGCAGCCCTGCTGTTGCCGAGGCTCCCTGCCGCTCCGGACTTTGAAAAGGAAGTGGCCCCGATCCTTGAGGCGAAATGCCTCTTTTGCCACAACGCCGAGTCGAAGAAGGGCAAGTTCGACCTTTCCTCGGCAACGGCCCGTTCGCATGGTTCCTTCGCGGACATTGTCGATCTCGTCTCGGGTCCGTCGCCTGAAATGCCGAAGGACGAGCCGCCTCTCTCCGAAGCCGAAGCCAAAACGCTCGCCGATTGGATCGCGGCGGGAGCTCCCTGGCCGGAGACGCGGAAGCTGGCCTACAATCCCAAACGCGACCTCGACTGGTGGTCTCTGCAGCCCATTCAAGAGGGTTTGGTCAGCGATACCACCCTCTCTGGTCGGAATCCGATTGATCGCTTCATTGAGGAAACACTCGCGAAGAAGGGCCTGAAACCGCTCGGTCCCGCCGATCCCGCGACCTTGATGCGCCGGCTTTCCTACGATCTCACCGGTCTGCCGCCGGAGGAGGTGATCAGCACAACACCGGCGGATGATTGGACCGCTCTCGTCGACCAACTGCTGGATTCACCGGCCTTCGGCGAAAAGTTCGGGCAACACTGGCTCGATCTGGCGCGCTACGGCGAGACGCACGGCTATGACAAGGACAAACCCCGCAACAACGCGTGGCCCTATCGCGACTACGTCATCCGCAGCTTCAACGAGGACAAAACCTATGGACGTTTTGTCAGGGAGCAGGTCGCGGGAGACGTGCTCTACCCCGGCACGCCCGACGGCGTCGTCGCGCTCGGCTTCCTTGCGGCAGGACCTTGGGACCTGATCGGCCACATCGAGGTGGGCGAGGGCAAGCTCGACGGGCGCATCGCGAAACACCTCGACCGCGATGAAATGGTAACGACGGTCTTCAATGTCTTCCAAAGCACGACAGTGCAGTGCGCGCAATGCCACCACCACAAGTTCGACCCGATCCGGATGGAGGATTATTACCGGCTCCACGCCGTCTTTGCCGCGGTCGATCGTGCCGACCGAGTCTATGCGGGCCTGCCGCCGGAGGCGGAGAAACGACGGCTCGAACTGACCTCGAAGATCAACACGCTGAAGGGCGAAAAGGGCAAACTCGAGGGCGATTTCAAGAAACTCGTCGCCGCGAAAGCCTCAGGCGTTGACCAGCGCATCGCGGCGCTGAAGGAGAAACACGGCGCGACGGAACTGCGCCCGCAATACGGCTATCACAGTCTCATCGTGAAACAGCCCACCGAGGAAAAGTGGGTGCAGCTCGATCTCGGCAAGAGCGTGCCCGTCGCGGAGATCCGGCTGCGTCCGGCTTATGATGATTACGCCGGGATCGGGGCGGGCTTCGGATTTCCCCTGCGATACCGGGTCGAGGGATCCAATGATGCGGAGTTCAAAAATGGAGTGACCGTTCTGCACAACGCGACGGACCGCGATCAGGTCAATCCGCGGACCGCGCCCGTGGCGATCGCGGCGGAGGGAAAGACCTTCCGCTACGTCAGACTCACCGCGACGAAGCTGGCGGAGCGCTCGAAGGACTACATCCTCGCCCTCGCAGAATTGGAGGTGCGCGGCGCGGCCGAGGCGGAGAATCTCGCGAAGACGGCGACGGTTTCGGCGAAGGACAGCATCGAGTCGGGCGAACGCTGGCGAAAGACGAACCTGGTCGACGGCATCTTTCACCGCGAACTCGGCAACGACGCGGCCCTCGCGGAACTGCATGCCTTGCAGACGGAGCGGCGGGGGATCGAGGAGTCGCTGCGCTCTCCCGAGAACGAGCGGCGGATCGAGGCAATCGGGAAGGAACTCGCGCCGCTCGAGCAAAAACTGAAGGGCATCCCCCAAGGCGAACTCGTTTTCGCGGCAGCGACACAGTTCACGCAGGCGGGGAGTTTCCGTCCCACCGGTGGCAAACCTCGTGCGATCCATGTGTTGCACCGCGGCGATCTGAAGGCGCCGGGAGAAGCGGTCACACCGGGCGCGGTGCCGCTTTGGGCGGGGGCTACGGGTGCCTTTCCCGGATTCACGACGGAGGGCTGGGATGAAGGCAAAGCGCGGGCCGAGCTGGCGGATTACCTCGTGAGAAAGGACAACCCGCTCGTCTGGCGCTCCATCGCGAACCGGGTCTGGCAGTGGACGATGGGCGCTCCGCTCGTCGGAACGCCGAACGACTTCGGTCGCGGTGGCCTGCAACCGACACATCCGGAACTGCTCGATTTCCTCGCCGCGAAATTGCGGGATGATCCGGAGCAGTCGGTGAAGTCGTTGGTGCGGCTCATCGTCACGAGCGAGGCCTATCGGAGGGCGTCGGGTCACGACGAGGCGAACGCCGCGATCGATGCGGGCAACGCCTATCACTGGCGCGCGAACCGGCGCCGGCTTACCGCCGAGGAGTTCCGCGACTCGGTGCTCGCGGTGAGCGGCAAATTGAACCGCACCGCCGGAGGCAAACCTTTCCAGGATTTCATCATCGAGAAACCTGAGCATTCACCGCACTATCAATATCACCTCCACGATCCCGAGGATCCGGCCTCGCACCGGCGCACGATCTACCGCTTCGTGGTCCGCTCGCAGCCGCAGCCGATGTTGACGACCCTCGACTGCGCCGATCCCTCGACGAGCGTGCCCTCGCGCGACGAATCGACCACGGCCCTGCAGGCGCTGACGCAATGGAACAGCCGTTTTGTCGAGGTCATGTCGCGGCACTTCGGGGAGCGACTGAGGAAGGAGGCTCCGGAGTCGGCCGAGGCAAAGGTGGAGCTGGCCTTTCGTCTTGCCGCGGGACGCGAACCGTCGGCCGAAGAGCGCGCCGTGCTCGTCGGGCATCTCAAGGATCACGGCGAGGAAAGCCTCGCGAGAGTCGTGCTGAACCTCAACGCGTTTGTGTATGTGGATTGAAGCGTCAATCCAGCGGCGGAATCGACGCGCGGATTTCGTCGAGCAGGGCGCGGGTTCCGTGCTCGGCGGTCCAGCGATGGATGTAGTCCCAGTCGAGAGCATCGTCGCCGAGGACTCCGAGGATGTCTTTGATGTCGTCGCCGTCCTTCCCTCGCTTCGCGATGGCGAACCACCGCAGCTTCATGATGATCACGTCTTCCGCGGTGGGAATCATGGTGCGCGCTCCCAATTGCCGGGATGGCAACGAGCGGCGACGCTCGAATCGAGCGCGATCATGCGCATCATTGCTGAGGAGAAACAGTTCGATCTCGAAACTCACCGAAGGCACTCGGAGATGGAATCGCGACGTCCCGGTGACCATCTCGAAGCTACCTTGAGGGTCGAGCCTGAACTCGTCCCCGAGCTTGTCCGCCAACAAATCGAGGCCACCTCCATCCACCGCCAGAACGATGTCGGCATCCTTCGTCGTACGAGGGTTCCCGTAAGCCATGCTCGAGAGTCCGCCGACCACCATATAGGGAATCCCGAGTTCCTCGAGCGCCGCAATGACTTTCCCCGTCGCTTCAAACCCGTCTTTCATGGAGATTCAAACCCTTCTGGTAGATCCCATGATCGTTCAGTTGCCTCAATCGATCGAGTCGCTTTTTCAAGATCGTCTCGACGGCATCGTCATCGGCCTCAGGATGGTGCATGCGAATTCCATCCCGCATTACTCCAAGGCTTGCTTCGAACAATTCGATTCCCGCCTCCATGCGCTCTCCAGGGGTCATCGTCCGCGCCCGGCGGATCTTCTCGACGTAAATCGCATCGGCCAATTCTTTGATCTTCTGTTCGTCCATGAACCCGGAGCATTCTAGCACCTCCCCGCTTTTCCGCCAAGGAGCTTCACCAAACCGCCGCCACTTCCTCGGCACGCTCGCGGGCTCGTTTTCCGGACTTGCCTTGTCCGACCTGCTCGCGCGCGAAGGGGTGCTTTCCGGCACACTCCATCATCCGCCGCGGGCGAAGCGGGTCGTGCAGCTTTTCATGGCGGGGGCGGCGAGTCATGTGGATCTCTTCGACCACAAGCCGCTCCTCGAGAAGAAGAACGGGCAACCCTGGGACCCGGGCGAGACGGTGGAGCTTTTTCAATCGACGCCGGGCGCCTGTTTCGCGAGCCCGTGGACCTTCCGTCCCTACGGCGAATCGGGCAAGGCGATCAGCGACATCGTCGCGCCGCTCGGCGACGTCGTCGACGACATCGCCTTCGTCCACAATCTCGTCGGCAAGACGGGTGTCCACAGCCAGGGCACGCTGCTGCAAACGACGGGATTCCAATTCCCCGGATTTCCCAGTGCGGGTTCATGGGTCTCTTATGCGCTGGGCAGCGAGAACGAGAATCTGCCGTCCTTCGTTGTGTTGCCGGACCATCGCGGTTTTGCCTCGAACGGGGCGAAGAACTGGGCGAATGCCTTTCTCTCGGCGCGTTACCAGGGCACCGTGATCCGTCCGGGCAGCGCGACGCCGGTGGCGGATCTCTTCGCGCCGAAGAGCGATTTCATCCGTCCCGAAAACGACCGCGCCGGTCTTGACGCGCTTTCGCGGCTGAACACGCTTCACGCCGCGGCACGGCCGGGCGACGACCGGCTCGAGGCGCGGGTGCGCAGCTACGAACTGGCCGCGGCGATGCAACTCAGCGCGACCGACGCCCTCGATGTCTCGCGCGAGCCGGAGCATATCAAAAAGCTCTACGGTCTCGCTCCCGAGGGTCCGGGGGTCGATGATACAACGATCAACGAGAAAGCGGAGACGGAGTTCTTCGGGCGCAAATGCCTCGTCGCGCGACGCCTCCTCGAGCGCGGAGTCCGTTTCGTGCAGGTCTGGAGCGGCAATGACAACGGTTTTCCCCGCCGCAACTGGGACAGCCACGAGGACGTGAAACGCGACCACGGACCACTCGCGGCCGGGATGGCGCACGGGGCCGCCGCGCTGATCAAGGATCTGAAGCAGCGCGGCATGCTCGAGGACACGATCATCCTCTGGACCACCGAATTCGGCCGCATGCCCTGCTCGCAGGGAAGCCAGGGGCGCGATCACAATCCCTTCGTCTTCACGAACTGGCTCTGCGGTGGTGGGATCAAAGGCGGCACCTTCGGCGAGAGTGATGAGTGGGGTTTCCGTCCCGCCGACCGCGCCCACGCCTCATCGGTCTACGACATCCATGCGACGATCCTGCACCAGCTCGGGATCGATCACACGAAACTGACGGTGCGGAACAACGGCATCGACCGCCGCCTCACCGACGTGCACGGGCACGTGTTGAAGGAGATGGTCGGGACATGAGTCACGGGTCACGGGTCACGGGTCACGAGTTGATTTAAAGAACGCCTCCCACTCCGCTTCCTTGAAGCCGACGAGGCCGGCTTTTTCGGTGAGGAGGAAGGGGCGCTTCACGAGGTTGCCGTTGGAGGCGAGCAGGTCGATCGCGGCGGTTTCGGACATCGCGGGGAGCTTTTCGCCGAGCTTCATCTCGCGGTAGTCGCCGCCGGAGGTGTTGAAGAGGCGCTTGAGGTCGCCCTGATAGATGCCGAGCATCCGTTCCAGCTCGGCTTTGGTCGGCGGCTGTTCGCGGATGGGGATTTCGGTGAAGGAGAGACCGCAGCTTTGCAGCCATTTCACGGCCTTTCGGCAGGTGTCGCACTTGGCGTAGGTGTAAATCTTCATCGGGTCGGTTCAGGAAAATCGAAAGGGGAGACTTTCGCCTCCCCTTTCACCATGAAGATGGTTTGCGGCGAATCAAGCCGCGGTCCGGATCAGAGATCCGCGGGCCCGAGGGAGCCCGCGTCAAATTTTAGTCGTGGGAACCATGCCCGGTGAGGACCTGGGCCTTGTATCCGCCCTTCGACTTGAAGTAGAAGAAGAGGATCAGGTAACACACCAGCATGAAGCTCGGGAACAGCGCCATGGTACCGAGGGCCTTGAACTGGGCCGACTGGTTGGCCGCAGCGACCGCGTCCTTCTGGGCTTGATCGGTCAGCGCCGCGGCCTTGTCGGGGTCGATCGCCTGATAGGCACCGAGCACATAGTGTTTTTCGCTGGAGATCTGTTGGACCAGCGCGGACTGGGGACCGGCGGCCAGTTCGGCGGTGGCGGTCTTTTCCTGGATCGCACCGATGAAGGGGAATCCGAGAATCCCCACCGCGATCATCCCGATGCCGGAGATGGCGTTCAAGGTCAGTGCGCCGCCTTTCGGGCACTGCTCGGCGGTGACTCCGAGCATCGTCGGCCAGAAGAAGGTCTTGCCGAAGGCGTAGAGGGTCGCGGCGGCGAAGATCACGGCCATTCCGGAGTTACCGGTCTTGGAGAGGGCAAAAAGACCGGCGATGGCGAGGACCGCACTGAGCACGAGCAGCCCGATCGGCGAGAGTTTGTGCACGATGGGCCCGGCGAAGAAGCGCAGCACCATCATGATGACGGAGGTGTAGATCAGCACCCAGGCCGGATTGTATCCCGCCTCTTTCATCGGGTGCTCCATGAGGCCGGTGATCCATCCATCCGTGCCGATCTCGGTGGTGGCGAGGGGCATCATGATCACGATGAGGAAGGCGAGGAAGCCGCGACCGATGCTGCGGGTGTAAAGGCCGAAGGCGACCACGACGACGATGGTGAGTGCCCAGGTGAGCCAGTTGGGCCACCAAGCGAATACTTCGGCAAGCTGAGCGAAGATCAATCCGAAGCCGACCAGAGCGCCGAAGGCACCGAACTCGGCCAGCATCTCGCGGTAGGAAACGCCGGCGGCCTCGCGTTCATTCACGGGGAACTGGACGCGGAGGAGCATGATCAGGTAAATCACGGCGGGAACGGCGATGATCCCGAGGACAAGGCGCCAGTCGCCGTTGGCTGCGACACCGGCCATCCCGATGGTGATGAGTCCGCCAAGGGCGAGACCACCCGGCCAACCGGCGTGGAGGATGTTGAGCCACTTCGTTTTGTCGCGGCTGAACATCGTGGCGACGACGGGGTTGATGAAAGCTTCCACGGTGCCGTTGCCGAGACCGAGGATGAAGGAGCCCCAATAGAGATAGCTGTAACCCTTGGCTTGGGCCGCCGCGAGATCAGCGCCCTGGACCCCTTGGATCGCTCCATAGGCCATGCAGGCGAGGGCGATGTAAATCGCGTAGCAGACGAAGGAAAAAATCATCGCGACGCGGTAGCCGACCTTGTCGATGATCAGGCTGAACAGGATGATCGAAACGCCGAAAGGCCAGATCCCCGCCCCCTTGAGCGCTCCGATCGTTCCTTTGTCCAGATTGAAGTCGGCCCCGAAACGCACGTCGCAGAGGTACATGCGGCTGAAGAAGGCGAAGGCCGTGGTGATCAGGGCGATGAAGCAGCCCCAGAACAGGGCCATTGAGGGTTTGGAGTCACTCATAAATAGGGAGTCGTTGGGGGACTAGGTCCGCAGGGTTAAGAAACGTCGGGGAAAAGAGCGGCTTTCTTAACAAACGAAGGATTTTCCACAAGCAGAAATGGCGAGAAAATCGCGCACCCTCCGTCGCCAAGCCCGACACTACCTCAGTTTCATGCCAAAACCGTCTCAGTTATCAAAAATATTAAATCTTGCTTTTTTGAGTTTTTTATCTGAAAATTCCAAAAAGTTTGTTTTGGAGTAGTGTTTGAGGAGATGAGCCGCCGCGAGGAATCGAGAAACAATCCCTTTTTGGAGGATGTGTTCGTGGAGGACGCGCGCAACCTGCCGGGCGTCGGGCGAATCCATCAGCTCGTGGTCACCCGGATTCACGAAGCGGTGGATCAAATCTCCACCGCAGGCACCTCGGGCCTCGGCCGGGTGTTTCTGCTCGGCGCCCCCGAAGCAGGCAGCGGCATGTCGCACCTGCTGGGACGGCTCCGTCTTCAACTCGAAGGGCGGGTCACCAGCATTTTGCTTCCCTTCGACCGCTCCCGCCCTGCGAGTTGGCCCGTGGCGCTGGCATCCGTGTTGAGGCAGCTTTGTTTGCAAAGCCTCGGGGAAAACCAACGGCGCTCGATCATGGACGAGGCGGGAGGCCACTATCTCGCCCGCTTGATTCATGAAGCGGTCGAGAACGGGGCCCTGGTCCCGCGGGATTGTCCGGTCCAGTTGGAATCGCTACCCGACCTGGCGGCACGGCTCGGGCGGGAACGCTCGCCCAAGGTGCTGCTCTGGCTCGACAAGCACGCGGCGAATCTGGCGAAAGCCGGCTCGCCCGGGGCCTCCAAGCGGCTCGGACTCTCCCCTTCCGAAGTTGCCTTCTGGACCCGGGTCTGCGTCGATTTGCACCGTCGCGAGGAAGGAGCGCTCGAGAAGCTGCGTGGGCTTTCCAACGGGGAGGCCCGCGAGCGATTGCTGCAACTCCTTCGCATCGTCTCCGATCACCGGCCCGTGATGCTGGCCGCGGATGCCTTGGATGGCTTCTTCCATTCCGAAACCGCGGGCATGGAGATCGCGGAAATCGTGAATGCGATCCGCGAGCGCGTCACCCGCAGCCTCACGCTCATGTGCGTGAACGACGATCTCTGGAGCGCGACCTTTGAGCCGCGTCTGCCCTCCGCCTGGTTGGATAGGCTCTCCGGAGAGACGCTGCGGCTGAACCCGATCCCGGTCGAAGCGGCCCGCGAGCTGGTCCGCTTTCGCTTGCGCGGCACCACCCTCGCCGAAAAATCCGCCTCGCGTTTCATCGATCAGCTTTCCCTGGAGCAGTCCTGGCACCACGAATCGTCGCGTCTCACGCCTCGTTCGGTCTTGCGCCAAGCTTCGGCGCTCTGGCTGCGCGATGGACGCGATTACCTTGCGGTGCCGTCGGAGGAAGAGGTGTTCGAGTCAATCGCCGAGGATTCGCTCAGTGCCCTGACCGATAAGGCCGATTTTTTCCGCAAACTCAACGAGGACATCGATCACCCGACCGAAACCCCTCCTCCCCTGCCGCGCATGCCGGAGCCGGAGCCCGATGTTGCGCTCTCCAGCAGCTTCACTGATCGACCGGCAGCATCCGCTCCACCGACCGGACCCGCTCCTATCCCCACCGCTCCGCGAAGCGTTCCCGTGGACTTTTCCGGCATCGACTCGATCATCAACGACATCCGCGGCAGCGGGAAAACGGTGGTCAGCGAAACCGCCGACCAACGTTTCGGGACCGAGGAGGTCGCGCTGCCGGCCATGCCTCCCCTTCATCCTCAGGCACAGGCAGTCCCTCCGGTCTCGACTTCACGCCCGGCTCCGGCTCCGGCTCCGGCTCCCGCACCAGCGCCGGCTCCGGCCGCCTCCTCGGCGTCTCGTCCCGATCCTCTGCCCGCCCCGGCCCGCACGCCCGCACCGGAATCGTTTTTCCAAGGGGTCTCCTTCGCATCGAAGCCGCACGCCACACCCCCACGTGCCGCCGAGGTGCTGAGCCGATCGACGGTGGAGCACCGCTTGGCCGAGCGTGAGAAGGAGTTGCTGGCCGGACCGAAGCTCACCCTCGATCTTGACCGCATCGCCGGTTTCATCCGCAAGGTCGGCTTGAAACATCCCGCCCTCGGTCAGCAGGAGGAGCGCTACCCGAGCAGCCGTACGGTCGCCCTGCGCTGGACCGCGCGCGGGCATTCGGTGCTCTGCGGTTTCGAATCGCCCCGCAACGTCTACTTCTGGAACAACCTGCTCCAGCAGTCTCTCGCCTCGACGCGCAGCGAAAAGATCGCCGCCTTCTCACACCCCTCCGAAAAGTTCGATCCTTCCCTCTTCGCGAGCTTTGGATTTAGTCCTCCGGTGGTGCGCGGTCGCATCGACGTGATCGAAATGAACGACCGCGAGCTGGCCATGATTTATGCCGCCGACCGCGTGATGCAGGAATACGCGAACACTCCAAACGAGGAACGCGCCGCGCAGTTGATCACGATGCACCTCGACCCACTCTGGCGACGCATCATCCAGCCGCTCTGAGACGAATCCGGTTCCCGATTTTTTTCCGAAGCAGGCTCTGCTCCGGGGAAAAAATCACCCTTCTCTTTCGCACGCGTCCGGCCGCGAAGTTCGTTCGCGCACTTCGCTTTCGCCAAAGACCCCAGGCATCCGGCTCCTTGAGATCCGGTCCGGAACTCGTCGCGGAGGAAGCTCCGTCACCGCGCGCCGACGAAGGGAAGCGAGGTTGCCGCGGGCAGAAAAGCCATGAAAAACAGGCCTTCCAGCCGCACCGGCGTATTTCCTTTAAGCACGAGCGCAACCCGGGATCCGCCGGGATCCGCAATTCGGAACCAACTAACAAAACCATAATTCCGCTCGGGGTTTTTCTCTGCTTCGTCACGAAAAACGCGACCCGGAACAAAGTTGGAAAAAATTCAATCAACAGTTGAAAATATTTCACTTCTCCTAAATACTGTCGCCATTCCGACCGCCCCGCCTGCATGGCAGCCGACTACAACGAAGAGCACATCCGCTCACTCGACCCGCGCGAGCACATCCGACTCCGTCCCGGCATGTACATCGGCAAGCTGGGTGACGGCTCGTCGCAGGACGATGGCATTTACATCCTGCTGAAGGAAGTCATCGACAACGCCATCGACGAGCACGTCATGGGCAACGGGAAGCAGATCGACATCGAGATCGAGGATCGCTTCGTCCGCGTGCGCGACTACGGCCGCGGCATCCCGCTCGGCAAACTGAAGGATTGCGCATCCATCATCAACACAGGCGCGAAGTACGACAGCGAGGCTTTCAAAAAATCCGTCGGCCTCAACGGCGTCGGGATCAAGGCGGTGAACTTCCTCTCCGCCTTCTTCGAGATCCAATCCTTCCGCGAGCACAAGACCATGGCGATCGAGTTCGGCCAGGGCCTCGTCGTCGCGGAGATGAAAAAGCCGGACAAGAGCGACGAACACTCCGGCACCCTCGTCGCCTTCGAGCCCGATCCCGCGATCTTCGGCAAGTATGCGTGGAACCTCGAGTTCGTCGAGGCGATGATCCGGAACTACGCCTACCTCAACACCGGGCTGACCCTTTCCCTCAACGGCAACAAGTTCCGGTCGAAGAACGGCCTCCTCGACCTGCTCGAGGAAAATCTCGCCGGTCGTGACACGCCGCTCTACCCCATCGTCCACCTCTCCGACCACGACATCGACGTGGCCTTCACCCACACCGAGCAGGCAGGTGAGGAATACTACAGCTTCGTCAACGGCCAGCACACCACCATGGGCGGTACCCACCTCGCCGCCTTCCGCGAGGCCATCGTCAACACGGTGCGCAATTATTATAAGAAGCAGTTCGAAGCCGGCGACATCCGCTCGGGCATCGTCGCGGCGATCAGCGTGCGGGTCGAGGACCCCGTCTTCGAATCGCAGACGAAAACGAAACTCGGCTCCACCCAGATGGCGCCCGGCGGAGAATCGGTGCGGACTTTCGTCGGGAATTTCCTCGGGCTCCACCTCGACAACCACCTCCACCGCTCCAAGGCCGTGGCCGAGGGCATGCTCGACAAGATCCAGCGCTCCGAGCACGAGCGGAAGGAACTGAAGGGCATCAAGAAGCTCGCCAAGGAGCGCTCGAAGCAGTCGAAGCTGCACAACAAGAAGCTCCGCGACTGCCGCGCCCACTACGACTCGAACCACAAGCTGAAGGAGCAATCGACCCTCTTCATCACCGAGGGCGACTCGGCGAGCGGCTCGATCACGAAATCGCGCGACGTCGACACCCAGGCCGTCTTCTCCCTGCGCGGCAAGCCGCTCAACTCCTACGGGATGACGCGGAAGATCGTCTACCAGAACGAGGAGTTCAATCTTCTCCAGGCCGCCCTCGGGATCGAGGAGGACCTCGACGGACTGCGTTACAACAAGGTCATCCTCGCCACCGATGCCGATGTCGACGGGATGCACATCCGCCTCCTCACCATCACCTTCTTCCTCCAGTTCTTCCCCGATCTCATCCGCGAAGGTCACCTTTATATCTTGGAGACCCCCCTTTTCCGGGTCCGCAACAAGCAGGAGACCCGCTATTGTTATACCGAAGAGGAACGCCAGCGCGCCCTCGCCGAGGTGAAGAATCCCGAGATCACCCGCTTCAAGGGTCTGGGTGAGATCTCGCCCGACGAATTCCGCCACTTCATCGGCTCCGACATGCGCCTCGCCCCCGTCGAGATGCCGGCGCGTCCGAAGACGATCCAGGACCTCCTCGAGTTCTACATGGGGAAAAACACCCCGGATCGCCAGGATTTCATCATCAAGAACCTCAAGGTCGAGCTCGATCTCATCGAAGAGGAAGTCGAAGAGCGTGCCGAGATCACCGAGGACGCCGTCGCCGCCTGATCCGCCCCCTGCCCCATCCGCGCCCCGCCGCACTCCCGCATGGACGAAACCACGACACCGCTCAAAGGCATGTATTCAGAGTGGTTTCTGGATTATGCGAGCTATGTCATCCTCGAGCGCGCCGTCCCGCACATCAACGACGGACTCAAGCCCGTGCAGCGCCGCATCCTTCACTCGCTGAAGGAAAAGGACGACGGACGTTTCAACAAGGTGGCCAACATCATCGGCCACACGATGCAGTACCACCCCCACGGCGACCAGTCCATCGGCGATGCCCTCGTCAACATGGGGCAGAAGGAACTCGTCGTCGACACCCAGGGGAACTGGGGCAACATCCTCACCGGCGACTCCGCCGCCGCGCCGCGCTACATCGAGACCCGTCTCTCGAAATTCGCCAACGAGATCCTCTTCAATCCCAAGACGACCTCCTGGGCCGCCAGCTACGACGGCCGCAACAAGGAACCCGTCACCCTGCCCGCGAAATTCCCCCTCGTTCTCGCCCACGGCGCCGAAGGGATCGCTGTCGGTCTCGCCTGCAAGATCCTGCCGCACAATTTCAACGAGCTCATCGATGCCTGCATCGCCGTGCTGAAGAAAGAGCCCTTCGAGCTCTATCCTGATTTCCCCCAGGGCGGCATCGCCGACGTCACCGATTACAACGACGGACTCCGCGGCGGCCGCATCAAGGTGCGCGCCCGCATCGAGAAGACGAAGTCGAAAGAGCTCATCATCCGCGAGATTCCCTTCGGCACGACCGCCTCGAGCCTCTGCGA
Organism: Verrucomicrobiales bacterium; assembly: GCA_041917795.1. Lineage (GTDB taxonomy): Bacteria > Verrucomicrobiota > Verrucomicrobiia > Verrucomicrobiales > DEV007 > Arctic95D-9. The sequence continues at coordinate 352,632 of JAYRWX010000008.1, forward strand.
TTCCATCCTCAAGGCGAACGAGCAGGGCAAGGTGCGCATCGCCAAGATCGAGGACTGCACCGCAGAGAACGTCGAGATCCGCGTCCATCTCCCCGCCGGAGTCGATGCCGACACCACCCTGAAGGCCCTTTACGCGTTCAGCGATTGCGAAGTCAGCATCTCGCCGAACGCCTGTGTCATCCAGGACAACAAGCCCCGCTTCCTCGGAGTCTCCGAGATTCTCAAACACAGCGCCAAGCAGACCCGCGACCTCATCGGACAGGAGCTCGAGATCAAGCTCGGCGAGCTCGAGGAAAAATGGCACTTCTCCAGCCTCGAGAAGATCTTCATCGAGAAACGCATCTACCGCCGCATCGAGGAATGCGAAACCTGGGAAGCCGTCATCAAAGAAATCTGGACCGGCCTGCGCCCCTACCTCCGCCTCTTCCGCCGCGAGGTCACCGAGGATGACATCGTCCGGCTCACCGAAATCCGGATCAAGCGCATCTCCAAGTTCGACTCCTTCAAGGCCGACGAATACCTCCGCGGCCTCGAGGACCAAATCGCCGAGACGAAGAAAAACCTCAAGCGCCTCACCGCTTTCACGATCAAGTGGTTCGAGGGCATCAGGGACCGCTACGGCAAGGGCCGCGGCCGCCGCACCGAGCTCTCCACCTTCGACCGCGTCGATGCCAAACAGGTCGTCGTGGCGAACGACACCCTTTACGTCGACCGCAAGGAAGGCTTCGCCGGCTACGGCATGAAGCGCGACGAACCCGTCTGTAAATGCTCGCGGATGGACGACATCATCGCCTTTTCCCGCGATGGCACGATGCGGGTGGTGAAGGTCGCCGAAAAGGTTTTCATCGGGAAAGACAACCTCGTCGTGGGTGTCTTCAACCGCGACGAACCGAAGATCTACAACATGATCTATCGCGACGGGCGCGGCGGGAACATCATGGCGAAGCGTTTCCGCGTCGAGGGCATCACCCGTGAGAAGCTCTACGACCTCACCGGAGGAGCGGCGGGCACCCGCGTTTTATGGCTCTCGGAACACGACAACGAGGAGGATGCAAATTTGATCGTTCGCGTTCATCTGAAAAGTGATTTAAAATTGCGAAATTTTCAGATCGACTTTAGATTCGCAAATCTGGATATTAAAGGAAGATCGGCGAAAGGGAACATCCTAACAAAACACCCAGTCGACCGAGTCTCGCGAATTTCGAAAGCTGAACAGGAAGAAATCGAACAACGCGCCCTTGCCACCCTTTCCCGCTCCGAAACGCCAAAAAAGCCTTAGCCGCCCAAATGGCGGCAGCAAAGCAACCGGCCAACCGGAAATCAATTCCCGCTGAAAAAGCACCAACAAAAAAACAAAGACCAACAAAAAAGAGAACCATGAAGAAAGCCACGACCAAGAAAGCTGCCGCCAAGAAAGCACCTGCCAAGAAGGCTCCTGCGAAGAAGGCCGCCAAGAAGGCTCCTGCGAAGAAGGCCGCCAAGAAGGCTCCTGCGAAGAAGGCTGCCAAGAAGGCTCCTGCGAAGAAGGCTGCCGCCAAGAAGGCTCCCGCGAAGAAGGCCGCCAAGAAGGGCTGATTCGGAAATAGCCGATCAAACGGATATTTTTCCGGGAAATTGAACTGTTGACCGGGCCCGGAGAGAGCGCTTGCCGTTCTTCTCCGGGCCCGCTTTCTTGTACGGAATGAAGGATCGTCTCGTCGTCATCACCGGAATCTCGCGCGGTCTCGGAGCAGCGATGGCACGTGGCTTCGCCGCTGCCGGCTGGCGAGTGGCAGGCTGCTCGCGGAATGCCGAACCCGTTTCCACCGTTCCGCTCTGGATCCGCCGGGCCGATGTCGCCGACGAATCCGCTGTCGCCGCTTTCGCTTCGGAGCTGATCAATACCCACGGAGCGCCCGACCTGTTGCTCAACAACGCCGCGATCATCAACCGGCCGGCACGTCTCTGGGAATTCTCCGACGAGGAGATCGGATCTCTCGTCGACATCAACATCACCGGCACCATCCGGGTGCTCCGGCATTTTCTCCCCGCCATGATCCAAAAGGGCTCCGGAGTGGTCGTGAACTTTTCAAGCGGATGGGGACGCTCCACTTCTCCCGAGGTGGCCCCCTACTGTGCGAGCAAATGGGCGATCGAAGGCCTGACCCGCTCGCTCGCGCAGGAGTTGCCTCACGGACTCGCTGCGGTAGCCTGCAATCCCGGCATCATCGATACCGAGATGCTGCGCACCTGCTTCGGCGAATCGGCCGGACATTATCCCGATGCGGAAGCCTGGGCCAAAACCGCCGTGCCATTCCTTGCCAACCTGGGACCACGCGACAACGGCAAGGCGGTGACTTGTCCGTGAGGTTCACCCGCCGACGCCATCGCGTAGTCCCTTCGCCCAGAAGAGCACCGCGCAGCCGTGGACCTCGACGTTGAAGGTCTTGAAACGCGTCGAGAGCACTTCCATGAGACCGCCGAGCGAATCCTCTTGGTTCGAAAAGATGCCGCTGCGGTTGTAGCGCGCCATCAAGGGCACTGAGAGCACGGGCCGCTGGATGTCTTTGCCGAGCAGGGTCGATCCGAAAATCGTGCCGCCCGGCGCGAGCAGAGGAAGCAGGTGATCGATCACCGTCGCCGCCTTTTGCTCGATCGGACCCGGCAGGCAATGGAGCAGGTAGTTCAGCGCGATCGAATCGAAGGGCGCGATCTTCAGCGGGATCGGCTCGAGCACGTTCTCCTGGTAGATCTCGGGACGATGCGGGGCGAGCCGCTTCGAAGCGCGATCGAGGCAATGCCGGTTGATGTCGAGCAGCGCGAGCCGGCCGCCCACCGCCAGCGTCTGCGCCGGGAAATAGCCCGTGCCGACTCCGACCTCGAGGTGATTGCCCGTGATGCGCGAACGATAGAGATCGAGAAGCTTCGCGGTCGGGCATCTCCAGAACCAGTGGTTCGAGACGCCGAGCACCCACCAATCATAGAAGGCGAGATTCCTGGGGGTGTAGATCCGGTGAGCCCGGTCGACGTCCGATAATTCGGGTTTCATGGATTTCCGCCAATCAAGAGGGTATAGTCGGTCAGTCAACCCTCTTGTCTCGCCGCCATGGAAACTCTCGCCGAACGCATGGAACGTCTCGGGATCCTCGAAGAGGATCTCGAGGAGCGTTTTGTGCTCGGTTCGGGCAGTGGAGGGCAAAAGATCAACAAGACCTCTTCCTGCGTGTATCTGAAACACGTCCCCACCGGACACGAGGTCAGTTGCCAGGAAAGCCGGTCCCGTGAAAAGAACCGCGAGATCGCCCGGACCCGGCTCTGCGAACACTTCGAAGCCGCCGAGCAGGCCAGAAAACTCGCCGCCGCCCGGGCCCGGGCGCGGAAGCGATACCAGAAACGCAAGCCCTCCAAAGCCGCGAAAGCCAGGCTGCGGGTGGCGAAAACGAAACGCGCCGACCGGAAGTCCTCGCGGCGAAAGGTCAGCGAGTGAGGGAAAATCGCGCTTGGCGAAGCGCGGTGAGGGTTTTAATTGACCGGAACCTGCCCGCCCATGCTGCCTCTCGGATCCCGCCTGCCCACCGTTGTCATTTCCAATCTTTCGCCGCGCGTCGACGGCGGCCGCTATCCCACAAAGCGGGTCACCGGTGAATGCCTCCGCGTCGAGGCCGATATCTTCAAGGAAGGTCACGATCAATCCGTCGCCGTGCTCGGATGGCGTGCCACCGGAGCCGATGAATGGAACGAAATCCCGATGCATCACGTGGACAACGATCGCTGGTCCGCGGAGCTCTCCTTCGCCGTGACCGGTCGCTACGAGATCGCCATCACCGCATGGGCGGATGATTTCCTGACCTGGCTGCACGATTTCGAGCGCCGCCTCGCTGGAGGACAGCCCGATCTCGGCACCGAGATCGAGGAGGGGCGGGTCATCCTCAATGCCGCCGCGATCCGCGCGGTGACCGGACGATCCCGCGAGGATGCCGAGGCGATCGAGTCGCTCACCGGCATGTTGATGCAATGCGAAGCCACCGCCGTGCCCGGCCTGATGGACACGCCCGAGGTCAAGGCCCTGCTGGCACGTTGGCCGAACCGTTCCCTTGCGAGCACCGGAGAAGAGACCATCGAGGTGCTCGTCGAGATTCCGCGTTCGCAGTACTCGGCCTGGTACGAGTTCTTTCCGCGCAGCGCCGAGGGCCTCGGCAACCGGCACTCGACCTTCCGCGACTGCCTGCCACGCATCGAGGATGCAAGGGCGATGGGATTCGATGTCGTGTATTTCCCACCGATCCACCCGATCGGGATGAGCCATCGCAAGGGAAAAAACAACGCCGTCACCTGCGAGCCCGGCGATGTCGGTTCGCCCTGGGCGATCGGCGGCGAGGCTGGCGGACACCGTGCCGTCGAACCCTCCCTGGGCACCATCGGGGACTTCGTCTGGCTGTTGAAAGAGGCCCGCGCCCGCGGTGTCGAGATCGCGCTCGACTTCGCGCTCAATTGCTCGCCGGATCACCCCTACGTGCGCGAGCATCCCGAGTGGTTCTACCGTCGTCCTGATGGCTCGATCAAATACGCCGAGAATCCGCCGAAGAAATATCAGGACATCTACCCGCTCGACTTCCATTGCGACGATTGGCGCGAGCTGTGGCAGGAACTCCACGATGTCGTCGCGTTCTGGGTGGCCCAGGGCGTGAAGATTTTTCGTGTCGACAATCCCCACACCAAACCTGTCGCCTTCTGGGAATGGCTCATCGCCGGAATCCACGCGATCGATCCCGAGATCATCTTCCTCAGCGAGGCTTTCACCAAGCCGAAGATGATGCAGGCCCTCGCCAAGGTCGGCTTCACCCAGAGCTATACCTACTTCACCTGGCGCGAGACCGCTGATGAACTGCGCGACTACGTCACCGAACTGACGAAGGGGTCGATGCGCGATTACTTCCGCGCGAACTTCTGGCCGAACACACCCGACATCCTCCCGCGGCACCTCCAGCACGCCAATCCCGCCGCTTTCAAGATCCGCGCCGCCCTTGCCGCGACCCTCTCCAGCTCCTGGGGCATCTATTCCGGCTACGAACTTTGCGAGGGCGTCCCGCTGCCCGGCCGCGAGGAGTACCTCGACAGCGAAAAATATCAGCTCAAGGCCCGAGATTGGAACCGCCCCGGCAACATCAAGGCATTCATCACCCGCCTCAACGCCGCCCGCCAGGCCAACGCCGCCCTGCACAACTACGCGAACATCGAGTTCGTGCCTGCCGACAATCCGCAGATGATCGCCTACGTGAAATGGAGCGATGACCGGAGCAATCTCATGCTGATCGTCGTGAACCTCGATCCCCACCGCCGACAGGAGTCGAACCTCCATCTACCCCTCGATTTGATGGGTATCCCGTGGGGCACGGAATACGAGGTTGAGGACGTACTCTTTGAGGAGAGCTACACATGGCGCGATTCCACCAACTTCGTGGCTCTTGACCCCCGGACCAAGCCGGTCCACCTGTTCAAAGTGAAGAGACCTTAAAGGTCGATCGGGCGACCGGCCCGCGCAGGAACCCCCTTGTCCCCCCTCATGCGTCAGCGCTTCGTCACCTTTGTTGTTTTTGCCATTCTATTCATTGCCATTGGGGAATGGGGTCTCCGTCAAGGCAGGTTTGCTGGCCTCGACCAGTTCTGGCTCGATTTCTGTGTGGCGAACTCCGGCGAACGCATCCAGCCGCCCGCCGTCACCGTGGTGGAAATCGACGACGGCTACGAGCCGCTCCGCATCGGCGAAGACGCCAACCGTCCGAACGATGGCACCCTTTCGCGGCTCGACTACGCCACCATCCTCGCGCTCACCGCGAAGTTCCAGCCGCGCTCGGTCGTATTCCTGCCGACCCCGGTTTTCGACGAGAACCTCACCTTGAACAAGACGGACATCGCTCCGCTGAAAGACGCGGCCATGAAGCTGCCGCGCATCCTGACCGCCACCACCATCTCGAATGACGGTGAACAGGCCAAGGAAGCCGCCGCCCTGCCTTACCCCGTGCTGAAGGTCGAGGGGGACGCCGGCGCCATCCTGACATTCACCCGCACGGTGCGTTATCCCGATCCCCAGATCCTTGCCAATGGCACCCCCGCCTTCAAATCCATCGAATCGGCCCGCGATCTCGTCTCGGAGCATTCGATCCGCGTGCCCCTGGTCGCCAAACGCGGCGATCAGATCGTGCCTTCCGTCGTGCTCGCCGCCGTCGCGAATCACGCAGGGGTGCCGCTGGACCAGATCGTGCTGAAGCTCGACGCCGGCCGGCCCCGCATCCTCGTCGGAGACCAGCACGAGATCCCCGTGGCCGCCGACGGCACTTTGTCTTTACCCGCCCGCAGCGGCATCTCCCCCGCCCTGCGTGCCACCCTTCGCGGCGACGACGGGTCCACGAGCGAAATCCTCCCCTACGCCACGCTGACCGTCGACGAACTCGCCTACACCGGTGAGGCAAACGATGAAGTCGCCAAACGCATCCTCGCCGAGATGCAGCCCGAGTTCGACTCGCTCGAGCGCAACCTCGTCGTCATCGGCTTCGACCGCACTCCTGATCGCCGCATCGAGACAGGCAGCGGGGAAGTGATCTCCGAGACCAGCCTGCTCGCCCGCGCGATCGCCGTGATTCAAAGCGGTCGTTACTTCCAGCTTTGGCCCGCCTGGCTCCGTTGGTTTGTGGTGGCCGACATCCTCATCCTCGCCGCGGTGCTCTACCGTTTCCCGAGGCGGAAATTCCTTCCGGCGGCGGTGGTGGCCGCCCTCACCCTACTCGTCGCAATGGTCGTAGGCTTTTCCGCGACGCTCTACTGGACGCCGCCTTTCGTCATCTTCGCCCTGCTCATCCTGATGATCGCCGTTGGAGTGCTGGTGCCGGTGAGAGCGACGGACAGCAAGGCGTGACCGAGGCCTGCTTTGCCTCATCCAAGCCCCATCCAAACGATCGTCGCCACCCCGAGCAAAACTCCGACGCCGATGCATTCGGCGAGGACCGACTCGGAGGAGTCTCCCCAATCGATATCAACCTTGCCGAAGGTCAGCGTCTTCACGGTGGTGTGACCGATCCAACCGCAGATCTTATCAAAAAGGACCTTCCCAAGGCTGACGAAGAAAACGCGGATGGCATCGGTTAGCATGGGCGAAAGGATCGCCTTGACCAAATGAGCATTCAAACGGGTGCCCGTCGATCACTTTCCGCCAACTCCACCACCGCCTTCACCAAGCCTGGGATGTTGTGTTCCGCGGCCTCGCGGTCCGGTTCGTAACCACTCTCGCGGATCGCTTCGCTGGTGACGGGGCCGATGCTGGCGATCTTGCAGGTTTCGGGAATCGAGAGCCCGAGATCGAGGAAGTTCTCAAAGGTCGAGGCGCTGGTGAAAGTGATGAGGTCCGCACCCTCCTCCTGATAGCGTTTCACCGCACCGGTCGGATCCTCGGTTTCGGGAACGGTTTCGTAGGCGATTGCTTCATCGAGGATCGCACCGGCCTTGTTCAGTTCCTTCGAAAGCACGTCCCCCGTCTTCTTGGCTCGCACCCAGAGCATGGTGGTGTTTTCGACCGAGCCGAACTCCTCGACGAGAGCGGCGGGAATGGCCTCGGCGACGTGCTTTTTCGGCATCAGATCGGTGCCGATGTGATACTCGGCCAGCTTCGCGGCGGTGCCGGGCCCGACAGCGATGATGCGGGGTCCGCCGATCTCACGGGCATCGTTGCGGAGTTTGTAGAAGGCGCTGAAGAAATATTCGACCGCGTTCGGGCTGGTGAAGATGAGCCACTCGTAGGTGTGCGCATCCACGACGAGGCGGGCGAACTCCCGCAAGTCATCGCCGCTCGACGGAATCGTCCGGATCGTGGGAATCTCGAGCACATCCGCCCCGAGGCCGGTGAGACGTCGGCTCAGTTCGCTGGCCTGCTGGCGAGTGCGGGTGACCACGACCCGCTTCCCATGCAGCGGGCGTCGCTCGAACCAGTTCAGCTTTTCACGGCAGTTCACGACGGTGCCGAAGACCGCGACCGCTGGCGCCTCGAACTTCTCGCGCTCGGCGATCTCCGCGATGGTCGCGAGGGTGCCGGTGATGGTGCGCTGCTGTCCGGTGGTGGCCCAACGGACCAGGGCGACGGGCAATTCCGGATCGCCGCCTTCCTTCATGATCGCGGCGGTGATGATGGGCAAACGCTCGACGCCCATGAGCATGACCTTCGTTCCCGGAGCCTTCGCGATCTGCGCGTAGTCGAGCGACGACTCTTCTTTGGTCGGGTCCTCGTGGCCGGTGAAGATGGTGAGCTGGGTGCAGTGGCTGCGATGGGTCACCGGAATGCCCGCGTAGGCAGGTCCGGCGATGGAGGAACTGATTCCCGGCACGATCTCGAAGGGGATGCCAGCGTCGTAAAGCTCCTCGGCCTCCTCGCCGCCGCGACCGAAGACGAGCGGGTCGCCGCCTTTCAAGCGGGTCACGATCTTGCCCTGTTTCGCGAGATCGATCAGGAGCTGGTTGATGCCGCCCTGCGGGATGGCGTGGTTTTTCGCCTTCTTGCCCGCGTAGATTTTCTCCGCCCCGGGTTTGGCCCATTGCAGGAAGACGGGATTGGAAAGGTAGTCGTAGACGATCACGTCGGCGATCTCGATGCATTCCTTGCCGCGCAGGGTCATCAGGCCCGGATCGCCCGGGCCGGCTCCGACGAGGTAACAAATGCCGGTGGTGGTGCTCATGTCAGGAAAGGTTGGCGGACCGCAGGTCCATCAGACGCGTCGCGAGCGCGGTGGGTTGGGTGGCGGGGCCGCGGACTTCGGCGACAAAGGGTTCCGCGGCGGGATCGGATTCGTTGAAGACGCGCACGGCCATCACGAGCGTCGCGCCATCGTCCTCGAACCAGGTGCGCGCGCCGACCGGCGTCTGGCAGCCGGCCTGAAGGGCGGCGAGGTAGGCGCGCTCGGCGGTGACCCGGGTGAAGGTGGGGGCGTGATTGATTTTCGCGAGCGCCTTGCGGGCGGCGGTGTTGCTTTTCAAAATCTCGATGCCGACGGCGCCCTGTCCCGCGGCGGGCATGAACTGGGTCTCGTCCAGTTCGGTCGCGGTGACGCGGGTGCCCTCGAAATCGAACCAGGCCTGGCCCGGCGTGAAAATGCCGAGCCGCTCCAGTCCGGCCCGGGCGAGGAGGATGCCGTCCCATTCCTCCGACTCGATCAGCTTGCGGATCCGGGTGGGCACGTTGCCGCGGATGTCGACGACCTTCACGTCCTGACAGAGCCACACGAGCTGCCGGGCGCGGCGCACCGAACTGGTGGCGATGGTGCGGCCATCCAAGAGGGTCAGGTCGGGCACCCAACCCTCTTCGGTCGTGAGCAGGACATCGGGCGTCTCGGCGCGGGGCAGGGTGGCGCAGATTTCGAAGTCGTCGGCGAGCTCGGTGGGCACGTCCTTCAGGCTGTGGACGGCGAAATCGATCTCGCCGCGCAGCAGGGCCTCCTCGAGTTCCTTGGTGAAGATGCCCTTGTCGACCACCGGATTTTCACCCATCGCGAATTCGCTGAGCTTCAGATCGGGGCGCTTGTCGCCGATGGTCTGGATGATTTTCACCTCGCAATCGATGCCGGCGGCGGCGAGGGCCGCGCGGGTCATGGTGGCTTGGGCGAGCGCGAGTTCGCTGCCGCGGGTGCCGAGTCGGAGAAGTTCGCTCATGATTGGGGGAGCGCGCGTCCCGGATGGGAGCCACGCGGCGCATCGGGCACCGGCGCGAGGGCCTCGATGCCGCGCTCGCGCAGGAAGCCGGCAATGACTTCGCGGCAGAGGCCGATCTGCCGCTCGCGTCGCACCTTGCCCTCGTCGGCGATCTGCTGGAGTTGGTCGATGTTGTAAAGGTAGACGTTGTCGATCTCGTTGACCTCATCCTCGATGTCGCGCGGCACGGCGATGTCGATGAGGAAGAGCGAATGACCGCGGCGGCGCTCCATGACGCGGCGGATCGTCGGGGCGGTGACGACGGGATGCGGCGCGGCGGTGGAGGAGACGATGATGTCGATGTGGTCGAGCCGGTGTTCCCAGTCGTCGAAGCGGATCGCCTCGCCATTGAGCTCCTTCGCGAGTTCCTCGGCCTTGTCGTAGCTGCGGTTCGAGACGATCAGGCTGCGGGCGCCGCGCGAGAGCAGGCTCTGCGCGGTGGTGCGGCTCATCTCGCCGGCCCCGATGATCATGACGCGGACCCCCGCGAGGCTGCCGAAGATTTTTTCGGCAAGATCAACCGCCGCCGAGCCGATCGAAGTGGAGCCCTGCTGGATGCTGGTGCTGGAGCGGACCAGTTTCCCGACCGAGAAGGACTGCTGGAAGAGCTTGTTCATCCTCCGCGCCGTCTTGCCACCGGACTGGGCGAGGGCATAGGCCTTTTTGACCTGGCCGAAAATTTCGGTCTCGCCGAGCACCATGGAGTCGAGCCCGCTGGCGACTTCGAAGAGATGATGGGCGGCCTGTTCGCCCGTGTGCTGGTAGAAGTCGACCTCGCCGGGCTGCACCGCGAAGTGGCTCTCGAGGTAGCGCACGAGGTTGACGAGCGAACCATCGGGGTCGGTGGAGGCCCCGTAGATCTCCACCCGGTTGCAGGTCGAGAGCACCACCGCCTCCTCGATGCCATCCAGTCCGCAGATCGCGTCGAGATGCTCCGGCACGGAGGCCTCGGCAATGGCGAGCCGCTCCCGCACCTCGACCGGTGCGGTTTTGTGATTCACGCCAAGACAGAAAAGGGACACCGGGGATGAGGTTGGGGTTTGTCAGGATCAGAGAGCCGACAGGCTCGCGAGGGCGAAGACGAAGGCTCCGATCGTGAACAGGGAAAGGCGTTTCGGCGGCAGGCCGCGCAGCAGATGGATGCCGAGCACCGCCACGTAGACCGCCCAGACCGCGCCGGAGGCGAGCAGGTGTGCGGGCGCCGGCCGGTTTTTCATGAGGAAGGCGGCGAAGATGCCGATGCTGAGCATCACCGTGCCGATGATGATGAGCCGCACCAGGGCGATGGCCAGATTCCGGATCGAGGGCATCGAATAGAAAAGCCGGCCGGGGCGGTGGCTTTTCAGTTGGCGGTCCTGCAGCAGGTACATGATGCCCGCGATGCCGGCCAGACCGAGGGCACCGTAGGCGAGCAGGGACATGGCGGCATGCAGTTCGAGCCAGGGATCGAGGGCCGCCGGCGGGCGCGCGCCCGGATCCGCGAGAGCGAGGTAGATCAGGGCGATCACCTGGAACAGGAACACCATCGGCATGGCGAAGGCCCCGATCAGCGAGAGCCGGAAGGCGCGGCCGAGGACGAGGTAAAAGATGACGATGCTCCAACTGACGAAGACCAGCACCTCCGCCCCGTTCGTGATCGGGCAGCGGCCGTGGAGTTCGCCCCGCTCGCGGAGAAATAGGGTCTGGAGAACAAGACCGGCGACGGCGAGCGGGATGTTCAGCCCGTGCGGTTTCTGGTTTTCCGACTTCCACGAGATCACCGCGAGCACGAACCCGCCGAGGAAGCAGAGGGTCGCGAGGATGAGGTGGATTTGGTCCATGCAGGGGCCGGATCGTGGATCGGGAGGGGGATGGGAAACCTAAAGCCGGGAGCCTGCTTTGCAAGGCCGTCGGCAAGCACCCGGGGGACGCAAGAGTGCCTCAAACGACGGCTTTTCGGGCCAGTTCGAGCAGGCGATCCAGCTCCGTGGCGCTGGTTTTGGCGACAAAGCCGCGGGCGTGGGCGAAATGGACATCCGGCTCGCCGACGATGCGGGTGAAATCGAGCCGCTCGCTGTCCTCGTGGCGGGAGAGGCCGTAGCCCGCCCCGCGGCGGTCGGGATAGATCAGGCCCTCGACCTTTTCCCCGGCCTGGTCGAGGTAGCGGGCCAGTCCGGCCGAGGGATCGTCCGGCATCGGATCGGTGCGGGGCATGTAGAGCAGCCGCACCGCCGCGGTCCCCTCGCCCACCTCGAAGATGCGGGCGTGCCCGGCCACGTAGTCGATCCGCTCGCGCAGGGTGCGGAGGTACATGAAAAGATCCTCGCCGATCATGCGCATCACCTCCCAGATGACTTCGCCGGGCTGGTGCTCGCGCTTTTGCGCAAAGCGCCGCAGCAGGGTGATATCGACGGGCGAGCTGAGACGGTTCACGAGAGAGCGCTCCACCCCCAGCCAGTCGGCGGTCGCGAAGGGCCCCCGCGAGTCGAACCATTCGGTCGGCTCGAGCCACTCGCAGAAGGCGCGGGCATCGTCGTAAATGTCGAAATGCTGCAGCACGAGCGAGAGCGAGCAGATCGGCGGATGCTCGGCGGGGAACTGGTGGTGGTCGAAATTGCCACGGTCGGGCTCGTGTTCGCCGCCGATGTCGATGACGAGGATGCCGGGATCGGCGAGATCACCGGGCTCGGGATCGCGGCGCCAGATCGGGATCTGGTAACGGGCCACCAGCAGGCAGCAGGCGAGGAAGTCGTCCTTGTGGGCGCTCCCGGGATGGGTCAGGACCGCCTTCATGCCGCTGCGATCAGGTGGGCGAGTTCGTCCGCGACGCGCGCCGGCTCGATCCGGAGCATGCAGCGGTAGTCGGTCGGGCATTCCCGCAGGAAGCAGGGGCTACAGTCGGCCTTTTCGCGGATGACGCGGTGGATCGTGCCGATCGGGGCAGTCAGGGCCGGCTCGGTCGAGCCGAAAATCGCCACGGTGGGCACGCCGAGCGAGGCCGCGAGGTGCATCGTGCCGGTGTCGTTGGTGGCGAGCAGGTGGCAGCCGCGCAGTGCTTGGATCAAACCGGCGATATCGGTCTCGCCGATGCGGTTGCGGCAATCGGTTCCGATTTGAGCCGCGAGGTCCTCGCCGATGGTCCGCTCGGCCGGGCTGCCGAACAGCTCGACCTCGATATGCAGATCGGGACGCCGCTCACGGAGCAGCGCCACGGCGGCAGCGTAGCGCTCGACCGGATACCGCTTCGCATTGCCGTATTCCGCACCGGGACAAATGCCGAGCCGGATCGTCGTTTCACCCGGCAGCACTGGTGTCGGCGGGGCGGGCAGGGCGCGCTCGACCGCGTCGCCATCGACCGCGATGCCCATGGCCCGGACCAGATCGAGGTACTGGTCGACCTGGCGACGGATGCCGTTTTCGTGCCGGGCCGGCGGCACGGGCAGCTTCAACAGCAGGCGTCGCTGGTGCTTGGAATACCCCACCAGATCGCTGATCCCGGCGAAACGCAGTTCCAAGGCAGAGCGGAAGGAATTCGGCAGCAGCAGCCCGGCATCGTAGGGTCCACCCTCGCGGATGCGCGCGCCGACAGCGTGGGGGCCGAGGCCTTTGGCAAAAGGGATCACCGCGTCCACCTCTGGACACGATTTCCAAAAGGGCACGAGGTTTTCCCGGCAGGCGACCGTGATGTGGAGGCCCTCGCCCGAGCGTTTCAGGGCGCGCACCGCAGGCAGCGACATGCAGGCGTCACCCAGCGGATTGGGGGAGCGGACCAGCCAGCGCTGCCGGAGCCGCCACTTCGAATCCGCGGGCGGAGCGATCTCACCGGCGGGAGTCATTTCCAGAGGGGCCACGGCCAAGGCCGGCGCGCTCACTGTTCCTTGGCCTTTCCGTCCGCAGCCGGAGCGGGGGCTGCGGGAGCCGGGGTCGCCGGAGCCGGGGTTTCGGCCTTGGGAGCGGGAGCAGGAGTTTCAGCCTTCGGTGCTGGTGCCGGGGTGACCGGGGCGGCGGGAGCCGGCGTCTCCGCCTTCGGTGCGGGAGCCGGCGTTTCGACCGCCTTGGGAGCCGGAGCAGACGTTTCGACCTTGGGAGCCGGCAGGGCGGAAGTCGGATCGGTGGCGGGAGCAGGATCAACAGTGACCGACTCGAGGCCGGGAATGTTGGAAAGCTGCTCGGAGAGTCCGGGGGGCAGAGCCGGCGCGGCGGGCTCCTTCTTCTCGACGCCCTCGAGGATGCCCTCGGCGGCCGAGGCGCGGTATTGGCGGGTCTTCACCATGGCCAGACTGATCGCCGAGACAAAAAAGAGGATGCCGAGCCAGCTCGTGAACTTTTGCAGCACGTCGGTGGTGTGGGCGCCGAGGGCGGAATCAAGCGCACCGCCACCGAACGCGGCACCGAGGCCCTCCTGCTTGGGGCGCTGGATCAGCACGACGAGCACCATCAGGATGCTCACGGTCACGATGATCACGGTCAAAAGGATCGATAAAATTGCCATGGGGCGGCGAATATGCGACACAGGTCAAGCCTTGTAAAGGAGCATTCCCTCCGTCCCGGCCGGCCGGTTTTCCCAGATGAGCGCCTCCGACAACGATCCTGCCGAGCTCGGAGGAGTGGTGAAAGCCGTCGTTTTCCACAACGAGGAGAACGGCTACACCATTTTGCAGGTCGAGACGCCCGATCTCGGGCTCGTCACCCTGCGCGGGCGCCTGCCCGCCGCCGTCGCCGGCGAATCGGTGCGCGCCCGGGGCCGCTGGAAAAACGACCGGCGTTTCGGCAAGCAGTTCGAGGCCGACCGCATCCAGGCCCTGCCGCCCGAGTCGCCCGAGGGCATCCGCCGGTTCCTCGCCAGCGGCCTCATCGACGGCATCGGCAAGGCCTACGCGAAACGCATCGTCGACGCCTTCGGCACCGACACCTTCCGCATCATCGAGGAGGAATCGCAGCGGCTCCAGGAGGTCGAGGGCATCGGCAAATCGCGCCGCATCCGCATCAAGGAATCGTGGCGGCGGCAGAAGGCGGTCCGCGACCTCATGATCTTCCTCCACGCCTATGGCATCTCCACCGCCCGGGCGCTGCGGCTTTACAAGACCTACGGCGAGGACGCCGTCAACGTCCTCCGCGCCGATCCCTACCGCCTCGCCCGCGAGCTGCCCGGCGTCGGCTTCAAGACCGCCGATGAGATCGCCCGCCAGATGGGCCAGGCCCCCGATTCGCCGAAACGCCTCCTCGCCGCCCTCACCCACGTGCTCGCCGAGGCCGAAAAACAGGGACACTGCGCCCTGCCACGCGCCGAGTTGGTCGAGACGACCGCCACGCTCGTCGAGGCCCCCGCCGGGGCCGTCGAGCTCGCCCTGAATCAGCGGCTCCTCGAGGGCGAGGTTTTTGTCGAGGCTGTCGATGGCGAGGTGCTCGTCTTCCCCGCCGACCTCCACGCCGCCGAGCAGCACATCGCCGCCCGACTCCACGAGCTCATCGACAAACCACCGCAGCTCCCGAAACTCGATCCCGATGCCGCCATCGCCTGGTTCGAGCGGCACCACGCGCTGCAGCTTTCGCCCGAGCAAACCGAGGCCGTCATTGGCGCGACCCGGCACCGTCTTTTTGTCATCACCGGCGGACCCGGCGTCGGCAAGACCACCATCCTCCGCGCCCTCATCGAGATCCTCTCCGCAAAGCTCGTCCACACCATCCTCTGCGCCCCCACCGGCCGCGCCGCGAAACGCCTCGCCGAGAGCACCGGGCGCGAGGCCCACACCCTCCACCGCGCCCTCGAGTACCAGCCCTCCGAGGGCTTCGGCCGCCACCGCCACCGCCCGCTCTCGGGCGACTACTTCATCATCGACGAGGCCTCCATGATCGATGTGCGCCTCATGGCCGGCCTGCTCGAAGCCCTCCCGCCGCAGGCCCACGTGCTCTTCGTCGGCGACGTCGATCAGTTGCCCTCCGTCGGACCCGGCCGCGTCTTCGCCGACCTGCTCGAAAGTGGCGTCGTTCCCCTCGCCCGCCTCACCCAGGTCTACCGCCAGGCCGCCACCAGCCGCATCATCGCCGCCGCGCACGAGATCGATGCCGGCCACCTGCCCGCCCTCGAGAATCCCGCCGACTCCGACTTCTTCTTTTTCGAGCGCAAAGGCGACGAAGCCATCCGCGACACCCTGCGCCACCTCGTCGCCGAGAGGATCCCCGACAAATTCGGCCTCCACGCCCGCGACGGCATCCAGGTGCTGACGCCCATGAACCGCCAGAGCCTCGGCACCCGCGAGCTGAACGCCCTGCTCCAGTCCACCCTGAATCCGCCCACCGACGGCCGCCTCGAGATCGAGCGATTCGGCATCACCTACCGAACCGGCGACAAGGTCATCCAGACCCGCAACAACTACGAGAAGGAGGTCTTCAACGGCGACATCGGCCACATCGTCGAAATCACCACCGAGCCCACCCACCTCACCGTCGCCTTCGAGGGACGCGGCCACGTCAGCTACGAGCCCGGCGAGCTCGATGAACTGCAGCTCGCCTACGCCATCACCATCCACAAGGCGCAGGGCAGCGAGTTCCCCGCCGTCGTCATCCCGCTCTCGACCCAGCATTTCCCCCTGCTCCGCCGGAATCTGATCTACACCGCCATCACCCGGGGAAAACGGCTCGTGATCGTCGTGGGGGAAAAACGCGCGCTGGAAATGGCCGTGCGGAAGAGCGAGGACGGCGGGAGGTGGTCGGGGTTGCGGGGCAGGATGCGGGGGTGAGCCGCAGGTGCCGCGAATGGGTTAGCGTCGGGATCGGGATCAGGGGGGCGACCGCAGGAGGGATGCGGCCGGGGGGGGGAACGACTAGCTCTCGCGCGGCGAGTTAGCGACGTTGTCCGGCAGCGCCTTGCTCTGCTTTGTGATCGTGTCGTAAAGCAAGGCTTCACCGTCATGCAGGGCGATAAAAGGCAGCTTCTTTTCAATAAAGTAAGCAACCACCTTTTCTATCCTATCCGTTTCCGGGTGGTCGGACCTGAAGTGGGGAGCGATGCAATATGGATAAATGCCGACACCATCCCATATGACCTCATTACCATAGTCTTTCGGCTTTGAATCAGGGTCGTCCGCAAGATGGATTCCATCCAATGTTGGTGTTACGACGCATGCTCCGGCGCTGTATCCCCCATAAACCATCCCGCCCTCCTGTTCGGCCAATTCAGAAAGCAGCACATCCAGCCCGCTCAAGTGAAAGGCTCTTCTGAGAACAAAACTATTTCCGCCACAAACCCAACAGTATGCGAATCCAGCCAGTTTCTCCCGCATCTCCTCGCTTCGCCCAAAGTAATTTCGAAGGTCAAACTCTTCGGGCACGAGCCCCAGCGATTCCATGCCTTTGAATTCTTCGTCCAGAACGGCTTTTCTCATCGTGGCATCTGTCCAGCAATCTTGAGCGTTCTGAATCACCGCAACCCTGTTGTTCATGGCATTGGGGTTGAGAATCTCCTCCGGTTGGGCCCCAAGGCGGAATGATGAGAGGTAAAGCTTCATTTTCTTCACCGAACAATATTTATTCGTATGACCGCGCCCAGTGATATCACCGCGCCAGCCGGACCGGATCATCCGGAAAAATCCCCGTCCTGACAAGGTGAATCGGCCGCCGCGGGCGTGTATCGGGCTCTCTTCGGGGCCGGCAAACGGGCCGCGTCCGTCGGGTGATACACGCACGTTTCACCCGCGTTTTTCCCCCACCCCGCCCGGGCCGGGCGCGGCTACCGGTCGCGCGGTCCGGGATCCCGGGGTCGGGTGGCAGGCACCCGACGGCGGGGGACAGGCCGACCAAGGGGGCAGGCCCTACCCTGTTGAGTCGCGGACCCAACCCTGTTGAATCCGCCCACCAACCGGCGTCGGAAGCATCCAACGGCTGCCATTTGACGTCCTCACACGCGTGGGAGGACCCAATCGCTGCTTTTGAGCCTGGCCATAGCCGTAGGCAGACCAATAACCTGCCATTTCCAGTCGCCACGGCCGCGGCGGCACCAGAGTTCTACCATTGGGTGTGGCCACGGGCGTGGGCGACCCAAAATCCCGCCGTTTGGCATCGCCACGGCCGTGGGTGAACTGGAATCTTGCCGTTTGGCGTCGCCACGAACGTGGGACCTCTGAAAAGGCGGTTTTCCCGGGTTTGATCCGGAATTCGGGGCTGCGGGACCCGATGGGAATGCCCGATCCGACAAAAAAGTTGCGAATCCTGCAAAATTTCCTTGTCCCGCCCCGGGCTTTTTGCATAGCCTCGTCGTCGGTCTCGCTCTCCGTTTTTCACATCGGACGTGTGTCCGATGGGCGGTGGGCGCAGCCAAAAAACTGCGGCGTCCCCCCTTTTTTTTCTCCGCCACCGGTCCCAAGTGATGAGCCTTTTCGGCCATGCCTATTTCGGAACCGGGGCGCGTTTTGGTGTTTCGGAGACGCCGGTATCCCCCAAACGACGTGTGATGGCCTCGAACCGACTCCCTGACCGAAACGACCGCCTCTTTTCCCGCTGCGACGCCATGCTAGGCGGGCTGGACACCTACGAGCTGACCCTCGAAGTGAAACAGAACACGGCGGCGACGCTGGCCCCCTACCTGACCAGCGCCCGGGCCGCCGAAAACGACTACGGTGCCAAAAAGACGGCGCGCAAGACGGCCAACGCGGTGAAAACCGCGGCGGACAACGCGGGCAAGCTCTTCATCGGCAACGCGCGCAAGCGTCTCTCGAAATTCTTCGGCGAGACCTACAACACGGAATGGGGCGAGGCAGGCTGGCCCGATGGATCGACCGGCATCCCCTCGAGCGAGGACAAACGCCTCGACCTGATCGAGGCGATCCGCCTCTACCTGGTCGGGCATCCCGAGCACGCCAGCGTCGACATGGACGTGACCGCCGCCCTGGCACAGTCGGCCTACAACACACTGAATGCGGCCCGCATCGACCTGGGCCAGAAACAGACCGACCAAGGCAATGCGAAAGTGCTGCGCGACACCCAGGTCGCGGCCCTGCGCAAGCGGATGCGCGGCCTGATCGACGAACTGGCCACGCTGATGGCGGACGACGATCCGCGCTGGTATGCCTTCGGCCTGAGTCGCCCGGTCGACGAGGAGATCCCCGAGATCGCGATCAACCTGATCCTGCTGGCCTCGGTGGTGGGTGCGGTGATCGCCGATTGGGACGACGCCCTGCGCGCCGACCGCTACCGGGTCTGGCGCAAGATCGTGGGCACGGACGCCGACTTCGTGCCGGTGGCGACGGTCTACGACAGCGACGCAACCCTGACGGGTCTGCCGAGCGGGGCGACGCTGCAGGTCTACGTGACCTCGGTGAACGACGCGGGCGAGAGCGCCCCGAGCGCCATCATGGAAATCGTCGTGCCCTGAGCGCGCGCAGCGCGCGCAGGAGCTCAGGAGCTCTTTGGCTGTTTCGCTTTTTAGCGATTTAGCCCAGAGCCAAACCGCTACCCGCTAAACCGCTAAACCGCTATGTACGATCCCAACTGGCCCCAGAACGGGCAACTCGTCGACGGCGACCGTTTCCGCGAGCAGTTCGCGGGGATCATCGACCTGATCCAGGCCGGTGGCGGCGGTGTCTCCGCCGCGACGGTCGACAGCGTGTCCACCGGCAACCCCGGCGATCCCGCCACGGCGGGGGTGACACTGGTGGGGGCGACCCTGCATTTCACCTTCGCGATCCCGCGCGGGAGCGCTGGCGATCCGGGGCCGCCCGGCCCTCCCGGCGAGGTGACCAACGCCTCGCTGGCCGCGGCGATCTTCGGGACGAGTAACAACAGCAACAGCGTCGCCACCCTCGACACCGCTCCGAACAACCCGCCGACGGTGGATGATTACGAGGTGATGCGCGGCAAGCTGAACGAGCTGATCGGTGCGCTGCGGCGGAATCCGTAGCGGACCCTGTGGGGCAAGCACTCTGCTTGCAATCCTCAGTGGCCGTGCCCGTTCGATTGGCGCAACGTCAGGTCGCAGGCGAAGCCTTGCCATCCGTGGCTTGTTGGCGATCGGGTGCCGTTGCCATCATGGGTATACAGGTCGATACACCGCAAAGCCGATCTCTCTCGCAGTGCCGATAGCGAGGATGATTCCGAGCATGCAGCCAAGCGCATACAGCGACGATCGCCCGCCCTTGACATACCCAGAATACCGAGGGCTACCGAGATAGAAGAATTCTACGACGTAGGCGAACGAGTAGCAGATGTTGGCCCCCAAGAACGCGAGGAGAAACGCCAAGAGAAGCTCAAAGTCGGACAACATGCGCCTATCTCCGATTCCGGCGGGAAGTTCAGTCGCTCCGAGATAAAAGATGATCGTCGGTGGAACAAGGAGCGCCAGAAACACCCATCTTCTGCGCTCCCAATAACGGATCGCTTTCTCCTTCGCACTCGCGTAATCGAAGTCCAAGGTGGATTTATCCTCTTCCATTATGTGAGCCAACGTGGAGCGCATGGAGGGCTGAAAGCCCTTCCATGACGCGTCTTGTTAGCCGTTTGGGTTTACGGTGAGTCCTGTCATGATCGCTTCGAACATCGATTCTGCTCCAGCCCGGTCGAAGCCATCTGAAGAAAGAAGCATCAAGGTGTCGCCGATCACTGTGCTGAACAGATGGCTGTCATCAGTTCGTGAAGAAAAGTATCCGGGTTGGTTGCTGAACGTCTTCTCGTCGCAAGGCCTTGGTTCTCCCTTATCTCCACCAAGAGCATACCGTTTCGCGTCATCCATTGTGACCGAACTCAGCCCATCCTTTCGTAAGGCGGCGACCCGAATCAGATCTCCTGTAGCCATGCTTTCGATGAGGATCTCGGCTCGCTCGACCGATCCCCGGAATCCCTCCGGGACATCGATGCTCATCCATTGCGTTTCGACGGATGTCATTTTTCTTCGGCTAACGTAGAGCGCATGGAGGGCTGCAAGCCCTTCCATGACGCGACTTGTTGTGCCTTAGTGTTTTGTTGGATGACCGTCTGGATATTCACCAGTCCAGCCACATGGAAGATTCCCTGCCCGATAAATGTCCGCAAGCCGATTGAAGAATCGTGGCACTCCCCATGAAGCGTAAATCTCCTCCTGAATAAAGCTGCGAACGTCCCACTGGACTTGACTCACGACCGAATCCGGAAAGCCCTGTGCGGCCGAGGCCTCGATCATCCGCGGAAAGACCTCGGAGTCGGTGTAACCTGAAACGCCCTTGGCAATCTTGTTCCATTCGTGTTCACGATTTCGGTGGGCGGTAGCGAGGTGGGCGGTTATGTCGTTGCGACGTTCCAAAGTGAAGTCTTCCCACTCAGGAGATGAGATCAGATGGATTGCTGCCTCCCGGGAAACGTCGGAGCCAGTTCCACAACGTGAAAACCAGTCGACCTCCGCGAGGAACTCCCACCGCTCCGCTGGGGGTAGCTTAACGTAGCGTATCGGGGTGGGGAAGATCATTGCCTACGGATCTAAATTTCTGGCACAACAGTATTCGTTCGTATGACCGCGCCCAGTGATATCACCTCGCCAGCCGGACCGGATCATCCGGAAAAATCCCCGTCCTGACAAGGAGAATCGGCCGCCGCGGGCGTGTATCGGGCTCTCCTCGGGGCCGGTAAATGGGGCCGCGTCCGTCGGGTGATACACGCACGTTTCACCTGCGTTCCACCCACCACCCCGCCCGGGCCGGACGGGGCGACCCTGGCCGGGACCGGCTGCCGCACCCATCATCCCTGTCCGCGCCGGCCAATCCCCCTTGTCTCTCCTCTCCGCCCGGTCTAGAATCGCGCCCATGCACATGAACCGCCGTCGTTTTCTCGCCTCTTTCGCCGCCTCCGCCACGGGAGGATTCCTGAGTTCCTGCTCGAAAAGCCCGGGCGTGCCGGTCAGCCCCGACGGGGGCCCGCGCTTCGGGATTTCCCTGGCCCAGTGGTCGATGCACCGGGCGCTGAAGGACGGCACCCTCGACAATCTCGACTGGCCCAAATACACGAAGGAGAACTTCGGGATCGACGCGCTGGAGTGGGTGAACCAATTTTTCTTCGAGGAGCACGAGACCCTCGGTGCCCAGCCGAAGAACGTGTCCTACCTGACCGACATGAAGAAGCGCGTCGACGACCTCGGGATGCGCAGCGTGCTGATCATGTGCGACCGGGTCGGCAATCTGGGCAATCCCGACGCAACCAAGCGGACCGCGGCGGTGGAAGGCCACTTCGCCTGGCTCGATGCGGCGAAGTTGCTCGGTTGCCACAGCATCCGGGTGAACGCGGCATCCGATCCCAAGCTTTCCCCCGAGCAGCAGGCCGATCTTTGCACGGAAGGCCTGCGCCGCCTTTCGGAAATGGCCGGCACGATGGGCCTGAACGTGATCGTGGAAAACCACGGAGGTCTCTCCTCGAACGGTGCCTGGCTGTCCTCGGTGATCAAAAACACGGGTCTCGACAACTGCGGCACCCTGCCCGACTTCGGCAATTTCTACGTGGCGAAGAATCGCGGCAACGCGGACCAATACACGAAGGACAAGGAGCTCTATGCGGGCGATGCCAGCTACACCGAGGACGACAAGGGCCTCGGTTACGATCGCTACAAGGGCGTGACCGAGCTGATGCCCTACGCCAAGGGGGTCTCGGCGAAGTCGCATGACTTTGACGCGGCGGGCAACGAGGTGCACACGGACTTCATGAAGATGATGAAGATCGTGAAGGACTCGGGCTACCGCGGCTATGTCGGCATCGAATATGAGGGCGACGTGCTGAGCGAGCCGGAGGGCATCAAGAAGACGAAGGCGCTGCTGGAGCGGGCGATCGCGGGGGTCTGAACCGCTCGCGGCAAGTCAGGGCCGGGTACCGGGCTCGAGGCTGCGATCGAGCAGCCAACGCAGGGCGCCGCCGTGACCAGCGGCGGAGGCGAGCCGCACCCAGCGGACGCCCTCGGTGAAGTTCGTGTCGACGCCGAAACCTTCGGCGAGGCAACGGCCATAGTCGTACATGGCGCGCTCGTCGCCGCGTTCGGCGGCGCGGCGGAAGTGATCGGCGGCGGCCTCGCGATCGACGGGGGTACCGCGACCGAGGGCATGGAGGATGCCGAGCTGGTAGATGGCGGGCAGCCAGTCCTGGGCGGCGGCTCTCTGCATGGCGGCGAAGGCCCCGGCATCGTCGCCGGCGGCGGCTCTGAGCAGGGCGTGAAGCTCCTGGGCGCCGGGATGGCCGCTGGTGGCGGCGGTGGCGAGCAAGTTCGCCGCTTCTACGTCGGGCAGGGCGCGGCGGGCGGGGTCCCACAGCAGGGCGGCGTAGCGGTAGCTGGACTCGGCGTCGCCTTTGCGAGCGCCCTCGAGGAACCAACCGGCGGCGGTCTGGTCGGGCTGGGCGAGGGCGAGCGTGAGCAGGCCCATGACTCGTGCGCCCTTGACCTGGCCACGGGCGAGCAGGTGCCGCAGCCAGGGCTCGACCTCGCGGGTGACGGAATCCTGGTCGATGCGCTTCATCATGGGGAGCAGGCGCAGGGACTGGGGGCTGCCCTCCTCGAGCAGAACCTCGGAGAGGGCGGGTTTGGCGACGTCGTCGAGGGTGACGGGGACGGCGCGGAACTCGGGCAGGGTGAAGGTCATCTCGCCGGCACTGCGGAAGAGTCCCATGCGCCCATTCCATCCCGAGAGGGCGAAACCGGTCGCGGCCGCGGCGACGATGGCGGCGACGACGATGCCGGTCCACAGAAGCGGAGAGGAGCGGCGGCGGACCTCGATCCCCTCGGGCGCTCCTCCCGGGGCGATGGGAATACCGGCGACGGCAAGTTGAGCCGGGGCCTCGCTTTCGAGACCGAGTTCGCCTTCATAAAGGCTGCCCGAAAGGAGCGCTTCGACCTCGTCGTAGGCAGGGACGGCCCCGGCAACGCTCTCGGCTTCAGGGCTTGAGCCGGGCTCGGTGATCGGCGCGGACTCGGCCGGTTTCTCCATGCCGATGAAACGCTCGAAAAGATCGATCTCGATGCCGCAGGGATCGTCGGTGAGGTGTTGCCGCGCGTCTTCGAGCAGGTCCGCGAGGCCTGCTGGCAGGATCATCGCGGGAACGGGTTCATCCCAACGGAAGGGAGTGCCCGTGAAGATCCGCCACAGCAGCGGCAAAGCGATGGCGGAGCGTCGTGCGGCTTGGTGCTGCCGCCCGGGTTGGCGGGTCAACTCGCGGACCACGGCGGGCAAACCGACAGACTGCATCAAGCTGGCGACGGTCTGATGGAGCCGGAATTTCAGAGGGAATTCCTCCCACGCGGACGGCCCCTTCCGGCCGATCAACGCAACGCTGGCCTCGAGGGAGCGGGTCCCGCTGACGAGGAGAATGTTCTCCGCGGGCAGCCACCAGACGGCGCCGGCACCCGGTTGCGACTCAAGCACGTCGAGGGAACGCTGCAGCCGTGCAGCCAGCCGTTGGGCCACTTCCCAATCGATCGGTCCGGAACGCTCGACGAGCGCGGCGAGATCGACGCCCTCGACACGCTCCTCGCCGACGAGAGTGACGGCCCCGAGGTCCTCGATGTAGTTGACCTGCAACTGATGGATGCGACCGCGACCGGGACGCCGGGTGGCGTCGTGATGCTGGTTGAGCCAGCCCTCTCGCGGGATCGAAGCTGGGCCCGGCAACACCTGCAGATTGGCCGAACCTCCCCGGAGAAGGGTGGAGATGGCGTAGGCCTCCTCGAATGGTTCGATGGAGCCCGGCAGGCAGCGGTCGATCCGGCCCGGCGCGGCGGCTTGGAGCTCGCGATCGAGCCAGTCGCGCAAGGGCAGCTTCGGCGAGGCCCCCACCTCCTCGTCATTCGCGGCCCCCTGTCGCATCACCTCGCGGAAGGTCGCGAGCGTGTCGCCTTGTTCTTCCAATGCGTCGATGACGACCTCCTGCATGCGCGACGGCAGGGTGTCGAAGTTCCGCGGCAGCGAATCGCGGTGGAACGTGCGGATCGGCACACCCGCGACCAGGCTGCAGAAGACCTGCGCGAGATTGCCCTCGAGTCGGTGCTCCCGCACGCGGGCTCCTGGTTTGGTCCACCCGCGGAACTCGGAGAAGACCAGTCGCGACACCCCTTCCCGCGTCCGGACCACCTCGAAGTTCATTGTAGTGAGCTGCTCGACCGAAGCCGGGATCGCAGCATCGCCGGCCGCCGTGGATTCGGGCGCGAAAAGTTCGATGAAATCAAGGATCCACCGGCAGGCGAGCGCGAGCGGGACTCCGCCGCTGCGACCGAGGTAGACCGGCAGGGGTTCGCCATCGCGCATCGGGTCGGCGTAAAAGAGCTCCTCGCCGTCGCGTCCCCACGAAAGGATCCGGGCGATGCGATCATCACGATAGGCCGCAACCCGACGCATCTCCTCCTCGAAGGCCTCGAGTTTTTCGGCGCGAACGGCCGCCCCCTCGAAGATGTGGAGCCGCGCGAGCGCCCAGCGATCACAATCGAGCACGAGCAGGGTCTTTTCGTCACCGCCCTGGGTCGGCAGCGTCACGACCCCGCCGCCCGAGTCCCGCAGGAACCGGTATTGGGCGAATTCGGCAATGGGTGCGGATTTCATGCTCGTCCGGAGAGCGGGCGCGGGGCCCGACAATAAGCGGTTGTGGACGACGGCGGGAAGGTAGATGTTTGGAGGCGCAAAGTCATTCCCAAAGCGAGCTTCTCCCATGCCGGAACCCAGAAAAAACCACCTTCATCGCAAGACCGCCGAGACGGACATCCGCCTTGGACTCGTTGTCGATGGAACCGGCACCGCCTCCGTCGCCACGGGCGTGCCCTTTTTCGACCACATGCTGAACCTTTTCGCCAAGCACGGCCGCTTCGATCTCGTCGTCGACGCGAAGGGCGACACGGAGATCGACTACCACCACACCGTGGAAGACACCGGCATCGTGCTGGGCCAGGCCTTCACCGCCGCCCTCGGGGAAAAGCGCGGCATTTTTCGCTACGGCTCGGGATTTTTCCCGATGGATGAGACCCTCGTGCGGGTCGCCCTCGATGTGAGCGGCCGTCCCTTTCTCGACTACCGGGCCCCGGAGGCGGTGCCGCACGTCGGGGAGAAGTTCAATTTCACCCTCGTCGAGGAGTTTCTGCGGGCCTTCGCCTTCAACGCGCTGATCAACCTGCATGTGGAAATCGTCTACGGCCGCGATCCGCACCACATGGCCGAGGCGGTCTTCAAGGGCCTCGCCCGTTGCCTCGACGAAGCGACGCGGATCGATGAACGGATCGCCAACGTGATCCCGAGCACCAAGGAGATCCTGTGAGTGCCGGAGCTGCCAGCGGATCCGCCCGCATCGGCGTGGTGGACTACGGCGGAGGCAATCTCCGCAACGTGCTCAACGTGCTGCGCCATCTCGGACAGGAAGGCTCGCTCGTGTCTTCGGCCGCGGACTTCGCCGGGATCGACCGGCTCATCTTCCCGGGAGTCGGAGCTTTCGGTGACTGTTGCGGCGAAATCGATCGCCGCGGTCTGCGCGATGCCTTGGTCGGCTGGATTCAAGAGGAACGACCGTATTTCGGGATCTGCCTCGGTTACCAGATGCTGTTCGAACGATCCTCGGAATGCCCGGGGGTGAAAGGCCTCGGCGTCTTTGCCGGCGAGGTCGTGCAGTTCCCCATCGACCGTGGCCTCAAGGTGCCGCACATGGGCTGGAATCAAGTGAATCCCGTCGATCGCTCCCTCCCGGTCTGGTCGGGCATGCCCGACCCGCTTTACCTCTATTTCGTGCACTCGTTCTACCCCCGGCCCGAAGATGCCTCGCTCGTGGCAAGCACCACGGACTATGGCGACCCTTTTGCCTCAAGCATCGCACGGGGCAATCTCTTCGCCGGTCAGTTCCACCCGGAACGCAGCCAGGAAGCGGGTCTGCTGCTGATGCGAAATTTCCTCGAAGGGTGATGCGAGGGGAGATTTGGGATGAGAGATACGCGATACGGGAAGCATGCGCCCACCCGTGACCCGTGACCCGTGACCCGTGACCCGTGACCCGTGACCCGTGACCCATCTCACCCCGCCACCCGCATCGGCATGATGACGTAGAGGAAGGGCTCGTCGATGCGCATCACCCCGGGGCTGCTCTCGTCGATCAGGTCGATGAAGACCTCATCCTGATCGAGATTGCGCAACGGAGCCATTACAAACTCGGGATTGAAGGCGACGACAAGGCGCGGGCCATTGTAGCGGACATCGATCACCTCTTCGGCCTCACCGATCTCGGGCGAATTGGCGGAGATGGCGAGGCGGTTGTCGTCGAAGGCGAACTTGATGGAGTTCGTCTTCTCGTTGACCAGCAGCGAGACGCGGCGCACCGCTCCGAGCAGCACCTCGCGCTCGACGGTGACGCGGTGGTTCGACTGGGTCGGGATGACCTGGCGGAAATTGGGATAATTGCCCTCGATCAGCTTGGTGACGAGGTGGCTGCCGTTGAGCTCGAAGCTGGCCTGATTGTCGGAGATGGCGACGCGCATCTCGCCGGCGTTCTCGAGGAGACGCTGGAGCTCGTTGACCGCCTTGGTCGGGATGATCACGGCGGTCTCATTGCCGGCGGGAAACTCAAGGTCCTGCTCGACCATGGCGAGACGGCGGCCGTCGGTGGCGACGAGGGTGAGCATCCCCTCTCCGATCAAGCAATTGACCCCGTTGAGGACATATCGGGTCTCGTCGGTCGAGATCGCGTAAGAAGTCTTGCGGAGCGCGTCGCGGAGGAGCTTCTGGTTGATGGTGAATTCCTTCGCGTCGCCGAACTCGCCGATCACGGGGAACTCCGCGGCGGGCAGACCGAGTATCTTGAAAAAGCTCGGGCCGCTCCGGACGGTGGCGGCGTTATCGGCGTTCACCTCGAAATCGATGTCGTTGGTTGGCAGCTCGCGGACGATACCGGCGAGGCGGCGGGCCGGCAGGGTGGTGGCACCGGGGGTGACGACTTTCGCAGGCACCCGTTTCGTGATGGTCACGTCGAGATCGGTCGTGGAGAGCTCCAAACCCAGCTCGTCGGCGCGGATGAGGACATTCGAAAGAATCGGAAGGGTGGTCCGGCTGCTGACGACGTGCTGGACCTGATTCAGGGCATCCTGGAAAACATCCTTTTCGATCTGAAATTTCATCTCTTTCGAAGTGTTCAGTGTGGACCGGCCCCCTCCTTCTGTCCACGCGAAACTTACTCGTAATCCGCCTCCGACGGGGAGATTTCGGGGCTGCCGAGCCGGTTCCGATAGCCGGAGGTACGCTTCCGACGGACCGAGTCGATCGCGCTGTTGTTCCTCACCAAGCTGCGCTTGATCAGCTCGATCGAGCTCCGGAACGAGGACGAGTCTTCGAGGCGTTTTTTGATCTTTTTGACCGCGTGGATCACGGTGCCGTGATCCTTGCCGAAGGCGGCGGCGACTTCGACAAGGGACAGGTCCGTCATGCCCCGCACCAGGAACATCGCAACCTGGCGGGCCTCGGCGACCTGAGCGGTCCGCTTGCGGCCCTCGAGGATCTTGACCTCGAGGCTGTAGTGCTCGGCGACGGCTTCCTTGATCTCCTGCACCCCGAACTGCCGGGTCTCCTCGCCCTCGCAGATGTCGGAGACGATTTCGGCGATCTGTTGGTCGGTGACCGGAGCATCGTGCATCGTGGCGAGCATGGAGACGCGGATCAGGGCACCCTCCAGCGCCCGGACATTGCCGCGAACCCTCTCGACGATGCGGTCGATGAGTTCGTCGCTCACCTGCATCCGCCAGTCATCGCGTTTCCGGCGCAGGATGGCCGCGCGGGTTTCGAGGCCGGGGCGATGGATCTCGACCCCGAGCCCCCACTGGAAGCGCGAGACGAGCCGCTCCTCGAGCTGGCTGATCTCGGAGGCCGGACAATCGCTGGCCAGCACGATCTGTTTCCGGCCCTCGGTGAGCCGGTTGAAGGTGTGGAAGAACTCCTGCTGCATGCCCTCGCGACGTCCGAGGAACTGGACGTCGTCGATGAGCAGCAGATCCGCCTCGCGGTAGCGTTTGCGGAAGGCCACGAGGGTATGCTTGTGGATCGCATCGATGTAGTCGTTCGCGAACTGCTCGGCGGATACGAAGATGATTTTGGACTTGGGCCGCTGCCGGAGCGACTCCCACCCGATCCCGTGGAGCAGGTGGGTTTTGCCCAGCCCGCAGGCGGAGTGGAAGAACAGCGGCTGGTAAGTCTTGCCGGGTTGATCCGCCACGGCGCGGGCCGCCGCCCAAGCGAGTTCGCTGTTGTCGCCCGGCACGAAGTTCTCGAAGGAGTAAAGCTCGGAAAGTCCCGCTGCCCTGCCCCGCTCGATCAGTTTTTTCTCGCTCACCTTCTCCGAGAGGATCACCGGAGCTCGTTTGACCTTATCACCACCGGGTTGGGAGTTCTCCGAAACCGCCCCCTTCTCAGCGTCAGCGGCGGGGTCCACCTCAAATCGGATCTTCTTGAATTCTCCGCAGTGCTTTTGGATCGCGGAATGTAATTGGTTCTTAAAGTTTTCCTCAACCCAGATCACATAGATGGAACCGGGAGCGCGGAGTACGACCTCTTCAGGAGAGGCTTCAAGCAGTTGGAAGTCAGCGAACCAGAGGTCGAAAGCGGAGTCACCGAGGGTGTGACGGAGTTCTTGGGAAATGGGGGTCCAGAGCGGGTGGAAGGTGGCGGGATTGGTGGGTTTGTCAGGATCGTTTGGTGCGGGATGGTGCATTCTCGGGGAGACGGTGGCGGATTGCGGACGTGTTACGGAAACCGAAACCGCCAATGCCGGAGACACCGCGGAGGCGCAACGGAATGAACTTGCTGACTTTCAACCTGTTATGCATCGGTGGGCTTGGCAGGTTTTCTAGCGGAACATGGGCGGAATCGGCGGACTCCGCGACGCTGGAAGCAGGGGACGGGGAAACGCTTGGCACCGGCACGGGAAACCGGTTCAGCGGATCTTTGGATCCCTACTTCGTGTGCGGCACGGAGGGGAGGTGATGATGGCACCCGGCGCTTTCCGAAACAACCGGAAAGTGTCAATTCTGAGAGATTTTTTCAAACGCGCGCACCAAGACTGCCAAACACGGCCAGCAAGGCCAAAAAGGCGCGGAGTTTTGAGAAAACAAACCTTTAGAAAGCTTGATTATTTTCAAATTTCCCGTTCAGACCTCGGCGAACAAGTGATCCCCAAGAGGACTGTCACAAGGGTTCCGAGAGGCCACAAGAAGAAGGAAAAAGGCTCCACCGCGGTCACCATTTCAGCGCCGAATCCCGTCGCGTCCACCTTCATCCACACCGTCACCAAAAGCGAAATCCCGACTCCCAGCGCCATCCCGAAGCGCGACGGCCGACGTTTCGAGAGCGCGCAGATGCCCAGACCAAGCAGAGGTCCCCCGAACCATTCGAAAGCCGCGAGGGTGGTCGCAACGGGATCGATGGAAGCTTCCCGGCGGATCCAGGCATCGCCCGCGATGCCCAAGCCCAACAACAGGAAAGCAGCGAGACCGACCCGCAGCCGAATCTGACGCAAGCTTCCGGCACCCGGAAGAACCGCGGCAAAGGCGAGCAGTGCCGGTGTGATGGAAGTCAGCGCGAGCAGCAAGGGAACCGCAAGCAGCAGTCCTCGCCAGGGAGATTGGGTTTCTGTCAGGATCCAGACCGGCAGGGCCAGATCACCCCTAGCCGGAAGACCGGCCTTCCATTCGAGGATCCTGAGAATCATCGGATCACTTGGAGGATCGACCCGGTACCCCAGAAAGAGCAGGCAGCCCGTCGCGAGAAATCCCAGCACGAGAAGTTGCCCCATCACGCTGGCTCCGATCGCTCGTTTTGCGGCCCGGGCCGTGCCGCAGGCCAGCCAACGGGTCGTCTGCCTCGGGTCGAGACCCAGCGAAACCATTTGGGCGAAGGGAACCGCAAAGATCGCGCACCAGAAAGTGAATCTCCATCCCGTATCCCCCGCGAGATCGAAAATCCGGAGCTTGTTCACGTAAGATCCGTCGAAGGATTCGGCCGCCCTGAGATCCGCCAAAGCATTGGTCGGATCGCCGCGAAAAGGGCTTCCTGGATGGGCGAGAAGGCCAACGAGCGCGCCGACCACGAGCAGCACCACGGCGACATCGGACCAGACGACCGCCCGCACCCCGCCCGCCATTCCCCAAAGGCAGGCCAAAACGAGAACCGCCGCGAGCAAAAGCGCGGGCGACACTGGCAGGATCGCCGCGAGCGGAGCGAGCGAGAGCGTGCCGACAACCACGGAACTGGAAATCACGAGCAAGACGGCGAGTGCTTTCGCCAGAGTGCCGATTGCCGGTCCCAGTCGCGACTCCAGCAGCGCGAGCGGCCCGGCATCACGCCCCGCGTAGAGCGAGTCCACAAACCAGAGGTTCACCATCCAGCGAGCGATCAACACACCCGCCGCCCACGAGAGATAACTCAAATCGCCCTCTCGCGTAAGGATCAAGCCGGGCACCGCGATCCAAACGAGCGCTCCGAACTCCGACCGGGCCAGGGAAAGGGCCACGGCCGGCCAAGGCAGGCGGTCAGGCCTCCAAAAATGCTCTACCGAACCGGTGCGGCTGCGAAGCAGCAAGGCCAACAGAGTCAGCAACACCACAACACCGGCGAGGATCGCTCCATCAACGGGCGTGATCAAATGGTGGATCCCTTCTGGCATGACCCGGATGGCGGGACATTAGCCCCGGGCGGGGTGAGTCGTCCACTGCGGAGATCCCGCGAGGGGCGGGACCAACGGTCGGGGTCAGAGGCGCGGACGGCGGCGCTTCACGTGAAGCTGGGCGAGCGACTTCTGCAGGGCGAGTTGGGCGGAGGCCACCTCTTCGGGAGCAACTTTCTCGCTCATGGCCTGCTGGGCGCTCTCGATCGCCTTTTCCACGGCGCTCTCGTCGATTTCGGACTCTCCGAGGGCCATGTCGGTGAGGACAGAGACCCGGTCGTTGGAGACCTCAACCACGCCCGTGCCAATCGCCAGCGAGACCTCTGCACTGTTTTTCACGTAGCGGAGCTCACCCGGACGCAGGGTCGAGACAATCGGCGCGTGCGCCTTGAGGATTCCCATTTCACCCTCGGCACCGGGAACGACGACACTGTCGATCTCGTCGGAGAAAGCCAGCTTTTCGGGAGTCACGATGTCGAGGCGCATGGAAAAGTCGCGGGTCAGGGATCACGAGGAAGTGGAAATCACTTCTCGACGGAGTCGATGCCACCCTTCATGTAGAAGTTGTTCTCTGGCACGCTGTCGTGTTTGCCTTCGAGGATCTCCTTGAAGCCGCGCACGGTTTCGGACACAGGGACGTAGACCCCCTCGATGCCGGTGAAGACCTGGGCCACGCTGAAGGGCTGGCTGAGGAACTTCTGGATCTTGCGGGCGCGGTAAACGATCAGCTTCTGCTCGGGATTGAGTTCGTCCATCCCGAGAATCGCGATGATGTCCTGCAGGTCTTTGTAGCGCTGCAGCACGTTCTGGACGCCGCGGGCGACTTCGTAG
Source organism: Verrucomicrobiales bacterium (assembly GCA_041917795.1). GTDB lineage: Bacteria > Verrucomicrobiota > Verrucomicrobiia > Verrucomicrobiales > DEV007 > Arctic95D-9. The sequence goes on from JAYRWX010000008.1 coordinate 384,759, forward strand.
TGCTCCGGTCCGACGACGTCGGGAGCGAGCGCGTTCGAGGTCGAGGCGAGCGGATCCACCGCCGGGTAAATGCCGAGCTCGGCGAGCGAACGCTCCAACACGACGGTGGAGTCGAGGTGGGCGAAGGTGTTGGCCGGAGCCGGGTCGGTCAAGTCATCCGCGGGCACATAAACGGCCTGGAAGGAAGTGATCGAACCCTTCTTGGTCGAGGTGATCCGCTCCTGGAGCTGGGCCATTTCCGACGCCAAGGTGGGCTGGTAACCCACCGCCGAGGGAGTCCGTCCGAGCAGCGCCGAAACTTCAGAACCGGCCTGGGAGAAACGGAAGACGTTGTCGACGAAGAGGAGCACGTCCTGATTCTTTTCGTCACGGAAGTATTCCGCCATCGCGAGGGCGGAAAGGGCGACGCGGAGACGGGCACCGGGGGGCTCGCTCATTTGTCCATAGACAAGGGCCACCTTGGACTTGGAAAGGTCTTCCTGGTTGATCACCCCGGCTTCGCTCATTTCCCAATAGAGGTCATTGCCCTCACGGGTCCGCTCACCGACACCGGCGAAGATGGAGTAACCTCCGTGCTCCTTCGCGATGTTGTTGATGAGTTCCATGATGACGACGGTCTTGCCGACGCCGGCACCACCGAAGGCGCCCACCTTGCCGCCCTTCGTGAAAGGGCAGATCAGGTCGATAACCTTGATGCCGGTCTCGAGGATCTCGGCCGAGGTGGCTTGGTCGATCAGGCTCGGCGCAGGACGGTGGATCGGGTAGGTCTTGGTCGCGTTGACCGGCCCGCGCTCGTCGACGGGATCGCCGGTCACGTTGAAGATACGACCGAGGACACCTTCACCCACGGGCACGGAAATCGGCTTGCCGGTGTTGATCACGGGAAGACCTCGCTTGAGACCTTCGGTCGTGGACATGGCCACGGCACGGACCCAACCGTCACCGAGGTGCTGCTGGACCTCGAGAACCAATTTCATGTTCTCGTTGTTTAGGTCGTAATTCACTTCGAGGGCGTTGTAGATCTCGGGAAGTTTGGCGGCGCCGGAGAAGTCGGCGTCCACAACCGGCCCGATAATCTGGACGATGGTTCCTGCGTTGCTCATCTGTGTGGGGTCCTGCTAAGGGATTGCTTGGTCTGTTAAAGGGTTGGTCGCCCGGCCTCACTCGAGGGCGCGCATCGCGGTGGTGATCTCGAGAAGCTCTGCGGTGATCGAAGCCTGGCGCTGCTTGTTGTATTCGAGCGTCAGGTCCTTGATCATCTGCTTGGCGTTGTCGGTGGCGGCTTTCATGGCCACCATCCGGGCGCTGTGCTCGGAGGCACGCGACTCGAGGATCATCTGGTAAAGCTGGTAATCGACATACTGGGGCACCACGGTGTCGAGAACCTCGCGCGAACCGGGTTCGAAGAGGTAGCCGCCGTAGGCGGGGCCGGAGGCGTGGGCATCGTGATCCTCCCCCATGCCCTCGAAGGCCTTCTTCTTTCCGAGCTCGATGGGGCTGATCGGCAGCAGGGTCTCGATGTGAGGCTCCTGCTTGATCGTATTGACGAAGTTGGTGAAGGCAACCAGAACCCGGGCATAGTCGCCGGAGAGAAACTTCTCGATGGCGAACTGGGAAACCGGCTTGGCCTCGAGGAAAGCCACCGGGTCCTTGATCGAGAAATCGGCAACGATCTCGCGCTTGGCGCGCGCCATGGCCTGGCGACCCTTGTTGCCGATGGTGATGAAGTCGGCGTCCGGCGAGACTTGCTCGACGACGAGACGGAGGAGGTTGGTGTTGAGAGGACCGCAGAGACCCTTGTCGGTCGTCACGAGAATGACGAGGTCCTTGCCCTCGCCGGCCTCACGGAGCAGCGGGTGATCCTCCGGCGTGGTCTGCTCCTTCAGGTTGTTGAGCACCTTGTTGAGCAGATCCGCATACGGACGGCCGGAAGTGGCCTGGTCCTGGGCCCGCTTCATCTTCGACGCCGCCACCAACTGCATCGCCTTGGTGATCTGGGCCGTGTTTTTCACCGACTTGATGCGTCGGCGGATGTCGCGGAGGTTGGCCATTCGAAGAGTTGGTCAGTATTCAGTTTTCAGTTTTCGGAAAACTGCCGTCAGGTTCAGGATGCCTTGTAGCTGGACTTGAAGTCGGCGATGGCCTGCTTCAGTTCGGCAACGATGTCATCGGAGAGAGCCTTCTCGTCGCGGATCTTGGCGAGGGTCGCGTCCTTCCGGCTGGTGAGGAACTCCTGCATCTTCGCCTGGCAGTCCTTGATGCTCTTCACCGGCACATCGTCGAAGTGGCCGTTCTGCATCGCCCAGAGCATCGCCACCTCCACCTCCATCGGGAGAGGCTGGTATTGGGTCTGCTTGAAAAGTTCGACGATGCGCTGGCCGCGCTCGATCAGGCCCTTCGTCTTCGCATCGAGATCGGAACCGAATTGGGCGAAAGCCTGCATTTCGCGGAACTGGGCGAGGTCGAGCTTGGTCGTGCCAGAGACTTTCTTGATCGCCTTCGTCTGCGCGGCGGAACCCACCCGGCTCACGGAGAGACCGACCGAGATCGCCGGACGGATGCCTTGGTAGAAAAGGTCCGTCTCAAGGTAGATCTGACCATCGGTGATCGAAATCACGTTCGTCGGAATGTAGGCCGAAACGTCACCAGCCTGGGTCTCGATGATGGGGAGCGCAGTCAACGATCCACCACCGTTCGCCTCGCTGAGGCGGGCGGCCCGCTCGAGGAGACGGCTGTGGAGGTAGAAGACGTCACCAGGATACGCCTCGCGACCGGAGGGGCGACGAAGCACGAGCGAGACCTGGCGGTAGGCCACGGCGTGCTTGGAAAGGTCATCATAGACGATCAGGGCGTCCATTCCGTTGTCCATGAACCACTCGCCGATCGCGGCACCGGCATAGGGAGCGAGATACTGGTTGGTGGCCGAATCGGAAGCCGAGGCGACAACGACGCAGGTGTAGTCCATGGCACCTTCGGCCTCGAGGGTCGCGATGGTACGAGCCACGTTGGCGAGCTTCTGGCCGATCACCACGTAGATGCAATAAAGAGGCTTGTGGTTCTTCAGCGTGCCTTCCTCCGCGGCGCGGTTTTGGCGGGCTTGGGAAATGATGGTATCGACCGCGACGGTCGTCTTGCCGGTGGAACGGTCACCGATGATGAGCTCGCGCTGACCACGACCGATCGGGATCATCGCATCGATCGCGAGAATGCCCGTCTGCACCGGCACGCTGACCGACTGCCGGGGAATGATGCCGGGAGCGATCTTCTCGACCGGGTAGGTCATCGAAGTCTTGATCTCACCCTTGCCATCGACCGGTTGACCGAGGGCGTCCACGACGCGACCGAGCATCTCACGACCCACGGGGACGGAAAGGAGCTTGCCGGTCGACTTGACCTCGTCGCCCTCTTTCACGTTGAGGCCGTCTCCGAGAAGAATACATCCGACCTCGGTTTCCTCGAGGTTCAGGGCGAGACCATAGAGGCCACCCGGGAACTCGATCATTTCATTCAGCATGACGTCGCTGAGGCCTTCGACCTTGGCGACGCCGTCGCCGATTTCACGGACGATGCCCACGTTCGATTTCGACACGGAGGTCTTGAGGGCGGCGATTTCGGATTCCAGTTCCTGGAGGATGTTGCTCATGACGTGGCGTCAGGTGAATCGTTGAGAGTCGTTATAGATCAGTTGAATCGTTCGTTGAGGAGCGCGAGGCGGTTCTTCACGCTGCCATCCCAGACATCGCTGCCGACGCGGATCTTCATCCCGCCGAGCAGTTCGGGGTTCACGGTGAATTCGGGAGCGAGATGCGCCCCGTACTTCTTTTTCAAATCGGCGATCAGCGCGGACTTGGTCGCGTCTTCGAGCGGCACGGCGCTCTCGACGATGGCCCGGCTGCGCTCGGCCTCAAGGCGAACGAGGCGGGCATAGGCATCGGCGACCTCTTCGTAACCACGAGGCCGGGATGCGGCGAGTTTGGCGATGACCTTCTTCACGGTCCCGTGGTCGAGATGCCCGTCCTTCATCGAGGCGGCGAAAATCTTTTTCGCGGTGCGGAGGGCTTCCTTGCGGGACTTCATGGCGGTCGGTTCGGGCGGCGAAGTCGTGAAAATCAGAGGGCGACCTGTCCGGCGGCTTCCTCGTTGATGCGTTTTTGATCTTTCTCGTCGAGCACCTTGCCGGTGACCTTCGAGGTAGCGTCGATGACGAGGCGGCCGAAGTCGCGCTTGAGCTCACCCATGGTGCGCTCGTGCTCGAGGCGCGAGGCTTCGCGGGCCTTGTCGAGAATCTGCTGGGCCTCCTTGATGGCCTCTTGCGTCTTTTGCGAGCGGACCGCCTCGGCACTGTCGCGGGCTTCGTTGATGAGGCGCTCGGCATCGGCATTGGCCGTCGCCAGCATGGCGCGAACTTTCTCCTCGGCGCGGCCCATCTCGGCCTTGATCGTTTCAAGGTTGGTTTCACCCTCGGCGATGCGGCGGCGGCGAGCATCAAGCATGGCGAGCACCGGACCGAAGGCGTATTTCGAAAGGATGCCGTAAACGATCAGGACGATGATGACCTGCGAGAGGAATTTCGGCCAGTCGAGTCCAAAGGTTTCAAGGATGCCTGACATCGTTTTCGGGTTGGCTTGGTTTCGGAAAGGAAAGGGAGAAAGAAGGGTCCGCGACCCTCTTCGGATCGCGGACCATTTTCAGAAAGGGGATCAGCCCTGCAGCGCCATGATGAAGGCGTAAATCGCGATGGCCTCGGCGAGCGCCATGCCGATGATGCCGATGGTCAGGATGTTACCGAAGGCACTGGGGTTGCGGCCGACCGCTTGGGCGGAGGCCATGCCGATGAGGCCGAGGCCGATACCGGCGCCAGCACCGGCGATACCGAGGGCGAAGTTACCGTTGAAAGCGCCAGCGTGGGCGGCGCCTTCGGCGGCAGCAGCGAGGGTGTGAACGAATTCGATCATAGGATATGTGGTTTTGGGTGTTACGCGCCACCGCCCACGCTCATGGCATGGTCCCGGAGGCGAAAGTCGGATCAGTGATGCTCCTCACCTTCGTGGGTGGTGGCGAGTTTGATGTAAACGGCACAAAGCAGCGAGAAGACCGTCGCCTGGAGAGCCCCGACGAGGATTTCCATGAAATAAAAGGGCAGCGGGAACACCACCGAAGTGATCGTGGCCGCCCAACCGGGCAGACCGATCGTCGCACCGAGCCCACCCATGGTGTGAAGCAGCGTTTCACCAGCGAAGATGTTCCCCAGCAATCGGAGCGACAAGGACATCGGGCGGAAGACGATCGAGACGATCTCGATGATACCCACGAAGATGAAGATCGGCATCAGCGCATACTTGAGAGCGCCTTGGAGCCCCCCTTTCGGTCCGAAGATGTGGACGATCGTGCCCCAGACCCCGAGTTCTTTGATCGAAAGGTAGAACCAGACCAGCATGAACACCGTCGCGAGCGCGAGGGTCATGTTGAGGTCCGCGGTCGCGGGACGCAACAGCGGCACATAGGTGGTGTGGCCATGCGAATCGACCACGCTCGTATCGAGAACCAAAGGCGCCTTCGTCTCGCCGAAACCGATCGTACCGACACCGGGCATCAGACCGAACCAGTTCGAACAGAGGATGAAAATGAAGATGGTCGCGAGCAGAGGAAAAGCCTTGGGCGCGACATGCTTGCCGACGATGCCCTCGACCTGGCCGTAAAGAAACTCGATCAGGTACTCAACGAGATTCTGCTTCGGCCCGGGAATGAGCTCCATCCGCTTCGTCGCCATGCGGGTGAAGAGCAGAATGGCCGAAGTCACCACGACGGCCACGAGGATGGAGTTCGTGAACCAGCCAAGTTCCGGGATCGAAGGCGCACCGATTCCCCCTGCCGCGAGGAGGGGTGAAATGCTGTCGATCGAGGGAAGCAGTGGCATGAGTGACATGGGTGGAGGAGCGCGGGGGCACGCTCCTGGCGCACGCGAAATGCCTTCGCGCGAGCCCCCATCCTAAACACGCCCCGACACCGCGCAAGGCGAATTTGTGAAAAATTTCACAAGCTCCCCCCTGCCTAGTGAAACGGGGCTTGGCGGCTCTCAGGGGGCCTTCAAAATCGGCCCCAGCAAATCGATGACTTTTTTGCCTTGTTCGAGCAGATCGGAGGCTCCTGACGCGCCGCCTTCAGGATTGAGCAAACCCTTCGCGCCCTCGATCACCCCGCCGGGCAAATCACCGAGCACCGCCTCGCCCGCGGCGGCGACGAGGCGGGCGCTGAGATCCTCGCGCGGCTCGCCGAGGGTGCCGCTCAGGTTGAGGGGAGCCCAGAGGAATCCATCGCGGTCGGTCACGAAGACAAGGCGCTCCGCCCCGGGGATCCAACGCATCGTGCCCGGCGTCACCCCCACCTGGAGCGCTCCGCTGAGTTGATCACCGACGAGATCGACATCACCCTCGACGCGCACCAACCCATCGGATTGCAGCACCAGCTTGCGCAACTCCAGCCTGTCGCCCTGGCGGCGAAAATCGGTTTTCGCCTGGGACAGGACAAGACGGTTGAAACGCTCCGAGCGCGTGTAGCGGGCGATGCGCTCCAACACCGGGATGGCCTCGATCACGCCCTCCGAGAGGTTGAGGGTTCCCTCGTAAATCAAGGCCCCCGGAGGACCCGAGATCCGGATCGGGCCGCTCACGATTCCGCTGAGACGCTGCTGCCACTCTCCCTTCACGAGATCGTCGACCTGGATCGAGGATACTTCGAGTTCGAGATCGAAACGACCGGGGTCTTCAAAACCGAACTCGCCTTTGCCGTCGATGTGGCCGTCCTTGAAGATCCCCAACGAGGCATGGTCGAGGAAAAGTTCGCTGCCTTTCCAGCGCATCGCCAGGTCCTTCAATTCCAGTTCGGGTTGGCCCGGCAGGTAGGCTTTGCCACCCTTTCCGGCGATCGCCCAGAAGCCGGTGCGGTAATCAGGCTCGATCGTCGCCTTCGTGCTCTGGAGCCGGAACACTTCACCGGCTTCTTTTTCCACGGTGACCTTCGCTGTGGCGATGCCGATCTCTTCGATCTCGACCCGGTCGGGCAGGTAATCTCGCAGCCAGGCCGGTAGTTCCGGAGCCGCGGCGGTGGTGGAGGCCTCACCCACCGGAGCCGGCGGCGCCTTGCGCTTTGGCGAAAAACGGACTTCGAGGCGATTCACTTCGATCCCCGGCACCTGCACGGCCCGATCGGCAATGCCGCCGGAGCGGGCGCGGACTCCGTCGAGCAGAATCTCGGAGAATCCCGCCTCCTCCCGCCCGAGCGCGGTGAAACGTTTCGTGTAGACCTCGCTGCCGTCCCACTCGAGCGGGTCGAGGGTGACCTCCGCGCGCAGCGCGGTGCCCGTACGCAGGGCGAGCCAGTCACGAAAGCCGTCACCGCGCAACCAGCCATTCAGCATCGAGCGTCCAACCAGCAGAGCCACCAGAAGCAGAGTCAGCAACACGCCGCAGACGACGATCACCGCGAGGAGCGGGGAGCCCTTTTTCTTTTCATTCGTCTTGCGTCGTCTCGCCGCCATCTCTCCAACAAAGGTCACACCAGGGGCCGCGGTAAAGCAAAATTCCCCATCTCCAAGGTTTCATTTTTCTTCGGACCAATCCGGAGAGTTGACGCGCCGCGCCCGAAACGGCCCGAAGGCCGCGACGCAGCAGGCCAATCCCTCCCCCAACTCGACGGTGGCGAGATACGCGGCCGGATCGACGGGCTGTTCGTAGCGCACCGGCCGACGCCCGTCGAATGCGAGCAGGATGCGTTTCGGCTCGAGCTGGAAACCCTCGCCGCTTGCTTTCATCCGCGCTTCCTTGGCGGTCCAGATCCAGAAGAACGCCTCGGCTTTTTCTTCGGCGCGGAAGGACTGCATCCAGGCGATCTCGGACTCATTGAAACAGCGCTTCGCCAAGCCATCCAGATCGGCGGGCCGCTCGATCCGCTCAATGTCGACACCAATTCCAGGGATCGGCCCGATCGCGAGCACGGCCTCGTCTTCGGAATGGGAGAGATTGAAACCCAACCCTGTTGGGTCACCGACCAAAGAGGGTTTGCCGCGCGGCCCATCGCTGAATTCAAGACTGCCGGGATCACGATCAAGACGGCGTCCGAGCAGGCCGCGCATCATGCCACGTCCGCGCACGTAGCGATCGCGCAGGTGGGGAAAACGGAATCGATCGGCGCGCCCGCGTTCCTCGGCGCTCAGCCAACGTTCCGCGAGATCGAGCGGCAGCGGACAGGTGCCGTCGAGGCGAAAGGCGCAAACCTCGACAAGGGATGGCGGAGCGGCGGATGGATCGGTGGGAGACACGCGGCATCCTGCGCGATCCACGCCACCGCGACAAGGCCGGTGACGCGCTCAGGACTTTTTCTTTTTGGGTTTGCTGCCGATCACCGAGGCCTGGACCGCGTCTCTCATCGTCGTGATGGAGCTGTTGACGCGGTAGGCGAGTACTTGCTTGGCTCGCTTCTTTTTTGATCGCGCCTTCACTTCCACCTGATAGAGCAGGGTTTCGCCAGGTTCGATTCCGGCGAGCAAGGAGCCGGTGACCAGCTGGCTGGTGACATTGACCCGACCTCCGGTGAGCCGGTAGACGTTGGCCACGACCGTGGCATTTCCCTTGGTGCCGTGAAGCGTCAGGTCATCGGAGATTTCGCCATCATTCTGAAGGGAGAAATAGAACAACCGGCGGGCAGCCCCCGCGGTCCTCACCGCGATGGTCTGTCCGGCTCCGGTGGGGGTGTAGACATTATCGATGCGATGGGTCGCCGGATTGGACGTGGTGCCGATCCGGGCATCGGGCTGCAGCTTGGCCTCGAAGGCTCCGATGTCGGGAACTCCGTTGAAAGGACGCGGCTCGCCGCGCTGGTCCGTGACTGGCTCGTCGGCGAGATCTCCCCCCTCGTCCAGCAAGGGACTTCCCTGTAAAGGAGCCACGGTGAGCGTCGGTCCGCCGTTGTCAGCAAGCGCGTCCACCTCGGGATCACCGCTGGTGAAATTGCTGCCCAGCGAAGTGAAGTTCGCGACGTCCGCCACGCTGCCACCGTTGTTGCTCGCCACCACCGTGTTCGCCAGGCTGAGACCGGGACCGTTGACCGTCTTGATGCCGCCCGCGACCTCCCAGATGCCACCGCCGGAAGAGGCCGATCCCGCGGTTGAGCCGGACGGCAGCCCGCCCGCCCCGGGACCTACGGCAGCGTTCGCCAGCACGCTGACGTGGATCAGTTCGATGCTGTAATCGACCCCGGCACGCCACAGGGCGATCCCTCCGCCATTGCCGGCATTGCCACCATTCCCGCCGGTGCCGTTGTTGCTGCCCGATCCTCCCGCACCGCCCTCACCGGCATCGTTGCGGAGAAGGGTGGAGTTGACGATTTTGATCACCGCGCCATCGGCTCCGGAAAGAAAGATGCCGCCACCGCTGCCACCCGCTCCACCCGGGGTTCCCGAGTCGCCGCCGGTGGTCTCTTCGGAGCTGCCGCCGGTCCAACCGTTGCCGGCCCGGTTCTGGTGAAAGAGCGAAGTCGCCACGTGCGGCACGAGCGAGTCCGGCAGCCCGGAGGCCCAGAGTCCGCCGCCATCGCCCCCGGCGCCGCCGGCGCCACGCACATCCGTGGAATCGCCGAAGACATCGCCCCCGGCTCCACCGTCGCCGGCCGAATTGGTCTCGATCGTGGAATCGGAGATCTCAATGACGGTGTTCACGCAAGCGACCGCGCCGCCGTATCCGCCCTTGCCCCCTGCCCCACCGGTGCCCCCATTTTCATGTTCTCCCCCGCCTCCTCCGCGCCCGGCTCGATTGTCGCCGATGAAGACATTCCGGATCGATAGGTAGCCGCCCTCGCAGAAAATGGCGCCGCCAGCGCCGCCCTCACCCGCATCTCCGATCGATCCCGAGGCACCCGACACCAGCGAACCGGCGAAGCCTCCGGTGCCTGCCTCGTTACCGGTGATGGCAGAGTCCTCGATCCACACCTCGGCTCCGGCTCCGGAGCTGTAAATCGCTCCTCCTTTGCCACCTTTTCCTCCCCCTCCCGACGCCAGACCTGGATTGACGACCGATTCCTTGTTGCCACCCCGGCCTCCGAAGCCGGCGAGGTTCGCCGAGAGGTAACATTCCCGGATTTTCAGGATGCCTCCATCGTTGTAGATCGCTCCGCCGTGCTCCCCGTCCGCTCCTTTGGTGGGAGTGTCACCGTCGAGGCCCTCACCTCCACTCGGCGCAAATCCATCGGCAAGCACCAGGTCGATCAACTCGAGGGTCGCTCCGGCATTGACCTTGAAAATCCGGCTCGCTCCGAGCGGGGAAAGAGTCACCCGGGTCGACAGGCCCTCAGCGGTGATCGTGAGACGATCCGTTCCGGTCACGGTCAGCTCGCTCGACAGGTCTACCGTCGGTTGGTCGCCCGAGAGGGTGAAGGTGATCACATCGTCACCCGCCGCTCCATTGGCCGTCTCCACCGCCTGCCGCAAGGTGCCCGGTCCGGAGTCACCGGAGCTCGTCACCACCAGGTTCAGGGCCCGGGCCGGCATCACTCCAAGAAGGAGAAACGCGAGGAGAGAGAAGAGGCGCGACATCATCATGCTTGGCGGAAACGGGGGAAATCTCGAGAACGTTACTCTCAGCGGGGATTGCCGCCAGAGGCAGGGCTGTGACCTTTCACGGAAAACCCAGTTGCCAAAAGATCCAGCCAATCCACGCGACTCCAGCAGCCAGAACCGCAAGGCTGAGCACGGAACCCAGCCGGACCGGGATGCTGATGCGGCGCGGCGCCAGTTTCAGCGCGGGATACATCAGCAGTCCAAGAGCGACCCCGGTGATCAGTCCCCCGGCGTGCGCGGCATTGTCAATGAACTTGCTCCCCACCAGACCGAAGATGGTCAGGACGAGGATGGACTGGATCAGGTTGGTCTCAAGGAAGCCGGGAATCGTTCCCCGGAACTTCCAAGTCGTCACCAGCAGGAACCCGAGGCAGCCGAGAATGCCTCCGGAGGCCCCTACGCTGGCCTCTCCCGGACTCAGCCACAGGCTCGCCAGGGAACCGATCACGACCGAGAGCAGGAAGACCAAGGCAATGAACGAGGCACTCAACAGCGCTGCGAGGATGCGGCCAAGGGAATAGAGCGCGGTGGCGTTGAACAGCAGATGCAAAAAACTGCCGTGGAGGAGCCCGGTGGTCACCAAGCGCCACCATTCGCCTTGATCCATGACTTCGGCACGCACCAATGCCGCACCTTGGATGGTCCGATCCAAACCCACCAGGGTCTGCCCGACGAAGAGCAGCACGATCACGATCACGCCGATGAGCAAGGGAAGCGACTTCCGGGCTGCGATCCAGCGGCGAAAACATTCAAAGTTCACCAACCGCGAGTTCAATTCCGAGACCGCGAGCCGGTCAGGGCGCCGGGTCAGCGCCATCCCCGCCTCGACCAAGGGGTGGAGACCCCACATCACCGCTACCACCAGAAAAATCATCCCGCCTTCGCCGAGATAGTACGCCACCGCACCGAGGGCCAGGGTCTTCAGCAAGGCGCTCCAGAAGCGATTCGTGAACTCCCTCCGATAATCCGCCAGCGAGATCCGGTGCTGATGCGGATTCAACAGCACATCGGGAACCGCCCGCCCATACCACGGAAAGATCCACTCGCCCACTTTCGGCAGGTTCGAGGCGAGACGCAGCAAATCGCGGCGCGACTCGACCACCACGATCTCCCCGGCCTCGTAGGTGGCACCGTCCACGCGCGTCCGCTCGTTCATCCGCAATCCATACTGGCCCGCCGCCTCGACCGGCACCGGGCTGAACAGGTTCTCGTCGAGCCAGGGAGCCCGGTCCTTATCAAGGTATTCTCGGAACCAGACTTCGCCATCAGGCCACGCTGCCAGCGGGTCCAACACTCTACCGTCCTCCACCTCGGAACTCTCGTTCATCCCATACCATAGCAGGGAAGCGGAAAGGAACCCTCAAAAGATCCCCATCGGATCCTCTCGAAAAAAGTGTTCGGGTGAACAAAATTTTTCTTGCGCCGTTCGAATGCTGGCTTTTTAATGAAACTGTTCATGGAAACACTGTTTTTCCGAACGCAAAACACATCCAACCTCAGAGTTCAGTCATCCACATGAAAACCGCAATCACCCTCATCATCCTGGTCGCCGCCATTGGTCTGTTCACTGCCGCACAACCGGAATCCCGTGCCGAATCTCGGACCACACCCCGGAGTTCCGATGAGTCGAAGAAAATGGAATCGAAACCGGCTCCGGCTCCCAAGCAATCTCAATCCGTCTCCAAGACGGATGCGAAATCCACGGGGAAAACGCCGGCCAAAACCGCTTCGACCTCGGCCGCCAAGACGCCCTCCAAGCCGGACTCGAAGCCGCTCGCCAAGTCGGCGGTGAAAGCCACGACGAAAGCCGCCCCGGATTCCACGGCGGAAACCGCGGGGAAAACCACGCTGACCCCAGCCCAGAGCAAACGACTCCTCGACTTGCTCAACCAAGGCACCCCTGAAGATCTGGCCGGAATCCCCGGCATCGCCAAAACCCGCGCGGCGTCCATCGCCAAAGCCCGTCCTTTTGCCCAAGTCGGCGATTTGATCCTCGTCGACGGGGTCGGAGCCGCCACTTACGAGAAGGTGCTCGCCCATGGCAAAGTCCTCGCCGAATCCAGCGCGAGGTCGGCTGAAACCCCGAAGAAATCCTGAGCGGATTCCACCGGCGCCCTTTCGTGACGCCATCACCAGGCCGCCGTGCGGGAGACGGTTCTCCTCCCGCATGGCGGTTTCGTTTTGAGTGCGCTGAGACCGACCGAGGTGAGAGGATCGGACCTCAAAGCAGGCTTTTCGCCGCCAGAATCACCCCGAACACCAGTAAGGCTACGGAAGTTCCCTGGCTGATTCTGAGGGAGAGCGATTGCGGCGATCTCCTCCTGGCATGGTGGAGGATTTCATTGACCACGAGCCAAAACAGGGCCGTCCCACAGGTCAGGCTGATCGCGAAGCAGAAGTCGGTCAGCAAGTCGGGACGCCCCTTGAACACCTTCAGGCTCGTCACCAGGATCGCGAACGAAGCAAAAGGCACCGGGTTCAGCAGAGTCATCGCGAAGCTCGTGCCGAACTCTCCCACATAGACTGTTTGCCAAAAGTCCGTTCGTGAATCGGCCGAGTCGGAATTCGTGATGCCAAGGCGCGAAGAGGGAGTGGAGCGGGCTCCATGACCGAGGAGCAACGCCGGAAGCGCGAATTCCGGCCGGTTAGGAAAGAGATCCGAGCGAAGCGAGCAAGAACCCAAGCCCTAAAACGAATTCCGATTTGCGAACGGACTTTTGGCAGACAGTCTAACCCGCCACACCCGTTGGCGCGGTCTCTTCCTGCACCGTCGCAGGACGCAAGCCACGGTAGCCCATCAGCAGCAACAAGCCGGCCGCGGCCAACTGCAACCAGGTCTCGTAGTGGTGCAGGAACCCGGAAATCGATTTCAGGCCGAACACGACCAAGAAGCTGATGATCCCGTAGGCGGCAGCCATGCCGAGGCCCGCGAGCAGCCCCCTCGCCCGGTTCGCACAGAGATTGCGCCTCAGGCAGAGCAAACCGACGGGCCCACCGGAGTGGCATTGATCAGGCCCAGAAAGATTCCCTTTAGACCGTCTGCCAAAAGTCCGTTCGCGAATCGGAATCTTCTTTGGCGTGGACTCTTGCTCGCTTCGCTCGGATCTCTTTCCCAACCGGCCGGAATTCGCGCTTCCGGCGTTGCTCCTCGGTCATGGAGCCCGCTCCAC
>JAYRWX010000009.1:0-18028 GCA_041917795.1 Verrucomicrobiales bacterium
ACCTCGGCAAACTCGACACTCTCACACTCGGCACGCTTCTCGCGGCTCGCCTTTACTCGTTGGAATGACCTCTTAGGCATCCGGCGAATCTACCGGCACCCCTCCGGCCTGACCACGGGGTCAATCAATTGACGCTTACGCTGATCGGCGGCATCGATTTGAAGCAAGCGCAGCCACGTCCCTGGTATCGCAAAAGCAACCCGCGCGAAGCCGACGGCGTCCTGACAAAGATGCCCATGGCATCCTCATGATCGCGTGCTAAATCTCCTGGCATCGACACCTCCGCCACAGCCGAACTGGAGTCCAGGGTCGCCTCACTTGAGAGTGCGCTCGAGGAAGGACGGCGTCTCCTCCTCGAAGAACGCCGCCGCCGCGAGTATGCCGAGTGGCAGCTCAAAAAGCTCCAGGCGCGGCTCTTCGGAAGCAAGAGCGAGAAGATGGGTCCCGAGCAGCTGCAGCTCCTCCTCGAAGGCTTCGAGGCCGTCGCGGTCATCGACGAGCTCGGGGAGAAGGCTTCCATCAAGGAGATCAAGGGCAAGAAGCCGAGCAAGCGGATGTGCTTCCCCGACGATCTGCCCGAGGAGGTCCTCGAGTTCGACCTGCCCGAGAGCGAGCGGACCTGCCCGCGGACGGGGGCCGAGCGCCGCCTCATCCGCTGGGAAGAGTCGGTCAAAATCCATTTTGTCCCCGGACACTTCAAGCGGCTGATCATCCGTCGCGCGGTGCGGGCGGTGCCCTTCCCGGCCCAGGAGGCCAGCGAGGAGCCGGTGGCCACGCCGGTCCTCACCGCCGAGCTGCCCGCCGAGTATCGCATCATCCCCGGAGCGGTCGCCACCTCAGGGCTGCTCGCCTATCTGATGGTCGCGAAGTATTGCGATCATCTGCCCGTCTACCGCCTCCAGCAGATCTTCCACCGCCGTCACCGGGTCTTCATCGACCGCAACGTGATGTATCACGGGATGGGACGTTGCGAGGAGCTGCTCGAACGCCTCCACGAAGCGCAGCGCCAGGAACTCATCAGCGGCCAGTATCTCCAAATCGACGAGACCTTCATCAAACTGATGGACCCGGACAGTCCGGGCAAGACGAAGAACAGTTACTTCTGGGTGATGCTGCGGCCGAAAGAGGGCGTGCTCTTCCAATTCGATCCGGGACGGGCGCACACCGTGCCCTTGGAGATGCTGGAGGGTTTTGCCGGAAGGCTGCAAAGCGACGGCTTTGTCGCCTACGGAACCCTGGCGGCGAAAAACCCGGGGCTGACGCGCTTCGCCTGCTGGGGCCATGCGCGGCGCAAGTTCGTCGAAGCGGTCGATCGGGAAGGTGCGGCGGCGGCGTGGTATGTCGCGGAGATCCAGCGGCTCTACCGCATCGAGGCCGAGGCCCGTGAAAAGGAACTCGATCACGAGGCGCGCGCCACCCTGCGGATCGAGCGCAGCGTTCCCGTGCTGGCCTCGATCAAGGCGAGGCTCGACGCCGACCGGCTCGAAGGTCGCTTTTTGCCGACCAGTCCGTTGACCATCGCCGTGAACTACACCGCCGAACTTTGGACGGAACTGACGCGTTACGCCGAGGCTGGGAATGGGATGGTCGAGATCGACAACAACCTCGTCGAGAACGCGATCCGTCCAAGTGCGATCGGCAAGAAGAACTGGCTCTTCATCGGCCACCCGAGCGCCGGACAAAGATCGGCGATCCTCTATACGATGGTGGAGAACTGCCGCATGCACGGGATCGATCCGCTCGCGTATCTCACCGATGTGATGCCCAAGCTGGTGGACCGGGAGGCGGGGGCCGATGTCACCGATCTGCTCCCACGGCAGTGGAAGGCGGCGAGGTCGCAGAGGTAAGAGGAAGTGGTCCAGGTCGGGCGCTTACTTTACTTTGAGGGAATCGGCCTGTGGGTCGCGACGAAGCGCTAGGAAAAGGGGCGCTTTAGTTGGCCCGCTCAGGAGAAGGGGCGTGCCAAACTGCGCCTGCGCCCCGAGGCCCTGCAAATGTTGCTCGACGGTGTCGATCTGCGCGGGGCGACCTTTTTTCACCAAGGACCTCGGGACGATTTTGAAGCGGGACGCGAAAACATCGAAATTTCGCACGGCCGCCGCGGCAGTCATACCTGTATCGCACGGAACACCCGGCGTTCATTTCCGGACCGATTTCGTTCCGAGCGAATTTTTGTCGCGATTGACAAAAATTCCTACCTACTGGCTTCTAGCCGGTTACACGGAATCCCTCGGCTCGATCCCTGTTCAAATCGAGATTCGGAAAGGTTTTCGTCGAGATCGTCAGAACCAGCTGAATCCGCCTCCCAAGCTTTGGCACTCCTCTTAACTCGCCTTCTCAGCCTCCACTAGGCCCCCTCATGGACGCTAAGCTTCGCGCCCGATTCACCCCCGCAAACCCTTCCTGACGTCCCTCTCCGGCGGGAACAGGTCTTCCACCTTCAACTTCAAGGTCCGGGCGAGCATGTAGAGCTCCGCGTCGGTGACCCGCCGCAAACCTGCCTCGATCTTGCTGATCGTGCCGCGATCGACATCCCAGCCCATCAGCTGACATTTCGCGGCGAAGCCTTCCTGGCTCCATCCGCGCTGGTTGCGAACGATCCTCACCTTTTCTCCCACGACATTTTTGCTCTCCGCCATTGCTCCGATTTCGGAGCTTGAGCTTAGGGGGATGACCGCCTATGGTTGCTCCCATTTCGGAGCAACTTTCACCAAAATGGGAGATCAGTTCTATTACGCCAATGCCAACTCACAGCCGGTCGGCCCGCTGTCCTTGGAGGAGATCCGGCGCTTCGCCGCTGCGGGGATCATTGAATCCGACGTGTACGTGTGTGAGGCGGGTGGCGAGGAGTGGAAACCTCTCACTGCTTTCGCCGGCAACTCCCGGAAGGCCTCCCCTCCCCTGCAAGGACCTCCCCTTGATCGACCGGTCTCGGATGAACCTGTTTTCCCCAAGGCGCTCCGACTTCACTACCGGCATGCGGTTCTCGCCGCGGTGATCGCCTTTCTCTTCGGCCTCAGCTCGGCGGATGCGGCGTCCCGTTATGGAGGATCGGATCCAAACACGAGCCGCCTGGTCCTCGTGGCGCTCACGGGCATCTGGGCACTGGCCGCCGAGATCCTTCTCCTCCTGCAACTCTGCAAGGCCGTTCCCCGGCGCCTGCTCTTCACCTCCCCGGGCAAGGCCACCGGTTTTCTCTTCATCCCCGGCTTTCACCTCTACTGGGCATTCCGGCTGTTTCCCGGACTCTCCGATGCCGCCCGACAGTGGAATGCGGAAGTCGTCAACGCCGCACCCGATCGACCCGAGCTGAAGCCGCTGGCCTATCTCACCTCAATCTCACTGGCGGTGGTGTCGGTAGTCGTCGTTCTCGAGGGATTGGATGCGATTCCGCGCTCTCTCGGCAACGAGGGGTTCATCGCTTTCGACTACGTCATCCGCTTCACCTTCTACTCGGCGCTCATCGCCCAGTTTCATCAGATTTGCGATCCCACCGCAAAGCCGAAACACGTGAGCGGGATGCTCACGCCTTCCGGAACGACTTCGAGTGGCCTGACCCGGGGCTGCAGCTTCGCGGGGCCGGTCATGCTCGTCATCTATCTCATCGGCAGGCTCCTCCAGAGTCTGGGAGTGTTCGAACCGTAGGCCCCGGTCATGTCTTACTACTACCTCAACGAGTCGAACCAGCCGGTGGGTCCGCTCGACCTTTCGGCGGTCCGGAAGCTGGCCGAAACCGGAATCGTCGCCGACGACGTGCTCGTCTGCGAGACCGGCAGCGAGGACTGGACACCTCTTTCCGACCGGGACGATCCGGTCCCTCGGCCGACCACACCGCCACCCCCTCGCACCGCACCCCCGCCTCGATCGGGCGTGCCTCCACGCCGATACACTCCGCCAACGCCCGCTTCCGAAACGGGTTCTTCCGCGAGGGATCGAGCAGTTGCTGCTGCCTATCCGGAGTGGTTCCCGCTCGTCTCCATGATCGCCGGGATCGTCGCCCTTGTCGTGGTGTGGGTCCCGGGTTTGTCGGTCCTCCTCGCCGCCCCGGCCCTGGCCTTGGGCATCCTCGGACTTCAACAGAACCTTGGCGGAAGAAAGCCCCTCGCCCTCGGCGGGATCGTCACGGCCGCCGTCGCTCTCGTCGTCTCGCTCGGAATCCTGCTCCTCGGCCTCGGGGATGGATGGGGCGGAAGTCCCGAAGCAGCCGCCATCGAGAAGGTGCTCAATCAGGACCAGGCCCTCTGCCTCGAAGCGAAGTCGAAGTTTCCGAACAGCGCGGCCCAGGCCACCCGCCATGTCGCGGAAAGGATGCAGCAAATCGACACCAGCCGGTGTCCTCCGGAGTTCCGCCTCGCCTTTCAGCAACATGTGAACGCCTGGAGGCAATCCGTGCCCTACATCCAAGCCGACACTCCGGTGACCGCCTTTTTCGAGGGGCTGTATGCGGGAGCGACGGATGACTACTCCGTCCTCGGGCTGTCGAGCCAGCAGGCGCGGCTTGCGAATGAGCAGGTCAATGTCAGCTACCGGGAGGTGCTGAACGTCGCCGCCGTGTACGGAGCACGCATCCCCGGTCCGTGACCACCTCTCGCTCGGAAGTCATCGGTCAGTGATCATCGATGCACAAGCTGAGCCGTTCAGCCGTGAGCTTGACTTTCAGCCTCGCCGTTGCGGGCGCTCTTCTCAGCCGGCAGGAAACCTGACACTCTGCCCGACCAGCGTTTTCAGGTCTGGGACTTCTCTGAGGTGTCAAGAAAGAGAACAGGATCGCTGAGCTGACTCTAGCTCAGGGGGCTTTCTCAAACTTCAGGTCGTACCGTAAGCCACCACCTTTTATTCAGCATGAGCTGAACGCGGTGAGGCCGGCTGACCGGTTGTTCACAACTCTTGGTGCTGAAATTCTCCGCGGCGATCGCACGAACAACACCCAGATTTGATCAGGTGGTCGGGCAGTTTGTTGTTTGATCCGCGGTCTACGGAAGACTTTGAAATTGGCCCCGTCCGCCGACCTCTAATTTGTCCACAATAAACACCCCGAAATGAACGAGGGACTTTCCGAACCGAGGAAAACAAAGGGAAAACGGTATTGCAATATGCCTGAAAGACGATTTTCCCGTCCGTCGTTTGCCCAAAAAATCGTTCGTGCTTCGAGGTGAGCGCCCGAGTGATCCTCAGACAACCAAGGGGCATTTTCTTCAGCTCGAAAGCTGAGAGCAAACTTTTCCAGATTGCCTACCAACTCCGGGAGTCCGTCCCGGGAAGCTGAAGGCTGAAGGCTCAGCCAGCCGGGAGTATCCGTCAGAAACAGTTGCGTCATGGACTCTCACAAGCCCCTGACCCTGCGTTCCAGATCCCGTCGATTGATCAGGTCGACCACCTCAAGGGTGGTGGCGTGCAAACGGAACAGCAGGCGGTGATCCATACCGATCCGCACTCTCAGCGTGTCTGGCCGGACCCTCAGGGCGACGATGCCGACAAAGGCTGAAGGTTCACCGGCGGCAATCCGTCCCAGATGGAGCAGGGCCGCTCGCCCCACCTGAGGAGGCAGGGTGCGCAGCGTTTCCTGAAACTTGGGCGGGAACTCCGGCAGTCTCAGCGGTTGTTTGCCCTCCAGCCGGGCTGGCTCAACCAACTGTTCCTCGCGCAGGTCGAGATCGTCGTTGCCTGCCACCGACGGCGGGTTCCTGCGATGCTCTTCAAGCTCGGCGTAAGCTGCGGCGATTTCCTGTTGCATCTGCGCACGCTCCTGGACGTGTCCGTGGATGATGCCCTGCTGGGCCTCCACCTTCTCCCGCAGGCGCCTCATCTCCTCGATCTCCCCTTCCGTGGGCTGGACCGCCGCACGGATGGAACTCCGCTGGTCAGCCCTTTCCTTCAGCCGCAGTTCCCGCCGCAGACGCTCCATCGTTTCATTGGCTTCCCGCAGTTCTCCCTTCTTGACCTGAAGCCGGTCATTGAGGTCGCGCAGTTTTTCGGTCTCCTTCCCCTGGCTCTTCGCGGCCGCCTCGGTGAACCGGCGTTCGAGGATCTCCGAAAAGGGGTCCTCGGCCGGCAGCAGGAGCTGATCCCGGAGCTTCTGCATCTGTTGGTGCAAAAGATGGGCCTTGGACTTGGCCATGACCGGCAGGATCCCCTGGGCCATCAACAGGCTGGTGGCGGGAGTTTGCACGTTGAGGAGGGCGTGCCCAAGCCGTTCCTGAACTTCGGGATCTTGGGTACGGAGCAGCTCTTCGGCGAATGCCTCGAGTTTGGCTCGGTAGGCGGGTGGGTCATCGTTCAGTCGCATCAACTCGATCTCGGGATCGAGGAGGTCTTCCGGGACGGTGCCATCCGGATAGCGTGCGCGGATGATCCGCTCGATGACTGGGGCGTCGCCCTTCCATGCGGCGAAAGTCAGCACAT
This sequence comes from Verrucomicrobiales bacterium, assembly GCA_041917795.1. Classification (GTDB taxonomy): domain Bacteria; phylum Verrucomicrobiota; class Verrucomicrobiia; order Verrucomicrobiales; family DEV007; genus Arctic95D-9. The sequence continues at coordinate 6,403 of JAYRWX010000009.1, forward strand.
TGAGCCAGGACTGCTCATAGTCCTTCAGTTCCGGGAGCCAGCCCAGCATCTCGAAGGCTTCGGCCGCCCGGATGAAAAGGCCGTGAGAGGCCAGCACCAGGAAATACCACGGCAGGACCTCCTTCCTCAGCTTGAGCGGATCGAGCCGCCTGAGCTTGGCGCGGTGCATGTTCTGCAGTTCCTCGCTGGTGACATGGGGTTCGGGTTCCCTTTCCAGCTCAGCCTGCGTCTTGCCCGCCACGGGCGACGGGAATCGGGCACGTTCCTGGTCCTTGTCATGGCAGCAATGCTTGTATTTCCGTCCGCTGCCACAGTGGCACGGATCATTGCGGCTCATCTTCGGAGTCGCCCTGCGGACATGGTGCCTTCCGCTGGCCAGGAGGTGGTTCTCCTGCGGAATCATCGCCATCAGGGGCGTCGGATAACAGGCGATGAGGCTTTCGGCGGCCCGCTTGGAAGTGGTCTTCACCAGATCGTTCTTCAGCACCTTCCCTTGGGATTCCACGGCCACCGCAAGCACTTCCGGATCCTCGAGGTAAAAGGCCACCGATCCCGCCAGCACCCGGTCCAGGTCACGGGTCATCTTGTAGCGGAGAAGCTTCCTCAACTCGGTCAGATATCCTTCCGGGAGGTCCCCCTCATGGTGGGCACGGCACCAGGCGGCAATAGCCAGAAACCCATGAAGACGGAGACTGAAGGGAATGGCCTGGGTTTTCAGGACGTGCATCAGGGCGGAGACCTTGTCCCCTTTCATCTGCCAGAATGCGGCACCCAGGAATTCGCCGTTCGGCATCAACGAGGCGCATTCCCGCAGATGGCGGGCGTCCACCTCCCGCCCGGTCTCCAGGGCGGCCGTGATCACAAACAGGAATCCCATGAGATGGCCCTCCTCCCCGATTCCTGCGATCAATTCATCGAGTTCCACCGGATCTTCGGGCAGCATCTCGATGACCCGCTTCACCGAGACACGCTCGAGCTTGTGGGTTTCGACGAAGTCTCGCAGTTCAGGCGTCATCGTGACAGGGACATGGTCCGGGGGGTTATCTGCACCCATGATTCTGCACCCATGATTCTGCACCCATGATTCTGCACCTATGATTCGATCTTTTCGAAATTCTCCGAATAAGGAAAGCGCGAAATGTTTTTCCCCCGCCCAAGAATCAGGCGGTTTCATCATGGCACTTGAAAATGAAGCGGTGCATCCTGCCCCAAATGCAGATCACCGAGCGTGTGCGGGATCATCACGTCGCAAGCTCCGCAGGCGATCCCCGCCCGGTCGTCCGCCAAGTGTATGTTTCCGAGCGGAAAATAAAAGGAGATGCCACCGCATCTGTGCCGCCGCATCTGCCGTTTCTCAAAACAACTCCCCCTGCACCGGCCGTGGTGTTTTCAGGAGAGGGTTTGCCGCGTCGGCGACCCTGAGGCTTTCCGCCGGCGGATTGAAGTGCCGCATCCGCCCGGCAAGGAAGTCGTCGATTTCACCCGGCTCCAGAACCACGGGCATCCGGTCGTGGAAGGGCAGCACCGTCGTATTGGGCTCCGTCGTGATCATCGAGAAGCAGGGTCCGTGCTCGGTGGATTCCTCCCAGATCCCGGCGATCCACATCCAGGCGCCGTCGGCCCGGGTGAAGAGATGGGTGCGCTTCAAGCCCTTCGGTCCGCTGAACTCATAATAGCCCGTCGCCGGCACGAGGCAGCGCCGTTCTTGGAAGGCTTTCCGCCACATCGGGCCGTCGAGCTTGTCCTCACGCGAGTTGTTCACCGTACCCAGGCCCGGACGCTCGAAGCCCCAGCGCATCGTTACCAGGTCCGATCCGCCGGTGTAGACGCAGGCGCGGTCGGTCCGCCGAATGAGTCTGTCCTCGGACAGGTCGCGGAGCAGACCTTCCGGAAGCACGGCAGGTGTGGAGCGGGTGTCGCGTCCGATGCGGTAGGCATTGCACATGGCTGACAACTTAGCGGCGGAGGCACGGGGTGCCAAGCTGCTTGCTAGAGAGGCTTTTGCGTGTGGCGACACCATCCACGCGATGCGGTGAATCGTCCGAAGCCGAGCTGAATCCATTCGCTGGGAGGCTAAGGAACCGAGAAAGGCCCGTCAAGGCATGGGTTTGTGAGCCTTATTGCTTCGATTCCGAGCTTGATCGTGGCGTGGAGTTCAGTAGGATTCGATTGGGTTGTCGTCTTCTCATCGGTTCTAAGGATGGGGGCATCCCCGCCTGACAACCCCATGCCATCTAGCAGTCAACCATTCAAAGACCTGGTATCTCATGAATCCCGTCCATCAACGCTGCTTCTTGCTACTTTTTGCATTCGGTTTCGCTTTCAATTTTCAGGCTGAATGTGGACCACTTTCCCACCCGGCCAGCGGCAGCGCCGAGCGGAAGGCGATCCTCGACACGATCCGCCCCCGGGCGCAAAGCGACCTCGGCGGGGCGGTGGAGTTTGTCGTCAAGGAAATGCGGGTTCAGGACGGGTTCTGTTTCACGAGGCTGGAGCCTCAACGGCCGGGAGGCAGGAAGATCGCAAAGTCAGAGACGGTCTTTGCGCAGGAGGAATTTATGGACGGTCTCACCATCTTCGCGCTGCTCGGGAAGACTGGCGGCGGATGGTCGATGCTCGACTATGTCGTTGGTCCCACGGATGTGGCGTATCAACCTTGGCCGGAGCAATACGGAGCTCCTCGCAGTATCTTCGGATGGTGAATCCCTCCATGTCTCTCCATCACGAGCAGTTTGCAAGAAGTCCGTTCGTAAGCGGTCAATTTTCCATTTTTAGACTTTTTTAGTGGTTTAAAGCAATGGATCGGACATTCGCGATCAAACCCTCACCGACGCCGGGCCTTCGGCGGCAAGGGAGCCAGGGTGTTAAAAAATGAAATTCCTGCGATAGCAGTCAGTTCATGAAATCCAATTCGTTCAAAATCATCCTGCCCATTGTCAGGATCTATTTTTCCGTATTGGCATTAGGACAAACGTGTTTGTCGTTTGGACAGAATTCCGGATCTGCCGACGATGACTACCGGCCGCCCATCTATTCGAAAGAGGATATGGCGCTGATTCTTGGAGTGCCGGTAGACACGCCCGGTCTGGGTAATCCGCAGGTAGGTTACATATCTCATCCAAAGGGGCACGCAGACCTCCGCGCCGAACCGAACTCAGAAAGCAAGCTTATACGTCAGGTTTCATTCTCCGAGATTCTCTTGTGCACGCAATCGGTTGGGGAGTATTACAAGATTGAGTTTCCGGACGGTGAAAATGGTTACATACACTGGAAAAGCGTTTGGATAATGGACGGCGACTCAATTATGAGTCGGACAGATGAAATCATTGAGAACCTAAAGAATGGCGGGCCGAACGGACGTGTGGAATTTCTCGCTCAACTAGGCCAGTTTGTGTCATGGCTAGAACCAGTCAAGAATAAGGAAACTCGTGCACTTGTGCTGATGAAATTAGTTATTGCGGAGGCACCGATTTCTGATGGTGAAGGACGTAAAATTTACGATAGTTTAGTAGATGACGAGACGTTGGCGGTGTATAACCAACTTGTTCAAAAAGCTAAAGCTGGAGGCACTCCTTACAAGCCGGGACCGCTTGCTGAATATTTTCTTCAGTTTGGAAGAAATGTTCGAGATTCTTTCGCTCGCTCTGCGGCGACGGGCTCAAGCGCAAGTGGAAGCAGCGATCGTCAACCGATCTGCATAAGATGCCAAGGTCGAGGCGAGGTGACCTGCGGTCCACATAGTTCAAACACTTACTGCATTACCTGTGTAAATAGGGGTTGGAGAACTTGTCCGATCTGCTACGGAGATGGCCGAAGTGATTAGCATAACTCCCTCCGACACTTGGTCTTCGGCGGGAAACGTGCCGATGGGATGAACCGCATTCCCTTCTCGTTGCCGAATGAATTGCGCCGGGGAGCAGCTCCCGCCCCATGGTGGCGCCGGGAAGACGGAACTCGAAGTAGCGCTGCACCCGCTGTAGCCTCGTCGTAGTTGACGACGAGGCTCGTGGTCATCGCCGAAGCGGTCCAACTCCTGCATCAGTACGTTGCGGTTCTGGTTGAACGAGGGACACCCTGCAACAGCCCCCATCCCCGCGGCATAAATCCTTGATGGCAAAGGCTACTTGCTACCAGCCGGTCATCTCGCGTGCCCTCATCGCCGCGCTCTTTCACGAGGCCAAACGTCGTCGCCTGCCGATGACGCGCCTCGTGAATGGTCTCCTCCACGAATGCCTCCAAGGCACACCGGGATGGGAGACTGCGGCTCATGAATGGCCCGAGCTGAACTCCACCCTCCCCCGTTCCCAGCGCTCGGGGGAGATCGACTCCCAACCCAAACCCAGCCCCCACGAGACCCATGGCACTCATCCTTACCAGTGACTACAGCAAGAAGCTCGGCCTGCCCGGCTTCTCCTCCCACCAGTTCTCCGTCAGCATCCAGACCGAACTCACCGACCTCGACCGTGTCCCGGGCGAAGTCGCGCGGCTCTACCAACTGCTCCAGCAGGCCGTCGACCGCGAAATCCAGCAGACGGGCTTCGTGCCCGCCGATGGATACGGCGAAACCCAACGAGCCCTGCCGACCACCAACGGAAACGTCCACAACGGCCACCCGAATGGAAACGGGAACGGCAACGGAAATGGCAGCGGCAATCGCCATGTCAACGGCTCCCTGCCCCGCCGCGGGACCGCTCCGGTCAACGGCAACGGCTCCTGGCAATGCTCCGACAGGCAGCGCCGTCTCCTCACCGACCTCTCCCGCGAGCTTCAGCTCTCCGAGGAGGATCTCGACGAGCGGGCCCAGCGTCTCTTCCAGCTTCCCGCCCGGCAGTTGAACAAGCTCAGTGCTAGCGGACTCATCACCGACCTGCTCGGCGAGGCGGAAAGCCTGCGTCAGTCCGAAAGCTCCAACGGAAGCAAGGGCCGCCGGTCAAGCGTCCGGTCAGGGAACGGAGGTGCCGCATGAGCACCGCCACCGCGCTGACCGCACCTTCGTTCATCCGCCCGCTCCCCCAACCCGGCCCGCCCGCCACCGGTCCCGGCCTGCTCGCCTACCTCAGCGCCTCGCGTCTGAAGTGCTGGCAAACCTGCCGGCGCCAGTTCTACTACCGTTACGTTGAGCGCATCGTCGTGCCCACGGCTCCGGCCCTGTTCCTCGGCCGCCAGATCCATGCGGTCCTGTGCCGGTGGAACTGGTCCAAGTGGAAGGAGGAGCCGCTCACCCGCGACCAGCTCCGCGAGTTCCTCTTCGACCACTGGGAGAAGGAGGCTGCCGCGGAGGCGATCCCCGTCCCGTGGAAACAGCCCGGCGACGAGGTCATCGCCCGGGACCAGTCCTGGTCCATGCTCGAAACCTACTTCGACCAATGCCCCGTCGCCCCGGACGAAAAGCCCGAGGGCGTCGAGGTGGAGGTCGAGTGTTCGCTGGGAGAAGGCATCCCACCGCTCTACGGCATCATGGATCTGGTGCGGCCGGGAGGACGGATCGTCGACTACAAGTCGGCGGCCAGGGCCAGCAGCGACGGCATGGCCGCCCAGCAGCACGCCACCCAGTTGGCCTGTTACGCCCTGCTCTACCGCAGCGCCACCGGTGAATTGGAAACCGGCTTCGAGCTGCACACCCTGGTCAAGACCAAGGAACCCAAGGTGATCGTCTCCACCTACGGCCCCATGTCGGCGGCGATGGAGAGCGAGCTGTTCTTCCTCATCGACGACTACCTCGAAGGCATCGCCCGCGAGGCCTGGATCCCCTCCCCCGGCCAGCACTGCGCCTGGTGCGACCACCTCATCGCCTGCCGGAGACGTTCCGGCCTGTGAACAACTCCTCTAACAAAAACCCCAACAATCCATCCCACCCGAAGGCCGGCCGGCTCCCCGCGAGTCGTCCGGCCTTTTCCTTTCCCAACCCAACAAATCCAAACCAACACCCCACATCACCCATGAAACCCCACCCCATCCGAATCCTCCCCGTCCTCCTCGCGGGACTGCTCCTCCTCGGCACCACGAGCTGCGGCAAACGCGACTCCTGGCTGCCCTTCGGCGAGAAGAAGTCCGCCTGCGAGAAGGCCTATGAATCCCTCGAGGTCCAGTTCAAGGACCTCAAGGCCTCCGTCACCGGCGGGAAAACCAGCGCCGACCGCGTCGCGTTCTGGCAGGCCAGCGCCGCCCTCCTCCTCGTGCTGGCCGTCTTCGCCCTCGTCGGCGGAGCGGCCCTTGGATCCCGGGCGCGCCGCGAGCGGGAACGCTTCCGGCAACCGTCGGAACCAAAGGCAGCGGTGACTCCTTCCGCCGACCAACCCGAACCGACGCCCGCATGAAGTCCTTCAGCGAACTCCCCGACTATCAGGACCTCCGCAGGCTCTGGAAGCAGGAACCGATCGCCGAACCCGTCCCGGACCTCGAGCTCACCCCCGACCATTGGGTCGAGCGGGGAGCCGAGGTGATCGGCTGGTCGCTGGCGCGGCTGGAACATTGGCTCAGTGCGAGCGGTTGGCTCCGGGCCTGGCTGCGGTTGAACCTGTTCCTCTCCATCGTGCTCACCAGCGCTGGAGTGCTCCTGCTGCCCCCCGTGGCACAGGTGCTCGAACAGATCGCCCGGTCGAGCCATTGGCTCGGCGCCATCCTCGGCGAGGTCTTCCGGGTCCTCACCGGCCTTCCCCCCGTCGTCATCAGCCTCGGTGTCCTCTACCTCGGATTCGTCGTCTACCGCCGCTTCCGCCGCAAACGCCTCCCCCATCGGGGCGGCTACCCGCACGAGGACTACTATCAATAGTCCGGCTGAAAACCGAACCCTGACAAACTCCCAAACTTCATCCCATGACCACCACAACCCATCCCGTCTCCATGCGCGCCGCCGATATGAAGGCGGTGCTGCCCGGATTCGGTAAACTGATTCCCCGTAGCCCTTCGCTCGCCGTCCTCGGCTGCGTGAAGGTGGAGGCGGTGGGACCCGCTTCGCTGCGCCTCACCGCCACCGACATCGACCTGACGCTGAGCATCACCGTGCCTGCCGCGGTCGGGAAGGACCTTGCGCCCTTCCTTCTGCCGCTGGCTCGGCTTCGCGAACTCGTCCACGGCCTGGGCGCCGACGAGTTCCTCCCGCTGGGGCCGGTCCCCAAGACACCGCCCGTCGCCGAGTTTCCCGAGACTGCAAACATGCGCAGTCCCGGCCTGACCCTGCCGGAACCGGTCGTCACCAGCCTGCTGCGGGCCTTCGCCTGCGCCTCGCATGATCCGACCCGTGCGGTCTTGCGGAGCGCCTGCCTCGACATCAGCGGCACGGGTGAAAAAGCCCACCGCATCGTCGGCACCGATGGGCGGCATTTGTTCTCGAGCAACTCGATGCATCTGCCGCTAAATCACTCGGTGATCCTCCCGGATCATCCGCTGTGGAGCTGGAAACCGCTCGCCGAATCCCGGCCCTGGACCCTGCGTCTCGGCAAGGACAAGCACCGGGCGGAGGTCTTCCGGCTGGAAGGCTTGATGCAGTCCAATCACTGGTCCGTGACCGGGCGGCTCCTCGAGGGCCCCTATCCGAACTACCGTCAGGTCATTCCGGGGGCCCATGAGTCCACGACCACGATCCAGCTGAGTGAAACCGCCCTCGCGGCGATCACGCGCTTGCTGCCCCGCCTTCCCGGCAGGCAGCTCGCCAACCGTCCCGTCGGACTGCACTGCGAGAAGGGTCATTTGGGACTGCTCGCCCGCGGTGAAAACGACGAACCCTGGATCCTCCATCCCGTGGACCGCTGCGAGATGAAGGGACCTGACGTCACCGTCTACCTCGACCGCCAATACCTCGCCAAGGCCGCTGCCTACGGGCTGGGGCAGGTCGCGTTGCGGGACGGGATGAGTTCGATGCAGTTCAGCCGAGGTGGCGACCTCATGGTCATCATGCCGGTGCGGGCCATCGATCCCGATCGGATCGAGCGCCCCGAGCTGCCGTCGGCGGTGGAGCAGTTCGCTTCCCCACCCGCACCAAAACCGAAGGTCGTTCCCACACCATCGCCCGACCAACCTGACAAAAGCACCCAGCCCACACCACCAACCACACCAAGCAAAACCACCGATCCCCTCGTCCAAGCGAGGCAACAGGTCGCCGACGCCGACGAAGCCCTCGTCAGCGCCAGGCGGACCCTCAAGGGCGTGCGCCGCTCCCTCCACGAGGCCCGCACCCAGCGCAGCGGCATCAAGCGCGAGCTGGGCGGCATCCGCGGCCTGCTCCGGAGGATGCAGCGAACCCGCAAGCAGGAGGCCACCAAAGGCTCCTGACAAAACCCCGCAACCACCGCGCCGCCCCCGCCCGGGTTCCCTGATCGACCGCCAGACAGGGAGCCCGGGCCTTTCCTTTTCCAACCTGAATCCCTCAAAACCTCAACCCCGCAAAACCTTCGTCCCATGAACTCATCCCAAGACCTCCTCGCCGTCCTCACCCGGGAAGGCGTCCTCATCAACGCCAGCGTGCGTTATCCGCGCTTTCACAAGAAGCTCAGTCCCGCCGACCTCGGCCTCTCCCCAGACCAGGTCAGCGAACGGCTCGTCAGCCTGGGCCACAAGAAACTCCTCCCCAAGGAAGCGCTGGCCGAACTGTCCCTCGTCGAAGGTCGCACCCATGCCATCATCGACCAGGGCACCTTCCCCTTCCTCGGCGGCATCGGCCACTTCCTGCCCAACGGGAAGCTGGTGGACGTGCAGGAACAGCTCAACGCCCAACGCAGCCACTTCCACCGGGCCATGGAAAGCTTCCTCGCCGCCTACCGGCAGTTGCGGGACGAGGCCCTCGCCGAATGGGAAATCGCCATCCGTCATCTCGCCGGGTCCCGCGACGAGGCGTCCTGCCTCTTTGCCCAGATCGCCGAGTCGTTTCCGGCCCGCGAGAAGCTCGAGCCGAAGTTTGCCTTCGAGGTGCAACTCTTCCAGATCGCCGTGCCCGAATCCCTCGGAATGGAACTGGTCAGCTTCGCCGAACAGCAGGAGGTCCGCCGCGCCCGCAGCGAGGCTGCCGAAAGCGCCGCCCGCCAGATCCGTTCCGGAGTGGAGGGGTTCGTTGGCGAGTGCATCACCGAGCTGCGTCACCAGACCGCCCAGCTCTGCGACGAGATGCTCTCCAGCATGCGCTCCGGCAAGACCGAAGGCGTTCACCAGAAGACCCTCAACCGGCTCGTGAAGTTCATCGACGAGTTCAAGTCGCTCAACTTCGCCGGAGACGTCGAGATGGAACGCCAGCTCGAACGGGTCCGCGGTGAACTGCTCACCCGCAGCGCCGAAGACTACCGCAACAACCTCACCGCCACCCGCAGTCTCGAAGCCGGACTGACCCAGCTCCGCGACCAGGCCCGGGAGCTGGCGAGCCAGGATGCCCGCGAACTCGTGGAGCGCTTCGGCCAGATGGGCCGCCGGAAGCTCCAGCTCGCCGGCTGAAGCACCCGACAAAACCACCACACCCGACAGGGTTCGGTTCCTTATCGAACCCTGTCGGGTTCAATCCTCCAACGACGGGTAGACCATCCAGGCACGGTCGCGCAACTGGAACACCCGGCCCTGAATCCGATGGAGGCCGATGTGTTCGATGAACCATTCGACCCTCGAAAGAATCGCGGCCCGGGTCGGCTGCTTCACCGCCACGACGATGATCCCGCAATGACCCGGCAAGTCCTGCCCGAGCGTGTGGAAAAAGTCCCGGTCGGTCGTGAGGATTACAGCGGAACGCTCTTTTGCCAGCCGGACGATGTCGCTGTCTTGAGAACCGATGGCCCCGAGAACCCGGAAGTCTTCCACCTCGTGCCCCATCGCCTCAAGGACGGGAATCACGGCCTTGGGGAAGTTCTCGTCGAGGAGAAACCTCATGCCACCGCATCATAGGCGGAGACCTGGAAGTCGGCCATGACACTGGCGAACTGAAGGGCGGCCGCGATCTGCTCGGAAGTGATCGAGTAATCCGACGCGACCACCTCGTGGGAATCTCCTCCAGCGAGGGCGCCCAGGATCGTGGAAACGAGAACCCTCGTTCCCTTGATCACCGGCTTCCCATGGCACACGGCCGGGTCGATCGAAATGCCTTCAGTCATAGGGCCAAAATAGCCCATTCCCCTTTCCAGAGCAAGACGGCAGGTCGCCGCTTGCTCCCGTCCAGAACGAAGAACCACCAACCCCAAACCCAGAACAAAAACGCCATGTCCCACTTCACCACCATCCTCACCCAGATCCGCGACGTCGATGCCCTCGCCGATGCCTGCGCCGAACTCGGCGTGGAGCTGCTCCGCGACACCGAAGCCCGCGGCTTCGCCAACAGCACCCGTCACGGCGAACTCGTCGTCCGACTCAAGGGTCCCTACGACATCGCCGCCAACCGGGCCAATCCCAACGATGGCACCGAGCCCTACGAACTGACCACCGACTGGTGGAACGGCCACGTCGAGCGCGAGGTCGGTCCGAACTACGGCCGCCTCCTCCAGCTCTACGGCGTCCACAAGACCATGCGCGAGGCCGCCAAGAAACGGCTCCGCGTGACCCGGCGCCAGGAGACCGACGGCTCCATCAAACTCACCCTCGCCGCCTGAACCCAGCCAGACATGAGCTCGAAAGAACGCATCGACGTCTGGATCAGTCCCGAGGGCGCCATCACCCTGGATGCCGTCGGCTACACCGGCAGCACCTGCGAGGAGGCCACCCGCTTCCTCGAGGAATCCCTCGGCACCGTCGGCCGCAAGCAGCGCACCCGCGACTACTACCGCCGCCAGAAAAACCAACAACAGAACCCCGACACTCAAACCACATGATCCCCGAGATCCCTGACATGCTGCATTTCAACCCCGACGGCACCGGAGCCGGACTCTACACCGAGCGCATCGATCTGAAGCAGATCGGCACCCTCGAAATCGTCCGCGCCTCCGACATCGAATTCAACGACGCGACCCAGCAGTGGGAGGTCTTCGACTACACCGGGAACCGGGTCTTCACCGATCCCTCCCGGGAAGGCTGCCTCCGCTGGGAACGTCAGCATTTCAACCATTCCAGCTCCTGAATCCCAACTCCTGACTCGCATGAGAAACCAACTCATCCGCTACGCGAGGGCCGGTTACGCCGGCCTTTTTTGTTGCACCACCGAGGAGGTCCGCGCCGAAGCCGAGGTGAAAGCCGCGGCCGAAGCCCTGTGTCGTCCCCTCCATGCCTGGAGCCTCACCACCGGCTTCGTCGACACGGCCAGCGGCACCCTGCGCACCTGCCCCGATCCCGTCGCCGCCCTCGAGGCGGTAGAGGCCATCGAGGGTGACTGCCTCGTGCTCCTGCGCGACTTCGCCGCCCTGCTCGAGGACCGCGACCCGGTCCTCGTCCGCAAGCTGCGCGACACCCTCCGCCACGCCAAGGCCAGCGGGAAACTGCTCCTGCTCCTCGGCGTCTGGAAACCCCTGCCGCCGGAACTGGAGCGCGAGCTCACCCGTCTCGACCTGGCTCTGCCGGGTCCCGACCTGCTCGGTGAACTGCTCGACCAGCTCCTCGCCAACGCAGGCGTTATCCCTCCGCCCCCGGAGATCCGCGAGGCCGTCATCCGCGCCGCCACTGGGCTCACCACGATGGAGGCGGAGAACGCCTTTGCCCTATCGTTGATCGAGTCCGGCGCCATCCA
>JAYRWX010000010.1:0-3882 GCA_041917795.1 Verrucomicrobiales bacterium
ACCGGTGCCGGACCCCGGACTTGGTCGAGCTTGACGGTGGAGCCGCCGGGCTGGACCGGCGCGGCGGGCGCGGATACCGGGACCGCGGCACGCACCGGGGCCGGTGCGGCCTGGGCAACCGCCACCGGAGCAGTCTTTGGCGTGGCGGTGGGAGCGGGTGCGGCGGCCTGGAGCGACGCCACCAGATCTGCCAGGGGTGTGGCGGCGAGAACCGCGGAAGGCACAAAAAACGCCGGCACCACCGTGCCGATCACGAGGCGGTCCATCGGGCCGAGCGCGGCGCCCGCCGGGCCGACCTTGGCACCATTCAGCAAGGTGCCGTTGGTCGAACCGGGATCGACGATACGGAAACCATCCCCATCGCGCACGACGCTGCCGTGCCGCACCGAAACCTCGGCCACGAGCATTTGAATGGTGTTTTCGGGACTGCGACCAAAGGTGATCACATCTCCCTCGAGCGGATGTTGGGCGGGAGCCTCGCCAGGGAGGCATACAATCAAGGAGAAGTCTGTTTGTGACATGGACGGACAGTTTCTGAAAAAGCTGCCGACCTGTCAATCCCTCACCACATTTTCGTCTCAGGTGACGCCCGAAATCCTGACACGATCACAATGACGCCGATCAGCGCCGAGCCAGCCAGGTCCGTGCCGCTGCAATCATGGCGGTGCGATGGGGCTCTCGATGCGGTTCGTGCCTGGAACCCGACGCGAGGACGAAGGTTTTCGGGCCGGGGATCCGGGAGAAGAGGCTTGCGGCGTAGCCGGGCGGGCAAATCCGATCCTCGGCGCCCTGGGTCAGCAGCACGGCGAGATCTCCGGGCAATCGCCCACCGATGTCCGCGACCCCGGGTTCATTGGCCACGAGATCGGCGGCGAAGCCCAGGGCGACCCGGTGATGACCACCCTCGCCTTTCCAATCCGTTTCCGCGACCGAATCGGATCTCACGTGATAACAATCCCGGGCCCGCACGCCATTCGAGATCGTGAGCCGTGGGAACACGCGCGCCACGGCGCGGGCGACCATGATCTTGGCGGCCGGTTGCCCGTGCGAGGGGCGCAGCAGCGGCGAGCTCAGCCAGAGCCATTGCGGCCGATGGCGGCTCGACCCGGTCGATGCCAGCCAAGGCAGGACAAAAAAGGCCCCCGTGGAATGGGCGAGAATCCCGGCGGGAGACAGATCAAGAAAGTCCAAGAGTTCCGAGATCATGTCCCCGGCCTGCCCGACCCTCGGCAGATCGCCCCGCACCCCGTGGGATCCGCCGTTGCCCGGCCAATCGATGCCCACCGAACGCCAGCCTTGCTCGGCAAAGAGTCCGGCGGCCCAGTCGTGGAATCCGGAATGATCGCCGAGTCCATGCAGGATCAGGACGGTGCCACGCATCCCGGGCGGGACAGGCCATTCCCTCAGCAAGAGGTCGCCCTGCGAGGAAGGCAAGCGGATCAGCCGGGTCGTGGGTGGCAAGGCGAGCACTCCTCCAGCCTCGCCGCAGGCGGGAAATATTCCAGTTGCGGATGCTCCGCGGAACGCGTAATTTCGCGACCCTTCCCGGGAAAACTCCCGTCTTTGAAGGACAACGCGCGGTTAGCTCAGGGGTAGAGCATCACCTTGACACGGTGGGGGTCACAGGTTCAAATCCTGTATCGCGCATTTCCCGATCGTCGCTCTCGGGATCCCCTCCGCGGGAAATTCGCATCGGTTCCGCGCTCCCCGCTCCCAGCTTTTTGATGGCCAAATTCTACGAGTCTCCGGTGTGCATCGCGGTGCTCAATCCCAGGGGACGCGACCCCTATCTGGACTACTCTGGAGGTGCCGAAAAATACGAGCGGGGCATTCACGCGCCGATCAACTTCCACGCCTTCGCCGCGGCGACCCACGGTGCCTTTTACGACTCGACCGAGGACGTCATCGCCGCCCGGGATCGATTCACCGCCGTCCTCGTGCTGATCCGCCGCCGCACCTGGATCACCCTGGCGGCGGTCAAACGCCTCAAGCAGGCCGGGCTGCGCGTGATCGTGGCGTGGAAGGAGTGCAGCCACAACCAGATCTCGCGCCAGCTCAACTCACCCAAGGCCTTGCGGGCCTACGGCGAGATCCTCGTGGAATGCGATGGTATCCTCTCCCCCACACTAGCGTGGCCGCCACGGGTGGGCCCGATCCGGCAGGAGGATTTCTGGCGAAAGCTGAAATTCATCCCCACCCCGTATCCCACTGATCTGCCAGCCTGGGATTTCTCAACGCCCATCACCGAGCGTTGCGGCATCCTCATCGGTACCCGCGAGTTCAAAACCGAAGCGCGCAACCACATCCACGCGGTGGCCCGGGCCGCCTCGCTCGCCCACGAATTCGAGATCCCCCGCGTCACGGTCATCAACTCCGACAAACGGCGCGGCCTGCTGATTCTTCGCGAACTCGCCAAATCCTTCCCGTCCGGCTGCCTCGACATCATCGAGACGACCCTGCCCTATCCCGACTACATGCGGCTGCTCTCCTCGCATCGTTTCATCTACCAGATGGACCGCAGCACCGTGCCGGGTCAGGTCGGCGGCGACTGCCTGCTGGCGCGCACGATCTGTGCGGGAGGCAGTTCGACGATCGAAAAGATGGCGTTCCCCGAGTTCAGCGACGATGGCACCATCCGGATGAAGAGCGTCTTCGACCGCATCGAGCACATCCTGCACGACGACGACGCCTACTTCCGGGCCATTGAAAAATCCCAGCGGATCGCGGCCCGATCGCTCTGTTTCCAATCCGCCGCGAAACAACTCGGAGAATGGCACATCGTCACCGGGCAGGAACCCGACTCGACGATCCCCTCTATTTCCCGAGGGTGACCTCCGAACCGGCCACGACGCATTTCCAGGTGCGCTGGGTCCCGTCGGTGTAGCGCTCGCGGTAGGTGATGACCTTCACTTGATAGGGGATCTTTCGACCGCAGGGCAGGCAATGCTGGCGCTGCTCCCACTCGGTCTTGATCGGCCAGGTCCAGACCTTCAGGACTCCCTTCGCCGGTTTGTAGTCGTCAACGCACTCGCAGTGGTTGAAAAGACCGGCCTGCACCGGTTGGAACGAAGAAAGCAGAAGGAGTGCGGGAACGGCTACAAAAAGGAATCGAGTCAGGTTCATGAATCGGTGGGTTGGTGAGTCGTAGCGAGGAATAGAGCAAGCGCGGCGGCGAATCAATCTTTTCCTTGCCGATCCGGCGACGGGATCAATAAAGCACCTCGAGCAGCTCGACCTCGAAGATCAAGGTCTCGTTGGGACCGATCTTCGGGGGCATGCCCCGGGCCCCGTAGGCGAGATGGGGAGGGACCGTGAAGCGATACTTGGCCCCCGTCTGCATCAGCGGAATCCCCTCTTTCCAGCCGGCGATCACCTGATCCAGACCGAAAGTCGCGGGCTGGCCCCGCTGGACGCTGCTGTCGAAAACCGTGCCGTTCTGCAGGGTGCCGTGGTAGTGAACCTTGACCCGGCTGAAGGACGAGGGGCGCGGTCCAGTGCCTGCTCGGAGCACCTCATACTTCAGCCCCGAATAAGTCGTCTGCACGGTGCCTGGAGCCGCTGCCTGCTGGCCCAGCGCTGCCGGGCTGCTCGGATTCACCGTCGGGGACACCGGCCCATCCTCGCTACCGCAGGAGGAAAGGAACAAGGACGCGGCGAGTGCGGAAAGCTTGAGCAAAGAGCGGTTCATCAGGTTCGCAAGATGGCAGCATTCCTCCGGCTTCGAAAGCACAAATCCCGCCGCGACCTGTTGCCTCAAAAGTTTTGACACCGGAGTGGGTTGGCAGGGAGGGGCTGGAAAAGGTCGTTGACTCAAAAAGGATGACACCGGCAATCGAAAGGAATGCCGATGAGTCGAAAGATCGCTGAAGAAGTGCTGCCGCG
>JAYRWX010000011.1:0-1544 GCA_041917795.1 Verrucomicrobiales bacterium
AGACGCTCCTGCCCTTCCCGCTCCTTTTGGTAATGGAGCGTCAGGCCCGCCCCGGAGACCACTTGCGCGATCTGGTCAGCCAGGGAAAGTCCAGCTCCCTGGCGACGAAGGCCTTCGAGCAAAGCCACGAACTGGGTGAGATGAGCCCCGCCCTTCCCCGCCACACCGGGCACCGCGCGTATCAGACTCGAACCGGCGACCCGGGCCGCATCCTGGAGGACCTCGAGGGTGCGCGCCCCGATCCCGCGGGGTGGAAAATTCACCACCCGCAAAAAGGCGGTGTCGTCGTCCGGATTGACCAGGAGACGGAGATAAGCCAAAGCGTGCTTGATCTCCTGCCGCTCGAAGAACCGCAGGCCGCCATAGACGCGATACGGAATTCCCGCTGAAAAGAGCTGGTGCTCCAGCACTCGGGACTGGGCGTTCGAGCGATACAGCACGGCCATATCCTGCCGCGCCATCCCGTCAGCGACCAAGGATTGCATTTCTTCCACCAGCCAGCGGGCCTCATCACCATCGGAAAAGGCCTCGAAGATGCGGATGGGCTCGCCGTCCCCCTGCTCGGTCCATAAGTTCTTGCCGAGCCGATGACGGTTGTGGCTGATGAGGGCGTTGGCGGCCTGGAGAATGTTGCCGTCAGAACGATAGTTCTGCTCCAGCCGGATGATGGTTTCGACGTGGAATTCCTGCTCGAAGGTGCGCATATTTCCGACATTCGCCCCACGGAAAGCATAGATGGACTGGTCGTCGTCCCCGACGCAGAACAGTGCCGCGCCACTTTCCGGCCCCCCCGCCAGGCATTTCAACCACCGGTATTGAAGCCGATTGGTGTCCTGGAACTCATCCACCAGAATGTGCCGAAAGCGCGCCTGATAATGGAGCCGCAAGGGCTCATTGCGCTCGAGGAGTTCAAAGGTCCGCAGCAGGAGCTCGGCAAAATCGACGACACCCTCGCGCTGGCACTGGGCCTCGTACTCCGCATACAACGCCACCCGGCGCCGGGAATATTCGTCCCAAGCTTCGACCGCCTGGGGTCGCAGCCCGGCCTCCTTCTGAGCGTTGATGAAATATTGCAGATCCCGAGGCGGAAATTTTTCATCGCTGACGTTCAGGACCTTGAGGAGGCGTTTGATCGCGGCAAGCTGGTCGGCGCTATCCAGGATCTGGAACAACTGCGGCAAACCGGCATCCCGAAAGTGGGTCCGCAACAAACGGTTGCACAATCCGTGGAAAGTGCCAATCCACAGTCCCCGGGGATCGAGAGGGAGCATTGCGGTCACCCGCGCCAACATTTCTCGTGCCGCCTTGTTGGTGAACGTCACCGCCAAAATGCCCTGCGGCGTCACCTGACCAGTCTGGATCAACCAAGCGATCCGCGTAGTCAGCACCCGAGTCTTTCCCGAGCCGGCTCCCGCGAGAATCAAGGCGGGCTGCGGGGGGAGGGTGACTGCGGCGAACTGGGCCTCGTTCAGGCCCGCGAGGAGAGATGACATGGCGACGAATCCTTCCAACAAGGCCGCATTTTAGCCCTTCGAAGACATCGC
>JAYRWX010000012.1:0-31970 GCA_041917795.1 Verrucomicrobiales bacterium
GGGGACGGCACGCTCGTTCTCGACGAGGATCGCAAGACCGTCGCTGAAGCGGATCACCAGCCTCGGAACGACCGGGGCGGTGAACTCCACCTCGGCAAACTCGACACTCTCACACTCGGCACGCTTCTCGCGGCTCGCCTCTACTCGTTGGAATGACCTCTTAGGCATCCGGCGAATCTACCGGCACCCCTCCGGCCTGACCACGGGGTCAATCAATTGACGCTTACGATTCAGTCGATCTTTTCGGGAGATAAACCGAAATCCGAAGACTCAGACGAGAAGATTACGGCAATAATCTCTGGACTCCGGCCCGACGGGACACCCTATGCGACTTGCCATATCGCGATGCCATCACTTGCTGAATCCCTCTCGGCGTGCTTTCCCAGATACGACCAGGACCCAGAGGAGTCGCTGCCAACGAAATTTCCACAACCGTACACCTACAAGGTCATCATCAAGCAATCAGGCAAAGAATTTGAGCTGATGGTTTATCACCAAGACGCTCGATTGTTTCCGGGAATCTGGAGGCATCCCGACGGAACCCACCTGCATTTTGAAGGCGAAGCGCCCACTGAGTTCCTCAAGATCGCCGAACTTTGCAGCGTCACGCCAACGGAAGCGAACAAGGCGGCGCATCGAACGGGCTACCGCCCGTCCGATGGCCTTTGACGATAGGCTCGGAAAATTTATCCACCCATGAGTTCCCCCCTGATTGAAATTTCCCCGTCTGAAGCGAAAGCGTTACGAAATCGGACAAAGAGGCAGATTCTTCGTCTGTCTTCGGGATCGACAACCCCCGTTTTGCATTGCGAGGCCATTGTCTTAGAACATCTTCATAATGGGACGAAGATCGTATCAACAAAGCCATGTCTCTCGGACATTGGCACAACGTATCTTGTAGCTCGGGAGGAGCTACCCAATCTGTTCGAGGTATCATATACGGAAGAAGCGACCCTACGGGTGCGCGGGGCAGGTCGAAATTTCGGATACAAGGCAATTTTGAGATTCGGGGATGAAACCTCAATTCCTGTTCCAGATACCATTTGACCCTCAACTTAAGAGGATGTGACGATACATCAAACCCTGTTTGTGGGTCTTGTCCGCGAAACAAACGCCGGAGCCTATCAAGCCGTGGGATACAACCCGCTAAAGCGGGTGCGTCCACATTGACGTTCTCGGGGAAGGATTTCCCATCCTCCGCCAGATGCCCGAGGCTCCGAAGAGATTCCAGACGGTTTCAGAACCGAGGCTCCGCCGGATTGCCCATCCTCCACAAACTCCGGGGCACCGCCAGCCATCGCGCCCGACCGACGCAGGATCAGACACGGGGAGACATCGACCACTCCGGATGCGGCGTCGGAGGGACGATCGGGGGCCGAGAACAAGACGGCGCGCTCAACCCGATCCCCGCCAGCAGTTGATTGACTTCCGTGGTCCGATTCGTGTATCCTGCCTTCGCAGCCGCGCCCCCGGGATCGGGTCGAGCGGCCTCTACGATAGGGCAGGAATTTTCTGAATTTGGATTTTTCATTTAATTATGACTATTAAAATAAACTGCGAAAATGATTCTGGCATCACGAACTTGAAATACATTGAAGTTCCTTTTCCTCCATCTCCGGGGGATGTTGTCGAAATTTATGGATTAAATTATACAGTTATTAACAGATTCTTTGAGCCGAATTTCCCTCATACGGAGGTTGATTGCGTCACATTCAACTTGCGTAGAGAAGACTGAAACCCTCCAATGAGGAATCAGACCTAGTGTTAAAAACTGAATCGTATTATTTACTAGTTTATTCACTCTAACCTTTCTCGCGAATTTGATTTGATTCTTCCTTATCTGGCTGTCTTCCGAGACCCCGACTTGATAGAGGATTTTTCTTTGAACTCTGTTTGGTGACGGATATAACCCTATCGAATCCCCCACGGCTTGCGGCAGGACTTCCGTCGCCCTATCAAGCCGTGGGACACAACCCGCTAAAGCGGGTGTGTCCACATTGACGTTAGGCGAAAAACTGAAACCTTGCCTTTGAACGCACGAGTAAAAGAAATTTACGTGGGCAGTGAGCGTGAAGGCCCAATGCAGTCCGTATTGACGGCCGAAGCCGTCTCGGGCAAAGGACTTCGTGGCGATCGTTATGCCCTCGGCACTGGATCCTATTCCAGATCAAAAGGGATTCGCGACGTGACGCTAATCGAAATCGAGTCACTCTGGAGCTTCTTCCGGACGTCGGGCATCGACCTTCACCCTAGCCTGACTCGTCGCAATATCATTACCGAGGGCATTGAACTCTCAGAGCTCATTGACACACCATTCTCGATCGGGTCGGCACTATTCTTGGGCGTTCGAGTTTGCCCACCGTGCCAGCACCTTGCAAAGCTTGTCGGCATCCAAGACATTCTCGCGGGACTCGCCCACTCAGGCGGTATCTACGCTCAAGTGCTGGATGACGGCTTCTTCTCCGTGGATGACCCCTTGACGCGACAACGTGAACCAAAACCAACGCCTAACTAGCCGCGTCATGGAAGGGCTTTCAGCCCTCCATGGGCTTTACGTTAGGCGTCACCGCGCGATAGACACATTGAGCACTCAAAACACATATCCGAGATTGCCCGACAGATTCGGCCCGAAGGTCATGTCGTTCCCCGAGTGCTCGTATGGTGCTGTTCGCGTCACTCTCGTATTGAGAGATGGCAGACGGATTCGCGACGTGATTATCGGCGCAGACGCCATCTCCAAGATTGGGCAGCGGCTCATCGAGTCAGATGCGGACTTGGATTTTTTGGTTTCAGACATTGAGGACGTTGAGAGAGGATGACGATGTTGACGCCTAACCATGCGCTGCAGCGAACCCGGCATGGCGTCGTGGTTTGCAATCGTGGCCTCCCGTGGGCCGGGTCGCTGAGCTTGGGTCGTTCTGTCTAAAAAAGAAGTGAGTGATTACCCGGACAGCGACTGGCCATTCACGTTCTACTTCAATGGGTGCGAATTGCCAAAGTGGACAGCTGAGTGGCACCTATGCGAGCTAGGCGACTTTCTGAACGACTTCGAGGACCACTGGGACGAGTTCATCGGCTACAGGCATATTTGGCACCTCCAGTGTCGTTTGGACCATCTTGGAGTTATCGAGAGCGAGGATCCGCTGATTCTCAAGGTTTGTGCGCAGGAGGTTCTTTTGAAGTTGATCACTCACAGTGTCGATGTTCTTGACCGAATTGGGTCTTCGGCTCCGGCCGGAAGTTCGCCCGAAGAAATATTCAAGGGAATCACCGAAGGAATCGGACGGATGATTTCGATTGCCGACCAAGATGGATTTGCCGTTTGGACAAGTGGATACGATACGGATCAGGAACGATTGAGGGATTATCTTTCGGGAGTCCACATCGCAGCGGCATGTCCTGAAGCGATCGAGCTTCCTCACATCTCTCAGCGACGGTCGGAATTACTTTTGCGCTCGCGGATTCAGATCAGAGACCTTAGGATTCTCGCGGAGACGGGGACTTTGGATATGCGCCTTCGGACAATCGTGAAACAACTCCCAAACCGGACAGAACACGACGAGGATGGCAAGGCTTCGCCTGCCATCTCTTGAACGTTAGCGGTGAAAATGAATTCCCTGGAACGAAACTGTGCGGAGGGGGCTTACTTCTTCAAAACACACGGCTACTACGGCTCAATGGACGCAGCGATCAGGGCTCTGAAGCGACGAAAAGACACGAAGGAATATTCCCGCGAGTTTCTTCGCGAAGCATTCGACCACGCTCTCGCAATCCTTGAACGCCAAGAGGAGCTTGGACGCAAAGTGTTGAAGCAGAACGGAACAAGCTTTCACCCACAACTAACCCAGAAGCAGTTCGAGGCGGGATCAGCGCAGATTCGAGAGTCGCTTCTTGCAGATTTCCCGGACGATACTGAGACGATCGAATACTTTATTGGAATGAACTGGCATATGCCATATGTCCGGTAAACCAAGCGCCGCTAACACGGGTCGGCTGGCAAGGCTTCGCCTGCCAGCGGCCTGACGTTAGCCCAAGAAAAACACGCTCATGCTTAAACTCTACAAGTTCACCGACACCGGAAAACACTACTGGGAGACCTGGGAGAACAATGGCGTGCACACGGTGCACTGGGGCGAGCTTGGAACCAAAGGAGAATCGAAGGAACTCAAGTCAACGCTATTGAAGAAGGCCGAGACTGAGATTCAGGCCGAGATCCACCGTCTAGTGGAGCAGGGCTATGACGAGATTGAGGACGAGTATACCCTGCTGATCGAGTATGCCGTGGATGGAATGGGCTGCGAGGCGGACGTGGCGAAGAGACATCGATTACAGGATCGCATGAATGAGACGCTCGGATGGACGGGACTCGGCAACTGCGACGGAGGTAGCATCGGAAGCGGCACGATGGAGGTCTGCTGCTTTGTTGTTGATTTCGAGATCGCCAAGGCCGTGATCGAAGCTGATCTCAGGGGCACTGAGTTTGAGAACTACACCCGCATCTACGACGAGAATGAAGAAGCGCGGGTTCAAGACTGAAGTGCAACGTCAATATGTTTTCTCGAAGAGCTCCGCGGGTGTCCGGAACCCATGCCGTTTGCGGGGTCGGTGGTTCAGCGTCCTCGCGATCGCGTTGCATCGGGCTTGGGAGAGATCATCCATGGAGCAGCCTTTCGGCAGATACTGCCGGATCAATCCGTTGGTGTTTTCGTTAGTTCCCCGCTCCCAGGAGTGGTAGGGGTTGGCGAAGTAAAACTCCACGCTGGTGAGTTCCTCCAGGTCCCGGTATGCGTGGAACTCGCATCCATTATCGGCAGTGACGGTGGTGAAGCTTCCGGGGTGCTTCGCCATCAGCATCCGGAGCCGGGCATTCGTCGCGGAGGCCGTCCTAGCCGTGAGCTTTCCAATGAGTACGTAACCGGTCTCTCGATCCACGATCGTGGCAATGCTTCCCCGTCCCTTTCCGTGGACGGTGTCCACCTCCCAGTGCCCGATCTCGGTGCGCCCCTCGGCTTCGGCAGGGCGGTCCTCGATCCGTCGTTTCCCTGCCAGGCGGCCGCGTGAGTCGTAGTTGCCGTATCCTTTGCGCCGTTGCTTGCGTGCTCCCCGCAAGTGTTGATGGAGCGTGCCTCCGCGGTGCTTGTCCCGCCAGATGTGGCGGTAAATGGTCTCATGGCTGATGAGGAGGCAGCCTTCGAGCCTCAACCTTCCGGAGACCTGTTCAGGGCTGTAATCCTGCCGCAGCAGGGCTTCGACCTCCATCCACTCGAGCCCCTCGAAGCGCGAGCCTTGGCGAGCTCTCCTGCGCCGCCCTTGATACATCCGTTGGGCGTGCCAGGCCTTGTAGGAACCGTCGGTCGGGTAGCGGTTGCGGGCGATTTCTCGGGAGATCGTCGAGGGGGCTCTGTGGAGCCGCTTTG
This sequence comes from Verrucomicrobiales bacterium, assembly GCA_041917795.1. GTDB lineage: Bacteria > Verrucomicrobiota > Verrucomicrobiia > Verrucomicrobiales > DEV007 > Arctic95D-9. The sequence continues at coordinate 5,418 of JAYRWX010000012.1, forward strand.
CGATCTCCCGGAGGCTGTAGCGAGCGGCTTTCAATTGAGCGATCTCCGATCGCTCCTCTTCTGTCAGGTGTTTGTAGGACATGCGCAATTTACTCCAGGTCCGGGAGGAATTCCCTTCCCAGGGTGTTGCGCTTAGTTTATGAATTCAGGATACCCAACAAGACGCGCCATGACAACCCCTACCAGCCGCTCTGTTTCGATGGTTTCCCTTAACTACTACCCAAACCCTGTAATCGACGCTCGCCCTCGCTGGTAGGGGTGCATGCGCTTTGACGTAGGCGGAAAAATGGACTCACTTCCTTCACCCTGGCCCTTTGATCAGCCGAGCAATTGCGCGACCTTCACAATGCGTCAAGTCATGGATGGTTCCGAGCCGATTTTACTTGTGTCGCACGACGAGGATGACTGCGGTTGGCAGTTTATCGGAAGCTCTGATGCCTTGATGGAGGATGCGATGCTTGTATCATTAGAGGAGGTTATTCGTCTTGACCCCACAGTCGTCGCGATTGCGGACCTTGAGCCGGGCTGGCAGGCGCTACGTCCTTTTGTTGGTGCTCCTTGGACACGAAGGCCCCACCCGCCGATTCCCGACGATGAACGATAAAAATCGAACGCCTATCAAGGGTCGTCTGGCAACGGCTTCGCCGTCGCCAGCGACCTGACGATAGGCCAAGAAATCTCATGTTCGTTAGTCCATACGAGAAAGTCGGCGGCTTGGTCTGGGTTCCGCGCATGCTTAGAAAAATCCGCCTGCGTGCCAGCAGCCAGTTGCCAGATGACTACCTTCCTTACATGGGGCTGGGTTTCGATCATCGTTGCGTACAGTTTCTCGGCGTGACTTATGAGGCTTTGGTCGAGAGGGTCGCTGCGGGCGGGACTGACGAAGAGATTCTCGAATGGTGTTTCGCCACAGGGAAGAGGCCGTCAGACGTTGAGATTCACGTGTGGAACGAATACATGATTAAGCGAGGTTGGCGCGATACTGATTCACCGCCGACTGACTTGCAGGAATACAAAGAGAAATATGGGCTGGGCCATCGCTCTGACATCCTCACATACTTTGATTTCTATGAGGTTGACGAGGGAGGAAAGCCATGAAAGCCGAACAAAACGGATGCAGGCAACGGCTCGAAGGCCATCTGTCGTGTCAGCAACGTCTTGCGCTCGCCGTCGCCTGATCCGAGACGCTCGGGCATAAACAACTCTCCTGTCCGAAGTCGGGACCGAGATCGTTCCTTGGCCCGGGCCTTCAATCCGAAATGAATCACAACTTCCCGATCCCCTCCAGCACCGCACCCTGCGTCAACAACCCATCCCCGAAACGGATCGGCTCCTTGCCTGGATCCGCGGGATAGAGCAGATAAAACGGCACTCCGGCGCGGCCGAATTCGGCAAGAAGTTTGGTGATGCTGGGATCCTTGTTGGTCCAGTCGGCGGTGACAAACTCGATGTTGTTGGCCTTGAATGCCTCCTTGACCGGCGCGGTGTTGAGCGAGACGCGTTTGTTGACCTTGCAGGTGACGCACCACTCGGCGGTGAAGTCGACGAAGACGTGTTTGCCTTCCTTCCGATGCATGGCGATGACATCGGCGATGTCGACGCTGCTGGGTGGGACGGTTTTCCGCGTGGCGTCCCAGGCGACACCGATGGCCACGAGGAAGACGAGCAGGGCGGTGAGACGGCCCTTCATCCGCGCGGTTGGCGAGCGGTCGAATCCGGAGAAGCGTCCGAGAATCCACCCTGACAGGGCCACCAACAGGACCGCGGCCAAAGCCCACTGGAGTCCGGCGACATTGAGCTGTTTCGAAAGGACGCCGGTCAGCCAGACGACGACGGCGAGCATGGGGAACCCCATGAACTGCTTGAAGGTCTCCATCCAGGCTCCGGGGCGGGGAAGGACGTCGAGCAGCTTCGGAAAGATCGCGAAGAGGAAATAAGGTGCCGCGAGCCCGAGGCCGAGGGTGGTGAAGACGAGGAACATCACCGGGGCTGATTGCGAAAGGGCGAAACCGATCGCGGGAGCCATGAGCGGGGCGGTGCACGGCGTGGCGAGCAGCACGGCGAGGGCGCCGCTCCAGAAGCTGCCGGCGTAGCCGGATTTCGTGGCGAGGCTGCCGCCGACACCGGTGAGGGAGGTGCCGATCTCGAAGACCCCGAAAAGGCTCATGGCGACGAGGGCCATGACGAAAATGAGGCCGATGACGACGCCGGGGTATTGCAGTTGTGCTCCCCAGCCGACCTCGCCGCCGCCGGCGGATTTGAGGAAGATCATCAGGATGGTGAGCAGCCAGAAGAAGACGAGGATGCCGAGGGCGAAGACAAGGGAGTGACCGAGGACTTTTTTCCGATCCTCGCCGGCCTGTCCGACGAAGGACATGACCTTCAGCGAGATCACGGGAAAGACGCAGGGCATGACATTCAGGATGATGCCTCCGAGGAAGGCGGCGAGGAGGATGCCGAGCAGGCCGCCGCCGAAGGGGAGTTCCTCAGCGGTGGTGGTAGCCGAGGCGGGTTCGGGTGTCTTGTCAGGATTGTGCGAGGGCGCGGTGGATCCGGCGACCCCGCTCGTGGAAAGCTCGAAGCCGGTCTTTTTCCCCGGAAGCTCGATCGCGAGGACTCCGGCAAAGTCAGCGGGCGCGGTGGTGAGGGACTCGTGTTTTGGACCCGAGATCGTGACTGTTTCCCCGGCGACCGTGACGGTGGGATCGGTGAAAGGATCGAGGACCTGGTTCTTGAGGGGATGAAAGGCGAGTTTCGCGCCATCGGGGATGGATCCCGCCGGAATCGTCGCGGTGAGGACGACATTCGTACCCTCGAGCGCGGCCTTCATTGGCGCGGCGACGGGCCGGGGAAGTTTCGCCACCGCGGCGTTTATCGCGGTGGCGTCGGGCGAAGGCGCGGCGGCGGCACCGACCTCGAGGGTGATGGAAAGATCGGCCTTGCCCGGGACGCAGGTGTTGGGGTCGCACATGAGCCAGCCCGCCTTGCCCGAGAGACTGACCTTTTGTCCGGGTGTCAGGGTGGCGGGTGGCGTGATCGTCATCGGATGGATCACGGTGGTCTCGTAGCCGAAGCCGGCCTCCTTCACGCCGAAGCCGTAATCGGTGATGAACTTTTTCGGCACGGGAAACTGGAGCGGCCCGGCCGTGAAACCCTCGGGGAGGGTAAGATTCAGCGAGGTGGGAATGCCGGTGTCACCGGGATTGGCCCAGTAGGTGTGCCAGGTCGGATCAATGGTAAACTGGAGCCCGAGGGTGAAGGGGATCCCGGGCTGGATCGTGGAAACGCTCGCGACGAGCCGGGCCTCGACGTTTTTGTCGCGCACGGGAGTCGACTGGGCAGAGGCGGAGACGGCCAAGAGACCGGCGAGGGCGAGGAGGGACAGTCGGAGCGTGCGCATGTGGGAGTGAGTCGTCTGAGACCGGAATACCTTAACGTTCCGGTCTCGATTTGCGATGCTCAAGTGACGCTTGTGCGCGCGGGCGGGACGAGGCACAATCCCCGCCATGAAACTCCCCGCCCTGATCGGACTGATGTTGTCCGCCCTTCCCCTGTTTTCCGAGGACGCTCCCAAAGCGAAGGAATACCCCCTCGGCCCCGAGTCCGAGCGCAAGGAGGGCGTGCCGCAGGGCACGGTGACGAAACACGTCTGGAAGAGCACGATCTTCCCGAAAACGATCCGCGAGTATTTCGTCTACGTGCCGGCCCAGTACGATCCGCAGGGCACGGAGAAGGCGGCGGTGATGGTCTTTCAGGACGGACATGCCTATGTCGATGAAAAGGGGCAGGTGCGGGTCCCGGTGGTGCTCGACAACCTCATCGCGGCGAAAGAACTGCCGGTGATGATCGCGATCTTCATCAATCCGGGCTGGTTCGCGGAGGAGCTGAAGGAGCCGCAGAGGTGGAAGGCCCCCGAGGGCGTGGGCAGCAACCGTTCGGTCGAGTATGATTCCCTCGACGCGAAGTATGCGGAGTTTCTCGAGAAGGAGATCCTCGCCGAAGTCGGCAAGACCCTGCGCCTCACCGATGACCCGGACCAACGCGCCATCTGCGGGATGAGCTCGGGCGGGATCTGCGCCTTCACTGTCGCGTGGGAGAGGCCCGATTTGTTCCGCAAGGTCCTCAGCCAGATCGGCAGCTTCACGAACATCCGCGGCGGGCACGTCTATCCCTCGCTGATCCGCAAGACGGAGAAGAAGCCGCTCCGTGTCTTCCTCCAAGACGGCTCGAACGATCTCGACAACGAGCACGGCAACTGGCCCCTCGCCAACCAGGAGATGGCAGCGGCGCTGAAGTTCGCGGGCTACGATTATGATTTCGTCTTCGGCGAAGGCGCCCACAACGGCAACCACGGCGGCGCGATCTTCCCGGATTCGATGAAGTGGTTGTGGCGGAAGTGAAGTGAAGGCTCACCCCTTCACCTGCCCCTCGCCCGAGACGAGGTACTTGTAGCTGCAGAGTTCCTCGAGGGCCATGGGACCACGGGCGTGGAGCTTGTCGGTGCTGATGCCGATCTCCGCGCCGAAGCCGAACTCGCCGCCGTCGGCGAAACGGGTCGAGCAATTCCAAAACACGCAGGCACTGTCGACCTCGAGCTGGAACTTCGCGGCGGCGGCTTCGTCGCGAGTGACGATCGAGTCGGTGTGGTGGGAACCGTAGCGGTTGATGTGGGCGATGGCCGCGTCGAGGTCGTCGACGATTTTCGCCGAAAGGATCAGGTCGAGGTATTCGGTGGTCCAATCGGACTCGACCGCGGGAACGATACCGTCACCGGCGAGCGCACGAAAATCCTCGTCCCCCCGGACTTCGACGCCTTTGGCGGCGAGGGCTTTCGCGATCCGCGGGGCAAAGGTGGCAGCGATCCCGCGATGGATCAGCAGGGTCTCGGCGGCGTTGCAGACCGAGGGTTTCTGCGTCTTCGAATTGATCGTGATGGCCTCGGCCATGTCGAGGTCGGCCTGTTGGTCGACGTAGACGTGACAGATGCCGTCGTAGTGTTTGATCACCGGCATGCGCGCCATGCTCACCACGGCCTCGATCAGGCTGGCGCCGCCGCGCGGGATGAGCAGGTCGAGGTGGCGGTCCATCTCGCAGAGGTGGCGCACGCTCTCGCGATCGGTGAAGGGGATGAGCTGGATGCTGTGGTCGGGCAGCCCTGCTTTCGCCCCGCCTTCCTGCAGGGCCGCGGCGATGGCGCGGTTCGAGTGGATCGCCTCCTTTCCGCCTCGCAGGATGGTGGCGTTGCCGGTCTTGAAACAGAGCACCGCGGCGTCGGCGGTGACGTTGGGCCGGCTTTCGAAGATGATTCCGATCACACCGATGGGCGTGCGTTTTTTCTGGAGGCGGAGCCCGTTGGGTCGGGTCCACTCGCGGAGGATCTCTCCGCTGGGATCGTGGAGGGCCGCCACTTCGCGGATGCCTGCCGCCATCGCGGCGATGCGTTTGGAATCGAGGCGGAGGCGGTCCTTCATCGGCGCGCTGAGCCCGGCTTCGTCGGCGGCGGCGAGGTCGAGGGCGTTGGCGGCGAGGATTTCCCGCTCGGCGGCGACGAGGGCATCGGCCATCGCGAGAAGGATCGTGTTTTTCTCCGCGGTGCTGAGCCGGGTCAGGGCATGCGCCGCGGCCCGGGCCTGCTGGCCCATGCGGAGAATTTCTTCACGGAGGTCGGGTGACGGATCGCTCATGAGGTCGCCGCCTGGGCGGGAAAACGGGTGGCCACTCCGCCGCCGGCGACGAGGGCGGGGAGCTGTTCGGGGTTCAGACCGCTCGCGATCATCGTCTCGATGCCCGCATTGATCGCGGCCTCGACGGCCCGCAGCTTGCTGGCCATGCCGCCGACGGAGAGAGCGCCTTTTTCATCGCGGACGAGGGCGAAAGCCGACTCGATGTCGGTGACCTCGGGAATGATGTCGTCGGGCGACTTCGCGTCGGGTCCCATCAGGCCGGCGACGCTCGTCAGAAGGATGAGCGTGTCGGCCTTGGCGAGGCGGGCGACGATGGAGGAAAGGGTGTCGTTGTCACCGACTTTCAGCTCATAGACGGCGACCGAGTCGTTCTCGTTGAGGATGGGCACGACGCCGCGGTGTTTCAGGATGGTGTTGAGCGTGGCGAGCACGTTGCCGGCGCGGCGCTCGTCCTGGAGATCCTCGTGGGTGACGAGGAGCTGGGCGACTTTCAGCCCATGGTGTCCGAACTGGCTGTCGTAGAGGTGCATCAGGCGGGCCTGGCCGGCGGCGGCGCAGGCCTGGAGCATCTCGATCTCGGTGGGGCGCTGCTCGAGGCTGAACGCGCCCAGCCCGGCTCCGACCGCTCCGGAGGAGACCACGATCACTTCGTGACCGGCGGCGTGGATGTCGGCGATGGCCTGGGCGAGGCGGGCGATCATGGCATGGTGGATGCCCCCGCCCGCGTTCCGCGTGAGGACGCCGGTTCCGATTTTGATGACGATGCGTTTGCCTGTAGCCATGGAATTGCGCCGTCCGGATCTCCCCGAAACGTGCGGACGCCACCATAATCGCAAATCTGAAATCCCAAATCCCAAATCAGCCTTGCGCAAGCGCCCGGGTGATCGCATCTTACCCGCCCGTCTCCGAAGCCGCCCGCGCGGTGGCTTCTCCCAAGGCACCCATAGTAAAATGGATATTACGTCGGCCTCCGAAGCCGAAGGTTCAGGTTCAATTCCTGATGGGTGTATCGGCTGATCCTCTTCGGATCGGCGATGATCACGATCTCACAAACGTTTGAGAACTTTTCCGGGCCGGTCTATAATTAAGATCTCTTAATAAAATTACTGGAATTTCTGCCAATTTTGCGTTTCAGTTTCGCGTTCCTCTTGGTAAAATTCGCGGCTCTTCCCGGACTTGATGACGTTCTCCTCCCGTTTTTTCGTTCTTTGTTGCGCGGTGGTGGCATCCGGGTGGGTGGCCCTCGCGGATGAAGTGCGCCCGCTTCAAGCGAGTTCGATCCGCAATCTCAGCATTTCCCGTGTCTCCACGACAGCCCCGGTGCCGGGCGGTCAGATTGCCAGCCAGATCCCCATGCTCGCCAGCAAGGCCGGTGTGCTGGTGCCGGGGGTGATGTCGGCCGCGACGCCGGGCAGCGGACTGCCGAAGATTTTTGCTCCCTCCCAGCCCCGCACGGTCCTGACGCGTTTTCCCTGGAAGCTCGACATCGTCGCCACCGTGTTCTGGATCGGCGAGACCCCGACGGCGAACAATCCCGTGCCGAACACGGTCAGCGCCTGGGACCGGGCCTGGACTTCGAACTACGGAGGCTTCGACGATCCCGATCCGGATGGCCGCGATGGTTTCCTGCCGAAGGACTTCACGCCCGGGCAGAACCCTTTTTATTTCGCCCTGCCCTACAACGACATCACCCGGACCGGCACGAAAGAAGAGGCCAGGAGCGTGGTGCCGTGGTTCGACAACGCCTTTTACCGGAACGGGCGCACGGTCCTGAAGGGGCGTTGGATCGCGATCCGCCGGGGTGACAAGGTCTGCTACGCGCAGTGGGAGGATGTGGGGCCTTTCGAGACCGATGATGCCGACTATGTCTTCGGCGACAACCGGCCCAAGACGAAGATGAACCGCGGCGCCGGGCTCGATGTCTCGCCGGCGGTGCGCGACTATCTCGAGTTCGGCAGCGGCTACGGCACCGTGGACTGGCGTTTCGTCGACATTGACGAGGTGCCGGAGGGACCGTGGAAGCAACTCGGTGCGAACAATCCCTTCGCCAACGCCAGCCTCGGCGGCGGCGGGTCCGGGACCGCGTCCGAGAGCATCCTGCGCGTCCGCGAGATGCGTGACCGCCTCATGGCTTCGCTGGACGCGGCTGCCGCCGAGGCGAAAAAGTAGCCATCGCTCACGGCAACACCGGCACGGGCGATTCCACCCGCAGCATGGGCGGCAGCACATCGGGTGTCTCCTCTTCACCCTCGAAGAAAACCACGATCTCCGTGAACGCCTGCCCGCCCCAGGCATTGCCCGAGAGGAGCCAGGTCCGGACGAATCGCGCCACCGCGAGGCGGGCTTCATCCTCGATTTCGGCGATCGATTCGGGCGAGGCGGCCCGCTCGGCGAGGCGGGCGCTGATTTCTTTCTCCAATGCGTCGAGATCCTCCTGCAGGTCCCAGCGCGCCCAGCCCGCGCTCGTCATCTTCTTCATCCCGGCGGTGTCGAAGGCCACCGGGAGGGATGGGATCACCCGCGGCGCGCGGACGATGACACGGCTACCGTCGGTCGTCAGCTTCCATTCGCCGTCGAGATCGATGTGGTAACGATAGGTGGCCGGCACCGAGATCTCGAAGACGTTCGTGCTGCCGGGCAGGACGTGGTCGAAGAAGGTCAAATTTTTCGTTCGCGAAAAGGTCTCGGTCGCCTCGGCCCTGGCGATTTCGAGAATGTTGCCGCGGGTCGGTTTCACGGAGAGATCGCGCCACTCGGTGAAGGTCGTGGTGTTGATCGTGGGACGCAGCGTCTCGATCAATTCCACCGCCGCTTTCACCGGGGTTTCGATGATTTTCCGGCTTTCCCTCAGGGTTCCCAGATACATGGCTACCCCGCCGCCGACGATCACCACCACGCTCAGGAAAATCCAGAAGCCGGTTCCGAAGCGGAAACCCTTTTCCGGAGAGTTGGTGGTTTTGTCAGGCTCGGAATCGCTCATCAGGTCCGGGGCTCAGCGGAAAAAGCCGCGCTGCTTGTCCGAGATGGGCAGTCCGGCGATCTCCATGACGCGCAGCATGTCCTCCCAGACGAGGCGCTTGGCCTTTTTCTCCGCGGCTTCGTCCTCCTTGCCCTGCCGTAGCAGGAAGCTGGGGTGGTAGGTCACGATGACGGGGATCCCGCCGAAGTCCTGCACCTTCGTGCGGGCGGCCCCGATGGACTCGCTGTGCTCCAGCAAACCCTCGGCGGCGGTGCGGCCCAGCGCGACGATCACCTTGGGGCGGACCAGCTCGATTTCAGCGCGGATGAAGGGCAGGCAGGCGGCCATCTCGTCGATGGTCGGGGGACGGTTCCGCGAACCTTGCATGCGACCGTCGTCGATCTTGGGTCGAAACTTGACGATGTTCGAGATGTAGACCTCGTCCCGGCCCAAGCCCATCGCCTTCAGGATTTGCTCCAATTTCTGACCAGCCGGACCGACGAAGGGCTTTTTCACTTTTTCCTCCGCTGCACCGGGGGCCTCGCCCACGAACACGATGTCGGCCATGGGATTGCCCGAGGCGAACACCAGCGTTTCGAAGACCGTGCCCAGCGATGAAGGCACGGCCGCTTCCCGGATCTGGCGGAAGATCGCGTTCAATCCCTGCCGCCGCGCCGCTTCGTCGAGGAGAGGTGCCGGAGGCGGCGCGTCCTCGCAGACGGCGATGGGGCCGGCCTCTGCCACTGGGGGAGGCATCCTTTCGCGGCGTCGCAGATCACGGAGTTGCCCGGGCAAAGCGCGGAGCCGATCCAGCGTGGCTGACTCGCAGGCGAGGCTGTTTGCGCCGCGCCGCTTGTCACGACGCAGGATCTCCGACAGGGTCGCGAGCCCCGAGGCAAGTTGGTTAGCATCCGCCATCGGTCGACTCTAGACCGGGTCCGCGGCGGGGCCAACGGCAAAAAATCAATCCCCGAGCAGGCCGGCCATGGTCTCCGGCGTCAGGTTTAGCCCGGTCGCCGCGCCGGAGAGCAGATCGCTGGCGAGGTCATCCTTCTTCTCCTGCATCAACTGGATGCGTTCCTCCACGGTGTTGCGGCAGATCAGCTTGTGGACGAAGACCGGCTTGGCTTGCCCGATCCGGTAGGCGCGGTCGGTGGCCTGGTTCTCCGCGGCAGGATTCCACCAAGGATCGTAGTGAATCACCGTGTCCGCCCCGGTCAGGGTCAGACCGGTGCCGCCGGCTTTCAGCGAGATCAGGAAGACCTCGCCCTCTCCGCCTTGGAAACGCTCCACCAGCGACTGCCGGTCCTTCGTCGCACCGGTCAGCTTGAGATAAGGCACCTCCTCCGCGATCAGGTGCGCCTCGATCCGTTCCAGCATGCTGGTGAACTGCGAGAAGACCAGGACACGGTGCCCCTCCTCGCGGAAGGTGACTAACAAATCCACCAGGAAATCGAATTTCGCCGATCCGGCGTTGGCGTGTTCGTCGCCGAGCAGCAGGGGATGGCAGCAGATCTGGCGCAGCTTGAGGAGGGCGTCGAGAAAGACAATCTGCGCCTGCTGTCCCCGGATTGCCAGCGCCTGGCGCACTTGCTTGTCCATGGTCGAGCGCACCGTCTCGTAGAGGTCCTTCTGCGCCTCGCCCATCTCGATCTCGTGGAGGATTTCGGTCTTGGGAGGCAGTTCCTTGGCCACGTCGAGTTTGGTGCGGCGCAGGATGAGGGGGCCGACCCGGCGGGCGAGGGCGGCGCGGCGGCCTTCGTTGCCGTTTTTCTCGATGGGAGTCTGCCAATGGCTGCGGAAATTCTCGAGGGAGCCCAGCCACCCCGGCATCAGGAAATCCATCAGGCTCCAGAGTTCGCCGAGGTGGTTTTCCACCGGGGTGCCCGAGAGGCAGAGCCGGTGCGAGGCGCGCAGCGAGGCGACGGACCGGGTCACCTGGGCCTCGGGATTTTTGATGTGCTGGGCCTCGTCGAGGATGAGGAGATGGAACTCGTGTTCCAACAAGGCATCAAGATCGCGATGAAGCAGGGCGTAGGAGGTCAGCACCAGATCGTGCCGTCCGATCCGATGGAAGTGCGACTTCCGCTCCGCTCCCTGCAGCACCAGCACGCGCAGACCGGGCGCGAACTTCGTGGCTTCGCGTTGCCAGTTCATCACCACGCTGGTGGGTGCGATTACCAGCGAGGCTTTGCCGGCGTTCCGTCCAGATTCGATCTCGGCGAGCAGGTGGGTCAGGGTCTGGAGCGTTTTTCCCAGCCCCATGTCGTCGGCGAGGATGCCGTGGAGTCCGTGGCTCAGCAGGAACTGCATCCACTGGTAACCTTCGCGTTGATAATCGCGCAGCTCCGCCCGCAGCCCCGGCGGCACCGCGACCCGTTCGATCGACTCGAAGTCGCGCAGCTTTTGCTCCAGCTCGATCACGTCGCGCGGAGCCTCCAGCGGCAGGGAGTCGTCGGCCAGCTCGCCCGCGAGCAGGGCGGCATCGAGCTTGCCGAGCCGGATCGGTCCGCGCCCGTCGAACTTGAACTCCATCAGCTCGCCCAGCGTCGTGAGGATGCGGCGGAAACGTCCCACCGGCAGCACCAGCCCGCGGCCATCCGGCAGGAAGATCAGAAACTCCTGCCCCGCGGGCAGACCCTCCGTCACTTCAAGGAAACGGTTTTTCACCAAGGCCGCGAGGATGGGTTGCAGCTCGAAGGATTCACCATCGATCTCGAAACCCGCCGAGAGGTGGAACCAGCCCTTGCCCTCCTCGACGATTTCCGCGCTCCAGCCCTGGGTGCGGAACACGAGCGGGCGATGCCCGACCTCGGGGGCGAAGCGCACTTCCCAACGCCTCCGCTCCAGCGCGGCGACACCATCGTGGCGGAATCGCTGCCAGTAGAATTCGGGATGCGGCCATTTTTTCCCATCCGGAGCCCAGAGCGTGCCCTCCGCTTCAGGACGCTCCAACTTGCGCAGCGAAGCCGGCGGCTCCTCCGCCCCGGGCTGGAGGTCGAGCGCGTAGAGCGTGTTCAGTGCCGTCGTCTCGGCGGCCCGGTCGCGGGCGATCTTGCGCTCCGCCGTCACGAGCGGAGGCAGCACTCCGGAGGGAGCGAGGGGGACGCGGACCCCATTGTAAATCGCAAAGGCCTCGGCGAAGACCTCCGGCTGCCAGGCGCTGCGTTCGCCCTCCGGTCTCGCCCGCACGCGGAGGAGGAAAGAGGGTTCGGTCGGCGACTCAACCCTCTTGGGTGCCTCCACCGGTGGCAGGTCCAGCGCAGCGGTCCCGGTCATGCGATCGGCGAGAGGCGCTTCACCGAAAGCGCGGGCGAGTCTGGCTCCTTTGCCCTTCGCGAGGTGCAGCAGCAGCGCGGCGGCGTGGCGGCAGTTCGTGCCTGCTCCGCAATCGCATTCGCCCTCGAAGGCCGGACCGCGTGCGTCTTCCCAGAGGATCAAGACAGGGTGCTGAACCGCGCCGCTTTTTTCCGTGACCACCGCGCGCAACTCGACGTCGCCACCATCGAGGAATGATCCACTCACCTGATCGACCTGCCGACCCGACACCAGCCGCGCCCCCTGGATCAGGGCCGATTCGTCAAAACGCTCCTGCCATGCCTCGCCCGAGACCAAGTCGATGATGTCGGCGATTTCGAGGGGCATGGGTGAGCCCGGAGGGCGGATCTTGGCGAGGGATTCCCGGAGCCTCCCCCTGCGCGAAGAGGGATTCGAACCCCCGACCGCCTCGGTGTAAACGAGATGCTCTACCGCTGAGCTATTCGCGCGCTGTGAGGTGTGACCTTGGCCAGACTACTCGCTGTCACGTGTCCTTCAAGGGAAAGGAGAGCGGGCGAGGAAGGATTCGAGCTCCGGCTCATCGGGGAGGGAACCGCGTCCGCCCAGGGCAGTGGCGGCGATCGCGGCGGCAGCGCTGGCACGGCGGGCGCAATCCTTGATCTCGCGGCCTTGCGCGATGCCGGCGAGGAAGACTCCGTGGAAAACATCGCCACAACCGGTGGTGTCGACGACCTGTGTCAGGGGAAACGCGGGCTGGTGGAAGCTCTCGCCGTCGGCAAGGAACCAACTGCCCTCAGCGCCGGCGGTGATGCCGACAACTTGCGCTCCGTGGCGGGCGAAAGCTTCGAGTTGCTCCTGCGGGTCCGCGAGGCCGGTGGCGCTGCGGGCGTAGTCAGCGGCGACGATGAGCAGATCGACCCGGGGCAGCAGAGCCTCGTGACGCGGATCGTAACGATGGGCGCCACCGTCGAAGGAGACGAGGCCGCCCGATTTTTTCACGATGGCCGCGGCTTCGAGGCAGGCGGGCCAATGGCGGCCGTTGAGGTGGAGGATGCGGCAGGTCTCGAGGAGGGAGCGGGGCAGCTCGGAAAACTCGAGCGGGGTGAAGTCGCCCTCGTCGTAGAGCAGGTGGCGCTCTCCGTCGCTTTGCCGCACCAGCACGGTGCCGAGGGTGCTGCGTTTGCCAGGCTCGCGTTGGAGAAAGGCGCCATCGACTCCGTGCTTTCGATAATCGTCGCAGATCGCATCGCCGCGCCAGTCATCGCCGATCCGGTCGAGGATGGTGCAGGTTGCTCCCATCCGCGCGGCGGCGCAGAGGGCGGTGGGCACGGGACCGCCGCCCATCAGGGTGGAGCCGAGCACGCGGGTGACGCCGCCTTCGGCGGGAAAAGCTGCGACGGTCTGGACGAGGTCCAGGACGGACATGCCGAGTCCCACGATCCCGGCCTGCCGTGGAGCGCTCAAGGGCTCAGTTGTGGTGGCCCTTCAGCCAGGAGACGACCGCTTCGGTCATGGCCGCTTCGCCGTCGCCGCTGTAGACGTGGTCGACACCGGGGAGGATGACGATCTCTTTCGGCTCGTAGGCGCTGGCGTAGATTTCCTGGCCTTCGGCGACGGGCACGACGTCGTCGGCGTCGCCGTGGACGATGAGCCAGGGGACCTCGATCTTCTCGGTCTTGGAGAGGACGTTGTTGATCTTGGTGAGATCATCGACAAAGGCCTGGGAGAGGGGGCAGTCCTTGTTGTCCCACATGCAGCCCTTGCCGGGCTTCTGGTCGCCGAACTCGCGCTCGACGAAAGCCTTGGTGTGGACCATGCCGGAGAGGGAGACGAGCAGCTCGATGCGTTCGTCCTTGGCGGTGGCGAGCACGCCGACGGCGGCGCCCATGCTGTGACCGATGTAGCAGATGCGGTGGTAACCTTCCTCCTCGGCGGCATCGACGATGGCCTTGAGGTCCTTCACTTCCTTCGTGATCGTGCAGTCCTCGAACTTGCCGTCGGACTTGCCGTTGCCGGCGAAGGAGAAGCGCAGCGCGTTGAAGCCTGCCTTTTCAAGGGCGGTGGCGAGGGCGACGGCCCAAGGGCGGTCCTTGTTGCCGGTGACGCCGTGCCCGATGATCGCGAGGAGCGAGGTGTCGGAGGGATCCCCGTGGAATTCGTAATCGAGTGTTTCCTTCGAGGAATTGAGGATTTCGAGATACATGCGCTGGCCGGTTTTGGCGTTAATTTGCGGGGACGATGCCGTTTGTCTAAGCGAAAAAAGCGAAAAAGCGCGCCAGTCTCAAAACTCGGCGTCGAAGACGCGGACCTCGCGGAACCAAGGGGAGAAGTTTTTCACGAAGACATCGTGATCGGGGTGGACCTGATAGGCGTTGTGCTGGTCGACGTTTTCAAACTCGAGGACGAGGTGGTAGTCGAAGGTGTTCTGTGTGACGGGGCGCACCGGAGTGGCGGCAGGCTTGGCCCAGGCACCCGAGCTGACGACATCGATGTCGCCGAGGGCGGCGAGACCTTGTTCGAAGGCGCTCTTTTGTTCTTCCGTGAGGGAAGGTTCGAGCCAGAAATAAACGTTGTGACGGACCATGGCGCCGAGCCTAGGGCAGCCCTTCGATTTGTTCAACCGGGAGATTTCAGCCCGCGGCGACGGATTCGCTGGCGTTGCGGAGCATCACCTGGATGTGCGGCGTGTAGAGCTGCGGCTCGAGCAGGAAGGAGTCGTGACCCTTCTCCGAATGGACCGTGAGGAAAAGGTGGGGCACCTCGGCCTTCTTGAGGTGGTCGACGAGGGCGGCCTGTTCCTCGGGGTAGAAGCAGTAATCCTCGTCGATGGAAAAGACGAGATATTGGTGCCCGGCATCGCGCGAGCGGCCGAAGAGCTCGAGAGAATCGGCGGCGCCACCTTCGGCGACGGGATCGTAGCGGCTCCAGGCCTCGCAGATGCGCAGGTAGGTGTTGGCGTCGAAGCGGGCGGTGAATTTTTTCCCCTGATGGAGCATGTAGCTCTCGACGTGGTCGTGGGCCTCGTACCAGGAAAAACGATCCTCGGGGTGGATCACGTCGTGGCTGGCGCGTCGCTCGATCGCATCGAGGTGGACGAAGGTCTTGTGGCTGATCATCCGGGCGAGGGCGAGTCCGGTCTCAGGGGCTCCGGTCTCGTAGTAGGCGCCGGATCGGAAGCGGGGATCGTTCTCGATGGCGAGGATCTGCTCGAGCAGGATGATGCGGTTGAGCACGGTCGTGCGCACCCCGGTGGCGATGGGGATGACAAGCCGGACGCGCTCCGGATAGGTCGTGGCGAAGGTCACCGCGCTGAGACCGCCGGTGGAAGGCCCGACCACGGCGAGGAGCTGGTGGATGTCGAGTTGGTCGAGTAGCAGGGCCTGACTGCGGACGATGTCGGTGACGGCGACGTGGGGGAAGGCCGCTCCATAACGCTCGCCGGTGGCAGGATCGATCGAGGACGGTCCGGTCGAGCCGTAGCAGCCGCCGAGGTAGTTCGCGCAGATGACGTGGTATTGGTCGGTGTCGAGGGCCTTGCCTGGGCCGATGAAGGGTTCCCACCAGCCGGCCACACATTCCTGGGTCCAGTAGGGATTGGTCCCGGTGCCGGGATTGAGGCCAGCCGCGTGCTGGCTGCCGGAGAAGGCGTGGAAGAGCAGGATCGCGTTGCTTTTGTCCTCGTTCAGTTCGCCATAGGTTTCGTAGGCGATCTCGACATGATCGAGCCGCTCGCCGCTGCGGAACACGAAAGGATTTTCCGGCGTGGCGATGGTGGCGAAGCGGCTTTCAATTTGTCCGAGGGAACTCATGCGGTCCGTGGGGGGTGGCAAGGTTAATCGGGATGTGCCGGTTTCGCCACTGCTTTGCCTGTCATAATGCCGGGCTGGAGAAGGGCTCGACTTCGCCCGCGGGTCCGGGTAACCTGCGCCGGATGAAAGCTCACGAACGAAATATCCTCGCCGGGGCGGTGGTCCTGCTGGTGGCCGGTGCGCTCGGTTTTTGGATCGGTCGGGGGAGCCGTCCGGACCCCTCCGCAGCGTCAAAGCGGGCCCCTTTGATCGGCATCGCCAGCCTCACCGGTGAAAATTACGCCCGCGCGGTACGCGAGAGCGGGGGCATCCCGGTGGTGCTGCCGAACGCGGAGGGAAATGCCGCCATGGTGCCACAGTACCTCGAGATGCTCGATGGCCTGCTGATGCCTGGTGGCGCCGACATCCCGCCTTCGGAATACGGCGAGGAAACCCACGAATCGGTAGAGATCCTCGACGAGGATCGCTTCACCTTTGAAAAGGAGCTGATCCACGCGTGGATCGCGAAGACCGACAAACCTTTGCTCGGCATCTGTCTCGGCAGCCAGTGGATCAACGTGGCCAAAGGTGGCTCGCTGGTGCAGGACATCCCCACGGAGATCGGCGGCAACCATCGCGACACGAATCATCCGGTGAAGCTGGAGCCGGGCTCCCGGCTCGCCGCGATCTTCGGCGGAGAGGAGATCGAGGTGAACTCCTTCCACCACCAGGCGGTCGATCCGGCGGGGCTAGGTGAGGGCCTGCGGGCTGTGGCGGTGTCGCCCGACGGCGTGGTCGAGGCGACGGAATCGACCGATCCGGACCGCTTCCTGATCGGGGTGCAGTGGCATCCGGAGAAGATGATGCCGGACGACCAGACCCAGGCCAAACTGATCGAGGCCTTTGTTCAAGCCGCGGCGGGAGAGTGACCAGACCCTCTTGGATGACGAAGCTTACCCTCTTGGGTCTCGCGGCCATCCTGACAAACGCATCGCTGTGGGCTGCGCCGAACGTGCTTTTCATCGCCGCCGATGATCTCAACACCGCGCTCGGGTGCTACGGCGATCCGGTGGCGCGGACGCCGCAGCTCGACCGGCTCGCGGCGACCGGGGTGCGTTTCGCCCGCGCCTACCATCAGATCCCGCTTTGCAATCCCGCGAGGGCCAGCCTGATGACGGGGCGTCGTCCCGACACGACCCAGGTCTACGATCTCGAGCGGCACTTTCGCGAGGCGCTCCCTGACGTGGTGACGCTGCCGCAGGCCTTTGCGAAGGCGGGTTACTTCACCGCGCGGGTCGGCAAGATCTACCATTACGACGTGCCCGCGGGCATCGGCACCGCGGGATTGGACGACGCGGATTCCTGGCAGGAGACCGTGAACCCCAAAGGCCGCGACAAGGCCGACGAAGCGCTCGTATTCAATGCCGAACCGCATCGCAAGATCAGCGCGTCGCTGAGCTGGCTCGCCGGGGAGGGGGAGGACGAGGAGCAGACCGATGGAAGGGTCGCGACCGAGGTCATCCGGCTGATGGGGGAACATCGTGACGGCCCCTTTTTCATCGCCGCGGGATTTTTCCGTCCCCACACACCCTTTGTCGCGCCGCGTCGTTATTTCGATCTGCATCCGCTCGCATCGATGCGCTTGCCGATGACCCCGCGCGGCGATCGCGACGACATCCCGGTGGCGGCCTTCGCCCACAACAATCCTGTACCCCACTATGGCCTGCCCGAGCCCATCCTGCTCCAGGCCCTCCAAGCTTATCATGCGAGCGTGTCCTTCGTCGATGCGCAGGTGGGCCGCCTCCTCGATGCGCTCGTGGAGCTGGAGTTGGAGGAGGAAACCATCGTCGTCTTCTGGAGCGATCACGGTTATCACCTCGGCGAGCACGGCGGAATCTGGCAGAAGCGCACCCTGTTCGAGGAGGCGACCCGCGCACCTTTGCTGATCCGGGTGCCCGGCGCGGGCGGGAACGGGCGGGCCTGTGAACGGGTTGTCGAGTTCATCGATCTGTATCCCACCATGGTCGAGGCGGCGGGGATCGAGGTGCCGGTCGGCTTGGAAGGGCGCAGTCTGCTGCCGCTGCTGCATGATCCTGCCTCCGCCCACGAGGGTGCCGCGATCACCCAGATCTTGCGTCCCGCCGATGATCGTCTGTCGGCCCCGGTGATGGGTCGCAGCGTGCGCACGGAACGCTGGCGCTACACCGAGTGGAACGGAGGCGACGCCGGCCGCGAGCTCTACGATCACGTGGCAGATCCGGGGGAGTTCAACAACCTCGCCGCCTCCGCCACGCCGGAACTGGAATCCTTGATGCGCGATCTGCGGGCGAAGTTCGCGGGAAAGGCTCGAGAACAGGCGCCGTCCACGCCTTTTGATCCCGCCAAGCTCTGATCACTTCGGCCGCGACGGCGAGGTCGACTGCGGCTGGATGATGAGCTGTGGGGGAGCTATCTCGCCGCTCTCGTGATCGATGGTCGACTCGTAGCGACCGGAGGGTGGGGGAATGAAATACACGCTGGAGCGGAGCAGGGGACGCTTCGGCAAGCCGACGGAGCCGGAGGGACTCATCTCCTTGATCTTGGCATCGAGGGGAGCGCGGCTGGCGCCCTCTTCTGCCACGGGTTTTGCGAATTTGGATTCATCCAGACGCAGTTTGGAGGCGGGCTTCCAATGATCGTCGATTGCGACCGGTCCCGGAGTCACCGCCCGCTCGTCCTCGCGATCGACGGGGAGGTGATTATAGAGGGTCGATTCATCGATCGGGTGGGAATGGCGCGCGACGCGGATCTCGTCGGATTTCCTAAAGTGACTCGGGGCCTCAGGCACCTGTTGCTCAGGCCAAGCGCGGCCTTCCACCTTCGCGGCGGCGCGGGCCATCGCTTCGCGGATCTCCTCGTCGAGGCGTCGGGCCTCTTCCGCGGAGGTCGAGGCGGCGGGCGGGGCGACGAGCATCTCGGGATGGGCGAGAGCCAGCGTCATTTGATCGGGCGTCGCGCCAAAGGCTTCGCGGATCTCGGCGGCCCGGTCGGGGGCGGCTTCGAGGGCTGCTTCGGCGAAGAGAGCATCGTCGTCGGGAAACTCGGTGCGGGCCGTGTAGATCAGGCGCTTCAACATCGGTGCGTCGACCTGCAGGGATCGCATGGCGACGAGGAAAAGGTCGTAGCGGCATTCCGGATTGGTCTGGAGCGAATCTTGGAAGAGCACGGCGGCTTGATCGGGGTGCGCCTCGAAGCCGGCCATCAGGGTCATGATCGCCGCCTCGGAACTCTCGGCTTCCTCGGAGGCGCACAGCTCCACCGCCCCGGACAGGGATAGCGCCAGTGCGCAGAGGAATGGAAATGCGAACTTCATGAACCGCTCCGGGCTGGAGCGGGTAGTGGGAATCGAACCCACATAACTAGCTTGGAAGGCTAGGGCTTTACCACTAAGCTATACCCGCGATTGCCCGCGTTCGCATATCATCCCAGAAATTATAAAAGTTTCAATAATTTTTTAGAAACCTAAAACAAATTGAAACCCATTTCGGGATGTCCTCGCGGAAATTCCGCAGGGCGGGCAATGTTATCCGGTCCCTCATCCTTGCCAACTTCAAATTTTGCAATTTGTGAAGTTGCCGCGCCATTCCCTCCAAGCGTCGATCGGAGCCGGGCCTTCCCTGTTACGGTGGGCCGCCCATGGTTTGCGTCGGGTGCCCTTGCTGTGGATGGCAGGCTGCGCCGCACTCGGAATCGGCCTGACGGATGCGGATCGTGCCGCGTCCCTTTGGGGGTTCGGGATCGGGAGCATCGCGTTGGGAGCACTCCTGCTGAAGCGAAGCCGCGGGGTCGCCTTGATCGCCTGGGCTTGCGGTCTTGCGATCCTGCTGGCCGCTTGGCGACACGAGGCGCGACTCGATCGAATCGACTCGTTTCCCTTGGCGGAAACGCTGCGGGCCGGTGGCCAGACCGCAGTCGCCGGGGAGGGATGGATCGATGGAACGATCGAGGCCGGAGAACGTTCCGTGCTCACGACCGTCCGCATCACCAAAATCGAGATCGGGGGGCGTTCCTTCGATTGTGATCAGCGCATGCCCGCGTGGATCCAAAAGGCGGCCAAGGATCTCGCTTACGGCAGTCGGGTCCGGTTTTCCGGGCGGCTGCTGCCCCACGAGGGACCGGTGGTTCCGGGAGGGTTCGATGCCCGCGAGTTTTACTACCGCAGCCTCGGTTCGCTGGGGAAACTCGAGGTCCGCGACGGTGATCGCTTTGAGCTTTTGTCAGGGCGATCCGGCAGCATCCTGATCGGGGCGGTGAGGGGCGTGCGGACGTGGATGGAGTCCTCCCTGCTCCTCGGCGTGCCATCGGACCTTGAGCCCTACGCCAGACTCGTCGCCTCGATGGCGCTCGGCGCGCGCGAGCAATCGCCCGAGGATCTTGAGGAGTTTTTCCGCACCAGTGGCACGATGCATCTCTTTGCGGTCTCCGGTCTGAATGTAGCCATCGTCGCGGGGATCTTGCTGGCGGTCTTCCGCATCCTGCGGGTCTCGAAAGCGAGGGCCGTGCCCGTGATCCTGCTGCTCCTGGGCCTCTACGCCGTGTTGACCGGATTGAGCCCCTCCGCGGTGCGCGCGGCGCTGATGGCCTCGGTGATGCTGGCGGGTTATTCCCTGAGGGAGCAAGGCCGGCTGCTCAACAGCCTCGGTTTCGCGGCCCTGCTTCTCTTCGCCTGGGACCCGCAGCAGTTGTTCCTCCCGGGTTTTCAACTGACCTTCGTCGTCTTGTTTTTCATCGCCTGCTTTGCGAAACGATGGAGCGAAGCCATCTCCGCTCCGCTGGTCAGCGATCCCTTTTTACCGCGCAGCCTGATCCGCCCCGTGCGGCGGGTGGCCGACAAGGCGGCGCACGGATTCGCCGTCGCGCTCGGGGTCTCGCTGGCTTCGTGGCTGGGCTCGGCCGGGCTGCTCTCCTGGCATTTTCAGAGCGTTTCGCCGGTCGGCATCGTCGCCAACCTCCTCATGGTGCCCTTCGCTTCGTGGATCATCGGTTTCGCGGCATTTTCGCTCTCCGCATCAGGGCTGCAGCTCGGATTCCTCGCGGCTTGGACCAACCGGCTCAACACAATGCTCGCCCTGATCCTGACCACCCTCGCCCAGTGGTTCTCTTCCCTGCCAGGAGCGACCGTGAACACCGGCGCGCCGGGGGCGAAAGGCTCCATCGTCGACGATGCGGTTCTGACCGTGATGGGGGACCGGGGCGACGCGGCGATCCTGCTCGAGCTGCGGACGGAAGCGGGCCCGCCGCGGCGCTGGATGATCGACGCGGGCAGCGAGCGCAGCTATGCGTCGCAGGTGCTTCCGCTGATGCGCAGCCGTGGCGTCAACCGCATCGACGCGCTGTTGCTGACCCACGGCGACCAGGGTCACCTCGGCGGCGCGGTGCCGCTGATGCAGCAGTTCCGCCCGGCCTTGTTCTTCGAGTCCGTGCTCGAAAACCGCTCGCCTTCTCATCCTGACATTACTGCCACGGCGGACCGGCTCGGGATCCGCAAGATCACCTTGCAGCGCGGCTCCCTCATCGAGCCGGGCGAGGGGCTCCGCATCCGCGTGCTCCATCCCGATCCCGCTGCGCCGGGGCGGCTCGCGGACGATCGCGCCATCGTCATGCGGCTCGAGTTGGGAGCGTTTTCCCTGCTCCTCACCTCGGACAGTGGATTCGACACCGAAAAAATCCTCCTCGAGAGCGGTGCCAGCCTGGCCTCCGATGTCTGGATCCGCGGCCAGGCGAGGGAAGGGGTCTCCGGCCTTTCCGCCTTTGTCGATGCCGTCAATCCCCGGCTGGTGATCTCGTCCCACGCGGAGTTCCCCGCCTCGGAGCAGATTCCGCCCTCGCTCCGCCAACATCTCACGGCTCGGGGGATCCCGCTCTACGAGGTCGGAGCAGAGGGGCCCCTGGAATTGCGGCATGGCGAGAGCGGGGTCGAGCTCCACGCCCTGGCGGCCGGTGGAAAACGGCTTTTCACGCTTCCCCAAAAATGACCCTAAGGACCGCGGTTTCCCCATCGTTGTTAGGCGTTCGGGTCCACGTGACCGGTGCTGAAAAAAGTTCAGGACTTTTTAAATATTTGAACGATCGTCATTCCCGGGAGTGCTCCGGAGTTTGACTTTGCTCCGAAAATCGCTAGTACCAATCGAGCTTCGCGCCCATGCAAGACGCCGCTGTTCCAGCCCGCATTCCCTTGATCCTGCTTGCCTTCGCCGGCGCTCTGGGGATGGTTGGCTGCGCCGGGACCAACAACCTGACCGCGCTGTCGAATCAGAACATCAAGGCGGTCGCCCAGATCGCCGAGGAGCAAAACGCTGCTGATACCCTGAAAGTCGGAGCCGCGCCTGTGAATCCCGGAGCCACCGCGCCCTTGGCGGCCACCGCGGTCCCGACCGCCACACCCGCTGGCACCGCACCCGAAGCCGGCGCCCTGCCGGCACCGCAGATCGTCGGGGTGCCTGCCACCACCGCCCCGGCCCCCGTGATCGATCCGGTCGCCATTCCCAAACCCAAACCGGCGGCGAATCCGGTGTTACTCTCTTCGGTTCCCCGGACCCCGGTTGAGAACCGGCCCACCAATCAGATCATGATGGTCCGGACCACCGCCTACACGCACAGCGAATCCGATCACCTCCAGTATGGTCGGAAGAGTGCCGCCGGAAACACCCTCCAGTATGGCTCACAGGTCCGCAGCGCCGCGGCGGACTGGTCAAAGTATCCGCTCGGCACCCGTTTCAAGATCGAAGGTCTGCCCTATGAATATGTCGTCGACGACTACGGCAGCGCCCTCGTCGGCACCGAGACCATCGACATCTACAAACCCGAAAAAGGGACGATGAACAACTGGGGTGTCCGCAACGTGCCCATCCGCGTCATCGAGTGGGGCTCCTTCGAGGAGAGCCGCCGCATCCTCGACGAGCGCAAGAACGTCCGCCATGCCGATCACGTCCGCGAGATGCTCCACGAGATCGAGGAGAAAGCCGCCAACGGCCAGATCGGCACACCTTCCGGGCGGCGCGCCTGATCGGCCCGTTGCGGGTTTCGCAATCCCTCCTCCCGCCGGCCCCTCGCCCGGACATGACGAAAGCCGAACGTTTCCGCTTCATCGCCGACCACCTTGCCGAGGCTTATCCGGAAACGCCCATCCCGCTCGATCATCGCGATCCCTACACTTTGCTCATCGCGGTGCTCCTCTCGGCTCAGTGCACCGACGCTCGGGTGAACCAGATCACGCCGAAGCTCTTCGCCCTCGCCGACCATCCTGGCGCCATGGCCAAGGTGCCGGTCGAGAGCATCCGCGAGATCATCAAACCCTGCGGTCTCTCTCCCCGGAAATCCGCCGCCATTTCCGAGCTGTCGAAGATCCTTGTCGAGCAGTACGGCGGGGAGGTCCCCGCCGATTTTGCAGCGCTCGAGGCCCTCCCCGGCGTCGGGCACAAGACCGCCTCCGTCGTCATGAGCCAGGCCTTCGGTGTGCCCGCCTTTCCCGTCGACACCCACATCCACCGACTCGCCCAGCGCTGGAAGCTGACCAGCGGCAAAAACGTTGTCGAGACCGAGCGTGACCTGAAGCGTGGTTTCCCCCGCGAAGAGTGGAATGCCCTCCACCTCCGCATCATCTTCTACGGCCGCGAGCACTGCACCGCCCGCAGCTGCGACGGCACCGTCTGCGGGATCTGCCGCACCCTCTTTCCCGACCGGAAGAAGCCGGTCCGGACGAGGAAATGAGCGTTGCAAGCCGATCCGCCGGACGTAAACTGCCGCCCCGTCTCCGGGCCCCTTTTTCATGAGCGAAAACGTCAAAAAAATCCTCGTCGCCTACTCCGGCGGTCTCGACACCTCCGTCCTCCTGACCTGGCTCAAGGACACCTACCAGGCCGAAGTCATCGCCTACTGCGCCGACGTCGGCCAGGCCGAGGAACTCGACGGCCTCGAGGAAAAAGCGCTCAAGACCGGTGCCTCGAAATGTATCATCGGCGACCTCAAGGAGACCTTCGCCGCCGATTACATCTTCCCCATGCTCCAGGCGAACGCCATCTACGAGGGGCAGTACCTCCTCGGCACCTCCATCGCCCGTCCCTGCATCTCCGCCGGCATGGTCGAGGCTGCCCTCGAACACGGCGCCGACGCCATCGCCCACGGTGCCACCGGCAAGGGCAACGACCAGGTCCGCTTCGAGCTCTCCGCCGCCTCCCTCGCTCCCAGCGTGCAGATCATCGCCCCCTGGCGTCAGAAGCGCTTCCGCGATCAATTCCCCGGCCGCGCCGAGATGATCGCCTACGCCGCCGAGCACAACATCCCCGTGCAGGCCTCCATCAAGAAATCCTACTCGATGGACCGCAACCTCCTCCACATCAGCTTCGAGAGCGGAGTCCTCGAGGACCCCTGGTACGATCCCTCCGGCGAAGACGACCGCGACATGTATGTCCTCAGCGTTTCCCCCGAGGAGGCCCCCGACCGCGCCGAATACGTCCAGCTTCTTTTCGAAAAAGGCAACTGCATCGGTATCCGCCACGAAGGCCTCGCCGAAATCCTCGCCCAACTCGGCGATGTCAAAGCACAGGGTCAATCCGGTGACTACACCCTCTTCACTCCCTACGGCGTCATGCGCGTCCTCAACCTCCTCGGCGGTCGCAACGGCATCGGCCGTGTCGACATGGTCGAGAACCGCTTCGTCGGCATGAAGAGCCGCGGCGTCTACGAGACCCCGGGCGGTTACATCCTTCTCCGCGCCCACCGCCAGATGGAAAGCCTCACGATGGATCGCGAGGTCATGCAGTTGCGCGATTCGCTCATCCCCAAATACGCGCAGCTCGTCTACAATGGTTTCTGGTTCGCCCCCGAGCGCGAGACCCTCCAGGCCCTCGTCACCGAGTCGCAGAAGTATGTCAGCGGCGAAGTGCGCCTGAAGCTCTACAAAGGCAACGTCATCGCCGCCGGCGTCCGCTCGCCCAACAGTCTCTACAACGAAGCCGTCGCGACGATGGAAGGTGGAGCCGAGCACGCCTACAACCAGGACGACGCCACCGGCTTCATCCGTCTCAACGCCCTCCGTCTCAAGACCCAGGCCAGCCGTGCCCTGAAAACCCAAAACTGAACCCTCGAAACTTTTTCATGAACTTCGAAAACGTCACCGCCGTCGCCAAAGCCAACGTCTATTTCGATGGCAAAGTCGTCAGCCACTCCATCCTCTTCGGAGACGGCAGCAAGAAGACCCTCGGCCTGATCTATCCCGGCGAATACCACTTCGGCACCGACGCCGCGGAAGAAATGGCCATCACCGACGGCGCCTGCGAGGTCGTGCTGGATGGTCAGGAAGCGACAGCAAGCTACGCCGCCGGCACCGCCTTCGAAGTCCCCGCCAAGTCCGGCTTCACGATCCGGGTGAAGGACGGAATCTGCCAGTATGTCTGCTCGTTTTTGAGCTGAGGTGAATGTTTACGCGGCGCAGGTCGTCCAATCGAAAAGGACGACCCGCCCGTGAAAACCAACGCCGCATTCCAGTTCCCCGGCCGCTTTCAGCGCATCTTCCTCCACCTCCGCTGCCCCTGCCGTAACTGGCGCCAGGCGAGGTTTCATCTTGCCGGGATTTTGCGCGAGTTCGAGGCGGGGAGGTGAGGGGGGAAGGACGGAGTAAAAGGTGAAAAGTAAAAGGTAAAAGGTAAAAGGTAAAAGGTGGAGGTTGGAGAACGCGTCCGGTTCTCGGCGGCACCTGAGGGCATTCTCGGATTTCGTGTTCATCGGTGCCCATCTGTGGTCAAAAAAATCTCTTCCCCGTCCGGGCCGGACGGGGCTACCTGTGGAAGGCAAAACCACGAATCTTCACGAATGCGCACGAATCCGATCCTGCGCCCTCACTGCTTCTTCAGAATTCGTGTTCATTCGTGCCCATCCGTGGTCAAACGAAATCCAAGAAGAGTAGGACTACGGCCCCGTGAACGATCCCACTCAGCGATCTTTCCAGATTTTCGGGTCGCGTTTGGCGTGGAAGACGGCGATCACGGAGATTTCCCCATCGGAGACGCGGTAGAGGATCACGTAGGGAAACCGGCGAACGATCGACATCCGGGTTTTCCGGTGGACGACCGGATACGATTCAGCTTGCCGGGCGATCCGTTCGACGCAGGCATCCACACAGCGCAGCAACTCCGCTCCCAGTCCCGGACTCCTCGCCTCATACCAATCGACCGCCTCGATCAACTCCTCGCTCGCCTCGGGCCGGAAGACGATCTTCATCAGAGGGATCCGAGAATCCGGGCCTTCAGGGCGGACCACTCCACCCCCTCGCCGGGAGCCTCCTCGAAACGGTCGAGCCGGCGGTCCAGCTCCCTCGTCTGGGCCTCGCTCAGGCGGACGGAGTCGGATTCGGCCGCAATGGAATCCCAGAGATCCTCGACGAGTTGAATCCTCTCCGATACCGGGAGCGCACGAAGCTGGTCGATTTCCGTCATGCCGGTATCATAGCACGGTCATCGAGAGGCTCCAGACCAAGTTTCAAGGTCGGACGGGTCCCGAGTTTCCCGGCCGAAAAAGACCACGGATTTCACAGATTACACCGATCCAATCCATCGACTCCGGAATCTCTGCACATCCGTGTTCATCGGTGCCCATCCGTGGTCAAAAAATCTCTTCCCCGTCCGGGCCGGACGGGGCTACCGGGGTTTATCGTGATTCGCGAACATTTGTGATGGCATGTAGTCGGCATGCAATCGGCGCTGGGCAAGCCGCGAGGTTTGGTTCAGTGTCCAATCGGAGTCCGCGGGTGCTGCAACACGCGCGGGCGGCCGAAGGTCCCATGGGTTCGAGAATGTCCATGAGGTTA
>JAYRWX010000013.1:0-160453 GCA_041917795.1 Verrucomicrobiales bacterium
CGATCCCGAACTGGGGGTGGAGGCCAGGAAAGGCTTCCGCGAAGCCGAGGTGGAAGCCGTGCAGGCCACGCAGGGAGAAAAGCCCCTGCCCGCCGTGCTGCGGCAGCGGGTGCGATACTTTTGCGACGGAGCCGTGCTCGGAACCATCGATTTCGTCAACGCTGTCTTCGAACGCGAGCAGAGTCCGAGGAGACGCTTCGGGGAAAAACGGACCAGCGGAGCGCGCCGGATGCGCGGAGCGGACTGGGGCGAGCTGCGGGTGCTGCGCGATTTGCGGAAGGATGTGGTCGGAGGCGGCTCCTGAATCGAAATCGCGGTTGGCGGAATTTCCCCCTCTTTCCGATTGCCCTCATTCAACTTTTCTGTCTTGATGGCACTGGAACCTGCTGCTTTCCGACACGATGTCGATTTTACGTTGCATCACCGTGGTGTTGATCGTGAACTGGCAGCTGAGGCTTTGTTCCCAAGAGACCCCGGCGGTTCCGGCTTCGCCAGACGGAGCTCCCGAGACAGAAGGTCCCGTGCAACTGCTCGAGCGAGGGCGCGCCGCCTTTGGCGCAAACGATTTCGTGGCTGCCGAGGAGGCCCTTGAAAAATTCATCCTTGATTACGGGCCCGCCGAAGAGGCCAAGGAAGCGGCGCGCATCCATCGGCCGCTCGTGGCGCTCTGCAAAGTGGGCCTCAAAAAGTTCGATCAAGCCCTGAAGTGGATCGATGAATCCCTGGTCGATCCGCAGATCGATCCCGCTCTGGCCGATGAACTCCGGTTCTGGCGCGGCCTTTGTTTGATGTCGACCCAGGATCTGGTCGGCGCCCAGCGCGCCTTCGGTGAGTATTGGACCGGTGAGAACCACAACGCCTTCAAACGGTATGAGGCGCTCCTGCTCTTCGCCCATCTTTATCTCTTGCAGGGCTTTCCCGAAGAGGCCGCCGATTTCCTCGAGTCGCAACTGGCCATGGTCCGCGAGGCATCGCCGGAAGCCGCGAGCCGGGCGGTGGTTCTCGAATTGCACGCCAGGATGGAGGCGGGTCAGAAAGATCAGGCTCTTGCCGTGATCCGTCGCGAATCACCGCATTTCGGGAAAATGACCCAGGTCGTTAGCTTTCAAACCTTGATGCTGCAACTGGGCGCGGGCTTCCTCGAGGAGAAGCGTTTTCACGAGGCCATCACCTGTTTCCAGCACACCTGGCCCTCGGCCAAATTAACGGCCTATCAAAACCAGAAGGCGACAGAAATCAGGGATCGGATCGCCTTGCTCGAGCCGCGGCCCGACATGCAGGGGACGGTATTCCAACTTCGCGCGATCCTGAAGCGGGTGGAGCGTGAACTCGAACACTTCCAGACGATCGAGCATTTTGATTCCGCGTTGCGCCTGCGCCTCGCGATGGCATACCAGGGTCTGGAGCGCTACCGCGAGGCCGCCCTGATCCTCGAGGAGATGGTCGTGACAATGCCGCCCGATCCGGTGGTGGAGA
Source organism: Verrucomicrobiales bacterium (assembly GCA_041917795.1). Lineage (GTDB taxonomy): Bacteria > Verrucomicrobiota > Verrucomicrobiia > Verrucomicrobiales > DEV007 > Arctic95D-9. The sequence continues at coordinate 1,477 of JAYRWX010000013.1, forward strand.
GCGCGGCTCTCGCTCAGATCCAGTGCTGGATGGAAACGAAACACTGGCTGCGGGCGGCCGAGGCGGCCGAGCGTTACGAAACGGTCTTCGGGGCCGAGGGAAGATCGCTGCCCACGGTACTTTTCCTGAAAGCCGAGGCTTTCCGCGAAAACCTCGATCAGGGGAAAGCCCAGCTCGCTTATGGTGAATTGGTCGAGCGCTTTCCCAAGGATCCCTTCGCGGCGAAAGCCCTCTTCATGCAGGGATTTCTCTACCTGCAGCAGGATGACAACGAAGGAGCCATCTACCAGTTCGAACAGGTGCAGCGTCGCTTTCCGGAATCGGAGATGGTGGATGATGCCGACTACTGGACAGGGATGGCTTATTCCTTATCCAGCCTCTATGCCGAGGCGCGGGAGCACCTCGTCGGATATTTGAAACGCCATCGCGAGCCTTCTTACCGTAAAGAAGCCGTCTTCCGCATCGCGGTCTGCACCTTCTCCTTGGCGGAGTATCCAGAGTCCATCGCAAAGCTTGAGGACTTTGTCAGGGCGTATTCCGGCGACGCCCTCACCGACGAGGCTTGGTTGCTGCTCGGCGATGCGTGTTTCGGGGTCGGGAAGAACGAGGAAGGATTTGCGGCCTATGAAAAGGTGCGGCCGGAGTCGGGACGTTTTTTCGAGGAGGCCTGGTTCAAGAAGGGCAATGCCCTCAGGTTGCTTGAGGAGATTCCGGCAATGCGCACGCATTTTGAGAAGTTTGTCGCCGACTATCCGGCGAGCGGTCGCCTGCCCGAGGCGGTCTATTGGATCGGTTGGACCCACCTCGAGGAAGGCGAAGTCGAGAGGGCTCGTTCGATCTATTGGAAGACCATTGAGGATCTCGGCGATGATCCGGCGAGATCGACGATCACCCATCTTTTCACCGGGCTGCAAAAGATCCATCAATCCGATGGGGCGAAAGGTCGGGAAGAACTTCTCGCCAAGCTGAAGTTGCTGAAGAGCAGTGCGGCGCTTGCCGGCAAGACGACCCTCGCCCTGCGGGCGGGATGGGCCGAGGCGCAGGTGCAGGGAGATCCGGAGGCGGCCCGGCTTGAATTGCTCTCGGTGGCCAAATGGGTGAATCCAAAACTTCACGAGCCTGTGGTCAGCATCGCTGTCGCCGAAGCGCAGCTGGCATCCGGCAACCGTCTCACCGCCAAGGATCTCCTCACCGAGATCCGCAAGTGGCATCCGCGGGCGGTCGAGCGCGATCGCATCTACCGCGCGCTCGGCGGGATCGCCGAAGCAGAGGGAGACAAAGACCGCGCCATCGGATTCTACGAGCGCTTCGAGCGGGAAACCGCCGCCTCGGTTCAGCTGGGCGAGGTGCGGTTGCGCCTCGCCGATCTTCTGGAAAAATCGGGCCGTGGCGAGGCTGCTCGCGAGACCCTCGGCAAGACCCTGGAAGCGGCTGGTGTGACCGCGGATGTCAAGGCCCATGCCCTGCTTCGGCTCGGGGAGATGCACGCTTCCATGAAAGACCACAGGAAAGCCGCCGTCTATTTCGAGCGGATCTACGTGGCCTACGGAAAGTTCGCCGATCTCAATGCGAAGGCCTACTGGAGCCGCGGACAATCCCTGGAGCAGCTCGATCTCGGGCGCGAAGCTCTCGAGACCTATCAAGAACTCATCCTGCGCGAGGATCTCCGGGAATTTCCGGAGCGGAATCTCGCCGATCAACGCATCGCAGTACTGAAAGAGCGTTTCCCCGATCCCGGTCCGGTGAATGCGTCCGACGGGAAGGAGGAGGCGCTATGAAGTCTCGCGCGCTTGCGATCCTCCTGGTCATCGCGGGCCCGGGCATCGCCCAGGATGTGATCCATTTGCAGTCCGGCGAGGCTGTCGCGGGGCGGATCGACGCCATCACCGACACGGTCATCAACGTCACCTTGCCCGTGGTCGGGATCGGCGGCGGGACGGCACGGCGCACGCTGCAGACGCCGCAGGTGGAGTTCATCGAATTCGGGTTCGCCGAGGGAGAGCAGGCGGCCTTCGCGGCCCGCGTGTCGGCTTCCGCATCGCTCTTGAAAAGCTGGTGGGAGTATTCCCTGCCCCACCTGCATCGCCCCCGCTCCCGGACCGCCGCATGGGGAGCGGCGTATGCCGATGCGATCCTGAGGGACGAGGGCGCGGCCGGAGCGACGCAGGCCCTCGGCCTTTTCGACCGCATCATCGCGCGGGCCTGGGCTCCGGAGGATGTCTCGGCGGCGCGGCAGGGCAGGCTCCGGGCGCTCATGGCCGGCGGACAACTCGAGGTGGCGATCGCCGAAGCCAGGCATTTCGCCGCGGAGACGAAAGACGAGGCTCTGCTCCTCGAGGTCGAGCACCTCCTCGCCGTGGCCGACTTTGAAAAGCTGCGGGCCTTGGAGCAGGAGCATCCCCGTTGGGTCGAGGACGATGAGGTGCGGCCGCTGCGCAACGAGCTCTACCACCGCACGCTCGATCGCTTCCTGCGGCCGCATCTTTTCCACGCGACCAACGAGACCGCCGCGGCGAGGGGACTGTTTTTCGCGGCGGAGCTTTTCGCCTTTGCGGGAGAGAAAGAGGAGGCGCGGGCGAGGTGGACGGATCTCATCAAACTGTATCCGGATACCAGCGAGGCCAAGGAGGCTGCCGCCCGGATCGAGGCCCCGTGACTTTTCCCATGATGCGAAACGCGCTCCCAAACCCATTGCTGAAAACGATCCTCGTCTTCGCCATCGGCTGCCTCCTGAGTTTCCAGGCCGGCGCCGAAGATGCCGCACCACCACCAGCTCCGCCGGAAGCGGTCGCCGAGGATGTCTCCGCCCTCGATCTTTATCAGCAGGGTGGTGGATTCATGCACATCCTCCTGATCTGCTCCATCGGCACCATCGCGGTGGCGGTGTATTGCTTCGTCCAGATCAACCGCGGCAAGATGGCACCGAAAACCCTCGTGAACCAGGTCAACGCCGCGATGGCCACCCGCGATGTGGTGGCCGCCTACAGCGCCTGCACCGCGCATCCGAGCAGTTATGCGCGGGTCATGTCCGGCGCCTTGCTGAAGGTGAACTTCGACCGCGACCTCGCCAACAAGGCGAGCATGACCGATGCCGCGGCGGAGGCGCTCGACGAGGAGGAACACCGCCAGATGGTCTGGGTGAACTACCTCAACGTCTTCGCGACCCTCGCCCCCATGATCGGTCTGCTCGGCACGGTCTGGGGGATGATCGTGGCCTTCGACAAGCTTGCCACCACCAGCGGCGACGCCAAGGAACTCGCCGGAGGCATCAAGATCGCGATGATCACCACTGCCGGCGGCCTCATCGTCGGGATCCCGGCGATGTTCTTCTACTTCTTCTTCCGCGACAAGCTGCAGGGCGTCATGACCACGGTGCAAAAGCACGCCAGCTTCGCGATCGACATCCTCTCGGGCGAGATCCGGCTGCAGGGCGCGGTGGAACCCACTGAAGAACCAGTACCCAGGAACGAAGAACCGGCCCCATGACCCGCCGCCGTCGCCGTCCGCTCGACGAGGTGAGTTTCCAGCTCACCCCGATGATCGACATGACCTTCCTGCTGCTCATCTTTTTCATGGTGACGCAGAAGATCACCGAGCAGGAGCTCAGCGTGCCGGTGAAACTGCCGGTCGCCCTCAGCGCGGTGACTTCCGAGCGCACCGAGCGCGACGTGATCAATCTCGACGGCGAAGGCAATTATTACATCGGCGACCGGCGCGCTTCGAAGGAGCAGGTGCTCGGACACCTCCGGGTCAAATTCCGCGATTTCCCGCCGCTCCAGATCTACCTGCGCGCCGACAAGAACACGCCGACGAAAAAGATCCGCGAGTTCGTCGACATGGCCACCGAGGTCGGTGCGATCGACTTGATCTTCGGCGTTCACGGCGATTGAACCCTGTCATGTCCCCGATCAGATCCTCTTGAATGCGACGACGACGGAAGAGCAGCGGCCCCACCGTGGAGATGCAGATGACGCCCATGATCGACATGGTCTTCCTGCTGCTGGTGTTTTTCATGGTCTCGGCGAAGCCGGTCAAACCCGAGCTCGACATCCCCATGGGACTGCCCGGACAGGTCGCGCAGGAGGAGGTCGTCGACCTGCCCGACGAGGCCCGGGTCATCATCGAGCCGTCGGGACAGGTCGTCCTCAATGAGCAGAGTCTCGACTCCCCCACCAGCGCGGTGATGCCCGAACTGCGCGCGGTCCTGATCCGGTTCCGGCTCGCCGCCGAGAACGCGAAATCGGATGCCCTGGTGACCCTGGCCCCGCACGATTCCGTGCCGCACCAACGGCTCGTCGATGTGCTCAACACCTGTGCCGAGGCCGGCATCCGCGGTGTCACCTTGGCAGGGGCGAACGATGAGTGAGATCACCCTGCCTTTTGATCCCGGCGGGACGAAGCCGAACCGGAGGCGGAAACGCCGCCCGTCGAAACCGCGCCTCAGTCCGGAGGAAACCGCCAAGGCCAACCGCCGCGCGCTGATCGGATCGATCATCGTCGGCAGCATCGCCGTGCATGTCGTGGCCCTGATGATTTTCGGCATCTGGACGGTGGCGAAACACTTCAGCCGGCCCGAGGCCCGCTTCGAGATGAAGAAGGTGGTGAAGATCCCGCCCAAGACTCCCGAGCACAAAATGAACGTCGCCAAACACGAGGCGATGGCACCGAAGCCGACTTTCAACGACAAGATGGTCAGCAAGCGCCCCATCGAGTTCGCCTTGCCGGAGTTGCCGCAGGTGAACCTTGATCAGATGTTGCCGCTCGATCCCTCCGAACTGATCACCGACCAGGTCAACGGGCTCGTCGGCAGCGCCGCGCTCGGTTCTGGCCTCGGACAGGGGCTCTCGGGCGGCGGGGGAACGGGAACCGGGATGAGTTTTTTCGGCGTCGAGGCACAGGGCGACCGCATCCTGCTGCTCTTCGATGTCTCGGCGAGCGTGGTGAACAAAGCCAACGCCGCCGGCGTGCCGCTCGAGCGCATCCAGGAGGAAACGCTGAAACTGATCTCGACCCTGCCGATCAGCTCACAATTCTCGTTGATCCAGTTCACCGGCAACTACCTGCCTTTCACCGAGGAGCTGATCGCGGCGACTCCGGCAAACAAGGAGCTCGCCACGAAGTGGGTGCAGGAGCGCTGGATCACGAGCGGTTCGATGGCGGCCTCGACCAAGGGGGCGATTGCGAACTACACCGGCGTCGTCGGCGTGCTGGAGCGCGCCGCGAAAATGCGGCCGGATCTGGTCTTCCTGATCTCGGATGCCAGCTTCCAATGGAGGCCGGAGGGCGGTGGCGGCGGCTTCAGCAATGTCCCTTACGACGAGATCAAGAAAGCCGTCGAGCAGCTCGGCACCGGACGCATCCCGCTGCACTTCGTCGCCTTCGAACCGAAGCCGGACGACGCCGAGGAATGGTCGAAGATCGTGAGGAAGACCGGAGGGGAGTTCAGGGAGTTGAAGAAGGAGTGAAGGAACGATTCAGAGGGTCGCTTGTCCCTCTCTGCGGTCTCAGTGATCAGCTCCTGGAATGGTCTAGAAAGTCGCACGACCCTCCTAAAACGTCCGCTACCCGAGATTCAAGATTCGAGGACTAACCCGTGCCCGAAATGGAACTTATCGTAGGCTAATGGGTGCCCTCGGCCCCGCCTGTCGTCCGGTTCCGGAGATCATCAAATTTCTCGTCCGAATGTTGCCTGAAATCGCGATCATGGCATTGCGTTTCCCCGGTCGTGTGGGTTTGAAGACCACCATCGCTCTGGCCAATGCGCCGGGACGAACAACTCGCGACGACGGACCCAAAATCTGAAAATCGCGTCGCGCCCGTCCCTTCAACGTGAGCTGTAAAGGCGCTAGCGTGTCTTGACCATTGTTCCGCAAGACCAACGCGAGGGTCCTGCTTCTCTGTCCTACTCGAGTGGTCTCGAATTGTGTGGGAGCCTTGAGAAGGGTGATCTGCGTTTGAGGCGGCATCGCGTTATAGATGAAGACGGCACCGGAGGATTCGGCATTTTCATTCTCCGAATCCCCATTGACGCCAACAGAATTGCTATCTTCCCGGAACGCACCAACTACGACCGTGCGGCCGGAAATTGCCACGGTATAGCCGAAGAATTCAAGGCGGCTAACAGTCGACTCGCTCAAAGCGCTCTGAACCCGCCAACGCCCCGCCCGACGCTCAAAGACGTAGGCGGCACCCGTGTAGACCCCCGCGACAGCAAGGTCGCCCGAGATAGCCACGGATTCACCGAATCGCTCGTTTTCTGCGATACTGGAACTCTTCAAATATGCCTCTTGCGACCACTGCTCCATATCACGCTTGAAGACATATGCAGCCCCCGCACTATTGGCGTTGTTATCGGACTCTCGAACCGCTGAGTCTTCGGTCGGCGCTCCAACGATGATGGTGTCGCCCGAGATTCCGACAGTACGACCGAAAGAATCACCAGGGTCGGCGTTGGAAGCTCGAAGCACTGCTTGATTCGTCCACCCACCTGACGAGTCCCTGACGATGACATATGCCTCACCTTTTCCAAAATTTGCCTCAGTAGAACCCGCAACGACCGTGTATCCAGAGATCGCTACAGATTCGGGATTCGGCAGCTCGAAGGAGGCCTGTTGACTCCATTCGCCGGCAACCCATTGGAACACATAGACTCCTCCGGGGAAGTCGTCTATACCAGAGCCCCGCGCGGCAATTGCGATCGTTCCGCCAGAGATTGTCACCGCATACCCAAACTCGGCGCTGGGTTTGGCGTTGCTGGCTTTCAGGTATGCCCGCTGTCGCCATACACTTCCGATTCTCTCATAGACATAGGCAGCGCCAGCGGACATCGCGCTGTTGTCCGCTTGGTTGCCATTGACCACGGTCGATGCACTCGCTTCCTCAGAAGCACCCACCACAATCGTATCTCCTGAAATTGCCACGGCACTTCCGAAAAAGTCCGCACTATCGGTATTTGATGCTTTCAAATAGGCTTCTTGGCTCCACACGCCGTTCTTGCGCACAAAAACGTAGGCGGCACCTGATTCATAGGCGTCGTTCAGTGTTTGGTTTCCATTAGTACCGCGCGCCGAGCTGTCTTCCCGCCAGGCACCGACGACGACCGTGTCACCTGAAACCGCCACGGAAGAACCAAACCCATCACCGTCCCCGGTATTTGATGCCTTAAGATAGGCTTGCCGCGCCACGGGATCGACGATGATCGGGTACTCGGCACCCGCATCTTCAACCTCGATATGAACCTTCTTCCCTCCTCCCACAAACCGAGCCGGCAGCAGGCGACCCGTTGCATCCCAGGCCTTGAGTCCTCCATAGGTCACGGTTCCGTCACCGAAGGTGACGCAGCTTCCAGTCACTGCCGCCGTCATTTCTCCACGCACCCGCAGGCTCAAGCGAAGGGACTCCGACGCGTCGATTGGCCGCTTCTTGATGGTCCAGCCCTGCTCCAACCCGCGGGCGTCGTTCACAAACCATTCTTCCAAATTTTCACCCCGGCCCACTGTGAGCCGATTGCCCACGGCCGTCGCGGTCCCTATGTCGGCGACGTCCAACTCGAGTCCCCAGGTCCAGGCGCCACCCTCGGGCGACGCAGTGAAACCCCGCCCATCGAACTCCATGGTCCAACCCTGGCCGGTATTCGTGGCGACGTGGCTGCCATCTTCACGCCGATGAAACTGGTGGCGGCCATCTTCGTAAACCGAGCGAATCGAGGACCAATCCAACTCGGATAATCCACCAGGAGTATCGGCCTCTACCGAGCAAAGGCCCACATGAAGAAGAACTAAACCGGAAATGACGATTCTCATTAAGGGATCCTAACGACAGCACGAAGTTTGGTCAACCGCGCAGAGAGACTCGAGGCCAGTGGAAAGGGGGTGGGGAACGATTTCCGTATTCAGACAGTCTCATCGGAACTTCCTCATCCACATCCGGATCTCCGGCGGGAGTTCTTTGCGGGATCTCGCGGAGCGTCTCCGCACTTGTGCCGAAACCTTGTCTCGGCTGCTCAACCCGATCCGGGCGGCGATCCACGCTTGCTTGAACCTTTGATTGTCTGTCCGTTGAAACCCGCTGTAATGATCGTCACGATTTCGAGGCCAGGAGCAAGAGGAACGTGAATCATCCAAAACTCCGTTCGATCGCCCATTCACTCCATCGGTTTCGCGACAAATCGCAAATGACCTATCATCCGCACCGCAATCTGCGTGTCCTTCTCGCTCGACTTAGATTTTTCGCGCTCATTGTCGCCGCAACGTCCTCGAACGCGAGCGGCCCGCCCCTTCCCGGCAGATATACCGGAAAGGTCGATGACGGCATTATTTCCTTTGTCATCCATCCGGAGCGCTATCGGGTCAGCAGAATCCGCTGCCGCTTCACCGTTACCGATCCAAGGTTTCAGGGCAGTCCCATCGATCCGCAAACCTAACCGAAGCCAGATGACGCCGAGGAATGGTCGAAGATCGTGCGCAAGACCGGCGGGGAATTCCAGGGGTTGAAGAAGGAGTGAAGGAACGATTCAAAGGGTCGCTTGTCCCTCTCTGCGGTCTCAGTGATCGCCTAAACGAAGGAATGGGTTGATTACTTCCGCGTCAGCAACCACGCCAGCAAATCCCGCAACTCCTCCGGCGCAAGCGTCTGCTCCAGACCCATTGGCATCAGCGAACTGGGAATCCGGCGCAGGTTCGCCACATTCTCGTGGGCGATCTCCTGCTTTTGTCCTCCGGGATTGACGAGGTCCACGCCCCGGGCGGTTTGTCCGTGGATGAGGCCGACCAAGGTCTCCCCGGATTTGGTGCTGGCCTCGTAGGTGTCGAAATCGCGGGCGATCGATTCGCTCGGATAGAGCACGGATTCGTAGAGGTCTCTGCCGCTGCGGATGCGGCCGATGGTGCTGAGATCGGGACCGATCTGGCCGCCGGTCTCGCCGACGCGGTGACAGACGAGGCAGGCGCCTTTGCCGGAGGTGAAGACGGATTCGCCTTTTGCGGGATCGGCTTGAGCGAGGCCTGCGACGAGTTCCTCGATGCGGCCGCTGCGTCCCTCGCGCTCCTGGGCGAAGGCGGCGAGCCGGGCATCGATCTTGGCAAGGGCATCGGGATGTTTTTCGAATCGCTTGCGGAGCATCTCCGCGTCGAAGTTGCCGATGACGGACGAGGCGGCCATGGTGTCGGCGAGGATGGCGGCCTGCCCGGGGGTGTCGATGGTGCGGAAGAGTTCGGGGAAGGTGCTCCACTCGACGGGGGTAAAACTCTTCAAGAGCGGCGCGAGCCGGTCGCGTTGGGCAGGGTCGAGGGTGGCGGCGGAAAGCAGGGCGATGACTTTGCCGCGCAGTTCCGGAGATTGGCCGGACTCCAGCAGGCCGGCGGCGAAGGAGAAGACCGGATCGGGCAGGGCGGCTTTCGGTGCGGCGAGGGCGGTGGCGGCGGCGAGCCGGGTGGCGGGGTCGAACTGCGATTCCACGCAGATGGCCTCGAGGGCGACTTTGAAATGATCGTGGCGACTGGCCTGCAAGGCGGCGAGCGCGGCATGGCGATGCTCCGGCTTGGCATCGGGAGCGAGGGCAGCCTCGAACACCGGGATCCATTCCGGCTGGAAGGCGATGCCGGGGGCGAGGGCGATGAGTTCGAGACCGATGCGCTCGTGGGTTTCGTCCTTGGAAGTGATGAGGCTGGTCAGGTAATCGACCATGGGCGGCGAGGCGTAGGCGGGCACGAGACGGCGCAGCAAGGCCCGGCGGTTCTCATCGATGGATCCGTGCCAGGCGAAAAAGGCATTGGCGAGGGCGGCATCCCATTCGTGATGACGGAGCGCGACGGAGAGGGCGGCTTCGCGGAGTCCGGCGTCGGCGGACTCGAGGTGGGGCAGCACATCGAGCACCTCGAGCTTCGACGAGGGCATCTGATCAAGGGCGCGGAGGATGCCGGAGATGACATGGGGATCCCCCGACTTCAAGCCCTCTCGAGTCGCATCGAAATCGTCGATCTCGATGAGAGCGTAAATCAGCGCGTGCTGGAGAAAGCGGTCGCCCTCGGTCCGGCCGAGCCGTCCGGTCAGTGCGCCAATGGCGCGGAACTCGCCCATGCGCCCGAGGGCGGCGGCGGCGGCGCGGGCGACGGCGGGCTGGTCGCCCCGGACGATGTTGGCGAGGGCGCCGGAAAGGGTCTTGTTGCGCTCGAGCTCGATGGCGCGTTCGGCAGGTTGGTTGGCGGCGACGATTTGCCAGGTGCGCGTCACAGCGAGGGCGTTGCAGGCGGACTGGCGCACGCCGGCATCGGGATCGGTGAGGGCGCCGTAGATCAGGTCGGTGGATTCGGAGAATTTCATCCGCGCCAGAGTCCAGACCGCGTTGATCCTCGCCGTCGCGTTGGAGGCTCCTGCGGTGAGGATGCGCTCGAGTTCGGGCATGGAAGGGGCACCGCGCACGGCGAGTTCGGTGATGGCGCGCTCGCGCAGCCAGTCTTCGGGCGCTCCGAGGAAGTGCGAGACCTGCTCGGCCGTGAGTTGTTCCCAGTTCGGGTAGACCGGCGCCTGGTAGGCCTCTCCGTTTTTCGAGATCCGGTAAATCGTCCCGGCGATCTCGGGCTTGGCGATCTGCGAGGTGGGGCAGCCGATCCGGAACCATCCGCCGGTGTCGATCACGAGCAGGTCTCCGTTGCGATCCTCGAGCACGTCGGTGAGGTGGGTGTCGGGCTTGAGGGCGCGGAAGATGGTTTTGGTTTCCGCACCGGAGAAGGTGGAGCCCTGGGCCTGGAGTTTGGTCAGGGTGAGTTCGCCGGTGTTGAAATGGGTCGTGATCCATCCGTCGGTCCAGTCGGCGGCGAGCGCTCCGCTGCGATAGCGGCACATCCCGGAGACGGCGACGTGGCCGAAGTTGTGCACGTGCCCGAGCAGTTCGCCGGTGCGCCGGAACTCCGCGATGACCTGGCCCTGGTCGTGGCGCGGGTAGACGCCGCCGTGGATCCAGTGCACGAGCACGTCGCCCCGGGGTTTGCCGTAGAAGAGGTTCACCGTGCCGACGACTTCACCCTCGTCGGTGAAGTCGATCTCGACGGGATTGTCCATGCCACCGCCGGCGAAAGACTCGACCTCGCCGCCGCTCAGTTGCGCCGACCAGATCCGGGCGGCCTTGCCCTGCTCCATGATCTGGCCGGTGTCATTGTCGGGAATCGCGAAACCCTTGCGGCCATGGCACCAATAGAGACGTCCGTTGGGGTGGAGGAAAGGGCCGTGCACATCGGCGGCGTTGCCGGTGAAGTCGAAACCGGTCGCCAGCTCTTCCTTCACCTCGGCTTTGCCGTCACCATCCTCGTCGGCGAGACGCCAGAGGCTGGGGGGCGACATCACATAGAGCGAGTCGTAGACCCAAAGCGCTCCCTGGGGAAAGGTCATGCCATCGGCAAAGAGGGTTGCCTGGTCGAAGATACCGTCTTGATCCGTGTCCTCGAGCAGCTTGATCGAGTTCGGCTTTTGTTTGAGGAGGTCTTCCTTGTTCAGGTTGACCCCGGCGTTTTCCGCCACAAACAGCCGACCCCGATCATCAAAGGCGGCCATCACCGGATGCTGGATGAGGCCCGGTTTGAGAGCGGAACTGACGGTGAGTCCCTCGTCGACGGTGGCGTCCTGCGCGGCGAGCGAAAGGGGTGAGGCGATCGCGGCGAGCAGGAAGAAACGGGGACGCATGGCGGAAGCTTGCCAGAATCGGCGGGCGCTGCAAGAGGGCGAATCGCGTCCCGTGGTCACCAGGGTGTGTCGATGCCGAGGGCCCGGATCGCGCACCAGCCGACGAAGGCCTCGATCAGCGCGAAGATCCCCATGGCACAGGCTCCGACGCCCCAGAAGTCATGCTCGGTGCGCAGGATCAGATAGACTCCGCCGATCAGGGCGAGGGCTCCGAGGATGCCGCGAAAGACGCGGCCACGACGATCGATGTTGCACTTCCACTCCATGGTTCACCAGCCGGCGCCTTTGGTCGTGGTCTGGATACGGCAAAGGTACATGTCGGCAGTGATGTACAATACGCTGCCATCGCCGCCCCAGGCGCAGTTGGCGGTGCGTTCTCCGGTGGAAAGGCGGCCGAGCAGCTTGCCCGCGGGAGTCATGACGTAGACGCCGCCGGGTCCGGTGGCCCAGAGGTTGCCGTCCTGGTCGACCTTCATCCCATCAGGCAGACCGGGCAGGCCATCCTTCACCGCGGCGGTGGCATCGTGGACGATCCGGCTTTCGCCAAGGGTGCCGTCTTCCTTCACGGGAAAAGCTTTCCAGATTGCGGCCTCGGGATCGGACTGGGCGACATAGAGGGTCTTGAAATCGGGGGAGAAGGCGATGCCGTTCGGGCGGGTCATCTCGGTGGTGAGCAGGGTCAGCCCGCCCTTGGGATCGAGCCGGTAGACGCCGCAATGATCGAGCTCGCGCATGGGATCTTCCCATCGCTTGGGCAGGCCGTAGGGCGGATCGGTGAAGAAGAGGGTGGCTTTGTCAGGACCTAGGCAGATGTCGTTGGGACTGTTGAGCCGTTTGCCCTCGAAGTGGTCGACGAGGGTGCGTTTGCCGCCGCCCGCGGTGAGGACGGAGACGCGCCGGTCGCCGTGCTCGCAGGAGACGAGTTGTCCCTTGGCATCGAGGAGAAGGCCGTTGCAGCCGGGCTCGGCGCCGTAGTCGGCGTTGCCGGTGTAGCCCGAGGGTTGCAGCCAGGTGGAGGCGCCGCCGCCCTCGACCCATTTGACGACCCGGTTGTTGGGAATGTCGGAGAAGAGGATGTAGCCGCCGCCCTCGCTCTTGGCATCTGGCACCCAGACCGGACCCTCGGCCCAGGCGAAGCCGGAGGAAAGCACCTCGATGGTCGCTCCGGGAGGCACGAGGGCATCGAGGGCCGGGTCGAGGCGGATCACCTCGCCGAGCACCGGAAAGTTCAGGGTGTCTTGGGCAGGGATGGGGAAGGGGGCTGAAATCAGCAGGATTGGCAGGGCGAGGATCAGTTTGCGGATCATTGGGAAAGGTTGAATGTGTCGGGCTCCGTTCGCGGAGGAGTGTTGCAGAGTCATGAGCGAAAAAGCAAGCAGCAACGATCCGGGTTCCACCGCGGATGCGCCCCGGGACGACGTTCGTTTTGACATCCCGGTGGAGCCGGGCGGCGGCGATGAGATCGACCCCCTGCCGAAGTGGTGGGACGAATCGGTCGATGTGAATCGCAGCAAAGTCGAAAACCGTCGCATCGAGGATGGTATCGAAGTCTCCGCCCCGAGGCGCAAGGCGCTGCGCTCGATCGAAGCAGACGAGCCGGGGCCGGAGAGCGAACCCGCTCCCGCACTGCGCACGGATCCTCTCGTGGCGATCGAGGCCGGGGAATCGACCGAACCTCAGGTGAAAACTCCACCGCCGATTTCCGACATCGATTTTGGAATGCCGGTGATCGAAAGAAAACCCGGGCTGCCGGAAGAGGATCCGACGGACGAGACCGAAACCACTGCCGGAAAGACGGAGCCCGGGTGGCTCGCGGACGATCCCGTGCCGGAAGCGCCCCCCGTCCTGGCGGCGGAGGCTCCGGAGGAAGCGCCACTGCCTGACGAGGACCTTTCTTCGCTCTTCGGTGAGGAAGCAGTCGAAGAAGAGGTGGCTGAAGCAGTCCTCGAGGAGGCTCCGGTGGAATCCGCGGCGGAACCGGAGACGGAGGCGTCTCTCCCCGAGCTCGAGCCCGTGGCAAGCGAGGAACCCGAACCTCCGGTCGAGCCGGTCGCAGAAGAATCAGCCCCGGAAGAAACTGTCGCGAAAGAAACCGTCCCGGACGAAACCGTCCCGGACGAAACCATTCCAAATCCCGCTCCCATCCCTGCCCCGGAGTCGCTCGAGGAGGTGGCTCCCGCCGCGCCGGTGGAGGCACCGGCGGTGGTGAGCGAGCCGACCCCGATCCCGGCGAAGGCGAAGAAGGGCTGCTGGACGGTGTTCGCCACGCTTTACTTTTTCGCCACGATCCTCCTGCTCCTCGCCATCGTCGGTGGGGCAATTTTCGCCCGCTCGCGGTTCAGTCAATTGGGCGGCGATGCGGTGGAAACGGCGAAGGCCCGGCTGGCCGAGCAGGGTCTCTTCATCGAGCAGGGCAATTGGTCCTACGCCTTCCCCCGTGGTGTCGTTTTCGAAGAGGTGACGCTCTTCGACGACAGCTCGAAGACCCGGCCTGCGCTGAAGATCTCCGACTTCGGCGTCAATGTGGATGTGTTCGCGCTGGCCACGACCGGCGGCGGGGTCGAGACGGCTGAGTTCTCCTTGCATGACTCGACGGTGACCCTTTACGAGGGTGGCAACCGCTACGCCGAACTGACCGGTGCCGAAGGCGAGGTGTTGGTGACGGAATCCATGATCGAAGTGAAGCGTCTCTCCGCCCGGGTCGGGGGGCTGCAGGTGCGTCTGCGCGGCGGCGTGAAACGACCCGAAACGGAGGCGACTCCGGCCGCGGAGACCGGAGTGACAGGAGAGGAAAAGAAATCGGCGCTCGCAGCGATGGACTTTTCAGCCTTGCGCCGTTTCCAGCCCTGGTTGGGATTCGAGGGGATCGGCGATGAGGTGCCGGTGCTCGATCTCAGTTTTTCCATGGACGCGAGCGATCCCGGCCTGGCAGTGCTCGATGGCAGCTTCCGCGGCGGGAAGATGAAGTGGCAGACGCTGGAGTTGGCCGGGGCGGCGATCACGTTCCGTGTCGATCCGGCCTCGGGCACCCTGCGTTTCCCCCAGGTCCTGATTCAATACGGAGGTGGCTCGATCGATGCCAGCATGAACGTCGACACGGCGACCCAGACCTTGAAGATCGAAAGCTTGCTCTCGAACGTCGACCTGATCACCATGCTGTCGAGCTACGATCCCGCCTGGGCGACGGAACTGAAGGCGGTGCGCTTCGTCGACGCGCCCGTGATCTCGGTGAAGGGTGAGGTGCCGATGGGAGATCCCTCCTTTTCAAAACTGGAGGTCCGCTACACCCACCCGCGTGGATTGGTCTGGACCACCGGATCGCGGGATCTGCCGCTCTCGGACATCCGGGGCGATTTCAAATACGACCGTGGTGCGATCGAGACCAACAACGCCACGGCGGAGCTTTTTGGCGGCCGCCTCGAGGTCAATGGTGCGACGAACCTTCTGCGAGACACTCGGCCATTCACCGGACTCGTGGAAATCACCGGCATGGAGCTCGCGGAGGCCTCGAAGTGGTCTGGTCAGGAAAGCGATGGTCTGGATGGACGGCTGTCGCTGGTTTATCGCGGCACCGGGACCTCGGAACTCGCCACCATCAATGGCGGAGGCAATCTCCGCATCGAAGAGGCGGATCTGACCGGTTTCCCCTTGGTCGGAGAAGTCCGCACGCAAGTCGGAGCCGTCCTCCCGAATCTGGCGAAGGAATCCACCGGGACCCTGACCGGAGCCTACATCATCGAGTCGGGGGTCCTCGTCACCAGTGACCTGACCCTCTTGCAGGGCGGCCTGCGCACCGTCTTGAATGGTTCCGTCAATCTGGTGACGAGCAGCACGAGCTTCGTCGCCAAGGTCGATCTGGCCCCCGAGCTCGCTGCGGCGACGGGCCTGGAGGGCAAGGCGGTCGCCGTCGAGGGCGGGGGCACCTTGCAGGAACCGGTGCTCAAGGTGCGGGAGTTCCCGCTCGAGTTCGCCTCGGGCAGCCTGGGCGGCTTGCTGGGCAGCAGCCCCGAGTCGCTCCAAAAGCTCAAGGATCTGGTCAAGAGTGAAGACGCCTCCAAGGTCATCAGCGGGAGCCTCGAAGAGGCGGCCAAAATCGGGGTCGATCCTGCGGTGGTTGAGTTCCTCAAAGCCTGGACCAGCGGCGCTGAGGCCGCGCCCGCGGCACCGCTCCGCGCCGTTCCGCAGAACTGAAGCCCGCGCCCTCGGAAAAAAACGTCTCGCCTCGGCATGGGCGAAGTTCTAGTGTCGCGGCCACTGCATCTCTCCACCATCTCCCATGGACCCTGTCAAAATCCTCAAAAGTCTGCTCGAAAACAACGCCCTCGGATCAAAGACCAGTGGCGGCATCCTCGGAAGCCTCCTCGGCGATTCCGCGTCCGGTGGCGGAGGGTCGGCTGACATCCTCGGAACCCTGCTCGGAGGCAAGAAGCGCTCCGGCAAGGGCGGCCTCGCCGCGTTGACCGCCCTGCTCGCCGTTCTCGCCGCCAATCGCGGAGGTGGCGGCAAGTCCGCGGGCGGCTCGGATGCGTTGGGATCCATCCTCAAGGAACTCACCGGAGGAGGAACGAAGTCAGCGGGCTCCGCCGGAGGGTTGGGCGAGCTGGTCGGCGGAATGCTCGGTGGATCCTCCTCGCCAAAAGGTTCCGGCGGCGGCATCGGTGATCTCGTCGGCGGTTTGCTGGGCGGCGGCTCCGGCAATGACGCCCTGGGAGGTTTGTTAGGCTCGCTCCTCGGAGGTGGCAGCGGTGATGGAAAACTCGGGCTGGCCTCCATCGGCGAGATCGCGGGCGCGGATGTCGACGAAGCGGATCGCGAGGCCCGCATCATCGTCGAGGCGATGTGCCTCGCCGCCCGCAGCGATGGAACCGTCGATGAAGCCGAAAGCGAGGCGATCCTCGGCAAGCTGGGCGAACTTTCCGAGGAGGAAGCCGCTTTTGTCCGCGAGTGCCTCACCTCGGCCACCACGGTGCAGGGTTTCGTCGACCGGGTGCCGGCCGACATGGCCGATCAGGTCTACGCCTTTTCGCTGATGGCGGTGAAGCTGGACTCGCAGGAGGAAACCAGGTTTTTCCAACAACTCGCAAGCGGTCTCGGGCTGAGCGAGGCCGAGATCCAGTCCATTCACGGCAGCCTCGGTCAATCCGGGATCTTTGCCTGACCGAATCATGGCCCGACCGCGACGACCGAAACAGCCGGGCAACCGGCCCCGCGAGGCCAGGCCGAATGCCCATTCGTTCACCTCCACCGGGATCGCCAAGCTGACCGAAGAGGGGCTCTTCGAGCGCCTCGCCGAGGCCGACGAAACCGGCGAGGACCCTTTGCTGCTCATCCTCGACGGTGTGCAGGATCCCCACAACCTCGGGGCCTGTCTCCGCACCGCCGAGGGCGCCGGCGTTCTGGCCGTGGTCGTGCCGCGCCACCACGCCTCGCCCGTCACCGAGACGGTCGTGCGCATCTCGTGCGGCGGCGCGGCTTTTGTGCCGGTCGTTTCCGTCGGCAACATGGCCCGCTTTCTTGAAAAGATCCGCGAAGATCACAGCATCCGGGTGGTGGGCACCGCCGACGAGGCGCAACAAGGACTCTACGAATGCGACCTGACCGGTCCGCTCGCCATCGTCCTCGGCGCGGAGGGAGAGGGGATGCGGCGGCTCACCAAGGAAAACTGCGATGTCCTCATCCGCATTCCCATGCTCGGGCAGGTCCCCTGTTTGAACGTCTCCAACGCCACCGCGGTCTGCCTCTACGAGTCGCTCCGGCAGCGGGAATTCGAGACCTTCGAGTGATTCTCATTGCCGGGCGCCCCCTGCGTCCCGTATGCTCCGATCATGAACGCCGACTACGCCAATCCCTACACCGTCGCCAGCGCGGCTCCGAGCGAGCGCGCCGCCTTCATCCGCAATACCTACCTCCACCTCGCCTTCGCGATCCTCGCTTTCATCGGGGTCGAGGCCGTGTTGCTGCATCAAAGCTGGACGCTGCCGCTGGTGCAGAAAATGACCGGCGGAATGGGATGGTTGATCGTTCTCGGTGCCTTCATGGCCGTCTCGTGGATCGCCGAGCGTCTCGCTGCCTCCGAAGCGTCGCGCGGCGTTCAATACCTCGGGCTGGGACTCTTCATCGTCGCCGAGGCCTTCATCTTCATGCCGCTGCTCTTCATGGCCATGGCCTATTCGAATGACGGCGGACTCATCCTCAAGGCCGGGCTGACCACGGGCTGCGTCTTCGGCGGGCTCACCTTCGCGGCCTTTGCCACGGGCAAGGATTTCTCCTTCCTGCGCGGTTTCCTCGTCGTCGGCGGATTCGTCGCCATGGGCATCATCGTCGTGTCGCTGATCTTCGGCTTCAACCTCGGCACCCTCTTCGCCGGGGCGATGGCGCTCTTCGCCTCGGTCGCGATTCTCTACAACACCTCGAACATCATCCACCACTATCGCACCGACCAATATGTGTCCGCCTCGCTGTCCCTCTTCGCGAGCGTGGCCCTGCTCTTCTGGTACATCCTGCGCATCTTCATGAGCCGGGATTGAGGAGTGGAGTCGGATTTCCAATGGGATTCCTTCTCTGGCGGTGAGAATTTCCCACCTCGTGGTTTGGGCCAACAGGGTCGGCTCCGCGACCTGACTCTCTTTGGCCGCTCCGCTTTCCGCCATTACGGGATTTCTTCGGCATTGCCGGGAGCCGTGAACTTTCGTAGCATCCCGGACACTTTCCCATGAACACCCCGACATCTCCCAACCCGATCGACCGCCGCCAAGTCCTCAAATACGGAGCCGGTTTCGGTCTCGCCCTGGCCTGGCCGAACTCCCGCGTCCTCGGCGCGAACGAAGACCTCCGCGTCGGTGTGGTCGGGGTCAACGGCCGTGGCCAGGCCCACATCAGTGCCTACACGGGCATGAAGGGCGTGCGCCTGACCGCCCTCTGCGACATCGATCCCTCGGTGCTCGATGGCCGGGTCAACGCCGCCTCCGACAAGCAGAAGTTTGCGGTGCAGGGCTTCGCCGACATGCGCGAGATGTTCGAGAAAGGCGACATCGATGCGGTCTCCACCGCGACCCCGAACCATTGGCACACCCTCGTCGGGGTCTGGGCGATCCAGGCGGGCAAGGATGCCTATGTCGAGAAACCCATCTCCCACAATGTCTGGGAGGGCCGCCAGCTCGTGAAACTCGCCCGCAAGGAAGGCAAAATCTGCCAAGGCGGCACCCAGAGCCGCTCGCTCGGCTCGATCCAGTCCGCGGTGAAGTGGGTCCATGACGGCAACCTCGGCAAGATCAAGTATGTGAAGGGCATGTGCTACAAGGCCCGCCAATCCATCGGCAAGGGCGGCAACGGCGAGATCCCCGCGGGGGTGAACTACGACCTCTGGAGCGGGCCCGCCGAGATGGAGTCGCCGCTGCGCCGGAAGAAGTTCCACTACGACTGGCATTGGTTCTACGCCTACGGCAACGGTGACATGGGCAACCAGGGAATCCACCAGATGGACGTGGCCCGCTGGTATCTGGGCGAAAACGCGATCGCCCCGCGTTCCATGAGCATCGGCGGCCGCCTTGGCTACGATGACGACGGCGAAACGCCGAACACCCAGCTCGTCTGGCACGACTACGAGGCCGCTCCGCTGATCTTTGAAACCCGCGGCTTGCCGAAGAGCAAGGAAGCACAGAAGGACTGGGCGAAGAGCATGGAATCCCCCGACGAATTCGAAGGCATGAGCGGCGTCTCCGTCGTCGTCGCCTGCGAAGGTGGTTTCGTCTTCACCGATGCCGGCGGCAAGGTGAAGGTCAAGGATCTCCAGGGCAAGGAGATGGAGGCGCCCAAGGCCTTCGATACCCAGGACATCTTCGAGAACTTCATCAGCGCGGTGAAGAGCCGCAAGGTGGAGGAGCAATACGCCGACTGCGAGGAGACCCACCTCTCCAGCGCGCTCTGCCACACCGGACTGATCTCTCACCGCCTTGGAGCCTCCCTTTCCAAGGAGGAGATCCTCGAAAAGATCAAGGACGACGCCCTTCTCACCGAGCGCTTCGGCTCGATGGCCGAGCATCTCACGAAGAATGGGGTCGATCTGGCCAGCGAGAAGCTCGTGCTGGGGCCGATGGTGAAGTTCAATCCCCAGACCGAATGGGCCGAGGGTAATGGCGAGCTCGACGCGCCGGCCAACAAGCTGGCGACCCGCGAGTATCGCGCCCCCTACGTGGTGCCCGAGGTCCTCTGAGAGCTGTTCAGGCCCTTCGTGCCCGCTACCGCCGGTTTCCGGAATAGCCCGACGGGGTGACCCGTTCGGGCATTCCGGGCGCGCGCCATCGCGCACAAAACGCGTTCGACAGGGAAAGGGAAAAAAGCGTATCCTCGCGCCGTTTCCGGGGTTACCGGATTCCTCATTGTTCCGGTATTTTCCCAGCAGAATCATGGCCACCACGGCAACTCCTCCCACCGCAGAACTCGGCAGCTCCGACAAAGCCGTCATCGAAGAACTCCGCAATGCCTACGTGGCGATGCGCCAGCAGCTCGAACTCGTCATCGTCGGGCAGGACGAGGTGATCGAGCAGCTCCTCATCGCGATTTTCTGCCGCTCCCATGCCTTGCTCGTCGGCGTGCCCGGACTAGCCAAGACGCTGCTGGTCTCGACCCTCTCCGAGGTGCTCGACCTCAGCTTCAAGCGCATCCAGTTCACCCCCGATCTGATGCCCGCGGACATCACTGGCACCGAGGTGCTCGAGGAGGACATCGGCACCGGCAAGCGCGTTTTCAAGTTCGTGAAGGGTCCCATCTTCGCGAACATGATCCTCGCCGACGAGATCAACCGGACGCCTCCCAAGACTCAGGCCGCCCTGCTCGAGGCCATGCAGGAGCACCACGTCACCATCGGCGAGGAAACCTACCCGCTGCCCGAGCCCTTCTTTGTGCTCGCCACCCAGAACCCCATCGAGCAGGAGGGCACCTACCCGCTGCCTGAGGCGCAGCTCGACCGTTTCATGTTCAACATCCGGGTGGACTATCCGACCCTTTCCGAGGAGGAGGCGATCATCAAGCGCGTCACCGGCACCTACAAGGCCAAGATCGAGAAGCAACTCACCGCCGAATCCGTGCTGAAACTCCAGAGCGTGGTCCGCCGGGTGCCGGTCGCCGACCACGTCGTCAGCTATGCCGCGCAGATCGCCCGAGCCTCGCGTCCGCGCGAGTCGGAAGCTCCGGATTTCGTCCGCGAGATGGTCGCTTGGGGTGCCGGTCCCCGTGCCGGGATCTACCTGATCCTCGCGGCCAAGGCCCGCGCCATCCTCCAAGGTCGCTACCACACCACCACCGGCGACGTCCGCGCCGTGGCCCTGCCGGTGCTGCGCCACCGCGTCCTCACCACCTTCAACGCCGAAGCCGCCGGGATCACCAGCGACGACATCGTGCGCCGCCTCGTCGAGCACTTCGCGCCCTCCGCTGATTTGGAAGTGTGAGATCCGGGGATGAACGAAGCGCCTCCCCAGTTCAGCGAACTGCTTCCGCCCGAGATCATCAACATGATCGGGCGGCTCGAGTTCCTCGCGCGCAGCGCGAAGGAGGGCACCATCAACGGGCGCCACACCAGTCCGCACAAGGGGTTCTCGGTCGAGTTCGCCGAGCACCGCCAGTACGTCACCGGCGATGACCTGCGCAACCTCGACTGGCGGGTCTATGGCAAGAGCGACCGCTATTATATCAAGCAATACATCGAGGAGACCAACCTGCGCGCCACCCTCGTCGTCGACGCCTCCGGTTCGATGGCCTATGCCGGCGACTCTTCCTGTTCGCTGGGAGGGCGCGATCGGATTTCGAAATTCGAGTATGCGCGTTACCTCGCCTCCGCGCTCGGTTACCTGCTGATCCGGCAACAGGATGCGGTTGGGCTCGTCACCTTCGACGAGGCGATCCGCACCTACCTGCGCCCCACCGCGAAACCCAGCCAGGTCCGCACCGTGCTCGAGGAGCTGGCCCGCACCGTGCCGGGCAAGGACACCCGCTGCGCCGCCACCTTTCACGAGATTGCCGAGCGCATTCCTTCGCGCGGGCTCGTCGTCATCATCAGCGATCTCTTCGACGATGCCGAGGCAATCAAGAACGCCCTCCACCATTTCCGCTACAAGCGACATGAGCTCGTCGTCTTCCATCTCATGGCCGAGGAGGAGCTGACCTTCCCCTTCGACAAATTCGACGACTTCCGCTGCCTCGAGATCGAAGGCCGCCGCCTCAACATCGACCCCTCCACGATCCGTGCCTCCTACCTCGAGCGGGTCAAGAATCACCTCAAGTCCATCGAACTCGCCTGCGGCCAGATGCAGGCCGACTACGTGCCCGTGAACACCAAGACCCCCGTGACGGAAGCCCTTTTCGGGTACTTCTCACAACGGCGATAGTCGTTTCGCAGGTAGCGGTTCAAGCGAAACAGCTCTTCATGCTTTTCCTCAACACCATCCTCCTCCTCGGTGCCCTCGGGATCGCGATTCCCATCGTGATCCATTTGCTGAACCGACGGTCGAGCCGCGTCGTCGATTGGGGAGCGATGAATTTCCTCCTCGAGTCGCTCGCGATCCGCAACCGCCGCATCCAGCTCGAGGAGGCGCTGCTGATGGCGGCTCGCTGCCTGCTCGTCGGCCTGCTCGCCCTTGCTCTGGCGCGGCCTTTCATACCGCCGGGCTCAACGGTGCCCTGGTTGGTCGTGTTGCCTCTTTTCCTCCTCGCCGTGGTCGGCCTCGGAGTCGCCGTGGTTTTGCACGACGAACCGGTCTGGCGTCGCCGCATCCTGATCGTTTCCATCCTGATCCTGCTGCTTTGCACCGCGCTGGTCTTTTTCGAGAAGTACCTAAACCTTTCCCGATTCGCCCCCGGCGCCCGTCAGGACATCGCCCTGATCATCGACGCCTCCACCTCGATGGGCATCGCCGGAGATGGCGGCACGAACTTTGAACGCGCCGTCGAGGAGGCCCGCACCTTGGTCAAGCGCGCCCCGCGCGGCCATGCCTTCAGCCTGATCGTGGGCGGACC
This sequence comes from Verrucomicrobiales bacterium, assembly GCA_041917795.1. Classification (GTDB taxonomy): domain Bacteria; phylum Verrucomicrobiota; class Verrucomicrobiia; order Verrucomicrobiales; family DEV007; genus Arctic95D-9. The sequence continues at coordinate 24,163 of JAYRWX010000013.1, forward strand.
CTCGCCCTCGGCGCCGGTGCTCGATCCGACCACTGATCGCGCCACGCTTGATGCCGCGCTCGCCGGACTGGCTCCCCTCGACGGGGCCATGACGACCTACCAGGCGCTGACCCTCGCCTCGCTCAGCCTCGCCCGTGGGTCGAATCCCGCGAAGCAGATCGTCATCCTGACCGATGAACAAAACGTCGGGTGGGAGATCGGCCAGAGTGGCCGTTGGAATTTCCTCCGCAACGCCTTCAAGAACCTGCCGAGCGAGCCGCAGATCATGGTGCGGCGCATGCCCATGCCGGAGTTCGTCCGCAACCTCGCGGTCACGAATGTCACCCTCTCCCGCGACATCGTCGGGATCGATCGCCCCGTCGCGATCTCCGCCACCATCGCCAACACCGGCAACGAGGCGGTCACACCCTCCGCCATCGTTTTGAAAACCGACGATGGTCGCGATTATCGGGATGCCTCGATCGGACAGCTCCGTCCCGGTGAGGAACAGGTCATCACCTTCACCCACCAGTTTTCGCAGGCCGGCGCTCAGTCGGTCGCTTTCACGCTCGAGGTTGAGGACGACATCGCCAGCGACAACACGGGATGGTCGGCCTTGAATGTGGCCAGCGGCCTGAAGGTGCTGCTCGTCGAGGGCCGCCCTTCCGCCCGGGCGCTCGATCGTGCCGCTGCCTTCGCCGCGGTCGCCCTGGCGCCTTCGGCTCTGACCCTCGATCCGACCCTGACCGCGAACCGCCCCGGCACGGCCGATCCCGAGGCCGATGATTTCGACCTCAACTACGATCCCACGCTCGACCCCATCCGTTTCCTCGTCGAGCCCGAGGTGGTGCAACTGCCCGACCTCGCGGTGATCTCCGACTTCAGTCACTACGACGCGGTCCTGCTCGCCGATGTGCCCCGTCTGTCCGCTCCCGTGGCGACGGCGCTGGCGAAGTATGTGGAAGATGGCGGTGGTCTGATGATCGCGGCTGGCACGAAGGTCCAAAGTGATTTTTACAACGCATGGAAGCGCGGGGATGAAGGTCCCTTCCTGCCCGCCAACCTGGGTGAGCCCGTCTTGGCCGCCGCGGACAGCGCGTTTTCACCCTCGGCGCAGACCCTCACCCATCCTGCGCTCGCCAAGATCGCGGATGCGAGCCGCAGCGACTTCGGCGGCACCGTCTTCCGCTTTTACCGTCCCTTGGCGATCCCGGACGGCCTCGCCAACGAGAGCTCCGTTGGCGCGCGCCTCAACAATGGCGAAGCTTTCCTGGTCTCGCGCAAGGTCGGACGCGGGCAGGTGATTTTGTCAGGCGTGCCGCTCGATCTCAGCGGAGGCAATCTCGTGACGCGGCAGGCCTTCCTGCCATTCATCCACGAAATGGTTTATCACCTCGCCGATCCCGCCGCCTACCAGCTCAATCTCGATCCGGGTTGGGAGGTCAACCTCGGCCTCGCCGGGAAACGTGGCCGCGCCCTCGGCGAGGGACTCGTGGCCCGCTACTTTGCCAGCCACGACGCCACCGAGCCGCTGCTGACGCGGCAGGATGCGGGGATCAACTTCCAATGGAACAACGGCAGCCCCGCCCCCGGTTTGCCCGCCGACGGATTCCGCGTCGAATGGACGGGTAAGATCCAGCTTCCGGACAACAAACGTCTCACCTTCCAGGCCGAGGTCGATGACAGCCTCGAGGTCTTCATTAATGGCAAACCTTTCATCACCTTCGACGGAAAACTCCGCGAGCGGCGCTACTCGGAGAAGTTCGAGCCGGGCCGCTGGTATGATTTCCGTGCCGTGCTCCGCGAGGGCGGGGGAGAAGCCCGTGCCGTCTTGAAATGGGAAGGGGAGAAGCTCGGATCACGCATCGTCCCTGCGTCGAACTTCCGCACCTTCACGGGCGAAGGCGCCGAGACGGGCCGCGGATCCGCGCTCGCTTCCTTTCCGGTGAAGGGACCCGACGCTAGGCCCCGCTCCGCCATGCTCAGCTCGAAGGACGGCGGTTCGGTGCTCAAACTGCAGGGCGACATCTCCTCCGGACTCTACCGGCTCACCGTCCCCGAGCAGGATGTCGCCTACTTCTCCGAGTTCCTCGGCGAACGGGGCCGCGAGATCCCCTTCACCGTGAAACGCGATCCCGCCGAGAGCCGCCTCGTGCCCTTGAACGAATCCGATTACGCCTTCCTCGCCAACTTCGTGACCCTGTCAAAGCCACAAACCCTCGAGGAGCTGATCGGCTTCTTGAACGGCCGGCAGTTCGGTCAGGAGCTCTGGAAATACCTTGCCCTCGGTGCCTTCATCTTCCTGCTCCTCGAGATCGCCCTTTCCCGATGGATCGCCCGCAGCCGCCGCATGGGTGAGGAGATCACGATCCGGTTTGAATCGAAGGACGCGCCGAGCTCCGCGTTCCGCGATCAGTTGGCGAGATTTGGAAAAGCGTGAAATGACCGCCGACGACTTCAGCCGCACCGACCTGATCGACGCGATCGGACCCGCCCTGTCCGGGGCGGGATTGGTTGTCGCCGTGCTCTTCTGGCTCGCCACGGTCAAGCTGCGGGGACGTTTTCCGCGCGCTGCGGTCGCCATCTCCTTCGCTGGATTTCTCTCCGCGACGGCGTCGTGCTGGCTTGCCTGTCAGTTCCTCGGCGCCTTCTTCGCCCTCGCCACCTCCTGGTCCCTGATTGCCATCGCGATCCTCGGCGGGATCGCCGCCGAGGCGATCCTATGGATCTACGCGTTTGAAAAATCTCTCGTCACCCCGCGCCGCGGACGCTTCCTGCTGGGGCTCCGGCTTGCCGCGCTGGTTGTCTTGCTGCTGATCCTGGTGCAGCCGGTCCGATCCTTCATCGAAGAGCGCGAAATCTCCCGCGAAGTCGCGGTGCTGATCGACGACTCGGACTCGATGCGCCTGTCGGACCAGCGTCTCAATCCTTCTCAAAAACTGGACCGCGCCGTGCTCCTTGGCGTGGAGGGACTGGAAAAGCGCCCCGCGATCCTCGCGATGGGGCGGGCCGCCGGGGAGATCGACTCCCTCCTCGCGACCGAGCTGAACGGCATCCGGTCCGCACCCGATCCGGCCACGGGTCTGGAGGGTCGGGCCGCGCAGTTGGCCGGGAGTTTCAAGGAGATCGAAACGAAGCGCGCCACGCTGGCTGCGGCCTTGACCGAGGCACTCGCCACCCCGCTCCCCGGTGAGGTGAAGGGCCGACTCGAGGACGATCTCAAACGTGTCCGCGACGGACTGACGCGCATCCTGCCCCTCGCGGCGAAGGCGGCGGAAGAAGGTCGCGCCGAGGAACTCGTGAAGCAGCTCGAAATCGCCCGCAACGAGATCGCCCCGATGTTGCAGACTTTGACCGCGGCGGCGGCGAAGGCGGACGAAGCTTATTACAGCAGTCTCGACGGCGCCGCGAAAAAGAGGGTCGACGAGGCGGCGGCGACGCCGCGCGAGGCCCTGGCCCAGCGCGTCCTTTCTGCTCCGGTTGCGACCACGGCGACCGAAGAGGGTCAAGTGGCCGACCCAACCCTCTTGGGTCGGTTGAAGGAACGTTACAACCTGCGCTACTACCGCTTCGCCCGCGATGTGACCCAGGTCGCCGATCCGCTCGAGACTCCCGGAGAGATCAAAATCGGCGCCCAGGCCGCCAATGCCCAGACCGACCTGACCGGCGCGCTCGAGCATGTGCTCGACAACACCTCGCCCGAGTCGCTCGCCGGGGTGCTTTTGTTAGGAGACGGCCGGCACAACGGCGCGGCCCTGCCGGAGGACAGCCTGCGCCAGCTCGCGGTGCGCAACGCGCCCCTCTCGGCGGTGCCGATTGGGGCCGACCTCGGGCCGGTCGACATCTCGCTGCTCTCATTGCATGCCCCGGAATCCATCTACCTCGATGATCGGGTCGTCATCACCGCGACCGCGAAGCTCGACGGCTTCCTCGGACAAAAGGTCGAGGCCGAACTCGTCTCCGGCGACCAGGTGATCGACAAGACGACCATCGATGTGACGGACGTTAGCTTCCGCACTGAAATCAACTTCGTCCACAAGCCCGATGCGAGAGGCATCCACGATTACCAGGTCCGTCTCCAGCCCGATGAGCGCGAGATTTTCAAGGAGAACAACTCGTGGGACTTCAAGGTCGCGGTGACCGACGACCGGACGAACGTGCTGCTCGTCGATGGTTTCCCGCGCTGGGAATTCCGTTATCTCCGGAACTTGTTCTACGGTCGCGACAAGTCGGTGCATCTCCAATACGTGCTGTTGAATCCCGACGAGATCTACCGCGGTCGCGAGCCGGTCACGACCTACGCGAGTGCCGCGCGACCCTTCGGCGAGGCCGAGGCGACCGAGTTGCCGCAGACCTCGTCGGATTGGCAGCAGTTCGACGTGATCATCCTCGGTGATATCCCTCCGAATGCGCTCGAGCCTTCGGACATCGCGGCGATCTCCGAAGCGGTGACGAAGCGTGGCGCCCTGCTCGTCTGTGTCGCGGGACCCCGCTACATGCCGCATGGGATGAGCAGCGAAGTCTTCCGCGATCTCCTCCCTGTGACCTTCGATCCGGGCACGAAGACCCACTACGAGGCTCCCGAGTCATCCTATCGCATCCAGCTCACCGCAGCGGGCCGCGAGCATCCGGTCACCTCGCAATCGACGAGCCGCGCGCTGAACGAGGAGCTGTGGTCCGGCTTTCCCGCGATGCGGTGGCGGTATGCGGGCGCGACCTTGAAGGACACCGCCGAGGTCCTCGCTTTCGCCCAGCCGGCCGGGACGGTTGCACCGACGGCGAACCTCGCGCCCGATGGTTCACCCGGATCGATCGAGGCGGCGATTCAGCAATTGGCCGACCAGAAAAACATCGAAGCCGGCAACGCCTTGATCTCGACGATCCGGGCCGGGCTGGGCAAGGTGCTGCTGTTGAACTTCGACCAGACCTGGCGTTTCCGCTACGGGGTCGGAGACACCTACCACCACCGCTTCTGGGGACAGGTGACGCGCTGGGGTGCGGGCCCCAACCTGCGTTCGGGCAACGACTTTGTCCGTCTCGGCACGGATCGCCTCAGTTACACCCCGAGCGATCCCATCGAGGTGACCGCGAAGGTGCTCGATCCCGAGCGTCGTCCCGTCACCGATGCCGACGTGGAGGTCGAGGTTTGGAAAAACGGCGAGAGGCTCCGCACCCAGGGCCTCAGCTACCGCTCCGACTCTTCCGGACTCTACGAGACCAGCCTCGCGGGGCTCGACGAGGAGGGCGAATACGAACTGAAGCTCGTCGGCGACGAAGTCGAGGCCGCCCTCGCCGCGGTTCCCGATGGCCCGAAGGAGATCGCCACCGAGCTGCTCGTCGTGACGACCCGCAATCCCGTCGAGCTTGCGGAACTGACCGCCGATCGCGACTTTCTCAACCGGGCCACCAGCATGACCGGCGGCAAGCTGGTGGAATTCAACGACCTCTCCAGCCTCGTCGACAGCTTCGGTTCGCCGAAGGAAGTGCTCAAGGAGCGCCGCAATGTCACGTTATGGGATAAATGGCCCCTGCTGCTCGGATTCCTCGGACTGCTCACCACGGAGTGGGTGACGCGGCGACGAAGCGGATTGGTGTGATTCAGAGAGCTTCAAAAATCGAGATCCCCTCCCCAGCGCCCATCGCAGCCAATACCTTTTACCTTTTGCTTTCCCACCTTTTACGGGCCTCCTGCCCATCACCCGGCCTCCGGCCAGCCTAACATGAGCACCTTCGAAGCCGCCCTCGGACAACTGCCGCAGCCCATCCTCGACAAGCTGCAGTCGATGATCAGCCGCGTGCGGAGGTTGCTCTTCATCCGCGGGCTCTTCGCGACGCTGGCGGTGGCGCTGGTCTGCCTGCTCGCGATCATGGCGGTGGATGCGACCATCACCCTCTTCTCGACGACGGCGCGCTGGGTTCTCAGCCTCGGCGCCCTCGCCGCGACGTCGGTGGCGGCTTGGTGGTTCCTGGTGCGGCCGCTCTCGCGGCGTTTCACTCTCGCGAAGATGGCGCGCATCCTCGAGGTGCGGCATCCCGAGTTGCAGGAGCGGATTTCCACCGCGGTGGAATTGCTTGCCAGCGAGGATCCCGATTCGATCCGCGGGTCGCAGGAGCTGATCGCGGCGGTGGTCGATTCCGCGGTCGATGATGTCGCCACGGTCGATCCGAAGACCGAGTTCAAACCGGCCCGCTCGCGCAAGTTCATGCTCGCGACGGCGATCGCCGCGGGGATCATCCTGCTGCTGATGGCGATCTGGCCGAAGCAGACCTTCACCCTCTTCGCTCGGGCTTTGGCACCCTTTCTCGACATCGGCAACGCCTACGCCGACACGCTGGTGGTCGATCCTGGTGATCTGCGCGTGGCGAAAGGTGAGCCCGTCACGATCCGGGTCTCGGTGAAACACAAACGCCTCAAGCGTGCCGAACTGCGCCGGTTGATGCCCGATGGCAAGGACTCGGTGGAGCGGATGAACCTGATCGCGGAGGACCCCGACGGAACGAAACATTTCTCCATCACCTTCCCCGCGGTCGAGGCCGATTTTGATTACCGGATCCGGGCCGGCGCCGCGCTGAGCAAGTATTTCGACGTGACCACCGTCGAGCCGCCTGCGGTCGAGGAACTCGTGATCCGCTACGATTATCCCGAATACACCGGACTGCCCGATGCCGAGGCCATCGGCACCTCTGGCGAAATCCGGGCGGTGGCGCACACCAAGGTGTCGATCTCCGCGAAGCTGAACAAATCCGCGTGGGACGCGAAACTCGTCTTCAATGACACCGCCTCCGCCGCCGAAGCGGTGATCGAGGGCGCGCAGGTGAGCTGGCAGGTGGAACTGATCCCCGGCCTCCGCGGCAGCTGGCACCTCGCGCTGAAGGACGAGGAGGGTTTCATCAACCAACCCGTCTCTTATCCCGTGGAGGTGCTCCCTGACAAAGCACCCATCCTCGAGATCGTGGCTCCGTTGCAGCGCGACATCCGTCTCAAGCCGACGGAGCGCCTGCCGATCCAGCTCGGCATCGTCGAGGATTTCGGATTCAGCGACCTCGTCCTGATCGCGACCCCGGATGGTGCGCCATCGAAGGAGGTTCCGCAGGCGCTGCCGGTCCGTGGGTCCCGCGAGGGGCAGTATGCCGCGACCGCGATGCTCGATCTGCCCGCGCTGCAGTTGACGCCCGACCAGCAGCGCCTCGCCGTGCAGATCCGGGCGAGGGACAATCGTCCCGCCGAATACGACGGGCCCGGCATCGGGATGAGCGAGGTGATTTTTGTGACGATCGACCAGAATGCCAAGTCCTTGGCCGACCAGGCCATCGAGGAGCAAAAGAAGCAGGTGGATGAACAGATCCGCGAAGCCCGACAGGAGTTGGAGCGGGCCAAGGATGATCTGAAACGTGCCGAGCAGGAGCTGATTCGCGACAAGGAAGTGACCAACGCCGCCCGGGAAAAGCTCGACGAATTCAGCCAGCATAACGAGACTGCCCGGGAAAAGCTCGAGGAGATCGCAGCCACGCTGAACAACGGGCTTTTCCAAAAGCAGTCCCAGCAGGCCGCGAAGCTCGCCAATGAGCCGCTTGCCGCAGCGCAGGAAAAGGCCGACATGATCCCGATGACCGACGCCCAGCACGAGCGCGTCGAGGAGGCGAAGGCCGCCCGCGCCCAGGTCGAGGAGGCGATCAAGGGAGTCGAGCAGCTCGCCAAGTCCCTGCGCGAGGCCGACAAGGACTACGAGGCGATCTCGAAGCTCAACGAACTCGCCAACCGCCAGCAGGAGCTCGCGATGAAGGCGAATGATTGGCAGCAGCGTGCCCAACAGGAACGCGCCGCCGCCCAGCAGGCCGCGCAGCAGGCTGCCGACGAGAAAGCCCGCGAGCAGGCCATGCAGCAGTTCGACCAGCAGCAGAAGCGCGAGGCCCAGCAGTTCCAGTCCGAGCAAAACCGGGTCGAGCAGCAACTCGGCGAAATGCTGAAGGAAAACGCCGCCGCCCTCGCCGAGGTGCTGGAAGAGCAACGGGCCCGGAGCGATCAACTTTCGGATCAAGCCGCGGCCCTGGCAGAACAACAAGAAAAGCTCCGGGACGCCAGCCGCGAAGCCACCGACAAGAATGAGAAGCAGGAGGCCGCGTTGCGCGAGGCACTCGTCGAGCAGCTCGCGCAGCTTCAGTCCGATCTCGCGCAGCAGACCAAGGCGGCGGCGGACGAAGCGAGCCAGGCATCGAATCCGGCCGAGGCTGCCACCGATGAAAAAACACCTTCCGAGCCTGCGCAGGAGGCCACCGGCACCGCACCCAAGGCGACGGCCGAGGCCCTCGCCAAGGCTGCCGAGGATGCCGCCAGCGCGGCGAAGAATCTCGAGAAGGGCCAGCTCGAGCCCGCCGGCGAAGCTGCGGGCGAGGCGGGGGAAAAGCTGGCCGAGGCCGCTTTGCAACAGCAAGCCACTCCTCCCGGCGAGGCCGCGCCGCCAGCGGCTGAGCAAAAGGAGGCGGAAGGCAAACCCGCGCCTGCCGCCGCCGCCTTGGCGGAACGTCAGGAAGCGATCGCCGAGCAAATCGAGGCGGTGAAAGAAGGCCGGCTCCAGGAAGCCCTCGCCAACATGGAGTCCCTCATCGAAGCCGATGCCGCCCTGCTGGAGGCACGTGCTTCGGGCATGCAGGACGCCCTGCAGAATCTCCAGCAGAATGCGGCGAAGGATCGCAGCCGCGAAGCCGCGCAGTCCCTCGCCCGCGGCGGGCAGGAGGCTTCCCAGTCGGCCCGCCAGCTCGATCGCGCCCAGGAGTTGCAGGCCCAGGCCGAGCAAAAGGGCGATGTCGCCGAAGGGGAACTCGCCCAGTCCGCCCGTGCTACCATGCAGCAGGGTCAGAACAACCAACAGCAATCCGCACAGGCCCTCTCGCAGGCGGCCAAGGCCTTTGCACGCTCCTCCGAGGCGATCGGCCAGACCCTCGAGGGTCTCGAGCCTTCGGACATGGACGAGCGGCTCGGCAACAGCGAGGACCTCGCCAAAGGCTTTCAGGATGTCTCGCAAGCCTCCCAGGCGCAAACCTCGAAGGAGGCCGCGAACCAATCGCAACAGGCGGCGCAGACCTTGCAGCAACTCGCCCAGGCGGCCATGCAGAAGCTGGGCTCTCCCGGCGATGGACCCAAGCAGCCCCAGCCCGGCACCCAGGGCCAGGAAGGCGATCAGTTGGCCGAGGAACCGGGCGATGCGACGCTGAACGAGACCGGCAAAAAGACTGCCGATTGGGATGGCAGTGGATTGCCGCCCGAGCTTTCCCAGCTCGGCATCAGCGCCCAGGATTGGTCGCGTTTCAAAGGGGCGCTGGTCGGCGGCAACGCCACCGCCATCGAGACCGAGCTGCCGGCCGAGTATCGCGAGCTCGTCGGCCGCTATTTCCAGGTGATCGCTAAGGAGGCGGGCAAAGGCAAATGAAGCGTGCAATCCTGATCGGCGCCGTCCTGCTATGGTCGGCTCAAATTCGCGGGCAGGAGGCCGCACCCTCCGCCTTCGACCAGCATCGCCCGGCGATCGAGGCGGCCGTCGAAAAGGCGCTCCGTTACCTCGCCAACACCCAGGCCCCCGACGGCACCTATTCCGATACCTACGGTCGTTCGGTCGGGGTTGTGTCGCTCGCGGGGATGTCCTACCTCTCGGCCGGTTACACCCCGGGCTACGGTGAGTATTCGGAGAACATCGACCGCTGTCTGGACTACGTGATCGAAAGCCAGCGGCCCAATGGTCTGCTCGACAAGGGCGACTCCGGCCACGGGTTGATGTATGCCCACAACATCGCGACCCTTTTTCTCTCCGAATGCAGCGGCATGGTCGATCCCGAGATGCAGGAGCGCATCGATCCCGTGCTGGGTCGCGCCACCAAACTGATCCTCGAAGCCCAGGCCGTGGTGAAAAATGAAAGCCACGACGGCGGCTGGCGCTACAAGCCGGATTCCCGCGACTCCGACCTCTCCTGCAGCGGTTGGGCGCTGATGGCCCTGCGCTCGGCCAAGCTGAATGGCGCCCAGGTGCCCGATGCGGCGATTGAAAAGGCGGTCGCCTACGTGCTCCGCAATCACGACAAGGAGGAGGGTCGCTTCGGCTACACCGACCCCTGGGGCCATTCCGAGACGCTGACGGGTTGTGGCCTGCTTTGTGTCACGCTCTGTGGTCTCCACGGCATGGAATCGACGACGCGCAGCGGCGATTACATCCTGAAGGTCCGCCAGCAGATCATCAACAACGCGCACGAATATTACGCGAACTACTACAACGCCCAGGCCATGTTCCAGCTCGGGGGCAAACATTGGGCTCAATACTCGCAGTGGATGTACGAGGAATACCTGCCCAAACAACAAAGCAACGGTTCCTGGTCGAACGGACGCAACGGCGGCACCTACGGCACGACGATGATGGTGCTCTCTTTCACCGTGCCATACCGCCAGCTCCCGATCTACCAGCGGGATGAGACGGTGGACGAGGTGCCGTAAATGGGGGGGCTTCAGTCCTCCATCATGGCCCTCCGCGAGGCGATCGTCTTTTTCACCTCTTCGGCATCCCAGTTGATCGCGACATCACCGGCACGGAGTTCGCTGTGATCCTGGAAGTTGATGGCGAAACCCAGGGGCTGCCAGAGTTTGCGCATGTGCTCCTCGATCTCGGCATAGCTGCGGCCACGGAGGAGGTGGCGCTCCTGAGCCTCGGGCTCGGGTACCCCACTGAGGATCGACTCCAGGTAGCGGCGGAAATGGAGGCCATCGGGATGGTCGCGGTGGGCGAAATAGTCGACCAGCATGAGCGCCTCGTGGTACTGCAGGAAGCCCGCGATCTCCTCGGTGGCGCTGATGTGGTTCCATTCGAAAATGTCGCGGTTCATCATCTTCTCAAGCCGGGTCGAGTTGAGGCGGCGCTCCTTGACGATGCGGTCGCCCAGGAGCCGTTTGTTGATGTGGTGCCGCACCGAGACGTGGGTGTTGGAGAACTCGTAGTAGGCGGGCGCGAAGTGGGTCGCGGCCATGTATTCCGCCATGCCTTCACCCACCCAGGCGGGCACTTTCATGTAAAGCAGGGCCGCCATCGACTGATGGGTGATCTCGTGGACGATGACGTCATACTTCTGCACCTTTTCGGGTTTGTTGAACTCGAAGACGACGAGTTGCAGGTCGGGCTCGAGCAGGGCCTCGGCGTAGATGTGGACGATGCCGGTGCGGCCGTCCCAATATCCGGCGCGGTGCTCGCCCGGGTGGTTTTTGATCGACTTGATGATGATCTTGCGCAGTTCGCCTGGCTCACGACCCCAATGGATCGGAAAGGGCAGGGGCAGGGAACTCATCGCTCCGTCGACGGCTTCGCAGATCATGACGATGGACTCCAGCGCCTCGGGCTTCAGCTTCGCCTCATCGGTGATTTCGAAGTGTTGGCTGCGCCAGACCATGGTGTCGCCGACGCGGGTGAGCGGGACTTTCGAATGATCACGCCACTGCTGCGGCCAGCGATGGGTCTTGAGATTGATGGGCAGCCCGGCGACCCCGTTGATCCCTTCGGCGGCGATCCAGGACTGGATGTGGTGGCGGTCCGGTTCAGAAAAGAGAGCCAGCTCGATCTGACCGACGCCCTGCGGCACCCTGAGTTGGGCTTTTTCGCCATCGGCGGCGATCAGGGCGGCTTCGAGCGAAGTGCCGTCATTGAAAGTCCAGACCCGTTTGCGGGCTCCCTTGCCGGGGGATGCGGTCGCCACGGGAGCTGGCTCGAGCCCGGGGAGTTTGACCGGCAGCCATCGATCGAGCGCGGATTTGATCAAGGGTGAATCGCGGGCCATCATGAAGCCGAGGACCGCAAAGGCGCAGAAGGTCAGGAAGGAGACGACACGTTTCATCGGGGCTGAAAAGGCTACCTTAATTATGAAAATTATCAAAATAATATAAGATGTGGCCTGCTCTGCCCCGAACGCGCCAGATGCGCGATAGCTTCACCTTGCGTACATCTTTAAGGCAAGCTTGTGGTATGAACCCTCTTCGATGGATGACCCGACCCTCTTGGGTCGCGGCCCTGGCTCTCTCCGTGGTCGCCGGAGCGGAGGGGGGTGACGATGCCTTCGACCTGCCGCCGGTGCGTTATTCGGCCACCCAACCCTCGGACCGGATCGCGCGATTGAAAGCCGACCTTGAGAGCGGGGCGATCGCTCTCGATCCGACCCTGCCGCCGAAGCAATTCGTAGCCAAGCTGCTGGAGACCCTCGAGGTGCCGGCGGCGTCGCAGGTCCTGGTGTTTTCCAAATCGAGCCTGCAGGTTTCGCACATCGATCCTCGACAGCCGCGGGCGATCTACTTCAGCGACGATCTCTACTTTGGTTGGTCCTATGGCAGTGATCAGTTTGAGATCATCTCGACCGACCCGAAGCTGGGTTGCGTGTTTTACCTGATCGGGCGGGACCCCGGGGAAAAGACGGTGAGGGTCGAGCGAGAGTCGGGCCGTTGTTTTTCCTGCCATGTTTCGGGCAGGACCGGCCAGGTACCGGGCATGGTGGTGCGCTCCCTGCATGTGGATGCGAGCGGCCAGCCGATCTTTTCGGCGGGTGGCTTTTATGTGGATCACACCACGCCGATCGAGGATCGCTGGGGCGGCTGGTATGTGACCGGCACGCATGGCGATGCCCGTCACCTCGGCAATCTCGTCTCGGTGGCGCAGCCGGATGGCAGTGCTTCGCACGATCTGGAGAAGGGAGCGAACCTCGAGTCGCTCGAAGGTTTTTTTGATGTCTCGAATTACCTCGTTCCGACCAGTGATCTGGTGGCCCTGATGGTCCTGGAGCATCAGGCGATGGTTCACAATCTTTTGACCGAGGGGAACTTTACGGTGCGTAGCGCGATCCATCGCAGTCGCGAGCTCCATCGCGAGCTCGGGGAAGCGAATCCGGACCGACTCTCCGACTCCTGCCGACGCATCATCGCGAATCAGGCTGAGCGCATCCTCGCGGCCCTGCTTTTCACGGATGAGGCGGAGTTGCCCGAGGGCGGGATCGACTCGGAGGGACCCTTCATGGCGGCTTTCGCGGAAGCGGCCGTGCCGAGCCGCGAAGGAAGGTCCTTGCGCGATTTTCAACTCCTCGACCGGATCTTCAAATACCGCTGCAGCTACATGATCTACTCGGAGGCCTTCGCCAGCTTGCCGCCGGAGTTGAGCGAGGCCATTCTGACTCGCCTGGACGTCATTTTGCAGGGGCGAGAGGCGGAAGGACTCGGTGCCCACCTCTCAGACTCGGAGCGCGGGCGGATCCGCGAAATCCTGCTCGATACGCTGCCGGCCTTTTCGAGGAAATTCGCTGGAACCACGCCCTGAGCGGCTCCGAGGCTGGTTTTACCTGGAATCAATTGGTTTCCCCGCCCTTCCGGGTCAGTTCAGAAGGCGTCAAAAGCAGTGAAGGACAGGGTCGACGAGCGCCCCCCGGAGAGTGTAGAGTCTCGCGACTCATGAATTTCCGCTGGCTCGGCACCATCGCCTACCCCGAGGGACTCGAGCTCCAGAACGAGCTCGTGGACCGTCGTCATCGCGGTGAAATCGGCGATACCACCCTGCTCCTCGAGCACGAGCCGGTCTACACCATCGGCCGCACCCGCGACCGATCCAGCCTGCGGACGGCCGAATCGCTCCCTCACCCGGTTTTCGAGATCAACCGCGGCGGACAGGCGACCTTTCACGGTCCGGGTCAACTCGTCGGCTACCTCATCCTCGATCTCGGCGCCCACGGTCGGGATTTGCACGAGTATCTCCGTCGGCTCGAATCGGTCCTGATTTCCTTTGCGGCCCGCTACGGAGTCGAGGCGACCCGGCGCGAAGGTCTCACCGGCGTCTGGGTGGAGGATCGCAAGCTCGCCTCCATTGGTGTCGGCGTGCGGAAATGGATCTCGATGCATGGCTTCGGCCTGAATGTCTCGAGCGATCTTTCCGGCTACGAGGCGATCACGCCTTGCGGCATCGCCGGGGTCACGATGACCTCTCTATCGCGGGAGAGTGGTCGCGAGATCGGTGTCCAAGATGCGGCCGATGCGATCCAGGCGGACCTCGCCGCGGCCTTCGCACCCCACGCAGCGGGATCGCTGTTGCCCGGTTGAACGATGTACCTCGTCGCGGTCAATCTGGAGAATCCCAAGGAAATGGCGGTGGCCCAAGCCGTCGTGGATCGGCCCCTGCGGATCGGCCGCCAGCCGGAGATCCTCGAGGATGAGGAGGTCGACCTGCTCCGCATCACCTGGAACGATCGCCGCGTCAGCCGCAATCATGGCGAGGCGGTGCGCCGCGAGGGTGACCTGCTGACGATCCGGCGTCTGCCCGCCCTGACCGGGCGCAACACGCCCAACGCCCTGCATTCGAATGTCGCGGAGTCCGAGCGCCACGCATTGATCGACCCGGTCGAGCTTCGACTCGGCGAGTCGTTTGTATTCGGATCCGGCGGAACCACCGCAGTCTATTGGTTGAAGTCGCTCGGCGACCTCGAGGGCGAGATCGAGCGCTACCACGAGGAGCGCGATCGTGAAAAAGAGAGTTATGAGGACGCGCCCTCCGGCGTGAAGCAGGACTACGACGAGGTCGAGCAGCTCGATGAGTACAGCCTGCGTCTACAGTTGCGGTTGCTCCAGCGGGAACTGCCACAGCAGGTGCTGAGCGGCTGGACGGATGAGGAGGATCTTTTCACCCGCGCGGCCGTCTTCCTCGAAAACGCGCTGCCCGGGCAAAAGGGGGTCACTGCCGTGTTCATCACCGTCGAAAAGAGCGAGGAGGGGGTCGAGTTTCAGATCCTCAATCCGGATCCCTTCGCCCGCGCCGATTTCCGGCCGAGCCGTACTCTGATCAACCGCATCAACCTGAACAAACCGAATCCCGCCGACATCCGGATCTGGGCGTCGAAGGATAACAACCGTGTCTTTTCAGCGGAGAGTCTCGGCAACAAGATCGACTGGGTCATGATCATCCCGGTGGCGCGACTCGATGAGTCGGCCGCGATCTACCGCGACGCGGAGCGGCGTCCCGTCTTTCTCTATGTCGAGACCCGGCAGGCCTCGAACACTGCGGCGGCGGCTTTCGTGCCCTTCATCCGCCTGATCGGATCGCTCGTCGCCAGCCTGCTTTCGGCCCGGGCCGACCAGAAGATGCAGGATCAGATGGCGGCCTTCTTTTCGCCCGGTCTCCGCAAAATCCTGCGCGTGCGCGACCAGTCCGAGCTCGAACCCGCGATGGTCGACTGCACCGTGATGTTCGCTGATCGCCGCGGCCATTCGCGCCTGCTCGAGCTGGCGAAGAGCGACGAGGACATCCTCGACCGCCTCCACGAAAACCAGAAAGTCGTGGGTCTGATCACCGAGGAGGTCTTCCGCAGCCGCGGCGTCGTGACCGACTTCTCGGGCGACGGCGCGCTCGGTCTGTGGGGCTGGCCCGATGTCGGCGAGGATGCGCCGAACCACGCCCTCATGGCCGTCGAGGCCGCCGAGGCGATCGTGAGACGTTTGTCAGGGCGTGTGCTCTACGAGGAGGAGCAGGATCGTCATATGGCCGCCGTGCGCATCGGCATCAGCACCGGCCGCATCGCCGTCGGCAAGACGGGACCCTCGCAGCAGTGGCACATCAGCGTTTTCGGCAGCGTCGCCAACCTAGGTGCCCGGCTCGAACGCATCGCCAAGGAGTTCCGCGTACCGGTGCTCGTGTCCGACGAGACCTATCGCCGGATCAAGGACCTCGGCGAGCGCAGCTTCCGCCAGCTCTGTCTGATCCGCCCGGCGGGTTTCGAGCAGAGTTATCCCATCCACGAGCTTGTCCTGCCCCGTGAGATGGGCGGATCGGGGGTGACGGAAGAAGACGCCCGGACTTATGAGCGGGCCCTGAACCATTTCAACCACGAGCAGTGGGACGACGCCATCGACCTCCTCGACACCCTGCCTGAGGATGATCCGGCCGCCCTCTGGTTGAAGGCAAAGGCCTTCGGTTTCCGCAAGAATCCGCCACCGCCCGGATGGGCGGGCGAGATCCAGAGTATCTCCAAGTGAGGAAAGAGAAGCGTTTTGAGTGAAGAAGATTCCATCAAGGTCAAGGACTACGTGATCCATCACCCGCCGCTGGGTGAAGGCGCGTACGGGCAGGTCTTCCGGGCGACCTATCGAGGGCTTTCCGAGCGGGCGCTGAAGATCTTCCGTCCCGGTGCCGTCGATCTCGCGACGATGGCGCGCGAGCTGGAGAAACTCTCACAGGTCACCGAGCACCAGGGCATCGTCACCTTGCACGACTTCGACCTGCTCCATGATCCGCCCTATTACGCGATGGGGCTGCATGCCTATCAAAGTTACGATGGCACTTGGGAGACGCGCACCCTCGAGCGACTTTGCGGCCACGTCGATCACCGCGAAGGCTGGCGCCTGATCCGCGACATCGCCGACGCGGTCTCCTACCTCCATCGCAACCAGATCATCCACTGCGATCTCAAGCCCTCGAACATCCTCCTCACCGACGAGGTGCCGTATCACGTGAAAATCTGCGACTTCGGTCAGAGCCGCGGCATCGCCGCCGAGGGCGCGCATCCCGTCGGGACGCCGCTCTACGCGAGTCCGGAGCAACTCCGGAACCCGCGAGACTCGGCCGACGGGAAAGGTTTCCGCTGGGATGTCTACAGCTTCGGGGTGGTCGCCTATCAATTGCTTACCGGCGAACTGCCGCGCCTGACCAACTTCTCACCCGGCGAGGGCCGCGGTTTTGATCCCGAGTCCACCCTTTACGAAGCGAGTCTCGGGCAAAGCCCCGGTCACCGCGACCGATCCATCGACGGCAACCAGCTTGCCACCCTCGTCGAGGCGGTCGAGCAGATCGAGTGGCCCTCCAGTTTTTACATCCCCAGCGAACGCAAGCAGCTCATCGAACAGTGCCTGAGTCTCGATCCGCGCGAGCGGCCCGCCGACATGCGCGAAGTGTGGAGCCGGATCCAACAACTCGATCAGCAGGGGGCGGTGAAGCGGGCCCGGCGTCTCAACACCGTCTTCGCGATCTTGCTGGTCGTAGCCCTGTGGGCCTCCGGCCTGGCCTTCATCCAGGCGCGTAAGGCAAAGCGAGCCACCGATGCCGCCATGCTCGCTTCGACCGAATACGAGAAGAGCGCCGGTGCCGCCGTCGACCTGATGCTGCTCTTCGTCAGCGAACTGAACAAAGGGGACATCTCCGGAGCCGGCGCTGATCGTCTTTACGCCATCGTCTCGGAGAATTCGAAGACCTTCCTCGAGAATCGTTCGAAGGACCTGCCGACCTCCACTCGCATCCTGCGCTTCTCCGCGCAGACCGCCTCGCTGCGTGCCCGCCAGGCCCTGGACCGCGGTGACGACGAGGCGGCACTCAAGGATTTGACCAGCGCCTATGAGATCCGCTCGGAACTGGCCGAGGATCCCGATTCGCCGAAGGATCTGCCGCTGCTCGCTTCGCGCGACCTCATGGAAATCGGCAAGATCCAGGAGCGGCGCGGCGAATACAAGGAGGCCGCCGCCTCCTTTGCCGGCGCCCTCGAATGGCGCAGCCAGGTGAGCGATGCGATGGGGCCATTCTCCCTGGCCCAGCTCCGCGAGTTGGCCACCAACTACCGCGCCCTCGCCAGGGTCCATGCGCTTGCCAAAGATCCGAAACGCGCGGTCGGCACACTCAATGAAATCCTCTCCATTCTCAACGACCGCATCGAGGATGGCGTGCCCAGCGACGTGCAGGGATATGCGGTCGAAGCCCTGAGAGTGATGTTGGAACTCGGCACCTACGAGATCCAGGACACGGATCTGGTCTCCGCTGAAAAGACTTACGAGGAGCTGACCGTGCTCGCGAAGTCGCTTTTTACCGCTCCGCCATCGATCGCGGACGAGGCGAATGCCGCCTACCTTACCGCACTGCGATCTCTCGCGACCATCCAACTCCAGCAAAAGCAGGCCGAGGCGGCGCTCGTGCTCCTGCGCGAGGAAATCAAGATCCGCGAGGAAGAAGTGAAGCTCCGCCCCGCGGACCGCGCTTCACGTTTCGCCTTGGCCGAAGCTTACTCGGTGGCGGCGAAAAGCCTCGATACCACGATCGCTTCATCCCGGACCTTGGCCGTTTTTTATCTCCAGCAAGCCGTGGCCCTGCTCGAAGCCCTGCCGCCCGTGGAACAGGGTGAAGTGGCCGTCGCCACTCTGTTGGCCCGCTATCGCGCTTCCCTGGCAGTTTTAATGCAATGACTTGCGGATGATTGGCCCGAAAGGATCCCGCGCGGTCGCGGCCCTTGGTTGCACGGAAAAGAGACTTTACCTTTTGCTGATGCCCCGGATCGGACTCCTCCTTGCCATGATCCTGTCGCTCCCCGCGCTCGACGCGGCGGAGGGCAAGCTTGATTTCAATCGTGACGTCCGGCCGATCCTCTCGGACAAGTGTTTCCAATGCCACGGTCCGGATGAGAAGTCCCTCCATGGCGACGTGCGTCTCGACGACCGTGTCTCCGCGATCCGTGCCAAGGCCATCGTGCCCGGATCGCCCGAAACCAGCGAAGCCCTTGCCCGCATCCTCAGCGACGATCCCGACGAGGTCATGCCGCCGCCGAAGGCGAAAAAAACCGTCTCCGCCGCCGAGGCCGAAATCCTCCGGCGCTGGATCGCCGAAGGCGCCGAATACAAGGGACACTGGGCCTTCGAACCGGTCGAGGCACCGGAGGTTCCCGCGGGCCGGCATCCCATCGATCATTTCATCCGCACCGAACTCGAGGAGAGAGCCATCGCAACCTCTCCCGAGGCCGATCCCGCCACCCTCATCCGCCGCCTTTCCCTCGACCTGACCGGGTTGCTTCCCACACCCGACAGGGTCAGTTCCTTCCTGACCGAACACCAAAACGATCCCGATCAAGCCGTCGCCAATCTCGCCGACGAACTCCTCGCCTCGCCCCACTACGGCGAACGTTGGGGACGCCATTGGCTCGACCAGGCGCGCTACGGCGACTCCAATGGCTATTCCATCGACGGCGATCGCGAGCAATGGCCCTGGCGCGACTGGGTCATCCGCGCGATCAACGAGGACCTGCCCTTCGACCGCTTCACGATCGAGCAGATCGCGGGCGACCTGCTCCCGGATCCAACCAAGGCGCAGCTCATCGCCTCCGCCTTCCACCGCAATACCCTCATCAACCAGGAAGGCGGCACCGATCCCGAGCAATTCCGCAACGAAGAGGTCGTCGACCGCGTCAACACCACCGGCGCCGTCTGGCTCGGGCTCACGCTCGGCTGCGCGCAGTGCCACACCCACAAGTACGATCCCATCACCCACCGCGAGTATTTCGAACTCTTCGCTTTTTTCAATCACGGAACCGACATCAACAACACCGGCGCCACCGTCGAGGTTGCCGAGGGCGAGATGTTTGCCAAAAACCCCGATCCGAAGAAACTGAAGGTCATCGCGGAGGCGAAAAGCCATCTCGCTTTGGTCGCGGGGGGAACCCAGGCT
Organism: Verrucomicrobiales bacterium; assembly: GCA_041917795.1. GTDB lineage: Bacteria > Verrucomicrobiota > Verrucomicrobiia > Verrucomicrobiales > DEV007 > Arctic95D-9. The sequence continues at coordinate 43,611 of JAYRWX010000013.1, forward strand.
CGGCAGGCGGCGTGGGAGAAATCCGGAGGCGCTGGCAAGGAGACCGACAAGAAGAAAATCGCCGCCGCATTTGCCAAAGTCGATCACGAGCGGATCGCTGCCGAGAAAGCCCTGGCCGAGGCGCGTCGGGCGATCGGCTGGGGTGCCGAAGTGAAGACGATGGTGATGCGCGATCTCGACAAGCCGCGCGAGACCTACATCCACCTGCGCGGCAGTTTCCTCGACCACGATCTCAAGACCGGACCTCTGACACCGGGAGTTCCTGCCGCGTTGCCGGCGCTCCCTGACAAAGCCACTCCGAGAACCCGCCTCGATCTCGCGAACTGGCTCGTGCGTCCCGATCATCCCCTCGTCCCGCGAGTCACCGTGAACCGCGTCTGGATGCGCTACTTCGGCAAGGGCCTCGTCTCGACCGAGAACGACTTTGGCACGCAGGGTGCCTATCCCACCCATCCCGAATTGCTCGACTGGCTCGCCCACGATTTCGTCGCGAACGGCTGGTCGATGAAGCGGCTCCACAAGCTCATCGTCACCTCCGCGACTTACCGGCAATCCTCCCACGCCCGTCCCGACCTCGCCGAGATCGATCCGCTCAACACCCTCCTCGCCCGGCAGAACCGCCTCCGCGTCGAGGCCGAGATCGTGCGCGACGCCGCCCTTTCCGCGAGCGGCCTGCTCCATCCGAAGATTGGCGGTCCGGGAGTGCGGCCTCCGCAACCCGAAGGCGTCTACGCCTTCACCCAGAACAAGAAGAGCTGGACCGCCGCGACCGGCCCCGACCGCTACCGTCGCGGGCTCTACATCCAGTTCTATCGCAGCGCACCTTATCCGCTGCTGACGACCTTCGACTCGCCCGACTTTCAAAGCGTCTGCACCGCGCGGGTCAGGTCAAATACGCCGCTGCAATCGCTCGCCATGGCGAATGATGAAGCGCTCTTCGAACTGGCCCAGGGGCTCGGAGCACGTCTGTTGAAAGAGGAACCCGCGGAGGCGGAGAAACGTCTCGAACGCGCCTTCCTGCTCTGTTACGGACGGTCACCGACAGATGCGGAGCGGAACGCGGTGGCGTCGTTCCGCGAGAGTCAGCTGACCTCCTTCAAAGCCGATCCCACCGCCGCGAAGGAAGTGGCACCGAAGGTGGAAGGCATCGATCCCGCCGAAGCGGCTTCGTGGACGACGGTGGCGCGGGCGCTGATGAATACGGATGAGTTTATTACTCGGGAGTGAAACGAAAGTGAATCGCTCGAAAACCTTTCCCCCATGGATCCCCTCCACCAACAAACCCGCCGCCACTTCTTCTCGCAATGCGGCGTCGGACTTGGCTCGATCGCCCTCACCGATCTCCTTTCGCGTGATTGTCAGGCCGCCGCTCCCGTGGGCGACCCGATGGCACCGCGCCGCTCGCATCACCGGGCCAAGGCGAAAAATGTCATCTTCCTTTTCATGGCGGGCGGCCCGAGCCAGCTCGAGCTCTTCGAAGACAAGCCGCGCCTCCGCGAATTCCATGGCCAGCTGCCGCCAGAGTCGCTCGTGAAGGGCAAACGTTTCGCTTTCCTGCCGAAGGACGCCAAACTCCTTGGCGGCCAGCGTTCCTTCGGCACTTATGGCGAGGCGCGCATGAGTCTGAGCGACCTCCTCCCGCACCATCGCAAGATCGTCGACGAGGTCACCTGGCTGCGCGGGATGAAGACCGACGTTTTCAACCACGGTCCGGCCAAACTGTTCATGAACACCGGCTTCCAGGTGCCCGGACGACCGAGCATGGGATCGTGGGTCACCTATGGCATCGGCAGCGAATCGCGCGACCTGCCCGGCTTTGTCGTCCTCCAGTCCGGCCCCCGCGGTCCCCGGGCTGGAAACGCGCTCTGGTCGGCGGGATTCCTGCCGTCGAGCTATCAGGGCGTGCCCTTCCGCGGCAGCGGCGATCCCATCCTCAACCTCGCCAATCCCAAGGGCATCGATACGACGCGGCAGGCCGACTTCGTCGATCTCGTCGGAACCCTCAACCGCGAACGCCTCGATCTCACCGGCGATCCCGAGATCGCGACGCGGATCTCCGCCTATGAGATGGCCTACCGCATGCAGAGCAGCGCGCCGGAGTTGATGGATTTGTCAGGCGAAAGCCAGGCGACCTTGGATCTCTACGGGGCGACTCCCGGAGGTAACAGCTACGCCAACAATTGCCTCCTCGCCCGCCGCCTCGTCGAACGCGGCGTGCGTTTCGTGCAGCTCTACCATACGAATTGGGACCACCACGGCGGCCCCACCGAGAACCTCGACAAACATCTCCCCGAGATCTGCAAGGAGATCGACCAAGCCTCCGCCGCCCTCGTCCTCGATCTGAAACAGCGCGGGCTTCTCGAAGACACCATCGTCGTCTGGGGCGGTGAATTCGGCCGCACTCCCATGGGCGAAGTCCGCGACGGCGGGGCGGGAGGACGCGACCACCACATCGACGCCTTCACCATGTGGGTTGCCGGAGGCGGCTTCCAGGCCGGCAAGATCCACGGGGCCAGCGATGATTTCGGCTACGAGGCTGTCGAGGGAGCGGTCCACGTCCACGACCTGCATGCGACGATCCTGCATCAACTCGGCTTCGATCACGAGAAGCTCACCTTCCGTTTCCAAGGGCGGGACTTCCGGCTGACGGATGTGCACGGGAAGGTGGTGCGGGAGGTGTTGGGGTGAGGTTCCTTTCAGAATGGAACCTCAACGTATCCACCTGCTGGGAGCATCCTTATCGCCTCCGTCACCGCGTCAATCTTGCGTTCGATCCTCGGCCAAGAGGTCGTTTTCAAAACGATGATTCCGATCGTGCGATGAGATAGATTCTGCTGATATCGCAAATTCTGGTCTGTGGTGACCGATAGATCGAAACCCGTGCTTTCGGCCATTGCCAACAAATCGCCATTCTCAAGAGCAGCCCATCCCCGTTCGGCCGCGGTCTTGACTGAATACTGATGAAAATATCGACGAAGTGGAACGGGCGCGCCTTGATCGAACAGGATCTTCATTCCGCCATCAATGGCTCGAGACTGGATGCTGCAAACTCAAGAACCGCATCCACCTGCTCCCGCTTCACACCCGGAAACCATTCCAGAAACTCGCCCACCGTCGCACCATCCTCGAGATTTTCGAACAGGGCCGTTACCGGCACACGAGTTCCGGTAAAGAGCCACGATCCACTCACCTTCCCGGCGATGCGCTCCACCCCGGGGCATTCGGGCCAATCTTTCATCGCTCAAAAGCTACTCCTACAAAGGCCGGACGGCAACTCTCTGATGCCGGCACCATCCCCCCTCCGCCATCGCGCCTCCCGCGACCTTTGACAGAGCGCCTCGCCTTCCGGCATGTAGACAGGGTCATGTCGTCATTCAAACCCTCTCTTTTCTGCGGCCTCCTCCTTGGCACGACCCTTGTCGCCCAAGAGGCGGCGCCGGTTCCACTGGAACTAAATGCCTCCGGATTTCCCACGCTCCAAGCCGCGCTCGACGCCCTGCCGGAATCGGGCGGGATCCTGCGACTGCCTCCCGGCACGACCGAGATCCGCGAGCCGCTCGTGTTGTCCTCTCCGGAGACGCGGATCGAAGGATCAGGTGCCTCGACCCACATCAAGAATTTGAACGAGGAAGGCAAGCCGGCGCTCATCATCCGGCCGAAGACCCTCGACATGGACCGGGAGGCCCGCCTTTGGCGCGTGCAACTCGGTAACTTCCGGATCTCGGGCAACGAGAAGAGCGGCGACGGCGTCTTCGCCGAGGGGATCCAGGAAGTCTTCATCCAAGGGCTCTCGGTCGACCATCACGGCGGGCACGGCATCGCCCTGGTCGATTGCTACGAGGACCCGCGGATCTCCGACTCGATCCTGACTTACAACAAAAAGGCCGGACTCTTCATCGATGGCTGCCACGACATCGTAGTCAATGCGAACCACTTCGAGGAAAACCAGGACGCCCTCGTCTGCATCGACGCCTTCAACCTCTGCATGAACGGCAACAACATCGACGACCACCTCGGCCACGGCGTGATCATCGAGAACACCTACGGCTCTGTCGTGTCGGGCAACATGATCGAGGAATGCAACGGCACCGCCATCATCCTCGACCGCGACTGCTACGGTATCACCCTCTCCGCGAACGTCATCGCCCACGACATGGGCGGCGGGATCGACCTGCGCGACGCGCACGGCATCACCGTTTCGGCAAATACATTCACTCTCGTCCATCATTTTGGCGTCAAGGTCGGGGAGAAGAGCGGCCGCATCACGATCTCGGCGAACAACTTTTCCAACAGCCATATCGGCGAGGGCCAGGAAAAGCGGGTCCTCGAACATGAGAATCCCGTCCAGCTCGACATCGGTCACGGCGTCGTCCTCGAAAACACGAAACACATCATCATCTCGGGCAACCAGTTCTCCGGCCTCGATGGTCCGGCGGTGCGCGCCGCCGGCGCCTGCGACAAGCTCCTCATCAACAGCAACGTCCTCACCGACCTGAACCGCCGGACCCCCCACTCCAAGGAACCCTTCGCCCTCTCCCCCGAAACCCAAGCCACCCTTTCAGACAACCTCACCGACTGAACCTACCCGTGATTGACTTCGTTTCACTCCGTCCATCTCCGCTTCGCTCCGATTCATGACCCGTGACTCCATGACCTCCCGCCGCCACTTCCTCAAAACCACCTCCGCCACCGCTCTCGCCGCTCCCTGGATCGGCTGGCAAACCACCGCCTCGGGTGCTCCGAGCGGAAATCTCCGTTTCGCCAACTTCGGCGCCGCCGGCCGGGCCTGGGGCAATCTCACCGAAATGCTGCAGGCGCCGAACACGACCCTCGTCGCCGTGGCCGAGGTCGATCTCGGCCGCACCAAACAACTGAACGAGGCCCACCCCGGCACGAAGGTCTTCCAGGACTGGCGCGAGTTGCTCGACAAGATGCACAAGGAGATCGACGCGGTCGTGATCGGCACGCCCGACCACATGCATGCGCCCATCGCGATGGCGGCGATGCAGCTCGGCAAACACGTCTATTGTGAAAAGCCCCTCACCCGAACTCTCCAGGAGTCGCGCCGCCTCCGCGAATTCGCCGCCGCCAACAACCTGATGACCCAGATGGGCATCCAGGTCTCCTCAGGCTCCGGCAACCAGACCGCGGTGAAGCTGCTGCAGGCCGGTCTCGTCGGAAAGGTGAAGGAAGTCCATAGTTCCTGTCCGAAATCCTGGGGTGCGATGACTCCGCTGCCCGACAGCAGCGAAGCCCCGCCCGAGACGCTCGACTGGGACAAGTGGATCGGAGTCGGCAAGATGCGGAAATACATCCCGCGCGAGTTTCACCCCAGCAACTGGCGCAAGCGGATCGGCTATGGCACGGGCACGCTCGGTGACATGGGCTGCCACATTTACCACACCTGGTTCATGGGACTGGGCATGCCGGTGACGCTCGAAGTCAGTTCGCATGGTCCTGCCCCGGTCGACGGCGACAGTTGGCCACTCGATGGACTGGTGAAACATCGCATGAAAGGCAACGAGCTCACCGACGGCGATTTCAGCTTCACCTGGTACGACGGCGTGCAGCGCGTCCCTGCGGAAGTCATCGCCCTGCTCGGACCCGAGGAGAAGAACGCCGAGGGCAAGGTCATCGAAAAGGCGCCTTCGACAGGGACCCTCGTCGTCGGCACGACCGGCGTCCTCGTGATCCCCCACGGCGGCATGCCCACGATCTACCGCGACGGGAAGAAGTCAGACGAGGTCATCGAAGCGGTCGAGGCGGGCCACCATCACAAGAATTTCGCCGACGCGATCCGGGGCGACATTCCCGGAAAACCGCTCACGAATTTTGATTATTCGGGCCCCATGACGGAGACGGTGCTGCTCGGCACCGTGGCGATGCGCCTGCCCGGACAGACCCTGAAATGGGACGCCGCCGCCGGCAAATTCGATTCGGAACCCGCCAATGCGATGATCCACGAGAACTACCGTGAGGGCTGGGAAGTGAAGGGACTTTAGGGCTCAGTCGGCCCTTGATCTCGGTTCGGTCCTGCGCCATGTCACCGCATGATCGAATCCGAGAGCGCATTGGCCAGGCTGAGGGAAGGCAACCTGAGATTTGCGGAGGACCGTCCCAGCGAGAGCGGGATCAACGGTGCGGCTCGCCGCAGCATGTTGGTGAACGGCCAGCAGCCCTTCGCCGTGATCTTGGGATGTTCGGACTCGAGGGTCCCGGCCGAACTCGTTTTCGACCAAGGGCTCGGCGACCTCTTCGTGATCCGTGTCGCCGGCAACATCGTGGCTCCTTCGCAGATCGGCAGCATCGAATACGCGGCCGAGGTCACTGGCGCCCGCCTCGTCGTGGTGATGGGGCATTCGAACTGCGGGGCCATCGAGGCGACGATTGACCAACTCCAGCGTCCTCCTGTGAATCGTTCGCGCAATCTGAGTTCGATCGTCGACCGCATCCGCCCCTCGGTGGAAACCTTTCTCGAGACCGGCCTCTCCCAGGATCGCGCCGCACTCGTTCGCTTCGCGGTTCGTTCGAACATCCGGGCCTCGGTCGATCACCTGCGCCACGGCTCGGAGATCCTCGAGCGTCTCATCGCCAACGACGGGTTGATGGTGGTGGGGGCGGAGTATTCGCTGGAGACGGGCTTGGTCGAGTTCTTCGACGGTCTGCCGAGGATGTTGGAGTGACATGGGAGACACCACCGAGGGACACAGCCCTCACTTCGCCTTCGCACTCCAAAGCGCGAGATTCCGGAATTGGGCTCCCTCGCCCCGCGCGACCATGCCCACGCGGCCTTTGCGATCCTTGAACCGCTCGTGACGTGCTTCGATCACCCGCCCGTCGATGGTGGCGCGCCACAGATCGCCGCAGACCTCCACGGTGATGTGATGCCACGTGGCGGGATCTGTTTTGACTTCAATCTTCACCAGTTCCTCGCGACGCGTTTCTTTCGCAATACCACTCATTTTCTGGATCCAGATCGCGTCGGGAGTGATGACGACGCGACCGAGATGGTGGTTCGGGTCGTGCGTGTCGCGGCAGACGAAACCGATCTGCGGAGAAGCCCCCAGCTTGAACTCACCCGTCAGCACGAGGTCGCCGAGATCGGTGATGTGCTCACACACAGCTTCGTGTCCGTTCGGCCGTTTTGCGCTGGGTCCTTCCTGGATCGCGTAGGCGGCACCTTCGGCGATCTTCCACTCCCCGATTCCGCCGCGCCACCCGGTGGTCGTTCCCTTCGGCGCGAACGACTCCGGACGGTCGAAGGCTTCGGCCGCGATGAGCGCTTCCGCGACACAGACTTCGGTGGCCGGACGAGCGGGATCAGCGGATATCAGAGCGGCGGGCACCAGTGCCGAAACGAAAAGCGACAAGATCGTATAGGAAGGGAAAGGAAACTTCATGCCATCAGATAGCGCAGGACGTCGCGCGCCGCCTCCCGCTTCTTCGCGTCCTCGATGAGCCGCGACACGATTACGAAGCCATACAAACATTTCACACGATGGGTCAGCCAGGCATCCCACTGCACCGACTCGCGCAGTGTCCAATAGTCGGGGTCGAAAGGATCCAGCTCCGCCTTTTTCAGTGGGCCGAGTTCCTGATCGAGCGAAGGGAGGGCGCGGAAGCGGGCGAGGTGTTCGCTGTGAGCCCGGATTCCGGCGTTGGCGAGATCGGGAAACCCACAGTCGCCCAGATCAATCAAGGCGGCGGCATGGTCGATGAGATGAAAGTGATCGCCGTATCCGCGGCGGTGTTCTCCCGCTGTTTCGATGAGTAGGTCGAAGGTCGCTTCGGCCATGGCTTGGAGCGTGTTGTAACCGGGGACCTCGATGCCCTCTTCGTCCGGGCGGGTTCGGGGACTGACCCAGCCGCGACCTTTGCCGAGGTAACCACGTCCGGGCCCCTGGGTATCGAAGGATGAGATCAGTTTGCGCGCGCCCTCGATGCGGGCAGGTGTGGCGAGATCGGGATGCCCGGAAAAAGCCCGGATCGCGAGCGAGGCGAAGATCACATTGTGGCCACTCTGGCGCAATTTGCCGAGATTGGGTTCGAGGGCCGAGGCAATGGTTTCGATTCCATCGGTCTTTCCCGAGTCGGTTGAATCCGGCTCCTCAAAGAGCTGCTCCACCGTCAGTTCGACCTTGGCGGGATCGAACCAGACTGATTCCTCACCTCCCAGGACGCGCTCCAGATCGCGCTCGATCGCGAAATGCACCGCTGGATCGAGGTCGGGCTTCATTTCGCCGAGAAAATAACCCGCGAGCAGGGCCGAACCGAGATGACCCGACATGCTGCCCGCGAGATGGGCACGCCCGAGGCCGACGATGCCACGCTTGAGGTAGTGGTAGGCGATCATGGCGCCGATCCTAAGGAAATGGTGTCCGCTTTACGAGCAAAAGCGATCAGGAGGGATCTCTGCTCACTGCGCCACGAACTTCGTCAGCAGTCCCTTTTCCCGCGCGGTGTTCATCACACGGACGAAAAGCATGCCGGCGAGGGCGAGGTAGAGAACGTTCAAACCCGTTGCCTTCCCGAGGTCGATCCACGAAACCGAGCCGTCTTTCAAACCATCGCGCATCCCCTCGAAGACATGGGCGCAGGGGATCAGTTCGGCAATCCAGCGGATCGCTTCGGGCAGGGCCTCGATCGGGTAATAGACCGCGGCGAAGGGTTGGATGAAAAAGGGCACCGCCCACGCGAGCGTCTCGGCGGCCGGACCCCATCGCACGATCAATGCGGTCGAGATCATGCCGAGCGACCAGCCGAAGAGGAGCAGGTTGAACACGAAGGGAACGAGCGACCAGTTCAGTTCGAACAGGTTGAAGGAATAGAGGATGATCGCCAATACCGAGAGCAGCAGCGAGGTCACTGCGGCGCGGATCAAGCCGATCGTATAAGTTGCGGCGAGGTAGTCGGCGTTGGTCACCGGCGCGGAGAAGACATTGAGCAGGTTCCGCGACCAGACATCCTCGAGGAAGTAAAGTGCCACGCCCTGCTGGGCGCGGAAGAGGATGTCCCAGAGGATCACCGCGCCGATCAGGAAAGTGATTTGATAGGGAAAGCTGTCGCCGGTGTGTTTTTGAAGGAAGACGGTGAGGTAACCCCAGACCAGCAGATCCACGAGCGGCCAGAAGACGAGCTCGACGAGCCGCACCGGCGTGCGCGTGTAGAGGTAGAGGTTGCGCAGGACGAGGGCCTGGATGGTCGAGAGAGTCATAGGTCACGGGTCACGGGTCACGGGGTGGCGGAAGCAGCTTCGATCTCGCCGCCACGGGCGACGCGGATGAAGAGGGACTCGAGTGACTCCTCCTGGAAATGTTCGAGAGTCTCGGCGGCGGTGCCGGTGAAGAGGATCTTCCCCTGGTGCATGAAGATGATGCGGTCGCAGACCTCTTCGACGTCCCGCATGTTGTGCGAGGTGTAGAGGATGCTCGCGCCGTTTTCCTCGCGGATGCGTTTGGTCACCTTGCGGACCTTGTCAGCGATGTCGGGATCGAGGCTCGCGGTCGGTTCGTCGAGGAGGAGCAACTCCGGCCGGTTGAGGAGCGCCTTGCAGAGATTGAGCCGCGTCGATTCGCCGGCGGAGAGGTTGCCGGAAACGCGATCCTTGAGGTGGGAGATCTCGAGGAGCTCGAGCACTTCGTCGATTCGTTTCTTCAGGTTCGGAACCCGGTAGATCTTGCCGAAGACAGTCAGGTTCTGCCAGACGCGCAAGTTCCCCGGAAGCTGCGTGTAGGTGCTACAGAAATTCATGCGCCGCAGGATCGCAATGCGCTCGCGGGCGAGTTCTTTTCCGAAGACCCGGATCGATCCCGAACTCGGCGTGATAATGCCGAGGATCATGTTGATCGCTGTGGTCTTGCCTGCCCCGTTGGCGCCGAGCAGTCCGAGAATCTCTCCGCGCTGCAATGAAAACGAGATTCCGTCGACCGGAGTGACCGCTCCAAATCTTTTCACGAGATCAGTGACTTCCAAGACCGGGGCATCCATGAGGCCGGGACGATGGACCGGCGCGGGAAGAGGGTCAAGGAGCTAGTAGTCAGGAGCTGGGAGCTGGGAGTCGGAATCTGAAAACTGAAAACTGAAAACCCGCAAACTTACTTGAGCGTGCTCAAGAAAGCTTTGATGTCTTCCAACTCCTGCGGCTTCAGAATCAAAGCCATCGGCGGCATTGGTGAAATCGGAGTCGCGGTGTAGGTCTCGGCGAGGACGGCGTTCGGCTCGAGCAGGCTCTGGGTGATGTAGGCCGCATCCTTCCGGCCGGCGATGCCGTCGAGGGCGGGGCCGACCGGGCTGCCCTTGCCGCCGAGCATGTGGCAGTTCACGCAGCCGGCCACGGGATGTTTCCAGAAGATCTCCTCGCCCCGCTTCGGATCGCCGGTGAGCAGTTCTTCCTTCTTATCGGCCGGGATCAGCTCGCACAGGCTGACGTCGTCGAAGTAGCTGTCGCCCCACGCGACGTGGAGCAGGTTGATGCTCGCCTTGGGACGGTCCTTGCTGTTGAAGATGGTCTCGACCTTCACCCAGTCGGACTGCCGGGTCACCTTCTCGGTTTCGGCGCGGCCGATGTGATCGTTGAGGCTGACCTTGCTCGGGTTCTTGAAGCCATGGGCCTTGACCCAGGCGCTGAGCTTGTAGTTCGTGTTCGGTTTCAGGTCGACATCCGCAAAGAAGCTCGTGTCGGCGGGCGCGCGGGTGATGCAGCGGAAGGCGTTCGTGCCGCTCTTCACCATCTTGTCGCCGCTGACGATGGACCATTCGGCGCCCTCGTTGCCGGCCTTCTTCGGCTCGCCACCGTAGTCGCGGCGCTTCCATCCGACCGGGAATCCATCCGGTCCGACTTCCTCCATCCCGGGGTTCGGGAGCAGGTTCGGCCCTTCGGTGTAAAAGGCGGCGTCGTGAACGGCGGAGAGCACCTTCACCGCTTCGGTGAGCCATTCGTCTTTCTGGGTCACGGTGTCGATGGCGAGGCGTTTCACCAGGGTCTGGATCTCTCCGGTGGTGGGGAATTCCGCGAGCTTCACGAAGGCGGCGAGGCGGGTGTTGAGATCGGGATCGGTAACGACGCCGGAGCCGAAGAAAAGCTTCGTGGCGATGGCGTCGGACCCGAGGGCGCGGATCGCGTTGCGACGGAGACGGGCGTCTTTCGCGAGGAGGGCGGCCTGGTGGGTCTTCTCGTCGAGCTTGTCGAGACCGTGCAGGGTCCAGAGCGCGTGGATCGCGGCGATGTTGCCGTCGTTCGCGGTGACGAGTTTGACGAGTTCGGGGGCGGCATCGCTCTTTTTCCCCTCGACGAGAAGGCGTTGCGCGGTGAGACGCCAGTGCTGCGTGCCTGATCCCAACGCTGCCACCAACGCGGCGGTGTCGGCTCCGGCGAGGGACTTCACCTTCGGCTCGGTCGCCTTGTCCCAGACGACCCGGTAGATGCGGCCGCGGGCGTGGTCGCGCAGGCGATTCTCGTGGGCACCGCCAACGCCGGTCTTCGCCGCGAATCCACCCCGGTCCAGCGTGGGGGTGGGGTTGTGCTGGATGATGAAGTTCTGCCAATCCGCGATCCAGACGGCGCCATCAGGTCCGACCTCGGCGTAGACGGGCGAAGTCCACTCGTCCGTGCTCGCGAGCAGGTTCATCGCATCAAAGGCCGTGTAGCCCGCGCCTTCGGGACGCACGTCCATCAGGGAGACGAGCTTCATCGTCGGTTCGGTGACCATGGCCATGCCCTGGAGGCGTTCCGGAAGATTGTCGGAGTAGATGAAGGCCGAGCCCGCCGCCGCGGTGTAGCCGCCGAAGACATCGACCTGACGGAAGTTCGGAGTGATGGCGTGGGCAAGATCGACGCGGTTGATCTTCTTCGCGGTCTGCGCGCGCATCCCTTCGGGCACGACGGTCTGCGGAATGCCGCCGAAGAAGATCGGAGCGCCATTGGCGGTGCCGCCGAAGTTGTCACCAGCCTCGTTCTGGCTCTGCGCCCAGGTATTGTTGGTGAACTGGTGGAGAAACTCGATCGCCGAGCCATCGGGCTTGAAGCGATAGGTGCCCATCTTGAACTCGTGCGGTTTCCCGCCAACTTCGCCCGCGAAGCCCGAGTAGCCGACCGACCCGTGGAGCCAGTTGTCGTAGCCGTAGTGCAGGTTGCTGGCCTGGGCATGGGTGTCGCCGATGCCCCAACCGGTCATGATTTCCTCCTTCACATCGGCGACGTCGTCACCGTTGGTGTCCTTGAGGAAAAGGAAACGCGGCGGCTGTGAGACGATCAGTCCGCCGTTCGTGAAGACTAGGCCGGTGGGGATGTTGAGCCCCTCGGCGAAGACGGTGAACTTGTCGGCCTTGCCATCACCGTCGGTGTCCTCGCAAATCCGGATGCGGTCCCCGCCAACGCCGTTCTCGACGACGTTGTGCGGATAGTCGGAGGTTTCGGCGAGCCAGCAGCGCCCGCGCTCGTCCCAGGCGATGGCGATCGGTTTGCCGATGTCGGGATCGCCCGCGAACAGCTCGAGTTTCAGATCGGCCGGAACCTGGGTGCGCTCCATCGAACCTTTCGACGAAAAGGGCTTCTGGAAGGTGAGCGGCTCGGGGCGCTTCTCGTAGTTCGCCACATTGGGATCCTTGACCCGTTCCTCCCGTTCTTGTTGTGTCAGGAACGACTCGTAGGTGGAGCGGCGCTCGTCGCCGATGCTCCAGAGAATGCCGCGCTTCAGCAGCTGGTGGAATTCCGGCAGGCTCCAGACGCGCTCGTCGTGACCCGAGGCGGTGTAGAAGACGCGGCCTTTCTCCTGCGTGCGGATCCAGGTCCAGGGTTCGGGTTCGGTGATGTTGTCGTCCTTCGCCACTTCGCGGACCTGCAGGATGGTGCGGTCCTGCGGATTGTGGTTTTTGTGCACGTAGGTTTCGTCCCAAGCCTCGAAGCCGGGCACGTCCTTGATCGCCTCGTGATCGGGCGCGATCGTCTTCGGACGGAAAACGGCGGTTTTGTGGTGGGCGAAGCGTCCGCCGACGACCTGGTCGAATTCGGGGATGTTCTGGAAACACCAGCTCGCGCAGTGCACCGGCACGAAACCGCGACCGCTCTCGATGAAGGCCTTCAGGTTTTCCCAGTGGGCCGGGTCGATCTTCTCGTGGTTTGCGTAGAGAAGGACGGCGTCGTAGTTCGCGAGGAATTCCGCGTCGGCGAAAGCGGCTTCGGGAGTGGTGACGTAGTCGAACCAGATCGCGTCGCGGCCGAGGGCCTCCATCAGCATGGGTGCGTAGACACCGGAGGGATGGTGATCGGCCTCGTGTCCGACGAAGAGGACGCGGACGGGACCGGAGCGGTCTTCGGAGAGAGCGGCCACGGGCAGGACCGAAAGCAGGATGAGGGCAAGGAAGGACAGGGTCTTGTTCATGAAACGGGGGTGCTTCGACAACTTACGAAATTCGTGTCGGCGCGGAAAGCCGCCTTGAGACCTTGCGCCAATTTTTGTGGCGATTCGGCCATGAGGCCGCGCGTGAGAAAACCGCCGGTTATCTCTCCAGCCCCGTTTCCAGCACGTACCATTGCACGGGCAGGTCCTTGAGCGCCTCGCGCATCTTGTCGAGTTCGGCCGGAGCGCCGTGGACCTCGAGCCGGATCAGGTCGGCGATCTGGAGCGCCTTTTCGAGGAGGTCGCCGACGTTGGCGAGGTGAGCGAGGGCACCTTCTCCGCCGATGTAGGCCTCGCGGCAGAAGATGATGCCGTCGCAGAGGGTGAAATCATAAAAGAGCACTGCCGCCTCGGACCGGGTCCGCTCGACAAAGGCGGGCATGCCGGCGATGAACTCGGCGAGCTTGCCTTCGTGCGGTTGGAAGTAGGGATGGATGCTGACGGTGGTGTGGGGAGACATGTCCTCTCCGATAGAGGCTCCGGGCGGAAAAATCGAGACTAAAGTCGGATGGTCGGATTCCCGGGCGTGTCTATTCTTTCAAAACCAAACAACATCCGATCATGAACGCTTCCCGAATCGCCACCACTCTCGCCGTCCTCGCCAGTTCGGTCGTCCACGCGCAGTCCCCTGACCAAACCACCGTCTCCGGCACCTTCCTCGGCGACGGGAAGGACGGCAAGATCGCCCACCTCGTCGTGCAGACACGCGAGCCTTTCAGCGACCAGGCCGCGATCCGTCTCGTCTTCACGGAGAAGGATCCATCTTCCTCGAAGAAGCCCGACTTCGACGCCGCCTTCAAGAAACTCGGCAGCGCCCTGATCCTGAGCGTGCACCGCGACGGCGGGATCTTCGGCTGCGAGGTCGCCCACACCGCCCATGAGAAATCGCCCTTCTCCGCCCTCGGCGAAATCAAGATGGAGGATTTCAAGGTCACCGACACGACCGTCTCGGGACGTGTCACGACGGAGGGTGAACTCGATGCGTTCGAACAAAAGTGGAACGTCGACCTCACCTTCTCCGCTCCGCTCCCGAAAGGCGCCTTCGCCGAAGAGGAAGCCAAGCCGATGACCAAAGAGGAGCCGAAGGAAGAGCCCGCCCAGCCGGCCGGACCGAAACTCGCCGTGTCGAAACTGCCTCTGCCCGCTTCGGCCGCGGACGTGGAATACAAGGCTGTCGTCGGTCACATCAATTTCCGATCCGATGCCTCCGTCAGCGAAGTCGCAGGCGAATTCTCGGACAAGCTGAAGGAGCAGGGTTGGAAAGATGGCGCGGGCAGTCTCATGGGCAAAACCAACGCCATTCTCAAGCGTGAACGCGACGGCGCCTCGCTCACAATCATGGTCCAGCCCGCGGGAAGCGGTTGCAACGTGAAGGTCTTCACTGAAGGACTCGACTGGTCGGATGCTCCGAAGGGAGGAACCGCGGCTGCGGCTCGTCCCGCACCGGTCGATCCCTCGGCGATCGAGGCCGAGGTGCAGAAGAAACTGCAGGAGGCGTTGAAGGGTTTGCCGAAGTTCTGAGCCGGGAGGAAGGTCCTCCCCATGAACGCTTCTCCCTTCTCTCTCGACGGGCATGACATCTGGGTCTTTGGCGGAGCCGGATATCTCGGACAGGCCGTCGTGCGCCTGCTTTCCAAACTCGGAGCAAGAGTGCTTTGTATCGATCAGGGTGATCGGGCCGCGGAGGCGGATTTCGGTAGCGCGGTGACCGCCGCGAGTCTCGATGTGAGCGACGTCGTTGCAGCGGAGCGCTTCATTGAAAACCAACTCGCCTTGCGCGGTACGCCGCATGGATTTGTCGTGATGACCTACGCCTCGACCGCAAAAGGTTTCGATGAACTCATGCCGGAGGATTTTGATGCGGCGAATCACGGCAACCTGACCGCGACCTTCGTGCTCGCCCGCTGCTTGGGGAATGCGATGGCACGGAACGGAGGAGGCAGTGCCGTCCTTTTCTCCAGCATGTATGGAAGCGTCTCGCCCGATCCCCGGGTCTATGATGCGCCGATGAATCCGAACCCCGTGGAGTACGGCGCCGGCAAAGCCGCGATCCAGCAAATGATCCGTTACCTTGCAGTCCACTACGGTGGCCAAAGCGTACGCTTCAATGCGATCTCGCCGGGTCCGTTTCCGAATCCTGATCTCCAACGTGACCAGCCGGAATTCGTGGCGCGATTGGCTCAAAAGGTTCCGCTGGGACGGGTCGGCCAAGCCGAAGAGGTGGCGGGCTCGGTCGCCTTCCTCCTCTCGGATGCGGCTACCTTCATCACCGGACAAAACCTCGCCGTCGATGGCGGCTGGACGGTGTGGTGATGGTCACTTCGCTGTGTAACCGCCATCGACCGGTAGGTTGACTCCGGTGATGTAGCGCGAGGCATCTGCGAGCAGGAAAACGAGCGCGCCCCCGAGATCGGTTTCATCGGCCATGCGCCCGAGCATGGTGTGTTCGTTGAAACGCCCGACAAAGGCCTCGGGCTGATGATTGAAGAAGCCGCCGGGTGAGAGGCAGTTCACCCGCACGTTGTTGGGTCCGTAGAGCGCCGCATAAAAGCGGGTCAGGTTCAGCATGCCTCCCTTGTGAAAGAAATAATCCGGAGGCAGGTCGCCCATCGCCGTGCCTTCGTAGAGTTCGTAGCTGGGGCCGATCATGCCTTGGATGCTGCCGATGTTGACGATGCTGCCACGGCTCGCCGCAGCCATGTCGGTGCCAAAGATGCGGTGCATCAGCATCAGTCCGGTGGCGTTGACACGCATCGATTCGGCAAACTGGGCTGCATCTCCTTTGGACCCTTTCATCGGACGCAGCACCGAATTGTTGACGAGTCCGTGGAGGGCGCCGAAGCGCTCGGTCAAGCGTTCGCGCAGGGCGAGGATGGAGGCCTCATCTCCCTGGTCGAAACTCTCGGGATGGACCCGGTGTCCGAGCGCGTTTTCCTCATCGGCGACCGCCTGCAACTTGCCACCATCGCGCGAGGCGATCACCAGCGTGGCACCCGATCCGGCAAGGGCGGCGGCAAGCCCGCGACCGAAGAGGCCGGCGGCACCGGTAAGGAGGACGACTTTGTCCTGAAGCGAAAAAGAGGGGATCATGGCAGCGCTTGAATCTCGGAGAGGATATCCGCGATCGCGACCTCGGCACCGCCCTGTTCGCGGCTGCGGATGCCGGCGATGATGACCGCCATCAGTTCGACCGTCTCGTCGAAGGGGAGAGGACGCTCGCCGCTACGCAGCATTTCAATGAAGGCCACGAGTTGGCCACGAAACGCGTGATAGGTGTCCGTGAGCTTTAGGGCGAGGTCACCCTTGGTGCCATAGAGGTGGACCGCGCCGAAGCTGCCGTAAGCATCGTGGAGTGCGCCGAGGGTCAGGCGGACTCCGCTGCGATGGGTCAGGTGCATCACATCGCCTCCGGCATCGCTGCTCGCCCGCACCGTGAGAAAGCCCGGGCCGAGCAGCGGCTCGACCGCTTCGAGCGCGTGGATGCCGTAGCGCTCCCAGGTCTTGCAGGTGAAGCTGGTGATCCAACGTAGCTCGCCGAGCTGGGAAAAATCGGCCCGCATCTCCGGGGCGTAGCGCATCCCGCTCGTGGAGAGCAGGATCCGTCCCTCACGATGCCACTCGACGAACTGCCGCAGCTCCGGAAGGGTCGTCGCCATCGGCTTGTCGATGAAGACGGGCAGGCCGGCCTCGACAAAAGGTCGGGCGCGCCGGACGTGGTCGGTGCCATCGTCGGTGGCGATCACGACGGCATCGACCAGGCCGATCACCTCCTCCGGAGTGGCAACGATGTTGTCGATCAGGCTGGCGGCGGCCACCTTCGGCGCATCCGCCGGATCATCCGTCCAGACATGGGTGACGCGGGCCCCCGGGATGCGCACGGGTTGCAAGGTCTGCCTGTCCATGTAGGCGCTGATGCCGGGGTAGGGACTTTTCCGCATCTCCACCGGATCGTATCCGTTGATGATACCGCTCCACGAGTAGGGATGGCCGTTGCCCTCGATCATGCCGAGCATGGCGATGCGGAGTTCTTTGGGCATGGATGATTGTGGCCCACCTTGGGGCAATCGGATTGTCGTTGGGAGTGAGGAAAGGCGTCAAGGAAGAACTCCGCTGCAGGGGCGCAAGCGGTCCCTTGCTTGCGCCGTCTCGGGCACGAAAGTATCTGCATGCGTCTGACTCGCCTCTTAAGCTGGTTCATTCCTGCTAGCGCAGCATTCCTTGGTGCCGCCGAGCCCGAGATCGTGCCGCCTTCCGTCTACTCCGCGCTTGATTCCGGCATCGCCGGTATGCAGGAACGGCTCGCGCGGGGAAATCCCGATCGCTTCGAGGGGCGCACCTCGGCCCGCGGTGAGCGCACGATCCGCTATCGCTGGTTCGCGCCCGGGACGCAGGAGCGTTTGCCGCTCGTCGTTGTCCTGCACGGCAGTTCCGGCAAAGGCAACGACAACCTCACTCACCTCATCACCGGAAACAGTGTCGTCGGGGCCGGCAGGTGGGCCACGCCCGAATGGCAGGCCGGGCAACCCTGTTTTGTCCTCGCCCCGCAATGTCCCGGCGGGGAAATGTGGACGCGGACCGCCTCATGGACCTCACCCGTGCATCCTTTGTCGCCCGAGCCGGCGCCGGCCTTGGCCGATCTGATGCAATTGCTCGATGAATTGCTCGCCGCACATCCCATCGATCCAGACCGTGTTTATCTGATCGGCGCTTCGATGGGCGGCTACGGCGTGTGGGATTGGATCGTGCGCGATCCGGGCCGCTTTGCGGCCGCCATCGCCGTCTGCGGCGGCATGCCCGAGGGGCAGGCGGAAAAGCTCCGCGATTTGCCTCTGTGGATTTTCCACGGCGAGAACGACGGTATCGTCCCCGTCGAGGAATCACGCCGCGCCTTCCGCGAGATCCTCGCGGCGGGTGGACGGCCGCGTTATCGCGAATACCAGGAAGGCCCGCACAGTGTCTCGTCCTACGCCTACCTCGATCCAGGGGTCGCGGAGTGGCTCTTCTCGCAGCGGAAGTAGGGCGGGCACACCTCAGCTTATTCCTTTGCCTTTGCCAGCATGTATCCGGCGATCTTCAGAAGCTTCTCGTCCCCGAGATGGGCGAAAGGCGGCATGGGCGGAAGTTCGGGACGCTTTTTGCCGGGGGCCTTGGCCCAGGTGACGATGCCCTCGGGATTGCCGGCATAGATCTCCGAGATCTCCACGAGCGAAGGACCCACCAAACGGACCTTCGGCGCGTGGCAGGCGGCGCAGTTCATGAAAAGTTGCTCGACGCTCTCCGACGCGGCCTGCGGGAGGTTGGCGTGGGTCTTGTTGAATTCGGCCAGCGCAGCGGCATAACTCGCGGTGCGCTCCTTGATCTGCTGTTGATGCGTGGCGAGGGCGGCCTCGCGGTAAACATGCCGTCCGCTGCCCATGCCGAGCACGACGATGGAGAAGAGAATGCAAATGGGCACGTAGAGTCCGCCGATGCGGGCATCGTCGCGTTTCAATTCGCGGGAAAGAACGTAAAGGGTGAGGGCTCCGATGGCGGCTCCGGAGAAGATGATCACGTAGAGTTTCGTCGTGATCCCCGCGGCAGGCAGGGTGAAGAGCAGGAGCGGTCCGATGAGAAACTGTGCTGCCGTGACCTGCCAGCAGATGCGGTAAAAGCGACGCCTCAGACCGGGGCCGGTGAAAACGGGGAGAGCGGAGAGATCCGCACCTTTTCTCCCATACCAACCGGCGAGAAAAAGTCCCGTCATGGCGAGGCTCGCGGCGAGGAAATGGAGGTAGCGGGGAAAGACATTTCCGATCTCCAGGCTTGAGAAGAAGCCCTTCACCTTCTCCCACTCCGAGGGAAAGAGCATCAGGTTCACGTTGGCCAAAAAGATGAGCGGAACGAAGAGGAGCAATAGGGTCGCGGTCGCCCCGACAGCGAGGTGGAGTCGTTTCCATCCGCCGGTGTTCCAGCGATCCCAGGTGTATTTGTGGAGGTAGGTGAGGAGGAACGCGATGGTGACAAGTGGGACGATGAGAAGCCAGGCGTGCCCGGTGAGGGCGTTGGCCGAATACCACTGCATCGTGTAGAGGAGATTGATGCAGAGAAGCGGTCCGATCCCCATGACGACGGCGAGGCTTTTGTTCACGGTCACGGTTTTCGCGATCTCATGGGAGAGATCGTCGTAACCCTTTTTCTTCAATCCAAGTGCTTCAAAGAAGAGGACAAAAACCGATCCGCCGACCATGAGATTGACGAAGAGGATATGAACGAGAAAGAAGATCACGAGGAGAAACGCGAGCACGCCTTCCGGCAATGGGAGCGGGAGCGGCAGATCGCGGGGGATGGGGGTGTTGGCGAGGATGGGGATCATGACTTGGCAGATCATTGTTTGCTGAGGTTCACTCCGGGAGCGGGGGCTACGACGACACCGGCACTCTGGGCTCCGGGCAGGGATTCGCGGGTCTCGCGGAGTTCGAGGAGGTAGGCGACGAGGGCCTCGGCTTCGCGGGAATTGCCGGGGAAGGGTGGCATGTAGGTGCGGGTCTGGTGCATGCCGGCGACGAAGGCCTGCATCCCGGCGGGATCCCAGGGTTTGTCGGCGCCGTACATGGTCTCGAGTTTTTCGACGACGCCATTGAATCCGGTCGTGCTGTGGCAGCGGGAGCAGGCCATCATGAACACGTCGCGACCGCTTTCGACGAGGTTCGCATCCGTGACCTCGCGATGGCTTGCATAGGTGGCGTGTTTGAGGAGGCCTTCACTCTGGAGGAAGGCGAGTTCGTCCTTGTGGACGCCGTTCGAATACATGTATTCGCCGATGACCCAGGGCTTTCGCATGAATTCCCGGGCACGTTCGAAGTGGCCGAGCATCCAGATCCCCATGAAGGTCGGGATGAGGAGGGCCCATCGTGGCAGGGTGAAGAAGTCGTTGATCCCGACGATGGCGATGAAGAGGAAAGAGACGAGGGTCCAGCCGAGGAGGGTCTTGAATTGCTCGTGCCAACCCATGAACTGCTGGGTGAGGAGCGCGACGGAGCTGTTCGCCTTCATCGTTTCGGGAATCGCGTTCCAGTACCAGATGCCGAACAGGTAGGTGAAGAACAGGCTGACGAAGACAACGTGGGACATGCGGTAGACGAGCCAGCGGCGGATCGCCGGGCCGCGGTCGGCGAAGTCGATGCTTTGCTTTTTGGTGAAGAAAAAGGCGGCGAACCAGATGAACACGGCACCGGTCATCAGCGCGAAGAAGGTGCGGAAGCCAAGTTGCGGGGCGTAGAGAGGATTCGTCATCGCATCGACAAAGGCGCGGGTCTGGCTCCACTCGCCGGGTTTCATCATGAAGCCGAGCACGGCGACGATGAGGGCCATCGTGATCCATGACATGATCGCGAGCGCGACTCCGATCCGGATGTGGCGGACTTTCGACGCGGCGTTACCCGACATCGATTTCCAGCTCAGGAACCACCACATGATGAGGCAGACCTCGGCGATGAAGACGAACCATTCGGCGAACCAGCCCCAGAAGAAGACCCGGAGGAGGGATCCGATCGCGAATGGCGCATAGAGCGAGGTCGAGAGCCAGATCCCGACACCGGTCATGGCACCGACCGTGGTCGTCACGATGAAGACAACGAAGGTGATCTTGTAGGCGAGCCGGTCGATGTCGGGGCGGTTGTTCTTGTGCGCCCACCATTCCATCCAGACGAAGAGCGGGTAAGCGCCCACCGCGAGCGGGTGGTTGATGAGGACGTGAACGGAGGCGATCAGGCCGATGATGAGCCGGCCTCCGGCAAGGTGGTCCATGAAGAAAGGTGGGAAGTCCATGCTCGAACTTCCGATCCGCTTCCTTCAAAAGCGATGCGGTGAAATGCCGCACTCCCCGAGGGGTGGGCCTACGACTCTGGCGGCAGTTTGGCGAGTTTGCGCTGCAGGGTGCGACGATCGATGCCGAGGACTTCGGCGGTGCGCGAGACATTTCCCTCGTACTCGTGGAGGACGCGCTGGATGTGTTCCCACTCGAGTCGGGCGAGGCTCGGAAGCGTGGCCGGAGAAAGTCGTAGCGCGGCGTCCGACCGCCCTTTGAGCGCATCGATGATCTGATCGGCTCCCGCCGATTTCAGGAGATAGTCGTCGGCTCCGAGTCTCATCGTGTGGAGCGCTTCGGGGATGCTGCCATAGCCGGTGAGAATCACGAGGCGCGCTGCGGGCCAGGCGCGTCGGAGGGCCTCGATGGCGTCGGCGCCTGAGTCGGATCCGAGCCTCATGTCCAGAACGATGCCGTCGATCGATTCTTCCGCCAATTTGAGTGCTCCCCGGGAGTCGGGTGATTCGAGAACGAAGATGCCCCGCCGTTTCAAGGCGAAGGCGAGGGTCGAGCGAAAGGCCTCGTCGTCTTCGATCAGGAGAACTTTCATCTTCGAGTGGTTTTGTCAGGATTCAGGAGCGGCAATCGCAAGATCGCCACGGCACCTCCGACACGTGCGTTTTCGAGGCCGAGTCCTCCACCGGCCGCCGCAGCGAGCCGTTTCACGAAGAATAGGCCGAGTCCGAGGCCTTCGCCGGGCCGGCTCGAACTGCGGAAAGGCTCGCCCCCGTGTTTCAAAATCTCGGCGCTGAATCCGGGGCCGCGGTCGCGGATCGTAAAGACCGCCTCACCCGCTTCTTGAGCCAGTTTCAGGACGACCGACTTTCCGTCCGGAGTGACCCGAAGGGCGTTGCGGAGCAACACCAGCAGCGCTTCGGGCAAACCCGCCGACCGGACCTTGAGACCTAGTTCGAGGTAGGATTCGATCCGGATTCGCGCGGTTTCATCAAGTTGTGCGAGGGCTTCCTCGACCAATTCGCTGGCTTCGCGTTCACTTCCTGCGAGCTGATCCACCTCTGGTCCCAGTTCTCGGAGTCGTTCAAGCACCTTGGCGCAACGGATCGCCTCATTTCGGATGCGTTCGGCAATCTCCGCTTCAGCCGGATGCTGCAACTCCTCCGAAGCAAGGCGGATCGTGCCGATGGGAGTTCCCAATTCGTGGGCGAAACCGGTGACGAGGGCGGAGACGGCGAGAAAGCGATCACGCTCGGCGAGATCCTCCTGGAGTCGCTCACGCTCCTGCAGTAGTCGTCGTGATCGCTCGCGCACGGCGAGCAGAGTGGTGATTACGAAAGCTCCGGCGGTGACGAGAGCCACGAGCGTGCCGGCGATGACGAGGGAATCCGGGGGAGAGGACCCATCGTGCATTCGCAGGGGGATGGCGTGGAGCCAAAGCCAGCCGCAGGCTCCCGTGGCGATCAGTCCCAGACCGAAAACGGCAGAGGTTTTCAATGTGAGCGACGCGAGGACGAGATGGACCAAATAGAAAACCGCGAACGGATTGGCGAGCCCGCCGGTCCAGTGCAGGAGAAAGGTGATGTGCAGGAGATCCCAAAGAACGAAGTGGAAAAAGTCTTCACGCAGCTGCCCGCCGAGCCGACCAACATACCACGCGAGAAAGACATTCGAGCCAGCGGTGACAACCAAGCCGATCAAGCACCTTTGAATGGGAAAATCGAGGCCCATTCGACAAGCGACGTGGAGGGTGATGGCTTGACCGGCCAAGGCAAACCATCTGAGAAACAGGAGAGACCGTGACGAAAGCGACGCGCCGACCCAAACTTCGTCGAGTCCGAAAATCCGCTTCCAGAGCGAACCGCCCGTTTCCAATGAGGAGGTTTCGCTCATTTGCGGAAACGTGGCGCATTGGGACCAGTTGTCCATCCGCTGCGGCATTTTGCCGCAGTGACTTTGCGTCGCTCCGGTCGATCGGTTTCTAAAATGAAACGCACTCTTTTACCGCTATTTTGTCTTCTCCTTGTTTTTATTGGAGAAAACGTCTCAGCCCAGTCAGTCACCTACGCTCTTTGCGCCGCGTGCCATGGACCGGATGGAAAAGGTATCGGTGTCGGAACTCCCGCGGTGATGGCCCCTCCTTTGGCCGGATCGGTGATCGCCACTCACGGCGATGGGGAATTGCTTGCTTCGGTCATTTTCACGGGCATCGCCAAAGAGGACGCCAAGTATCTCGGGGTGATGGCCCCGCTTGGTGCCATGGCGAAGGATGAAGAACTTGCTGAAATCATCAACTTTGTTCGCAAGAGCTTTGGGAACGAAGCCCCGCCGGTAGATGCCGGCAAAGTGAAGGGGTGGCGCGAGAAATACAATGGCAAGCCGATGCAGCGTCGGGTTGATATCGAGGCAGCGGTGAAGAAATCAGCGGAGTAGGTCGCCGATAGCCCGGGCTCTCAGTTCGTCGGTCCACCGATCCGGCATGCGGCCTGCTCGACCGCCAGATCCGGCAATAATCGCGGAGTCAGGAGACCAAGCCGGTCGAGCGGGCCGGTTGTCTCGATCAAGATCCTGACGTCATTTCTTTTGCCGGCCTCCGGCAGCAACGAAGCGACCCGCTTCGCCACGGCCGGTCCGGTGTCGATCACGACAGCGCCTTCGGGGAGACGTCTTTCGATCGCCGGTCGCAAAAACGGATAATGCGTGCAGCCTAACACAAACACATCCGCGCCTGCCTCGAGGAGGGGTGCGAGGGCCTCATCCACGGCGGTCTCGACCTCGGGTCCATCGAGGAGGCCCGCCTCGACCAGTTCGACGAAGCGCGGACAGGGCCGGGTGATGACCCGGATGCCGCTCGCGTGCGTGTTGACAAGTTGGTGGAACTTTTCCCCCGCGAGTGAGGCCTCGGTGGCGAGCACGCCGATGACACCGCTGCGGGTGCGTTCGGCGGCGGGTTTCACGCCCGGCTCCATCCCGACGACGGGCAGGGGATATTCCGCCCGCAAGGCCCCGACTGCTTGGATCGTGGCGGAGTTGCAGGCGATCACGAGGATCTCTGCTCCGTGCTCGAGGAGGTAGTCGGCGATCTCGAAGACGCGTTGCTGGATCACCTCGGGACTCTTCGTGCCATAAGGGCACCAAGCCGAGTCGCCGACGTAGTGCAGCGAGGCGGCGGGCAGGAGCCGATGGATCTCGCGCAGCACCGAGAGACCACCAACACCGGAATCAAGCAGGCCGATTTTCACGGGGAAAGGATCACTTCTTCCCGGGCCAGCGGAACTCGGCGGGCTCGGCGGCGGGCTGGGTGAGATCGGCCTTCGAAGGAAGGGCGACATGCTCCATCTTGTCTTTCGGATCGAGGTTCTCGTTGAGCTGGGCTTCGGTCACGGGATCGGAAACCACACCGCCTTCCGGCACCTCGACCTTGGCGGTCCAGAGGATCGCGTTGAGGACCAGTTTACGGAAATCATCGATCGCCCAGTTGCGGTGCCAGTGTCCGCCGGTGAAACCGACCCCGCGTCCGCCGTCGGGACGCTCGACCGCCCACATCATCGTCTGGCGTTTGCCGAGGCCTTTCTCACCGTCGGGAGTCCAGTGGATGTAGCGGTTGATCTTTTCGCGGGTCGGCACGCCGGTGACGATGTCCTCGGCGATCTTCGGATCGGCGAAACGCATGTTGTAATACCACTCGTCGTTCGCGCTGAATCCCGGCACGCCGCGGCTGATGGGATGGCCTTCCTTGATCTCGACCTCGGCGGTCCAGTGGGGATTGGTGGAATAGCCGCTCTCGTAGTGTCCGCCGATCCATTTTTTGAAACGTTCGCCCTGCTCGCCCTTCGGCACCTCGACCGCATAATGCATACACATGATGCCGACGCCTTTCGCCAGCATTGCCTCGATCTTCGCCTCGTTTCCGTTGGCGGGATGGCTCGCGTTGCCGTCCGAATAAATCACGATTGCCTTGGCTCCTTCGAGAACGGACTCATCCTCGGGCCAGCCGTTGTGGACGACCGCGACCGCGACCGGCAGGCCGCTCTGCTCGTTGAGGGCGCGGGCAAGGAGGATGGCTCCGGCGTTGAACTCGTGCTGGCCGGAGGGGTGGCTCTTCTTGCCGGCGATGAAAACGATCTTGGTTTTCGCGTCGTCGGCAGCGTTGGCCTTCTCGCCACAGGAAGAGAGGGCGAAGGTGACGGCGGCCAGGGCGAGGGAGGCCACTACCGCGATGCCGCGGGGATCGGTGAGGAGACGGAGCAGGGTTTTCGGTTTCATGGGGACTGGATAAGGCATCCGGCAAAAAAGGGGAAGCACGATTTCCTGACGTCGATACGCCGGGGGCCGCCCGGGTCTTTCATTTCCCGGACCAGACCCTGTCAGATCGGGGACCCGACCCTGTTGGATCAAGCCTAGGAAGACCCTGACAAAGTGTTTTTTGGGCTTGCCTCAAGCGGTCGAACCTCGAATACTCGGACGTTTCCGGCGCTCCGGAAATCTCCTCGAACCATCCAGCTGCTCCCGCCCCCATGTCTGATACCGTACCCGTGCTCGGCCACGTCGACGAATACCTCAAGCTCGCCCAGGAATACAACGTCTCCGACGTCCACCTCGCGCCCTTCGTGCCCCCGAAATGGCGTCGTTTCGGCTTACTCCAGCCGATCTGGGAAAATTCCGAGAACCTGACCCCCGAGGACACCGAGCGTCTCGCGCGCCTCTACCTGCCCGAGGCCGAGCTGCGCCGGCTCGAGGAAAAGGGCGACGTCGATTTCGCCTACGCCCCTGCGATCGGGCGCTTCCGTGCCTCGGTGGTAAAAACCCGCCTCGGGTGGGAGATGGTTTTCCGCGTCATCAGCACCCAGCTCCGCACGATGGAGGAGTTGCGGCTGCCCCAGGCGATCAAGCCGCTGCTCGAATACCACAACGGCCTTGTCCTCGTGACCGGTGCGGTCGGTTCGGGCAAGTCGACGACTCTCGCGGCGCTGATCAACGAGATCAACCGGCAGCGCAACGACCACATCATCACGCTGGAGGACCCGATCGAATACGTGATCGAATCGGACAATTGCCACGTGAACCAGCGCGAGGTGCACACGCACACCGAGAGTTTCTCCCAGGCGCTGCGCGCCGCGCTGCGGGAGGATCCCGACATCATCATGGTCGGTGAAATGCGCGACCTCGAGACGATCTCGCTTGCGATCACCGCGGCGGAGACGGGCCACCTCGTCCTCGCCACCCTGCACACGGGCAGCGCCGCCCGGACCCTCGACCGGATCCTCGACGTGTTCCCGACGGAGCAGCGCGAACAGATCCGGATCATGGTCGGTGAATCGCTGCGCGGCGTCATTTCCCAGCAGCTCGTGCCGCGCAAGGACGGCACCGGCCGCGAGCTGGCGCTCGAGCTGCTCGTCAACACCCCGGCGGTCTCCTCGATCATCCGCGACGGCAAGACCTTCATGCTCCCCGGCGTGATGCAGACCGGCAAGAACGTGGGCATGATCATGATGGACGATGCCCTGATCAAACTCTACCGCGACGGTGTCATCTCGAAGGAGGAGGCACTCGGCCGCGCCGTCGACGAGGGCAGCATGCGCGCCGCCCTCGGCTGAGATCCACCCCGTATTCAATCCCTCATCCCTTTTCTCCCATGGCCGTCATTGACCAATACTTCCAGCACCTCGTCGCCTCCGGCGGATCCGACCTCCACCTCAGCGAGGGGCAGCCGCCGAAGATGCGCGCCCACGGCGCCATCACCGCGATCGCCGATGGAGTGCTCGAGCATGCCACGCTCGACTACATGCTGCGCGAGATCTGCGAACCGAATGCCTACGAGCGTTACCTCCAGCGTGGCGATCTCGACTTCGCCTACGAGATGGACGCGCAGTCGCGATTCCGCTGCAATTACTTCAAGCAGAACAACGGACTTGGCGCGGTCTTCCGTCTCATCCCGACGAAGATCAAGACGATCGCCGACCTCGGCATCCCCGAGCGGATCGAGCGCTTCGGTGACATCCGCAGCGGACTCGTTCTCGTGACCGGTCCGACCGGATCGGGCAAGTCGACCACCCTGGCCGCCATCATCGACTACATCAACCGCACCCATGCCCGGCACATCATCACGGTGGAGGAGCCGATCGAGTTCGTGCACTCGAACAAGAAGAGCACCATCTCGCAGCGCGAGGTGCCGATCCATTGTCCCTCCTTCGCGGATGGACTCCGCGCTTCGTTGCGGGAGGACGCGGACATCGTGCTCGTCGGTGAGATGCGCGACCTCGAGACGATCTCGCTCGCGCTGACCGCCGCCGAAACCGGTCTGCTCGTGTTCGGCACGCTGCACACCAACAACGCCCGGAAGACGGTCGACCGTCTCGTCGACGTGTTCCCCTCGGACCAGCAGTCGCAGGTGCGCACCATGCTCGCGGGGTCCTTGCGTGGGGTCGTCGCCCAGCTCCTGCTCCGCCGCTCCGACACGGAAGGCCGGGTCGCGGTGAACGAAATCCTCGTCTCCACGCCGGCGGTCAGCTCGGTCATCCGCGAAGGCTCGACCCAGAAGCTTTACGACATCATCACCGGCGGCAAGGAATACGGGATGCAGTTCATGGACGACGCCATCTGGCAGAAAATGCTGGCAGGCCAGGTCGAGCCGGTCGAGGCCTACATGAAAGCGATCGACAAATCCCGCTTCCGCGCCGCCCTGCCTCCGGAGCTCGCCGAACTCGGCAACTCGGGTGGATCGGCCTCCAAGGAGTGATCCGCGATGGGCGCGAGCATGACGCGGCGGACCCTTTCCGGGCTCGCCGCGTCCTTTTTGGTGGTCTGCACCGCTTCGGCCCAAGATGTGGTCGTTCCCGCCCGGCTCGGGATCCTCTTGGACCGCTCGGCCGAGATGGGTTTCATCGTGCCCCAGGTGCTGAAGGAATTGCGGGTGTTGAACCAGCAACTCGGAAAGGCCGGGCGTCCGCCGGTGATCCTCCGCGAGATGTCCGGATCTTCCCTCGAGCGCGAGGGGCTTTCTTCCCTGGGTGCCACAAAGAATGCCTTTTATGCGCTGCGTGATTTGTATGCGGAGGTCGACACCGTCCTGTGGATCACCGCGCTGAAAGGCCAGCACAGCAGTGAGGGGATCGATGCCGTCGAGGCGATGATCAAGGAGCCGGTGCCGGGTCGTCCGCCGCGCCGTCTCGTGCTCCGCAATGTCTGGCCGGACCAGATCATCGCCGGTGAGGAATGGGTCAGGTCCGCCCCGGAACCCGAGGACGACCCGCTTGACCTGCGCAATCGTCCGGAGGAATGGTACCGGCTGCTGGCCGAGGGACGCGGGAACATCCTGCGCTCGTGGCAGGTGCCGCCGCCGTCCCTTCGAGCGATCTTCGGATTTCCGCCGAAGGTCGTGAGTTCGCTCTATTTGAAGAAACTCGGTTACGAGGGGAGAGAGGCTGCCTTCGACCCAGGCTGGGCGCTCTCGCTCGAGCAGGCCCACGGGCTGAAGTTTCAAACAGCCGAGGAGAGCTGGCGCACCCGGCTCACCGGTCGTCGCTGGATTACGGAGGTCACGATGCTGCCTTTTCCCAACGAAGAGGATCTGGCCAGTCGCAACGAAATCGTGCTCGGCGAAATGACGTCGCGTGATTCCATCGAAGAGGATCTGGCGAGGATCGAGGCGGAGCGCTTCGCGGTCGTATTCGCCCTCGGCTATCTCAAGTCCGACATGGACCGGGCCCTCGCCAACCGGGGCAAGGAGCCACGCGGGTGGCGGGACCAATACCTTGCGGATCTGCTGCGGGTCGGGGCGGAATGTCGCCGCCATGAGGAGGAGCAAGGGGATGCAACGGGCCGTGTTTATGAGCATGTCAGGATCGAGGCGGTCACGCGGGCCGCGCGGCCGGAGTCTCCCGATCCGGTAACCCGGGCCATCGCCCGTCTCGCGCGCGAGGATAAGGTGCCGGCGGTGTATCTCTTCACGAACGCCTGGCTCGGCAGTGGCGACTATGGCGGTTGGCCCCTCGATCTGCCGATGCTGGCCCTCGCCATCCGCGAAACCGGGACAAAGCTTTACGTGCGGGTGCCGTTTGAGTTCGGTCCTGTGCCGTCCGGTCTCACCCGGCTTGCGCTTGCGAGCGGTGGAGGGGTCCTGCAAGGGAAGACCGGTGATCCCGATTGGGAGATGGACCTGCCCTCGCCCCGGTGGCCGTGAGGGCGCGAGATCGCGTGCTTGTCAGCGGAGATAGGTCCTGTCAGGATGAGGTCGTGATGATTTCGCGACGTGGGTTTCTGGGAGGGGCGGCTGGCTGCGGCGCGGCCATGGCCATCGGTGTGGATGCCGAAGCGCGCCCGGGTTGCGGCATGGCGATGGGCACTTATGGTCTTCAGGGGATGCGACTGGAGGACGCGATCCGCTTCATCGCGGAGACGGGCTTCCAGGCGTTGGAGATCACGGCGATGCCCGGCACCACGGGCGATCCGGCCTTGTTGTCGACCGAGGATCGCAAACGCATCCGCGGGGTGATCGGCGACTCGGGTTTGCGACTGTCGGCGATCATGGCCCATCTCGAGCCGCAGCGTCTCGAGTCTGATCATCAGGCGCAGCTCGCACGGCTTTATCACCTGATCAAGCTCGGGCAGCATCTCTCGCCCGGGCCCGCGCCCATCGTCCAGACCGTGCTAGGCGGCAAGGTCTGGGAGGAATCCCGCGAGCTCTTCCGCGACCGGATCGCGAATTGGGTGCAGGTCTGCGGCGACCTGAAGGGGTTTCTCGCGATCAAGCCGCATCGTCAGCACGCCATGGTTTATCCGGCGCAGGCCAACTGGATCATCTCGCAGCTGGGTGCTCCCGAGCGTCTCGGCATGGTCTTCGACTACAGCCACTACGCCTATTCGGAGCCGCCGATCACGATCGAAGCGGCGGTGAAAGAGTCCCTGCCGCACACGACCTACATCGCGGTGAAAGATGTCGTGAAGGACGGGGACAAACTGCGTTTCGCCCTGCCCGGTGGCGGCGGCCCCTGGGATCACAGCGAGGTGATCAGCGCCTTTTACGACGGCGGCTATCGTGGCGATTTCTGCTGCGAGGTCAGCAGTCAGATCTGGAAAGCCGAGGGTTACGATCCCGTGGCCGCCACGAAGCAATGTCACGACGCACTCCGCGGCGCTTTTGAACGTGCCGGGGTCGCGGCGAGGTGAGGGGGAGGTTTGAGGTTTTAGGTTTGGGAGACCGCGATGATCGCAGCTCGTGCTTAAAACCTAAATCCGAATACCTAAAACCGCTCCGGACCGCCCTTAGCTCTTCTTCACGACGATCTCCACCCTACGGTTCAGCGATTGCTGATCCTGGTCGCCGGCCACCGAGACGATGGGGCGGGTCTTGCCGAGGCCGAGGACCTTGATATTGGAGGCGTCGATGCGGAGGCGCTCGACGAGCCAGTTCCGCACCGCTTCGGCGCGCTTGAGGCTGAGCTGCAAATTGAAGTCGTCGCCGCCGAAGCTGTCGGTGTGGCCCTCGATGATGAAGGTGGCGTCGGGATTGGTCTGCACGATGAAGGCGAGTTTCATCATGCTGAGCCTCGCTTCCTCCTTCAGCTCGGATTCGTTGTAGCCGAAAAGGATGTCGGTGGGCAGGGCGATTTTTTCCTCGCCGACGGGCAGGCCGCCGGTGCGGCCGATCAGATCATCGAGGCTGGCGTAGCCTTTGACGAATTCGGTCGCCCCGTTGCCGAAGGCCTTCGCCGCCGCTTCCTTGAAAAACTGGTCGGTGTCGACGCTGTCGCCAACATCGCTGCCGGTATTGATCTCGAGCACCGGTTGATTCACGGAGACGTTGGCGGAGGACTCGACCAGCTTGTTGCGCATCTCGGCGAGATCCTGCGAGAGCATCTCGGCGGCGGAGATCTCGATCTCGTTGGCCGCGATCTCGAGGGCCTGGCCCGGAGCCTTGGGAGCCTCGGCCGAAAAGATCTTGGGCGACTCGATCGGCGACATCCGGATCGTCTCCTCCTTGATCTTTTCCATCAGATCGAACTCGTCGAGCGACTTGTCGGTCAGGTCGAGGTCGCTGACTTTCTCCGGCTTGACGTCCGTCCGGTCGGGAATCGTGGGATCAGCGAGCAGTTCGTTGAGCTTTTCACGATCGATCGTGACCTGTTCGCGTTTGGCGCGCCAGACGATGTGATCTTCCTCGAGAGTCTTCTGGCGGCGTTCGATCGCGCCGAGGATGAAGAAAAGCGTGATGTGGATCGCGACGGAAAGGCTGATCGCGAGGAGGACCCACCAGCCGAGGTTGCGGGTCTCGACTTTGAAAACGGACTTGCTCGGGATGCCCGGGTGCCAGTTGTATTCGGAGGACATGTGGGGAAATCCCGGAAGAGGAATTTCTGTGTAACGCTACGGCATTTTCCCGTTTCGGCAAAGGGAGTTGGCGGTTATAAACTGCCCCGTGTCCCTGCCTTCACGACTTGCTTTTCCCGCCTTCGACACCGACCGGCACCGCATCGGCAGGTCCCTGACGATCCGCGGTTTGGGGCTGATTTATTTGATCGCGATCGCGTCGTGGTGGACGCAGGCGGTCCTGCTGGTGGGCGAAAACGGGCTCCTGCCTGCGGCGACCTTCCTCGATTGGGTGCGTGGGCAGATCGGGGAGACGCGCTCGCCTCTCCTGGTCGTGCCGACACTCTTCTGGTTGACCGGCGCGTCGGACTTCGCGATCCACGCGACCTGTTTCGCCGGATGTTTGTTGGCGCTCCTCGCGATCATCGGACGCTTCACCGGCCCTGCGTTGCTCTTGCTCTGGACGATTTACCTTTCATTGGTGAATACGGGCGGAGTCTTCATGAGCTTCCAATGGGACATCCTCCTGCTCGAGGCCGGTTTCCTCGCGCTCTTCCTCGCGGATTGGAAAAGGAAGATCGGCTGGATCAATCCTCCGCCGCTGGGACGGGTCAACCGGATCGCGCTCGTGGGTTTCTGGTTTCTGATCGCGAAGCTGATGTTCTTTTCGGGTTGGGTGAAGCTGGCCTGGGCGGGCGAGGTTTCGCCGGAATGGTGGCCCGACGGCAGCGCGATGAGCTATCACTACATGACCCAGCCGCTCCCGACCTGGACGGCGTGGTGGGCGCATCAACTGCCGGCCTGGTTTCAACGCGCCTCGCTCATCCCGATGTATCTGGTCGAGCTGGTCCTGCCCTTTGCCATCCTCCTCGGCCGGTGGGGCAGGCTCGTGGCGGCGATCGGCTTCGCGGGGCTGATGCTGCTGATCCTCGCGACCGGCAACTACACGTATTTCAACTGGCTCGCCATTGTCCTTTGCTTTCCGCTGGTGAACGACCGCCTCTGGCCGCAATGGCTGCGATCCTGGCTCGCTTTCCAGCCGATCGGGTTGGTGCCGCGGCCGGTCCTGGCAAAACGGCTGCCGCCCGTGCTCGCCGCGTCGGTGCCGCTGGGCCTGGTGGCGTTGGTCAACCTTCGCACCGTGCTCAGCGACCTGCATGAGGCGCCGCGGCCCCTCCTTGCATCGGATCTCACCCCACAGTGGCTTGATGACCTCGCCGCGACGGTCGGCCCCTTCCACCTGGCTTCAGGATACGGCCTTTTCCGCACCATGACGACCGAGCGGCCCGAGATCATCCTCGAGGGCAGCTCGGATGGCGTCACTTGGCTGCCCTACGATTTTCACTGGAAGGTCGACGAGATCGACTCGCGGCCTTGTTTTGTCGCGCCGCATCAGCCGCGTGTGGCGTGGCAGTTCTGGTTCGCCGCGTTGGAAGGGCGTTTTGATTACCGCAGCCGCAACGCGCCTTGGATCGAAAAGCTGGTGATGAAACTGCTCGACGGCGACCGGTCGGTGGAGCGCCTCTTGCGGAGAAATCCTTTCCCCGACACCCCACCGCAGCGGATCCGCGCCCGCCTGATGCGCTATGAGTTCACCAGCATGGCGGAACGCCAGGCCACCGGAGACTGGTGGAAGCGTGTCGTGATCGGCGACTACTTGCCCGAGGTCGGAAAGACGGCGGTTTTGAAGGAGGAGTGACGCGTTTTTTGCCTCCAGCCCTTGCGGATGCTCTGGACCACGGGGCGCCCGTGGGTAAATTGCCCGGCCGATGAAGTCCTTCTGGATCGATCTGCTCGTGAGAGTCACCCTTCCCCTTGGAACCCGCTGGATCCGGAAGCAGGAAGCGGCGATCCTGCGCGACGGCAGACCCCTCAGCGAATGGGAGCGGATGTGGGCGCGCGATGTCGGGGTGCGGCGTCCCGAGGAAGTTCGCATCCTGCCCGTGCCGAGGGTCCCGACGCCCGGACTTGGGTTGACGCGGATGATGAACCGCCTTTTCGGCCTCCTCTCCGAAGGACCCACCGGCATGGCGGTGAATTACGGCATCTACCTCGACGCCTCGCAGGCGACCAACCCCTCGCTGCTTGTGCACGAGTTGACCCACGTGGCCCAGTTCGAGCGGCTTGGCGGGGTCGAGGCTTTTTTGAGGGAGTACCTGACCCAGTGCGTCCGCGATGGGTATTGGGAATCCGACCTGGAGCAGGAAGCCCGTGAGGCCGCGGCACCGTTCTCGAGGCCGCCGGGTGGGTGAAGGTGGTGCCTACGGAAGACACCAAAAAAGCGGAAAGAAGAAGAACCTCCAATCACCCACGACTGGGATCCCCTTCCGTTTTTTTGGTGTCTGCCGTAGGCCCGCCATTCATCACTCGCCTCTGCAACCACGGCACCGCCACGACGGATGCGATGATGATGGCGGCGCCCGCGTAGAAGCCCGGGGTCATCGCTTCGCGGCTGCCGAAGATCGCGGCGGCGAGGACGATGCCGTAGAGCGGTTCGAGGTTGTAAACGACGTTGATCGTGAAGATGGGCAGCTTCCGCAGCACGTAGATGAAGGCACCGTAGGGCAGCACGGTGCAGCCGAAAGAAAGCAGCACGATCCAGAGCAAGTCCTTTGCCCCGGGCACCACCGGCATCCAGTCTCCGCCGATCGCGGGCAGCAGCAGCCACGAGACCGCGAAAGCACCCGCGAGCTGCCAGGTGCAGAGCGTGGCGAAGGGCAGGGATCCCACGACCTGCTTGTTCCACACCGAGTAGATTGCCGACATCAGGGCGGAGAGGATGCCGATGGTGAAGCCGAGCCAGTATCGCAATTCCACCGCATAGATCAGCCAGACCGCGCCGACGATGACGAGCCCGACGAGGAGCTGGACGCGGTTCCAGCGGCGGGTGCCGTTGACGAGGGGTTCGAGCAGCGAGCACCAGATCATCAGGGTGGGCAGGGCTGCGAGCGAGACCGAGGCGGTCGCGAGGCGACCCGAGAGAAAAAAGGTGATCCAGTGCAAGCCGAGGAAGGCACCGATCGCGAACAGCTTCGCCGCAGTGGCCATCGGGAGACGCAGGGGCGAACCACGCCAGAGAGCGATCACGGCAAATCCCAGGGCGGAGAGCGCGGTGCGCCACACCACCATGTCGGCGGCGGGGATGGTCACCAGCTTGCCGAGGATCGCGGTGAAGGCCCACGACAGGACGACGAGATGGAGGATGACCAGCGGGGGCACGGGGGGGAGAGTCACGGGTCACGGGTCACGGGTCACGGGTAAGCCGGGTCGGCGGCCTTTCTTCCCTAGCCGGCGTTCCCGTGGGTCTCTCCACGAGGATCAGATCGACGCATCATTGGCAGATGAGCGCGGGGCCTTGCGGCTTTCGTCTCCCTTGAGTTTCCCGAGGTACTCGGGCAGTTCGACCCCGACGTTTTTCGCGAGCTCATGCAGCGGGGGCACCGAGCCCGCGAGTCCCGAGAGGAAACTCGCGGTGCTGCTCTTGCCGTCGCCATTGCCACCGCTGTCCCACACGGTGATCTTGTCGATCTGGAGATTGGAAATGGCCTGGACCTGCTCGCGGACGAGTTGGGGGAGCAGTTCGGTCACGAGCATCTGCTGCGCGCCGGCGGGACCCTCGCAGGTGGCGATCAGTTCCTTGAAGCCCTTTGCCTTGCCCGCGAGGATGGCCTGGGCGCCCTCGGCCTCGGCGAGGAGTTTGGCCTTCAAGCCATCGGCTTCGGCGACCTGCACCAGCTTGATCCCGTCCGCCTCGGCCTGCTTCTCGGCGCGGATCGCGTCGGACATACCCTGCTGGATGCGGCGGAGACGCTCCGCCTCGGCGTCCGCTTCGACGATCTGGCGTTCCTTCGCGATTTCGGCAGGCACGACGATGTTGGCGAACTGGGTCGACTTGTCCCGCTCGGCGCGTTGTTGTTCGGCGCGCTGCTCGGCGACGTAGGACTCTTCCAGCACCTTGGCTTGGGCGACCTTTTCGGCGGCGGTGGCGAGGCGTTCGGCCTCCGCCTGGGAACTGCGTCGGAGCGCGTTCGAGTTCGCGATCTCGACTTCGGCGGTGTTTTCCCCGCGGGTCGCTTCGGCGTTGGCGTTGGAAACGGCGATCCGCTTGTCGCGCTGCGCGGCGGCGGCACCGATCTCACCATCGCGGTCGGCTTGGGCGACCTTCACCTTCGCTTCCGCGATCGCCTTCGAGGCGGCCTCCTGCCCGAGGGCGTCGATGTAGCCCGAGGCGTCGGTGATGTCCTGGATGTTGACGTTGATCAGGCGCAACCCGACCTTTTTCAACTCGACTTCGACCCCGGTGGAAATGTTGGCGATGAGCTTGTCGCGGTCGGCGTTGATCTCCTCGATGTCCATCGTCGCGATGACGACGCGCATCTGGCCGAAGATGATGTCCTTCGCCAACTCGGTGATGTGCTGCATCGTCAGACCGAGGAGACGCTCGGCCGCGTTTTCCATCACCCCCGGCTCGGTCGAAATGCCGACCGTGAACGTCGACGGCGTGTTAACCCGGATGTTCTGCTTTGAAAGCGCGCCCTCCAGCTTGATGTCGATCGGCAGCGGGGTCAGGCTGAGGTATTGGTAGTCCTGGAATACGGGCCAGATGAAAGCCGCGCCGCCGTGGTAACACTGCGCCGACTTGCCCTGACCGACCTTTCCGTAGACGACGAGGACGCGGTCCGACGGGCATTTCTTGTATCGCGTCGCGAGGGCGACGATCAGCATGAAGACGGCGGCGATCGAGGCACCGATGAGGATCAGGTATTCCATGGGACGAGTTTTGTGTTTCGGGAGTTCAGCGGGAAAGAGATTCCACGACCAGGGTTGAGCGGCCGACGAGTTCGACCACCTTCACCTTCGTGCCCTGGGTCAGGCGTTCGTTGCCGTGATGGATCGCCTCTACGGTGGAGAGCCGGCCCTGGATCATCACCTCGACCTGGCCGCCGGCCTTGCCATCCGCCGGGATCGTCACGTAGACCGTGGCCACCTCGCCGACGGCGTTCGCATAGTCCAGCGTGCCGCTGCTCTGGAGGCGCATCATCGAGCGCATCAGGAAAAAGATCGCGATCATCAGCAGCCCGCCGTCGAGGATGCCCAGCGCGATTGCCGCGCCCAGTGGAAGGCCCGCCTTCAGCGCGATCACCCCGGTCCAGCCGAAGCCGAGGAAAAACGCGGTGATGCCGCGGAACGAAAAAATCCCCAGACCACTGTCGTGGACCCCGTCGGCGGAGAAATCCCCATCGTGATCCATCCCGCCAAAGAGCAGCATCACCGATTGCAGGATCAGCACCAGCAGCGCCAGGATGCCGATGCCATAGAACACCTGCAGTTCAAGGTTGAGACCGTTCCACCACAGTTCCATGCGCGCCCCGACACATAGACAAGCGCCCCATCCTTGGCAAGACCTATCCGCGCCGTTTTTGGCGCTTGTCAGCGGGCCGGCCGCCTGTCAGGAGTGGAATCGAGTGCAAACGCTGGATGAAATCGCCTGGGCCCGCCGGGTCAACGGTCAATGGATCGTCCGCGAAGGCTTCCGCCAGATCGCCGCCAGCTACCTCGACGCGCTCGCGGCCCGCGAACCCGATCGGCTCGTCCGCTCCTGCGCCCGGGCGCGGCAGATGCTCGACCGGCGCGAGCCGCTCGATGATCCGAAACCCTGGTTCTACGCCGGACTCTTCAGCCTCGCCACCGCCGCCGAGGCCGCCGAATTCCTCCGCGACCGCGACTTCACCCTCGCCTGCCTGCCGGCCCACGATGCCCTCGACCTCGGGTCCATGGACCTCGAGAGCGTCTCCGAGGAAACCCGCGCCACCATCGCCCGAATCCGCCGCGCCTTGGAAACCCTGACCTGAACCCGACCATGGATCTCGCCTACTCCCTCGATCGCCGCATCACCCTCGTTCAATTCCGCGAGGTGCTGGAGCGGTCCGGCCTTGCCGCGCGACGGCCCATGGAAAATGCCGACTGCCTCCAGGGCATGCTCGACCACGCCGACGTGCTCGCCACCTGTTGGGCCGGGGAACAGCTCGTCGGGGTGGCCCGTTCCGTCAGCGATCACCATTATGCCTGTTACCTCTCCGACCTCGCCGTCGACGCCGCCTTTCAGAAACGGGGCATCGGCACCCGCCTCGTCGAGCTGACCCGGTCCAGCCTCGGTCCGCAGGGAAAAATCATCCTCCTCTCCGCACCTGGCGCGGTCGACTACTACCCGCACATCGGTTTCCAACCCCACCCCTCCGCGTGGGTGATGGGAAAGTGAAGTCGGAAGTCAGAAGCTAACCGCTAAAGGCTAACAGCTCAAAGCTCCCTCAAATCGCGAGCGCATTCTCCGCGTCGCCGAAGTGATCGACGCGCACGCCCATGCGATCCATCAGCGCGAGGTGCAGGCGGCAGAGCTTGCGGTTGGGATCCTTGCTCAGGTCGTAGGCCTGGCCGCCCTTGATCGTGCCGCCCCCGCCGCCCACGAGCACCACCGGCAGCTCGCGCGAGTCGTGGGCGTTGCCATCCATCAGACTGCTCGTCAGCACGATCATGCTGTTGTCCAGCAG
Source organism: Verrucomicrobiales bacterium (assembly GCA_041917795.1). Taxonomy (GTDB): domain Bacteria; phylum Verrucomicrobiota; class Verrucomicrobiia; order Verrucomicrobiales; family DEV007; genus Arctic95D-9. The sequence goes on from JAYRWX010000013.1 coordinate 81,665, forward strand.
CGAGCGCTCGCCCTCGTTCGTCGCCGCCATCTTCTGCAGGAATTCCGCCCAGAGCTTCACCTGGAATTCGTTCACCTTCTGGTAGTGCGCCAGACGCGTCTCGTCGTTCGCGTGGTGCGAGAGCTCGTGGATGCCCGAGGTGACGCCGTCGAGGCTGGGAAAGCGCATGTTCGACAGGTCGTTGTTCATCATGAAGGTCGCCACCCGCGTCCGGTCCATCTGGAAAGCCAGCAGCATGATGTCGAACATCAGCCGCAAGTGATCCTCCGAGCTCGCCGGGATGCCCGACTCCGGCCGCCCGATCGTCGGCGCCTTCACCGTCGGGTGCCAGCCCTGGCCGCCCGTCTCCGCCTGGGAAATCTTTTCCGCCTGCTCCACCCGCTGCTCGATCTCGCGCACCGCGCCGAGGTACTCGTCCAGCTTCTGACTGTCGCGCACGCTGAGGCGGCTGCGCAGGCCCTTCGCATCGGCCAGCACCATGTCGAGGATGCTCTTGTCGCGCTGGCGTTTGCTGCCGTCGTCGAAGAGCGCGTCGAAAGCCTGCTGTGGGAAGATCTCCTTCGGTGCCGGCGTCGTCGGCGTGCTCCAGGAGATGTAGGCCGAGTAGATCGAGGTGAAACCCGAGTCGGTCGCGTAGCTCGGGCGCTCCGTGCCCAGCACCACGCTTGGCACCGGCGTCTCGCGCCCCACCTTCGCCGCGATGATCTGGTCCATCGTCGTGCCCACCTCCACGTCCGTCGTCGTCTTCTTCACCCGCAGGCCCGAGAGCACGTTCATCTTCGGGTAGTGGCCACCCTCGCCCTCGACCGTCGTCGGGTTCCAGAGGCCCTTGAAGACCACCGTCTTGTCGCGCAGCGGCTCCAGCGGACGCAGCGAGTTCGCGAGCTGGATGCCCTTCTCGCCCATCGTCGCGCCCCAGTGGTGCGGGTTCACCCCGTTGCCCGTGAAACAGACCGCGAGACGGCGCGGAGCCGAACCCGGCTTGGCAGCCTCGGCCCCAAAGGCGGAAAAGGATTCGAGCCAGGGCAGCCCGAGGGCCACGCCGGTACCGCGGAGAAAACGTCGACGGGAGGTGGTCATGTCAGGAAAAAGGTAAAAGCCGCGGGGCAAAAGTCAGGTGAAAGGACCTACGGGATTGTGGACCGTCCAAAGGCCGAAAGGGGCCATTCAATCCACCGCGCAGGAGCAGAGAATGAGCCAGGCTCTGCAAGGTTCACCTACGGCGCGCGCCGTAAGAGGGATTCCGGGCATTGTGGCGGACCACGGTGATCTTCACCTGGGATTCGTTGGCCCTGAACAGGAAGTGATAGGGGAATCTTTTGAGATTGCTCCGGCGACGTCCGCTCGGATCAAAATGATGATGTTCGGGAAAACGCCGGGCATACTCGAACGCAGCGGTCAGCTCTTCCCAGAAATCATCGGCAACCTGCTCCGAGATTGCCCCGTAATAGCCGAGGATCTCGCGAATCTCGTGTTGGATTGCGGAGTGATAGAGAATCACCCGGCTCATCTGCCGACCGCCCTGCGCAACTCCTCATGGGTCAGCCATTCGGCCGTTCCCGCATCGATCTCGGCCTCGCGGCGTTCCAGCTCGGCGTCATCGGGTCCCAGGGGCGCTCCTCTGAGGTGGGCGAGGAGATGCGTCGCCAGTCCGGCTTGATCTTCCTCCGAGAGTTGGTCGGCATCGCGCATCACTTCCATCAGCGTCTTCATGTCGCAATCGTCCGCTTCCCCCTCGTTGGTGTCAATGCTCGAAGCGATTCGCCCGGATGCGGCCCGGGAATGGAACTTGCCGAATTGGTGGCCACAAAGAAGCTCCCAAGTCGCGGCCGACCAAATCGCGCTTGCTTCGTTTTCGCCGATTTGCTGATCTGGCGGGGATTACGCCGCTCCCCCCGCGATGCGAACTTCTCCGCCAGGTGCTGACCTTCTGCGCCGGAGAGTCGTCGTCTGGCGCGAAACCCTCGGCGGAATGCCGCATTCCTCCGGCGAAACGCGGCAAACCCTCGGAGGAACGCGCCGGATCTCCGGAGAAATGCCGCATATCGCCGACGAAATTTGTCGGATCTCCGGAGAAACGCATCATTTCGCCGGCAGTGGGCAACATACCTCCGGAAGAACGCCGCATTTCACCGGCGAAAAATCAAATTTCGTCGGCGGAATTCTCCAAAACTCCGGCGAAAAGCCCCGTTTCGTCGGAGAAAAACCGCATCCCTCCGGCGGAACGTGCCAATTCTCCGACGAAAACGCCGACCCAAGAGGGTCTGGTGCCGCATTCAAGAGGGTTGGGTGCGGTCCCCTCGCCAGTCCCACCCGAAACCGGCGCCGACCATGAGCCATACCAAAGTGATCGTCGACTTCAGCCATTACAAAGCAACCGCGCTGCTGCCCGTCGCCCGGCACATCCATGGCAGCCTGACGAAACATGCCGCGACCTTTGACGAGCCTCCGCTCTCCCTGAGCGACTTCGGCACCCTCGTCGACGCCTACCATGCCCGGCTCATCGCCCGCGGCAGCAATGCCAGTGCCGACGTGCTCGCTTACCGGCAGGCCCGCCGTAACCTCGAGCGGGCCCTCGCCGCCCTCGGCCACTACGTGAACTCCCTCGCCAAGGGCGACGCCCTGCTCTGCGAGCAGAGCGGTTTTCCTGTCTACTCGACCCGCAACCCGCCCGATCCCAGCCCGCCCGCCGCGCCCGAAAACGTGCGGGCGAAACATTCCGCCCTCTCCGGTGGCGCCATCGTCCGCTACCGGCCCGACCGCAAGGACAGCACCAACGTGGTCCAGACCTGCACCGGCGATCCCAACGACGAGGCGCCGTGGACGCAATACGGCATCTTCCGCAACGGCAAGGCCGTGCTGAGCGGCTTCACCCCCGGCACCTTGGTGTGGATCCGCATCGCCACCGTCGGTCTCAACGGCATCATCGGCGCCTGGAGCGATCCCGCGCAGATCCGGATGCTGTGAGGAGGGAGGTATTTAGACTTCGACAACTTGGACCTCACCAGCGAATTCCATGGTGAGCGAGGTGGCAAAGGCGACGGCTTCGGAAAGCGACTCGTCTGGATGGGACGACGTAAGTAGATCCCAACTCAAGCCTGACGCATCGCCAACGACAAGCTCATCGATGATGTCCTCGATTCGCTCGCAGTCCATTCCGACCACGCCAACGAACTTGACGCCGCACTTTCTGAAATCTTCGACCAACGCACCGATTCCGGGGTGGTAGCCGGCATTTGAGTGTAGCACGATTTTTGGCAGGTATTGAGCCATGGGGTCAACGTCGAGTCCTCCTACGCCTGACCCGGGGGCGAGGGTGGATAAGGGGTTGAGCTTGGATCTGCCATGACGGATGGAACAGGAGGCGGGTCAAGCGTTAGGCGTAACGTCGCGTTCTGCATGTTGTTGTTCCCAGGTGATCCGGGCCTCACTGGAAGAAACGCTAACCGCCATCCATTTGCCTGACACACTGCCAAAACCCTTGATGGAGTAGATCGTCTCCATCTTGTGGTGAAACTCGCAAACATCCTTCAATGGCTCAACCTGCTCTTCGTGATTCCATTCGTTCGAATCGTGGTTGTAGGACATCGCACTAGCCGGACAAATCAGTGGGAATCTGAGCTTCGCACGCCCCCGCAACTTCCCGTCGTAATGCACATCCGTCATCTCGAGTTCCAGTTGTTCCGGTGTCAGTCGCCACGACAGGACTTCCGCATCTGGAAATGAATGCTCGTGGGTGGGTTTCATTTCGTTGCACAACAGTCTTTATTCGTACTCTCCCGGAAGCTGAAATCAGGAATGGAAACCTCTCGCGAAGGTCGGAAATATCTCGCGTCCTGACAAGGACTTTCGGAAGCGACGACCGACGTCAATCGAGCGCTTCCGGCTAAGGGAAAATCCGCAATCGCTCCTTCGCGGATCGTACGGCCCGGTCCGTCGATTCCAGCCCGATCCAAAACCCGGCGTCTCGGAAAGTCGATCGGCCGCGACTTCGTCGCGCCGATTCAGAATTGACTCTAAAACGAATCTCGCGTCCCCTTTGGGAGCGGAAGTTCCGTGCGATCCACATGATCCAAATTCAGCCCATCGACGACATAGGGCAGGCGAGGCGTTCCTTCGCCCGGGCACGCTTCGCGGTTTTGCTCTTGATCTCGCAGTGGGCGACCGGACCGGGTCAGGCACAGGAAAGCAGACCGATCAGCCCGACGGCCAAGTCGGGGACCTGGGCCACGAAATACCTGATCTTGACGGAAAGGGCTGATCAAATCACCGTGGGTGGGCGTCTCGAGTTTGAGCAGGGCTTCTCGTTAATCGGGCGTGGCTCGATCAACGCGGATACCGTATTCCTCGATGGCAAACTTTATCCGGGTTACGAGCGCCCCAATCCCAAATTTCCAGGATCGGGAGACAAGGATCCGATCGGCACCTTCACTTTCGGCGGGGATCTCCGGCTGGGAGCACGGGCCATCATTGATATCGACGTGAGGAACCCGAGGAAACACGATCTGCTGGTTGTGCGAGGGACCGCGAAATTGGCGGGAACGCTGCGAGTTCAGTTTCTGGGTTATCAGCCCAAGCCGGGAGACCGGATTCCCATTGTGCGAGCCGGCAAGATCCTCGGCGGCTTCTCCCGTGTGGAGCTACCAGGCCGGGGCCGATATCAAGTCGTTTTCGTCAGCAACGGAGGCAACGGATATCTGCGGATCGGGCGCGGGGGACGGGGGTGAGGGTTTCGGCGTTTGCGGAACGGCTCACGGATTCTTGGCCATCGCATCGAGCCACGCCATTGCCTTGATGCTTTCCACTGCCGCCTTTCATGCTACCTTTCCTGCATGAGCAAGACCACGATCCAAGCAGAACTGCCGCCGGAACTGACGGCCCAAGCGCTTGCCTACATCGAGGAAGGGTGGGTGTCGGATTTCGACGAGTTGCTCGCCGAGGCTTTGCGTCGCTATCTGGAATCGCACTCAGGTCAACTGACCGAATCCTTCATCGCGGGCGACATTGAATGGGGCTTGAATGGAGCGGATTGACCAGACGGGGGCCGTGGTCGTTTGCGATGCCGGTCCGATCATCCATCTGGATGAGCTCGGCTGTATCGATCTGTTGGCCGACTTTGTCGAAGTGTTGATTCCAGAAGGCGTATGGCGAGAGGTGGAGCGGCACCGTCCTGAGGCCCTCTCCGAGGCGACCTTTGCGTTGCATAGAGTGAGGCCTGTGAGTCCGATTCCCCCGGTATTGTCGGCTTTGGTGAAAGTGCTCAACCTGCATCAGGGAGAACTGGAAGCCCTGAGAGTGGGGCTTGATCACGGCTCGGCCATCTTCCTGACAGACGACACGGCCGCGCGCCTCGCGGCAGGCCAACTCGGTATGACCGCCCACGGAACAATCGGCATCCTGTTGCGATCCATTCGGCGGAGGCAACTTACTAAAGACGAAGTCCTTGCACTCCTGAAATCATTGCCGGTTCGGTCGACACTTCACTTGCGGCGTTCGCTGCTCGATCGGGTGATCGAGGAAGTCGAAAAGCGTTCGTGATCATCGCGAGACCCAGCCCTACCCCTCACGGATTCCCCGCCAGCGCCGGTGCCTCACCGCGCCGGTTCAGAAACTGCCGGCTCGTCACGATGCCGACGACGGCGGCGGAGACTTTGCCGTCGTTCTTGCGGATCGCTTCCTTGATGGACTCGAGCAGGGCCTCGTCGCTGGGCAGGACGGAGCGGCCGAGGGCGTAACCGAGCAGCTTGCGGCTGAAGTTGCCGGTGAACTGGTCGTCGTTCTTGGCGAGGTAGGCGCGGAGTCCGTCGAAGCCGTCGAGCTGGGTGCCGTCGCGGAGCGCGCCGCTGTCGTCGATGGCGCCGCCGAATTCATCCTTCACCCGGAAGCGGCCGATGGGGTCGTAGCTTTCCAAGGTGAAGCCGAGGGGGTCGATGCGGTCGTGGCAGACGGAGCAGGCGGAATCCTGCCGGTGCTGGGCGAGCGACTCGCGCAGGCTGGCGGGTTTGTCGGCGGCTTTGAGCTCGGGCACGTTCGGCGGCGGAGGCGGGGAGGAGTGGCCGAGGACGACGGCGTAGAGGAACTCGCCGCGGACGACGGGGCTGGTGCGGGTGGGCCGCGAGGTTTTTGTCAGGATGGCGCCCATGCCGAGCAGTCCGCCGCGGTGGTGTTCGGCGACGGGGACCTCGCGGAACTCGGGGCCGGTGACGCCGGGGATGCCGTAGTGTTTGGCGAGGCGCTCATTGAGGAAGCTCGTTTTCCCGGTGACGACGTCGATGATGCGCCGGTCTTCGCGGAAGAGGCGGGTGAAGTACTCGACGACTTCGCGTTTCATGTCGGCGCGGAGTTCGGGGGTCATCTCGGGATACTTTTTGGTGTCGACGCCAGTGTGTTCCTCGAAGCTGTTGAACTTGAGCCATTGCCCGGCGAACTCCTCGGCGAGGGCGCCGGCGCGGGGATCCTTGAGCAAACGCTTGGCCTGGGCGGCGAGGACTTCGGGTTTGCGGATGCTGCCGTCGGAGGCGCGCTGGCGCAGCTCCCAGTCGGGCAGGGAGGCCCAGAGGAAGTAACTGAGGCGCGACGCGGTCTCCCAGGCGGAGAGGGGCAGGTCGCCCTCGACGGGGGCGTTTGTCAGGGTGGCGGCGGGGAGGGTCTCGGCTTTGAAGAGGAAGTGGGGGGAGACGAGGATGCGGACGAGGCACTCGCGGCCGGCGGACTCGCGGTCGAGGCCTTGTTTGAGCACCTCGTGGTATTTGGCGGCGAGCTGGTTTTTCTCGGCGTCGTCGAGGGGGCGGCGCCAGGCCTTGGCGGCGAAGTCGTGGAGGTGCCAGATCATGGCGTTGTCGTAGTCGGCGGCCTGCTCCTTGTTGAGCTGGCGTGGCGCAACGAGGCGCCAGTCTTTTTTCATGGCGCCGAGGCGGTTTTTGTCCTGAGCGGGCAGGATCTGCCCGAGCTGGTCGTCGCTGAAGTAATAGACGGTGTAGCCGGGGCTGCCGCGGTAGAGGTTGCGGGCGACTTCCTCGAGCCGGCGCTCGAACATGTCGGGGAAGGCGGTGCGCATGACGCTGAACTCGCCCATGGTGCGTTTCGCGGCCTCGGTGCGGATTTTCCAGATGGTGAGGACGCCGGGGATGACCTGGCTCATGTCGCGCGGTTGGCCGGTGGTCATGGTCCACTGGATGGTGGCCTGCTCGATGCCGGGATTTTCGAGATCGAGCTTGGTCTCGGCGCGCACGTGGACGGCGCCGGGGGGCAGGGGCAGGGTGATCACCCGCGGCGCGGCCACGGCGAGGGTCTTCGTGTCAATCTTGCGTTCGGGCTGGGGATGTTTCCCGAAGAGGGCGCGGGTGGTCTCGAGGGCGGCGAGCTCTTTTTTCAAGGCATCGAGATTGGCGGGGGCGGGATTGGCGGCGGTCTGGGTCTTCAGCTCGCCGATGCGTTTCTGGAGCCAGTCGTAGTAGTTGACGCCGCCTTTCTCGAGCTTCACGTCGATCTTGGTGACGAGGGCGATGTCGCCGGTGTTGCCATCGGCGACATCGCCGAAGCAAAGGTGCACCTGCTGGCTGCCCTTCACGCCGGCATCCATGGGGTAGGGCCGGATGCCGTCGGAGTCCTGCTGCCGGCGCTGCACGCCGCTGCCGGGTCTTTTCGGATCGTTCCACGAGAGTAGGTCGGTCTTGATCCGGGCGATGCGATCGGTGACGGCGGCGGGCACTTCCTTCGGCTTGGCGGCATCCGGTCCGGGGAGGTTGCGCCAGGGGACGCGGACGAGGTCGAGGAAGCGCGACTTCGGCTCGGTGGCGTTGACGACCTTCCACCAGTTTTCCAGGAAGGGGAGCTTCAAGCCGGCTTCCTTGGCGAGGACGTCGAGGGGTGTCTGGAGGTGTTGGTGTTTCCAGCAGGCGAGCATGTAGTCGCCCTCGCGCATGTCTTCGGTGTCGCTGGGCAGATGCGGGGCCGCCTTTTGCTGATACCAGACATAGAGGCCCTGCTCGACCTGGGCTTTGACCTGCTCGGGACCGCGCAGTCCGATCCGGGATTCGTGGAACTGCGGCCCGGAGCCGGGAAGGAAGGTGGCGTGGTCGGCGAGGGTGCGGGCGGCGCCGAAGTATTTGTCGAGCGCGGAGGGGCTCATGAAGAGGACGTCGCCGGTGTTGGCGAAGCCTTCTCCGCCGCCGCCGTCGGTCTGGAACTCCTTGGCCAGGCCGAAGTCGCGTCCGGTCAGGTCGCGGATGGTGCGGTCGTATTCGGCGTTGGTGAGCCGCCGCATCGTGACCGGTCCGGGGTCGCCGGAGTTCATCTTGGCGACATGGGAGAGGGCGCCATCGATCCAAGCGAGGATGGATTCCTCCTCCGCGGCCTCGAGCGGCTTCGACTTGGGCGGGGGCATCTCGCCGGATTCGATCGTATCGAGGACGCGGGTCCAGAGTTCGTGCTGCTCCTCGACCTTCGGATCGGCGGCGAGGGCCTTCAGGTCGATCTCGCCCTTGGTTTTCTCTCCACCGTGGCAGGAATAACATTTTGCCGAGAGCAGGGGCTCGATCGCTTTCCAATCGGGCGCAGCGGCGGCGGGTAGGGCGATCAGCCCGCAAAGCAGGCCGACGAGGGGCAGGGAGACACGAAGCATGGGGAAATCGAGGAGGAATACGGTCCCGGGAGGAGCGGGGAACAAGCCAAGGTCGGCCCGATCCCCCGATTTTCCATGCTGCCGCCGTCGCGTGATGGCGTGCCATCCAACCCTGTCCAATGGGCCATGCAACCCTCTTCGGTCGTCGGGGGAGGCGGGATTGGCGGTTGAAAAGGAGCGGGTCCCGCCCCACAGTGGCGGTCGCGAATCCGATGCGGGCGATCTTTTGTTCTCTGGTGGCCTTGATGGTGCTGACCTCGTGTCAGATGCCGTCCTCGGTATCGCGCACGGCGCCCTCGCCGCTGGGTGTGAAGCTGAAGGTGGCGCTGCCGCCGCTGGTCGCGGGCTTGGACGGGCCGACCTGGGGTCAGGAACCGGCCGCTCCGGAGATCCCGGAAATGCCGGCGACGATCCAGGATACCTACACCCGGGTGAAGACGAGCCGGAAGGTGATCGCGATCACCTTCGACGACGGGCCGCATCCGGAGAACACGCCTCGCCTCCTCGACATGCTGAAGGAGCGGAAGATCAAGGCGACCTTCTACGTGGTCGGGAACATGGTGAAATACAGCCCGCAACTGCTCCAGCGGATGATCGCCGAGGGCCACGAGATCGGGAATCACACGGTGACGCACAACACGCTCTCGCGCATGTCGGACGAGTCGCTGTTGAAAGAGTTGCGCGCCGCGCACGAGCAGATCATCGCCGCCTGCGGCGTGGCGCCGATGTCGATGCGACCACCTGGCGGGGCCATCAAGAAAGACCAGAAGTCGCTGGTGCTGCAGGAACTCGGCTACCCGACGATCCTCTGGTCGGTCGATCCCGAGGATTGGAAGCGGCCCGGGCCCGCGGTGGTGACGAGCCGCCTGGTGAACGGGGCGAGCCCGGGCGGGATCCTGCTGGTGCACGATCTCCACAAGCCGACCGTCGATGCGATGCCGGCGACGCTCGATCAATTGCTGGCGATGGGGTATGAATTCGTGACCATCACCGAGCTGATCGCCCTCGACGAATCCCAGGTCGAGGCCCCCGAGGAGCCCAAGCCGGACGCGGAAGGACAATGAGCACTGAACCCCTCTGGTTTTTCGAGCTCGATGGCGAGCGGGTCGGTCCGCTCTCCGAGAGGGAGATGCGCGACCGGATCGGGTCGGGCGAAATCAAGCCGGAAACCCTCGTCTGGCGCGAGGGCATGGCGGACTGGGCGACGCTTTCGCAGACGGAACTGGCCTCGACCGCGGGCGTGCCGCGCACCCCGCCGAAAATGCCGCCGGTACTCACCGCGGTGGCCCCGATCCCGCAGACCGGACCGAGTCTGACGCGGGCGGCGGTGCTGCGGCCGGATTTCCGCATCTCGATCGGGTCATGCTATGGTCGGGCGTGGTCCCTGATGGCGAGCCGCTTTTGGCCCTTCGTGGGCTGTTACGCGCTGCTGATGCTGATGATCTCGGTGGCGCAGCAGCTCTACGCGCCGACCTTTTTCCTGATCTATCCGCTGATGGGCGGATTTTTCTGGTACACGCTGAAAGTGATGCGCGGCGAGCGCGCCGAGTTCGACCAGATGTTCGAGGGGTTCCGGAGACAGTTTGGCCCGCTCGCGATCTCGAACCTGATCGTGATCGGGATCACCATGGTGGTGGTCCTTTTGATCGTGGTGGTGTTCATGGTCGTGGTGGCCTACGCGGCTCCGCTTTTTGAATCGAATGCCGAAGATCCCGTAATGATGACGCTGCTGATCGTCGGGGCGCTCGTGATCGTCTTTCTTGTGACTTTGCCTCTGACAGTCTTCGGCTACGTGGGCATGATGTCGATCTGCCTGATCCTCGATTGTGGTCTGAAGGCGGGCGAGTCTCTCTCGCTCGCGTGGAAGGCGCTCGGGGGGCAGTGGTTCAAACTGGTCCTCTTCGTGGTGGTCAACATGGTGCTGTCCTTCGCCGGGATGCTCGCGTTCTTCGTCGGCTTCCTGGTGACAAGCGCTTGGGCGACGATTGCCTTCACCTACCTTTACGAGGATGCTTTTGGCGAAGATCCGGCGGCCCGTCAGGCGAGGATGGCGTAACGCAGCCCGATCACGAAGATCAGGAAGTAGGCGAGCCGCCGCAGCCAGATCTCGGGCAGGCGATCGAGGGTGATCTTTCCGATCCAGACGCCGAGGAGGGCGAGGGGCAGTGTGCGGAGGACGAGCCCCAACAACTCCGCATCGATCTCGCCGGCATGGAGCATCAGCAGATTCCGCACGATGCTGGCGGCGAGAAAGATGGTCTGGAGCACCGCGACGACCTCGACCCGCGTCCACGGCATCGCATAGGTATAAACGACCACGGGCGGACCGCCGACATTGAAGGATCCGGCCAGCACCCCACCGGCGAAAGCGAGCGGTGCGCCGGCCTTTTCGGGGATGGCGAGCCGGGAGAAACGTTTCCGGAAGACCTCGAGGACGGCAATGAAGATGAGGACAAATCCGAGTAGTCGCACCACGAGGGCTCCGTCGATGAGGCGCAGCCCGTAATACCCGACCGGGATGCCCAGGACGGTGGCGACGACGAGGGGCAAGGCGCGTCGCCAACTCAGTCCGGCGCGATTCACGAACATGATGAAGGCGTTCACCCCGAAGCTGGAGAGCGAGACGAAAGCGATTGCTTCCTTCACCGGCATGACGAGCGGGGCCAGCCCCATCGCGACGAGGGCGAGACCAAAGCCGGTCGCCGATTGCAGGTAGGAGGCGAAAAAGAGAATCGCCGCGATCGCCAGGAAACGCTCGTCCATCGCGGCTCAGGGCGCCTCCGCGGGAGCGTCGATCTGGACCGAGGGTGCGAGCGTGGCTCCGGCCGGGGGAGGGGAAAGTCGATCGGCTTCGCGTCCGCGCCATTCCGCGGGGATCTCCTGCGGATCGCCGGCGGTGAGGCCGGGATCGAGATGCAGAGCCTGACGCCTCGTGAACCGGAAAGCGCCTTCAGAACCGGGGGCGAGGGTGCCGAGGACCTGGCCCCGGCGCACCTGGGCCCCTACCGGAACACGCAGGGTGGCGAGGCCATGGTAGATCGTTTCGATGCGCTCCGATCCGCGCCGATGCAGGAGGATCACGGTGTTTTTTCCTCCATCGAGTCCCGCGAATGTCACTTTGCCGTCCGCGACCGCGATCACCGCATCGGGGTCCGCGCTGATTGCGGCGGGGCGCGGTGAGTCGAGGAAGACCGGGGCTTCGGGAGCGAGAGTCAGTTCGACTGGGCTGAGTACCGCGAGGGCGGGGTCGAAGGGCGCGTTGCCATCGGCGGCGAGCAGTCCGTTTCGCGCGGGGACAAAGTTTTCGCTGACCTGACCCTGCTCCGAGGCGCGCAGGATCACGAAGACGACCATCAGCATCGCCGCGAGGAAGGTGAAGAGCGGCAGGATCTGGCGACGCCAGATCCGGAGGTGCTCCTTCACGTCGAGGTAGGGCTGGCGTCTCAGGGCCATGCCGCCACTAGAAAGCCTCGCGGCGTTTTTGGCAATGTCGGGGAAGACCTTCCCGGAAAATGGGTTAGGTTGGCCACCCTCGTGATGGAAGCACCGATTTTCCATACCCGTCGATTCCGGCTCGATCTGGCCTATGACGGCCGACCTTTCTCCGGCTGGCAGAGCCAGACCTCGGGGAACTCGGTGCAGGATGCGATCGAAACGGCTCTGGCGGCGATCTGCCCGGAGGTGAAATCCGTGCAGGGTTCGGGTCGGACCGACGCCGGAGTCTGCGCTCTCGGTCAGGTCGCCCATTTTGACGCGCCGCTCGATTGGAGGATGGACGGCGCGGCCTGGCAGCGGGCCCTGAATTCCCATCTGCCCCCGACGATCCGGGCACTCGCTTGTGCCGAGGCCGATCCGGCTTTTCACGCCCGGTTTTCAGCGATTGAAAAGACCTACGATTACGAGATCGCCACGGGGGAGATCCTGCCGCCGCTGCGATACGGTCTCGCCTGGCACCAGCGTGGGCTCGGCCCGGTCGATGAGCTGTCCGCGATCCTCGCCCGCTACGTCGGACGCCACGACTTCCGCGCTTTTTCGGCAAAGCGACATGACGGCTACGATGATCTGCGCAACACGATGCGCGACGTGACCGAGGCGTCGCTGCGCCCCAGTGAGGGCGGCGAGGGCTACGTGCTGCGCTTCCGCGGGAACGGGTTTCTCTACAAAATGGTCCGTTTCCTTGTCGGAACCTCGGTGTATGTTCTGCGCGGTCGGATCACCCTTGGCGATCTGGATACCCTCCTCTCCGGCAATACCCCATCGGACAAAGCGCCCTACTGCGCCCCGGCCTGCGGCTTGACCCTGGTGGAGGTGCGATATCCGGAACTCCCCGGATCCGCCCACCCGCCAAGCGCGGACCACGACGACTGATCGACGCCTGATGGGCCTGTTTTTCAAGAAAGCCGGAACGGGAGAAAACCGAATCGAAAATTCGGGACGTTGGCCCGTGCGCCTGACCCGCTTCCGCCTCGTTGACGAATACGAGTTCCCCGCCACGAACTTCCCCGAGCTCTTCTTTGTCGAAGAGGGCACTTTTCTGCACGAGTCCGAGGCCGGCACCCAGGCTGTCCGCGAGGGCGCGGTGCTGATGGTCAACGCCGGCATCCGCCATCGTGTGAAACAACCCGGAGAGGTCGTGCTGACCCGTCTGCGTTACCTGCCGGAATGGCTGACGCGCGAATACGAGCTGGTGATCCACTCTCGCGACCTGCTCGCGCTCTTTTTCGACCAATCCTGGTTCCGGTTCCCCCGCGACGAGAACCTTCACGTTTTCACGACCCGCGGCGAAGGTGCCTCGCGGATCCGGGCCGAGCTCGAATACCTCCGCGGCCTGCTGCGCGACCAACGCCAGCTCGAGCCGGTCGCCCGTGTCAGCGTGCTGAAGCTGATGATGCTGATCGCCGACGAGCACCGGCATTTCTGGCGCGGGGTCTCCGACATGGAAATCCTGCCCGAGGCTGCCCATGCGCTCGACGAGATCGAGTCGGCCATCCGCGCGGCGCAGCCCTTCGAGCCGGCCTCGATGTCGAGGGGTGGTTTCGAAAAGCGGGCCGTCGAGAAGGCTTTCCAGGAGCTCACCGGCATGGGGATGACCGACTACGCGCACCGTCGTCGGGTCTTCCACGCCGCCTACGCCCTGCTGACCTCTCACGAGGAGCCACGCCGTATTTCCAAAGCCCTCGGCTGGACCACCACGGCGGAATTCACGAAGCATTTCGAGTCTGTCTTCGGCATCACACCCTCGGTCTATCGAGAGAAATTCGGAATGCCGCGGAAGCAGGAAGTCCATCCCGAGGACCCGTCCGCAGATTCGCCGGGGTCCGCTGACCTCGCCTGACGTCATTCTTGGGTGGGATTTTTTTTTGGGTGTTCGGAGGTGGTGCCCTTGACGATTTCATTATGAAAATTATATTATTTCCAATGGATCTAAAGAAAGCGGTCTCCGTTTCCGACATCCCCTTCCTCCGCAACGCTGAAAATCGGCGCTTTCTCGCCCAGAGTGCCTCTTACTGCTCGGTTCTGTTCATGGTGCTGCCGCTCCTGGTGGGTAGCTTGCTGCCGGGCATCCTCAATTGCGACACGGATCCCGGCGAGCATTGGTGGACCCGTTCGATCCAATTGATCGCGAGCGGCGGAGTTTCAGCCTTCGTGACCTGGCTGCCATCGCTTTTCCTGATCAAGTGCCGCCGCGCCCGCGCCGGGTATGTCTCGATGCTCCTGCCGCTCGCCCTCACCCTGCAGGCTGCACAGGTGATCTTCTTCCGCGCTTTCGGCACGCAGATCGACGAGCGCGTGTTCGGTCTGTTTCAGGACAACGTGTCCGCCCTGTGGACCTTCGCCCGGGCCGAGTATCACATCGATTGGTTGATCGTGGCCGCGGCGGTCGCATCGATCGCGATGGCTTGGAGCATCCATAGCCGCCGGACGTGGTTCCCCCGCTTCGGGGTCAGCACATCGGCCGTCACCGTTCTGCTGGTGATCCTCGCCACCACCGTTTCGCTGGCCCTGCAACTCAACGTCGACGGAGCCAGCAATTACAGCTCGGCCAAGCTCGCCGAGGCTCCGCTTTATCGCGTCGCCAAGTTCGCACGCTCCGTCTTTTTGGAAAAGTCGACCCCCGACGTGGTCACGCTGCTCACCCGGACCGGTGACATCGAGGCGGGCTCGACCCTCGCGGAAGTCGAGCGCCGTCTCGGCACCGATCCCGAGACCCATCTTGCCCAGAAGGTGACGCGTCCTGCGTGGCTGAAACGACAGCCCCGGAATGTCTTCTGCTTCATCCTTGAGAGTTTCGAGCAAGATTTCATCAATCTGCCGGAGATGGCGACAATGGCGCCGCGGCTCCGCCAATTCAGCAGCGAGGGGATCGGCGTGTCCAGGATGATTTCGGCATCGGGAGCCACCATCGACGCCGTCCACTCCTCAATGGCGGGCGTCACCGCGCAGCTTCGCTATCCGGGGCCCCGGGCTCTTGAGCAGTATGGGCTCGACACTCTGCCCCGGATGATGGAGAGGGCCGGTTACCACACCGCTTTCTATGCCGGGTCGCACCGGAGATTCGGAGGAAAGGGCGACGCCTGCGAAGCCTACGGTTTCGACTCCTTCACGGGGTGCCCCGACGTCGCGCCCGGGCTCGCCGCGAATGAATGGGGGGTGGACGATGCCTCTTTCTTCTCTTGGGCCCGGGAGCAGATCGGTCCGGATATGTCCGGTTCCCGCTTCATCACCTTCCTCAACGTCTCGAATCATCCTCCTTTCTCGGCACCGGAGGACCGGCTTTGGAGCGACGAAGAAATCCCGGAAGATGTGGTGAACCGTTTCGTGGGCGCGGATCGCGCCGAAAAATGCCGCTACGCGAAGCACGTGCGCTTCGCGGATCAGGAACTTGGGAAAATGGTCGATTGGCTCAACGTGGCTTATCCCGGATCCCTCTTCGTATTCTACGGAGACCATTGTGGATCGAAATTCCGCCGCGAGAAAAACTTCCACGTTCCCTTCGTGCTCTGGGGACCCGAAGTGCTCGCCGAGGGAGTCGACACCCGGGAGTGGTTCGGCGCCCAGATGGACATCCCCGCGACCTTGGCCCAACTCATCCTGCCCGAGGGCAGTGAATTCCGCAGCCTCGGACGCCCGGTCTGGGACAGCGATCCCGGCCGTGTTTCAGTGGGATCCGGAAGCGTCCTCTGTCGCATGACGCCTGCCGGCTCCGATCAGCCCGTGATCCGACTCTTTGACCTGCTGCGAGCTGGCAATGCAGCGCAGGACTCGCCGGATCTGCCGATCCGCCTGAAAGGATCGGCGATCCGGGCACTTTCGTGGTCGTATCTGAACGACGAACCGATCTGTGACCCCCGCGATGAAATCGTCCGCGACCTCGCCAAGCTGACCGCTCCCTGAGCCTTCCTGAGGGTGCGCGATCGGTTGACTTCCCCCCCGGTGCCATGTTCCTTGGCGGCCCGATTTTGCCGTCATGATGACTCCCGCCGAACAGTTCCGCATCCTCACCCGGGGCGCCGCCCGCGTCCTCAGCGAGGCCGAGCTGATGAAAAAGCTCGAGCGCGGCACGCCGCTGCGCGCCAAGCTCGGGGTCGACCCGACCTCGCCCGACCTGCACCTCGGGCACAGCGTGGTGCTGGAAAAGCTGCGCCAGTTTCAAGAGCTGGGGCACCAGGCGGTGCTCATCATCGGCGACTTCACCGCTCAAATCGGCGATCCGACCGGGCGCTCGAAGACCCGCCCGCCGCTCTCACGTGAGGACATCCTTTCCAATGCCGAGACCTACACCGAGCAGGCCTTCCGCATCCTCGACAAGGAGAAGACCGAGATCGTCTTCAACGGCGGGTGGTTCAACAAGATGTCCTTCTCTGAGGTGATCCAGCTCAATGCCCGGGTCACCATGCAGCAGATGCTCCAGCGCGAGGATTTCAAGAACCGCCTCGCCAACGACCAGGAGGTCCGCCTCCACGAGATCCAGTATCCCATCGTGCAGGGCTGGGATTCAGTGGTGGTCCGCGCCGATGTCGAGCTCGGCGGCACCGACCAGCTTTTCAACATCCTCGTGGGCCGGGATCTCCAGAAATCCGAGGGCATGGAGCCTCAGGTCGTGATGTGCCTGCCCATCCTCGAGGGCCTCGACGGGGTCCAGAAGATGAGCAAGAGCCTTCACAACTACGTCGGCATCTCCGAGCCCGCCGCGGAGATGTTCGGCAAGATCATGAGCATCTCCGACGAGCTCATGGCGCGATACTCGGTTTTGTTGCTCGGTCAGGAAATCGATCCCGCGGTCCATCCGATGGAGTCGAAAAAGGCCCTCGCCGCCGCCCTCGTGACCCGCTACCACTCCGCCGGGGAGGCGCAGGCCGCCCGCGCGAACTGGGAGGCGATGTTCAGCCGCAAGGACCTCGGCTCCGCCGAGCTGCCGGAGTTCTCCATTGGCGAGCGCCGCGATGTCGCCGGTGTCGTCCAAGCCGCCTTCGAGCAACTCGCGTCACCCAAGTCCTCCTCCGAGGTGAGGCGCCTCCTCCAACAGGGCTCCATCCAGCTCGACGGGGAGAAGCTGACCGATCCCAAGGCCGAACCCGCCTGGAGCGCCGGGCAGGTGCTGAAGCTCGACAAGAAACGCAGCGTGCGGATCGCCGGCTGAGGGAAGGGGTGTTTTCCCCGCTTCTCCGGCTTTGCGCGGGGCGGAAAAACCCCTTATCGTCCGCGCCAGCAACATGAGAACCTGGCACTACGCGACCCCCACCAACGAGCAGTTTCAATCCAGCGAGGACGAACTTCCCATCCTCGTCAGCAACGGCACCCTCACACCCCAGACTCGGGTCTGGACCAGTGGAATGCCCAATTGGGCGACGGCCCGCGAGGTGCTGCCGCAACTCTTCGCGGCGGGCAGCGCGACTCCCCCGGCGATGCCCGCGGGCGGTCCTCCGCCGATGCGTGGACAGTCGCACGAGATCGACCTGCAGGTCTTCGGCGACGACATGCAGCTCGTCGAGGTCGAACTCGATCCCGGCGAGACCGTCATCGCCGAGGCCGGGGCGATGAACTACATGGAGGAGGACATCACCTTCGTCACCAAGATGGGCGACGGATCGAACCCGAACGAGGGCATCATGGGCAAGTTGCTCGCGGTCGGAAAGCGCGCCCTCACCGGCGAGTCGCTCTTCATGACCCACTTCTCGAACAACGGACAGCGCAAGCGCCGCGTCGCCTTCGCCGCTCCCTTCCCGGGCAAAATCATCCAGGTCGATCTGGCGAAGATCGGTGGAGAAGTCACCTGTCAGAAGGATTCGTTTCTCTGCGCCGCTTACGGCACCCAGGTCACCATCGCCTTCAACAAGAAACTCGGCGCCGGCTTCTTCGGTGGTGAAGGATTCATTCTCCAAAAGCTGCGCGGTGACGGCAAGGCCTGCCTCCATGCCTGCGGCACCATCATCGAACGCGAGTTGAAGGGTGAGACCCTGCGCGTCGACACCGGCTGCCTCGTCGCCTTTTCTCCCGGCATCGAGTACAACATCGAACGTGCCGGCAACCTGAAGTCCATGTTCTTCGGTGGCGAGGGGCTCTTCCTCGCCACCCTGCGCGGCCACGGTCACGTCTGGCTCCAG
Organism: Verrucomicrobiales bacterium; assembly: GCA_041917795.1. Taxonomy (GTDB): domain Bacteria; phylum Verrucomicrobiota; class Verrucomicrobiia; order Verrucomicrobiales; family DEV007; genus Arctic95D-9. The sequence continues at coordinate 99,893 of JAYRWX010000013.1, forward strand.
AGCCTGCCTTTCTCACGACTTGCCGACCGCATCATTCAGGCTGCGCCATCCATCGGTGGCCAAGCCCAGGGCGAGGGCAGCGTACTCGGCGGACTGGGGAGATTGTTGGATGGGAATTGACCGAAGAGGGTTGGGTCAACGACTCAACCCTGTCAGGTCGGGGCTCAGTTCCCACCCGCTGTGATCGTGACGCCCGCCGAACCGCTGGCACCGAGGACGCCCAGACCTTCCTGCACGGCGACGGCTTGGGCGGCGGTGATGAGGACGGCCTCCACGTAGGTTTCCAGCTTGCTCCAGGGGCTGCGCGGCACCCAGACGATGTCGCCGCCTTCGAGCTTCAGGTCGGGTTCCTGCCCCTTCATGATGGCGCGCAGGTTCACGACGGCGACCTTGGGATTGAGGGTGCCGCCGCGAAGGATCAGGGCCTTCGTGGCGATGGCCTGGGGCTGCGGACCACCGGCCGCGGCCACCGCCGAGATGAGGGTGGCACCACGCTCGAAGTAGACGGGTCCGGGTTTCACGACCGAGCCGAGCACGTAGAAGGATCGGGTGGTGAGGGAGGGGATGAAGATGTAGTCGCCCGAGCGGACATAGACATTCTGCGACATGTCGCCCTCGCGGACGAGGCGCTCGAAGTCGACGGGGATGAGGTTGCCGTTGCGGATCAGGATGGCGCGCTCGAGGTCGGCGGCCTCGGGATTGCTGACCTCGTTGCTCTCGACGTTGGTGAGGAGTCCGCCGCCGAGCGAGAGGGCGGTGATCAGGTTGGTGGGTTTGGTGATCGGATAAGCTCCCGGCTTCTGGACCTGGCCGAGCATCCAGAAACGCTGGCTGTCGGCCTTGGCCACGTTCACGGTGACGACGGGATTGACGTAGTCGTTCTCCAAGGCTTTCGAGAGCAGGACGGAAATCTCGCCGATGGTCTTGTCTTTCACGTCGATGCCTTTGGCGACATCGTAGTAGAGCATGCCGTCGGGCATCACCTTGGTGCGGGCGCGTGTGTCCTTGAGCTCGGCGACCTCGATGTCGAGTTCGTCGCCGGGGCCGACCCGGTAGGGGCCTCCGGGGGATTGGAGGAGCGAGCGGTCCAGCTTGCGATCGAGTTTGATGGTCTCGAAGCGGGGTTCCTTGGGGATGCGCTTGAGAGCCTCCTCGGCGGTGATGCCGGGATTGTCGGCGTTGAAGGTGGTGTCGGGATCGTAGGCGAACTGCGCGGCGGTATGGAACTCGCGGTCGGCGGGTTTCAGGTGGAGGCACGACGGCAGCGAGCCGGTGAGAACGAGGATCGCGAGGGCGCGGAGGAAAGGTTCAAAGCGTTTCATCGGCATCGTAGTCAGTTCGAACCGGAATCGTCTCCGCCGCTTCCGCCGCTGAGGATCGGGTTGTAGCTCTGGTTCATTGCCTCGGCCGTGACCGTTTGCATGAAGGTGATGATGGCACTGTCGAGGACGCGCTCGACGATCTCGAAGGGGCGTTTGCTCACAAAGATGATGTCGCGGTTTTGCAGGGGGATGTCCGCGGCACGTCCCTGGAGGATGTCCTTCACGTTGACGATCCGGGTGTCGGGCTGGTGGATGCTGCCGCGGATGAGCAGAACCTTCATCTGATAGGCGACATCGGTGAAGCCACCCGCCTCGGCGATGGCGCGGGCGAGGGTGAGCTTCACGGGCATCTTGCGGCGACCGGCCTCGCGGACTTCTCCGAGGATGTAGATCTCGTTCTCGAGGTTCGAGGCGACATAGATGTAATCGTCGGGCTCGAGGTAGGCGTTTTGGCTGAAGTCACCCTCGTAGTAGAGACGGGCGAGGTCGACGTTCAGCTTGCGTCCCTTGCGGGCGATGAAGGAACGCTCGAAGTCGGCGAGCTCAAAGGCGGAACTGCGAACCGTGCCGATCTGGATGCCCTCGGCCAGAGAGATCGCCTCCAGCACCGAAGTGGGTCGGTCGAGGGTGAAACTGCCCGGCTTCTTGACCCGTCCGATGATGGAGAACTGTTTGCTGGCGACAGCCGAAGGGGAGATGACGACCTTGACGTTTTTCTGATACTTGGAGAGCTCCTCCTCGATCTTGGTCCGCAATTGATCGAGGGTCAGGCCTTGGGCGCGGACGGCGACGGCCTGGAGGTAGCTGACGGTGCCATCCGGACCGATCTGCACGTTCTCACGTGCGAGGTCGGCGCGGTCGTAAACGGAGAAATTGAGCGTGTCGCCGGGGCCGAGTGTATAGCGGGTCTGCCAGGCGGGAGTTTTCACGGGGTTGATCCGTACCTCCGCCGGCGCGGTCGTCACCGGCACGGGCGCAAGCTGCTCCCAGTATTCCGTCGGGGGAACCTTGGCGGGCACAGCGCGGACGCGCGGCTCCTGCGTGATGCCTGCGGGGGCACCCAACAACAAGAGGAGCAAGAGCGTAGGAAGGCCGCGAGCCATGAAACTGGTTTTGAGAAAAGGCAGGAACTGAGCGGAAATTTATTATAAAATCCATAAATAATCAATTTTCTTTTATTATTTCTTCTTCCAAAAGATCGGAGATCCGCGCCGGGAGGAGGCTTTTTTGCAGACTTATAAATTCTTTCCCTTTGCACTATGGACTGGTCCGATTCATGCTAAGGAGGCCCAACTGCCCCCAGGATGTCCGTTCAGAGGTTTGATCAATCGCAGTCTTTGCTGCAGCAGCAGACGATTGCCCCGCAGATGCAGCAGAGCCTGCTCATGCTGCAAACCCCGACCCTGGAACTGCGCCAACTCGTCCAGCAGGAACTCGTGCAAAATCCCACCTTGGAGGAGGAATCGACCGACATTTCGCTCGAAGACGCCTCAAGTGGCAGCGAAGACGAGGAGTTTGATCGCGAATTCGCCGAGCTATCGCAGCTCGACGAAGAATGGCGCGAATACATGGCTCAGGCCCGCATTTCGTCGCCGAAACGCGACGACGCCGACGAGAAGCACCAGTTCCTGATGGACTCCATCGTGGAGCCGATCACCCTGCAGGATCACCTGCTCTATCAGCTCGGCTTTTCCGAGGCCTCGCCCCGCCAGCGGGAGATCGCGACGATGCTGATCGGCAACATCGGTGAGAATGGTTTCCTCCAGATCTCGCTGGAGGACCTCTGTCTTGATTTGGGTATCCCGATCCAGGATCTCGAGGCGGCCAAATCGCTGGTGCAGAGCTTCGACCCGGTCGGGATCGGCGCACTGGATCTGCGCGATTGCCTGCTGATCCAACTCGAGCGGCTCGGCAAGCATCACAGCCTTGAATACCGTATCGTCGATCATCACCTCGACGATCTCGCCCGGAAACGTTATCCGCAGATCGCCAAAAAGCTCAGCGTCACACCTGAGCAGATCACGAAGGCGGCGGAGTTCATCGCGACCCTCGACCCGCGGCCCGGCAGCCGTTTCGCCGAGGGCACCAACACCTATGTCACCCCCGATGCGACGGTTGAACGTGATGGTGATGAATGGGTGGTGGTGATGAACAACGAGCAGATCCCCCGGCTGCGGATCAGCAACGCCTACAAGGATCTGATGGCCACCGGTGGTGGTCGCGAAGCGAAGGCTTACATCCGTGAGAAGATCCGCGCGGGGAAATTCCTGATCAAGAGCATCCACCAGCGACAACAGACCATCCAGTCGATCGCCAGCGAGATCGTGGCGAGGCAGGAAGGTTTCCTCGAGCACGGCCCTTCGCGGCTCCGGCCGATGAACATGGCCCAGATCGCGGAAAAGGTCGGGGTCCACGAGACCACGGTGAGCCGGGCGGTCTCGGGCAAGTACCTCGCAACGCCGCACGGCGTCTTCGAGATGAAGTATTTTTTCACTACTGGCTACGAGACCGAGGATGGCGAGTCGCTCAGCAATACCAGCGTGAAACAAACCCTCGCGGAAATGATCGGCGAAGAAGATCCGAAACGTCCGCTGAGCGACCAACGCCTCGTCGAGGAACTCGAAAAGCGCGGGATCCGCATCGCGCGGCGGACCGTGGCGAAGTACCGGGAGGAGCTCAACATCCTCCCGAGCCACATGCGCCGCAGTTACTGACAGCAGGCGGCGGAGACCCGGGTTGTGGGGACGGGTTCAGCACACCATTTCCGCTGTTTGCCGCGCTTCGGATTCGCCGGGTTCATCAGGTGGGAGTAAAAGAAGTCCCGCTTTTTCGGACCGAGGGCGGCAGGGCGACAGTGGTCGTGGCAAATGGGCACCCAGCGATGCTCGTAGCCGCCTCCAAGGCAGGCGACGGGCTGCCAGACCGCGAGCAGGTCTCCGCCACACTGCTGACAGACGCCCCGGAATTGGACGGGAGCATCCGCCCTCGCTGCAGGAGCGGCCGCAACGAAAAGACCGAAGAGGAGGATCAGGGAAAAAGATTTCATGGATTCTCAGGTTTGCGTATTTTTGAACTCATGAGAATCATCTGCGATATTCTCCATATTTTCAACAAAAAACTTCAGCCCTCATAAACCGCATCCCTGCGTCATGTGCAATCTCTATGACATCGGACCGGCGAAGCACCTCCGTCACGACGAGTGGGAGGAAGCCGTCGTGACCGTGCTGAAGCTCCTCGATCGGTCCTACGGCATCCGCAAGACCGACCCCGCGCCTGTGTTGCTTCTCGACCCCGCCGGGCAAGCCGAGGGACAAGCATTACGCTGGGGATTCGAGCGTCCCTACAATCCTGCGGTCAACAACTCGCGGATCGAAAAGCTCGACGGGCCATGGTCCGCCCAGTGGGAGACGAAGCAGCGCTGCCTTTTTCCGGTTTCGACTTGGTATGAATGGAATGGCCCGGCAGGCCAAAAGCAGACCTTCGCATTCGAATCGACCGATGGGGGTTGGCTCTGGGTCGCCGGCTTGTGGGAGACCGGTCCTCACGGTGGGGCGTGCAGCATGTTGACCCGGCCGGCTGACGCAGAACTCAAGTGGGTCCATGATCGCATGCCTGCCGTGATCGATCCGGTCAACGCCCGGGCTTTTCTGGAGCAAGAGGATCCGCGTGAACTGCTTGTGAAATCTGCCGTGCCGGTGAGGGCTTGGCGCTGTCACAATCCGCTCACGCGGATGACGCATCATCGTGGGCCGGAGCCGATCGAGATGCTGCCAGGCTTTTGATCAGAGCCGGTCAGACTCCTCGAGCTTTGCGATGTGACGGCGGACACGCGGGAGCAGGGTCGCTTCCATCATCACGCGGCATTCGGGCAGGGTGTCGTCGTCGTCGATCGCCTCGCAGTACTCGCGTTCACCGTGGCGTTCGCCCTTCAGCAGGGAAGCGGTCGCGGAGTTCTCGCCGAAGAGGTTGGCGGTCTTCTGCACGGCCTTCGCGAATTCGCCCCAGGCGCCGGAGTCTGCCGAGGGTTCGCCGCCCATCTCGCGGATGTTGGCCTGGAGATCGGCGACAGAGAGGCGGTGCTCCGATTCGATGTTGCGCAGAACCTCGACGCCGGGAACATCGGTGAACTTGCGGATGGCTTCCTGATAGGTTTCAACGGCGGACATTTCGCCGCGGAGCAGCTTGTTGCAAGTGTCGATGCATGCATCGACGGAGGGTGAGGACTTCATGGTGGTTTCGGTTGGGTTGGGGTTTGTGGAGTCGGGATGGGAAGCCGGATTGGCATCCGCACGGATCACGAACTCCGAGAGAGTCGACAGGTCCCGGTCGGCACGCCCTTCCTCCTCGAGGGTGAGGCGGAGGTGATGGAGCGCTTCGTGATTGCCGATGGCCGAAGCGAGAGCGACAGCGCCGCCATAGCCGGCCATCTCGTAATGCTCGACCCGACGGGCGCAGAAAATGAGTCCGGCGTCGCGGGCGGGGCCGGCAACCTCGGTCGCGATGACGTGATCTCCTTCGGAAAGCAGATACTCCGCCCCGTCGCCATGCGATCCGGAGGCGACGAAACGCATGTCTCCGAAAATCTCCTCAAGCCTCCGGATGTGGGTACGGGTTTCGTCGAGATGGGAAAGGAATGCCCTTTTCAGAGCCGGGCTCGATGCCGCCGCGGCCATGCGGGGCAGCGCCTTGAGGATCTGGTTCTCCGCGCTGTAAAGATCCTTCAGCTCGTGGACAAAGAGATGATGAAGAGTGCCGGACTCCATGAGTGTGGTGGGTTTGTTAGGCGAAGCTCGCGCCCCTCCGCTGATTGTGGAGCGGTCCTTGTGCCACCGGGTCCTTCTGGTTCGCAAGACGCTTGATTCCAGCGGCTTGCGATCCCGGGAGGGGTGTTGCCGGAACGCCCGTTTCATTCCTTTGCGGGCATCCTGCAAAGCGTGCGATGGCCCCGGATGCAATGTGCATGGAGGTCGAAAAAGGCTTCTCGAATGCCCCGCGTGAATTCGCGCCCCCTTCGGTCGTGGGGATCGTAGCCAAGAGAAATCAAGTTGCCATGTTGAAGATCGCGATGTTCACGAACACCTATCTGCCGCATGTCGGTGGAGTGGCCCGCTCCGTCAAAACGCTGGAGGATGCCTGCCGCGCCGCGGGGCATCAGGTGCGGGTGGTGGCCCCCGAGTTTGATGATGCCCCCTCCACCGACGAGGTGCTGCGGGTGCCGGCGATCCAGAACTTCAATGGCAGCGACTTCTGCGTGCGGATTCCCTATCCGAACCTCGTCCGCGATTTCATGGACGAGTTCCGCCCCGATGTGATCCACAGCCACCATCCCTTTCTGCTGGGCGACTCGGCCCTTCGCGAGGCTGGGAAGATGAAGATTCCCGTCGTCTTCACCCATCACACGCTCTACGAGCAGTATACCCATTATGTGCCGGGCGACTCGGAGGCCCTCAAACGCATGGCGATCCAGCTCGCGGTCGAGTATTGCAACCTCTGCGACCTCGTCATCGCGCCCAGTCGCAGCATCGCCGATCTGCTTGTCGACCGCGGAACCCGCTCCCCGATCCGTCCGGTGCCAACGGGAATCGATACCAGGTTCTTCGCTGAGGGGGACCGCGATGCCTTCCGAAAGCGGCTCGGCATCCACGGCGAAGTTCCCCTGATCGGACACCTCGGTCGCCTCGCGGGTGAAAAGAACCTTCGCTTTCTCGGGGCGGCGGTGATCCGTGTCCTGGAGCAACATCCCGCGGTCCACTGGCTGGTGGTGGGCGACGGCGATGCCAAGGCGGATCTCGAGGAGGTGGTTCGCTCCAGTGGGCTCGCGGACCGCGTCCACTGGGCCGGCAAACTTACCGGACCTGATCTTTCCGCAGCCTACGCGGCGATGGATTGGTTTGTTTTCGCCTCGCAATCGGAGACCCAGGGCATGGTGCTCGCCGAGGCAATGGCGGCGGGGAAGCCTGTCGTTGCGCTTGATGGACCGGGCGTCCGCGAGATCGTCGTGGACGCGGAAAATGGATTCCTCCTGCCGGGAGACGCGAGTGAGGCGGACTTCGCCGAAGCGCTCGGTCGGCTCGTCTCGCAGCCCGGACTAGGCGCCCGCTTTTCGGAAAAGGCCCGCGAGACGGCGCTCGATTATTCGATCGAAAAATGTGCCGGTGCGGTGGTCGAAGCCTACCGAGAACTCATCGACACCCGTCGCGCTGATGAGGAGCGCGACACCTCGCCATGGGATCGTCTCGTCGCCGGGATCGAGGTGGAGTGGGACTTGCTCAGCGCGAAAATCGCCGCCGTAACCGCGGCAGTCACTGAAGTTCCAAGCGGGGAGGTGGCGCGTGATTAGTACGCTCAACTCCAAGGTGCGTCGATGGCGGCGGAAGTTCAACCGCACCCGCATTTCGGCGCGCTTGCTGGGGCTCGACATCCCCGGGGGTGAAGCCGAAGAGCCCGGCGTGATCCAGATCCAGATCGACGGGCTGTCGCGGACCCAGTTTGAGAAAGCCCTCGCCACCGGCCGGATGCCCTTCCTCGCGAGAATGATGAAGCGACGGCACTTCCATCTCGAGAGTTTTTATTCAGGGGTTCCCTCGACGACACCCGCAGTGCAGGCGGAGATCTTCTACCGCGTCCGGCAGGCGGTGCCGGCATTCCAGTTCCTCGACCGGGAGGATGGAGTGGTTCGACAAATGTTCGACGTGGAATCCGCCGCGAAGGTCACGAGGGAATTGGAACAGCAATGCCCGACTCCGCTTTTCACCGGCGGTTGCGCCTACTCGAACATCTATCGTGGCGGTGCCGAATCGAGCCGCTATTGCTTCGAGGACTTCGGCCCTGACACGCTCCTCAAAAACATGCATCCACTCGCTTGGCTGGTGCTGCCGGTGCTCTACGCGCCGCGTTTCCTGAAGATGTTCGGTCTAGGGCTGCTGGAGGTGCTGATCGCCTTCACCGATGCGATTGGCGGACTTTTCCTAAAGCGCAGCCTCAGGAAGGAGCTCGGTTTTGTGCCGGTGCGCGTACTGGTCTGCATTCTTCTTCGCGAGGCGGTGCGCTATCGTATGCTGCTCGACATTGATCGGGGAGTGCGCGTGATCCAAGGGAATTTCCTCGGCTACGACGAGCAGTCACATCGTCGCGGGCCTTCCTCGCGATTCGCCCTGTGGACGCTCAAAGGCATCGACGACTGTATCCGCGACCTCGTCCGCGCCGCGGGCGGTAATGATTACCGCGACTACGAGATCATCGTGCATTCGGATCACGGACAGGAGCGGGTCACCTACTATGGAAAAGTCCATGGGAAAGATCCGCGCACCGCCCTTGCCGAAGTGTTCGCCAAAGGCCCGATCGCAGTCCATCCGGTCTGGTCGGGTGGCGTCTCCGAACAGCTCGGCGCTGCGGGTCGCGGTCATCGTCGCGATCGGACACCCCGGTCCGAGCCACCTGATCCGGCGCGACACATCATCGTCACCGCGATGGGACCTCTCGGTCACCTTTATCTGCCGACGACCGTGGAAAGATCAGACCTTGAAAACTATGCGGAGCGCCTCGTGTCAGAGGCCGGCATTCCCATCGTGTTGATCGGTGGAGAGGGGGAGAGTGCCGTGGCTTGGAATGCCCAAGGGCGCTGGGAATTGCCCCGCGACCATCGCGAGGTGCTCGGGCACGGCCATCCCTTCGGCGAAGAGGCGGCGCGGGATCTCGCTTCCCTGACTCATCATCGCAACGCCGGTGACCTCGTCTTTTGCGGATGGGTGCCCGGGGGCGAATCGCTGACCTTTGTCCTCGAGAACGGCGCCCACGGGGGACCCGGCGCGGAGGAGACCCGCGGTTTCCTGTTGGTCCCGGACCGCATCTTCCGGTGGCATCGCTCGCACCTGCCACCGACCGGCACGCGGGTTCGGGGCGAGGATCTCCATCGCATCGTCGCCCATTTCCTCGGCCGCGAGACCGCGCCGCTCGAGTTCCCGCTGGTGTTGCTGCCCGATGCCCGGCGCGAGACCCTCAGGGTGATGACCTACAACATCCACAGTTGCGTCGGCACCGACGGCAAGCTGCGCGTCGAGCGCATCGCGCGGGTCATCAACCAATCCGATCCCGATCTGATCGCCTTGCAGGAGGTGGATTGCCACCGTCTTCGCACCCGGCATCACGACCAGGCGAAACTGCTGGCCGATCAACTGCAGATGACCCACGTTTTCCACGCGATGTTTGAGGAAGAGAGGGAGCGCTATGGCATCGCCGTCTTCGCGAGGTACCCCTTCGAGACCGTGAAATCAGGCTTTCTCACCGAAGCCAATCCGCGCCTTTTCACCGAGGCCCGCGGCGCGATCTGGGTGAAGATCGAGTTCGATGGTCGGCCGGTGCACTTCATCAACACCCACTTCGGCCTCGGGCGCGATGAACGGCATCGCCAAGCGGAGACGTTGCTGGGCCCCGATTGGCTGGGGCAGGTGCCCGCCACCGATCCGGTGATCCTCTGCGGAGATCTCAACTCGAACGGCCGTTCCGGTCCCTATCGAAAGCTGCGGTCCCGTTTCCTCGACGTCCAGCGTGAGGCCCCGGGCCACGAACCGCTGCCCACCTTTTCCTCGATGCTTCCTCTGATGCGGATCGATCACATCCTCGTGTCGCCGCACTTCCGGGTGGAGTCGGTCGAGCGCCCCGTCACTTCCGTATCGCGGGTCGCCTCGGATCATCTGCCGCTCGGTGCCGAACTCTCCTGGTCATGAAGAGCCTGCGGCCCCAGACCCGGAGATGGATCTTCAAATTGCTGCTGCTGCTGCTCGTGATCGGAATCTTCGCCTGGATCCATCGTGACCAGCTCGATCGCGAATCGCTCGTCGCGCTTGGCAAGCGGTTGCCGATGCCGGTCTTCATCGCCGCGTTTCTGTTTACGCCGGTGCTGGGGATGCCCGTCAGCATCCTCCTGTTGCTTGCGGGAGTGCGGATGGGCTTCGCGTGGGGCATGGTGCTGGCCGTGGCGGGCATGTTTTTCCATGCCGCCATCGCTTACTTCATTACCCATGGCTGGTTCCGCGACCGGCTCCGGGCTCGTCTCGAGCGCGCCGGGTATGGCATCCCTCCCATCGACCCGAAGCGCCAGGCCTGGTTCACCGCTCTCTTCGCGGCCTTCCATGGGCCGCCCTATGCGATCAAACTCTATCTGCTCGCACTGACCGATGTCTCCTTCCGGATCTATTTCTGGGTCGGTACCCCGGTATACATCCTCTTCGCCATCCTTCCTGTCGGAGCGGGCAGTGTGGTCACCGATCTCGATGCCGGCCTGATCTCGCTGGTCGTCGGCCTGATGGTCGTTTTCACCTTCCTTGGATACTTCCTGAAGAAGCGATACTCCAAACCCTCCACCTCCTGACTAACATGCACACCATCTTCGCCGGTTCCTTCGCCGGCAAAACCGCCCTTGTCACCGGTGCCGGATCCGGCATCGGCAAGTCCACCGCCAAGCTCTTCGCCTACTCCGGAGCGAGGATCGCGGTCCTGACCCGGTCGCGCGTCGAGGCCGAGGCCACTTGCGAAGAGATCCGCCATGGCGGCGGGGAATGTCTCGCGCTCGCGACCGACATTTCGAAAGGAAGCGAGATGGAGGCCGCCTTCGACGAGATCCACAGGACCTGGGGCCGTCTCGACCTGGTCGTCGCCAATGCGGGCATCAACGGCGTCTGGGGGCCCATCGACCAGATCGAGGAAGAGGAATGGGAAAAGGTCATGAACGTGAATCTGAAGGGCACCTTCCTCACCGTGAAGCATGCGATCCCGCTGCTGAAAACCGGGGGCGGGTCGATCGTAATCGTTTCCTCCGTCAATGGCACCCGCATCTTCAGTAATGCCGGCGCAAGTCCCTATGCGACGACCAAGGCGGGACAGCTCGCCTTTTCGCGGATGATGGCGCTGGAACTCGCCAAACACCGGATTCGCTGCAACGTGGTCTGTCCCGGGGCGATCGACACGCACATCGACGCGAACACCGAACACCGCAATCTCGAGGAAGCCCGGGTACCGGTCGAGTTTCCCGAGGGCAGCATTCCGTTGACCCGGGGAGGTGCCGGCTCCGCTGGACAAGTCGCCGAGTTGATTTGGTTCCTCAGTTCCGACCTCGCTTCGCACGTGACCGGAGCCGAGGTATTCATCGACGGGGCCGAATCGCTCCTGCAGGGATAGACAAGCCATGAAGCTCGTCTTCACCAGCGATCACATGCCCGGCTACCGGCGGCATCGGAGCGGCCGTGGATTCTCCTATCGCCTGCCGGATGGGACGATTCTGACGGATCGGAGCGAGCGCCGGCGGATCCGTTCTCTCGTGATCCCTCCGGCTTACAAGGAAGTCTGGATCTGCATGTTGGAAAACGGCCACCTCCAGGCCACCGGACTCGATGCGCGCGGACGCAAGCAATACCGCTACCACCCGGCCTGGCACGAGCATGCCGCGGAGCGGAAATTCGGGCAGCTCGCCGGTTTCGCCGCGGCTCTACCCAGAATCCGCGCGGCGGTGAGAAAAGAGCTCGCAGGTAATGAGTTGACCCGGGAGCGGGTCATCGCGGGCGTGGTGCTCCTGCTGGACGAGACGGGCTACCGCATCGGCAACACCCGCTATGAGCGCGACAACGGCACCCACGGAATCGCCTCGCTACTTACCCGGCACTTGCGCGAGGAGGAGAACGGTCTGCAACTGCGTTTTGTCGGCAAATCCGGCCAGCGGCATGAGACGATCGTCTCCAATCCCCGCTTGACCCGTTTGCTCGGTGAATTGCAGGACCTGCCCGGCCAGCATCTTTTCCGCTACGAATCGGCCGATGGCGGATGGCGTGATCTCGATAGCAGCGACGTCAATTCGTGGTTGCACGAGATCACCGGCGCAGACTACACCGCCAAGATTTTCCGCACTTGGAAAGCGACGGTTGGCTGCGCGCGCGGGCTGGCCGCGAATCCTCCGCCAGATAGCAGAGGGGCTCGCGAGCAGGTCATTCGCGAAGCGATCAAGGCCACGGCCGCGAGGCTGAACCACACTGCGGCGACCTGCCGGAAATTCTACGTTCATCCTGCGGTCCTGCGCAGCTACCGCAGCGAAGAACTCAACCGCATCATGCGCTCTCGGCCCCCGGCTTTGCGGAAGTCGGACGGCACCGCGAGCCTGCGAGCGGACGAAAGGAGGGTCTACCGGATCCTTACCATCGCACCAATCGGCATCACCCGCGGCCGAGTTGGAAAAGTCCGCGTTTGAGGGCCTCGGTCACCGCATGGGTGCGGTCTTTCGCGTTCAGTTTGGCGAGGATGGATTTCACGTGGTTCTTCACCGTGTTCTCGGAGAGTTTCAGCACCTCGCCGATCTGTTTGTTGGCGCGACCCTCGGCGACGAGTTTGAGGATCTCGAGCTCGCGGCCGGTGAGGTGGCTGCTGTGTTCGCTCTTGGCGAGCAGCAGGGAGATTTCAGGCGGCATGAAGCGGTCGCCCGCTCCCACCGCACGGATCGCCTTGAGCAGTTCTCCGCTGTCCTTGTCTTTCGAAAGGTAACCGCGGATGCCGGCGTCGAAGACGCGGCGCACGTCCTCCTCCTGCATGAAGCTGGAGAGCATCAGGATCTTGTAACCACGCAGCGCCTCGGCGACCTCGATGCCGCTCATGTCGCGGAGGCGCAGGTCGAGCACGATCACATCGGGGCGATGCTGAGAGGCGAGGGCGATCGCCTCTTCGCCGCTGCCGGTCTCGGCGACGACTGTGAGATCGGGTTCGTCGCCGATCAGGCTGGCGAGGCCGCGACGGACGATGAGGTGATCATCGACCAGCATGACGGAAAGAGTGGATTGCGCTGAGCTCATTCGAGATTGAGGGAAAGTTCGACGGTGGTGCCGTGGCCGGGCTTGGAGTGGATCGCCAAATCGGCCCCGAGCCCCAGGGCACGCTCCCGCATGCCCTGGATGCCATAATGGCCCGCGGGAGCATTTTCGTCGACCGCAAATCCACGGCCATCATCGGCCACGGCAATGCGGGCGAGCCCGGCGTCGGCGGATAAGGAAACCCTCAAATGTTTCGCCCCGCTGTGACGGATCGCGTTGGTAACGGCCTCGAGGATGATGCGGTGGCAGGCGAAGGCGGTCTCGGGGTCGAGTTTCGGGCTTCCATTCCAGCCGAGCCGCTCGCTCGCGAACTCGATTTCGGCTTCTTCGCAGCGGGCTTGGGCCGCGGCCAGGGTCGCTTCGGGGAATTCGAGCCGTTCAGCCCCGGTCGGCACGCGCAGGCCGATGAGCGAGTCGCGCGCCTCGGCGAGGCTGTGCTCGACCATCTCGCGGGCGGCGGCAAGTTTGGTCCTCGCTTTTTCCGGGTCGCTGGTGAGGTGGTTCGCGACTGAGGCGAGCTGGTAGCCGACCCCGGAAAAACCCTGCGAGAGCGTGTCGTGCAACTCGCGGGCGATGCGGTTGCGCTCTTCGAGGGTGGCGTTCGATTCGATCTGTTCGGTGATGAGTTCGGTTTGTTGTTTGACCCGGCGATTGAGGGCAAGCAGCCAGGTCAGGAAAAGGAGTGCACCCGCGGCGAGGATGAGAATGGCGGTCCGGAGCCGGCCGGGTGTCCACCACGAGGGGACGTCGACCACCGCGAGGTCCGCCTGCGAGCGGATCGCGATCGCAACCGAGCGGACCTCGCCGCGCTCGTCGGCCTCGACCCGCTTCACGCCGCTGACTTGGAGGATGCTGCCCTCGGGCGGCAGGCCCGGCCCGACTTCGGCGGGGATGCTCACCGGCACCAGCGACTCCTGGACCTGGAGATTGATGAAGCCGGTCCCTTTTTCAATGAGTCGTCCGCTGAAGGTGACGAGCTGGAAGGCATGGTCGCGCGCGAGGGGACTCTCGTCGGGAGCGGGATCTGCATGAGGGACGGGCTCCTCGATGGGATCGACCTTCGCGTAACGCAAACCCACGAAGTAACCATCCGTCTCTGGCAATCCGGTGAGCCGGACCGACTGTCCCACGGAAACCGTCACCGGGGCGAGTGTGCCGACGCGGGCACCATGTTCGCCGGCCTGCACGATCAGATTCGATGGTCCCTCGACCAAGGTGACCGTGCCGGTAGTCTCGACCAGGCCGGGGCGGTTCCGCCGCGAGTCCCAGCGCCCGATCTCATCGAGGTGTACCGGCAAGGAGGTCGCGCTCTTTTCAATGACCGAGACGAATTGATGTTTTGCGCATACGAAATCTGAGCCGATCCGCTGTCGTTGGTCGTTGAAAAGCGGCGCGCCGCTCCCCTGGAGCCGCACCCAGGAACCGACGTGCTTTTTCAATCCGTTCACGTCGAAATCCTCGTAGGCGTTCCGGAATCGGATCACCAGATCGCTCTGGCCGGTTACGAGCAGGCCGGAACCCTGCCGCTTTTCCTCCTCGGCGAAATCGACATCGACGAGCAGGCCCTCGATTTCCACCCAGCGATTGTCACCCAAGCCGGTCTGGACGAAATCGGGTCGGAAGTTCAGGGCCTTGGGCGGACTTTTCCATCCCACCTTCTCGATCCGGTCGATGATCACGTAGGGACCGTCGAATCCTCCGGTGGCGTTGCCGGTGATGACGAGTTCGTCGCCGATCCGAGGCAGCTTGTCCGGGCGGCACTCGAAAAGCAGACCGCCCGAGCCATCCTGGCCATCGAAACCGTCGGGCAGATGCGAGATGACGATGACCCGCAGGTTCACGGGCGGGGCGAGCCGCGATTCCTCAAAGCTCAGCTTGCGCACGTCCGCGACCGAACGCAGGGGACGCGTCGTCACCGGCGGATCATAGGCCGACAACGACGCCGGGATCATGGCCAGGGCCAGAACGCTCGCACTGCGCAACATCTCGGGGAGTCTACCATGGAAGCGCCGCGGCGGCGAGGGCTCAGGTCGACCCCGTATTTGCTTGCCTCGCGTGATCGCGCGAGCCACACTCCCGGCTGACGAGCGTTTTCCGTCCGTCCAAGGAGGATGGTCGCACTACACCGATCCCCTTTGATCATGAAAACCCGGCTGCTGCTTTTTCTCTGCTTCGCCTGCGCGCTCGCGGCGATGGACCTCGGCGCCCAGATGCGCCGTCCCGGCATCGTCAAGATCGAGAGGGAGGACCGGACCAAGAGCGAACTCGTGAAGGAAGAGGGCGCGATTTATCTCGAAGGCATGGTCGAGGAGGAGGTCGTGGTGCGCGTCACCTCGGCCGCCCCGGTTTATGCGAACCTGAAAGGCGAGCGCTGGATGGGCAATCTCGTACCGGAGCAGAATGCCGTGCTGCTCGCCGTGGGGGAAAAAGCCTACCGGGTCCGGGGCCGCGCCCAGCAGGGTCAAGTCGCCGGCTGGATCAGCAAGGCGGCGGTGACCGGCCTGCCTGAAGATTTCGAGGAAAACCTGCGCCAGTACCATGCGCGTTATCTGATTGTTTCCGAACTGATCGAAAACCACCAGGTCGCGCTCGGTCTGACCATGGAAGAGGTGATGTCCAGCCTCGGCCCACCCGACAAACGCAGCTCGAAGCTCAATGCCGAGGGCCGCAGCGACGTGCTCGAATTCATTTCCTACCAGCGGGTTCCGCAGACCACCACCTCGACCAATGGACTCGGGCAACCGGTGTCGGTGACGACTTATGTGGAGGTCGAGGCGGGTCGGGTCGTGGTGGAGTTCGCCAACGATGTCGTCACCACCATCACCGAGTCCGAGGGCCTGAATTTCTCCAACGCCCGGCTCGACATCACGATTCCACCCCTGGTGGTCCTGTTCTGAGGCCGATTCTTTGGCCCCCGGGGCGGATTCGCGCGTAACGGCTTTTGACAAAACGCCGCGCGGCGCTCTCATGCTGTAGGCGCGTTGCCGCCCATAAGCATTCACCAACCCCAATCCAAATCCACGAAACCATGGCCCACGAACTGCCACCCCTGCCTTACGCCACCAATGCGCTGGAGCCCCACATCGACACCAAGACGATGGAGATTCACCATGGCAAGCACCACGCCGCTTACGTCACCAATTTGAACAAGGCCCTCGAAGGCAAGGCCGATCTCGAGGCCAAGTCGATCGGAGATCTCATCGCCGACCTCGCCGCCGTGCCCGATGACATCCGCGGCGCCGTCCGCAACAACGGAGGCGGACACATCAACCACAGCTTCTTCTGGAAGATCATCGGCCCCAATGCCGGGGGGCAGCCCGGTGGCGACCTCGCCGCCGCGATCGACCAAACCTTCGGCTCTTTCGATGCCTTCAAGGAAGAGTTCAAGAAAGCCGCCACGACCCGCTTTGGCTCCGGCTGGGCTTGGCTCGTCGTGAAGTCCGGCGGCGGGCTTGCCGTCTGCAGCACTGCCAATCAGGACACGCCCCTGATGGGGGCCGCCGTCGCCGGTTGCGAGGGCACTCCCATCCTCGGGCTCGACGTCTGGGAGCACGCCTATTACCTCAACTACCAGAACCGTCGTCCCGACTACATCGACGCGTTTTGGAACGTCGTGAACTGGGCCGCCGTGGCCGAGGGCTACGCCGCCGCCAAGTGAGGTTCAGGCGACCCGATTCCGAGGGCGGAGCCGACCAACCGGCCCCGCCCTTTTTTTGAGGATTTTCACTGTTCTTTTGAGTGCTTTTTATCCTGAGCGGGTCCAAATTGGAGGGGTGCCGCAAAGCGATCCCTTTAATCACTAGGTCCATGGGGAAAATGGCCCTTTCGTGTCAAAAATGTCTTGAAACACCACTACATCTTGTGCATCTTGGCCCCCGGCCCAACAAGATATGGTATTTTCCGTGTTTTGACGGGCCTTCTTGGAGACTCCCGCTTTCATGGTTTTTATGATCTTCAAATGGCTTGAAAATCGCTTGGAATCCTGAAAGTCTGGAAACCCTGAGAAACCCGCTCCCACGTTCCCTTCAACCGCATTCATCACCGCTTCACCACGCATGGAAAAACAGTTCACTGTCGGAGGTCGCAACTTCGTCCTCGATCAAAGCAAGGCGGAAGCCGCCTACGCTGCCAAGCGCATCATCAATGGTCGCAAATCGGAAGCCTTCAACCTGCTTCCGCTGAAGTATCAATGGGCTTACGAGCTCTATCGGAAAATGAAGGCCAACCATTGGGAGCCGGAAGAGATCCCGATGCAGAAGGATATCGAGCAGTGGCAGGGCAGCGAACTGAGCGATTCCGAACGCTGGATCATCCGCATGGGCATCGGTTATTTCTCGGCCGCCGAAGGCATCGTGGGTGACAACATCATCCACGTGGTCCGCGAACTCGTCACCGCTCCCGAGCTGAAGCTCGTGCTCGGCCGCCACGCCCACGAGGAGAACATCCACGCCGACAGCCTGCTTTACATGATCAGCAGCCTCGGCATCAATCCGCACGAGTGCGAGGCGATGTTCGAGCAGATCCCCACGATCAAGCGCAAGAACGAGTTCGTCACCCGCGTTTCTCACGAGCTCCGCCGCGACATCGACCTGACCGATCCCGAGAACAAGAAGCGTCTCGCGCGGAACATCTTCATCTTCGGCCAGTGCATGGAGGGCACCCAGTTCTACGGGCTCTTCGGCATGATCCTCAGCCTGAAGCGGCAGAACAAGTTCCCCGGCATCGGCCAGATGTTTCAATACACCCTGCGCGACGAGTCGAACCACATCGAGGTCTTCCGCAACCTCTTCATGGATCTCGTCAGCGAGAACATGGAAATCTGGACCCCCGAGTTCAAACAGGAGCTCGTCGACACGATGAAGGAAGCGGTCGCCCTGGAGAAGGAGTTCATCGACGATTGCCTGCCGGTCAGCGCCGTCGGCCTCAGTGCCGCCGAATTCTGCCAGTACATCGACTACATCGCCGACCGCCGTCTCGAGGGCGTCGGACTCAATCCGCTCAATCCCGGGATCCGCAATCCCTTCCCCTGGCTTGCGGAAACCATGGACATCAAGAAGGAGTCGAACTTCTTCGAGCAGAAAGTCACCGAATACCAGAAGGCGTCCGCGCTCGCGGTGACGAGCGACGACGAACTCTGATCCGCGATTGCAGAGGGTCGGGTCGCACACCCGACCCTCCTCGGTCCGTCCTCTTTTTCCCCGCATTACGTTCCCGTTCCCCACACCCGTTCCACCCCATGATCTCCCGCCACCTCATTGAAGAAGACCTCGAGCTGCAACGCTGCGCTGCGACCCCGCAGGAAATGAAGCCGCGCTTCAACTGGGGCGACATGGCCGTCACCCATGCCGCGCCGACCTCACGGATCGTCGTCCAGACCGGCGACCAGCAGACCGACCTCAGCATTGAAAAGATCGCCGAGACCGTCGGCCGCGCCGTGACCGATCTTGCCCTCTCGCGCAAGCAGGATGACATCTTCAACGACAGCAACCGCCAACTCGTCGCCAACATCGTCCGCATCGTGACCGAGATGCTGACGAAGAAGGCCGAGACCGAGGAGACCGATGGCACCGTGCTGCTGACCACCGCCGAGTTGACCTCGGTGATCGAGATGGCCCTGGTCCGCCAGAACGCCCACGACGTGGCCAAGAGCCTGCTGATCCGCCGGAAGAACGAGATCGCCGGCCGCGCCCGCACGGGCAACGAGAAGCCTCTCTGCCGCGTCATTCGCCGCAACGGCGAAGTGGTCGCCTGGGATTCGAACAAGATCGAGATCGCGGTGCGCAGCGCCTTTCTCTCGCTCGGGATGGATTCGTCCCCGGCCCGTGAGATCTCGCAGGCCCTGACCGATCGGATCGCCCGCAGCGGCCAGGAGTTCATCCGCATCGAAGATCTCCAGGACCGCGTGCAGGAAGAGTTGATGCGCCAGGGCCATTACAAGGTGGCGGAATCCTACATCCTCTACCGCGCCCATCGCGCCCAGCTCCGCCTGCTCGAGGACGAGCAAACCGTCCGCCACCAGGAGGCGACCCAGGAGTCGATGATCGTGGTGAAGCGCACCGACGGCTCCAGCGATCTCTGGGACGGTTCGGATCTGCGTCGTCGCATCGATTTCGCCCTGCCTGGCTTGGACCTTTGCCTCAGCACCGACCAGATCGAGCACGAGCTGCGTCGCGCCTTCTTCAACGAGATGACCGAGGCCGATCTGCGCAAGACGATCATCCTCAACGCCAAGAGCCTGATCGAGCGCGACGGTGATTTCGCCCGCTTCGCCGCCCGCATCCTCCTCACCTATGTCTACGAGGAAGTGCTCGATTGGAGCATCTCCCGCGACGGCGTCGCCAAGCTCGCCGAGTTCCATCGCCGCGCCTTCAAGGCCAATCTCGTCCGCGGTGTCGAGATCGAGCGCCTTTCCCCGAAGCTGCTCGACTACAACCTCGACCGCCTCGCCGAAGCGCTCAACCCGACCTCGGATCTCGACTTCGATTACCTTGGCATCCAGACGCTCTACGACCGTTATCTCATCATCGACAAGACGGCCGAGACGCACCGCCGCATCGAGACGCCGCAGCTTTTCTGGATGCGCGTCGCGATGGGCCTGATGATCGGTGAGAAGGAAGACCGTGAGAGCAAGGTGATCGACCTTTACCGCCTCTACGCGAGCCGCCGCTTCTGCTCATCGACTCCGACGCTGTTCAACTCGGGCACGATGCACAGCCAGCTTTCGTCCTGCTACCTCTACAAGGTCGACGACAGCATCGAATCGATCATGCAGCGCGGCATCGCCGAAAACGCCTACCTTTCCAAGTGGGCCGGTGGTCTCGGCGGCTCCTGGACCTCGGTGCGCGGCACGGGCAGTTACATCAAGGGAACCAATGGCGAGAGCCAGGGGGTCATCCCTTTCCTGAAGCTGCACAACGACCAGCTCGTCGCGGTCAACCAGGGCGGCAAACGCAAAGGCTCCGGCTGTGCCTATCTCGAGACCTGGCACAACGACATCACCGACTTCCTCGAACTCCGCAAGAACACCGGTGACGAGCGCCGCCGCGCCCACGACATGAACACGGCGAACTGGATCCCCGATCTCTTCATGCAGCGCATGGAGGCCCGGGAAAACTGGACCCTGTTCCGCTCCAACGAGGTGCCCGATCTCCACGAGCTCTACGGTCGCGCGTTCACCGAGCGTTACCTCGCCTACGAGGCCGATGCCAAGGCCGGCCGCATCTTCGGCCGCGAGATCCCCGCGATTGATCTGTGGAAGAGCATGTTGAAGATGATTTTCGAGACGGGTCACCCCTGGATCACCTTCAAGGATCCCTGCAACGTGCGTAGCCCCCAGGACCACGTCGGTGTGATCCACAGCTCGAACCTCTGCACCGAGATCACCCTGAACACCTCGGCCGACGAGACGGCGGTCTGCAACCTCGGTTCGGTCGTGCTGAACACCCACATCAAGGAAGACGGCTCCCTCGACCTCGACAAGCTGCGGGAGACCGTCCGCATCGCGGTGCGGGCGCTCGACAACGTGATTGACATCAACTATTACCCGACCGGTCCGGCGAAGAACGCCAACATGCGGCATCGCCCCGTCGGTCTCGGTGTGATGGGCCTGCAGGACGCCCTTTTCCTCCGCAACACGCCCTTCGCGAGCGAGGCGGCCGTGGAGTTCAACGACGAGTTCATGGAGGCGATCGCGTATTTCGCCTATGAGGCCTCCAGCGATCTCGCTGTCGAGCGCGGCAGCTACTCGACCTACGAGGGTTCGAAGTGGAGCCGGGGCCTGCTCCCGCCCGATACGGTCGACCTGCTTGAGGAAGAGCGTGGTGAACCGGTCGACGTGCCGCGCGGCGGCCGTCTCGACTGGGATGCTCTCCGCGAGAAGATCAAGCGCCAGGGCATGCGCAACAGCAACGTGCTCGCGATCGCTCCGACCGCGACGATCTCGAACATCATGGGCAGCTCGCCCTGCATCGAGCCGACCTTCAAGAACCTCTTCGTGAAAGGCAATCTCTCGGGCGATTTCATCGTCCTCAATCCCCACCTCGTCCGCGATCTCAAGGAAATCGGTCTCTGGGGCGACGAGATGGTCGAGCGTCTCAAGTACTACGACGGCGAGCTCGCCGACATCGAGGAGATCCCGGCGCAGCTCAAGGAGAAGTACGCCACCGCCTTCTCGATCCCGCACGACTGGCTCATCGACGCCGCGGCGCGCCGCCAGAAATGGATCGACCAGTCGCAGTCGGTCAATCTCTTCCTCGGAGTGCCGGATCTGAAGAACCTCTCGCACATGTATCGTGCCGCCTGGCACAAGGGGCTCAAGACCACCTACTACTTGCGCACCCTCCAGGCCTCCAACATCGAGAAGGCCACCCTCAACACCAGCAAGGAAGTTCGGATTTATCAGACCGACGCCAAGCAGTACACCGAGGCGGAGAAGCAGGCCTGCTCGCTCGAGGCTCTGCTCAACGGCGGCGAATGCGAAGCCTGCCAGTGATGAAGCGCTTCCAGTTCTGATTCCACGAAAGGGCGGTCCTCCGGGACCGCCCTTTTCGCTTTCGAGCTGCTCTTTGCATTTCCACCGGGACCTCGCTAGGATCCGTCCGCATGTTGTTTCTGGCTTCCGTCTTTCTGGGCATCGTCCCGATGGTCGTTTACGCTCTCGTCATCTGGCGGGTCGACCGATGGGAGAAAGAGCCGTTTCCCCTGATGCTGGCGGCTTTTGCCTGGGGCGCGGTGCCTTCGATCCTTTTTGCCGTGATCGCCCAGACCGTCTTCGGGGTGTCGCCGGAGGCGGATGGGCTCATGGGTGAGCTTTACGAGGCGAGCATCCTTGCTCCGGTCACCGAGGAACTGGTCAAAGCCGCGGGGGTGCTGCTGATCTTCCGGCTTTTTCGCAACGAGATCGATTCGGTGCTCGATGGCTTGGTTTACGGAAGCATGGTCGGCTTCGGCTTTTCCGCGGTCGAGAATGTCTTTTACTTCGCGGGCCAGCCCGACGCGGGCAGCCTGATCACTTTGTTTTTCCTGCGCGCTTTCATCTTCGGAATGTTGCACGCATTGTTCACCGGGCTTTTCGGGGTAGGGCTCGCCCTTGGCCGTTTTTCGGCGTCGCCCTTGCTCCGGCTGCTTTGTCCGTTACTGGGTCTCGCCGCCGGCATGTTCACCCACGGCCTGCACAATTACTTCGCCACCATCGGCGGCGATCATCTCTTTTTCGCGATCGGGGGCATCAGCATCGGCATCCTCTGGTTCATCGCCACCGTGGCGGTTTGCCTTTACCATGAGAATCGCTGGATCCGCATCCATCTGGCCGGGGAAGTGGAGCGTGGTGTCCTTTATGCGGAACAGGCCCTCGATGCGGCCGGCTTTTGGACCCGCAGCAGTCTCAGCGGACTGAGTCGCGGATTTTCCCTGGTCGCGGGGCGGAAACGGCTGCTCGGTGAGGCCACCGAACTCGCCTATCAAAAGCAGAAAGCCTCGCGCACCGACGCTCCTGATCCAGCGCAGGAGGCGCGCATCGAGAATCTCAGGAACCGCGTCCGCGAACTCAGCCGCCAGGATCCGCTGGTGTTATCGGGTGTGATCCAATCGCGTCGTGCCTTGCCGCCGCCCCTGCCACCCAAGCGATTGCTGCCACCGCCCTTGCCGGGTCGATCCAGCAGCCCGCCTCCGTTTCCGAGAGCCTGAGTTGACGGAGAGGATCAGGAGAAGGCCTCGTACTGCTTGATGTAGCTTTCCCACTGCATCGGGCGCATCGCGTAGACGCCTTGGGAATGGCGACCGATGCCGGGGTCGAAAATCTCCCAACCGAATTGCGAATGGCGCATCCCGTAGGAAAAGCGATGGATCCAATCCCCGAATTCGTCGCGCCGCCACAGGGCGGAGTCGACCCCGGGAACCACCGCGGCGAACTCCCAGACCCGGTCGATCACTTCGCGTTCGTAGACGGCCCGCCGCTGCGAGATCGGTGCATCATGGGGGACTTCAGCGGCGTCAGCGACAGAGGCCAGCGGAATGGGTTCACTGAGGTCGAAGAACATGATATGAACTTTTGAACAGTTTCAGCTTACGCCAAGCGCCGGATTCGCCAAACGATTTTTCAACCCCGCCCGGAAAAAACGAGGCTCAGGGCTCCTTGGGATGAGCGACGAGACCGGCGGCCTTTTCGCGGAGCGCGGCGAGGTCGGCGGGAGCGTCGGGAAGTGCTTCGTTGCGGAAAGCCGGCAGCAAGATCCGCCAGACGAGGTCGAGCTCGAGCTGCATCGTATCGGTTTTGGCGGTCATGGCGATCACGGCGTCTTGCTCCGGCAGCACCAGACAGATCTGGCCATCACGTCCGTCCCCACGATAGGCGCCGTGCTGGCTGCGCCAGAACTGGTATCCGTAGCCCTGCTGCCAGTCGGTGGTGCGCGCACTCGGAGCCTGGCTGTTGTCGACCTGCTTCGAGGTGGCCTCCGCGACCCAGCTTTCGGGCAGGATCTGTTGGCCCTGCCATGTTCCCTTTTGCAGGTAAAGCAGACCGAATTTGGCGACGTCTTCGGTGCGGATGTAGAGGCCGTAACCGCCGAGGCTGTAACCTTCCGAGGTGGTCGCCCAGACCGGGTCCGCGATGCCGAGCGGGTCGAACAGGCGCGGCTTCAGGTAATCGAGCACGGTCTCCCCGGTGGCTTTGGTGACGATGGCCGAGAGCAGGTAGCTGCCGGTCGTGTTGTAGCGGAAGTAGGTGCCGGGTGCGTGGACGATGGGCTGTTCGAAGAAACCTTTGACCGAGGGGCCCTTGTCGAAATCGATCTTCGGCTCGGCATCGTGACCGCCGCTCATCGAGAGCACGTGGCGGACCCGCATCGCTTTGAGGTGTTCGTTAGGATCGGCGGGCGCCTCTTCGGGAAAAAACTTCACTACCGGATCGTCGAGCGAAAGTTTGCCTTCGTTTACGGCCAGGCCGATCGCGGTGCTGGTAAAGCTCTTGCTGAGCGACCACATCACGTGCTGGCTTTCGGGAGACTCGGGCTTCCACCAGGCCTCGGCCACGACCTTGCCGTGCCGGACCAGCATGAAGCTGTGGAGTGTGTCGATTTCGCGATCCGCGGCTTCGATGAAGGCGAGGACGGCTTGGGAGGAAATTCCGGCGGCCTCCGGGGTGCTGCGAGGCAGAGGCTCGGCGGCGAGAGGGAAGGTCCACGCCACCACAGCGAGGAGCGTCAGAGCAAAACCGGCCGTTCTCATGGAAAGAAAATCAGGAGTGATAATCCTGCAGCGCCCGCACCTCGACTTCACTCGCCTGGAGCGACTTGATCGCCTTGAGCGCGGCATCGGCGCCACGCAGCGTCGTCATGATCGGGATGCGGCACTGCATCGAGGCGGTGCGGATCTTGATCTCGTCGGCGCGCGGGTTTTTGCCGCTCGGCGTGTTGATGACGAGGGCCATTTCGCCGTTCTTCATCAGATCGATAACGTTGGGACGTTGTCCGCTCGCGAGTTTCGGCAGGATGTTGGCCGGGATCCCCGCTGCGGTGATTTCGCGACCGGTGCCCTCGGTGGCGTAGATCGTGAAGCCGAGATCGTGATAACCTTTGGCGAGGCGCACGACGTTGGAGCGGTCGCTGTCCTTCACGCTGATGAAGACATTCCCGCCCGTCGGGAGGGTTCCGCCCGCGGCCATCTGGCTCTTGGCAAAGGCGAGGCCGAGGTCGGCGTCGATGCCCATGACCTCTCCGGTGCTCTTCATCTCGGGACCGAGGATGATGTCGACTCCGGTGAACTTGCTGAAGGGGAAAACGGCCTCCTTCACGCTGTGGTGCGTCGGGATGACCTCTTCGGTGAAGCCGAGTTCCTTCAGCGTCTTGCCGACCATGATCTTGGCGGCGAGTTTCGGCAGGGGCACGCCGATCGCCTTGCTGACGAAGGGCGCGGTGCGCGAGGCGCGGGGATTGACCTCGATCACGTAGAGGTCGTCGCCCTTCACCGCGAGCTGCATGTTCATGAGCCCGCGCACGTTGAGGGCCTTGGCGAGCTTCTTGGCGGCCTCGCGGATGCGGTCCTGCATCGCGGCGGAGAGGGAGAAGGGCGGGATGACGCAGGCGGAGTCGCCCGAGTGGATCCCGGCTTCCTCGATGTGCTCCATGATCGCCCCGATCACGGTGGTCTCGCCGTCGCTGATGCAATCGACGTCGACCTCGGTGGCGTCTTCGAGGAAACGGTCGACGAGCACGGGCCGGTCGGGCGTCGCCTCGACCGCGTTCTGCATGTAGTGGGTCAGCTCGGCGTCGCTGTAGACGATCTGCATGGCGCGACCACCGAGGACGAAGCTGGGGCGCACGAGGCTGGGGTAACCGATGCGCTTCGTGATCTCGAGGGCTTCCTCGAGCGAGGTGGCGGTGCCGCTGGGGGCCTGGTCGAGACCGAGCTCGTCGAGGAGGGCGGCGAAGTACTTGCGGTCTTCGGCCAGCTCGATGCTCTTGGGCGAGGTGCCGATGATGCGGACGCCGTTTTCCTCGAGGCCCTTGGCCAAATTCAGCGGGGTCTGTCCGCCGAACTGGACGATCACGCCGAGGACCTGGTCGTCGTGGTTCTCGCGCTCGTAGATGTTGAGCACGTCCTCGAGGGTGAGGGGCTCGAAGTAGAGTTTGTCCGAGGTGTCGTAGTCGGTCGAGACGGTCTCGGGGTTCGAGTTGACCATGATGGACTCGATCCCGAGCTCGCGCAGGGCGAAGCTGGCGTGGACGCAGCAGTAGTCGAACTCGATGCCCTGGCCGATCCGGTTCGGTCCGCCGCCGAGGATGATGACCTTCTTCTTGTCGCTGTCGCGCACCTCGTCCTCGATCCCGTAGGTCGAGTAATAATAGGGCGTGAAGGCCTCGAACTCCGCCGCGCAGGTGTCGACGAGGCGGTAGGTGGGGACGATGCCCGCGGCCTTGCGTTCGGATCGTGCCGCGGATTCGGCCACGCCCTTGGAAAGCGCAAGCTGGCGGTCCGAAAACCCGAGCCGTTTGGCGCGGCGAAGATCGACGGAGGCGAGGGATTGTTGCTCGCTCACGATCTCCGCGATCTGCCGGAGGAACCACCGATCGATCTTCATCAGTTCGAAGACGCGCTCGACGTCCCAGCCGCGCGCAAAAGCCTGACCGAGCCAGAAAATGCGTTCGGCGTTCGGCACGCTCAGTTTTGTAGTGAGACCTTCGTCGTCGATGGTCTGGTCGGCTCCATCCCCGAGCAGCCCGAAACGCTTGATCTCCAAACTGCGCAGCGCCTTCTGCAAACTCTCCTTGAAGGTCCGGCCGATCGCCATGGCTTCGCCGACGGACTTCATCTGCGTCGTCAGGGTCTCATCGGCGCCGGGGAATTTCTCGAAGGTGAAGCGCGGGATCTTCGTCACGACGTAGTCGATCGTCGGCTCGAAGCTCGCGGGAGTCTCGCGGGTGATGTCGTTGCGGAGTTCGTCGAGGGTGTAGCCGACCGCGAGCTTGGCCGCGATCTTGGCGATGGGGAAGCCGGTCGCCTTCGAGGCGAGGGCCGAGCTGCGCGAGACGCGCGGGTTCATCTCGATCACGATCATGCGGCCCGTGTCGGGATTGACGGAAAACTGGATGTTCGACCCGCCCGTTTCGACGCCGATTTCCCGGATCACGGCAAAGGACGCGTCGCGCATGATCTGGTATTCGCGGTCGGTCAGGGTCTGGATGGGGGCGACGGTGATTGAGTCGCCGGTGTGCACGCCCATGGGATCGAGGTTCTCGATCGAGCAGATGATCACGCAGTTGTCCGCCCGGTCGCGCATCACCTCCATCTCGTATTCCTTCCACCCGAGGAGCGATTCCTCGATGAGGACTTCGGTGACGGGGGAGAGGTCGAGGCCGCGGGCCACGATCGTCTCGAATTCCTCGCGGTTGTAGGCGATCCCCCCGCCGGTGCCGCCGAGGGTGTAGGCGGGGCGGATGATGAGGGGGAAACTGCCGATCTCCTCGCGGATGACGTGGGCCTCTTCCATCGTGTGGGCCACGCCCGACTGGGGCATGTCGAGGCCGATCTTGAGCATCGCGTTCTTGAAGGCGAGACGGTCCTCGCCCTTCTCGATCGCGTCGGGTTTCGCCCCGATCATGCGCACCCCGTGTTTCTCGAGGATGCCGCGGCGGTGCAGCTCCATCGCCGTGTTCAGGGCGGTCTGGCCGCCGAGGGTGGGGAGGAGCACGTCGGGCTTCTCCTTGATGATGATTTTCTCGACGATTTCGGGGGTGATCGGCTCGACGTAGGTGCGGTCCGCGAACTCCGGATCGGTCATGATCGTGGCCGGGTTCGAATTCACCAGCACGACCTCGTAGCCCTCCTCCTTCAGCGCCTTGCAGGCCTGCACTCCGGAGTAGTCGAATTCACATCCTTGTCCGATCACGATGGGACCGGAGCCGATCAAAAGTATCTTGTGAATCGAGGAATCACGGGGCATGCGGGTTCGAGGGTAAAATTTGTCACCCCTTGCATGTGGCGCGGGGATTCGCAAACAGGAAACCGGTTCTTTTCCCGCCGTTCCGGAAGCTCCCGCAATTCCGTCGCTGAACGCGGACTTTCCGCTTGAAATCCAGCGCGTTTCTTTCGAACATGGCCCGAACCGACACGACATGAGACACGCCGCTCTTCTTTCCGCCCTCCTGCTTCTTTCCGTCTTTGCGACCAGCGTGGGATCCCAGGATGCCGTGGTGGTTGCGAGCACTTCCTCGAAGCCGAAACCCGAGATTCCTCCGACCCTTCGCTGCCACTTCAAGCGCAAGGACCTTAGTTTCTGCAAGGTGTTCCCCAATTTCTCCCTCCGCCATGGCATCTGTGACCCGGCCATGCTGGGCCACGTCGAATGGTGTCGCGAAGACGTCACCATCACGGAGCGCGACGACTGCGGGAATTACGAAACCTACGAGGCCGTGACCATCACCTACCGCGAGGTCTACGCGAACGGGGCTTGGGGCGAGAAATTCCGCAAGACTTACCGCAAGGACCCGATCGCCATCGTGACTCCCCCGCTCCTCGCGAAGTGATCGGGACGGATTCCCGCTGATGGAAATCGATTTCTCCGGTGGCGAAGGTCTGCGCCGGGCCTATCGCATCCTTGCCGGACTTGTGACACCCCGACCCATCGCCTGGGTCACGACCTTGAACGAGGACGGCTCCGTCAACGCCGCTCCCTTCAGCTTTTTCAATCTCATCGGCACCGATCCGCCAATGCTGGCCTTCGCGCCCGGAGACCGCGACCCTGGCATCCCCAAGGACACCGCTCGGAATCTGCGCCGGAGCGGCGAGTTCGTCGTCAATCTCGTGGATGAGGCCTGCGCGGAGGCGATGAACGTCACTTCGGCGGAGGTCGGTCCCGAGGTCAGCGAGATCAGCCTGGCTGGTCTGCATGTCGAACCCGGCCGGGTCGTCTCGGTGCCGCGCATCGCCGAGGCTCCCGTGGCGCTCGAGTGCCGCGAGTGGACCACCTTGGAGATGGAGGGGAACCGCCTCGTGATCGGGCGAATCCTGCACGCCTGGGTCCGGGACGGCGTCCTCGATCCGGAGTCCCATCTCGTGAATCGCGAGGTCTTCCGGCCGATCGGGCGCATGGAGGTTCCCTCCGGCTACTGCCGCACTGGAGATCATTTTGACATGCCGCGGCCGCGCTGAGGACCACCGCCGCAGGTCCGCGCGCGAATTCATTTGGCAAAGTGAAATAATTCGCTTCAATCATTGCTTTGCCCGGCTTCGTTGCGGCGACGTTTTTGTCACTCCGCCGAGTCTGGCGGCATCCGCGTTTTCTCTCCCGACCCAAGATCCACCGTGTCCGCTTCACCGACAGACCAGTTGGGAAAAAACTACTTCCAGACCCGGGAGCGGCTCAGCGCGGCCATCGAATCGCTCACCCAGCTCGGGCGCGAGAGCAGCATCAGCCCCGCCCGGCTCGCCCTGCTGAAAAACCTGCTCGCCAACCTCGAGGATCCCTTTCTTTTCGTCGTCGTTGGCGAGGTCAACGCGGGCAAGTCTTCGCTGCTCAATGCGCTCTTCGGCGAGGACTTCTGCAACGCCGACGTCATCCCGACCACGGACCGGATCGCCTTTTTCAAGTATGGTGCCGAGCAGCACGAGTTCGAGTTCTCGGAGGACATCGTCGAAATCTTCCGGCCGAACGAGTTTCTGAAGGATTTCAACCTCGTCGACACGCCCGGCACGAATTCAATCGAGGCCGGCCACCAGCAAATCACCGAGCAGTTCCTGCCGATGGCGGACCTCGTCCTCTTTGTCTTTTCGGTGACCAACCCCTGGGGCGCCTCGACCTGGGAGTTCCTCGACCGCATCCATCATCAATGGAAGAAGAAGGTCGTCTTCGTGCTCCAGCAATGTGACCTGCGCACCGAGGAGGAGGTCGCCGCGATCCTCGAGCACCTTCAGAAAACCGCGCACCACCGCTTCGGCCAACATTTCCCCACCTTCGCGATCTCCGCGAAAAAAGCGTTCATCGCGAAGACCTCCGGCCACGATCACCCCGATCTCGCCCAATCCAGCCAGATCGGGAACCTGGAGCGCTACATTTCCGGCGTGGTCGAGTCCTCCGAGCCGCGACTGATCAAGTTGATCCACGCCTGGCGGGCCGCCTGTTACGTGCTCGGCGAGATCCGGGAAAAGCTCGGGGCCGCTTCCGAGATCATCCGGGCCGACGACGAGTTGCTCAGCGAACTCGAGCCCGCCAGCCGCACCCAGCAGCAACGGACCCTGAAGAAGTGCGAGCCGCTCTTCGAGGCCTTCGACCAGAGTTTCATGGCCGCCGGGCTCCAGGCCGAGCCGCTGCTCGATTCCGAGTTCCGCGTCATCTCCGCACTGATGCCGAGGCGCAAAAGCGCCGACGAGATCGAGGGTCTCATCTTCGCCACCACCATGAAGGCGGTGCGCCGCAGCATCGGGGCCGGGGCCACCGCCGTGCGCGAGGACGTCGATCACCTCTGGGAGCGGGTCTCCGAAGAGATGCAGGAGCATTTCAATCTCGAACTCAGCGTCGGCGAGGATGGGAGGCCGGATTGGGCCGCGGCCAGCCGCCGCATCGAGGAAAAAGTCGAGGAAGCCACCGCCTCCACCCTGCGGGAGCTGAACCTGCGCGAGCAACTCGGCAGCCTCTTCGCCCGGCGCAGCCGCACCATCTGGAGTTTCATCTTCTCCGCCATTCTCACCGTGCTCGCCGGGGTCATCCTGACCATGCTGAAACAAACGCCGTGGAACTATGCGGCCTTCGTTTTCGCTTCGATCCTCTTCGTGCTGGCCGCCGCCGTGGGCGCCGTTTCCGTGAAGCGGGCGCGGGTCTTTTACAATGACATCCTCGACCGCCATCGCGAGCTGCTCGCGAAGCGGCAGCGAGCCGCCTTCGCCGAGGCGACCAGCGCTTTCTACGCTGAATTCGTCGCGCTCTTCGATCCCTTGCGCCGGGTCTGCCGCGAGCATCGCGACCGCTACGATCCCCAGCTCAAGATGATCAACTCGACCGAGAAATCGCTGGCCGATCTCGAGCGCATCCTCGCGCCGGTGGAGAAGGCCCTCAACTCCCGGAAATGACCGAGCCGTTTCCGGCAAAGGCCAGTTCCGCGAGATCGCAGAGCAGGTGACCGGCGATCAGGTGGCATTCCTGCACCCGCGCAGTCACCGGAGAGGGCACCGCCAGGGTCAAATCGGCCAGATCACCACAACGCCCCGGTTTTTCACCGGTAAAAGCGAAGGTGCCGAGGCCCTCGCTGCGGGCGAACTCGAGGCCTCTCACCACGTTGGCGCTGTTTCCCGAGGTCGAGATCCCGACGACCAGATCGCCCGGCCGGCAGAGCGCCTCGACCTGGCGTGCGAAGACCGCCTCGAAACCGAAATCGTTCGCGCAGGCCGTCAGCGCCGAGGTGTCGGTGGTGAACGCCAGCGAGGCGAGCCCGCGGCGATTGCGGGTGAAACGAACCGTGAACTCCGTCGCGAAGTGCTGCGAATCGGCGGCACTGCCGCCATTGCCGAAAAAGCAGATCTTCCCACCCTCGCGCAGGCAGGCCACGGTGCGGGCGGCCATCTCCGCGATCGTCCCTGAGCAGGTCTCGCGGAAGCGCGCCACTGTGGCGGAGTGCTCGTCGATGGTCTCGCGGATGATGCGGTCGTTGTCGATCATGGCTAACTAAACGACTCAGACCGGGACTCCTTGGGGAAAATCGCGACGGATCGCCTCAAGCAGCTCGTCCCGCTCGATCGGAGTGGTGCCCAGCTTGCCGACCACGATGCTGCTGGCGAGATTCGAGATCTGGGCCGCGATTACCGGCGAAAGACCGGCGCATAGGCCGAGCGTGTAGATCGCGATGGCGGTGTCGCCGGCTCCCGAGACGTCGAAGACCTCACGCGCCTTTGCCGGGATGTGGGCGGGTGTGCTGTCGCCGGAGAAAACCAGCATGCCCTGTTCGCCGAGAGTCAGCAGCACTTGATCGCAGCCCCAAAGTTCGCGCAAAACCCGGCCTGCTTCGAGCAGGGGCTGGTCGGACAGCGGCGGTACTCCGGCCTCGCGATGAAGATCCTCGATGCCGGCGCAGGAAAAGGCCTCGGAGCGGTTCGGCTTCACCGTCGTCACACCTTGCCAGGGGATGGGATTGCCCGGCTTCGGATCGACCGTGACGACGATCCCGTGCTCGCGCGCTGCCTCAAGGAGTCCCGCGGCGAAGTAGGGAGTGATCAGCCCCTTCCCGTAGTCTTCGATGATCAGACCGTCGATTTCCGGCAGGACGTCCCGGATTCTGGTGACCAGCTCGGTGGCCAGCGCTGGCTCGAGGCGACGGCGCTTTTCGCGGTCGATCCGGACGACCTGCTGGTGGCGGGCGACG
Source organism: Verrucomicrobiales bacterium (assembly GCA_041917795.1). Taxonomy (GTDB): domain Bacteria; phylum Verrucomicrobiota; class Verrucomicrobiia; order Verrucomicrobiales; family DEV007; genus Arctic95D-9. Next base: position 131,909 of record JAYRWX010000013.1, read on the forward strand.
ACCCGCGTTTTGGTGATGGTCTGGTAATCCTCGCGACGGAGGCAGAGTTGCATCCCGATCCGGTGGGCCGCCAGGGTCTCCTCGAGCAAGGTGCCGTTCGGATCACTGCCATAGAGCCCGGCCAGCTCCACCAGCGACCCGAAGGGCGTCAGATTCCGCGCCACGTTGGCCGCGCCCCCGGGATAGCGCGATTCGCTTTGCACCTCGACCACCGGCACCGGGGCCTCGGGCGAGATCCGCGAGACGCTGCCCCAGATGAACCAGTCCAGCATCAGGTCGCCGACCACGAGCAAGCGCTGCCCGGCAAAGCGGTCCATCAATTCTTCGGCTGTCAAACGCGGTTCCGGCATGGGAGCGGTCCGCATGCTAAATCGCCCTCGCGCCCTTTGCAAAGTCCTTGTCGCCGACCCGACAGGGTCTGGTCCGGGACCTAACAGGGTCGGGTCCCGGACACCTCGTCCGTTGACAGCCCTTGAAAAGCGGCGTTTACTTCCAACCCGGTTCCGATCGGACCGGTCGTGATGGCGAGGTCGCCAAGTGGTAAGGCCGAGCTCTGCAAAAGCTCTATCGCGGGTTCGATTCCCGCCCTCGCCTCCATCACCGCCCTTCACTCCTTCGCCGTCGCGGCGATGATGCCTTCGGAGGTTTCCTGTTGAAGTCGTAGCTGCCCGCAAGCCGCTGAGATGTCGTGTCCCTTTTCCCGGCGCAGCGTGGCGACGACCCCGGCCCGGGTCAGCGCACCGAGAAAGGACTCCTGCTGCCGCTCGGACGGTCGCGCCCAGGGCAGGCCCTCGACGGTGTTGTAGGGGATCAGGTTGATCTTCGCATTGAGCGCCCGCGCCCGCTTCGCGAGCAGGTTGGCCTGCTCAAGCGAGTCGTTAACCCCTTCAATGAGGATGTATTCGAGGGTGATCTTCTGCTTTTTCTTTTCGCGCCACACTTCCAAGGCGGCAAAGAGCCGGGAGAGGGCATACTTCTTGTTCACCGGCATGATCTGGTCGCGCACCTCGTCGCTGGCGCCGTGGAGGGAAATGGCGAGCCGGATCTGGACGGGCAGTTCGGCGAGTTTCTCGATCTGGGGGGCGAGGCCGCTGGTGGAGACCGTCATGTGCCGTGCGCCGATGTTCAGTCCCCAGGGGGCGTTGATAATGGTGATCGCCTTGATCAGCCGGGTCAGGTTCGCGAGCGGCTCGCCCATGCCCATGAAGACAAGATTCCGCACCGAGTCGCCCGACTCCTCCTCGGCGGCCATGACCTGCCCGACGATTTCCTCGACCTCGAGGTTCCGGGTGAAACCGGCGAGGCCGCTCGCGCAGAATTTGCAATCGTAGGCGCAGCCGACCTGGCTGGAGACGCAGAGGGTGATCCGGTCGCTCTGGCCGCCATCGAAATGGACGTTCGCCGGGATCTTGACCGTCTCGACGAGGCGTCCGTCGTGCAGGCGGAAGAGGAACTTTTGGGTCGTGTCCTGCGATCCGGTCAGGCGCACCACCCGGAGCCGCTCGAGGGAATAAGCCGCTGCCAGCTCGGCGCGGAGCGGGACGGGCAGGTTCGACATCTCCTCCCAGTCTTTGACCCGCTTGCCGTAAAGCCATTCGACGAGCTGCTTCGCTCGAAACCGGCTCTGGCCCCGTGCCTCCATCCACTCGTTCCAATCCTCGAGCGTGAGAGCAAAGGCAGATGGCAGGGCAGGAGTAGCTTCCATGGCGCGGGGAAAGTAACCATGGCTCTGGTCCTCGCGCGCCGGATTTTAAAACCGAGGGCCCGGAATCCGCTCCAGGTGCCGGGATCTGGCATCGGAATTGCCAAAATGGTTAAAGATTATAAAAATTTTAGTTTATTTGTTTGCATTTCCATAAAAACTGGAAGAATTTACCTCATGGAAAAGTTAAATTCTCGTCTCTTCGCCCTCGTCGTCGGCACCGCCTTGGTGTCGTTCACTTCCCCGATCTTCGCCGGTCCCGGTGGTTATCGCCTCAGCTCGAAGTCGATCATTCCCAAGGGGCCGATCGAAGCGACCCCCTTCAAGGGATATGTCTTCGGCTACGGTGGCGTTTCCTTCGGTTCTTCTTGGCAGACGACCGGTGCCTTCGACCTGACCGATCCGGCTTGGATGGACCATTGCCCGGAAGATTGGCACACCGATCCGGCCTTTGATCCCCAGAACATCGCAACCGACTGGGATACCGAGACCGGCTGGACCGCTGGTGGTGGTATCGGCCGCTACTCCGGACTCTTCGGTGGCAGCCGCTTCGAACTGGAAGGTACCTACATCAGCAATGGTGTCGAGAGCGTCAACTACGCCGGATTCGAGCTTCCCGCCGACTTCGATCTGAAGACGAAGGCCCTCATGGTGAACTACCTCAAGGAAGTCCCCTTCGGTCGTGCCACCGGTTACTTCGGTGGTGGTATCGGTTATGCCTGGACCGAGATGAGCGGCGACATCGACACGATCAACTACAGCGATTCCGACGGCGCTTTCGCCTGGCAGCTCATCGCCGGTATCGATGTGCCGATCACCGAGCGCCTCTCGCTCTTCACCCAGTATCGCTACCTCGTCCTCTCGGGAATGTCCTTCACGACCGACTACGGCGACTTTACCAACACGACCGACGACGACCCGGCGAGCCATTCGGTGCTCTTCGGCGCCCGCGTTTCGTTCTGATCCGAAAATCCTCCCAACCTTTTCCTGAGAACCCCGTCCGCGTGAATCCGCGGCCGGGGTTTTTGCTTTTTGTGGGTGTTCTTCGAATGAGTCGACTTCCTGTCACCTTGCCTAAGGCGTGATTTCCTGACACAACCATAACAGTTCCGGATGGGAATTGTCCGAAGGGAGGCCGCTCGAGCGCCACCGGGAGGAAATCGCCGTGGTGAAAGGTTGCTACGAGTCAAAGACGACCCATCATTCCCGGTAATGAAACGTCTGGTCCCCATCTCATTCCTGGCACTGGCCGTTTTCCCCGCTCTTGCCCTCGACTATCCCCACGTCACCGACGAGCCGCAGAAGATCGGATGGCCGCTGACGGCGGAGGAGCGAGCTTATGTCGTCGACAAACCCGAACACGAGCGCCGTCCCGGGCGCGAGATTGGGAAATACCTGCCGCAACTCTGGCCCGTCGTCCCGACCGCCGGACATTTCGGGGGCGACGCGTGGTTGAAGCTGCACGAGGCCCATGTCAGGACGGTGCAGGCCAATGAGGGGCCGGTCGACGTGCTCCTCGTCGGCGACAGCATCACGATCCAGTGGGGCGACTCTTGGGCGAAACAATTTCCGGATCGCAAGGCCGTCAACATCGGCATCGGCGGCGACAAAACGCAGAACGTGCTCTGGCGTCTCGACCACGGCGGGGTCGAGGGACTCCAGCCGAAGGCCATCGTCCTCATGATCGGCAACAACAATATGTTCTTCACCCCCGAGACCGGGATCGAGGCCGCGGCGAAGGGAATCGAAATGTGCGTGAAGAACCTCCGCGAGAAGTTTCCCGACGCGCCTCTTGTGGTCGCGAAAATCCTTCCCGCCCACGCGCCGGGGAACCGCTTTTACGAGGATATCAAGCTCACCAACGCCGCCCTCGACCTCCTCAAGCTCGAGAGTGACCCGAAGGTCCGCGTTCTTGATCTCTGGAGCGATTTCACCAATACGGACGGCACGATCAAACAAGAACTCTTCACTCCCGACCACATTCATCTCTCGCCCGCGGGTTATGCGGTGTATGCGGAGCGGCTGAAGCCGTTGTTGGAGGGGGAGTAGGGGAGGGTCCCGTCGACCGCGATCCCTTTCAACCGGTCGTCCCCGCCTGCCAAAGCCCGCTCACCAACAAACTCGTGGGCAGCTCCGGCACGCCGAACTCGCCTCGCTGGAGCTGGCTGATGAGCTGATCGGCGGCTGCGGCGCCCATGAGGTGGGCGTCCTGGTAGATGCCGGGGAGGGGATCGTCGCGGTCGACGAGGTTCAGGCTCACGTGGCGCTGTTTCCGGGGCAGCTCGAAGAACTGCGGCTCGCCCGTGTGACGCGGGTAAAGGACGCCCCCGATGACCACGACCTCGGGCCGTTCGGCGCGGATCCACTTCCGGACGTTTGCGGTGGTGAGGTGCTTGGGATGATGAATCGGGATGCGCTCGCCTGGTTCCAACCCCGCTTGGAAATGCAGAAACGCGGCGGACCAGAGATGATGGGTCTTCACATCCGAGTGCCTCGGCAAAAGCAGGCCGATGCGACGGTGTCCCGCCGCGAGCAGCTCGGCGCACACCGTCTGCATCGAGTGGTAATAATCGTGCACGACGCGGTTGAAGGCGGGCTGGATCAGATTGTAGCCGAGCTCCACCACCGAGAAACGTCGCCAGTCGAGGTCGATGCGGTTGGCCGGGCCGAAGTGCGGCGCGATGAGGAGGCCGTGGATGTTCCGCGCAGCGAGGATGCGGGCGAAACGCTCGCCCTGGAGCTTTGGCTCGCCGAGCCAGAAGGGAGTGAGCAGGTAGCCCCGTCGCATCGCCCGGTCCCGGGCACCGCGGAACATCATCCCGTAGGTCGTGTCCGTGTCCGGCCAGCCGCGCGGCACTTCCGGGTCCACGCTGACGAAAGCGAGGGTGGCCTGGTGCTTCGGCTCGCGTCGGCTCACGCGCGAGGTCATCAGGGCCGAGACGAGGGGATTCGGCCGGTAGCCGAGCTCTTCCGCGATGCGCTGGATCTCCTCGCGCCGCGCCGCGGGCAGTCGCGGACTGTCTCGCAGGGCGAGGGAAACGGTCGTGCGATGAACGCCCGCCGCGGCGGCGACGTCCTGCATGCTGGGTGGTTTCCGGCCTTTCATGCTACGATGAGCACAAAAGCGCGGTTCCCGTCCTGCGACAAGCCGCTTATCCTGTCCGCGAACCAACCTCCGTCGATTCCATGACTCCCCCAGCCACTACCGACCGCCGCCGTTTCCTCGGATCCCTCGCCACCGCCTCCGGCGTCTTGTCGTCTCCCGCGCTCCTCGCCGCCGAGGGTAACGCGCCCACCGGCTTCCTTGAGGCGGCCCGCGATCTTCCCGTCAACACCGACGCCGATGTCATCGTCTGCGGGGCGGGACCCGCCGGCGTCACCGCGGCGATGACGGCGGCGCGGGCCGGAGCGAAGGTGCGGCTCTTCGAGGTGCACGGCTCGCTCGGCGGCGTGTGGACTTCCTCGCTCCTTGGTTACCTGCTCGATTTCGACAAGCCCGGTTTCAACGTTGAACTGGCGCGTCGTCTCCGCGAGCGCGAGGCCATCAACGGCGGTGGGATGAACGGGCTCAGCTACCAGCCCGAGGAGATGAAGCTCCTCCTCGAGGAACTCTGCGCCGCGGCCGGCGTTCAGGTGCAGCTTCACACCCGCGTCGCCGCCGCCTATCGCGAGGGCCGCTCGCTCCGCACCATCGTGACCGAGTCCAAGAGCGGTCGTCAGGCCTGGCGTGCTCCTGTCTTCATCGACACTACCGGCGACGGCGACCTCGGGGCCCAGGCGGGCTGCGAATTCGAGATCGGCCGCGACAACGACTGTCCCTGCCAGCCCATGACGATGTATGCCCTGCTCGTGGTGAAGGATGTGTCACAGATCGCGGGTTTCATCCACGCGGTCGGTGACAACGGCCGGCATGTCGGGCCACCCGCCTTCCGCGATGAACTCAAGCGGGCGGGCGTCACTCCGAGCTACGGTTCCGCCTGTCTCTTTCCCATCCAGCGAAATCTCGTCCTGCTCATGGCGAATCACGAGTATGGCATCAACGCCACCAATGCCGCCCAAGTCACCGAGGCGACGATGCGCGCCCGTGGCGAGATTCATCAACTCGTGCGCGGCCTGCGCAAGCTCGGCGGGCCTTGGGATGGCCTGCAGGTCGCCGCCACGCCCGAGCAGATCGGCATCCGCGACGGCCGCCGCATCCGCGGACGATATGTCATGACGAGCGACGACCTCGTCCAAGGCGCGGTGCAGGAAGACGCCGTCGTCCGCGTCACTTTCCCCGTCGACATCCACGCCCTCACCGCCGAGGACAACCAGAAAGCCGCCTACCACAACGCGGGGGTGAAAATGAAACCCTACGACATTCCCCTGCGCGCCCTCATCGCCCGCGATGTCGAGGGTCTCCTCATGGCGGGGCGCTGCATCAGCGGCGATTTCATTTCCCACGCCAGCTATCGCGTGACCGGCAACGCCGTCGCCATGGGCGAAGCCGCCGGAGCCGCCGCCGCCGTCGCCGTGATGAACAAGACCGCTCCGCATGACGTGCCGTGGAGCGAGGTGCAGCCGGTGATCGAGAGAGCGCGAGAGGTGGGGTGAAAGGCTCCCGGGCATTCCCCGACCCTTGATCACGTAGCACCGGCCAATCCGCTTGCGGTGTCCGCGAAGTGGCGGGACAGAAGTCTGCTCTCCCGAGCTTTCGACTTTCATGGACCGACCTTTTTTCGCCGCAACGATCGGGTCGTTGGCAATGCTCGCCGGGCTTTGTCCTCTGGCCCTCCCTGCCGCCGAGCTGACCTTGACCGCGCCGCTTCCGCATCAGGTGGTTCAGCGGAGCAGCCCGGGGAAGGGGATCGTGCGACTCGCGGGAGAACTGTCGGACGAGGTCCCCGTCAAGGACGTGGCGATCGAGGCGCGATTCGTCGATGGGAAAGGCGCGACCGGGTGGACGCGGGTCGGCGGTTCGATCGCAGGAAAGAAATTCTCGGGCACGGTCGAGGCTCCGGCAGGTGGCTGGTGGACGCTGGAGGTAAGGGTCACCCGCGAAGGGAAGGAACTCGCACTGGGCGAGGTCGGGCCGGTCGGCGTCGGCGAGGTCTTTGTCGTCGCGGGACAGTCGAACTCGGCCAACTTCGGCGAGGAAAAACTGACGCCGCAGACCGGTCTCGTCTCGTCCTTCGACGGCGCGACATGGCGACCCGCGAATGACCCGCAGCCAGGCGCGGCCGGTAATGGCGGGAGTTTCCTGCCGCCGCTCGGCGATGAACTCGCCGCGAAACTCGGCGTGCCGATCGGTTTTGTCTCCTGCGGCATCGGTGGCACGAGCGTGCGCGAATGGCTGCCGAAGGGCGCTACCTTTCCGAATCCTCCCACAATCGAAAGCCGGGTCGAGAAGCGGCCCGATGGTCTCTGGATGAGCAAAGGAGCGGCCTACGAAACCTTCCTCGCCCGGATGAAAGCACTCGGGCCGCGCGGCTTCCGCGCCGTGCTCTGGCATCAGGGCGAGAGCGATGCGAACCAGAAGGATCCGACCCGGACTCTGCCGGGAGACCTTTACCGGGAGTATCTCGAGACGATCATCAGTGAATCGCGGCTCGGGATCGGTTGGGAGGTCCCCTGGTTTGTCGCCCAGGCGAGCTATCACGTGCCTGGTGACGAAGGCAGCGACGAGATCCGCGCGGCCCAGGCTTCCCTCGCGCGCGACGGCATCGCACTGGCTGGGCCGGATTCGGATGCGTTGAAGGGCGACCTGCGCGAGCGGAACGGCCAGGGCGTCCACTTCTCGGGAAAAGGCCAGCGCGCCCACGCGGCGAAGTGGGCCGAGGTAGTCTTGCCCTGGCTCGAGCGCCAATGGACCGAACCGAGAACGGTCGCGGGCGGCACGGAGTGGTCCGATTTCGCGCAGCTCCCGGCGAGCCACGCAATCGGCTGGGTCGGGGCGAACGTCTCCTCGCGCGACACGAAAAGCTGGGACGGCGTGCTCGATGAGGCGAAATGGGGCACGCCTTCGCCGGAGCAGGTCGTCTCGCGCAACTGGGACTGGAAGATCAGTGACGAGGCCTGGGCCGCGGCGGCGAAGGAAAAGGGCGAGGGTTCGAGCGAGGAGGTGCGCTTCGACCTCTGGCTACCCGAGGGCGTCGCGGTGGTGAAGGGAATGGTGGTGATGTCAGGACACGGCAGCGGCGAGAGTTTGTTTTACCGTGCCGATCTGCGAGCGCTGGCGAAGGAACCGGGACTGGGTTTGTTCAAGTTCACCGGCAATCCGATGCAGCGCGGATTCTGGCCGCGGAGTTTGCTCTTCGATCGGCTTCGCGACTTTGGTACCCGCAGCGGTCATCCCGAGATCGGGAATGCGCCGCTCTTCCTCTACGGCCACTCGAACGGCACGGGATTTTCGGCCGTCTTTCCCGCGTATGAACCGGAGCGAGTCTGGGGCTGGGTCTCGATGCGGCCGGGGATCACCTTCCAAGTCTACCAACCCGGCGCGGCGCAGGTGCCGGGGTTGGTCATCTTCGGTGAAGACGACGCCTTCCTTGCCCGTCCCTCGCGCGAGGAGAATCTCGCCGTCGTGCCCGCCCTGCGCAAAAAGCATGGAGCGCTCTGGAATATCGCGGTCGAACCGAAGACCGGTCATGGTCCCGGAGAAAAGACCTGGCCGCTCGTGTTTTCGTTTCTCCGCCACACCTTCGCCGCGCGCGTGACCGCGGACGCCGATCCGCGGAAGGGACCGGTGAAGCTGAAGGTCCCCGCGCCCGAGAGCGGTTACCTCGGTGAAAACTGGGACTCCGCGAAGGGCGGTTATCAGGAATTGAAGATCGCGCCTTTCGCCGGATTCTCCGGAGAGAAGAGCAGCGCCTCCTGGCTCGTCAATGCTGCCTATGCCGCGGACTGGCAGGCGTTTCAGCGGGAGGGCGTAATCCAGAGTTCCCGCTGATCCGTCCCGTGAATCCACCTGGTTTTCCAACGCCGCTGAAGGGTGGCCGATGACGCGCCGTGGCTAGCAGTTTGGCGGGTTTTTCCTGGTGTCGTATTTCGTGAGCCGTATGAAAGGTGTTTGCTTTAAGTAAACATCGTGCGACTTTAAAATCGTTTAAAGACTCACGAAGCATTCATTAATGCCGGCTCCCCACCATCCCAGCGCTGCCGTGCGGAAGTCCCTCGTTCGACTCGGTAGCGACCTCCGCGACGCGCGCCGCCGCCGGCGCTTGACCATGGCCGTGGTGGCGGAGCGGGCCTTCACCTCACGGTCCACGCTCCAGCGTGTCGAGGCCGGCGATCCGGCCGTGAGCATTGGCATTTATGCGGCGGTCCTACACGCGCTCGGACTGCTGGACGGCCTGAGTCGGCTGGCGGAACTGTCGGTGGACGAAGTCGGGCGGACGCTGGCGGATGAGGCACTGCCCCAGCGCGTTCGCATGAAAAAGCCCCGGTAGGGAGGATCATGAGCGACTTCGAAGTGCATCTTTCGCGGGATGGGCGGGATCTTCTCGTGGGCAGAGCTCGGAGCAACGTCGCCCGGGGGAGGGAGACCGTGCTCTTCGAGTATGCGGACGAATGGCTGGAGGCGGATTACCGATTTCCCCTGGCTCCCGACCTGCCGCTGACCCGAGGGGGATTTCCGCCGCCCGCCGGGCTGGCGATCCATCCCGCCCTGGGTGACTCGGCTCCGGATTCCTGGGGCCGGCGGCTCATGCAACGGGCGGAACGTCGGCGGAGTGAGCGAGAGGGCCGCGCGGTAAGAACCTTGATGGAGAGCGATTATCTCCTCGGGGTGTCGGATGAGACGCGTCTCGGGGCCTTGCGGTTCCGACGCGCCGGGGAAGAAGCGTTTCTGGCGCGATCGGACACGGGGTTCCTGCATTGCTCGCGCTCGGCAGGCTGCTCGAAAGCACCGAGCGCATTTTACGGAACGAGGAAACCGACGAAGACCTGCGGATGATATTTGCTCCCGGCTCCTCGCTTGGCGGTGCACGTCACAAGGCGTCGGTGATCGATTCCCGCGGTCGCTTGTCCATCGCCAAGTTTCCCAAGGAAAGTGATGAATACAGCATCGAAACCTGGGAGGAAGTCGCCCTGAGATTGGCGGAGCGGGCAGGCGTCACGACGGCGCGACATGAGTTGATCCGGGTGGGTGGCAAGGAGGTGTTGCTCTCGCGGCGATTTGATCGCGAGGATGGCCGGCGGATTCCCTTCCTCTCCGCCATGGCCATGCTAGGCGCTCGGGACGGCGCCACCGGGAGCTACCCGGAAATGGTCGATCTTCTCTCGGCACACGGAGCTCGGGCGAGGAGCGACGCGCATGAGTTGTTCCGACGGGTGGCGTTCAACGTCCTGATCTCGAACGTGGACGATCATCTGCGCAACCATGGATTTCTCCGAGCGGACCAAGGTGAATGGGTGCTGTCTCCGGCCTATGATCTCAATCCCGTGCCCACGGATCTGAAAGCGCGTGTCCTGACGACGAACATCGACTTGGAGGAGGCGACCTGCTCGATCGCCCTGCTGGAGGAATCGGCGGGATACTTCGCCCTGTCGCTCGCGAACGCCCGGGTGATCATCGCGGAAGTCGCACGAGTCACTGCCACGTGGCGAACGGTCGCGCGGGAAGTCGGAGCCAATCCTGTGGAAATGGATCGGATGGCCAGCGCCTTCGAGCACGACGATCTTAACAAGGCTCGTTCCTACACCTGAACTGACCGGGTTCCCTGAATCCGGTGGTCCGAGGAGACAGGGAAACAGCGTGTCGGCATTCCCTCCGACATCCAATGCGGCGACTCGCCGCCAAGCAACTCTTCGAAGATGCGGCAAAGAACAAGGCCACGCGAGCGCCCGGATTCGATTTGAAAACCGGGGCCGGGAACGTTTGCTGCACTCGGAAACCCCCGACTATGCGAAATCCGCTCCCGCTCCGCCTTCCGATCCGCCTCGCCGCCCTGTTCCTCCCGACCATGGTGGCGACGCTGGGCGCGGCCCCGGGACCGCTTTCTCTCGATGAGCCAGAGGCGGCGGCATGGACGGTCCACGGCCGCGCCGAGCGTGTCGCGGGCGTCGATGGCGGCGCCTTGCAGCTCGATGGGAGTTCGCTGATCGAGGTGAAGGACTCCGCGGACGCCGGACCCGGCGAGGAGGGCTGCAGCGTTGTGCTGTGGTGCAATCCCTTTCTCGTGCGCGACGCTCAGCGCATGATCGCCGCGAAGCACCGCTACGGAAAAGGCGAGCGCGAATGGGGCGTGATGCTCGATCAGGATGGGAAGTTCCGCCTTTACCTGTGGCAGGGGAAGTGGACGACGGTGGAGGCGACGACCGCGCCCCGTCCCGGTCACTGGCATCAGGTCGGGGTGGTGCTGCGCGCCGACCGCGCCGAACTCTGGATTGACGGACGGCTCGAGGGCCGCGTGGCGTTCGCGGCGCCCATCGCCCGCACCGCGGCGCCGGTCACGCTGGGCGGCGTGCTCGATGGCGCGCCCCGGCAGACCTGGTTCGGCGCGCTGGACGACTTCCGGCTTTTCGCAAAAGCGCTCTCCGGCGAGGAAATGGCAGCCCTGCATCGACCCGTCGCGGCCACGCTCGCGATCCCGCCGCTGCCGCAGCCGACGAGGGTGAAGGCCGATCCTTTCTGGACCCGCCAAGGCGCCGAGGATGCCAAACAGGATCGCACCAGCACGATCTTCCGCGGCAAAAGTCCTGACAAACTCGCCTGCGACACGACCCTGCGCGAGATGCCCGATGGTTCGTGGGTCCACGTCATGCTCGGCGGCGGGGATAAGGAACCCGATCCGCGCAATGGTGTCTTTCTTCAGCGCAGTCCCGACGAGGGCAGCACCTGGAGCGCTCCGGAGCGGCTCGACTTCGGCTTTCCGCGCGAAGGCGACACCCGCGCTCTCGTCCCGACCGAACTAATGGTGCATGAGGGACGTTGTACGCTCTACTTCGCAACGCACGATGGCACCTTCGGCGGATGGAAAAGCTGGTCGGTGACGAGCGATGATTCGTGCCGGACCTGGAGCGCGCCGCGGCCGCTGCCGGGCCGCCTGCACGAGCGCACCTTCATCCGCAATCACCTCGTGACGCGCGACGGACGCCTCCTGCTGCCTTTCCAACATTACGAAGACGCGCCCCGTCACGCGCCGGTCAACGGGGTGCTCATCAGCGCGGACGGCGGGCAGACCTGGAGCGAGCATGGCAACATCCGCCTCACCCCCGACCGCGTTTACCAGGGCTGGGCGGAAAACAACATCGTCGAGCGGCTCGACGGTCGCATCGCCATGATCATCCGCGCCGACCGCCTCGGCGGCGTGCTCTATCAGGCCGAGTCCACCGACGGCGGGATCACCTGGCCGGAGCTGGCGACAAAAACGGCCATCCCGAATCCCGGCTCGAAGGCGACCCTGTATTCCCTCGGCGGCGACAGCGTGGCGCTGTTGCACAATCCGAATCCCCAAACGCGTGCGCCGCTGGCCCTGTGGATCAGCTTCGATGGGATGAAGACCTGGCCCTACCAACGCGTCCTCCGCGGGGACCTGGAAGGGCGATTCAACTACCCCGATGGATTCGTCAGTGCCGATCGGAAATGGCTGCATTTCGCCTTCGATCACAACCGCGACCGGGCCATCCACGTCAGCGCGCGCCTGCCGGAAATTCCCGTGCTCTGGGACGAGAGTGAGACGCTCCCCAAAGCCGTCGACCTGCCCGTGCTCGAGGGCGGGCGGTTCTCGGTGATCAAACCCTACGAGTTCGCGAAAGACGGCTACCGTTTTCTCCATGGCGTCGGACTCGGCTTTCACCACGGCCGGCTCTACGCCAGCTTCGGGCACAACCAGGGTGGCGAAAACACCCAGACCGAAGAGGCGCGTTTCACCGTCAGCGAGGACCAAGGGCGCACCTGGAGTCCCGTGAAAACGATGGACGACGGCGGGCCCGACTTCGCCGTCAGCCACGGCGTCTTCCTCTCACATCGCAACACGCTCTGGGCTTTCATGGGCTCCTACACCGGCACGATGGAGGGCATCCACACGCGGGCCTACCGCTTGAACGAAACGAGCGGCGAGTTCGAGAAACTCGGGGTCGTTGTCGAGGATGGATTCTGGCCGATGCAGGAGCCGATCCGCATGGACGACGGCAACTGGATCCTGGCCGGGATCCGCGCGGGCGTTTATGAGGAAAAGGGCACCCATCCGGCCGCCGTCGCGATCAGCCATGGCGATGATTTCACGAAATGGGATCTCGTCACCATCCCGCCGCCGCCGGGCCTAACGATGTGGGGTGAGTCCACCGTCATCGTCGAGGGTTCACGCGTCACCAACATCAGTCGTTATGGAGCCGAGGCCCGCGCCCTTATCGCCACGAGCGATGATCACGGACGCACCTGGAGCGCGATGCTCCCCGCCAACCTGCCCATGGCCACAAGCAAACCCTACGTGGGAGTCCTGAGCACCGGCCAGCGTTACCTCGTGTGCAGCAGCAGCGCCGATGGCGGCAAACGGCGCGCGCCGTTGACGATCGCTCTCTCGAAACCGGGCGAGACGGTGTTTTCCAAACTCCTCGTCATCCGTCACGCGATCTTCCCCGACGGTCCGGGCGAAAGCCACGAGCGCGCCAGCCTTTCCTATCCCTACGCCATCGAGCACGAGGGCCATCTCTATGTCGCATATTCCAACAACGGTGGCAACGCCGGCCGTGTCGGCGAGGGCCGCGAACTCTGGAACAACAATAGCGCCGAACTTGCGGTGATCCCGGTCGAGGCGCTGAGGTAGCGGGGTGCGACGATGAGACCCTGTTGGATCGCTGATCGAAGAGGGTTGGATCGGGATGGCTCTGGTTCAGACGGGCCGGTATCCGTGTTCACGGCGACGTGAACACGGCGAGTCTCATGAACACGGAAGTCCCCGTAGAGGTCTCACTCCGGGCCGCCCTCGCTGCGACCGGCCTCGCAACTCACACTCCCTTCCGCCAAAAAATCCCTAGGCAGAAGAGCCCCGCGAGCAGGACGATCGCGCCGAATCCGACGAGAACCCAATAAGGCAGAGGATCAAAGCGGACGACCCGCGCCACCTGCGGATCCTCGGGCAAATAGGTGACCTCAACCGTGCCGCTCTCGAGACCGCTGCGTTGGGTGCTGCCATTGACATCGAACGCCCGCGTGATCGGGTCATGCCCGGCCGGTGCGTATTCCACGATGAGGGTCGAGGACTGGCCGCCTTTGGCGAGGGCACGGGACTCGCCATCGACGACACGACCGCTGGTGACGGCGGAGGATTGATCGAGCCGCTGATCGGTCCGAACTGCGGTCCAGCCGGAATAGATGAGCCAGAGACCGACCCCGATGAGGGAGGCGGTGATCAAGAACGGTTTGGAGGATCGCGAAAACATCGTGGCAGAGACCGTCAGGCGATGGGCTTTCTCAAGCGGAATTGATCGTGATCCTCAGAGCGAAAGGCCGGCATTTTTCCGGTCAACTTTTCCGCTTCTTGTCCGGTCAGCCGGCGGTTCATGCCGTGAGTTTGGGATGCAAAGGAATGGAGACTCGCCTGCTGGCGTAAAGGCGCTGGATCAGGCCATCGTGAAATCGGGTGAACTGAGGCACACTCGCGAAGCCCCATGAAATCCCCCTGCACCCTCGCCGCTCTCTTGTTCGCCGCGATGTCCTTCGCCTTCGCGGACGATACGCGGTATGCGCCGGCTTGGGCCGGGATCGCCCCGCAGCGGGTCATTCATCATCCGGCCTCGGACGGTGACTCGCTGGTGAAGGCGGTCGCCGCCTTGCAGCCGGGCGATCAACTGGTGCTGGCCGCTGGCACCTACAGCGTCGCGCGGATGTGGGACATCCGCGTCAGCGGAACGGCGGAGGCCCCGATCTGGATCGTGGCGGAGGAAGGGGCGCAGGTGATCCTCACGCGACCAGATGACAAGCAGAACGTGCTCAACATCGGCCAGGGCGGAGACGTGAGTTTCCTGTGCCTGCGCGGCGTCGAGATCACCGGCGGCAGCCATGGTCTGCGGCTCGGCCGGTGCCGCGAGGTGTGGATCGACCAATGCCACATCCACCACACCGGGCAGGTCTGTCTCTCCGCGAACAGCGCGAACACGAGCCGGCTTTTCCTCACCCACAATCATCTCCACCACGGCGGCGGCCACGGCGAGGGCATGTACCTGGGCGCGAACCACGGGGAGTTCATCATGAGCGAGAGCATCATCGCCCTGAATCACATCCACGATTGCCGCGGCTCGCAGGGTGACGGCATCGAGGTGAAACAGGGATCGTGGGGCAATCTCATCGCGGAGAACCATATCCACGATACCCAGTATCCCTGCATCACCGTTTACGGCACGGCGGGCAAACCGGTGAATGTGATCGAGCGAAATCTCTGCTACCGCAGTGACGATCACACGATGCAGGTGCAGGGCGAGGCGATCGTGCGGAACAACATCCTCGTCAGCGCGAAGGGCTCCGGCTTTGCCAGCACCGATCATCAGGGAAAGACGCTGAATCTCCATGTCGTTCACAACACGATCGTCAATGCCGGCCACGCGTTCAGCGGCGGTTCGTGGAACGGGCGGGAAGGGATGGTGCTGGCGAACAACGTCCTCTATTCCCGCGATCAGAACGCCCTGCATTTCGCCAACGGCCGCGAGGGGGTCGTCATCACGGGCAACATCATCGTCGGGAATGGACCGAAGGAAGGCACCTCGCCGGGACGCGGGCTCGAGGACTTCGTGGATCTGAGCTGGGATGGAGAAACGCATGATGCCACGCCGGTGGCGGATGCTCCCTTTGACCGGGCCGAGGCCAAATACCTTTTCGAGACCGATTTTTCCGGAGAGGCACGCAGCGGAACGGTCAGTGGGGCGGTCGCGCGCTGAGGCGGATTCTCAGGAAGCTCGTCCCCAGTTGGCGCACGCTCCGGGTTGGGGAACGGCCTTTCCCCTGGGTCCGGTTGCCGAACGACACCGCGCCCGGCGAAGGCTGGCCCCGCTTGCGTGAGTCGATGCTCAAAAACCTGACATCGCCACAATCCGGCATGGCAATCACCATCGACCTAGGCGACGCGGCAGACCAGCAATGGAAACGCGCCGTGGCGATGACTTCTTCGCCCTTTCGCACCGATGACTGCCGGTGCCGGTGGTGAAGGGGCGAATCCTGGGGAGCCGTGAAATCGGCCGTTGGACTAGGGCGGAGTGTTATAGGCTGGACTAGCTTCGGGCTTTTTGTGAGGATGGAACGTCCGCGTCTTCATCAAATCCATTCCATGAACCTCAAGAGCCTGGTCATCACCATTGCCGTCGCGTTCATCACCATTTCGGTGACGGACTTTCTCATTCACCAGGTCTGGCTCTCGGCGACGTATGCGGAGACGAAACATCTCTGGCGTCCCGAGGCTGAAATGATGGCGAAGATGCCGCTGATGATGCTTGGCCAGCTCATCCTCGCCACTGCCTTCAGTTTGATCTTCGCCGCCTGTGTTGCGGAAAAGCGCTGCCTGAGCTGCACGCTGAAATTTTCCTTCTGCCTCGCCCTGATTCCGGTCGCGGGTCAGATGATGATGTATGCCGTGCAGCCCATTCCCGGCTCTCTCGTTGTCAAATGGTGTGTCGCGATCACCGCGCAGGTGCTGCTGCTCGGTTTGGTCGTTCACAAGGTCTACAGGCTTCCGGCGAAATGAATGGTTGCGTCATTCTTGCTTTCATCGCTCTCCTTCTCGCGCCGCTCGCCGCGCTCTCCGTCGAAGCTCCGGTCCAGATCACCGATCGCGCGGTCATCGCCGTGCACACGGGCACTGATCCGAAAGACCCGGCGAACCTGTCGGGCTACCACTTCGGGCCCACGGCGACCCAACTGCCGGACGGACGGGTCATGGCGGCGTGGTTTGCGGCTCCATCCGAGGGCGCGCTCTCGCAGCGCCTCATGCAGGCCTCCTCATCGGATGAAGGCCGCACCTGGAGCGAGGCGACGGTGCTGCAGGATTTCGAAGGATCACCAGACTTCGATCCGGTGCTTTTCGTGTCGGGGACAGAGACCTTTCTCTTTTTCTCCGCGATCCATCCGCAGCTCGATCTTTATTTCCGGCGCAGCAGCGACTCGGCGAAGACTTGGACCGATCCGGTGAAGCTGAATCAGCCCAACCACACGACACGCTCCAACGGCATCCGCTTGTCCACCGGCGAACTGCTCGTGCCCCTGCACCGGCGCGGCACGAAAAACGCCGGCGTCCTGAAATCGCGCGACGGAGGCCAGACTTGGGAGCGCTTTGGTTCGGTCGAGAATCCGGAGGGGCAAGGCGGCGAGCCGACAATCGCGGAGGCGAAGTCCGGCGCGGTCCACATGATCTTGCGCACCAAGGACGGTCAACTCTGGCGATCCATCAGTCGCGACCGGGGCGAGACGTGGAGCGCGGCCGAGAAGACGGGGCTCACCGGGACCTCGTGTGCCTCGCATCTGCTGGCGATGCGGGATGGCACGCTCGTCCTCACCTACAATCCCGGCCCCGATCCGATCCGCTTTCCGCTCCTCATCCGCACCTCGCGGGACGAGGGTGTCACTTGGAGCGAGCCTACGCTCCTCGCCGACCGTCCCGGGAAAGAGAGTGGCTGGTCGATCTGCTATCCCACGCTCGCGGAACTGGCCGACGGCAGCCTCGTCGCGGTCTGGGCGCAGAAGAGGGATGGGTCCGGCGGGCTTTTCAGCGACATTCATTCCGCGAGGATCGCCGTGGGCAAGTGACGACCTGGCTCTCGTTCTTCGTCGATGACGTCCGTTTCACATGAGTTGACCGATCATCGATGAGCCGCCGCCACGTTTTCGCGCCGCCGGTGCCTGTCTCGCACTGCCGGCGACGGGGCTGGGAGATCGACCAATTTGCGAGCAGCACGAGCAAGTTGTGCGGGTTTGCGTGATCGCGTATTCGTCGGGTTTTCGATCTCGCAAAGGTGACGCCGTCGGTTTAAGGGGTCGATTCTGTCTGCGCCATGAAAATCCCCGTCTACTTCTTCACCCTCTTTCTCGCTTCCCCGGCCTTCGCGCAGACGCTGCTCTTCGACGGCAAGACCTTCGCCGGATGGGAGGGCGATACGGCGAAAACGTGGCGCGTTGAGGACGGTGCCCTCGTCGCGGGCACCCTGGAAAAGCCGCAGGAGAAAAACGACTTCCTCGCCACGACGAAGCCGTTCGCCGATTTTGAGCTGACTCTCCGATGGAAACTCGAGGGCACGGAGGGATTCGTGAATGGGGGGGTGCAGTTCCGCACGAAACGGATTCCGGGGTCGCATGAAGTGTCGGGGTATCAGGCCGACCTCGGGGCCGGCTACGACGGAGCGCTCTACGATGAGAGCCGCCGCAAGAAGGTGCTCGCGAAGCCTTCGCCCGAAGTGCTGGAGAAGGCGCGCAAGCCGATCGGTGAATGGAACGACTACCGCATCCGCGCGGAGGGGCCGCGAATTCAGATCTGGCTCAATGAGGTGCAGACGGTGGACTTCACCGAGACGGACACTGGCATCGACACGACGGGCATCATCGCCGTGCAGATCCACGGGGATGCAACCTCGATCGTGCGTTACAAGGACCTCGTCATCACCGAATTGCCGGCACCGGCGGCCAGCGCGGTCGAAGTGCTCGACCATGATGTGATCGCCCTGAGCGGTGGCTCGAACATTGAGCGCACGCGTTTCAACGGCTACCTGCAGACCCATCTCGTGGCCGCGAAGCCGGAGGGCAACGTCCGGGTGCGCAATTTCGGATGGGAGGGCGACACGGTCTTCGAGCAGTGGCGCGACGAGGGCGCGGCGTCTTCGGAGAACAGTTGGCGTCAGCAGCGTGAATGGCGGCAGCAACTCCGCGACGCGGGCGCGACGGTGGTGCTCGCGCAGTTCGGACAGATGGAATCGCTCGCTGGCGTCGAGCGGCTCCCGACGTTTCTCGCGGCGTATGAGAAGCTGATCGCGGAGTTTGCCGAGGAAGGTCGGCGCGTGGCGCTGGTGGCACCGGTCGCCTTCGAGGGGAAACTGGCCGCCCACAATGAAAGCCTCGGCGCTTACACCCGAGGCATCCGGGATCTCGCGGCAAAGTTGGGGTTGAACTTCATCGAGCTCGAAAAGGTAGGTGAGAATCGCGGTGCCCTCACGGACAATGGCTATCAGCTCAGCGACGCGGGCCATCGGGTCGTGGCGCGGCGCATCGCGGAGGGTCTCGGCCTCGCGCCGGTGGAGAACGAGATCGTGCGCCGCGAGGTGCTCGAGATGGAGCGGCTCTGGTTCGACTACTGGCGGCCGATGAACTGGGCCTTTCTCGCCGGAGACCGCAGCGGAGTGCCCTACTCGAAGGATTGGAAGGATCGCGACAAGCGCATCTTTCCGCAGGAGATGGACGACTTCCGCCCCTTGCTCGAGCAGGCCGATGAAAACATCCGGGCCGCGCTCGCCGGAAAGCCGGTGACGCCGATCGGCGTGCGTTCCTCGATCCCGGTCGAGGCTCCCAGCGGTGAGCCTCTCTCGCCCGAGGAAGAAAAGGCTCAGTTCCAGATCCTCGAAGGCTTTGAGGTGAACCTCTTCGCCTCCGAGGCCGACGGAGTCGTCAAGCCGGTGCAGATGCGATGGGATGAACGAGGACGCCTCTGGGTGGCCTGCACTCCGAGTTATCCGCAGATCAAGCCGGGTGAAAAGGCCGACGATTACGTGCTGGTGTGCGAGGACACCGACGGCGATGGACAAGCCGACCACTTCACGAAATTCGCCGAGGATCTCTTCATGCCTTCCGGCATCGAGTTGGGCGATGGCGGGCTCTATGTCGCGCAGGGGACCGAGTTGCTGCATCTCCGCGACACGGACGGCGATGGCCGGGCCGACACCCGGCGCATCGTGCTCGGCGGATTCGGGACCGGCGATTCGCACCAGATGCTCAACGGACTGAACTGGGGCTTCGGCGGTGAGTTGTGGTTCACCCAGGGTCACCACATCTACTCACGCGTCGAGACGCCGGATGGTGTGCAGACGCTGAACCGGTCCGGTGTGTGGCGCTGGCGACCCCGCACCGGACATCTTGATCCCTTTTTCCAGTATTCCTCGGCCGGGGCGAACTGTTGGGGCGTCGTCACCGACGAGTTCGGCCAGCCCTTTCACAAAAGCGGGGCCAATGTCGGCGCCTGGTACACCACCCCGGGTCTGGTGCGTTCGCCTCTCGCGGTGAGCGCCCAGGCGATGAACCTTTTCCAGGCGCCGATCAAGCAGGTCGGCATGGAGTTCCTCCACAGCAGCCATTTCCCGGCGGAGATGCAAGGGCGCGTCATCATCGGCGGTTACTACGCGAACGTGCTGGAGCAACATGAGTTGAAGCTGAAGGACGGCCTCTACCAGTCTACCCAGCTCCCCTCCATCATCCAATCGCGCAGCACTGTTTTCCGGCCCATCGAAGTGCGCATGGGTCCGGACGGCGGAATCTACGTCACCGACTGGTACAATCCCATCATCGGCCACTATCAGGCCAGCTACCGCCATCCCGATCGCGACAAGGAACATGGCCGCATCTGGCGGGTCACCTGGAAAGGCGGGCCGAAAGTCACGCCCGCAAAACTCGCCGACGCAACCCTGCCCGACTTGCTGGAACAACTCGACTCGAAGGAACGCTGGGCCTGGTATCAGGCGAAGCGCGTGCTCATCGAGCGCGATAGCGCGGAGGTGGTCGCCGCGCTCGATGCCTGGGTGCCGCAGCAGCAGGGCAAGGACTACCGCCGCCTCCTCGCGCTTTCGATTTATGAGGCGCACGAAACTCCGCGCCCCGTGCTGCTCGCGGAGCTGCTCCGTTCCAAGGATGCCGGCATCCGCGCCTATGCCACCCGTGTGATCGGCACCTGGGCGCGCGACGGGCACTTGCCGGACCCGCTAAAACTCCTCGAAACCCAGATCGCCGACGAAGACGCGCTGGTGCGGCTCGAGGCCATCGTCGCCGCCAGTTACGTGAACGATCCGCGCGCCGCCGTCGTCGCCGCCCGCGCGCTCGACCAGGGTTTCAACGCCTATCATCGGCACGCCCTCACCAAGACGCTCAACGCCACGCAAACGCTCTGGGCCCCGCGGCTCGTCGAGGGCGGTTTTGCGTTCGATGCGGACGACCATCTCATCTTCGCCCTGCAGAACGGCTGGGTGGAGAACAATATGAGCGACCTGCTCGCCCGCGAGTTCGCCGACGACCAGCGGCCCAACGCCGACGCCGGGGCCGCCGCGATCATGCGGGCGCAGATCGAAAAACACGCCGGCGATCCCGGTCGGCGGCAGCGCTGGATCGAGGCTTTCGCGTCCATCGCCGGTGCCGACGATCTTGCCGAGCTCTTCGCGCTCGCCGGCGGTGACCCCCGCGTGCTCGCCGCGCTGCGTTCGACGCGACCGGCCGATGCGGAGAAACTCCTCGCTCCTCTTTTTGATTCGGAACGTCCCGAACTCCGAGCCCAGGGAGTGCGTTTGGCCGGACTTTGGAAAGTGTCCGCCTTCGCCGACCGCATTCGTCCGCTCGCGCTCGAGCAGAACGATGCCAATGCCCTCGGCGCGCTCATCAGTATCAGCCCCGACGAAGCGACGCGCAGCCTCCTCACGCGCCTCGCCACCCTCAAGACCCCGCAGGAAGCCGCGCCGCTGCTCGGCCACCTCCTCAACCGCACCGAGGGCCGCAATGCCCTCGAACGCGCCCTGCAACAGCCCGAAGCCCTCTCCGCCGCGGGTGCGAAACTCGCGCTCCAGGCGCTGAACGTGCTCGGGCGCAGCGATCGCACCATCTCGCCACAGCTCATGAAGCTCGCCGGCATCAACGCCGCGCTGCCGGTTTACCGGAAGGAAACCATCGCCAAGATCGTCAGCGACGCCGCCACCATCGGGCGCGCCGCCGAGGGGAAAAAGGTCTACGAGCAGGCCGGTTGCATCGCCTGCCACGTCCCCGGGGCCGCCCAAAGCAAGATCGGACCGGATCTCGGCAGCCTCTCGCGAGGCTTACCCGTGGACATGATCGTCACCGAAGTCGTCTGGCCCGCGTTGAACGTGAAGGAAGGCTACGAAGCGGCCACGGTCACGATGAAGGACGGCAGTGTCGTCACCGGATTCAAGCAGACCGAGACCGCCGGGGCCCTCACCCTGCGCGACCCCGCCACCGGCACCCTTCGCACCATCCCGATTGCCGACACCAAGGATGTCGTGACCGGCGGCACCCTCATGCCCGATGCGTTGACCGCGTCGCTCGACGCCCAACAGCTCGCCGACTTGATCCGCTACCTGTCGGAGTTGGGGAAATAGCGCGGCCGCAGATATGTTTCACCCGTGGACAGGGCGAGGACCCTGTCGGTAATTCCGGCTCCGTGAACTACGAGGACTCCATCGACTGGCTTTATTCGACCCAGACCTTCGGCATCAAGCTCGGTCTGGAGAACATGCGCCGGCTCCTCGTGGCCACGGGCATCGATCCTGATCGGCCCGGCCCGCGGATTCTCCACGTCGCCGGGACGAATGGGAAAGGATCGGTCTGCGCCGTGGCCGATCGCATCCTGCGAGACGCGGGGGTGAAGACCGGTCTTTTCACCTCGCCGCACTTGGTCACCTATCGCGAACGCATCCGCGTGAACGGGATGATGATCCCCGAAGCGGTCGTCGCCGAGAATTTGACCCGCTTGCGTGAACTTGTCCGCGATTGGGACAACCATCCGACCTTCTTCGAGCTGAGCCTCGCCCTCGCCATGCGGCATTTTCTCAATGAACGCTGCGAGGCCCTCATCCTCGAGACGGGCATGGGTGGCCGCCTCGACGCGACCAACGCCATCCAGTCGGATGTGACCGTCATCACCCCGATCGGACTCGACCACCAGCAGTGGCTCGGGGAAACGATCCGCGAGATCGCGGGGGAAAAGGCGGGCATTCTCAAGCCCGGCGTGCCCGTGATCATCGGCGAGTTGCATCCCGACGCGCGCGATGTCGTCGGTCGCCGGGCCCTCCAGCTCGGCATTCCCTGTCTCGAGGCGCACCCGCTGCCAGACGATTGGGAGACGGGATTGAAAGGACCGCATCAGCGCGGCAACGCCGCCCTCGCCGTCGAAGCGGCGTGCCGGCTCGACGAGAAGCGGCTCACGCTCGAGGGCATTCGCCAATCGGTGGCGGATGTGTTCTGGCCGGGCCGGTTTCAACAGATCGATGAGACTCTTTTTCTCGACGGTGCCCACAACCCGGCTGCGGCGGCCGTGCTGCGGCCGACCTGGCAGAACGAGTTCGGCGAGGTAAAGGCCCACCTCGTCTTCGGCGCCGTGGGATCGAAAGACGTGGTGGGTGTGTTCCGCGAATTGCTGCCCATCATCGATTCTGTCACCTTCGTTCCGGTCAAATCGGAGCGCCGCCTATCGGTTGAGGAGATGAAAGCCTTTTTGAACGAAGCGGGCGGCGGCCATCTCCCCCAGGCGGAGTTTGCAACTCTACCCGAAGCCATCGCGGCGACCCAGGCCCGTGGGGGGAAAACGCTCGTAGCCGGTTCCCTTTTTCTTGTCGGCGAAGCCCTCGGTCATTTTCTCGGCGAGTCTTTCGAGGTGAGTTTACAGTAGCCTGCGAAAGCCATGATCTATCTCGACAACAACGCCACGACTCGCGTCGCGCCCGAGGTGCTCGAGGCGATGCGGCCCTGGCTCGACGAGGCTTACGGCAATCCCTCGGCCGGGTATCGCTTCGGGCGCACGGCGCGCAAGGCGATCGATCAGGCCCGGGAGCAGGTCGCCGCGCTCATCGGTGCGCAGCCGGAAGAAATCGTGTTCACCAGCGGCGGCACGGAATCCAACAACGCCGCGATCCGCTCGGCCCTCGCCCTGCGTCCGGATCGTCGCGCCATCCTCACCTCGACGGTGGAGCACAGCGCGGTCGAGGAGCCGGTGAAATTCTTCGAGTCGACAGGGTACGATGGGCGGTTCAACCCTGTTGACTCCCTCGGTCGTCTCGATCTCGAGGCGTGGAAGGCCCATCTCGCGAAAGGCGAGGTTGCTCTCGCCAGCCTGATGTGGGCGAACAACGAGACGGGAGTGATCAGTCCGGTCGCGGAGGCCTTCGCCCTCGCCGCGGAGCACGATGTCTATTGCCACAGCGATGCGGTCCAGGCCGTGGGGAAAATCCCCGTGAATGTGGCGGCCTTCCCTCTCCACGCCCTTTCCATTTCCGCCCACAAGCTGCACGGACCGAAGGGCATCGGCGCGCTCTGGGTGAATCGTCGTGCGCGCTTTCTGCCGCAGTCGCTGGGCGGTGGACAGGAAAATGAACGCCGCTCCGGCACCGAGAACGTGCCCGCGATCGTCGGCTTCGGGGTGGCGGCGGAATCGGCCCTGCGGGCGCTCGGGGCGCGGGAAGAGATGGGCGCGCTGCGGGATCGCTTTGAGCGTGGAGTGATCGAGGCCTTGCCCGATGTCGCGATCAACGGCGATCAGGACGGCCGCCTTCCCAACACGAGCAACCTCTATTTCCCCGGCGTCGATGGCGAGGGTTTGCTGATCCTCCTCGACGAGGCGGGCGTGTGTTGCTCGCCCGGATCGGCTTGCAGCACGGGACAGGTGAAGCCGAGCCGCATCGTCCGGGCGATGGGGCATCCGAGCGCCCGCGCTCGCAGCAGCGTGCGGTTTTCGCTCTCGCGATTCACGACTCCGGAGGAGATCGATGCCGCCGCCGCCGCGGTGGTGAAGGCGGTCGGGAAACTGCGGGTCGTCCTCCCCGGGAGGTGAGCCGGCGGCCCCCGCAATACCGTTTGACCATCCCGGCCTTTGGGCGGACTCTACGCGCTCGAAAAACCTCAGAGAACAAAAGATGGCAGCAAAAATCTATACGGACAAGGACGCGGACCTCGGTGTGCTGAAAGGCAAAACCTGCGCCGTGATCGGCTTCGGATCGCAGGGGCACGCCCATGCGCTCAACCTCAAGGACAGCGGTGTGAAGGTCATCATCGGCCTTTATGCGAAGAGCCAGTCCCGCGAAGTCGCGAAAGAGTTCGGCTTTGAAGTGATGGACACCGCCGACGCCGTCAAGGCCGCCGACATCATCTTCATCGCCACTCCGGACACCAAGATCGCGGGCATTTTCGAAAAGGATGTCGCTCCGAACCTGAAAAAGGGCCAGACCCTGCTCTTCAGCCACGGTTTCGCGATCCACTTCAAGACGATCACTCCTCCGGACTTCGTCAACGTGATCATGGTCGCGCCGAAGGGCCCCGGCCACATCGTGCGCCGCCAATTCGTCGAGGGCAAGGGTGTGCCTTCCCTCATCGCCATCCACCAGAACCCCGGCAAGGACGCGAAGAAGATCGCCCTCGCCTGGGCCAAGGGCATCGGTGGCACCCGCGCCGGCGTCTTCGAAACCAGTTTCAAGGAAGAGACTGAGACCGACCTCTTCGGTGAGCAGACCGTCCTTTGCGGTGGCGTCAGCCAGCTCATCACCGCCGCCTACGAGACTCTGGTTGAGGCCGGTTACCAGCCCGAGATGGCCTATTTCGAGTGCCTCCACGAGCTCAAGTTGACCGTCGACCTCATCAATGAGTCCGGCATCTCCGGGATGCGTTTCTCCATCTCCGAGACCGCTGAATACGGCGACCTCACCACCGGCCCGACCATCATCGACGCTTCCGTGAAGAAGCGCATGAAGACCGCCCTCAAGAACATCCAGAGCGGCAAGTTCGCGAAGGGATGGATCGCCGAGGCGACCAGCGGCGGCAAAAATTTCAACAAGCTCCGCAAGGAAGGCCAGGGCCACGCGATCGAGAAGGTCGGCGCCCGTCTCCGCAGCCTGATGCCGTGGATCAAGAAGCGCGCCACCAAGGGGGCGCAGGCTTCCTACCATTGATCCGCCGAAGCAGATCTGTTTTGCAAAAACCGGCGCGGGTGACCGCGCCGGTTTTTGTTTTTCCGGGGGTTACGCTCGATCGCATTGCCCTCGTCGGAGCGGTACTGTGCTCAGACGCGGCGCTCATCGATCACCTCGGCCTCGACGGTGATGACGTCCTGGGGGCTTGCTTTTGGAGCGGCGGGCCGGGCCGCACCGGGAGTGAGCTTTTGCTTCAGCGAACTCTCAATCCGCTCGCGCACGAGGGCGCGGCAGCGGGGCACGAGCAGCAGGAAACCCATCGTGTCGGTAAGAAAGCCTGGAGTCAGGAGCATGGCACCGGCGACGAGGATGAGGAGTCCGTCGATCACGGCATCGTGAGGCAGGCGGCCTTGGGCGAGGGACTCGCGGTATTTCATCAGGGCTTTCAAACCTTGCGACCGCGCGAGAGCGGCTCCGAGAATGCCGGTCAGCAGGATGAGCGCGAAGGTTGCGGCGATGCCGATGCGCTGGCCGATCACGAGAAAGAGGAAGAGCTCGATCAGCGGAACGGTGATGAAAAGAAGAAAAAGTCGGGCAAACATCGCGGGTCTGGCCGGTTTGGAGTGTCCCGCGCCGGAAATGTTCAAGCTTTTGGTGCGGCAGACCCTCAGGCGTGTTCGGGCGGCACGTCGCGGCAGTGTTTGAGCCGGTAGCCACCATCGACCGGCAGGATGGTACCGGTGATGTAGTCGGCGGCGTCAGAGCAAAGGAAAGCCGCGGCGGCCCCGATGTCTTCGGGCGTGCCGAGACGTCCCCAGGGCAGCTTGCGGGCCTCGGCGGCGATGGTGGCATCGTCGTAATGCTCGCGCTCGCCGGGCGTGTCGATCCAGCCCGGTTCGATCACGTTGACGTTGATGTGGTGCTCGAAAAGCTCGACCGCCATCGTCTGCATCATCGTGTTGAGGGCGGATTTGGCCGCGCTGTAGGCCACGCAGCGGGCGTTGGGAACGCGGGCGAGGACGCTGGAGATGAAGACGACCTTGCCGGGTTTCTTTTTGCTGACGAAATGCCGGCAGACGATCTGGCTCATGTGGAAACCGCCGAGCAGTGCGGACTTCAGGATGCCCTCGAAGACCTCGCCGTCGTAATCGAGAAAGCTGGCGCGGCGGTTGTAGGCGGGGACGCTGACCAGGATGTCGACATCGCCGAAGTGGGCGAGGGCGGCGCCGACGGCGACATCGCAGCCGGTCCGGGAAAACGTGTCGGCCTCGACGCTGAGCACGGATACGCCCAGCGCCCGGATCGATTCAGCGGCATCGGCTAGTTCGGCGCTGCCGGGTTTGTCCACCAGCACCAGCGAGGCGCCTTCGCGGGCGAGCTCGAGGGCGCATCCATAGCCGATGCCCCGGGCCGCGCCCGTGACGATGGCGATCTTGTCTTTCAGTTTCATCGGGCCGACTCTAGCCCAGCACCGGTCCACACGGAAGCCCTCGTTTGCGGTCTCCGCGGCGCGATCGCCCCTTGACCGCGGGCGGCTGTCCGCACACTGTGCCGCGTGAATCCGGAATCCCTCTCCCGACTCAAGGCCGCGGTGCGCGACGTGATCGATTTCCCGAAACCGGGCATCGTCTTCAAGGACATCACGCCCATCCTCGGGCAGGGTGAACTCTTCCGCCTCGCCATCGACGCTTTCGTCGACACCATCGGCGATCAAACTCCCGCCAAGATCGTGGGCATCGACGCCCGGGGTTTCATCTTCGGCGCGGCCTTGGCCGACCGGCTCGGCGCAGGTTTCGTGCCGGTGCGGAAAAAGGGCAAGCTGCCTTGGCAGACCCACGGTGCCTCCTACTCGCTCGAATACGGCGAGGCCCATGTGGAGATCCACCGCGACGCGATCCATCCCGGTGAAAAGGTGGTGCTGGTCGATGACCTGCTCGCCACCGGGGGCACCGCGGGTGCCGCCTCGAAGCTGATCCAGGAACTCGGCGGCGAAATCGTCTGCCTGACCTTCCTGATCGAGCTGGGATTCCTCGGCGGTCGCGCCAACCTCGATCCCTCCGTCCGCACCGAGGCGCTGCTCGTATACTGAGCCTCATGGACTACGAGAGCGGGATCCTGCGCGATTGGTATCTTCTGTTTCACTACGGATCGCCTGCGGAGATCCTCCACGGGATCGGCTTCGATGCGTCGGGATTGCCGCGCCGTTCCCTCGAGTTTCCGGTGGTAACGGCCGAGCAGGCTTGTGGGGGCGAAAGGATCGGGCGCGCGCTGGATTTGGGATGCGCGGTGGGGCGCTCCACCTTCGAGTTGACGCGATGCTGTGATGAGGTCGTGGGAATCGATTTTTCGGCCTCCTTCATCGAATGCGCCCGCCGCATCCAGGCCGGTGAGACTCTTGCCTACCATCGCTACGCCGAGATGCATCAACGAGAGATCCTCGAGGTCCGGGTCGATCCGGATTGGCGGATGGAGCGTGCCGACTTCCGCACCGGCGATGCGATGAACCTCGACTCCGCGCTGGGTCGTTTCGACCTCGTCCATGCCGCGAACCTGCTCTGCCGCCTCCCTGATCCGGACCGCTTTCTGGATTCGTTGCCCGATCTGGTTTTGCCCGGGGGCCGGCTGCTGCTGGCGACTCCGGCGAGTTGGCTGGAAGCCTACACCCCGCACGACCGACATCCGCACGGCGATACGCTTGATCACATCGCGGCAAAGATCGGCAATGCGTTCGTGCTGGAATCGGTGGTGGAGCAGCCCTTCCTGATCCGCGAGCACCGGCGCAAGTTCCAGCTCAGCACCTCGCAGACCAGTCGGTGGCTTCGTGTCGACGGATGATCCGCCATTAGTCATGTGGTTGCTGGCGTGAAAAAGTCCGGGGGTGCCATTGACAGAGATTCTGCCATTCGACACCCTGGCGGCTCCTCTTAGACTGTTTGCCAAAAGTCCGTTCGTGAATCGGCCGAGTCGGAATTCGCGATGCCAAGGCGCGACGAGGGAGTGGAGCGGGCTCCATGACCGAGGAGCAACGCCGGAAGCGTGAATTCCGGCCGGTTGGGAAAGAGATC
>JAYRWX010000014.1:0-39035 GCA_041917795.1 Verrucomicrobiales bacterium
CGCGGCAGCACTTCTTCAGCGATCTTTCGACTCATCGGCATTCCTTTCGATTGCCGGTGTCATCCTTTTTGAGTCAACGACCTTTTCCAGCCCCTCCCTGCCAACCCACTCCGGTGTCAAAACTTTTGAGGCAACAGGTCGAGACACGTATCCGGGGAAATTCCTTGTCACACCGGGCTTTTTCCGACATCCTCGGTTCCGACTACCCCGTTGGATATCACCGCGGGCGGTCATACGAAATGCTACTGTTGTGGCAAGGATTAATTTCTTCATTATGAGCATTCATGATAATTTGATTTATAAAGCGTTTATTGAGGTTTTAAATGGAGATAAGGAGTTGTCTTTGATTTCGTTCTCAAAAGATCCAAGAGAAGTAAGATTTGTAGAATTTTATACCCCCGAAGGGGATTTAATTAATCGAACCGAAATAGATTTGGGGCACAATGATTTTATGGAGCTTTATCGTGAGTTTGCTCGGTTTCACCATCGCATGAAGAAAGCGAAAATGGAGGACAAGTAACCGATCCATTTTTATTAACTAGTTTGCCGCGCTTTTCAGCGTCTTCCATCCATACGAATAGTTTATCATTCCAAGTTGGATCATAGGTAATAAATAGAGCGCCGATTGTAGATAACCTCGCGTCGAAATATGGACTTGGATTATCACATAGTATATCGAATGGGATTTCAAAGTCCTCCTCAATAGGGTCTACTGGTTGACTCAACCCTGTCTGGTCGGGCGAACCGGAGCCACAACATGCCGTGGGACTCAACGGGCTTTCAGCCCGTGAGTCCACTTGGACGTTCTACGTGAAAATCATGACAGAGAAACAACAAATAAACTGGGTTGATATGGTCGTAGACAACCCAAAAGCGGTTGCTGAATTTTACTCTGCTGTGGTCGGGTATACACTAGATCCATGCGAGGAGGGGAATGGCAGGACCTCATACAGTCTCGTAGACGGGAAATCGAAGGAAGCCTTCGGCATCTGCGATAAGAATTCATTTCCAAACTGGACAGGAGGGTGGGTGCTCTATATCGAAGTCGACAATTTTGAGGAGCGGGTAGCTCGAATCGAGGAGCATGGAGGCGAGATTGTCGGACACTGGCCAAGTGAAGGGGGCAAACGTGGAGAATGCCTTTTCAGAGATCCGTCGGGAGCAGGCGTAATGCTTCAGGACGCAACGAAACCCGCGTAGAACAAGCCGCGTCATGGAAGGGCTTACAGCCCTGAGTCCACATCGACGTTCCACCCACAGCTCTTCCAGCCATCGCCAGTTAGCGAGCGCGAAGTTCCCCACTCCCTCTCGTGGGAGGTGGCCCCCCGAAAATCCTCCCCACCCCGCGAATCCCCGTTGTCAGGGGGCGGGAATTCGGTTTGTTGCGGGGCTTTCCCAAACTGCCCATGAACGTCCCCGATCATCTCCTTTACTCCGACTCGCACGAGTGGGTCGACCCCACCGATCCCGCCGCCGCCATTGTGGGCGTCAGCGACCACGCCCAGGAGGAGCTGACCGCGGTGGTCTATCTCGAGCTGCCCGCGGTGGGCCGGGTGGTGAAGCAGGGCGAGGCTTTCGGCGTGATCGAGTCGGTCAAGGCGGCCAATGATCTTTACGCCCCGGTCTCCGGCGAGATCGTGGCGATCAACGAGGCCCTCGCGGAAGCCCCCGAGCCGGTCAACGAGGATCCCTACGGCGCGGGCTGGATGGTGAAGATCCGCCTCAGCGATCCCTCCGAACTGAACGGTCTCAAAAACGCGGACGCTTACCGTGAATTCCTCTCCTGAGCCCCAACCGGGAGGCGCGGCCGCCTTCATCGACCGCCACATCGGGCCCTCGTCGGCGGAGGTGGACGAGATGTTGGCGACGCTGGGCTGCGGCAGCCTCGATCAACTCACCCGCGAGGTCGTCCCGGCGGCGCTGCTCGGGGAGAAGCCGCTCATGCTGCCCGCGCCGCTCAGCGAGACCGCGGCGCTGGCGCGGCTGCGCGGGATCTTCTCGAAAAATCGTGCCCATCTTTCCTGCATCGGGCGTGGTTATTACGGCACGGTGACTCCGCCGGTGATCCAGCGCTGCATCCTCGAGAATCCGGGCTGGTACACGGCCTATACGCCCTATCAGGCCGAGATCTCGCAGGGACGTCTTGAGGCCCTGCTCAATTTCCAGACGCTGATCACCGAATTGACCGCTCTGCCGGTGGCCAATGCCTCGCTGCTCGACGAGGCCACCGCCGCGGCCGAAGCGATGGCCCTCGCGGCCGCGACGCGGCCGGGCTCGAAGAGGCTTTTTGTCAGCGATGACTGCTTTGCCCAAACCATCGCGGTGGTGCGGACGCGGGCCGAGCCGCTCGGCTACGAGATCGTGGTGGGCGATGCGAGCTCCTTCGATTTCGCCGCGGCGGGCAAGGATCTGATCGGGGTGCTGCTGCAGTATCCGGGTGACAGCGGCGCGGTGACCGATTGGCGCGAGACCGCGTCCGCCTGCAAGGCCGCCGGCGGCATCGTGATCGTCGCCGCCGACTTGCTCGCCCTGACCTTGCTGGAGGCTCCGGGCCACTGGGGTGCCGACATCGTGGTGGGCAGCGCCCAGCGTTTTGGGGTGCCGATGGGTTTCGGCGGTCCCCACGCCGCCTACATGGCCTGCGCCGATGCCCTGAAAAGGCGCATGCCGGGTCGCCTGATCGGCGTGTCGCGCGATGCCGATGGTCGTCCCGCCCTACGCCTCTCCCTGCAAACCCGCGAGCAACACATCCGCCGCGAGAAGGCGACCTCCAACATCTGCACCGCCCAGGTTCTGCTGGCGGTGATGGCCGGTTTCTACGCGGTCTACCACGGTCCCGAGGGATTGAAACGGATCGCCCGCGGAGTCCACGAGGCGACTTCGCATTTGGCCGCGGCTCTGCAAGGCGGCGGTTATGAGCTGGCCGCGTCGAACTGGTTCGACACGATCCTGGTGCGGGTGAACGAAGCGAAGCGCGGAGAAATCCTGGCGCGTGGTGCCGGGGTCGGGATCAATCTGCGCAGCGATGTCGCGGGCCATCTCGGGGTCTCTTTGGACGAGAGCCTTGTCGCCACGGGGGCGTGGCGTTGGCTTTTCGAAGTGTTCGGCGTTTCCGAGAACGGGAAGGCCGCTTCCGGTTTGCCGCAGGGACTGCTGCGGAAGAGCGCTTTCCTGACCCAGCCGGTCTTTCACCGTTTCCACACCGAGACCGAGCTGCTCCGCTACCTGCGGCGGCTCGAGGGCCGCGACATCGCGCTGAACTGGAGCATGATCCCGCTCGGCTCCTGTACGATGAAGCTGAACGCGGCGGCCGAAATGATGCCGCTGAGCTGGAGCGAGGTCGCGCTGCCGCATCCCTTTGCCCCCGCCGATCAGGTCGCCGGTTATCGCGAGATGATCGCCGAGCTGGAGCACTGGCTCGCGGTGGTCACCGGATTCGACGCGGTCAGCGTGCAGCCGAACGCGGGTTCGCAGGGCGAATACGCCGGTCTGCTCGCGATCCGCCGCTATCACGAATCGCGCGGCGACCACGACCGCAGGGTCTGCCTGATCCCCGTCTCGGCCCATGGCACCAATCCGGCGAGCGCGGTGATGGCGGGCTTCGAAGTGGTCGCGGTGGCTTGCGATCGCGAGGGCAATGTCGACTTCGCCGATCTCGAGGCGAAGGCCACTCAGCATGCCGCGCGCCTCGGCGCGCTGATGATCACCTATCCCTCCACCCACGGGGTCTTCGAGGAAGGCGTCTCGGAAATCTGCGAGCTGGTCCATCGTCACGGCGGCCAGGTCTACATGGACGGAGCCAACCTCAACGCCCAGGTCGGCCTTTGTTCCCCCGGATCGATCGGGGCGGATGTCTGCCATCTCAATCTCCACAAGACCTTCTGCATCCCGCACGGCGGCGGCGGTCCGGGGGTCGGTCCGATCGGGGTGCGCGCGCACCTCGCGCC
The DNA here is from genome assembly GCA_041917795.1 of Verrucomicrobiales bacterium. Lineage (GTDB taxonomy): Bacteria > Verrucomicrobiota > Verrucomicrobiia > Verrucomicrobiales > DEV007 > Arctic95D-9. The sequence goes on from JAYRWX010000014.1 coordinate 3,948, forward strand.
CTTCCTGCCGGGTCATGTCGAGTGGGCGGAGAATCCGGGGCATGCCGTCAGTGCGGCGCCCTACGGCAGCGCCAGCATCCTGACGATCCCGTGGATGTACATCGCGATGATGGGGCCCGGACTGCGCCGCGCCACCGAGGTCGCCATCCTCAACGCGAACTACATCGCCAAAAAGCTGGAGCCCTTTTACCCGGTGCTCTATCGGGGCAAAAACGGTCGGGTCGCCCACGAATGCATCATCGATGTGCGCGGGTTCAAGGACAGCGCCGGGGTCGAGGTCGAGGACATCGCGAAGCGCCTTATTGATTACGGCTTCCACGCGCCGACGATGTCCTGGCCGGTGCCGGGCACGCTGATGATCGAGCCGACCGAGAGCGAATCGCTCGCCGAGCTCGACCGCTTCTGCGATGCGATGATCTCGATCCACGGCGAGATTTCGCGCATCGCGCGGGGCGAGAGCGATCCCGCCGACAACGCGCTGAAGCACGCCCCGCATCCGGCCGAGACCCTGCTCGCGGACGGTTGGAGCCGGGCCTACTCTCGGGAGGAAGCCGCCTATCCCGTCGCCTGGGTGCGCGAGCGGAAATTCTGGCCGCCGGTCAGCCGGATCGACAATGTCTACGGCGACCGCAACCTCGTTTGCACCTGCGAGGGCATGGAGAACTACGCGCCCTGACCGCGACGATGGAGAACGACGGGCCCTTTTCGCCGGATTGGACCCCGAACATGCGGGCGAACCTCGTCTTCCTGACCCGGGGCGACGAGGTGCTGCTGATCCACAAAAAGACGGGTCTCGGCGCCGGCAAGATCAATGGTCCCGGCGGCAAGCTCGAGCCCGGCGAGACGGCGATCGAAGCGGCGCGCCGCGAGGTGCGCGAGGAACTGCACCTCGAGGTCGGCGAGCTGAGCGAGATGGGCGAGCTGCATTTCGACTTTGTCGATGGCCTGAAACTGCACTGCGTCGTCTTCCGCGGCAGCGAATTCAACGGCGAACCCACCGAGACCTACGAGGCGAAACCGGAGTGGTTCCCGATCGCGGCGGTGCCCTACGAGCGGATGTGGGCGGACGACCGCCACTGGCTGCCTGGCATGCTGGAGGGCCGGCGCTTCCGCGCCTGGTTCCGCTTCGACGGCGAGGCGATGCTCTCGCGCGAGGTGGTGTTTGCTCAGGACTAAAGAGGGTCGGGTCGCGGACTCAACCCTCTCTGGTCACGGTTCGATGGGGATGGCGCGGACCGAGGGCTTTTTCTTGAAGAGATCGCGGAAGAAGAAGACGCGCTTCTCGGGATTGTTGAAGTCCTGGGTCTCGAAGACGTCGAGGTTGTTATCCTCGCCGGTGGCGAACTCGTCGGCGGGCAGCGCGACGCGGGTGCGGTCCTTCAGGTCGGTGTCGGCGTAGACCTGCTCGTGGTCGTTGCGGATGACCTTGGGCTGGATGTAGATGAGGAGCTCCTGCCGGTTGATCTTGTCATCGGTGGAGCCGAGGACGCGGCCGACGAGGGGCAGGTTCATGAAGAGGGGCAGGCCGGCCTGGTTGCGGGTGTCATCCTCGGTGATGAGTCCGCCGAGCAGTACGGTGCCGCCGTCGGGCACGATGACGGTGGTGCCGAGGGCCTGGGTGCCGATGGTGGGGATGGAGTCGCCGCCGATGATGGTGCTACCGACGATGGAGTCGTTGCGCTGCTGGATTTGCAGCGAGACCTCGCCATCGGCATTGATCAGGGGCACCACGGCGATGCGCAGCACGACATCCTCGTAATCGATGTTGGCGGTGACGACCTGGTTGTTGTTGTTGATCCCGGTGGTGTCGAGCGAGGAGAGGGTGCTGCGCGGCACGGCGACACGCTGGCCGGTCTCGATGACGGCCTGACGGTTGTTGAGGGTGTAGAGCGAGGGCCGCGAGAGCACCTTGAAACGGTCGGTCTTTTCCATCGCGGCGAGGTGGCCGTCGAGGTAGCGGTTGATCTGCCCGTAAAGGGAAAGGCCCGAGGTGGTGGTGGCGAGGTTGGCGGGATCGACGAGGCTCTCGACGTTGAAGAGCTTCGGATTGGGGATGCTGGTGATGGTGCCGCCACCGTTGGCGCGGCTACCGTTGAGGAAACGGCTACCATCGGCGGGGCGCTCGAGGGTGCGGAGCAGGTTGGCGGCGAACTGGAAGTCGTCGCCGAGACTGAGCTGGGCGATCACCGCCGAGATCTGGATCTGCGTCGGGCGGATGTCCATGGTGTCGAGCAACTCCTCGATGCGGCTGAGGTGCTCGGGCGGACCGGAGGCGATCAGCATGTTCTGGATGTTGTCGGCGATCAGCAGGGTCTTGTCGATGACGACGGACTGCGGGGCGGCGGCTTCGTCGGAGCCGGCGTTGCCGAGGTCGCCGGTGCCGGAGCTGCGGCCCGAGCTGTTGCTGCCGATCGAGCTGTTGTCCGAGTTGTTGCTGTTCTGGTTGTCGCCGAGGCCGTTGTTGTTGTTCTCGTTCTGCTCTTCGCCGCCCTTGATCTCGCTGTTGGCATTCTCGTCTCCAAGGCCGCGGAGGATGGCGTCGCTGGCGATCTTGAGGAAGTCGGAGACGGCCATGTATTTCAACTTCCGGCGCATGTAGGTCGCCGTCTCCACCGGCGCGTCGAGGTGGTTGATGATGTCCTCGATGTAGGCCATGTCCGTGGTGGTGGCGACGACAAGGACGCGGTTGGCCCGGGGGATCGCGCGGATCTTCGGCTCGGGGGCGACGGCCTTGGCGAAGGCGGCGGCACCACCGGCGGAGGGGATCGCGGGGGCCTGGGGTTCAGCGCCGCCGGGTTGGGGCACGCGTCCGCCACCCTGGGCGGGCGCCGCGGCGGAGGAGCCCGAGCCGCCGGACGTTTCCAAGCCCAGCACATCGACGAGGGCCTCGACGACGTCCTCCGAGTCGGCGCGCTCGAGTTGGAAGGCACGGCTCTCGGTCTGGATCGAGCTGATGTCGACGTGGTCGCGCAGCTCGATGAGGGTGCGGATGGTGGACGAGTTTTCGGTGATGACGATGGCGTTGGCGCTCTTCAGCGGCGTGATCTTGCCGTAGGGGTGGAGCGTGGTGTAGTTGGTGAAGAGTTCGGCGGCCTCGTCGGGGGCGATGTAGGTGAGAGGCATGATGTAGGTCACGACCTCGTCGGATTCGGGAAGCTGGATGGGATTCGTGAAGATCCGGAGACCTTCACTGCTGGGCTTTTTTTCCGTGTTGTAGGAGATGAACTTCCGTTGGTTGGGCCGGTCGGTGGGGAGGATCGCGTAGCCGTTGAGGAGGAAGCTTTTCTCGATGAACTCGGCCGCCTCGGAGTAGGTCATCTTGCCCGAGGTCTGGATGATGAGGTTTTTATCCTGCACGGAGGCGTCGCGGATCACGCGGGTGCCGGTGAGGTTCTCATATTCCAGCAGGATCACCGGGATCGGCGTGTTCGGGAACTGCACGTTCGTCATCGGTTCCTCGCCGGGGTTGGCCGCGGCATTCGCCGGAGCGGGGGCGTTGGGCGTGGTCACCGCGGAGGGCGGCTGGAGGATGGGATTCGGCGCCGGAGGGGCCGGGGGATTGGCCTGCTGGGCCCGCAGCAGCGGCGGCGCGAGCAGCATCAGGAAAAGCAGGGTCCGGAATCCGGACGCGGGGAAGTTCATGTCGTGTGTCGTGGGTGTTTCGAGAAAGGGTCACTGCCCGGGCAGGGGCACGCGGCGGCGGCGGGGCTCGTCCATTTTGTCGAGCGCAGGGGCGCCCGAGCCGGGATTGTCGGTGACATTGACGGGCGGCACGACCGCACCGGTGCCGGGATTGGGATTCTGCGGCAGATCCTTGGACTCGCGCTTGGGCGGCTGGTTGCCGGGCCGATTCTGAGGCTGGGCAGGCGCGGAGGCGGGCACGGCGATGGCCTGGGTCAACTTCTGGGCGCTGAATCCGATCTCGCCGGTCTCGCTACCGTCGGTGATGGTGACCTTGGTGGCCTCGGGATTGTGATCCTGGGTTGCACTGACGACACGGTAGGGGTGGTCCTTGGTCGGCTCGGAGGTGATCACGATGGGCTTGTCCTCTCTCGTGTCGCGCACGTAGGCGACGGTGCCGCGGGTGTCATCGGTGACGACACCCTCCAGCACGAGGCTGTCGGAAAAGCTGGTCTTCGGACCGCTCGCCGCTTCTTTCACGACCACGCGGTTGAAAGGGGATTTCTCCCAGACATCGGTGTAGCGGTTCACTGGATAAGCCGTGGGCAGGAACTGGTTCTGCGCGCAGGCGGCGGTGGCTCCGAAGGCCGCGAGGATGGCGAGGAAGGATTTCATGACTCCGGCGGGGCATACCAGCGCAGCAACTCGAACTGCGCGATGACTTTTTCCGGCGCTTCCTTGTCCGGCGCGACCTTGAGATTGCGGACCACGTGGAAATCCTCCGGGCGGTTGAGCTCGTAGAGCCAGCGGAAGACATCGGGCAGCTCGCCGGATGCGGTCAGCGAGACCCCGGCCTGGACGTAGTCGGCGGTGGTGATGGTGGGGATCAGGCTTTGCTTCGAGGTGGTGACGCCCTCGGCCTCCTTGGCGAGCGCTTCCTGGTAGATGGCCTGCTCGATCTGCTCGGCCGAGGTGAAGGCCGGCTGCGAGGCATCGAGCCATTCGGCCCGAGCCTCCCAGAGGTCCTTTTCCTCGAAGAGCGTCTCGATCACGATCCACTCCTCCTCGAGCCGGGCTTTCTCGCTCAAGAGCAGGTCGCGGCGGTCGAAATAGAAGTCCGACGCGATGACGACACCGCCGAGCAGCAGCATCGCGAGCAGCGCGATCAGAAGCCGTTTTTCACTCGCTTTCATTGGTCAGGGCGTAGCGATAGGTGCCGGTCGCGAAGATCTCGAAGAGGTCTTCCTTTTGCCGGGGCGGGGCGATCTGCCAGACGTAGTCGGCAAGCGATTCATCTTTCTCGATCTTGCCCTTCAAGTCGATGGCCTTGGGCATGGTGGCGCTTTCGGCGCGGAACTCGAGGATGCGGTTGTCGCGCACCTCGAAGCTGGTCATGCGCAGCCCTTCCTCGGGCAGCAGCGCGGAGATCCGATGAAAGAGCTCGACCGGGAAGCGGGCCGGATCGATCGCCGGTCCGAGCGTCTCCCATCGATCCATCGCCGACTGGATGCGGTCGGCATCGGGACGCCCCGCCTCGATCCTCGTCGAGAGGTCGGCGTTGCTGCGGGTGAGCTGCCAGAGGTGCAGGCCGGCGATCACGGCGAGCAAGGCGACCACAAAAAAGGCGGCGATGATGGCGAAAAAAGCCCGGCGGCGGCGCTGTCGGGCAAGGCGGGCGCGCGAGATCTCGTGCGGCTCGAAGTGCCAGGCCGGCGCGGCGGCGGGGGCCGGGGTGGGCCGGCTCTCAAAGGTGACGGGCAGACCGGTCTCGAGCTCGAGCGCCCGGTGCAAGGCGACATCATAGGGAGCCCACACGACGAGGCGGGCCGCGCCGTCGATGAGACCCTTGGCGGAAAGCTCGATCAGGGTCAGGTTGATCTCGCCCGCCAGCAGCGGCAGCATTTCATCACCGCCGAGCGTCTGGACGTGGATCCAGCGATTGCCGCGCGAATAGCCGGCCACCCAGTTCGCCCCCTCGCGCCAGAGCACGGCCGCGTCGGCGGGTGGCGGAAAGAGCGCGTAGAGCGGGAAAAACTCGACGAATTCGCCGGGGCCGCGGGATTTGGAGAGCTCCTCGAGCGTCCAGGGGGTGGCGACGGACTGGACGAGGGTGCGGGTGCCGTTCAACTCGACCGGTTTCCAGTCCGAGACCTTGCCGGGACCGGCGTTGCGGCTGATGCCCAGCTTGGCGATTTCGGCCTCGACGACTTCGTTGATCACCGAGGCATCCTTGCTGCTGACCCATTGCGGGATCGACACGAGATCGTTGGTCGCGATGGCAAACAGCGTCTTGCCGGGCGGGCGCAGCCCTTTCTCCTCCTCGACCGGCTGCCGCGAGCCGTTCTCAAGGTGGTACCAGTAGCGTCCCGTCTCGTCCGAGAGAAAGGCCCATTCTGGATGGGTTCGTGTCATTCAATCCGTCGCGTCGACCAATCGACGACCGATCCGCGGTCGCCAGTGTATTGAACGGTGACCGTCCTTTCAACCGATATCGAGCCGTAGCGCCCGACCGAGAGGATGCGCCGCGAGGCGTCCTCCGTCGAAATCCGGGCCGAAATCTCTTCAATGAACCCCTGGGGGATGGCCAGCAGTTCCAAAGCCGACTCGACATCGTCGAAACGGAGGTCATCGAGGGTTCCCGGGGTGGCGTCGATCCCGTCGCGGATCGAGACGAGTTTCCGCGCCGCTTCGAGCGGGCACTGGCAGGCCGCGGAGATCAGCTCGGGCGGGGCCTCGTTGATGTCGAGCGGGCCATCGCTGAGCAGGGTGAAGGCCTCGCGCCAGCTCGGATTCGCCGCCACGACGAGAGCAAAATCGCGTACCAGCAGCACCTCGTTGAGGTTTTTGAAGGGGCGGTTGAACGGGTGGTTGATCCGGTCCAGACCATAGTAGTAGGGCCGCTCGGCGCCCTTGTTGGTGTTGTCGTCGTCCTCGTCGACCCAGTCGATCAGGGCGTCGACGACATCGACCGCCTCGTCGGTGCGCAGTCCCCATTGGTAAAAGAGTTCCTCCAGCACGATGCGGTCGGCTTCGGCATTTTCGAGCAGGTGATTCAGGTTCAACCGGTCGCCCTCGCTGCTGATCCGGGCGGCGAAGGACCCTCCCTGCATCGACTGGGTCAGCAGGGGATCCCCCTTTTTCATCGCCGCATGGGAGGCGAGGGCGATGCCGCGGTCGGCAAAAAGCTCGGCCTGGAACAGGGAGGTCGCATTCGACTCCGATTCCAGCTCGACGAAAAGGAACTGTGTCGCCGAGAAGATCGCCATGCTCAGGATCGCGATGATCCAGAGGATGGCGATCAGCGCCGATCCTTGCCGACTGGGCCTGGGTGGGAATGGCTTCATTGGGCGGTGCCGTTGAGATGCCAGAAGACCGTGCGCATCTCGGGCGAGTTCGCGTCGATCTGGAAGGTCAGCTCGGCGAGATTGCTGCGAAGGTTGCCGTCGAGCGTTTCCTTCCACTCGCGGTTGAGCGGATCGTAAAAGCGCCAGGAGAGCCGTCGCATCCGCGGGATCAGTTCGACGTAGGGAGCCTCGTTTTCCTGGAAGTCGGTCTTCCGTGCCTCTTCAAAATGGATGTCGTCCATGTAGTAGACCCCGCAGCGGATGAAGCCGCTCGACTGGATCTCGGCCGCAAGGACGACCCGGCGGATTTCGTCGCGGGAGTTGACCCCGAAGTCGAATGCTTCGGGCGCGTCGACGAAGGTCAGGTAGGTGTCGTAACGACCGCCCCCGCGGTCGTGGTAGTAGAACTCGACCGTTGATTGGCCCGAGAGGCTTTCGAAACCGGTCCGGCATGCCTCGATGAAACGCATCCTCCGGGCCGCCTCGTTCTGCGCCTCCGAGACCTCGGTCATCAGCTCGGAGGTCGCTCCGACGAGGGAAAAAGCCGAGGTGACCAGCAGCACGAAGACCGCGACCGAGAGCATCATCTCGAGCAGGGTGAAGGCGTGCTGACGGCGGCGGCGCATGTGTTCAGAGCAGGTTGGGATTCGCGTAGGTCGAAGCGCTGTCGAGGGTCTCGGTCCGTCCGCCGCGGATCGATCGCTTGGCCGTTACCGTGACCTCGAAGAGATTGTCGAGATTCTTACCCTCCTCGGATTGCAGCTCGAGACGGACGACTTCGATCGCGAAAAAAAGCCCCCGTTCGTCCGGATTCGTCTCGCGGGTCTCGGCGCGCAGGGCTGGATCGCGAGCCGTCTCGACCATCACCGCCCGCAGCCGCTCGCGCACCTCGGCATCGTCGATCGTCTCCGAGACCGTCAGGCTGATCATGTTCAGAGCCTCGGCCAGGCTGACCGCGGCGATGGTGAAAAGCGCCAGGGCCATGAGCAGTTCCATGAGGGTGAACCCGCGGGTTCTCTGGCGTGGTCGCGACATGGCAGGGTGGGGGAGCATTCTAAGGGCCAAGCCTCCGGGTCGCAAGGCGGCCTCGTCACGGTTTCGTTTCTTGAAATTAGGGAAAAGCCCAGCCAGATCAAAAAAGGCCCCGCCGGGATCTCCGGACGGGGCCTTCGGGAGTTTCTCCTGGCGTGGAGAAAAGGAAAATCACTTCGGCTTGTGCTCGGAGTGGCAGGCTTTGCAGTTCTGCGCTTTCTCAAGACGACCGATCGCTTCGGCACCCTTGTCACCGCCGGCCACCGCGTCCATCGCGGCGATCAGTTCGGTGACCTTGGTGTCGTAGCCGGCTTGGTCGCCCTTCGGCGCTTTCGTGCCGGCCATGGTCTTCACGAGTTTGGCGAGGTCGGCGATCTCGGTGTCGCTGGCGGCTCCGTCGAGGACCTTGGCCATGGGGCTGGTGTCGCCTTTCATGCCCTCCTTCATCACCTTTTCGATCGTTTCGTGATCGTCGGCGAGAGCGAGGCTGAGAGAGGCGGTGAGGGCGAGGGTGAGGAATGCAAATTTGCGGGTCATGGAGCGCGGTTTTAGCGGTCCCTTGCTTTTTCTGCAAGCTTTTTGACGAAAAAATCCTAACCGAAATGCGTCCGGGGTGCCCGTTTCGTCGTTTCGCGCGACCTGACCCTGTCCGGTCGATGACCTGACCCTCTTGACTCAGGTGACGAAAGTTTTTGGTGTCTCCCGGGATCGGCGCACTTGGAAATGGCCCTTTTCCTGCTCTCTTGGGTTGCTGTACTCCCCTCAGGCTCAAGTCCCACCATGTCCCAGCAATACCGTCACACGAAGATCGTCGCCACCCTCGGTCCCGCGACCGAGTCCCCCGAAATGCTTGAGCAGATGGTCCGGGCGGGGGTCGACATCCTGCGCTTGAACATGGCGCACGCCACGCCGGCCTGGGTGCGCGAGGTGATGGGCAACATCCGCGGCATCTCGGCCACGGTCGGCCGCCATGTCGCGGTGATGATGGATGTGAAGGGTCCCGAGATCCGCACCGGCAAGGTCGAGCGTCCCATCTCGCTGGCGGTCGGCGACCGGATCGAGTTCCACATCGAGGCGGCCGATCCGACCGGCGACCTGCCCTCGGTGTCGGTGAACTACCCGGGCCTGCCCACCGATCTGGAGGTGGGGAATCTCGTGCTCGTCGACAGCGGCCTGATCCGGATGAAGGTCTTTGAAAAGGACGCTTCGCGGGTGCGGCTGGAGGTATTGACGCCCGGCGAGCTGACCTCGAAGCGGCACATCAACCTGCCCGGCGTGCATGTGAACCTGCCCGCGCTGACCGACAAAGACATCGCCGATCTCCGCGTCGGGGTGGAATGCGGCATCGACTTCGTGGCGCTCTCCTTCGTCCGTCAGGCCGAGGACGTGCAGGTGCTGAAAAATCTTTTGAAGGAACTCGGCTCCGCCGCCCGCATCGTCGCGAAGATCGAGGACCAGGCCGGCGTGAGGAACATGACGAGCATCGTCCGGGCCGCCGACGGCGTGATGGTCGCCCGCGGCGATCTCGGGATCGAGATCGATTACCACAAGCTGCCGCTCGTGCAGACCGAACTGGTCCACGCCTGCCAGGCCGACGGGAAGCCGGTCATCATCGCCACCCACCTGCTCGAATCGATGATTTCCTCGCCCATGCCCACGCGGGCCGAGATCTCCGATGTTTCCAACGCGATCCGCGAGCAGGCCGATGCGGTGATGCTCTCGGGCGAGACCACGGTGGGCGCCTATCCGATGGAGTCGATCGAGGTGCTCAAACAGATCATCGCCAGCATCGAGCCGACCACGACCCGGCAGCTCAATCCGCGCATCGTGCTGAAGGAGCCGAAGGCGATGATGCTGCGCTCCGCCGCCGTGCTCGCCCACGAGCTCGAGCGCGACCGCAAGCAGCAGTCGGGCATCATCGTTTTCACCCGCAGCGGATTCCTGCCCTACGTGTTGGGGGCGCTGAGGCCGCACGGGATCCCGATCTATGCCTTTACCGATGTCGAGGCCATCTTCCGGCAATTGCTGCTGCCCTGGGGCGTCGAACCCTTCCTGATGGAGTTCTGCGAGGCGAACCCGGAGAAAACCATCCTCGATGCCCTCGATTACCTGAAGCGCCGGGGCTGGGCGAAGGAAGGCGACTGGCTCGTGGTCATCACCAACGCCCTCGCGAACGAGAAGGTGATCGACACGCTGCAGTTGAGGATGGTGGAGTAGGGGGGGGAGTCGGAATTCAGAATCCGGAATTCAGAATCCGGAATGTAGAATCTGGAATTCTTGCTGATTCATTCTAGCTTCTTGCTTCTCGATCCTGAATTCTCCAAAAAAAGCCTTCATTCTCGGAGCCGGACTCGGCACGCGGCTGCGACCGCTGACCGAGTCGCTGCCGAAACCGCTCGTGCCGGTATGGAACCGGCCGCTCATCGAGTATGCCTTCGAGCATTTGATCCACGATCTCGATGTTCGGGAGTTCGCGGTGAACACCCACCACTGTCCCGACGCCTATGCGGTGGCCTATCCGGGTGCCACTTACCGGGGGATGCCCATCGAGTTCCGTCACGAGACCATCCTGCTCGACACTGCCGGAGGCATCGCCAATCTGCGCGACTGGCTGCCTCGCGACGAATCGTTCGTGGTCTACAACGGTGACATCCTCACCGACCTGCCTCTGGCGCGGGCTTGGACGCTTCACTGCGAGAGCGAAAACCTCGTCACCATGGTTCTGCGCTCGAGCGGTGACGAACTGCGGGTGGGTTTCGATCCGGAAAGCGGACGGGTGGTGGATCTGCGGGGTCAGATCGCGCCGGAGTGGCCGCTGCGCTATCAGTTCACCGGCATCTATTTTGTCTCGCCGGACTTCGTGGACCGTCTCGAGCCCGGCAAGATCGAATCGGTGGTGCTGCCCATGCTGCGCTGCATCGAGGCGGGTGAGCGGATCGGCGGGGTGGTCGTCGACGAGGGGGCCTGGAGCGATCTCGGCGAACGCGGAGCTTACCTCGATGCCCTCAAACTCCGGGAGTCCGGCTTTCCGCGTTACCTCGACGGGAGCGGTCGCCTTTCTGCGGGAGCAGAGCTGTCCGGTGACTCGCTGATCGACGGAGCCAGCTCGGTCGGGGCCGGGGCGCGGGTCGGTGCGGGTGCCTCGATCCGGGAATCGGTGGTGTGGCCGGACGGCATCGTGGAATCCGGCGCCGATCTGACTCGCGTCGTGGTCCGAGGCGGAAAAGTGGCGGCTGGGGCGCTGAGGGACTGCGACTTGTGAGCGATTGCGAGGATTTTTCGCAAAAACTGATAACAAACCGGAATCCGGGACGTCTAAGTGGTGGCGGAGCTTCCCGTCCCCGTGTAAAATTCTCGAGAATCCCCGGACTTTTGGAAAAGATCGACATTCCCCGCAAAACGGTCTACCGGCTCTCCCTTTACCAGAGGGTCCTGCAGAATTTCCGTGACCAGAAGGTGGAGACGGTGTCCTCCGAGGACCTCGCCCGCGCCTCCGGGGTGAAGCCGCCGCAGCTCCGGAAAGACCTCGGTCACGTCGGGCAGTTCGGCACGCGTGGGCTCGGCTACAGTGTCACGACCCTCTCCGACGCCATCTCCGGCGTCCTCGGTCTCGCCGTGCTCCAACCCGTGGTGCTCGTCGGGGTCGGTAATCTCGGCTCGGCCTTGCTGCGCTACAGCGGTTTCCGCAAGGAGGGCTTCGAGATCATCGCGGCGTTCGACGCCGATCCCTCGCACGTGAAAGCGACCACCGAGGAAATGGGCGTGCCGGTTTACGACGTCCGTCAGATGGGCACCTACGTGCGCGAGCACGGGGTGCGCATGGCCATCATCGCCGTGCCCGCCAATGCCGGGCAGGAGGTGGCCGATGTCCTCGTCGAATCGGGGGTGCAGGCGATCCTGAATTTCTCGCCCTCCGTGCTGATCGTGCCCGACGATGTCCTCGTCAATCACGTCGACCTCGCCGCCGAGCTCGGCAGCCTCGGGTTTTTCGTCAGCTGATCCGTCCATGGCCGGACCTCGGGCGAGTCTCGTCGCGCTGCCCTACGAAGGCGACTTCTCCCTCCGCGAGACCTTGAAGTCCGGGCAACTTTTCCACTGGCAGGAATGTCGGTTCGACGGGCGGGATGGCTTCGCCGGCTGCATCGGCTGCGGGGCTCCCGCCTTCATTTCCCAACTTGAGGATGGCTCCGTGCTGACGCGGCCGGAGGATGTCGGGCGCGTCGCTCGCTATTTCGGTCTGGATCATTCGAGCGAGTCAATTTGGGCAACTTTCCCGGCGCAAGACGAAGTGCTGCGCGCGGCGATCGCTTTCGCCCCGGGCATCCGCATCGCCCGGCAACCGCTCTGGGAGTGCCTCGCCACCTTCATCACGTCCTCGATGAAGCAGGTCGCCCACATCCGCGCGATCTCGCTGACCCTGCGCCAGCGCTACGGCGAGCGGCACGAGTTTGCGGGCGGCGAGTTTTTCTCTTATCCCACACCCGCCGCGCTGGCTGCCGCCGGGGAGGAATCCCTGCGCGGCTGCGCGCTCGGCTATCGCGCCAAGTCGCTCCATCTCGCTGCCGCCGCGATCGACGCCGGAGAGGTCGATCTCGACGCCATCGAGCGGGAACCTTCTCTGGAGCGGGCCCGTGTTGAACTGATGCGCCTCCATGGGGTGGGGGAAAAGATCGCGAACTGCGCCCTGCTCTTCGGTGCGGGACGCTGGGACGCCTTTCCTATCGATGTGTGGATCGAGCGCATCCTCCGCGACCTTTACCGGAAAAGGCTCAAGGGTGCCCGGCTCCAGTCCTGGGCCGAAAAGCACTTCGGTCCCCACGCCGGATACGCCCAGCAATACCTCTTTCATTTCGCAAGGAAGACGCTTTAGTCTCCGGCTCGCCCCCATGTCGGAGTCGCAAAAGTTGTTCGCCAGTATCGCGGGCGCTCTGATCGTGCACCTCCTGCTCCTGGTGCTCATGCTGTTCATGCCACTCGCGAAGTCCTTCGATGCTTTCGCGGGGGTGAAGGAACGGCCTGCTCCCCGCGAGGTAACCGTGCTCATGGGCGATCTCCTCGACCGCGTCGAGCGGCGCCGGCCCGATGCCTTGCCTTTTGCCGCCACGGAGGCCAACCGTCCCGAGGCCGTGGCTCCCGACCGGGCCCGCTACGAGTCCGACCGGAACACCCGGGCCGCCTCGCGGCTGAAGCCTGATGAGATCCTGCCCACGACGCCGGGCCCGACCTTGATCGGCGACAATCCGCTCCCCCAGGTCAGCCTCACGGAGCGGAACTATTCGCCGGGCGAATCTCCCGCCAAAGGCTCGGATGGAGCGGCGGCCAGCACCCCCAAGGCCTACTTGCCGCCGGCTCCACGCGATGAGCGGGGCGAGGTCGTGGCGGAAACCACGCGGGAGACCCGGGACGCTGACGAAATCCGCGAGTCCGCTCCGGCGGCCGCGGCGGAAACCGACGGCACCTTCGCAACCGAGGAACGGAGGAACAACGCCAACGGTAGCACCACCAACGAGGGCCCCGATGCCGTCGATGCCATGTCCACTCCCCTGGGGGCCTACAAAAAAACCGTCCGGGATGCCATTTCCGATACCTGGCACCGCTACCGGCACGAGAAGGAGGGCCTCGTCACCTGGGGCATGTTGAAACTGGAGTTCGTCGTCGATCCGACCGGCGAAGTCCGCGACTTGCGTATCACGAAGAACGAGGCGAACTCCACGCTCTCCGAATTCACCCTGCGGGCCATCCGGGACTCGAAGCTGCCCCCCATGCCGCCCGAGGTCATTCAATCCGTCGGCTCCGAGGGTCTCACCATCCAATACGACATCATCATTTACTGACCCGGATGAAGGAACCGAGTTTCAACGTACAAGTGTGGGATTTCCTGCTCTCGGGGGGCGTCTTCATGATCCCCATCGCGATCTGCTCCTTCGTCGGGATCGCCGTCTGCATCCATCGCGCCCTGACCCTGCGTTGGAGTTCCGTCATCCCGCTGGAGCTGCGCCCGCTCCTGGCCCGGCTCGAGCCCATCTTCCGCGAAGGGGGCGCCGCCCGCGTCCTCGCCGAATTGCGGCGTAGCGACAGCCCGACCGGACGCATCGGGCGGGTCGCCCTCTCCGGGGACTACAGCACCCGCGACGAGGCCGAGACCGCCGTCGTCGCCACCGCCCGCGAGCAGATGGTGAAACTCGAAAACGGCATGGGCGTGCTCGAGGTTGTCATCACCATCGCCCCTTTGCTTGGTTTGCTCGGCACCGTCAGCGGTCTCGTCGGAGTCTTCGCCACCCTCGGAGCCGGTGACGGGGACGCCGATCCCGCCCTGATCGCCAGTGGCATCGCCGAAGCTCTCAACACCACCATCGCCGGCCTCGTCGTCGCCGTCGTCATGGTCGTGTTCCACTCTTATTTCACCCGCCGTCTCGAGCGCATCGCCGCGCGACTCGAGGTCATCGCCGGGCACCTCCTCCACGAATTCTACCGGCAGGGCGGGGGGCGACTCTACGAAGCGCCGCTCGAGTCCCCCGAGCCCGACTCCATCCTCGTCCAGTGAACTTTTATCCGAAAAGACGGCGCCTCCCCTCGGTGCCCATCGTGACACTGATCGACATCCTCGCGATCCTGCTGATTTTTTTCATCGTCACCACCACCTTCAAATCGCGCCAGTCGCTCGTGAAGGTCAATCTTCCGCGCTCCTCCGAGCTCGCCAGCGATCCCTCGAGTCAGAAGCGGGTCGTGCTCGCCCTCGGCAAAGATGCCACCATCTCCCTCGGTGATCGCATCGTGCCGATCGAACAGCTCGCCGCGACCTTGGAACAGTTTCGCGAGGGAGATCCCGACGCCAAGCTCGAACTCCGCGCCGATGAAAACGCTCCGCTGGGAGCCCTCGTCGGCGTCTGGGATGCCGCCGTCTCCGCCGGGGTGGAAATCGCCGACCTGCCCCTGAGAATCCTCTTGGAGAAGTGAGGAAGGGGAGTGGTTCGCTGTAAGGGATTAAGATTAAGATTGAGATTAAGGATTAAAGACCACTGACCTCCGACCTCCGCCCATGATTCTGCCTATCGTTTCCTACCCTCATCCCGTCCTGCGTCAGATCGGCGAGCGCGTCACCGAGGTGGACGACCGCATCCGCCAACTCGCCGCCGACATGATCGAGACGATGTACGACGCCCATGGCGTCGGTCTCGCCGCCCAACAGGTCGCCGTGCCCTTGCAACTCGCCGTCGTCGACGTTTCCCACGATCCCGAATGCATCAGCTACCTCCGAGTCAATGGAGAGGAGCGGGATCTCGAATCCATCTGTCCGCTCGTCTTCGTCAATCCCGAACTCGAATTGCTCGGTCCGAAGGAGGGTTTCGAGGAGGGCTGCCTCTCCTTCCCTGATCTCCGCGGTGAGATCATCCGCCCCTCCGAGGTGCGCGCCACCGTGCAGACCCTCGACGGCGAGACGCTCGTCATCGAGACCGACGGGCTCTTCGCCCGCGCGCTCCAGCACGAGACCGATCACCTTTTCGGACGGCTCTTCATCGACCGCATGAGCAGTGCCCGCAAGCTCGCGATCCGCCGCCAGCTCAAAGAGATGCAGGAGCGCTTTGGCTGAACCGGCCGTCCGCCTGAGGTGACGCCGGCACCCCGGGATCAGTCTTCGTCCTCGTCTTCGAAGTCGTCCTCGTCGCGCTCTTCATCCTCGAAGTCCTCGTCGAAGGTCTCATCGAACTCGGCCTCTTCCTCCACGTCGTCTTCGATGTCCCCGTCGAGGTCCTCGAATTCATCCTCATCCGCATCCGCCGCGTCGGGTGGGAAATTTCCGGGCGTGTAACCCAGGGCGATCGCCACCTCGGCCATGGTCTGGAACGGGCCCTCGATCACACCGCCCGAGGTCGTCGCCCAGTAGCCGCCGATGTCCGACTCCGGATCGCTGTAGACCACGAAACCCTCCTCGTTGCCGCGGGCCTCCACCTCCAGCCAATCGCTCGAGCTCTCGAAGTAGTTCTGGAACCAGGCGTCGTTGCAGACGTCCTCTTCTTCGGAGTATTGTTCAAAGTAAGCCTTGCGGAATTCTTCGGGAGTCATGGGGGTTGGGAGCGGAAGGTGGGGAAAGGGGCAATCCCCGCCCAAAGCGGGAATCGGCGGAATCTACAAAAAGCCTTCGGGCGATCAAGGCTCTTCTGAGCTTGTGGCGCGAAGAATCCTCCGCCCCACCCCCGGCGATTTTCCGGGAAATTCCCCTTGAAATCCAGAGTCCCCGCGGGCACATTCGCCCTCCCTTGCCGGAGCCCTTCCGGTTCCGCGGGGGTGGTCCGGGCCGCCGGACAAGGTTCCCAAACCACAAAATTCCTCTGTAGCTCAGCGGTAGAGCGGGTGGCTGTTAACCACTAGGTCGTTGGTTCGATCCCAACCGGAGGAGCTCTCTTTGTAATAAGTTCGTTTACAGTGAGTTACGCAGGAAGAAATGGGGCCAAAATGGCCAACTGTGCATGAAACTGTGCATGACTTGAGTCGCTCCGGCACTGCTCCCGCACTCCTTGGACGCGCTCGTTTGGGCTCTGCCACCGGTTGGTTTTAGGCTGATTCCCACAGCCCATGAAACCCAGATTCCGAGTCTTCCAGCGGGGAAGCAAATTCTACAAGCGTGACACGCAGACCAACGTGCGCACCAGCCTTGGCACTTCCTGCCGCAAGGCGGCGCAGAAGCTGGTCGATGCGGAGAACCAGTCGCTTGAGTCGCCGGCGCTTAGCTACGAACTCGCCAAGGCCTATCTGACCTCGAGCGACCCGCTCGCGAAGACGCGCATCTGGTCCGACGTCATGGAGGAATATGCCCGGAAGGGGGCACCTCAGACCCAGGACCGCAAACGACGGGTATTCGCGATGCGGGAGTTCGACTTCATCCGCGGGAAGCTCCTCATCGCCACGGTGGCGGAGGACTTCTTTGCCGTGCTGCGGTCGGAGAAGGTTTCAGTGAACGTCTACCTTGTCCAGCTGCAGAATCTCGCCGTCGATGTCGGTTGGCTTCCCCGACCGGTCATCCCTCGACGCTCTTTCCCGGTACCGAAGAAGAAAAGGAAAATTCGTGCCATCACCCGGGATGAGCACGATCGCGTCATCGCTGCCGAAGGCAATGACGAGCGCCGCCTCTACTACTCGCTGCTCTGGGAAATCGGTGCCTCCCAGACGGACGCGGCCCGGCTTCGCGCGGAGAACTTCGACCTCACCAAGGGACTCTTGATGTTCGAACGGTCGAAGACGGAGCAACTCTGCCGCATGCAGATCTCGGACGCCATGCGACGGATCCTGGCTCAGTTGCCAAAGCAGGGGTTGCTCTTCCCCGGGATCCAGAACGGAGGCCACAACTTCCGCGCCTCCGAGTTCCGCCGTCGGCTCCGGCTCCTCAAGATCAAGGGCCTTACCCTGCATAGCTACCGCTATGCCTGGGCGGAGCGGGCGGCGGAGGCGGGGATCCCGGAGCGCTTGGCGATGGCGGCGCTGGGACACGGGAGCAAGGCGGTGCACCGGGCCTATGCACGGGCCTCGCAGGCGGTGTGCCCGGCGCTGCCGGGGGGCACAGCCGAAGTTTGATCAGTCTGTGGCTCACGGGTACTTGAACTGGTCTGCGAGGAGATCCTTTTCAAGGCGGGAGAGGGAGAACTCGACTTCGAACAATTCGCCATCGACTTCGATAATGGAACGACGGCTCAGCGTCCGGCCGTTCTTCACAATCTCGAAGCCTTCCTGATCGACAAGGGCGTAGGCCTTCTTTTCGATGCGTCCCCCACGCAGGATACGGATCCCGTCGAAGATATCCCGATCGAAGGCTCGGAGGGTCGTCTGAGTCGTCACCAACTTGTGTTCCGCTCCCTTCACTTTTTTCTGCTCTTCGTACCGTGCGATCAGTTGATCGAAATCATCGAGCAATTTTTCGCGTTCGTTGGCCTCGTCGGCGAATGCGGTGGCAAGCTTCTCTGCTGCGGCCCTGGTGAGTGGGCGATTCCGCGTTTCCATCGCCGAAAGATAAGCGATGGAGAGTTCCGTACGTTGCGCCAAGTCCGACAACGTCCAACCGCGGTCCTTTCGAAGACGTCGGATCGTAAATCCCGGGGGTTCCATCGCTTAGTCCGTGCTGGGGGTCTTCTTTCTCCTCCAATAGTCGTAAATCGTGGTGGTGACGCGAGCGCACCACTTAGGATCGGACACTTTCTCCTCGATGTCGCAGGACGCAAACCACTTCACGGAGTTGGGGACAGGGTTGCCAAGTGGTTTCAGCAGTCCCGCGCGGATAAGGGCAGGGACGTCATGAGTGTTGCAGCCTATTAGGGCGGAGACCTGCTCGGCATTCAGCCGGGAAGGCAGGCGACGGCAGTTCAGAATTTCGATGGGTTTCATTTTAGTGGTCTAGACCGAAGATTCTTCAATTTTCACAAAAAGCAATTGAAGAAATGTGGAAAATGTCTTAGCTGCTGGTGGGCCCTCAAGGAGGGCGCCGGAAAACTGCCCATGCTTTCGAATGGTCCTATGAACGAAAAATTCTCTCCCTCACAAAAAGCGCCGCTGAAAAGCTACGCGCACTACGAGGACGCCCCACGCGGGGAATGGTTCCTCATCTCCAACGTCAAAGGCGGCCTCTATGGATACCGGTGGCATGAAGAAGACGCCACCGACATGTATCTGACCCGGGAGGTCATCGACAGTCGGGATGAGTGGGATTTCAATGGAGTCACGAATTGCGAACTGGAATTCCTCCCCAGTATATCTCGATTCCTGTCCGGAGAGCACGGAATCGATGGAGACCCGAAGTGGCGGGACGACGAGGATGGGCATCTGTGCTTCTGGAGCTACAAGGATTGCCCTTCGAATTCCGGGTGTCGCGTGATCGGCGACACGGGTGGGGAGCTGAAAGCCTACCGGAACGCCCAAGGGGTCTATCTGGTCGACGACTTCAAGCTCGACAGATTCAGCATCCTCGAAGTCGACGAGGACCCGAAAGATCCTCCGACATTCTACTACGAAGAGTTGGACGACGTCGTCCGGTTCTTCGCTGGAATGGAAGGAGGGCTGGCACGATGATCGACGCCGAAGGTAGAAAACAGAAGGCCATTCGCCTCCTCAAGCAGCGACCGTTCGAGTTCATCGATCACGGAGAGCACCGTGGTGCTTTGCCCGAGAACTTCCACCCGAAGCTGGGAGACGCGGACTGGGACAAAGCGACCGCCGTCATGGCGGTGCTGCGATCCAAGCCGGCCACTTGGCGGTGGACGTCGGAGACGCTCGAGACGATAGGGCGCTTGAGCGATCGTGCCGTGCGCCGGGGAATGAACAAGCTGAAAGCAGAGGGTTGGGTGCATCACGCGGCCATCTTCGACGAGGCGCGGGATAACCTGACAACCTTCATCCTCGTACCTTCGACACCGTTCCCCGAACACCAGCGAGGATCCCGGACTCGATTCTCTCTCCTCCACTCCGAAGACGGCTGGTTGTTCGGCTATTCCCGGGATGGAGGGCGTTACACCCTACACGACGGAGTCGGTAAAAAGCGGCAGGGGGTGCACGTACACCCCCCGTACGAACATATAAGTTCTGAGGACAGAACCCTAACCCTTAAAAGGGCTGAGCCTGATTTTTCAGTCCCCTCAGCCGCTCAGTCGGAAACGACTCAGCGCGTGTCCCCTCCCCATGCTCCGTCGGAGCCCTCGGAGAACGAGGTCAACAATCGAAAATACCTGGCCCGGAGGCTAGAGCAGCTGGGCGAGAAGCGGGATGACTCAGAGGAGGCGGCTCTGGCCTACGAAGAGTTCGTCTGCACACAGATCATCCCGGCCCTCGAACTTCCGGCCAAAACCCACAAACCCCGGAGAAAGCTCGAGAGCCTCGCGTGGATCGAGAACAGCCTGCTAGGCATGATCCTGCTCAGAATGAGCAGCTCCCCGGGATGGAACGTCAAGTGTGCCCGGAGAGTGCTCCGACGGGCCGACGAGGGCTACATTCAATTCGATGACGTCCGCATCCTGCTGTTCGCGTTCGATTGGACCCGGGCTCGCAGTTCGCGGAAGACCCTTGAGGCGATGACCTACTTCGGGAAAAACTTCGACCACAACAAGGGGGAAGTGGTAAAGGTCGACGCCTGGAGGCGGATGATTTCCAACGCGAGAGAGACTTAC
The DNA here is from genome assembly GCA_041917795.1 of Verrucomicrobiales bacterium. Taxonomy (GTDB): domain Bacteria; phylum Verrucomicrobiota; class Verrucomicrobiia; order Verrucomicrobiales; family DEV007; genus Arctic95D-9. The sequence goes on from JAYRWX010000014.1 coordinate 24,091, forward strand.
CGACGAGGTATCCTCGGCCCGGTGCTTGAGCAGCGGAACCGCCTCTTCCCGCAGAACGAGGATGATATGGAAGTCTGTCACGAGGTGAATCGACGGGTCTTATACACGATGCGCGATATCTGCACGGGCATACTCTCACCCGACCAGAAAAACCTGCGCCACTTCGGCCTGCTCGGCCCCGACGCATTGGCCTTGATTTTGTCGCGGTGCGGTCGCACCGAGGAAACTCAGAAGATGGTCGACGAGTCGAAGGATCAGCTGGAGACCTACATCGCGACCGACTACGCAGGCATCCTGATCTACCTGTCGAACTACCACCTCATCCCCGAGACTATGGGGCTAACCCTCGACGGGATCAAGAAGCGCCACCGCGCTCAGGTGGACATGATCCAGCAAAGACTGAGCTTTCACGGCGTCGCAACAGACGACATTCAACCACTGATTTGATGGAAGAAGAGAACGAAATTCGCCGAGCCGGCGACGTCACGCTCGAAAGGGCAGCATCTTAGAGACCCATTGATTCTATCTGTCTGGTGTCAGGTTTGCCATTCAGCGAGTCTTTCAGCCTCGGTTTGCGGCCGTATCCCTTCCAGCGACCTCCGGGAGCGGCCCTCCAGCGGATCCGGTTACGAGAGATCCTCCGTCATGGTCAGCTACCCATCGCAGAGACCTCGGTCGGTCCACGTTCTTGATTTCCATATTTAAAGTAGATTTCTACATCCGGGGCGATAAATGATATCCCTGCCCTGCCATTTTCGTGAATGACTTCAAAAAGTGGACTCTCTCGTCCCTCACACCAACCCACCTCGCGGACCTCATTTTTGTTGTAACTCGTTGTTATACAACTACTAAGACTAGTAAACCAGCAGTTCTCTCCAGAGTGGTTGTTCTGTATATCGTTGATGCTGTGGTTCTTACAAAGGGCAATTAGTAAACGCCATTTACTAATTGCCCCTGTTTTTAGTAAATCACCCCACCTACCCCAGTGCAATCTTCTCCGCCCACTCCCTGAGTGAGACGTGCCCGCGGTGGTCCACGCTTGCGTAGGCGCCGTAGCACAGTCGCTCGATGGCATTGCTCCGGGAGATCGGTCCTGAGAGCACGGTGTCTCTGCGTCCAATGCTTCCGCTACAGCCCCGCGATGGCAGGTTACGGCCACGCCGTCTCCATTCCGGCGGAAACGAGGGCTATCAGGTGTGCTTCACCAAATGGATGAGAATGTCTCAGTAATTGACAGTTTCTCTTGCCAAGGGGTCAGGAATCTGGTTCCTACAATCTAGGATGCCGCGAGAGGAACTTACCGGGGCCGAGATCAAGGCCTGGAGGGAAGGGATCGGCCAGCCGCGCAGGTGGTTGGCCGAGAAGCTCGGGGTGTCCGCCAAGACGGTCGAGAGCTGGGAATACGGGGTCCGCAACCCCAGTGGACCGGCTCTGCGGCTGATCGAACAGTTGATGTCGAAAAACCCGAAGAAGCCGCAAGACACACCCTGAACCGCCCAATCCCCATTTTGACGCGTTTTTTAGGCCGACACCCCGCCGCTGTCCCACTCTAGGTGGCATCCTGATTCATTTTCCTCGGTCTTGAGCCGCATCCCCGACCCGACCTTCTGACCTTTCCTCTCCTTCCTTCCTCCCGCATGACCCGCGACAAAATTACCCTCTCCCAGCTCGAATCCTTCCTCTTCAAGTCCGCCGACATCCTGCGGGGCAAGATGGATGCGTCCGAGTTCAAGGAGTTCATCTTCGGCCTGCTCTTCCTGAAGCGGCTCTCCGACGAGTTTGACCGGAAGCGCGAGGCGATCCGGCGGGACTACGCCCACCTCCGCGACCAGCCCGAGTTGCTGGCCGAGCTGCTCGAGGACAAGGCCACCTACGGCGAAACCTTCTTCGTGCCGCCCCGCGCCCGATGGAACGAATCCTGGATCGACGAGAACGGCGACGAGGTCCCGGCGATCAAGGATCTGAAGCACGACATCGGCAACATGCTGAACAAGGCCATCGCCGCCGTCGAGGACGAGAACGACGCCCTTGCCGGGGTGCTGAAAAACAACATCGATTTCAACGCGGTGAAGGGGAAGACCCGCATCCCCGACCAGAAGTGGAAGGACCTGCTCGACCACTTCAGCCAGCCCGGCTTCGTGCTGGTGAATGACAACTTCGAGTTCCCCGACCTGCTCGGCGCTGCCTACGAGTATCTGATCAAGTTCTTCGCCGACAGCGCCGGCAAGAAGGGCGGCGAGTTTTACACTCCCGCCGAGGTGGTGCGGCTGCTCGTGCAGATCGTGAAGCCCCGGGCCGGTCACGAGGTCTACGACCCCACGATGGGTTCGGGCGGTTTCCTCATCCAGAGCCACCAGAGCGTCGAGGAGCAGGGGGAGAACGCGAATGACCTCGCCCTCTTCGGGCAGGATTCGAACGGGACCGTCTGGTCGATCTGTGTGATGAACATGATCCTCCACAACATCACCCGCTTCACGATCGAGAATGGCGACACGCTCGAGGATCCCCAGATCCTCGATGGCGGCACCGTCCGCAAGTTCGACCGTATCCTGGCCAACCCGCCCTTTTCGCAGAACTACAGCCGCGCCACCCTGAAGTTCCCTTCGCGCTTCCGCGAGTGGTGCCCCGAGACCGGGAAAAAGGCCGACCTCATGTTCGTTCAGCACATGCTGGCGAGTTTGAAGCCAGAGGGACATGCCGCCACCATCATGCCCCACGGCGTCCTTTTCCGGGGAGGGAAGGAAAAGCTCGTCCGCGAGTTGCTCATCAACGACGACGTCATTGAGGCCATCATCAGCCTGCCGCCGGGACTCTTCTACGGCACCGGCATTCCCGCCTGCGTCATCGTGCTGAACAAAAACAAGCCCGACTCGCTGAGCGACCTGGTGCTCTTCATCAACGCCGACCGCGAGTTTGCCGAGGGCAAAAACCAGAACCGGCTCCGCCCCGAGGACATCGAGAAGATCGATTACGTCTTCACCGAAAAGCTCGAGCTGCCCAAATACAGCCGACTCGTCGAGAAGGAGGAGATCGTCGGGAAACACGACTACAACCTCAACATCCGCCGTTACGTCGACAACACCCCCGATCCCGAGCCCGAGGACGTGCAGGCTCACCTCATCGGGGGAATACCTACCGGGGAAGTTTCAGGTTTCAAGTTTCAGGTTTTGTGTCGGAAGTTCGGCGTGGCGACGGAGACGCTCTTTCGCCACGAGCGGGAGGGCTACCTTGCCTTTGTTGACGCGATTGAACGCAAGGCGGCGATCAAGCCCCTGATCGAGGGCGAGGCTTCCGTGCAGCGCACCCAGACCCGCCATCGCGAGGAGTTGGAGGCCTGGTGGCAACTTGCCCGCGACGACTTCGCCCGGCTCCGCGAGGGGAAAAAGATGCCCGAGGTGCGGCTCGAACTGCTCACCAGTCTGAAAGCCCGGCTCATCCCTCTCGGCGTGCTCGACGAATTCCAGAGCGCCGGCGTCTTCGTGAACTGGTGGCAGCAGATCCGCTACGATCTGAAGACCGTCATCTCCACCGGCTGGCACCACACCCTCATCCCCGACCCCTATCTCGTCGCCGCCTACTTCCAGACCGAGGCCGATGCCATCGAGGCGATCGAGGCAGAGATCAGCGAACGGCAGAGCGAGCTCGCCGAGGCCGTCGAGACCGCGCAGGAAGTCGCCGCCTACGAACCAGACGAGGACGAGACCGTCACCGCCGCCGTGATCAAGAAGGCGCTGAAGGCGCTCATCGATGATCTCAAGGGCAGCAAGGGCGAGTCCGCGAAGAAGGAGATGGCCGCCCTGAAGGCGCAGGAGGCAGCCATCACTGACCTCGAGAAGGCGATCAAAGAGGGTAAGGCGGAGCACAAAACCCTGTCGGATGAGCTGGCCCTGAAGCTCCAGCTCAAGCGCCTCGGGGCCGACGACTACAAGGCCGAGAGCGAGCAGCTCATCGCGCGGGCGCGGGAACGGGTCGCCGCGCTCCACGCGACGAAGGACAAGAAGGAGATCACCGCCCTGCGGAAGGACATTAAGGCGCTCGAGGCACGGCTCGCGAAGACCGACACGATCTTTCTAGCCATTGGCGGGCAGCTCACCGAGGAGGAGGCAAAGACACTGATCCTGAAAAAGCTTCACGATCTCGCCACCGCCGAGCTGAACCGCTACCTCAACTCAGCGAAGCGCGAACTGGTCCAGGCCATTGAATTGTTCTGGGACAAATACGCGGTCTCGAGCCGGGAGCTTGAGGCCGGGCGGGCGGAGACGCTGCGGGTGTTGGATGGGTTTTTGACGGGATTGGGGTATTTGGAATGAGTGCTGATCTCGCACATAGAGCCTTGTCTGAAGTCGCAGCCCGCGGAAAAAACGCGATCGTAGACGGTCCATTTGGAACGCAGCTACACGCTTCAGATTACATTGACGAAGGCGTTCCAGTCGTCCGGATCACTAACACGTCCTTCTCGGGAAGATTTCTCTACGATAGTGTCGTCTTCATTAGCGAGGAGAAGGCAAATCGGCTTTCTCGAAGCACAGTGAGGCCGGATGACGTTGTTGTCGCAAAAACTGGCGCTACGATCGGCAAGGTGGCTCTTTTCCCTGACAGATGGGAAAGGGGAATAATAGCATCAAGTTGCATCAAGATCACAGTCGACCCCGAAGTTGCCGACAGCCGATTCGTTTGTTTCCAACTCCAGAGTTACGAAGGACAAACAAAAATAATTGATGCAGCAGGCGGGTCGACAAGAACGACAATAAACACAAAGCCATTTGGAGCACTGGATTTCCTTTTTCCTCCGATTGCCGAACAAACCAAGATCGCCGACATCCTCTCGACGGTGGACCGGGCGATCGAGCAAACGGAGGCCCTCATCGCCAAGCAGCAGCGCCTCAAGACCGGCCTGATGCACGACCTCCTCACCCGCGGCATCGACGAACACGGGCGCATCCGGTCGGAGGAAACCCACGAGTTCAAGGACTCGCCGCTGGGGCGGATTCCGGTGGAGTGGGAGGTTAGTCGCATAGACGAGTTGCTTGCGAAGGTAGATCCGCCGATGAGAAGCGGGCCGTTTGGAAGTGCGCTTCTGAAAGACGAGTTGGTGGAATCGGGCGTCCCACTTCTTGGGATCGACAATGTCCATGTAGAGCGCTTCGCTTCGGATTTTACCCGCTTCGTCGAACCGAAAAAGGCAAAGTCATTGAAAAGATATCTTGTACGACCGGGCGACATTATGATTACGATCATGGGCACCGTGGGGAGGTGCTGCGTCGTTCCCGACGACATCGGACTTGCTCTTTCCTCGAAGCACACGTGGACAATATCATTGAACCCCGAGCGATACTCGCCGTACCTCGCGTGTCTTCAGGTCAATCATGCCCCTTGGGTTTTGCATCACTTTGCGGAGGGTGAGCAAGGAGGGATTATGGCTTCAATCAAGGCTGACACGCTTCGGTCCACACTTCTCCCCGTTCCACCTCCCGATGAAATGGTGAAGATCGAGGCGGCCCTGAAGGCGGTCTCGGATGAGATCGAAATTGAACTGGAAAACCTCAAAAAGAGCAGGGCTATCAAGACCACCCTCATGCAAGACCTGCTGAACGGGCGCAGACGAGTGACGCAACTCCTCGACGGAAAGGAGGCCTCTCTTGACCACTGCTGAGATGTTTCAGGATTTCCTCGGGAATCTGGGAATCAAAAACACGGATACGATCAGTCTCCGATACGGAGAGTTGACTTCGGCGCTAAACCAGAAGTTCCGCGATACCGATTCAAAAACGGCCAATACTCTTCAGATCGGCTCCTTCGGAAGAAAGACAGGAATCGACGGAATTTCCGATCTGGACATGCTTTATATCATGCCCAAGTCAGAATGGGTGAACTACAAAGACTCAAAGCAAGAGAAGTTGCTTCAAGATACCAAGGCCGCAATTTTACGTCGCTATCCAAGCACAAAAGTGAAGGTTGATCGATTTGTTGTCGCTGTCACCTACACAAATTTCCACGTCGAAGTGCAGCCGGTCTTCGAGCAGGACGACGGGAGCTACAAATATCCTGACACAAAGGGTGGCGGTGCTTGGAAAATCACAATGCCTCGTGAAGAGATGAATGCAGTTTCAACTTCGGACCGAGATAAAAATGGAAATCTGCGTCGTCTTTGCAAAATGACGCGAGCGTGGAAGAATAAGCACGGCGTCGGAATTGGTGGGCTTCTGATCGATACACTTGCCTACAACTTTTTGAGATCCACATCGGAATATGATTCCACTGGTTACTCAAAATGCGATTGCTTGTGCCGAGACTTTTTCACGTATCTCGCCAATCAACCGGACCAAGACTGCTACTACGCGCCGGGGAGCAGGCAGAGAGTTGCTGTTAAAAAGCGCTTTCAAGGGAAAGCGAAAAAGGCTCACAAACTCTGCGTGGAAGCGATCGAGGCTCAAGGGAGCAAGGGAGTAAACGAGAAATGGAAGAAGGTCTTTGGACGTCCCTTCCCGGCGCGATCTGAGGAGTTGGTCGAACTGGCAGCAGGGGCGGTCACATCCTGGAGAAATACCGAGGAGTTCATCGAGGACAAGTTTCCGGTCGATATTCGATACAACCTCAAGATTGACTGTGAGGTGAAACAAAACGGCTTCCGTGATGTCGTTCTTAGTTTCATTCTCGAAAATGGGCATCCACTCCTCGCAAACAAGGACCTACGTTTCAAAATCGTCGAGAACGATGTTCCGGCACCGTTCGACGTTAAATGGAAGGTTCTTAATCGTGGTGAGATCGCTCGTAGGAAGGACAAAGTCCGGGGGCAAATTATTCCTGACAAGGGAAGGGGCGAAAGGACAGAGACCACCAATTTCAAAGGTGACCATGTTGTCGAGTGTTTCATCGTCAAGGACGGGATTGTAGTCGCGAAGGACAGAATTCATGTGCCGATATCCTCTAACTCTAAAGAATATGAAGAAGAATGATCTCTTAAGGAGCATCGCCGAGGCGGGATACAACGTCGGGTTCGGAGCAAAGAAGCATTTTGCGACCTATGACATTGTCTCGAAGATTCCGAGTTTTATCGGTTTTGTTTCGACAGGCGTCGGGGTCTTCGGATTGTTCATGGAAGAGCTATCTACTAAGGTCTTCTCCGCTGCATTTATAGTTCTTGGAGTAATGGGGATTTGCATCAGCCACTACGATCGGGAAAAGGAGAATTACAATCGTGCCGCAATCGAACTAACCCGGCTCTTAGGAAAGCTGAAGATTCTTTACTACAGAGTTAAGAATTCCGACGAAGTGCCGATGGATCCGTTCGTCGCAGAGCTTGAAGAGATTGAGCGCGAGTTCTCAGGGGTTGGAATTAGTGATCAGATTCTGCTCAGCGACTGGTATGCGCATTACAAGTTTTTCTGGCAACACCAGATCGAATGGATCGATGAACAGAAGAAGTTTCGGTTCTTTAGAGATAAGATTCCACTCAGCTTTTCGTTTGTTGTGGTCGCCACGTTGATCTGCGTCGCGGCATATTTTTTCCTTCGTTAGAATCCTGAGAATCCATGTCCAAAGAACACGAAATCAAAAGCGAAAAAATCCTCATCAAGGACATCTTTTCCCGGCTCTGGTTCCGGGTCCCTGAATACCAGCGGCCCTACATCTGGTCCTCCGACGAGGTGAACGAGCTTCTCGACGACCTGACCTACGCCCTCAAGGAAAAGCCGGACCAGGAATACTTCCTCGGTTCCATCGTTTTCCAATCAAAGCGTGCGGGTGCCGAGGACGGACAGGAATTCGACGAGAACGACCTCCTCGACGGGCAACAGCGGATGACGACGCTGCTGATGCTCTTCGCGTGCATGAGGGATCTTTCCGAGGATCCCGAGGCGAAGAAGGATTGCCACAGTTGCATTTACCAGAAGGGGAGTGCGTATCGTAATATCCCCGAGCGCAACCGTCTTATGTTCGCCATTCGCGAAGAGGTGCAGCGTTTCGTCGACGAGTTCGTGAAGACCGAAGGGGGCACGGATCGCGAGAGCGATCTGGAGAAGGTACCGACCACAACGGACGACAAGTCCCTCCAGAACATGTCCCGCGCCATCCTTGAGATCCGACGCTTCTTCAAGGACAAAGAGCGTTCCGTATCACCGGAGAAGCTGCTCCAGTTTCTGCTCAACAAGGTGCTTCTCATTTACGTGGCGACGCAGGATCTCGACGATGCGTTCCGCCTCTTCACAATCCTGAATGATCGGGGGGTTCCGCTCCGCAACAGCGACATCCTGAAATCCCTGAATCTCGGGGCGCTCACCAAGGACAGCGACAAGATCCGCTACGCGAAGATTTGGGAGGAAGCCGAGAGCGAACTGGGTGATGACTTCGACCGGTTTTTGAATCACCTGCGGACGATCTTGCTTAAGGACAAGGCCCGGTTGAACCTGCTTCAGGAGTTCGAACACAAGATCTACGACCCGAAGGAGCGCGACAAATCCACCGGAGAGAAGAAGCCGGCCATGCTGAAGAAGGGTGTCGACACGTTTCAACTCATCGAGCGTTACCTGCGCCACCACGAGGCTCTTCTTGGGGGAAACAATTACGACCACACCGGGGGTAGCTTTCAGTTCGATAACCTGATCAAAGTCATGCAGACGGGTTTGCCCTCGACGGATTGGGTTCCGCCCCTGTTGCGCTATTTTGACAAATTCAAATACGAGGGATTGGTCGAGTTCCTGACAAAGCTGGACAACAAATTCTCGGCGGACTGGATCTCTCAATACACCCCGACAGATCGGATCGAACGGATGAATCAGGTGATCAAAGCGATCGAGGGTGCCGAAAAGCCAGGTGACCTTTTCGCTGACTCGTGCTTCGAGATCGACGAAGTCAGCTTCCTCCGTAACGTGGAGTCCTCCGTCTACGGGCGTCGATTCACCCGGTACCTCTTGATCAAACTGGACTTTCTTTTTGGAGACGACTCTCATCGTCTCGCGGTGGAGTCGTTGTCTGTCGAGCACGTCCTGCCTCAAAACCCGGCAGCGGATAGCCAGTGGCGTCAAGATTTCACCGATGAACAAAGGAGTGAGTGGGTGGACCGGTTAGGGAACCTGGTGCTCATCACGACGCGAAAGAATACCTCTCAGGGAAACTCGGACTACGATCTTAAGAAGACGAAGTATTTCGCCAAAAAAATCAATACGTGTCCGAACTCGCTACGAGTTCTGCAAAACGTGCAGTGGACTCCGCTCGAGTTGGAGAAGAACCATCACGAAGTCCTGACGAAGATCCGAGAACACTACCAGATCAAGGCGGACTTTGGTTCTTGATTTGATCCACCCATGCCCTCCAGCCTTCCCATCAATCTCGAAAACCTCCTCCGTCAGCGGCAGGTGGAAGGGGAGCGCATCGAATACAAGGCGGGCTGGAATCCGGATGCGATCCTGCGCACTCTCTGCGCGTTCGCGAACGACTTCGAGAATCTCGGTGGCGGATATGTCGTGATCGGGCAGGACTGTGACGAGGCGGGTGTCCCGGTCTTTCCTCCGGTCGGCTTGCGCGAGGAGGACCTCGACCGGATCCAGCGCGAGTTGCTGGCCCACTGTAACCTGATCCAGCCGCCGTATTTCCCGCTGCTGAGCGTCGAGCGATGGGAGGGGCTAACGCTGCTGGTGCTTTGGGCTCCGGGTGGGCAGAACCGTCCCTACAAGGTGCCGAAGTCGGTCACCGCGAAGCACAAGGAATACCGCTACTTCATCCGGCGCTACTCCAGCACGGTCGAGGCCAAGGGGGAAGTCGAGCAGGAGTTGATCAGCCTCACCGCCAAAGTCCCCTACGACGACCGCTTCAGCCACGAGGCCACGTTGGCGGATCTTTCTCCACGGCTGATGGAGGACTTCCTGCTCGAGGTGGGCAGCGATCTCGCCGAGACTGCCCGTGATCTCGGGGCCGAGGCCCTCGGCCGCCAAATGATCGTGGTCGGCGGTCCGACGGAGGACCCGCGGCCGAAAAACGTGGGGCTGCTGTTTTTCAACGAGCATCCGGCGGTCTTCTTCCCGGCGACGCAGATCGATGTGGTCTGGTTCCCCGAAGGGCCGGGCGGAGACCGCTTTGATGAAAAGACCTTCGAGGGACCGCTCTCCCGCATCACCCGCGAAGCCCTCGGTCACATCCAGGCCACCCACTTGAAGCAGACCGTCGTCAAACACCCGCAGCGGGCCGAGGCGGAACGGTTCTGGAACTTCCCCTACGCCGCCGTCGAGGAGGCGCTGGTGAACGCCGTCTACCACCGATCCTACGAGATCCGCGAACCCATCGAGGTAAGGATCACGCCCGAGGAGATGGTCGTACTGAGCTTTCCCGGGCCGGATCGATCCATCCGCCTTGAGGATCTGAAACAGGGCAAGGCCGTGTCGCGTCGCTACCGCAACCGTCGCATCGGAGAGTTTCTGAAAGAGCTGGATCTCACCGAAGGCCGCTCGACCGGGATCTCGAAAATCATCAAGGCGATGGCCGCCAACGGATCGCCTGCACCCGAGTTCGAGACCGATGAGGACCGCACCTACTTCCTGATCCGGTTGCCGGTGCATGCGAAAGCGACGGCCTGGGCGGAGGAAGGCACTACCGAAGTCGGCACCAAGTCGGCACTAAGTCGGCACCAAGTCGAGATCCTTCGCAAGTGTTTGGTTGGAAGCCAGATAGGCGACTTGATGGCCATTGCGAACCGATCCGACCGAACCAAGTTCAGGAACCAAGTGCTGAGGCCCTTGCTGGATGACGGGCTGATCGAGATGACCGTCCCCGACAAACCGAACAGCCGCCTCCAGAAATACCGCCTCACCGCTGCCGGAAAGCGCTGGCTGGCTGAAAACGAGATCCCATGAGCAGCGAATCGAAGGCAACCCAGGTCCGCATCGACGAGCGCCAGCACGTCGAGAAGCCGTTGCTCGACCAGCTCTCGGGGCTCGGCTGGGAAATCCTCGACCTCGACGCGAAGCAGCGGCCCGCCGACAGCCACCGCACGAACTTCACCGAGGTCGTGATGACGGCGGTCCTGCGTGGCCAGTTGAAGTTGATCCAACCATGGCTGGAGGACGACCAGGTCGAGGATCTGGTGAAGCAACTCACCGCCAGCTTCCCCGGCGGCAACCTGCTCCAGAATAATCAGCACGTCTTCGAGCTCCTCACCCGGGGGGCGAGCATCGCCGAAAACCGGGAGACGGGCGAGCGCAGCCCGACGGTGCGGTTCATCGACTTTGATCATCCTGAGAGGAATCGCTTCATCGCGGTGTGCCAGCTCAAGGTGCGCATCCTCGGCACCGAGCACCACATCATCCCGGACATCGTCCTCTTCCTCAACGGCATCCCCGTGGTCGTGATCGAGTGCAAGTCCCCCAAGGTCAAGGAGCCCATCCCCGAGGCCATCGACCAACTGCTGCGCTACAGCGAGCAACGCGGCGCGAAAGGAGAGGGCAGCGCCCCGCTCTTCTACTACAACCAGTTCGTGGTCGCGACGTGCCGGCAGGAGGCGAAGTTCGGCACGATCACGACCCATACAGAAAAGCTCTTCTACCGCTGGTCCGATCCCTTTCCCCGGTCCATCGACGAGCTCGAGCACGGCACGAGCGGGCCAAACGCCCAGCAGCGCCTCGTCGCAGGCATGCTCGATCACGGCAACCTGCTCGACCTCCTCCGCACCTACACGATCTTCGGCACCAACAGCAAAGGAGAGCTGATCAAGATCGTGGGCCGCTACCAGCAGTTCCGCGCCGTGAAGCTGGCGGTGAAACGCCTCCTCGAGGGCAAGAACCGGCGCGAGCGCAGCGGCATCATCTGGCACACCCAGGGCAGCGGCAAGTCGCTGACGATGATGTTCATGGTGCGCGAGATGTACCGGCACGCTTCCCTGTCAAAATGGAAAATCGTTTTCGTGACGGACCGCACGCAGCTGGAAGCGCAGCTCAGCGAGACGAGCCAGAGCATCGGCTACACGGTAAAGGTGGCCGACAGCATCGCCTCGCTCAAGGCGCTGCTCGCGAGCGACGCCTCGGACCTGGTGATGGCGATGATCCACAAGTTCCGCGAGGCGGACCTGACGGAGATGTTCCCGGAGCTGAACCCGAGCAACCATATCCTCGTGATGACGGACGAGGCGCACCGCTCGCAGTATTCAAAGCTCGCCGCCAATCTCGACAAGGGTATCCCGAACGCGACCCGCATCGGCTACACCGGTACGCCCATCGACAAGACGGAGAAGGTCTTCGGCGACTACATCGACAAATACACGATGCGGCAGGCCATCTCCGACGGGGTGACGCTCGAGATCGTCTACGAGGGACGCACCCACAACGCGGAGGTGACCGACACCGCGGGCATGGATGCGATGTTCAAGGATGTCTTCCACGACTACACCCTGCCGGAACAACTCCAGATCATGGGGGCCGGGGGACGGCGTTCCTATCTTGAAGCCGACACGACGATCGCGGCGAAGGCGCGGGACATGGTGCGGCACTACCTCACCCACGTCTTCCCCAATGGCTACAAGGCCCAGATCGTAGCCACGTCCCGCGAGGCGGCGGTCCGCTACAAGAAGCACGTCGACGAAGCGATCAAGGAGGCCATTGGCGAAGCGGAGGGCCGCAATGCCGACAAGACCGAGCTGGAGACGCTGCAGCGGCTCAAGAGCGATGTGGTCATATCGGGAAACCACAACGACGAACTCCACCTGAAGGCCTACACCGATGCCTCGCGACACACCGCCGTGATCAAGAGTTTCAAACTTCCCTTCGACAAAGAAGACGAGGGGGTGAAGGGCGACATCGGAATCATCATCGTCAATAACATGCTGCTGACCGGCTTCGACGCCCCGGTGGAGCAGGTCATGTATCTGGACAAGATCATCGTCAATCACGGTCTCCTCCAGGCGATCGCCCGCGTCAACCGGGTCGGCGGTGAGGGCAAGGACAAGGGATTTGTGGTCGACTACGTCGGCATCGGGCACCATCTCAAAAAGGCGCTGGATAGCTACGACGAACGCGAGCAGCAGGAAGTGATCGACGCCCTGAGTTTCCCCGAGGAGGAACTGCGCGAGCTGGAGAACAGCCACGACGAGATCTTCGCCCTCCTGAAAAAACACGGACTTAGCGATCTCACTGATCACGATGCACTCTACGATCTCTTCTACGACGAAGATCTTCGCTTCCAGTTTCTCGCGCTCTTCAAGAAGTTCACGAAAAACCTGAACCTCGTTTTCCCGGCGAAGGAAGCACTCGATTACATCGGAGACTACGAGGCTCTCGCCGAGGTCCAGGCGCTGGCAAGCAAACACCTGCGCGACGGACGTCTCAGCATGAAGGGCATCCCGCCCAAGTTGCGCAAGATCGTGGATGCTTACCTCGAGTCGAAGGGCGTGGATGTAAAGGTGAAGCCCATCTCCATCCTCGACGAAGACTTTCAGAAGGAGGTCAAGAAGCACGACCGGGTGAAGACGAAGGCAGCGGAGATCGAACACGCCGTCCGCCACCACCTCGATGTCGAGATGGACGACGACCCCGAACTGAAGGCGTCCTTTGCCGAGGCCCTGCGTCAGATCCTGGAAGAGTTCGCCTCGAACTGGAACAAGATCTACGAGGAGCTGGAGAAACTGCGCCAGCGCATCCTCAGTGCCGGCAAGGAACCGACCTACGGGCTGCACCGGAAAAAGCAGATGCCAATTTTCAACATGTTGCGCCGCGAGATTTTCGGGGAAGGACCGACAAGTGCCGGAGAGGTGATCGTGAATGAACCACCCGTGACCTATGGCCTGTCGAAAGACGAGAAGATCAGTTTGCTCGTGGGCTTGACTCAGGAACTCTACGCAGAGCTGGAGCGTGAGTTGGCGCTGACCGGCTTTTGGGAGAGCATCCCAGCGCGGAACAAACTGGTCGCCGACATCCAGAAGATCCTACTCCAGCCAGCGTTCTCCAAGCTGCCGGGCATCGTGGAGAAGCGGAGGGTGATCAACAGCCGTCTCATGGAGATCGCGGAGAAGAACCACGATACCATCCTCTACGCTCCGTGATGGATCTGAGCTACGAGATAGTCCGCTCGCCCCGGCGCAAGAAGCTCACCATCACGGTGGAGCGGGATCGGTCCATCGTCGTCCACGCACCGGCCACGGCGAGCGATGAGGCCATCCGCAAGGTAGTCGAGAGCAAGCGTCAGTGGCTCTTCGAAAAGGTGGGCCATGCCCAGAAGTATCAGGATCTGCCGCATCCTCCCGGCAAAGAGGTGGCGAATGGGGAGTCGGCCCTCTACCTCGGTCGCGAATACCGCATCGAAATCGCCGAAACCGAGAGCGGGGGAGTGGAGTTTTCCCGCAAGTTCCGGATTCCGCCTGTCCAACAGGCAGGGCGGCGAGGGGTCCTGAAGGCCTGGTATCTCGACCGGGCACGCGAGACCATCCTCCCCAGGGCCGAACGTCACGCCAGCGAACTCGGCGTCTCTATCGGAGCGGTGAAGATCGTGGACAACCGTTACCGCTGGGGCTCCTGCACGGTGAAGGACCACGTGAATTTCAACTGGCGACTCATCAAAGCCCCGATGTTCGTGATCGACTACGTCATCGTCCACGAGCTGACCCATCTCCTCGAGAGCAACCACACCCCGAGGTTCTGGAATATCGTGCGTGCGAAGGTCGCCAATGCCGAGAAGGCGAAGGCTTGGCTGAAGGAGCACGGGCAGATGTTGGAGGAGGAGGTTTGAGGAGTGGGTTCACTCTGAATTAAGGCTTTCTACTTCGCTACTCGCCTCAATCAGCCGCTCGGCTGCTTTCAACGCATCTGAGAGACTTTTGGCGTCTGCGACGTAACCGTCAATAAATCGACCTCGCATCGAACTGCCGGTCAAGCGGCAGCGGATCGGTCGGCACTGGTCGACTTCTCGCGCCATGCTGGCTGAGGTTGCAGTTCGCGGATCAGCGGCGCGAGCTTCGTCGGCGTCAGCTC